>NZ_JACHEH010000001.1 GCF_014201415.1 Chelatococcus composti
TCCGCTCATCAGCCTGCCCGCTGCGGCAAGCTGATCCGGCACAGTTCGGAAGGCACGGCGATCGCATAAGCTACACCACCTCTCGGGACATCATCCCACCTCGTGCATTGCGGCGTCACGGCTTCATTGCGAAGAAGGGTCTCTTCGGGAGCAGGTGGTTTGCCTGCGCCCGCTCTTTCTCGCGCGTGGGCTGTACCTGGCAGCTGCTCCCGGCGCAGTCGGTAGACGTTTTCCGGCGCGGTCGCCGATGCTATGCCTCGATATCAGGAATCATGTGAGGCGACGATGCGCGCTTATCTCGACCTGCTGCGTCGTGTGCTCGACGAGGGCGTGCGAAAGGACGATCGGACCGGCACGGGCACCCTGTCCGCCTTCGGTCACCAGATGCGGTTCGATCTCGCCGAGGGGTTTCCGCTCGTCACCACCAAGAAGCTGCATCTGCGCTCGATCATTCACGAGCTGCTGTGGTTCCTGAAGGGCGACACAAATGTGCGCTACCTGCAGGAGAACAAGGTCACCATCTGGGACGAGTGGGCTGACGAGAACGGCGACCTCGGCCCCGTCTACGGCAAGCAGTGGCGCGCGTGGGAGGGCGCCGACGGCCGGACCGTGGACCAGATCGCCTGGGTGGTGGACGAGATCCGCCGCAACCCCGATTCGCGACGCCTCGTGGTGTCGGCCTGGAACCCGGCCGAGCTCGACAGGATGGCGCTGGCGCCCTGCCACTGCCTCTTTCAGTTCCATGTGGCCAACGGGCGCCTGTCCTGCCAGCTCTACCAGCGATCGGCCGATGTCTTCCTCGGCGTGCCCTTCAATATCGCGAGCTATGCTCTGCTGACGCACATGATGGCGCAGGTCACGGGACTCGTGCCCGGTGACTTCGTCCATTCCTTCGGCGATGCGCATCTTTATCTCAACCATCTTGACCAGGCGCGCGAGCAGCTCTCGCGAGAGCCGAGGCCGCTGCCGCGTCTGGTGCTGAATCCGGCCGTGCGCTCGATCTTCGATTTCGCCTTCGAGGACATCCTGATCGAGGGCTACGATCCGCATCCCGCCATCAAGGCCCCCGTCGCCGTCTGAGGAGCCGCCCCGCGCGGTGCTGTCCGGAAGAAACCCCCATGTCTCTCGTCATCCGTCCTGCACGTCCGGCCGACGTCGGCCTCGTCACGGCGCTCGTGCGCGAGCTTGCCGAATACGAGAAGCTGGCCCACGAGGTCGAGGCGACGGAGGGCCATTTCGAGGCGGCCCTCTTCGGACCCACCCCCCGCGTCTTCTGCGACATTGCCGAATGGGGCGGGGAGCCGGCGGGCTTCGCGCTCTGGTTCTACAATTTCTCGACCTTCCTCGGTCGCCACGGCATTTATCTCGAAGACCTGTTCGTGCGCCCGGCCTTCCGCGGCATGGGCATCGGCAAGGCCCTCCTCGCGCATCTCGCCCGGCGCTGTGTCGCAGAGGGGTTGGGGCGCCTCGAGTGGTGGGTGCTCGACTGGAACGAGCCGGCCATAGGCTTCTACAAGCGACACGGCGCGCGCATGATGGACGAGTGGACCGTCTGCCGCGTCACCGGCGAGGCGCTGACGAAACTGGCGGAGGCGGCGCCGTGAGCACCTGCGCCCCCGTCTCGCTCGCCATCATTGTCGCGGCGGCGGACAACGGCGTCATCGGTCGGGACAACCGCCTTCTGTGGCGGCTGCGCACCGACATGCGCCGCTTCCGCAGCCTGACGATGGGCCATCCTGTCCTGATGGGGCGCAAGACGTTCGAATCGATCGGCAAGCCTCTCCCAGGCCGCGAGACGATCGTGCTCACGCGGGCGGGTGCGGACCTGCCGGCGGGCGTCATTCGGGCGTCCAGTCTCGAGGAGGCGCTGGCGCTCGGGCGCGAGGCGGCAGAGCGCCTCGGCGTCGGGCGGCTGATGGTGGCTGGCGGCGCGCAGGTCTATGCGGAGTGCCTGCCGCTGGCAGACGAGATCCTGCTCACCCGTGTCCATGCCTCGCCGGAGGGTGACGCCGTTTTCCCGGCGATCGACCCCGACCTCTTCGAGGAGACGGCCCGCGAGGCGCATCCGGCCGGCTCCGAGGACGAGCATGCGTTCACCTTCATCGATTACAAGCGCAAACGTGAACGGTCGCGGGAGGTTTCGGCCGCGGCGAACCGTTGACGTTTCGCTTTCCATTCCCCACTTCCGGCCTTGACAGGCCGGGGATGGACAACCCATCAACGCTGGCAGATCGTTGCAATGTTGCGGCTGCGGCCGCTCCCGGAAACAGGTGAGGAACGTCTCAGCATGCCTTGGAGCAACCAGAGCGGCGGTCCGTGGGGCCAGAGGCCCGGCGGTCCGTGGGGTACGGGACCGCAGGGCGGTGGGGGCAGTAACCCTCCGGACCTCGAGGAATTGCTCCGGCGCAGCCAGGACCGCCTGAAGACGATGCTGCCGGGTGGCGGCATGGGCGGACGGGGCATCGCGTTCATCGTGCTGGGTGCCGTCCTGCTCTGGCTGGCGACGGGCTTCTACACGGTGCGGCCCAACGAGGTGGGCCTCAACCTCATCTTCGGCAAGTATGTGGGCAAGACCAACGAGGGCCTGCGCTACAACCTGCCATATCCCATCGGTACGGTGCTGAAGCCCGAGGTCACCACCGTCAACACCATCGAGGTGGGCATGCGCACGGGCGACACCTCGCGCCGTGTCTCGGCCAGCCGTGAGGTGCCGGAAGAGAGCCTGATGCTGACGGGCGACGAGAACATCGTCGACATCAACTTCGCCGTTCAGTGGCAGATCGACCCGGCGCGGCCTGAGGACTACGTCTTCAACCTGCAGAACCCCGATGCCGCCATCAAGGCCGTGGCGGAGAGCGCCATGCGCGAGGTCGTGGGCCGGCGCAACATCCAGAGCGTTCTGACGACGGACCGTGTTGCCATCGAGGGCGAGGTCCGCCAGCTCATGCAGGAGACGCTCGACAGCTACGGCGCGGGTGTGCAGGTCCGCCTCGTGCAGCTTCAGAAGGTCGACCCGCCGCAGCAGGTCATCGATGCCTTTCGCGACGTGCAGGCGGCCCGGCAGGACCAGGACCGCATGCGCAACGAGGCCGAGACCTACGCGAGCCGCATCGTGCCCGAGGCCCGCGGCCAGGCGGCGCAGATCCTGCAGTCCGCCGAGGCCTATCGCGAGCGCGTCGTGGCCGAGGCGCAGGGCGCGGCCTCCCGCTTCATCCAGGTCTACGAGTCCTATCGCGCCGCGCCCGAGCTGACGCGTGAGCGCATCTTCCTCGAAACCATGGAGCGCGTGCTGGGCGGCATGGACAAGGTGATCATCGACCAGAAGGAGGGTGGCCAAGGCGTGCTGCCGTATCTGCCGCTGAACGAGCTCATGCGGTCGCAGCCGCAACAGCCGCAGACGCGCGGCAATTCGCAGCAGGGAGCGGCCCGATGAACGGTAACGTCTGGAAGATGGGCGGCCTCATCCTCGCCGTCGTCGCCGCCATTCTCGTCTACGCCTCGACTTTCGTCGTCTATCAGACGCAGTCGGCCCTGGTGCTGCGCTTCGGTGGCGTGCGCAACGTCATCACGGAGCCGGGGCTCTATTTCAAGGTCCCGCTGGTCGAGAACGTCGTCTACGTTGACAAGCGCGTGCTCGACCTCGACCTGTCGGAGCAGGAGGTCATCGCCGCTGACCAGAAGCGTCTCGTCGTCGATGCCTTCACGCGCTACCGCATCACCGACCCGGTGCGCTTCTACCAGACGGTGAACAACGTCGCAGGCGCCAACCTGCGCCTCGGCAACATCGTCAACTCCACGGCCCGTGCCGTGCTCGCGGATGCGACCTTCACCGACATCGTGCGCGAGAAGCGCGCCGCGCTGATGCGCGAGATCCGCGACGACGTGAATGCCCAGGCGCAGGGCTTCGGCATCAGCGTCGTCGACGTGCGTCTGCGCCGCGTGGACCTGCCGCAGGCCAACAGCCAGGCGGTGTACCAGCGCATGCAGACGGAGCGTCAGCGCGAGGCCGCGGACATCCGCGCCAACGGCTCGCAGATTGCACAGAGCATCCGCGCCCGCGCGGACCGCGACGTGGTGGTGATCAAGGCCGAGGCCGACCGCAAGGCGCAGGAGCTGCGCGGCCAGGGCGACGCCGAGAGCAACCGCATCTTCGCCGAGGCTTACGGGCGCGATCCGGACTTCTTCGCCTTCTACCGCTCGATGCAGGCCTACGAGACGAGCTTGCGGGCTTCGGACACGCGGCTCGTGCTGGCGCCGGAAACAGACTTTTTCCGCTACTTCGGCAACGCCTTCGGCCGCAATTCCACTCCGGCCCGGGGCGGTCAGTCGCCTGCGCCGCAGCAGCCCGCGCCCGGTCCGCAGTCGAGCCTGGCCACTCCCTGACGGTGCGAACGAGGGGGGCGCTGTGGCATGACGGATTTTCTCGCAGCGCTCGGCCTCGTGTTGGCTATCGAGGGACTCATCTTCGCGGCCTTCCCGAGCGCGGCCAAGCGGGCGCTGGCGGAGGCCGCCGAGGCGCCCGTCGAGCGCATGCGGATCGTCGGCATCGTCTCGGCGATCGTCGGGGTCATCGTCATCTGGTGTGTGCGGTGGGGCGGCTGGTAAGGCCGGTTCCTCCGCGCCGGACAGGTGGCGGTTGCCGAGGCCGGCCCTGCGCCGGAGCCTTGCGACGGAGGGCGCAATCACGCACAGTTGCGCGTGCGAGCCGCTGTTCCGCCGTAATTGAAGACTGAAACCTCGCAGACCGGAGGGGGCGGCGGTGCGGGCCGCCGCCGGGCAACCAGTGACGGGTGGCGCAGGCCAGCGCCCCCAGGGAACGAGGATCACAATGACATTTCTTCCGCCCATTCCACGCGCTCTCGGCGGCACGGGGCTGCGGCGCGCGTTCTCCGCCATCGCGGTGGCGGCCATCATGGCCGTGCAGCTTCCGGCCGCCGCTTTCGCTCGCGGACCGGAATCGCTGGCCGATGTCGCGCAGGAGGTCATCGACGCTGTGGTGAACATCTCGGCCTCGACGACCGTGGAGACGCGTGGCCCGACCTTTCCCCAGCTGCCGCCCGGTACGCCGTTCGAGGATCTGTTCGAGGAGTTCTTCAACCGGCGCGGCCAGGGTGACGCGCCGCGTCAGCAGCGCCGCTCCAACTCGCTCGGCTCCGGGTTCGTCATCGATCCCCAGGGCATCATCGTCACCAACAACCACGTCATCGGTGAGGCCAACGACATCACCGTCGTCTTCACCGACGGCAGCAAGCTGAAGGCGGAGATCGTCGGCAGGGACAGCAAGCTCGACCTCGCCGTGCTCAGGGTGAAGCCCGACAAGCCGCTGAAGGCCGTGCGCTTCGGTGATTCCGAGGCGCTGCGTATCGGCGATTGGGTGCTCGCCATCGGCAACCCCTTCGGTCTCGGCGGCTCCGTGTCGGCCGGCATCGTGTCCGCCAACAAGCGCGACATCGATTCCTCGGCCTTCGGCAACTACATCCAGACCGACGCCGCCATCAACAAGGGCAACTCGGGTGGCCCGCTGTTCAACATGAACGGCGAGGTCATCGGCATTAACACCGCCATCCTGTCGCCCACCGGCGGCTCGGTCGGCATCGGCTTCGCCGTGCCGTCGTCGCTCGCCGAACCCACGATCCGCCAGCTCATCGAGTTCGGCGAGACGCGCCGCGGCTGGCTCGGCGTGCGCATCCAGAACGTCGACGACGCCACGGCCGAGGCTCTGGGCCTCGACAAGGCGCGCGGCGCCCTCGTTGCGGGTGTCGACGAGAAGGGCCCGTCCAAATCCGCCGGCATCGAGGTCGGCGATGTGATCGTCTCCTTTGACGGCAAGCCGGTGGCCCAGTCGCGCGATCTGCCGCTGATGGTGGCGCAGACGCCGGTCGGCAAGGAAGTCGACGTGGTCGTCATCCGCAAGGGCAAGGAGGAGACCAGGCGCGTCAAGCTCGGCCGCCTCGAGGAGGCGACGGACGAGTCCTCCCCGAGCCAGGGCGGACAGAGCGAGAAGCCGGCCGTCAGCCAGGTGCTGGGCCTCGAGCTGTCGAGCCTCAACGGCATGCTGCGCCAGCGCTACAACATCAAGGAAGACGTCAAGGGCGTGGTCGTTACCCGCGTCGATCCCAACTCGGCCGCTGCCGACAAGCGCATCCAGCCCGGTGACGTGATCGTCGAGGTAAACCAGGAGCCGGTGGCGAGCCCGCGGGATGTGACCAAGCGCATCGAGGCCGTGAAGAAGGAGGGCAAGAAGTCGGTTCTTCTGCTCGTCTCTTCCGCCCAAGGAGAGGTGCGTTTCGTGGCGCTGAGCCTGCAGTGAGCCGGCCACGTTCTGAAGCAAAAGGGGCGGCCCTCGGGCCGCCCTTTCGTTTTGGCCTCAGTCCACGAACTCGTCGCGGCGGTAGCCCTGCAGATAGAGGAGGGCGCTGAGGTCGCCGTGGTCGATGCGGGCATGGGCGGCGGCGGCCACTGCGGGCTTCGCGTGGAAGGCGACGCCGAGCCCCGCTTCGCCGAGCATGGCGAGGTCGTTGGCGCCGTCACCCACGGCAAGCGTCTCGCTGTCGGCGAGGTTGAAGCGGGCCCGCAGCTCGCGCAGCGTCGCAAGCTTGGCCTCGCGCCCGAGGATGGGCTCCTCCACCCGGCCGGCGAGGATGCCGTTCTCCTCGACGAGGCGGTTGGAGCGATGCTCGTGAAAGCCGATGCGGGAGGCGATGGGGCCGGTGAACAGGGTGAAGCCGCCGGATACCAGGCAGGTGTAGGCTCCCTGCGCGCGCATGGTGCGCACAAGCGCGGTGCCGCCCGGCGTCAGCGTGATGCGCTCGGCAATGATGCGGTCGATGGCGGAGACGGGCAGGCCGCCGAGAAGCGCGACACGTTCGCGCAGGGCAGGCTCGAACGGCAGCTCGCCGCGCATGGCCCGCTCCGTGATGGCTGACACCTGGGCCTTGAGGCCCACCATGTCGGCAAGCTCGTCGATGCATTCCTGCCCGATCATGGTTGAATCCATGTCGGCCAGGAACAGGCGCTTGCGCCGTCCGGCGCGCGGCTGCACGACGATGTCGACGGGCGCATCGCCGAGCGCCTCGCGCAGGCTCGCCGCGGCATCGACGCCCTCGCGCGGGGAGAAGGGGATGTCGGCCGCCACGCCTTCGTCCAGCCAGACGGGCGCCGAGCCTGCCCCGAGGTGCCGGGCAGCCGCCTCGACGAGATCTTGGCTGAGGACGGGCGTGGCCGGATTGGTTATGAGAGTGGCGACGTGGGTCAGGGTCTCAGTCATTGCCGGAGAAGATCGTGACGGAAAGGATGCGAGCCGTCCTCATCGCAGGGCCGACGGCTTCCGGCAAGTCCGCATTGGCGATCGCCCTCGCGCAGGAGCACGGCGGCATCGTCGTCAATGCCGATTCGATGCAGGTCTACGAGGACCTCAGGATCATCACCGCCCGGCCGACCGAGGCCGAGGAGGCGATGGTGCCGCACCGGCTCTACGGCCATGTGGATGGCGCGGTGAACTATTCCGTCGGGCGCTATCTCGCCGACGCCGCGACGGTGCTGGCGGAGGCGCGGGCGAAGGGCAGAATGCCCATCTTCGTCGGCGGCACGGGGCTCTACTTCAAGGCCCTCTGCGAGGGGCTGTCGGAGATCCCGCCTGTGCCGGACGAGGTGCGGGCGGCGGTGCGCGCCGCGGCAGAGGGCAGGGAGACGCCGCTGCTCTATGCCGATCTTGCGGCGCGTGACCCCGTCACTGCCGCGCGCCTCAACCCGACCGACCGGCTGCGTATCCTGCGTGCCCTGGAGGTTTTTGCGGCGACGGGCCGGCCCATCGTGAGCTTCCATGGCCGGCGCGGACGTCCGCTCCTCTCGGGCTGGCGCCTCGGAAAGTACTTCCTCGCACCCGAGCGAGCGGCGCTCTTTGCGCGCATCGACCGCCGCTTCTCGGCGATGATGGAGGCGGGGGCGCTCGAGGAGGTGAGGGCGCTCGCCGCGCGCGGGCTCGATCCGGCCCTGCCGGTGATGCGGGCTCACGGCGTGCCCTGGCTGATCCGTCACATCCGCGGCGAAGTGAGCCTGGAGGAGGCAGTCGGCAAGGCGCAGGCGGACACGCGCCATTATGCCAAGCGGCAGTTCACTTGGGTGCGTCACCAGCTGCCGGATTTCGCCTGGCTCGCGCCGGAAGTGGCCGAGGACGCGATCGGCGAGGCTCTGCGGGGCGCAGATCCTGCCGATGAGCAGCGATCTTCTGCTTGACCGGCTGGCGAGCCTCGTTTAGCGTGCCCGCCACAGACGTGGAAGGAACGTGCGGCTTATGCGCGCAATTCTTATTGTAACGGGGGCGCCATCGACGGAGCGGAGATGATCCGCAGGTCCGGCTGGTGGCGCATGCAGGGTCCTTCGGGGCCCTTTTTTATTGCCCCCGGTCCGACCCGTCCGGCCACGCCGAGGAACGGAGAAGACGATGAGCGAGACGATGACCGGCGCCGAAATGGTGGTTCGTGCGCTGCAGGATCAAGGGGTGGAGTACATCTTCGGTTATCCTGGCGGTGCGGTGCTGCCGATCTATGATGCGCTGTTCCACCAGGACAAAATCCGGCATGTGCTCGTGCGCCACGAGCAGGGCGCCGTGCATGCGGCCGAGGGCTATGCACGCTCGTCGGGCAAGGTCGGCGTCGTGCTGGTGACGTCGGGCCCCGGCGCGACCAATGCGGTCACCGGCCTCACCGACGCGCTGATGGATTCGATCCCGATCGTCTGCCTCACCGGCCAGGTGCCGACGCATCTCATCGGTTCGGACGCCTTCCAGGAGGCCGACACCGTCGGCATCACGCGCCACTGCACGAAGCACAACTATCTCGTCAAGCGCATCGAGGACCTGCCGCGCATTCTGCACGAGGCCTTCTATGTGGCGGCGAACGGCCGGCCCGGCCCGGTGGTCATCGACCTGCCGAAGGACGTGCAGTTCGCCACCGGCACCTATGTGCGTCCGGCGAGCAACCAGCACAAGACCTATCGCCCGCAGGTGCAGGGCGACATGGACAAGATCAAGGCTGCCATCGAGCTGATGGCCTCGGCCAGGCGGCCCGTGTTCTACACCGGCGGCGGCGTCATCAACGCCGGGCCGCAGGCCTCGGCGCTGCTGCGCGAGCTGGTGCGCCTCACGGGCTTCCCCATCACGTCGACGCTCATGGGCCTCGGCGCCTATCCGGCTTCCGATCCGCAGTTCCTCGGCATGCTGGGGATGCACGGCACCTACGAGGCCAATCTGGCGATGCACGGCTGCGACGTGATGATCGCCATCGGCGCCCGCTTCGACGACCGCATCACGGGCCGGCTCGACGCCTTCTCGCCCAACTCGCGCAAGATCCACATCGACATCGACCCCTCGTCGATCAACAAGAACGTCAAGGTCGACATCGGCATCGTCGGCGACTGCGCCCACGTGCTGGAGGACATGGTGCGCCTGTGGCGCTCCTCGGCGCCGCAGGTGGACAAGGCGGCACTCAAGGCGTGGTGGGATGACATCGCCGGCTGGCGGGCCCGCAACTGCCTCGCCTATCGCCAGTCCGGCGACGTCATCAAGCCGCAGTACGCCATCGAGCGGCTCTACGAGCTGACGAAGGACCGGGACGTCTACGTCACCACCGAGGTGGGCCAGCACCAGATGTGGGCTGCCCAGTTCTTCAAGTTCGAGGAGCCGAACCGATGGATGACCTCCGGCGGGCTCGGCACCATGGGCTATGGCCTGCCGGCCGCCATCGGCGCGCAGCTTGCGCATCCGGGCTCGCTCGTCGTCGACATCGCGGGCGAGGCCTCGATCCTCATGAACATGCAGGAGATGTCGACCGCCCTGCAGTATCGGCTGCCCATCAAGATCTTCATCCTCAACAACCAGTACATGGGCATGGTGCGCCAGTGGCAGGAGCTGCTGCACGGCGGCCGCTATTCGGAGAGCTACTCGCATTCGCTGCCCGACTTCGTGAAGCTGGCCGAGGCCTACGGTGCCGTGGGCATCCGCTGCGAAAAGCCCGACCAGCTTGACGATGCCATTCGCCAGATGATCGACACGCCCCGTCCGGTCATCTTCGACTGCATCGTCGACCAGGCGGAGAACTGCTTCCCCATGATCCCGTCGGGCAAGGCGCACAACGAGATGATCCTGGGCGACGCGGCCGAGGACATCGGCTCCGTCATCGACGCCAAGGGCAAGATGCTCGTTTGAGCGGACGCGCGGGTCGCGGGAGGCGGCAGATGACGATCGGCCTGATCGGCGGCATGAGCTGGGAATCGACTGCGGTCTATTACCGGCTCATCAACGAGCGGGTCCGCGCCCTGCGCGGGGGCCTGCACTCGGCCGACGTGCTGCTGCATTCCCTCGACTTCGCGCCCATCGCCGAGATGCAGGCGAACGGCGACTGGGCGGCAGCGGGCGACATCCTGGCGGACAGCGCGGGCCGGCTGGAGCGGGCGGGTGCCGACTGCATCGTGCTGTGCACCAACACGATGCACAAGCTCGCTGACAGGATCACGTCCGCGACGCGGCTGCCCTTCCTCCACATCGCCGACGTCACCGCGGCGGCGATTCTGGAGAGCCCGTCGCGGCGGCCGCTGCTGCTTGCGACGCGTTTCACGATGGAGGAGGACTTCTACCGCGAGCGGCTCGCCAGCAGGGGCATCGACGCAATCATCCCCGGTCCGGCGCAGCGCGAGGATGTGCATCGCATTATCTACGAGGAGCTGTGCCGCGGCCGGATCGAGCCCGCCTCGAAGCAGCGCTACCTTGACATCGTCGCCGAGGCCGTCGCTGCCGAAGGTGCGGACGGGGTGATCCTCGGCTGCACGGAAATCACGCTGCTCGTATCGCAGGTCGACTTCGCCATTCCGGTCTTCGACACCACGGCGCTGCACGTGGAGGCTGCGGTCGCCTTTGCGGAAGCGCAAGAAAGTCGCGCGGCATGACGCCGGTCTGCCATCCGAGGGGGCTGCGCGGCGCCGCGCCGTCGCGGACGGCGAGCCGGCGGTTTGTGATCGTTCGCCTCACATCGCTTGATTGGACGGGCGCGGGGCGCCGCCCCAGTCTGGGCGCCCCACAGACGAAACCGGACGAAGGCCCATGAAGCTCGTCATCGCCAACAAGTGCTATTCCTCCTGGTCGCTGCGCCCGTGGCTCCTCATGCGGCACTTTGGAATCGCGTTCGAGGAGGTGCAGGTGCCCTTCGGCCCCACCTTCGACGATCCGGCGTGGAAGGCACAGATCGCGCGCTATACGCCGGCCGGCAAGGTGCCGGCGCTGGTCGACGGCGACATCACCGTCTGGGAATCGCTCGCCATCATCGACTATCTGGCTGACACGCACCCCGAGCTGCCCATCTGGCCGCGCGAGCGGGCGGCACGGGCCATGGCCCGTGCCATGGCGGCGGAGATGCACGCGGGCTTCGCGGCGCTGCGCGGGGCGTGCCCGATGAACCTCGGCAAGAAGTTCCCCGCCAGGGATTATGGCCCTGCGGTCGCGCGGGACGTGGTGCGCATCGCCGTCGCCTGGCGCGAGGCGCGGGAGCGCTTCGGCGCTGGCGGCCCCTTCCTGTTTGGCGCGTTTTCGGCGGCCGATGCGATGTACGCCCCGGTCGTCACGCGCCTGGAGACCTATTCCTTCCCGGTCGATGCGTCGACGCGCGCCTATATGGACGCGATCCTCGACCTTCCCGCCTTCCGCGCATGGCGCAAGGAGGCGCTGGCGGAGCCATGGATCGTCGCCGAGGACGAGGTGGACGCCGAGCCCATCGCCAATTATCGCAGTAGTGCGTGAGGACTATCATGCAGCACGTTCAGCCCCCTTTTGCAGGTCCGCCGATGAAGTCTCACTATTCAGATGCCCCCGCCGCCGAGCCCATCGCCCGCCACACGCTGGCGGTGATCGTCGACAACGAACCGGGCGTGCTGGCGCGCATCGCGGGCCTGTTCTCCGGCCGTGGCTACAACATCGAGAGCCTCACGGTTTCCGAGACCGAGCACGAGAAGCATCTCTCGCGCATCACCATCGTGACGACGGGCACGGCCAACGTCATCGAGCAGATCAAGGCGCAGCTCGCGCGCCTGGTGCCTGTGCACCGGGTGAACGATCTGACGGTCAGCGGCGACGCGATCGAGCGCGAGCTGGTGCTGGTCAAGGTGGTGGGCAAGGGTGAGACGCGCGTGGAGGCGATGCGCCTCGCGCAGGCCTTCGGCGCCCGCACTGTCGATGCGACGATGACGTCATTCGTCTTCGAGCTGACGGGCACGAGTGACGAGACGGAGCGCTTCATCAACCTGATGACAGGCTGCGGGCTGACGGAAGTGGCCCGCACGGGCATCGCGGCCATGGGCCGCGGCGCCGATCCGATGTGAGAGCGGGGCGCCGGCCGGGCCGTGGTGCCTGCTGGCGCCGACGCGGGCAGGGCGCTCGCCGGGCTTCCGGCGTGCGCTAGCCGGAAAAGCCGCCGCTCGTGAGGAAGGCGGCTTCCTCCTCCGTCATGGTACGGCCGAGGATGGGGTTGCGGTGCGGAAAGCGCCCGAAGCGGGCGATGATGTCGCGGTGCTCGACGGCGTGAGGTTGCCCCCGCTTGTCTCCCGCTGCCTCGTAGAGGGCGACGCAGCGCTCCTGGTCCGCGAGGCTCTCCGAATGCATGAACGGCAGGTAGAAGAAGCCCCGCATCTCGGGCGGCACCTGCCGATCAAAGCCGTTCGCCAGGGCGCGGTCGGCGATGGTGCGGGCCAGCGCATCCGTTGCGAAGGCGCGCGGCGTGCCGCGGAAGAGATTGCGCGGAAACTGGTCGAGCAGGATGAGCAGGGCGAGCGCCCCCTCTGCCGTTTCCTCCCAGCCGCTCACCGCACCGGCTGCGGCCGCCTCATGGGTGGCGAGAAAGCGCTGGCGGATCTCCTCGTCGAAGGCCTCGTCGCGCGTGAACCACCGTTCGTAGCCCGCGTCCCGCCAGAAGGAGACCACCTCGTCGGCCTTTGCGACAACCATGATGCGATCTCCCCTTCTCGTTGTTTCATATTGCGGACCGTCGGTGCGCGTTTCGGACCGCTCGCCGCCTTGGGCGCCGAATTTTACTTGACCCACAGCCCTTCTCGGGCTTTACCGCCGTCTCACAAACGTTCCACGACGCGACCCGTGACCTGACGACAGGCTGGGCCGACGTGCCATCATAACCACCTTGCCAAGGAAAGGGCCCAACATGCGTGTGTATTACGATCGCGATGCCGATCTCAATCTGATCAAGGGCAAGAAGGTGGCCATCGTCGGCTACGGCAGCCAGGGCCATGCCCACGCGCTCAACCTGCGCGACAGCGGCGTCAAGGAAGTGGCGGTCGCCCTGCGCAAGGGCTCCGGCTCGGTCAAGAAGGCCGAGGCCGAGGGCTTCAAGGTGATGGAGGTGGCCGAGGCCGCCAAGTGGGCCGACGTCGTCATGATGCTGACGCCGGATGAGCTGCAGGCTGACATCTACCGCGACCACCTGCACGACAACATGAAGCAGGGCGCCGCGCTGCTCTTCGCCCACGGTCTCAACGTGCACTTCAACCTCATCGAACCGCGCGCCGACCTCGACGTGCTCATGGTGGCGCCCAAGGGCCCCGGCCACACGGTGCGGTCGGAGTACCAGCGTGGCGGCGGCGTGCCGACGCTCATCGCCATCCACCGTGACGCCTCGGGCAACGCCCATGATCTCGGCCTGTCCTACGCCTGCGCCATCGGCGGCGGCCGCGCGGGCATCATCGAGACGACCTTCAAGGAAGAGTGCGAGACCGACCTCTTCGGCGAGCAGGTGGTGCTGTGCGGCGGCCTCGTCGAGCTCATCCGCGCCGGCTTTGAGACGCTGGTCGAGGCGGGCTACGCCCCCGAGATGGCCTATTTCGAGTGCCTGCACGAGGTGAAGCTGATCGTCGACCTCATCTACGAGGGCGGCATCGCCAACATGAACTACTCGATCTCGAACACGGCCGAGTACGGCGAGTACGTCACCGGCCCGCGCATCATCACGGCCGAGACGAAGGCCGAGATGAAGCGCGTGCTGGCCGACATCCAGTCCGGCAAGTTCACGCGCGACTGGATGCTCGAGAACAAGGTCAACCAGACCTCGTTCAAGGCCACCCGCGCCCGCGTCAACGCCCATCCGATCGAGGAGGTCGGCGAGAAGCTGCGCGCCATGATGCCCTGGATCAAGGCCAAGGCGCTGGTCGACAAGTCGCGGAACTGAGGTTCGACTGCCTTGCCCGCGTGGCCGCGACGCCGGCCACGCGGGTGTGGCGTGCGCAGCGAGGCGCGGGCTGGACAGGCTCGCGCCTTTGCCGTGTTGACCCCTTGCCGTTCTAGAAGAAAGGAAGGGCGAAGGCTCCGGGGGCGAGCAGCACGAAGGCCCACACCATGGCCGAGGCGATGTTCGCCATCTGGAACAGGAACTGCGGCATGGCGAAGATGCCGGCAATCAGCGGCACCACTGCCCTGAGCGGCCCGAAGAAGCGGCCGATGAAGATGCCCCAGGCCCCCCAGCGCATGAAGAAGCTGTGGCCGCGCTCCACCATCTGCGGGCGGCGCGACAGCGGCCACACCCGCGTCGCCGCGTCCTTGAAGTGAAAGCCGATGAGGTAGGACACCCAATCGCCGAGGCTCGCCCCCGCGGCGGCGCCGAGCCAGACCGGCCAGAATTCGAGGCCGCTGGCGCCGACGAGGGCGCCGATGCCGACGAGGATGCCCCAGGCCGGCACAAGCAGCGAGATGAAGGCGAAGGATTCGGCGAAGGCGAGCCCGAAGACGATGGCCGGGGCCCACTCGCCATGATCGCGCACGAAGGCCACCGTGCCGGAAACGATATTCTCGAAGGTCATCGTGCGCCCGGATGGAAAGAACGGCCCCCTTATGTCGGGTGCAGGCGGTAGAGTGCAAGAGAAAGAGCGGCGAAAGGCGGTGCCGGGCCGCAGTTGCGTCGCGGAGTGTATCGGGTAACGTCTGCTGCGCCCAACGAAGACAAAGGAATCGGAGGGGGTCGAGGATGGACGGGAATGCACGCTCCGGCTGAGGTAAGGGGAACGGATACCCCCGCGGTGCGGCTGTCACAGGTGGCGATCACCTTCGCCCTGAAGGGCGGAGGGACCTATCAGGCCGTGCGCGACATCAATCTCTCCGTTGGTGCCAACGAGTTCGTCGCCATCGTCGGCCCGACGGGTTGCGGCAAGTCGACCCTGCTCAACGCCGCAGCCGGGCTGCTCAAGCCGTCGGCTGGCGGAACGGAGATTTTCGGCGAGCGGCTGACGGGCCTCAACGCCCGCGCTGGCTATCTCTTCCAGCAGGATGCGCTCATGCCCTGGAAGACGGCCGTCGACAACGTGGCTGTGGCGCTGGAGCCCAAGGGCGTGCCGCGCGCCGAGGCGCTCGCGCGCGGGCGGGAGTGGCTCGGCCGCGTGGGCCTCGCTGCCTTCGCCGACCGCTACCCGCACATGCTCTCCGGCGGTCAGCGCAAGCGCGTCGCCCTGGCGCAAATGCTGATCCGCAACCCGCAGATCCTGCTGATGGACGAGCCGTTCGGACCGCTCGACGCCCAGACGCGGCAGATCATGGGCAACCTGCTGCTCGAGCTGTGGGCGCAGGACCGCAAGGCGGTGATGTTCGTCACGCACGACCTTGAGGAGGCCATCGCGCTGGCCGACCGGGTGGTGGTGATGTCCGCCGGGCCGGCGGCTCGCATCGTCGGTGATTATCCGGTCTCCCTGCCGCGGCCGCGTGACATCGCCGAGATCCGCCTCGATCCGGCCTTCCATGACATCCACAAGGCCATCTGGGCGACGCTGCGCGTCGAGGTGCAGAAGGCCTACGCCCAGGGAGAGGGGGGGAAGGCATGAGACGCGCGCCGCTCATCGCGATGCAGGTCGGCGTCGGGCTCGCCTTCCTCATCTTGTGGCATCTGCTCACCGCCGTGCCGATGGCCGGCGGCAAGCCGCTGTTCGACCCGTTCTTCTTCTCAACGCCGCTCGATGTCCTCCTGCGCACGTGGAAGGATCTCGTCTCGGGCGAGCTGTGGTATCACCTCGGCATCACGCTGACTGAGACGGTGCTCGCCTTCGCCTTCGGTGCCATCGGCGGCATCGCCTTCGGCTTCCTCTTCGCGCGGCGCGAGATCCTCGCCAATGTGTTCGACCCCTACATCAAGGCGGCGAACGCCCTGCCGCGCGTGGTTCTGGCGCCGATCTTCGCCCTGTGGTTCGGCCTGGGCATCTGGTCCAAGGTGGCGCTCGGCTTTACGCTCGTCTTCTTCATCGTCTTCTTCAACGTCTACCAGGGCGTGCGCGAGGTAAGCCCCGTGGTGCTCGCCAATGCCCGCATGCTGGGGATGAACGAACGTCAGCTCCTGCGCCACGTCTACTGGCCGGCGGCGCTGACCTGGATGTTCTCGTCGCTCCACACCTCGGTCGGCTTCGCGCTGGTGGGGGCCGTGGTGGGCGAGTATCTCGGCGCTTCGGCGGGGCTCGGCTACAAGATTCACGAGGCGGAGAGCGTCTTCGACGTCACCGGCGTGTTCTCGGGCATGCTGGTGCTCGCCATCTTCGTCATCGTGATAGACACTTTCGTCACGGCTATCGAGAAGCGGCTGACCGTCTGGCGGCCAAGCTCCGGTACGGCGACGGCGCAGGGGTAGGCGCGTAACAGCAGACAGAACGACGAGGGAGGAAAACAATGACATTCTGGAAGACGATCGCTGCAGCGGCCCTGATGGCTGTGGCCGGCAGCGCCGCACAGGCGGCGGACCTGGAGAAGCCGAAGCTTACGCTCGGCGTCGGTGGCAAGCCGCTGCTCTATTACCTGCCGCTGACCATTGCGGAGCGGAAGGGCTTCTTCAAGGAGGAGGGGCTCGACGTCGAGATCAATGATTTCGGCGGCGGCGCCAAGTCCCTGCAGGCCCTCGTCGGCGGGTCCGTCGATGTCGTGACGGGGGCCTACGAGCACACCATCCGCATGCAGGCGAAGGGCCAAAACATCCGGGCCGTCATCGAGCTCGGCCGCTTCCCCGGCATCGTGCTGGCGGTGAAGAAGGAGAAGGAAAACGCCATCCGCTCCCCGGCCGACCTTAAGGGCGCCAAGGTCGGCGTCACGGCGCCGGGCTCGTCCACCAACTTCTTCGTCAACTATCTCATCGCCAAGGCTGGCGGCAATCCGAAGGATGCGGCCTACATTGGCGTCGGCGGCGGTGCGGGCGCGGTCGCGGCCATGAAGAAGGGCGAGATCGACGCCATTTCGAATCTCGACCCGGTCATCTCCAAGCTCGAGGCGGACGGTGACGTTGTCATTCTCGCGGATTCGCGCACGGAGCAGGGGACCAAGGAGATCTTCGGTGGCTCCAACCCGGCCGCGGTGGTCTATCTCAAGCAGGACTTCATCGAGAAGAACCCCAAGACGGTGCAGGCCATCGTCAACGCCTTCTACAAGACGCTGAAGTGGCTGGAGACGGCGAGCACCGCCGACATCGTCGCCACCGTGCCGGAGGCCTACTACCTCGGCGACAAGGAGCTCTACGAGCGGGCCGTTGCCGCTTCGCGCGAGACCTATTCGCGCACGGGCATCATTCCCGAGAGCGGCATGAAGAGCGCGCTCGACATGCTCGTGCAGTTTGATGAGGAGCTCGCCAAGGCTAACATCGACCTGTCGAAAACCTTCACCGACACCTTCGTGAAGAAGGCAGCCAGCGGCAGCTGAGCCGGCTGCTGCGGGAAAGGAGGCGGCCATGGACGAAGAGAAGTTCAACATGGCGCTGCGCAAGTTCCTGAAGCAGGTGGGCGTCACCTCTCAGCGCGAGATCGAGCGCGTGGTGCGCGAGGGGGCTGTGCCCGGCGGCCGGCTGAAACTGCGCATGCAGCTCACGGCCGAGGGGGTGCCGCTCAACCATGTCGTCGAGGAAACGATCGAGCTGAAGTGAGGGCGCCTCGCTGCCTCACCGCCGCCGGCCGGGCGGAATCGCCCGCCGGCGGTGGGCCCGAGCAAGTCAACAGACGATCCATCGCGCAGGCGTGGGGCAACCCTCACGCCTTTTCATTTTTCCTCGCCGGCCGGTGCAGCTAAATCGGTGCTCTCCGCTCGGGAGGCATCCGCATGAACGTTCTTTCCATTCAGTCGCACGTTGCCTTCGGCCATGTCGGCAACGCCTCGGCCGTGTTTCCCATGCAGCGACTGGGCGTCGAGGTGTGGCCGATCCACACGGTGCAGTTCTCCAACCACACCGGCTACGGTGCCTGGAAGGGGCGGGTCTTCGATGCACCGATGATCGAGGAGATCGTCGACGGAATCGCGGAGCGGGGCGTGTTGCCCATCTGTGACGGCGTGCTGTCCGGCTACATGGGCTCCTCCGACATCGGCAACGGCATCCTCTCGGCCGTGCGACGGGTGAAGGAGGCCAATCCGGCCGCGCTCTACTGCTGCGACCCGGTGATCGGCGACGTGGGGCGCGGCGTCTTCGTGCGCCCCGGCATTCCCGAGTTCATGCGAGACCATGCCGTGCCGGCTGCGGACATCGTCACGCCGAATCAGTTCGAGCTCGACTTTCTCTCCGGCCGCAGCTCGGCGACGCTCGCCGAGGCGAAGGCGTCGGTGGCGGCGGTGCAGGCGATGGGGCCGCGTGTCGTGATGGTGACGTCCCTCCACACCGAGGAGACGCCGGCCGATGCCCTGGACCTGCTGGCTGCCGACGGCGAAGGCGTCTGGCGCGTGCGCACGCCACGCCTCTCCCTTGGCGTCAGCGGCGCGGGAGACGCCATCGCGGCGCTGTTCTTCGTCCACTTCCTGCGCAGCCGCTCGGCGGCGAAGGCGCTCGCGGCGGCGGCGGCCTCCGTCTACGGCCTGCTCAAGCGTACTCAGGAGGCCGGCTCGCGCGAGATCCTGACCGTGGCGGCGCAGGATGAATTCGTCACGCCGAGCCATAGTTTTCCCGTGGAGGCCGTCTAGAACCGGTTCCGTCGGCCAACCGGAGGCTTCACACTCCGGCGCGCGAGGCGCCTAATGGACGTTGCGGCTTCGCCGCGCGGGCCGGACGGGCGAGACTGGCAGGAGCGAGGGCTTGGGATGCGGCTGCGCGTGGCGACGTTCAATGTGGAAAATCTCATTGCGCGCCACCGCTTCGGGACGACGCCGCGTTTCGAGACAGCCGCTGCGATGTCCCTGTTCGACTTTCCCTCCAAGGAGCATCGTGAAGCCGTGGAGCGCTCGGTGGCGGTGGCACTGGAGGACGACAAGCGGCAGATGACGGCGCTTGCCATTGCCGAGGCCCATGCCGACATCCTGTGCCTGCAGGAGGTGGACAGCCTCTCGGTGCTGGAGGCGTTTTTTGCCAACTACGTGCACCGCCTCGCCGACAAGCGCTACGGCCATTTCCGGCTCAAGCATGGCAACGACGTGCGCGGCATCGACGTGGCCTGCGCCCTCCGGCGCGATCTGGTGTCCGGGTCGGGCGCGGTGCGCGCCACCTCGCATGCGGGCCTCACCTTCCGCGACCTCGATGTGTTCGATGACGACCTTGCCGCCATGGGGCGTCTGGAGACGGACCGGGTCTTCCAGCGTGACTGCCTGATGGTCGACATCGACCTCGGTGAGGCCACGCTGACGCTGTTTGTCTGCCACTTCAAGTCCATGAGTAACGGGCGTGAGGACGGCCGCGTCGCCACACTGCCGCTGCGCCGTGCCGAGGCGCGGGCGGTGCGGCGCCTGGTCGAGGCGCGCTTCGGCCCTGCCGTCGCCGAGGCGAACTGGCTCGTCGTCGGTGATCTCAACGGCTGCGAGGAGACGATCGGCCCCGGCGCCCGCGTGATCCCGGAAGGGGAGAGCGGCCTCGAGCCGTTGACGCACGGCTTCGCCGTCAACCCGCTGGCCGCCCTGCCGGCACACGAGCGGTGGACGCATTTCCGCCGCGCCTGGTCGGAGCGGGAGGGGCGCATCGTCGAGCGGCACATGCAGCTCGACTACATCCTGCTCTCGCCCGCGCTCGCCGCGGCCAATCCGGCTCCCGGGGTCGAGATCGTGCGCCGCGGGCTGCCCTATCGTGTGCCGCTCGACCCGCGGCAGGAAAATCGCTCGCTGGCGGCACTCGCAACCTCCGGCGATCGTTATCCCCGTGTTGGCTGGGACAGGCCGAAGGCGAGCGACCACTGCCCGCTCGTCGTCGAGCTCGACCTGCCGACCCGACGCAATCCGCCGCAAGCATAGGAATGGAAACGATGGGACGCCGCTTCTTCACGCTCGACGTCTTCACCGACACTGCGCTCGGTGGCAATCCACTCGCCGTCGTGCTCGACGGGCAGGGCCTCGGTGATGCCGGCATGCAGGCGATCGCCAAGGAGTTCAACCTGTCTGAGACGGTCTTCGTGCTGCCGCCTGACGATGCGAACCATCGCGCCCGTCTGCGTATCTTCACGCCGACGGCGGAACTGCCCTTCGCGGGCCATCCGACGGTCGGTACGGCGGTGTTGCTCGGCCTCATCGACCACGGGGCGAGCCCCGGGGCGCTCGCCTTCACGCTGGAGGAAAAGGTGGGGCTCGTGCCCTGCGCCGTGGAGGTCGTCGGCAAGGGCAAGGGGCGCGCCACCTTCACCCTGCCGCGCCTGCCGGAGCGGCTGAGCGACCTTGCCTCGCCGGCGGCCCTGGCCGCAGCGCTTGACCTCGCTGTGGACGAGATCGGCTTCGGCGTTCATCGGCCGGCCAAGTATTCGGCCGGCGTGCCCTTTGCCATCGTGCCGGTGGCGGGCCGGGCAGCGGTCGACCGGGCCCGGCGGCGCGTCGCCGCCTGGGATACGGCCTTTGGCGATGGGCCACGGGCAAACGCCTTCATCTATTGCCGCGAGCCGGTGGTCGAGGGGCACGCCTATTACGCGCGCATGTTTGCGCCGGATCTTGGCATCGGGGAGGACCCGGCCACGGGCTCGGCGGTGGCGGCTTTCGCCGGCGCTATCATGGACTACGACAAGCCCCCGGACGGGGAGCACACCCTCGTCATCGAGCAGGGCTATGCCATGGGGCGCCCCTCGCAGATCGAGCTGACGCTGACCGTCACGGACGGGGCGCTCGTCAAGGCCTCCATCGGAGGCTCGGCCGTGGTCGTCAGCGAGGGAGCGCTTTTCCTGTGAGCGAGGAGGCCGCCATCCTGCCGCTGGTCGGCGTCGAGGCCTGGTTCGATGCCGGGCCCTGGCCCTGGGCCGAGGAGCACAGGGCAGAGATCGATGCGCACTGGGCGCGCCGGAAGGCTGAGAGTCCGGCACTCTACAACGGCCGGGTGCTGGTCTGCTGCGAGCGGCGGGTGGAGGGCGGCATCCTCAAGGTGCGCTATCGGGAAGCAGACTATGCAAGCTTTCTCGCCATGCGCGACCTCGGCTTTCCGCCCGGCAGCGCCGGCAACTGCTTCGCCATAGCGGCGCTGCAGGCGGCCGACGGCGCCTATCTTCTCGGCATCATGGGCGGCCACACGGCCAATCCGGGGCGCATCTACTTTCCTGCCGGCACGCCGGACCCCGGCGATGTCCTGCCCGACGGGAGGGTGGATCTCGCCGGCAGCGTCAGCCGGGAGCTTCTGGAAGAGACGGGCCTCGGCGCGCGGGACGTCACCATCGAGGAGACGTGGACTGCCGTCATTGACGGCGCGCGCACCGCGCTGATGCGGCCGGTGCGCTCGCCCCTGCCGGCGGCGGTGCTGAAGGCGCGGATCGAGGCCTGGCTGGCGCAGCAGGATCAGCCGGAACTGTCGGGCATGCACATCGTGCGCACGCCGGCGGACATCGATGCCGAGCGGATGCCCTGTTTCACGCAGCTCTTCCTGCGGCACCTGCTGAGGGGCTGACGACGCAGGATTCGGCCAGCTGCCGTTTGGCCCGGTTGGCCCCGCCGCGGCGGCCGCAAGCGGCGCGCGGCGGGGAGGCGGTGCGATCAGCGATAGCCGTAGCGCGACTTGGTGGCGGCCAGCATCGCGCGCGCGTCGCGGTCAGCGCCGCTCATGCAGGTGCTGGCGGCCTTGTCCACCTCAGGCGTGAGCCTGGCGTAGACGCTGGGGTTGAGGTAACCGGTATCCACGTCGCGGCGGGTGATCTCACGGAAGGTGTTGATCTCGCGGGCGCAGGCACTGTCGCCCGGCAGCTGCGGCACGGCCGGGGTGGCGGCCGCCTGCTGCTGCGCCGGGCCCTCGCCTGTCGTGTTGCAGGCGGCGAGGGAAAGGGCCAGCACGGTTGCGCCGAAAAGCGTCGGCAGCGCGCGGATCGACATGTCTCAACCTCTCCAGATGGGTGAATCGTGAGTTGCAGCCTTGGCGGGCAATTGGGACGCGTCAATGGCAAGAGACGGCGCGAAGGGCGCTGCCGTGCATTCCCCGACAAAGTGTTGCTTGTCAGCACGTGGTCTCGTCGTTTAGAAGCAGTCTGGATATGTCGCCAGCGCGACGGGTGCGCTGGGCGAGCGCGAGGGGAACGGGCCGTGGTCATTTCCGGCTCCAGCACGACGATGGCAGGCGCGGCGTCCGCCGCCGCATCGCTGCGCGCGCTCGACGTGCTTCGTCTTTCGGGCCTTCTTCTTCTCCTTAGCCGCCCCTGAGAGCCGGCTGGGCACGCGTGCCTGGGCACTCAGGGGACGACGCAAAAGGCCAACCACCGACGAACCAGACGACACGCCGGCCGCAGTGCCGTGCCGCCCGAAGAGGACATTCACCATGACCAATCCCACCACCGACGCCGCGAAGAAGGACCGCGTCATCATCTTCGACACGACGCTGCGCGACGGCGAGCAGTGCCCCGGTGCCTCGATGACCTTCGAGGAGAAGCTGGAGGTCGCGGAACTCCTCGACAACATGGGCGTGGACGTGATCGAGGCGGGCTTCCCCATCGCGTCGGTCGGTGACTTCGAATCTGTCTCCGAGATCGCGCGTCGCACCAAGCGAGCCGTGGTCGCCGGCCTCGCCCGCGCCATTGCGGGCGACATCGACCGTGCAGGGGAGGCAGTGCGCCACGCCCAGCGCGGCCGCATCCACACCTTCGTATCCACCTCGCCGATTCACCTCGCGCACCAGATGCGCAAGAGCGAGGAGGAGGTGCTGGAGATCATTGCCGCGACGGTGGCCCGGGCGCGCAACCTCGTCGAGGACGTCGAGTGGTCGGCCATGGACGCCACGCGCACGCCCATCGAATATCTGTGCCGCTGCGTGGAAACCGCCATCAAGGCCGGCGCCAGCACCATCAACCTGCCCGACACGGTGGGTTACGCCACGCCGGACGAATACCGCAACATGTTCCAGACCATCCGCGAGCGGGTGCCGAACGCCGACAAGGCCATCTTCTCCGTGCACTGCCATGACGACCTCGGCCTGGCCGTGGCCAACTCGCTGGCCGGCGTCGAAGGTGGAGCGCGCCAGATCGAGTGCACGATCAACGGCCTTGGCGAGCGCGCCGGCAATGCCGCGCTCGAGGAGATTGTCATGGCCATCAAGACGCGCGGCGATGTCCTGCCCTACGAGACGGGCATCGAGACGACGATGCTGACGCGCGCCTCCAAGCTCGTCTCGGCCGTTACGTCCTTCCCGGTGCAGTACAACAAGGCGATTGTCGGGCGGAACGCTTTCGCGCACGAGAGCGGCATCCACCAGGACGGGATGCTGAAGAACGCCTCGACCTACGAGATCATGACGCCCGAATCGGTGGGCGTGACCAAGACCTCGCTGGTCATGGGCAAGCACTCCGGTCGCCATGCCTTCCGCGAGAAGCTGAAGGCGCTGGGCTACAACCTCGGCGAGAACGCGCTGGAGGACGCCTTCCGCCGCTTCAAGGACCTCGCAGACCGCAAGAAGCATGTCTACGACGAGGACATCGAGGCGCTCGTCGACGAGGAGATCCTGACGGCGCACGACCGGGTCAAGCTGGTGTCGCTGTCCATCATCGCCGGCACGCGGGGACCGCAGCGGGCGACGATGAAGCTCGATGTGGGCGGCGAGATCCGCACGCAGGAGGCAGAGGGCAACGGGCCCGTCGACGCCACCTTCAACGCCATCAAGGCACTGGTGCCGCACGAGGCGACGCTGGAGCTCTACCAGGTGCACGCGGTGACCGAGGGCACCGACGCCCAGGCCGAGGTCTCTGTGCGGCTCGCGATGAACGGTTCGTCCGTGACCGGCCGCGGGGCAGACCCGGACACGCTGGTGGCCTCGGCGCGGGCCTATCTCGCCGCGCTCAACAAGCTGCTGGTGCGCGGCGAGCGCCTGCACGCCCACGCCGCCGAATGATGAAAACGGCCCGGCAGCGCCGGGCCGCACCCCTTCGACCCGCGGCTATCCACAGCCGCGGGGCGGGACGGAAAAAAGTTCAGGACCTGCTGGACAAGCCGCACGGTCTTTGATACTTCCCCGCTCGTTCCGGCGGCGCTGGTCGCCGCAAGTTGATGGGCGCATAGCTCAGTTGGTAGAGCAGCTGACTCTTAATCAGCGGGTCCTAGGTTCGAGCCCTAGTGCGCCCACCATCAACTCGCTGATGTTGCTGGATTCCCATCGCTCGCGCTGACGGGCGATGATGTTTTCCGGTCTCACTGACCATTTTCCGATTCCCGTTCCGTCCCTGTTCTAGGCAACGTCGTCGGCAGTCCATCAGGCCGGCTCCCGTCAGCTTTCCACGGCTGTTTCGACTGGAAGCATCGTCCGCGCGGCGGCGGGCGCTGCGGGAACAATGCGCGGCAGGAGATGTTCGCTGGTCCTCGGCTGGGGTAGCTGAGGAGAGCCATCATGAAACGAATGCTCATTGGCGTCGCCGCGCTTGCACTCAGCGCCAGCGCCGTCCTGGCGCAGGATATCGTCTGCTATGATGCGCGCGCCGGCGCCGCGCCCTATCCGCCGACCCGGACGGCCGCCGGTGCGGCCTTCTACGACGAGCCGGTGGCTGCGCCAGCGCCGGTCGCGGATGTGGAGCGGGAGGCCGGCCCCTGGCGCCGGAACTGGGCGTGGGAAAGCTGCGCAGAGCTCTATCCCAGCTTCGATCCCGCCACCGGCACCTTCGTCGGCGAGGACGGTCTCGTCCATCTCTGCCAGTGAGCGTCTGTCGGGCGGTGGCGACACTCCCGCCGCCCAAGCCTGTGAGCGGAGCGGGCCCGCCAGCAACGGGCCCGCTTCGCTTGTGGGCCCACGATCGCACGGCAGTGCCGAGGCCATGTGACATTCGTGCAGTGGACAACGATTCAGTTGCCGCGACAGCACAACCCGCGCCTGCATCCGGCGAATGGCAATCGGCGCCGACATGTTCGATGTTAGAACCAGCGCTGCGACTACCGTAACGACACAAGAAGGCCGAAGCGCTGCAGCGCCGGGCGACGCGATGGAGGAAACATGACGGCAACGACACCGGGCGAGCGCCCGGCGATCACAAGGGCTTTCGCGGATGATCTCTTCGCCGGGCGGACCGTGCTGGTCACCGGAGGCACGAGCGGCATAGGCCTCGGCTGCGCCACGGCCTTTGCGGCAATCGGCGCGCGCGTCGTGGCGACCGGTGCGACGGCTGCCGAATGCGAGCGGGCAGCGGCGGCCGAGGGCGACAGAATCAGCTTTGTGCCGCTCGACGTGCGCGATGGCGATGGCATCGGTCGCGTCATCGCGGGTCTCGAGCGCCTCGACGTGCTGGTGAATGCGGCGGGTGTCATCCGGCGTGACGTCGAGTTCCAGCCCGAGACCTTTGCCGACGTGGTCGACATCAACCTCAACGGCACGATGCGCGTCTGCGCCGCGGCGAAGGCGAGGCTCGCGCAGGCCGGCGGTGGCGCTGTCGTCAACATCGCTTCGATGCTCTCCTTCTTTGGTGGCCCGCGCGTGCCGGCCTACAGCGCCTCGAAGGGCGGCATCGCCCAGCTCACCAAGAGCCTCGCGGCTGCCTGGGCAGCCGACGGTATCCGCGTCAACGCGGTGGCGCCGGGCTGGATCGCGACGCCGCTCACCGCCGAGCTGCAGAACGACGAGGCGCGCAGCAGCGCCATTCTTTCCCGCACGCCGATGGGGCGTTGGGGCACGCCAGAGGATGTGGCCGGAGGCGCCCTTTTCCTCGCGTCGCCGGCGGCCCGATTCATCACCGGCGCCATTCTCGCCATCGACGGCGGCTATCTGACAGTCTGACTTTCGGAGGAAACGACATGAACGGGCAAGGACCGGCCGCAGGCAGCATCGACGAGAAGTGGGTGCCCTACCGGCATCCTCAGCCGAAGGAATCACCGCCCGAGCTCGTCATCCCCAACGCCATCCCCACCGACGAGCGCATCTGGGTGCCGGTGGAGGAGAACGTCTGGTTCCGGCCGCTGCTGATGTCGGTCTCGCGCGGCTACTGGATGAACCTGCTCAGGGTGCGCAAGTCGGGCGTGCTCTCGCGCCACCGTCATCCGGCGCCGGTGCATGCCTTTGTACTGAAGGGCGAGTGGCGCTATCTGGAGCATGACTGGGTGGCGCGCGAGGGCACCTATGCCTACGAAGCGCCGGGCGAGACGCACACCCTCGTCGTCGATCCGCACGTGGAGGAGATGATCACCCTGTTCCAGGTCAACGGGGCGATGATCTACGTCGACCCCGATGGCAAGGCCGTGGGTTACGACGACGTCTTCACGCGCATCGACAAGTGCCGGGCCCATTATTCCAGGAACGGCCTCGGCGCCGACTACATCGACCAGTTCATCCGCTGAGAGCCGGAGCGAGGAAGGGACATGGATCTGGGTATCGCGGGGCGCAACGCCCTCGTCTGCGCGGCGAGCAAGGGCCTCGGCAAGGGCTGTGCCCTCGCACTGGCGCGCGAAGGCGTCAACGTCACGATCACGGCACGCACCGCATCGGAGCTCGAACGGACGGCGGAGGAGATCCGCCGTGCGGCACCGGGCGTGACGGTGCAGACGGTGGTGGGCGACATCACGACGGCCGAGGGGCGGCAGGCCGCCCTGGCGGCCTGTCCGGCGCCCGACATCCTCGTCAACAATGCCGGCGGGCCGCCGCCCGGCGATTTCCGCGACTGGACGCGCGAGGACTGGATCAAGGCGCTCGACGCCAACATGCTGACGCCGATCGAACTCATCAAGGCGACGGTCGACGGCATGATGGAGCGCGGCTTCGGCCGTATCGTCAACATCACTTCGAGCGCGGTGAAGGCGCCGATCGACATCCTCGGCCTTTCCAACGGCGCGCGCTCCGGCCTCACGGGCTTCATCGCCGGCCTGTCGCGCAAGACGGTCCGGCGCGGCGTGACCATCAACAACTTGCTGCCGGGTCCGTTCGACACGGACAGGCTGCGTGGCACGGCGACGGCGCGCGCCGCCCAGAGCGGCCGCACGCCGGACGAGGAGATCGCAGCCATCGCAGCGGCCAACCCGGCCGGTCGTCTCGGCACGCCGGAGGAGTTCGGCGCTGCCTGTGCTTTCCTGTGCAGCGTCCATGCCGGCTACATCACCGGCCAGAACTGGCTTCTGGACGGCGGCGCCTATCCGGGCACGTTCTGAGCCGCCTCGCACATTACGGGAGGGGCGGGGGCCGCAGCAGGGCGGCTGCCCGCCCTTCTCGCATCCACAGCTGAAGGCAAGGGGGCTGTCAGCCGGTGCGTTTCGGCCAAACGTCCCTCAGGCGCGGGCAGCGGCCTGGCAGGCCATCAGGATCGCCCCCTCGGTCGCGTCGGCTGCAGCCGGCACGATCCTGTCCGCAATGTAGGGGGGCAGCCAGGGTTGCAGGGCGCCGGCCACGCCGCCCAGAAGGCAGAGCCGCGGCGCCCCGGTGGCGAGCAGGCGCTCGGCGATGCGCGTGATGTCGCGGGCTGCTGTCTCCACGAGCTCGATGGCCAGCGGGTCGCGCCGGCCCGCATGGTCGAAGACGAGCGGCGCCAGACGCGCGAAGTCGGCCGGCCGGGCGGAGCGGGCCCAGTCGATGATCGCCTCGGGATTGTGGCCGAAGCCTTCAAGCAGCGTCTGCGCCAGCGCCGTCATCGGCGCGCGCCCGTCATAGGCCCACAGCGCCCGCCGGATCGCCTCGCGGCCGATGGCAAGCCCGCTGCCTTCGTCCGAGATCTCGGCTCCCCAGCCGCCCACATAGGTGCGCGCTCCGTCGACGACCGACAGGCCGCAGGAGCCGGTGCCGACGATGAGGATTGCCCCGTTCTCGCCGCCGAACGCGCCAAGCCAGGCGGCATAGGCGTCCGTATCGAGTGAGATCGAGCGGAAGGGCAGGTGGTTCGCCAGGAACTGCTCGCGCGCCGAGGTCTGTGCTGCACCGGCGAGGCCGAGGCCGGCGTGGATCAGCGACGTCGCCTCGCGCGGGAGGCCGGCACGGTCGAGGATCGAATGGCAGGCGTCGACGATGGACCGGGCCACCGTTCCCGGATCGAACCGGATGTTGGAGGGCCCGCCCCGCGCCTCGCCGACCAGGGTGCCGTCGCCGGAGCGAAGGCGCAGGCGGCACTGGGTGCCGCCGCCGTCGACGCCGAGAAGAAGGGTGTCTGCCGGGCCCGATACGCACATCCCGGAACTATAGACGGATTCGGGCGCTACGCGGGAAGTGGCATCGCGCCGCCGCCGTTGCCGTCAGGCGCCCTTCTTGCGGGCGTTGGGGAAGAAGAGCTGCTCGCCCTCGATCTTGTAGGAGGCGATGGCGGCCTGGCCCTCGGGCGAGAGGACCCAGTCGATGAAGGCGCGGGCTTCCTTCTCCTTCACGTGAGGATGGCGCGCCGGATTGACGAGGATGATGCCGTACTGGTTGAAGAGCCGGTCGTCACCCTCGACAAGGATGGCAAGATCGCCGCGGTTCTTGAAGCTCAGCCACGTGCCGCGGTCGGCCAGGATGTAGGCGTCCATGCCGGCTGCGGTGTTGAGCGCGGGGCCCATGCCCGAGCCCGTCTCGCGGTACCAGCTGCCGCCGGCCTTCGGATCGATCGCGGCGAGCTTCCACAGGGCGAGCTCGGCCTTGTGGGTGCCGCTGTCGTCTCCGCGCGAGACGAAGGGGGACTTCTTCTCAGCGATGGCCTGGAAGGCCTTGACGACGTCGCCGGTGCCCCTAACGCCGGCGGGGTCGCTCTTCGGCCCCACGAGGATGAAGTCGTTGTACATCACCTCCAGGCGCTCGACACCGAAGCCCTTGGCGACGAACTCCTCCTCCGCGCTCTTGGCGTGGACGAAGACGACGTCCGCATCGCCGCGCTCGCCGATCTTCAGCGCCTGGCCGGTGCCGACGGCGACGACGCGCACCTCGATGCCGGTCTTCTCCGTGAACTGCGGCAGCAGATGCTTGAAGAGGCCGGACTGCTCGGTGGATGTGGTGGAAGCCACCGTGATGAAGGGCTTTTCCGCCGTCTGAGCTCCGGCTGCACCGGCAGGTCCGAGGAAGGCGGCGCCCACGGCGATGGCCATGACGGCACGACGCGTCGTTTCGAACAGCTTCATGATAATCCTCCCATCCGTTCAGCCCACGATGTCACCGCGCAGGAAGGCGGCCGCCTGTGGCGTGCGCGGGCTTTCGAAGAATTCGTCCGCCGGCGTGTGTTCCAGCAGCCGGCCGTGGCAGAGAAACAGCACCTCGTCGGCGAGGCGCCGGGCCTGGCCGAGATCGTGCGTCGTCATGATGATCTTGGTGCCGGCGGCGTCGATGGCGCGGATGGCGTCCTCGATGGCGCGGCAGGCGCCGGGGTCGAGGCTGGCCGTTGGCTCGTCAAGAAAGAGCACGTCGGGCTTCAGCGCCGCCGCGCGGGCGATGGCGAGGCGCTGCTGCTCGCCCCCCGACAGCACGTGCGCCGGCCGCTGGGCGACGTGGGCGAGGCCGACGCCGGCGAGCGCCTCGTGCGCGCGCGCCAGGCGTTCGGCGCGCCCGAGGCGTCCCTGCAGCGACAGGGCATAGGTGATGTTGGCGAGCGCCGAACGGCGCAGCAGCACCGGCCGCTGGAACACCATGGCCTGCCGCCGGGCGACGTCGCTGCGCCCGAGGGTGTCAGCACCGGCCCAGCGCACGGCGCCGGCCGTCGGCGCGATGAGGCCGTGGCAAAGGCGCAGCAGCAGGCTTTTGCCGGCGCCGTTGGGGCCGAGGATGATTGTGCGGCTCGACGCGCCGATGACGGTCGAGATGCCGTCGATGAGGACCGTGCTGCCGTGTGCATAGGTCACGCGGTCGAGCGTGAGCGGAAGGATGGTCGCACGGGCGTGCATCGGACGCCTCATCCCGCAGCGCGGCGGGCCGTTGTGCCGAGGAGGTGGGCTGCGGCGTTGATGGCCAGCACGATGACGAGCAGCACGATGCCGAGGCCGAGCGCGAGGGGCAGGTCGCCCTTGCTCGTCTCGAGCGCGATGGCCGTCGTCATGGTGCGCGTGACGCCGGCGATGTTGCCGCCGACGACAAGGATGGCGCCGACCTCCGCCATCGCCCGGCCGAGCCCGGCGAGGACAGCGGTGACGAGGCTGAAGCGCGCGTCCCACAGCAGCGTCGGCACGGCCCTGAGCCGGCTGGCGCCAAGGGAGGTGAGCTGCTCCCGGTACTCCTGCCACAGGTCGGCGACCACCTGCCGCGTCAACGCCGCGATGATCGGCGTCACCAGCACCGTCTGGGCGATGATCATGGCCGTTGGCGTGAAGAGAAGGCCATAGGGGCCGAGCGGGCCGGCCCGCGAGAGAAGCAGATAGACGAGCAGGCCGGCGACCACCGGCGGCAGGCCCATCAGGGCGTTGATGGTAACGACGAGGGCGTTGCGTCCCGGGAAGCGGGCGAGCGCGAGCGCCGCGCCGAGCGGCAGGCCGATGAGGGCCGCGCAGACGACGGCGGTAAGGCTGACCTTCAGTGAAAGGGTGGCGATCTCGACGAGGGCTGTGTCGCCCGTGACAATCAGCCGCCACGCCGCCGCCAATGCTTCGTCGAACCCGTGCACTTTCGCCTCTCATCCGGCCACGGCCGCACTTCGCGCCCGGGCCCCACCGGCCATGTTGCACAACCGGCGCGGGAAACCGATATGAAAACTGATACATATCGGCGATAGGTGAGGCCTATCGTTGCCGCTTTCGGCAGCAGGCCCGTGAGACGCCAATGCGGCATGTCACAGGGCGAAAGAGACGGGATCATTCCTGCGGCGCATCGCGCATCATGGCGCGCAGTCCGGCGGCTTCCTCCGCGATCGATTGCAGAGCCTTGCGTTCCATCTCCTCGTAGAGTGCGAGGACGCGCAGGCCGGCATCGGTGAGGCGCGCACCTCCGCCGCCCGAGCCGCCCTTGGTGGCGTCGACGAGCGGCTCGCGAAAGCAGGTGTTCATGGTACGCACGAGGAGCCAGCTGCGCCTGTAGCTCATGTTCATGCGGCGGCCCGCGGCCGCGATGGAGCCCGTGTCGCGGATGCCGCGCAGCAGCTCCGCCTTGCCGGGGCCGATGGCGATGGACGAGCCCAGCAGGAGGCGCAGACGAATCTCGACTTGCTCCTCCATGACCGTATGGCTGCCTCCTCGCGCGGAATCGAGGAGGGATTATACGGCGACGAGCGGCGCTTTCACCTGCGTGCCGCGCTCGAGCCAGGCCGGCACGGGCAGGCCCTTCTCGCGCAGGAAGGCCGGGTTGAACAGCTTCGACTGGTAGCGGGTACCGTAGTCGGCGAGCACCGTCACGATGGTGTGGCCGGGGCCGAGATGGCGCGCGAGGCGGATGGCGCCGGCGACATTGACGCCGGACGAGCCGCCGAGGCAGAGCCCCTCGTGTTCCAGAAGCTCGAAGATGAGTGGAATCGCTTCCTCGTCCGGAATCTGGAAGGCGACGTCGATGGGCGCCCCCTCGAGGTTGCCGGTGATGCGTCCCTGGCCAATGCCTTCCGTGATCGACGAACCCTCGGCCTTCAGGCTGCCGTGCGTGTAGTAGTGGTAGAGTGCAGCGCCCATCGGGTCGGCGAGGCCGATGGTGATCTCGGGATTGCGCTCCTTGAGCGCCATGGCGACGCCGGCGAGCGTGCCGCCCGTACCGACGGCGCAGACGAAGCCGTCGATCTTTCCGCCCGTCTGCTCCCAGATCTCCGGGCCGGTGGTCTCGATGTGCGCCTGCCGGTTGGCGACGTTGTCGAACTGGTTGGCCCAGATGGCGCCCCTGGGGTCACTCGCGGCGATCTCCTCGGCAAGGCGGCCGGAGACCTTCACGTAGTTGTTCGGATTGGCGTAGGGGACGGCGGGCACCTCCACCAGCTCGGCCCCCAGCAGGCGCAGCGTGTCCTTCTTCTCCTGCGACTGCGTCTCGGGAATGACGATGACGGTGCGGAAGCCCATGGCGTTGCCGACAAGCGCCAGGCCAATGCCCGTGTTGCCCGCCGTGCCCTCGACGATGGTGCCGCCGGGCTTGAGCGTGCCCCTGGCCAGCGCATCGCGGATGATGAACAGCGCCGCACGGTCCTTCACGGACTGCCCGGGGTTCATGAACTCCGCCTTGCCCAGAATCTCGCAGCGCGTCAGCTCCGAGGCCCGCTTGAGGCGGATGAGGGGGGTGTTGCCGATGGCTTCCACAACGCTTGCCTTGATGCTCATGGGCGGGCTCCCGTTGCTGCTCCGACCGCTGACCGCAGGGAATAAGCCATGGCGGGTGAATTGTCCAACGATCCCGATGTGTTTGGATAAAAGTACATTTGTGGGTGTGTTTTGCGCGGTTGACGCACCCGGCGCCTTGCCGGAAAAATCACTCCGCAGGAGGAATCCATGGGGCGGCTGACTACGCATGTGCTCGACACTGCCGCCGGCCGGCCGGCTGAGGGCATCCGCATAGCACTCTTCCGTCTGGAAGACGGCGGCGCCCGGACGCTGGTCACCGAAGCTGTGACGAACGTTGACGGTCGGACGGACGCCCCGCTCCTTGCCGGCGAAAGCTACAGACCCGGACGCTACGAGCTCGTCTTCCGCGTGGGCGAGTACTTCAGGCGCGACGGGCGCGGCGGCGCTGACATTCCCTTTCTCGACGAGGTGCCCGTGCGTTGCGGGCTCGCCGAAACGGACGGGCACTACCACGTGCCGCTGCTCGTCTCCCCCTGGAGCTACGCTACCTACCGCGGCAGTTGACGCGGATTGCTTGGAGCGAGAGTTCGCCTGTTTGCAAAGAGGAGTGCTGTCATGGGTTTGTTCAGCTTCATCAAGGAAGCCGGTGAGAAGCTCTTCGGTGCCAGCGAGGCCAAGGCCGCGACGCCCGACGAGCTGAAGAAGGAAATCGCCAAGCACGGCCTCAAGGTCGACGGGCTCGACATCGCCGTTTCCGGCGACACCGTGAAGGTGTCCGGCAAGGCGCTGTCGACCGAGGAGGCTGAGAAGGTCATCCTCGCCCTCGGCAACACCGTCGGTGTCGCCGCCGTGGAGGACGCGCTCATCGTGGAGCAGGAGGCGCCCAAGGCGACCATGTACACTGTGGTGAAGGGCGACACGCTCTGGAAGATCGCCGAGAGCCACTACGGCAAGGGCAACGGTGCCAAGTACACCCTCATCTTCGAGGCCAACAAGCCGATGCTGACGCACCCGGACAAGATCTATCCGGGCCAGGTGCTGCGCATTCCGCCTCTCTCCTGAGGCGTGGTTGGCGCCCGCTGTCCGTCGGGGCGGGCGCTTCTGCGAGATGCACTTGTCTTGCGGGGCGGGGAACGACAATCTCCCGCCCTCGCGTTCGAATCGGCGAAGGCGGGATTGGCGACGGCGAGGGCAGGGCATGACGACGGTGATCGATCTGGACCGCGAGACCGTGGCGGCGGGGCTTGCCGACGGCTCCCTCGTGATCGTCGACGTGCGCGAGCCGCACGAGTTCGCCGCCGGGCACATCCCCGGCAGCGTCTCCCAGCCTCTTTCCCGGTTCGATCCGCGGGAGCTCGCCGCCTATGAGGGGCGGCGAATCGTTTTTTCCTGCGCGGCGGGAGTGCGCTCCCTGCAGGCGCTGATGCTCAGCCAGGCGGCTGGCCTTGATCTGGCGGAGCACTATCGGGGCGGTTTCAAGGACTGGGTCGCGAGCGGCGGCCCGGTCGAGACCTAGGCCGCCGTGGCGCCGTCCTGGCCGGAAGCGATACTCCCGCCGGCCGAAATGTATTATCATCAAAAAGATAGGCTGATTTTCCGCGTGGCGGAAACTCGTCCTTCTGGGGCAAGCAGGCCGCGTAAAAGGGGCTGAAACGCGGCGTAAAGACGGTTCACTGCCCGGAATTGTCAGTGTTGCATCGATGCAACCATGGCAATTCGGTGGCAATTGTTGCACCTGCTACCCTTGTTATTGCGATGCACACAATCGATATAGGCCCCTTGCACACGTCCCCGGGCGGTAGTGTCTCAAATCCCTTGCTGAACTGGTGGAATTCATGCGCGCGATGCGACCTCTTCTCCTTTCGCTCATCGTCGCTGGGCTGGCGGCATGTTCCGACTCTGGCCAGCAGCAGGCCGGGCAGAGCGCACCGCCGCCGCCGCCGGTGACAGTGGCCAAGCCCGTCGTCAAGGAAGTGGTTGAACGGGACGAGTTCACCGGCCGGTTCGCTGCGGTCGACATGGTCGAGGTGCGCTCGCGCGTGTCGGGCTACCTCGAGCGTGTGGACTTCGAGGACGGCGCCACCGTCAAGGCTGGCGACGTGCTGTTCGTCATCGACCGGCGCCAGTACAAGGCGCTGCTCGACCAGGCGCAGGCGACGCTCGTCTCCGCCCAGGCGCGGCTGAATTTTGCCGAGAGCGATCTGGAGCGCGCCGAATCCCTGCGCCGCACCGGCAACATCTCCGACCAGCTGCTCGACCAGCGGCGGCAGAACTACCTCACCGCCAAGGCTGAGCTCGACAGGGCCCAGGCCGCGCTGCGCGAGGCGAGCCTCAACTACGAGTTCAGCGAGGTAAGGGCGCCGATCTCCGGCCGCATCAGCCGGCGCTTCGTCAGCGTCGGCAACCTCGTCAACGCCAACGACACGCTGCTGACCACCATCGTCAGCCTCGACCCGATCTACTTCTACTTCGACGTCGATGAGCGGTCCTTCCTGGCCTACAACCGTGTCTTCAACCTCGGTGCGAACAGCGGCGCCGAGCCGGTTTCGGTGCTGATCTCGCTCACCGATGAGACGAAGCCGGCGCGCGAGGGCAAGCTCGATTTCGTCGACAACCGGCTTGATGAGGCGAGCGGCACGATGCGCCTGCGCGCCATCGTGCCGAACAAGGATCTTTTCATCACGCCGGGCCTGTTCGGCCGCGTCTTGGTGCCTGGCTCGCCACCCTACCAGGGTGTACTGGTGCCCGACGAGGCAATCGCGACCGACCAGGAGCGCCGTCTCGTCTGGGTGGTGGGCGAGGACAACAAGGTCACGGCTCGGCTCGTGCGCCCCGGTCCGCGCATCGACGGCTACCGCCTGATCCGTGACGGGCTGAAGGGCGACGAGACCATCGTCATCAACGGGTTGCAGCGCGTGCGTCCGGGCGCGACCGTGACGCCGCAGATGACGACGCTGCCACCGACGGCGGACTGACGCTTCCGTTCTGATCACTGCGGCCGCCGGCACGGCCGCCCGTATTGCCGCTGGAGTTCTCCGCGATGAAGTTCCCGCATTTCTTCGTCGACCGGCCGATTTTCGCCTCTGTGCTGTCGATCGTGACGTTGCTCGTCGGCTTCATCGCCTACGTCAACCTGCCGGTGGCGCAGTATCCGGACATTGCGCCGCCGACCATCGTCGTCAGCGCGCAATATCCGGGTGCCGACGCCAAGACCGTGGCCGAGACGGTGGCGACGCCGATCGAGCAGGAGGTCAATGGCGTCGAGGGCATGCTCTACATGTCGTCGTACTCGACGGCGGACGGGACAATGCAGCTCACGATCACGTTCGAGATCGGCACCGATCTCGACGAGGCGAACGTGCTCGTCCAGAACCGCGTCGCAGTGGCGTTGCCGCGCCTGCCGGAGGAGGTGCGCCAGCTCGGCGTGACGACGCGCAAGAGCTCGCCGAACTTCCTCATGGTGGTGCACCTCCTGTCGCCGGACAACACCTTCGACGAGCTCTATCTCTCGAACTACGCGCTCATTCGGGTGCGCGACCAGCTGCTGCGCCTCGAGGGCGTCGGCGACATCACCGTCTTCGGCGTGCGCGAATATTCGCTGCGTGTCTGGCTCGATCCCAACCGCCTCTCGTCCTACGGCCTGTCGGCCGGCGACATCGTCCAGGCCCTGCGCGAGCAGAACGTGCAGGTGTCGGGCGGTGCGCTTGGCCAGCAGCCGGCGCCGGCGGACCAGGCCTTCCAGATCACGGTGCAGACGCAGGGCCGTTTCAGCGACGTGCGCCAGTTCCGCGACATCATCGTCAAGGCGACTGAGGGCGGGCGGCTCGTGCGCCTGCAGGACGTGGCGCGGGTGGAGTTCGGTGCGCGCGACTACGTGACCAACTCCTACCTCGACAACAAGCAGGCGGTGGCCATCGGCGTGTTCCAGCGGCCGGGCACCAACGCCCTGCAGGCGTCGCGGGAAATCATCGCCAAGATGGAGGAGATCAAGAAGGATTTCCCCCCGGGCATCGACTACACCATCGTCTACAATCCGACGGAATACGTCGCGGCCTCGGTCGACGAGGTGTACAAGACGCTCTTTGAGGCGGTCATCCTTGTCGTCATCGTCGTCATCGTCTTCCTGCAGTCGTGGCGCACAGCGATCATCCCGATCGTCGCCATCCCGGTGTCGCTCGTCGGCACCTTCGCGGTGATGTCGGTGATGGGCTTCTCGCTCAACACGCTGACGCTGTTCGGTCTCGTGCTCGCCATCGGCATCGTGGTCGACGACGCCATCGTCGTGGTCGAGAACGTGGAGCGCAACATCGCCCTCGGCATGTCGCCGCGCGATGCGGCGCACGAGACGATGGACGAGGTGGGCACGGCGCTCATCTCCATCGCGCTGGTGCTGTCGGCGGTGTTCATCCCGACAGCTTTCATCCCGGGCATCTCCGGGCGCTTCTACCAGCAGTTCGCGCTGACCATCGCCGTCTCGACGATCATCTCGGCCTTCAATTCGCTGACGCTGTCGCCCGCGCTTTGCGCGCTGCTGCTGAAGCCGCACGATCCGCACCACCAGCCGCGCTCGCTGCTGGCGCGCATCGGCAAGGGGCTGGCGGGCGGCTTCAACCGCAGCTTCGACAGGGCCTCCAACAACTATGCGCGCTCTGTGCGCGGGCTCGTGGGGCGCAAGTCGCTGCTGGTGGTCGCGCTTGCCGTCTACGGTGGCCTCGTGGCCGCGACGGCGCACATCACGCAGCGCGTGCCGACGGGCTTCATCCCGGCGCAGGACCAGGGCTATCTCATCGTTGTGCTGCAACTTCCGGACGGCGCGTCGCTCTCGCGCACGGACGCGGTCACCAAACGCGCCAGCGAGATCGCCATGAAGGTGCCGGGTATCGCCCACGCCGTCGGCATCGTCGGCCTCAACGGTGCGACCTTCACGACCAACTCCAACTCGGCCGTGGTCTTTGCGACGCTGACGCCCTTCGAGGAGCGCCTGCCGCAGGGGCTGACCGCCAACGCCATCGCCGGCCGCCTCATGGGCGAGCTGCAGCAGATCCAGGAAGCCTTCACCATCGCCGTCCCGCCGCCGCCGGTGCAGGGCCTCGGCAACGCGGGCGGCTTCAAGATGCAGCTGCAGGATCGCACGGGCATCGGGCTCGAGCAGCTCCTTGCGGTGACGCAGGAGGTGATGATCGCGGCCAACCAGAACCCCAACGTGACCCAGGTATTCACGACTTTCGGGGCGAACACGCCGCAGATCTACCTCGACATCGACCGCACCAAGGCGCGCATGCTCGACGTGCCGCTGTCGAACGTGTTCGAGGCGCTGCAGATCAATCTCGGGTCGGCTTATGCGAACGACTTCAACGCCTTTGGTCGCGTCTACCAGGTGCGCGTGCAGGCGGACGAGCGCTTCCGCATCGAGCGGACGGACATCGAGCGGCTCAAGGTGCGCAGCGCGAGCGGCGCGCTCGTGCCCCTTGGCTCGCTGGTGCAGATCCGCGACGTGGCGGGCCCGGTGCTGATCCAGCGCTACAACATGTTCACCAGCGTGCCGCTGCAGGGCGAGGCGGCCCCCGGCGTGTCGACCGGCGCCGCCCTGGACGCCATGGAGCAGGTGACGAACGCCACGGTGCCGCCAGGCGTCGGCTTCGAGTGGACGGACCTCGCCTACCAGGAGAAGGCGACGGGCAATACCGCGATCTACATCTTCGCGCTCGCGGTGGTCTTCGTCTTCCTGGTGCTGGCCGCCCAGTACGAGAGCTGGGCCCTGCCGCTCGCGATCGTGCTCATCGTGCCGATGAGCGTGCTGGCGGCCATGATCGGCGTGATGCTGCGAGGGATGGACAACAACATCCTGACGCAGATCGGCCTCGTGGTGCTCATCGGCCTTGCCGCGAAGAACGCGATTCTCATCGTGGAGTTCGCCAAGCAGGCCGAGGAACAGGGCAAGCGGCCCGTGGAGGCGGTGGTGGAGGCGGCGCGCCTGCGCCTGCGTCCCATCCTGATGACGGCCTTCGCCTTCATTCTGGGCGTGGTGCCGCTCGTCATCGCCACCGGGCCGGGCGCCGAGATGCGCCAGGCTCTGGGCACGGCGGTTTTCTCGGGTATGCTCGGGGTGACCTTCTTCGGCCTCTTTCTGACCCCCGTCTTCTACGTTGCGCTGCGTTATCTCGTGATCGTGCTGCGCGGTGGACGCCGGGCCCTCAGGGAAGCCTCGCAGCCTGTGGGAGAGGAGGCCGGCAGAGCTTAACGACGGACGAAAGGGGCATGCGATGCGTGCGATGAAGTTCGGTGTAGGGCAGGCAGTGCGGCGCGTCGAGGATGCGCGCTTCGTGACAGGAACCGGACGCTACACGTCGGACATCTACGCCGAAGGCATGGCCCACGCCATCGTCGTGCGCAGCCCGCACGCCCACGCCCGCTTCACCATCGAGAATGCGGACGAGGTGCGCGCCATGCCCGGCGTGCTCGCGGTCTACACGGCGGAGGACGTCGCCCATCTCGGCGATATCCCCTGCCTCGGGGCCGTCAAGAACAGCGACGGCAAGCGCATGGTGCTGCCGCCCAACCCCGTGCTGCCGAAGGACACCGTGCGCCACGTCGGCGAGGCCGTGGCTTTCATCGTGGCGGAGACTGAGGCCGCCGGACGGGACGCGGCCGAGGCACTCGCCATCGACTGGGAGCCGCTGCCGGCCGTCGTCGGCATGGAGGCGGCGCTCGCCGATGGGGCCCCGCAGGTGTGGCCCGAGGTGCCGGGCAACGTCGCCTTCGACACCCGCCACGGCAACAAGGAGAAGACGGACAAGGCCTTCGCCAAGGCCCACCGCGTCGTCTCGCTGACGCTCGTCAACAACCGTCTCGTGGCCAACTTCCTCGAGACGCGGGCCTGCCTTGCGGAGTACGACGCCGATCAGGGGCGTTGGACGCTGACGCTCGGCAGCCAGGGCAGCCACGACATCCGCAACATCCTGGCGAAGCACATATTCAAGGTCGATCCGTCCAGCATTCGCGTCGTCACGCCGGATGTTGGCGGCGGCTTCGGCACCAAGATCTTCATGTATCGCGAGTATCCGCTGACGATGTTCGCGGCCAGGCAGCTCGGACGCCCCGTGCGCTGGGTGGCCGAGCGCTCCGAGCATTTCCTGGGCGACGCGCAGGGCCGTGACAACGTGACGACGCTGGAGATGGCGCTCGACCGGCGCGGCCGCTTCCTCGCCATGCGCGTCGACCTCAGGGCCGATCTTGGCGCCTATGCCTCTCAGTTCGGGCCCTACGTGCCTGCGGCCGGGGCGACCATGTCGCCAGGCTGCTACGCCATTCCGGCGATCGACGTGCGCGTGCGCGGCATCTACACCAACACCGTGCCGGTGGACGCCTATCGCGGCGCGGGCCGGCCGGAGGCCGCCTATGCCATCGAGCGCTTCGTGGATTACATCGCCCATACCATCGGCAAGGCGCCAGAGGAGCTGAGGGCACTCAACTTCATCAAGCCGGAGCAGATGCCGTACAAGACCGCGACGGGTCGGGTCTACGACACCGGTGAGTTCGAGGGGCACATGCGCCGGGCGCTCGAGTTGGCCGAATATGCGAGCTTCAGGGAGCGGCTGCGCGCCTCGCGCAAGAAGGGGCTGCTGCGTGGCATCGGCATGGCGTCCTACATCGAGGCGTGCGCCGGTGGCGGGCCGGAGGCCGCCGAGGTGCGGATCGAGGAGGACGGCTCTGCCACGGTGCTGATCGGCACCCAGTCAACGGGACAGGGGCACCTCACGGCCTATGCCCAGCTCGCCTCCCAGCAGCTCGACCTGCCGATGGACAAGATTCGCGTGCTGCAGGGCGATACGGACGCCATCGCGACGGGCAGCGGCACGGGCGGCTCGCGTTCCATTCCCGTCGGTGGAGCGGCTGTGCAGAAGGCGTCCGTCAGCCTCGCCGAGAAGCTCAAGCAGCTTGCCTCCGAGGCGCTGGAGGCGGCGACTGCGGATCTGGAGATCGCGAACGGCGGCGTGCGCATCGCCGGCACCGACCGCAGCATCTCCTTCGCCGATCTCGCCAGGCTGCCGGGCGCGACGCCGGACATGCTCAAGGCGCGCGAGGACTGGACACCCCCGGCCGACACCTATCCCAACGGCACCCATGTCGCCGAGGTGGAGATCGACCCGCAGACCGGCACGGTTGACATCGTCCGCTACACGGTGGTCGACGATTTCGGCGTCACGCTCAATCCGCTGCTGCTGGCGGGGCAGGTGCATGGCGGCACGGTCCAGGGCATCGGCCAGGCGCTGCACGAGCGCGTGGTCTATGATGAAGGCGGCCAGCTCGTTACGGCCTCGCTCACCGACTACTGCCTGCCACGGGCTGATGACGTGCCGTCCTTCACCTTCGAGACGCGCAACGTGCCCTCCACCACAAACGTGATGGGTATGAAGGGGGCGGGCGAGGCCGGCGCCATTGGCGCAACGCCCGCGACGATGAACGCAGTGATCGACGCGCTGCATCGGGCCTACGGCGTCATGCACATCGACATGCCGGCGACGCCCGCCCGCATTTTCGCGGCCATCCGCGCGGCAGAGGCGAAGCGGGCGGCATAAGCGGCATTTGCCGGAACGGGCGGTGGGAATCACCGCCCGTTCACGAGCTCGTCATTGGAACGACTCCAGATCATGCGCTTTGTATCCGCCCAGCCCGGCCGTGGAAGCGGCCGGCGAATCGTTTCGACGAGGGAGAAAGGACGCATGAAGCGGATCGTTACGGCTGTCGCCGTTGCCGTCATTGGGGCCACGGCCGCGCTGGCGCAGGAGAACGTCATCGGCCAGCGCCAGCAGCTCATGAAGGATGCGGGGGCCGCAACGCGCACCGGTGCTGCCATGGTCAAGGGCGAGGCGCCTTTCGAGCTCGAGAAGGCACGCCAGGTGCTGTCGACCTACGTCACCGTCGCCGAGAAGGGGGTGACGCTGTTCCCTGCGGGCAGCAACGTGGGCGAAACGACGGCGGCTCCGGCGGTCTGGCAGGACGAGGCCGGCTTCAAGGCGGCCTTCGCCAAGTTCGAGGCAGACGCGAAGCAGGGCCTCGAGACGACCAAGGATCTCGACAGCTTCAAGGTCGCTTTCGGCACCGTCACCAAGAACTGCGGCGGGTGCCACGAGACGTTCCGCGTCAAGAAGAACTGAGGCTGCCATGCGGCGGGCACTCATGGCCGTCCTCGGGCTCGCTGTCGTCGGGGCCGGGGCGTTCTGGATCGCCACGAGCCCGGCGCTGACCGCTTCCGGGGCCGACGAGGCCCCGGGCGGAGTGCCCGATCTCGCCAACGGCGAGCTGATGTTCTATGCCGGCGGCTGCTCGTCCTGTCACGCGACGGAGGGGCAGGACGACAAGCTGAAGCTCGGCGGCGGCCACGCGCTGGAGACGGCCTTCGGCACCTTCCACGTGCCGAACATCTCACCGCATCCGCGCGACGGCATCGGGGCGTGGAGCGAGGCGGACTTCATCCGCGCGATGCGCCACGGCGTTTCGCCGGACGGCGAGCACTACTATCCGGCCTTTCCCTACACCTCATACCAGCGCATGACGGCGCAGGACCTGCGCGACATGTTCGCCTTCATCCGCACGCTCCCGCCAGTGGAGGGGAAGGCGCCGCCCCACAACCTTTCCTTCCCCTTCAACATCCGCCGTGGCCTCGGCCTGTGGAAGCTCGCCTTCCTGGATGGCAAGGAGTTCCGGCCAGATCCTTCAAAGAGTGAGGCATGGAACCGGGGCGCCTATCTCGTCGAGGGGCCGGGCCACTGCGCCGAGTGCCACAGCCCGCGCAACGCCCTGGGTGCCATCATTGAGGAGGCGCGCTTTGCCGGCGGGCGCTCGCCCGATGGCAAGGGCAGCGTGCCCAACATCACGCCGTCGCCCGACGGTATCGGCAGCTGGTCGAAGGATGAGGTGGTGGAGCTCCTGACGAGCGGGTTCACGCCGGAGTTCGACTCCGTCGGCTCCACCATGGCGCCCGTGATTGGCAATACATCAAAGCTGCCGCAGGCCGACCGCGAGGCGATGGCGGAATATCTCCTGTCCCTGCCTCCGCGGCCGAAGGCGACGCAGTAGGTGCCGCTGCCGCTTTCCCGGCGTCGTTCCGGGAAGCCGCGTTAGTCCATCACGGCGGCTTTGAGGATGCAGACCATCACCGCCCGGCCGGGGGTGCTGCCGACGCAGCGCACCGTGTGCGGACGGTCGCAGCGGTAGCGAAGGCTCTCGCCGGTCTTCGCCTGCTGCACGACGCCGCCGACCTCGACCTCAAATTCGCCCTCGAGCACGGACAGACACTCCACGGAGCCGCGCTGGTGGCTGTCCGATTCCAGGACGGCGCCGGGCTCGGCCTGTACGTCGTACCATTGCAGCCATTCCACCGTCTTGATCCAGCCGATGATGGCAAGCCGCATCTTGCCGTCCTCGGAGACAAGAATAGGTGTGTCCGCCCGCGACGCCTTCTCGATAAAGGGCTCATCATCGGCGCTCGACAGCACCCGGTCGATGGAGATGTCGAGCGCCTGGCTGAGACGCCAGATGGTGGCGAGCGTCGGATTGGTCTCGTTGCGTTCGATCTGGCTGATGATCGACTTGGCGACGCCGGACTGCTCGGCGAGTTCCGACAGTGACAGATTGTAGGCCTTGCGCAGGCGCTGCACCGTCTTGCCGAGCTGGCCAGAGAGCATCTGGGCGCCCGCCTCCAGAGCCTTGCTGCGATCCTTGCCTTCGACGGCCATGCGACAGATCCTTGCGGTCCGCTAAAGCGGACGGATGTTTGAAACGTCGGACGCAATGTGGCCGACCGGATGCGCCGGATCAAGCGCCGACTGCAACTGGCTCTCGCCTGTGTGTGACGGGAGGCGCTCAGTGGGTGGCCAGTGCCGCCGCCATGCCGGCGGCGAGGCCGGCCCAGGCGCGGCCACCTTCCTGCGCCTCGCGGTAGCTCCGGGCAATCCGTTCCGCGAGGGGACTGGTCGCGGCGATGCTTGCCAGGATCTCCTCTGCCGCGGCGCGCGCGGCATCGAGCACCGGCCTGGGGAACAGGGGCGTGCGCACGCCGTGCCGCTCGATCAGCACCTTGAGCGCCTCGCCGTTGAGGCGGGCTGCATCTGCGAGGGCTTCCGCATGTTCGGCGCGGCAGGCGTCGCGGACGACGGCCTTGAGGTCGTCGGGCAGGTCGTTCCACGCCTTAAGGGAAATGAGGCACTCGCCCGCGCCGTTCGGCTTGTTGAAGCCGGGCGCGTAATAGAGCTGCGTGGCGCGGTGGAGGCCGAGGGCGAGGTCGCTTGACGGGGCGAGGAATTCCACCGCGTCGATGGCGCCGGTCGACAGACTGGTGGCGATCTCGCCGGGCGGCAGCGTCACGGGCGTTGCGCCGAGGCGGCGGAATACCTCGCCGCCGAGACCCTGGACACGGATGCGCAGGCCGTGCAGATCATCCGGGGTCTCGATCGGCCTGCGGAACCAGCCGCCCATCGAAGGGCCCGTGTTGCCGGCGAGGAAGGCGCGCACGCCGGAGGGGGCGTAGAGTTCGTCCCACAGCGCCTGGCCGCCGCCGATCTCGATCCAGGCCAGATGCTCAATGGGCCCGAGGCCGAAGGGGACGCTCGTGAAGAACACGGCGGCCGGCATCTTGCCCTGCCAGTAGAAGGCCGCGGTATGGGCCATCTCCACCACGCCGCCTGCTACGGCATCGAAGACCTCGAAGGCGGGCACGATCTCGCCGGCAGCGAAGACGTCGATGACGAGGCGCCCGCCGCTGGCGGCGCCGATGCGGTCGGCGAGCCGCTGGGCCGAGACGCCGGGCCCCGGCAGGTTGCGCGGCCAGGAGGTGGCCATGCGCCAGTGCAGACCCGTCTGCGCCCGCACGATCGCCGGCGCCGAGAACAGGCCGGCGGCCGCGAGTCCTCCGCCCGCGAGCAGCCGGCGACGGTCGGTCGGCGTGTCGGTGACCTTTCTCCTGCCCATCTCAGCCGACCCACCACTGATGGAAATGGTGCACGGGGCCGTGGCCGGCGCCGATGGAGAGCCGTTCGCTGGCGGCGATGGCAGCGCTGACATAGGCCTTGCCGCCGGCCACCGCCTCCTCGAGTGTCGCGCCGCGCGCGAGCAGGGCGGCGATGGCGGAAGAGAGGGTGCAGCCCGTGCCGTGCGTGTTCTTGGTTGCCACGCGCGGCGCCGAGAAGCGCCGGATGCCCTCCGGCGTGACGAGCAGGTCGGTGCTTTCCGGCCCGTGTCCGTGACCGCCCTTGACGAGCACCGCCTTGGGGCCGAGCGTCAGGATCCGCTCTGCCACGGCCTGCATCGCCGCCTCGTCGTGCGGCACCGGCATGTCGACGAGCGCGGCGGCCTCGGGCAGGTTCGGCGTGACGATGACAGCGCGGGGCAGGAGCAGATTGCGCAGGTTGTCGACGGCGGCGGGCGCGAGCAGCCTGTCGCCGCTGGTTGCCACCATGACGGGATCGACGACGACGCGCGTCGCGCCGTGGCGGTCGAGCCCCTCGGCGACCGCGGCGATCACGTCCGGCTGCGAGAGCATGCCGATCTTCACCGCGCGCACCGAAAGGTCGGAGAAGACGGAATCGATCTGCTGGGCCACGAAGCCTGCCGGCACGTCGTGGATCGCCTGCACACCGAGCGTGTTCTGTGCCGTCAGCGCCGTGATCACGCTCGCGCCATAGACGCCGAGTGCCGAGAAGGTCTTGAGATCGGCCTGGATGCCGGCGCCGCCGCTCGAGTCGGAGCCGGCGATGGTTACAGCGATCGCCGTCATGGTTCCCTTGGTTTCCTTCTCTCAGCGTTCCGTGCCGGACGCGCGACGCGCAAGCGACGCGTCGACGATGCCGCGCAGGTTGCGCGTGGCGGCCTTCACGTCCTGCGCCATGAAGATTGCGGAGATGACGGCGATGCCGTCGGCACCCGCGCCGATGACGGCCGCGGCATTGGACGCATCGATGCCGGCAATCGCGCCGACGGGCAGGCCGGGGCGGGTCGTGCGGGCGCTGCTGGCGAGATGCGCGAGGCCCGAGAGGCCGACCGGCGGGTCCGGGTTGTCCTTGCTCGCGGTGGCGAAGACGCCGCCGATGCAGCCGTAATCGACCGGCAGGGCCGCGAGTTCCGCGACATGCTCGGGCTTCTTCAGCGTAATGCCGATGATGGCCTGCGGACCGAGCAGGCGGCGGGCATCGTCGGCGTGCATGTCGTTCTGACCCACGTGCACGCCGTCCGCGCCTGCGGCAAGCGCGACATCGACCCGGTCGTTGACGAGCAGGGGCACGCCGGTGCCTGCGAGCGCCGCCTTGATAGCCCGGGCACGGGCGACGAGGTCGCGCGTGTCCGCGTACTTGTCGCGATACTGGAGAAGGGTCGCACCACCCGCCGCTGCGGCCCGCGCAAGCTCGGCGAGGTCGCGGCCGTGTGTCCGTTCCGGATCGAGGATGGCATAGAGCCGAAGGTCGACTTTCATTACTCGCACCTCAGGCGGGCGGCGATGGTCGGCTCGTCGAGGGCATGGAGCGCGTCGAGCAGCAGCGGGGGGAATGTGCCCGGCCCGCCCGCCTTCTCGCCGGCCATCTCGCCGGCGATGCCGACGAGAGCGAGGCCGGAGGCGGTGGCAAGGAGGGCGTCATCGCCCACGGCGACACAGGCGGCCACCACGGCGGTTGCGGCGCAGCCCATGGCCGTGATCCTCGCCATGAGGCCGTGGCCGTTGGCGATGGCGATGGTGCGCCTGCCGTCGGTGACGATGTCCGTCGCCCCGGTCAGCGCAACGACGCAGCCGCTCTCGCGGGCGAACGCCATGGCGCTCTTGCGATCGGCAGGCCGGCGCGTCAGAGCCGCGAATTCGGTGGCGTTGGTGCGCAGCACGTTCGGCTTGCGGGAGAGGAGCTGCTGGGCGACCGCGAGGCGGCGTGGCGACCGCTCGACGAAGACCGGATCGAGCAGCCAGGGCACGGCCGCATCCTGGGCGGCCGCGATGGCGAGCGGGATGGCGGCGCGACGCTCCGTATCGAGCGTGCCCAGGTTCACGAGCAGCGCATCAGCGTGGCGTGTGAAGTCGGCCACCTCGTCGGCCACGATGGTCATCGACGGGACGGCGCCGGCCGCCAGCAGCATGTTGGCGGTGAAGTTCTTCGCCACTGCATTGGTAATGGCGTGGACGCGGGGCTGGCGCTCGCGCAGCCGCACGAGAAAGTCGTGGGCGATGCGGGCGGAAAAGTCGTCGGATCGCGTGGTCCTGTCGGCTTGTCCGGGCGGGGGCCCGTCGTTTCGCATCTCGCATTCCTCCGCCGGCACGACCCGGTTCAGGTTCGATGGGTTGGCGCGTCGCGCCTCTCAGCCCGCCTTGCGGGCACCCCAAGGAGATCATTGAGGCTTTAAGGCCGCCCGCCCCGCAATGCAAGGGCGGCTCAGGTGGCGCGCGGCGGGGCGGCGGCGTTGGCCCGGCGGCGCTCGAGGCCGAGGCGATGCTCGCGCCAGATGACGAAGAGGCCGGAGCCGATGACGATGGACGAGCCGATGAGGACGGCCGGCACCGGCAGCTCGCCGAAGACGAACCAGCCGATGAGGATGGCCCAGACCATCGTCGTGTACTCGAAGGGCGCGACGAGCGAGGCATCCGCATAGCGGTAGCTCTGCGTCAGCAGGATCTGGCCGAGGCCCCCCATGATGCCGACACCGACAAGGATGCAGAAGTCCGTGAGCGTCGGAACGTTCCAGCCGAGCACGATGGTCGAGAGACCGAGCAGCGTCGTCAGCATGGAGAAGTAGAAAACGACCGCGCCCGTCTTCTCCGTCGTGATGAGCCGGCGCACCTCCACCGTCGCTCCGGCCGCGCAGCAGGCGCCCACCAGCGCGAAGATGGCGCCGATGGCCGCACTGTCGCCGGCGAAGCCGTTGACGAGCATGCTCGACTTGAAATGGGGGGAGAGCATGATGAGCACGCCGACGAAGCCGATGGCGACAGCGGTCCAGCGGTAGACGCGTACAGTTTCCTTCAGCACGAGCGCCGCCAGGATGACGACGATGAGCGGTGCCGTGTAGCCGATCGAGATGGCATCGGGCAGGGGCAGGTAGGACAGGCCGACGAAGCCGCAGAACATGCCCGTGGAGCCGATGACGCCGCGGCGGGCATGGCCGAGGATGTTGTTCGTCCGCACGGCGTCGATCAGCTCACCGCGCCAGCCGAGCCACAGCAGGAGGGGCACCAGGGCGAAGGCAGAGCGGAAGAAGACCAGCTCGCCGGTCGGAAACTTCGCGCTGACCAGCTTGATGCCGGCCGACATCAGCGTGAACGACAGGGACGAGAGGACTTTAAGGCCGATGCCTAGGAGGGGATTCACGACAACTCTGCCGCCATGGATGCAAATGCAACCAAATCATGAAACACATGCGCGCCCAAGTTCATCCTGGGCAAGTCTGTCATGCATCGGCGGCACGGGACGGCGCCTGGCCTCCCTCACGTGAACCGGCGCAGCTTTTCCTGCCAGCTCAGGGCATCGAAGGCGGCGAGCACGGAGGGCTCGAAGGCGGGGCCATCGCCCTTGACGGTCGCTTCCTGCGGCTGCGGGGCAGGGAGCGGGGCCTCCTCCCGGGCGAGCGCTGCACTGCCGCGGCGCACGTGGGCGGGATCGACGAAGACGACATTGCCGGCATAGCGCCGCGGGGCGGGCGCGGTTTGCATCTCTCCAGGGCCTGGCGCTGCACGCGCAACGGGGGGCTCGCCTGGCGACGGCCCGTCCGGTGCCGCCGGCTGGGACGGCGGGCTCGCGTTATCGTCCGCGCGCACAGGCGAGGGGGCTGCCGGACCGGCCGCAGGAGCAGGCGTGTCGGTGCGCCGGCGGCGCAGGCCGTTGTCGCCGGGCAGGCTCACGACGACATCGGGCTTGTCGCGTTCCGCGCGCGGTGCCTCCTCGCGGGGGGCGAGGCTGCGCAGGCGCTGTTCCACGCTGGCGATCAGGGCGAGCGCCTGGCTGAGCCGGCGCACGATGATGTCCTGCCTCTCGCTGATGGTGTGCAGGTTGCCGGCCTGCTTCTCGAGGGCTGCGCACAGGGATTCCTCGGCGCCGCGCTCGCGCAGTGTCCAGGCGAGATCATGGAGCTGCTCGGTGGCGTTCGCCAAGTCGTCGGCGGTGTCGCGGGCGGTTCGCAGGACGGGATCAGCGCCTTCACCTGCCTCGGGCAGGGGATCGTCCCGCCGGGTGGCCTTGATAGCCGCCTGTCCCGAGGCGAGGAGGGCGAGCAGGTCCGCGATTTCGGATTCGAGATAGGCGAGTCGGGGCGAGCGCCCGGGAATGGCACTCTGCATCTTCTCGATGGCGCGCAGCACGGACAGCGTGTCGCTGTTGCGGTTGCGGCGCGCGAACTCGTTGAGGAACCAGCGGCCGCGCTCGCTCTCCATCACCGCGGCTTCGATGGCCTCGTAGCTCGCATCGTCGAGCGGCTTGTCGCTTCCGGTCATGCGGCCCGTCCGTACTCGTGTCACCCGTTTCATGCCGCCGCTCGCGCAGCGACGATGCCACAGGCTAGTGCAAGCATCTGAACGATCTCTTACGGCTCGGGGTGCGGCGGATGCCGCGATTCGCCGTTTGACGCGCCGGACGCGGCGCGGGGAGCCTCCCGATGGATGGCCTCGTTCGCCTGTGCCTGCTCAACGCTGTCATCTTCGTCGGCACCGGCCTCTATCTGCCGTTCTTCCCGGTCTGGCTGGAGAGCCGCGGGCTCGATGCGGCGGCGATCGGCCTTGTCCTGTCCGTGCCGATGGTCGTCCGCATCCTTGCGACGCCCTTCATCACCGGGCTCGCGGACCGGCATCTGCCGGCCAGCGTGCTGGTCACCATTGTAAACGCGGGGCTGCTCGCTGCCTACGCCCTGCTCACGCTGGTGGACGGGCTTGCCGCCATCATGGCCGTGATGGTCCTCGTCGGCCTTGCCATGGCGCCGCTCGTTCCGCTGACCGACGTTACCACCACAGCCTATCTGCGCGGGCGGCAGGGGCTGAGCTACGGCGGTATCCGGCTCTGGGGCTCGGTGGCCTTTCTCGTCACCAATCTCGTCGGCGGAGTCCTGCTGACGGTGATGAAGGCCGATGCATTTGTCTGGCTGCTCGCCGCCGTTGCCGGGCTCGGCGCCGTGGTGGCGCTCGCCGCGCCGGCGGGCGGGCAGGAGGTGGCTGCCGACCACCGCCGTGCAGTTGCCGATGCCGTGCGCCGGCAGCGCATGGCGCTGCTGGCGCTCGTCGCGGCTGCAGCCAGCGTGCAGGCCAGCCACGGCATGATCTACGCCTTCGGCACCCTCCACTGGCGCGGGCAGGGCCTGTCTGGCAACGCCATCGGCCTGCTGTGGTCGCTGGGCGTCCTAGCCGAGATCGTCCTCTTCGCCCGCGTCGGGCCGCTCGTCGGGACGGTGGGGAGGGGGCTCGCCTTCGTTGTGCTGGGCGGCGGCTCTGCCCTGGTCCGCTTCGCGCTGATGGCGCTCGACCCCGGCTTCGCCGCCACGCTGGCGCTGCAGCTCCTGCACGGCCTCAGCTTCGGCGCCAGCCATCTCGGCACCATCGCGGCACTCACCGGGCTTGCGCCACCGGGTGCGCGGGCGCGCTGGCAGGGCATCCTCACGGCCTGCAACGCGGGTGCCATGGCCGCCGCGACCATGGCGAGCGGACCGCTCTACGGCAGTTTCGGTGCGGGAGGCTATGCCGCCATGGCCGGGCTCGGCGCGCTCGGCATGCTGTTCGCCTTCCTCGCCTTGCGGGGAACGTCTCAGCCCCAGAGCAGCGGGGAGGGCGGCGCGACAGTGCTGCCTTCGTAGACCAGGCCGTGCGGCCGGTCGCGCGCCAGCAGCAGTGGACCGTCGAGATCGACGAAACGGGCGCGCGGCGTCAGCAGCATTGCAGGCGCCATGGCCAGCGACGTGCCAACCATGCAGCCGACCATGATCGCGAAGCCCTGTGCCTCTGCCTCGGCTGCGAGCTTCAGCGCCTCCGTCAGCCCGCCCGTCTTGTCGAGCTTGATGTTGATGGCGTCGTAGAGTGGCTTGAGGCGGGGCAGGTCAGCGCGCGTGTGGAGGCTCTCGTCGGCGCAGACCGGCACCAGGCGGTCGATGTCGGCAAGCGCCTCGTCCGCGCCCGCTGGCAGCGGCTGCTCGACGAGGGCGACGCCGTTGTCGGCGCAGGCCCGCATCAGGTCCCTCATCAGCTCCGGCCGCCAGCCCTCGTTGGCATCGACGATGAGCGTGGCATCCGGCGCAGCAGCCCGTACCGCCTCGAGGCGGCGGATGTCGCCCTCGGGCTTGCCGAGCTTGATCTTCAGGATGGCTCGCTCCCGCGCTGCGTGTGCCGCCTCTGCCATCGCATCCGGCTCGGCGAGGCTGATGGTGTAGGCCGTCGTCGCCCGGCCGAGGCGGTCGATGCCGGCCAGAACATGGGCCGGCACGCCAGCGCGTTTCGCGTCGAGATCCCACAGCGCGCAGTCGAGGGCGTTGCGGGCCGCTCCGGGCGGTAATGCCTCCTGCAGCCCGTCGCGGTCGAGCCCCTTCTCGACCATCGGGCCGAGCGCCTCGATGGCGGCGGCGACGCCTTCGACCGTCTCGCCATAGCGGGCGTAGGGCACGCATTCGCCGCGGCCGGTGACACCGCCGTCGCTGACCGTGGCGGTGACGACCACCGCTTCGGTGCGGCTGCCGCGGGAGATTGAGAAGACCCCGGCGATGGGAAAACGCTCGATCGAGACGGAGAGTTTGCGGTCGGTGGTGGACATTTCTCATCCCCTGCGAGAACCCGGCAGGGTTGCGATAAAGCCACAACCGCCGTCGCAAGGCACGTCCGGCGACCTGCGGGCTGGAATTCGGCGGTGCATTTGTCGACAGTCACCGTTCCGGCGCGGTATCACGGCCCCGGATTCAACGGGAATGCACCCTGGGCGAGGCATGGCAGGCATCGAGGCGATGAATTCCGGTCCGGCGATCACTGTCGAGGAGCACGGCGGCGACGTGCTTCTCGTCGTGTCCGGGCGCTGGACAGCCCCCCATGCCGCCGAGGTCGAGCGGCTCGCTGCCATGATCCTCGAGGCGACCCGCGGCGGCGGCAGCGTGCGCATCGACCTAGCTGCGGTCGAGCGGCTCGACACGCTCGGTGCCTGGGTTCTCGACCGCACGCGGCACGAGCTGGGCGACCGGGGGCAACCGGCCGATTTCGTCGGCGCCCGGCCGGAGCATCAGACGCTGCTCGACGAGATCGCCTATCGTGGCTTCCAGGAGCCCACGCGCGTGAAGACTTCGCGCGTTGTCGACTTTCTCGCCGATGTCGGCCGCGCGGTCGTCGACGCGGGCAAGGATTTCGTGCGCGGCGTGAGCTTTCTCGGCGAGGTCATGGTGGCGCTGTTCGCGGTGCTCATCAACCCGCGCCGCTTCCGCTTCCCCGCGCTGGTGCACCAGCTGGAGTTCATCGCCTTCCGCGGCGTGCCCATCATCGCGCTGATCTCGTTCCTCGTCGGCGCCATCGTTGCCCAGCAGGGCATCTTCCAGTTGCAGCGCTTCGGCGCGACTCCCTTTGTCGTCGACCTCATCGGCATCCTCGTGCTGCGCGAGCTGGCGGTGCTCCTCACCTCCATCATGATCGCCGGCCGCTCGGGCAGCGCCTTCACGGCCGAGATTGGCTCGATGAAGATGCGCGAGGAGGTGGACGCGCTGCGTGTGATGGGGCTCGACCCCGTGCAGGTGCTGATCGTGCCCCGCATCCTGGCGCTCATCGTCAGCCTGCCGCTGCTGACCTTCCTGTCGATGATGTCGGCGCTGCTCGGCGGCGGGCTCGTCTCCTGGTTCTACGGCGGCATCAGCCCGGAGATCTTCCTCGCCCGCTTGCAGGGCGCGATCGCGCTCTCCACCTTCCTCGTCGGCATCATCAAGGCGCCCTTCATGGCGCTGGTGATCGGCCTCATTGCCTCGCTCGAGGGGTTGGCGGTGCAGGGCTCCGCCGAGTCGCTCGGCCGGCAGGTCACCTCCTCGGTGGTGAAATCCATCTTCATGGTGATCGTGGTCGACGGCCTCTTCGCCATGTTCTTCGCGGCCATCAATTACTGACCATGGACGACGCACCCCACACACCGCTCAGAAGCGCGGACGAGCGCGAGGTTGTCATTCGCGTGCGCGGGCTTGAGGTCGGCTTCGGTGAGAGGACGATCATGAAGGGGCTCGATCTCGACGTCTATCGCGGCGAGATCCTCGGTTTCGTCGGTGCTTCCGGCACGGGCAAGTCGGTCCTGACGCGCGCCATTCTCGGCCTTGTGCCGAAGCGGGCCGGCACCATCGAGGTATTCGGCGAGGATCTCGACGGTCTCAACCCCGCCTCGCGCAGGGCGATCGAGCGGCGCTGGGGCGTGCTGTTCCAGCACGGAGCGCTGTTCTCCTCGCTGACGGTGAAGCAGAACGTTCAGGTGCCGATGCGCGAGTACCTCGACATGTCCGACCGGCTGCTCGAGGAGCTCGCCATGCTCAAGATCGAGATGGTGGGCCTCAGCCCCGACGCGGCGGACAAGTATCCCTCGGATCTGTCGGGCGGTATGATCAAGCGTGCGGCGCTCGCGCGCGCGCTCGCCCTCGATCCCGAGATCGTCTTCCTCGACGAGCCGACCTCCGGCCTCGATCCGATCGGGGCGGGCGACTTCGACGACCTCATCGCCACCCTGCAGAAGACTTTGGGGCTTACGGTTTTCATGGTAACCCACGACCTCGACAGCCTTCATTCGGTCTGCGACCGTATCGCGGCTCTCGGGGAGGGCCGAATCATCGCGTCGGGCACGATCGAGGACATGCTCGCCTCCGATCATCCCTGGGTGAAAGCCTATTTCCACGGCAAGAGAGCCCGCGCCGTGATGGCCGAGTGAGAAAGAGACAACAGGCGGCATGGAGACACGGGCGAACTATGCTCTGATCGGTTTGTTCACGCTGGCGGTGATCGCTGGCGCGTTCCTGTTCGTCTACTGGTTCGCCGGGGCGGACGTGCGCGCCAACCGCGTGAGCTACCGCGTCATCTTCTCCGGCTCCGTCTCCGGCCTGTCGCGGGGCTCGCTCGTGCTCTTCAACGGCCTCAGGGTCGGTGAGGTGTCCACTATCGAGCTCCTGCCCGAGGATCCGCGCCGCGTCGTGGCGCTCATCGACGTCGACCGCTCGACTCCGATCAACACTGACACGAAGGCCCGGCTTGAGTACCAGGGCCTGACTGGTGTCGCCAACATCCAGCTCACCGGCGGCAACCCCGACGCGCCGCGGCTGGAGGCTGGGCCCGGCCAGCCGCTGCCGACGATCTTCGCGGATCGCTCGGATTTCCAGGATCTCCTGGAGACGGCGCAGCGCCTCGCGGGCAAGGCGGACGACGTGCTGACGAAGTTCGACCGTATCGTGGGCCAGGCCGAGGACCCGATCACCCGCACGGTGCAGAATGTCGAGCGGTTCTCCAAGGCTCTCGCCGACAATGCGCCGGGCATTGAGCGGCTGCTCGCCAACGCGGCCGACCTGTCGAAGAGGCTGGAGACTCTCGCGGCCGATCTCGACGAGGTGGTGAAGGCGGTTCCCCCGGAGAGGGTCACGCGCATTGTCGACAATGTCGACCGCTTCACGGCGGCGCTCGGCAACTCCAGCGGCGACATCGAGTCGACGCTGAAGGACATCGCTTCCATCTCCAGGCAGCTCGAAGCGGCAGCCGGCCGTGTCGACGGTGTCCTTGCCGCCGCCGAGGGCTTCCTGTCCTCGCCCGAAGGCAAGGGGGCGTTCCAGGAGGTGGCGGAGGCTGCCCGTTCCATCCGTGTGCTGGCCGACAATCTCGACAAGCGCACGGCCGAGATCACGGCGGGTATCAGCCGCTTCACCGGCCCCGGCCTGCGCGATTACGAGGCGCTGGCGACAGAGGGCCGCCGCACCCTGAGCGAGATCAACCGTGTGCTGCGCAGCGTCGAGCGCAACCCCCAGCAGTTCATCTTCGGCAGCAAGCCGGGATTGCCAGCCTACAGTGGTCGCTGACATGAACCGCAGATCGTCTGCCGCTTCCTTCGGCGGCTCCGTTCGTCCCGGCGCCTGCGCGCTGCTCGCGGCGGCCTTCGTCCTCGCGGGCTGCTCCGGGCCGGCGCCCGCCACCTTCGATCTTTCCGCGCCGCGGGAGGTGACGGGTGCAGCCCGCATCGGCGGCGACCAGCTCATCGTCACCGAGCCGCTGGCGTTGCAGACGCTCGATGGCAACGCGATCATCGTGAAAGGGTCGGACGGCTCCGTCTCCCAGCTCGAAGGCGTGCAGTGGGCTGACCGGCTGCCCAAGCTGGTGCAGACGCGCCTGATCCAGACCTTCGAGAACGGCAGCCGCCTCGGCCGCGTGGCGCGCCCGGGCGAGGGGGTTGTCGCCAACTATGCCCTCGGCACCGAGATCCGCCACTTCGAGATATCGAGCGCCTCCTCGGAGGCGGTGGTCGAGATCTCGGCGCGCCTCATCGAGACGCTCAGCGGCCGCGTGGTCTCGGCCAGGCTCTTTTCGGCGCGCGTGCCGGTCAACGGCATCACCGGTCCCAACGCGGCCCGCGCGCTCGACGAGGCGTTGTCGTCGGTGCTGCTGCAGATCGTGCGCTGGTCCCCCGCGCGGGCCTGACGGCTTCTCTCATCCCACGAGCGGCAAGCAAATGTCGGTGCGCAGAGCCGTCGGCGGCACCGCCTGCGGATCGTTTAGATATTCGTTGAACGGGGCTCGCGCAGCGCGCTGCCCGTTCCGCGGCAACCATGTCTCGATGAGCCAGCGCGTGGCCTGCGGCACGCGCGAGTAGGGGCCTTCCAGCATCAGCACGGCGTGGCATCCGCCGGGAATCTCGCGGACCGTGACGACGTCGTCGCTCTTGACGTCCGGGCCGATGTACATCGCTGCGTCGCAGCGCAGGCGGTCCGCCGGCACCAGCGCCGGATCGTCGTGATAGATGCTGAACACGCGCAGGCCGGCCGGAATGGGGCCGCGTTCGCGCAGCCAGTCCCAGAGCCGCTCCAGGGCGGCATCGGCAGCCTCGTAGGGGCCCACATGGCGGATCGCCACGACCCTGACGGGGGAGAGTTCGCGAATCTGGACAGGATACATGACGGCTCCTTCCGGGCCTGACAGTCGATGCGAACGTTTTGCCTAGGGCCGAAAGATTACGGGAGCCATACCGCATCATTCGCGATTTGACCGTCTATACAAGATTTTGTATAGGTGCTTCATGAAGCCGCTTGCCTTCCGGGGTACGAGCCTTTCTGACCTGCGGGCCTTTCCCGAGTCGGCGCGGCGGGACACTGGCTACCAGCTTCATAGGGTGCAGTGCGGTCTGGAGCCGTCCGACTGGAGGCCCATGAACACGATTTGGCCCGGTGTGCAGGAAATTCGGATTCGGGACGAGGCGGGCGCGTTCCGGGTGATCTACGTCGCCAAGTTCCGCAGCGCGGTGTACGTGCTGCACTGCTTTCAGAAGAAAACCCAAAAGACCAGCAGAGTGGACCTCGATGTGGCGGCCAAACGTTACGCCGATCTCGTAAGGGAGTTAGGCAAATGAACCAGAAGACCTTCTCCAGCGTTTGGGACGCCATCGAGAACACGGCGGCAGAGGCCGAGAACATGAAGCTGCGCTCGTCCCTCATGATGGCGCTTGAACAGCACATCCGCGCCAAGGGATGGTCGCAGACCGAGGCGGCCCGCCGCCTGGGCGTCACTCAGCCACGCATCTCGGATCTGCTGCGCGGCAAGATCAACCTGTTCGGGCTGGATTCGCTCGTGAACATGGCAGCCGCCGCGGGTCTGCATGTCGAATTGCACCTTCGCGAGCTGGACCCCGCCTGAGAACGCATAACCGGACGATCGGGTTCAACCGCTTCGATTGCCTCCAACGATCGGCAGAGGCCGACATGGCAGCCGGTCTGTGAGCGCCAAAGCAGAGGGCGTCCATGGCGCCGAGGCAGACGCCTCGAGCACCTGCCGGAACGCTCCAACCGGCAGCGTCTCTTCCCGCCCGTAGATGATCTTCAAGGTGTCGCCATCGCTGTCCTTCCCACACCTTGCCGGCCCATACATCCGCGGGTGGAAAGCCGGCGCTGCCGGCAAGGCCCCAAAAGCAAAGGGCGCGGCCGTATGAGCCGCGCCCCTTTTCCTTCATTCCTTGCTTGCGGTCACTCGAAGCGGCCGGTGGCGTGGGCGAGCATGGTGTAAACCTTGCCCGTCTCCGAGGTGAGGTAGGTCTTGGCCATCATCGAGTCACGGTCCTGGCGCGAGACCTCGGCGAGCAGGCGCTCGAACTCGTCAATGTAGCGGTCCACCGTTTCGCGGAACTCTGCGTCCTGACGGTACTTGCGGCGGATCTCCTCGAAGGTCTGCTGCCCCTGCAGGGTGTAGAGCCTGCGGGTGAACACGTTGCGCTCGCCCCGCTTGTAGCGGTCCCACAGCTCCACCGCGGCATCGTGATCGATCATCCGGGCGATATCGACCGAGATGGAATCGAGCAGCTCGATGGTGCGGCGCTGGTTGGCGGGCGCGGCGGCCGTCTGGGCGGCGGGGGCCGCGGGCTTCGCCGCCTCGCCCTCGTCGCGCGAGGCGCGCACGAGGAGATCCGACAGCCAGCCGCGCGAGCCGCTCTGCTGCGGCGCAGCCTCACGCTGCGGGGCAGGGGCGGCCGGGCGCGGCGCCGGCTGCGGCGCGGGCTGGGCGGCCTGCGGTGCCGGCTGGGGCCGCGGCGCCGGCGCAACCGGGCGTTCGATGGTGGGGCGCTCGGCCGGGGCCGGGCGGCGCGGCTGCGCGGCCTCCACCACGTCGACGGCGCGGCCCGAGCGGGTGACGATCTCGGTCAGCTCGTTGAGCGCCTTGATCTGGTCGGCGACGACACGGCGCATGGCGGCGGTCGTCTCCTGCGTCTCACGCGGCATCTCGATCACGCCGCGCTTCAGCTCGTTTCGGGTCGCCTCCAGCTCCTCGTGGATGCGGGCGGTCATGCCGCGCATCTCGTTGGCGACGGAGTGGAAGCGCTCGGTCGCCTGGGCGAGGCCCTGGCTCATCTCGGCGATGACCTGCTCGTAGGCCTGGCGCAGGGCGGCGGCCGTACGCTCGCGCTCCTTGCCGGTCGTCGTGCGGATGAGGTCGAACTGCTCGCCGATGGCCTGGGTGGCCGACTGGGCGTTCTCGGCCAGCACGGAGCCGATCTGGCGCGCCTTGCGCTCCGCCTCCTGCAGCGTCTCGGAGAGGAGGGCACTGAAGGAACGGGTGATCGATTCCATGTCGTCGGCGCGCTCGCCGACCAGCGACACAAGGTTCTCGAGCGTCTGGCGGCGCTCGTCGAGGGCAACGCCGATGCGCGATTCCACGCCCTCGAGCAGGCGGGTCGCCTCGGAGATGGCCTTGATGTGCTCGTTCGTGATCTCGGCGACCGCCCGGCCCTGCTGGCCAAGCTTCTCGGCGAGGCTGGCGGCCTGCGACAGCGTCTGGCCGGAGATGGCGCGCAGCGCCTCCACCTGGGCTGCGACGTCGTTCGCCGCGCGACCGGTCTCCTCCCGCACTGCGCCGAGCACTTCCTGCAGCTCGCCGACGCGGCTCGACAGGCCGTCCTCGACCTGGGCGAGGTTGGCGCTGGCGCTGGCTGCCATCTGCTGCAGCAGGCGGTTGGCCTCGGACAGGCGGTCGAGCACGCCTGACAGCTCGCCCTTGAGGCGATCGTTGGTCGACATCAGCGTCTCGATGGAGCGGCTGGTGCCGTCCTCGATGACACGGCGCAGCGACTCGCTCGACGAGCCGAACAGCTCGGTGAGCTCCTGCGAACGCTCCTGCACCGCCTCCACGATGGAGCGGCCGCGCGTCTCGAGCGTGCGCACCACCGCCTCGCCCACCGAGGCAACCTCGCGGGCGATGCTCTCGCCACGGTCGGCGAGGGCGCCGACAAGGCCGAGGCCCTTCTCGTCAAACAGGCGTTCCAGCTCCTGCGCACGGTTGCCGAGGGTGGCGTTGATGGCCTCGGCGCGGGCCGCAAGGTTCTCGGAAATCGCCTGGCCGCGCTCGTCGAGCGTGGCGCTGACGGTGTCGAGCCGATCGACGACCCGCTCCTCGAAGCGGGCGACGCGCTGGTCGAGCGTCGCGGCGATGTCGAGGGCTCGGCCGCCGAGCGTCTCGTTGATCTCCTGCGCCTTGCCGGAGAGCACCTCGGTGAGCTGCGCGCTCTTCTCGGTGATGACGCCGCTGATCTCGTCGACCTTGGCGGCGAGCGCCTGGGTGACGTCGCGGCCGCCCTCGGCCATGACGCGGGCGATCTCCTTCGTGCGCTCCACGAGGGCGTCGTTGAGGGCATTGGCGCGGGTGCCGAGATTGTCGTCAATGCGGACGATGAGCCCGTCGAGCGACTTGGCAATCTCCTGGCTCTTAGTGGCCGCACGCTCCTCGAAGCGCGCGATGTGCGCCTCCATGAGGTCGCCGGCCTCCTTGGTACGCTCGGCGAGCGCCTCGGCCAGGCGGGTACCGTGGGTCGCCAGCAGGTTCTCGACTTCGGCAAGGCGCGCCGTGACGGTCGTCGTGAAGCTGGAGGTGTCGTTGGCGATACGCTCGGCGAGCGCCTGGCCCTTGGTGACGATGACATCCTCGAAGCCGGCGAGGCGCATGGACAGCGCCGCATCAAGCCGGTGGCCGCGCTGCTCGATGGTCTCCTCGAGGGCGGCAAGGCGCGCGCCGAGGGTGGCATCGAGGGTGCGGGCGCCGCTCTCGACGAGCTGCTGGAATGCACCAAGACGGGCCGACAGGGTCTCGTCGAGAGAGCCGGCGCGCTCGTCCACCGTGCGCTCGAAGCTGGACAGCTTCTCGGACAGGCTCGCGTCGAGGGCCGAGGTGCGGCTCTCGATGGCGTTCTCGAAGGCCGACAGGCGCGTGTCGAGCGTGTTGTCGAGGCTGACCGCCCGGCTCTCGATGGCGTTCTCGAAGGCGGACAGACGCGCGTTGAGCGTGTTGTCCAGGCTGAGGGCGCGCTTCTCGATGGTCTCCTCGAAGGCCGAGAGGCGGGCGTAGAGCGTCATCTCGAGCTTGTCGCCGCCCGTTTCCATCGTCTTCTCGAAGGCGGCGAGGCGCTCGCCCAGCTTCTCGTCGACGAGGCGGCCGCGGGTGTCGATGGTCTCGGCCAGCGCCTCGGCGTTGCGCGCCAGGGCCTCGTTGACGCGCGCAGCCTGGGTAGCGATGGCGAGCACGACATCCTTGCCGGTGCCGGCCATGAGGGCGCGGGTCTCGTCCGTCTGGCTCGCGAGCATGTCGCGCAGCTCGGTCGTGCGGCCGGCGAACTCCTCGGCGAGCTTGCGCGCGCTCTCCTCGAAGGTGACGCGGGCGCTCGCCGTGCGCTCCTCGAGCAGCGAGGCCACGTGCGTGCCGGTCGTCGACAGCGTGGTCTCAAGCGCGCGGGCGCTCTCCTCGAAGGTCGAGCGCACGAGATTGGTGCGATCCTCGACGAGCGAGGCGAGGTGATCGCCCACCGTCTGGAGGCTCTCCTCGATGCCGCGCGTGCCGTTCTCGAAAACGGAGCGCACGGCTTCGGCGCGCGTCTCGATGAGACCGGCAAGGCGCTCGCCGGTGCCGGAAAGGGACTCGTCGAGCGTGCGGGTGCCGTTCTCGAAGGCCAGGCGGATGCTCTCGGCGCGGCTCTCCAGCAGGCCGGACAGCTGCTCGCTGGTGTTGGCGAGGCTGCGGTCGATAGTCTGGGTGCCGTTCTCGAAGGCGCGGCGCACCTCGTCCGAGCGGCTCTCGAGCAGGGCGGCGAGGCGTTCACCGGAGCTGGAGAGGGATTCGTCGAGTGCGCGGGTGCTGTTCTCGAACAGTTCGCGGGCGACGTTGGTACGCTCCTCGACGAGGCCGGCGATGCGCTCGCCCGCCGCGTTGAGGGTCATCTCCAGCGCCTGGGCGCCGTCCTCGAAGAAGCTGCAGGCGGCGTTGGCGCGCTCGGCGATGAGGGCGGCCATGCGCTCGCTGGTGCTGGTGAGCGTCGTCTCCAGCTCCGTCGCGCTCTGCGCGAAGACAGTGCGGGCGGTGCTGGTGCGCTCCTCGATGAGGCTGGCGAGGCGGTCACCCGTCTCGGCCAGCGTCTGCTCGAGGGCGCGGCCATTGACGTTGATGACCTCGTGGATGCGCTCGCCGGTCTCGGCCAGGCGCACCGCCAGACCTTCGCCGCGCGAAGCGATGGTTTCGGCGATCTCGCGGCCGGTGATCTCGATGCGCTGGGTCACCTCCTCGCCGCGGGCGCCGATGGCGACGCTGAGCGTCTCGCCCGTGGAGCGCAGGGTCTCGTTGACCTCCATGGCCCGCTGGGCGATCTGCTCGGCGACGCTCGTGCCGGTCTCGGCAAGCGTCCGGGTGAGCTCGGCCGCGCCTTGGTTGAGGCCGGTTGTCAGCACCTGGCCGGTGCGCTCGATGGCCTCGGTGATCTCGCGGGCCTTGCCGTCGAGTGTCGCGGTCACGTCCGCGCTGGCGCTGGCAAGGCGGGCGCCGACGGCGTCGCTCGTGGAGCCGAGGCGTTCAACCAGTTCGCCGCCACGCGAGGTGATCTCGTCGATCATGCGATCGCCGGCGCGGCCGAGCGCGAGCGTGATCTGCTCGCCCTTGGAGCCGAGCTGCTCGGTGACGCGGGAGCCGGCGGCGGCAACCGCTTCGGCGAGGGCGCGGCTGGCGTTCTCCAGCTCCTGGGCGAAGTTCTGGTGAGCGCCGGAGATGGCGGCCTTCACCCGCTCGCCATTGCTGATGATGGCCTCGCGCTGGGCGACTAGCTCGTCGAGCAGCGAGCGGATGCGAATCTCGTTGTCGCCATAGGCGCGCTCGAGCGTCGAGATCTCGGTGCGCACGAGCGTCTCCAGCTCGCCGGCGCGGGCGAGGGCGCGCTCGAGGCCGTCGCCCATCGCGGCCACCTCGCGGCGCACAGCCTGCGAGAGGTTCACGACCGAATCGGCGGCAAGATTCTCGGGCTGGGCGAGGCGCACGGCGACGCCCGTCATGGCGCGCGCGACGAGGCGCATCTCCTGGGCCCTCGTGTGCAGCGTCGCGAGCACGAAGAACAGCACGACGGGGCCGAAGACCGTCAGGGCGAGCAGGGCGCCCTCGACGGCGCCGATCGCGCCGATGGCCCCCTCGATGCCTGTCGTGCCGAGGTCATAGCGCTGCCAGATGCCCGCGCCGGTGAGGCCGAGCCACACGAGCGAGGCGAGGGTGGCAAGCCAGTAGGCACGGGGCGAGGGGCGGGCCTGCAGGGCCTGCAGCAGGGCGCCGACCGTCTCCTTGTCGTCGTTGGCAACGCGGGAGGGGTCGGGCGCGACGACGCCGGCCGGCTTCTGGCCGGCCGGGCGCGCGGTGGCGTCGCGTGCGGCGTTTTTCTCGGCGGGGCGGGCGCTCATCGGCTTCTCGTCGTCCGTGGCAGGCGCGGTGTCTTTGGCGCCGGGCTTCGCTGCCGGCATCTTGAGGGAAGGCTTGGACGGCGGGAGCGGGCTCGCCTTGGGCATGGCGGGGGCAGCTTCCGCCGGCTTGTCGGCCGGCTTGTCGGCGGGCTTCTCTGCCGAAGCGCCGGTGACGGAGGCGAAGAAGGCTTCTTCGTCGATCGCGGGCAGGCGCGGCTCCTCCGCCGGATCGGGCAGTTTGCGCGCCGTCGCTGCCCGGCTGTCGAGGGCCGTCAGGTTCAGTGCCTGCTCGATAGCCGACAGGGCTGCCTCGGTCGGGTCCTTTGCCTGATTGTCCTTGGCCATGATCGCCGCCTCACTCACGCCACACCACCGGTCCGCCGCCGTTGCCGGTTGCCGGCAACGGCGCCTTGCGGCGGACGGGGCCTCCTCGCTCGCGCAAGACCGCCCGGCCGCATGGACCGCCATTTACCAAACAGTCTATCGTTCGGCTCAGGCGAAAGAAACCCGACCGGAAGGCCACTTGAATGTTTCGTTAACGCCTTGTTTACCATTTGATAGGTCAAGGACTTATGGCGGGAGAGTGGCGTGGTTGACGGGGCGGGCGGCAAGCGGCTCTCTTAGGTGTGGACAGGCCCGATCACCCGTGCTGCCGGATGGACGGCGAGGCGAGGACAGACGATGTCTGGCGAGACGGACGGGGCGGCTTCGCCCTTCGACGAGGAGTTCCTGCTGCGCCAGGCCGCCGGCGACCGTGCCCTGATGCGCGAGGTGGCCCAGCTCTTCCGCGACCAGCTCAAGGCGCAGATGGCCGTCATCACCGGCGGGGGCGAGGCCATGCTGCGCTATGAGGCGGCCCATACGCTGAAGGGCGCCTCGCTCTCCATCGGCGCCCGCCCGCTCGCCGAGGCGGCGAGGAAGATGGAGGCCGGCCTGCGGCGGCTTGCCGAAGGCGGGGAGACGGCGGGGCTCGACGAACTCCTGGCATCGCTGGAGGCGGCCGCGGCCGAATGCGACGCCGCCCTTGCCGCGTTCCTGGCCCGCGCCTGACCGGAGCGCTCCTGCAGGCCTGCGACGCGGTGCCGGTGTTCACATCGCCTCCAAATGTTCTAAAGAGGGCCGAAAACGCCACGGAGCTGGGGCATGCCCAAGATCACCTTCATCGATGCCGCTGACGTCGCCCGCACTGTGGAGGCGGAGGTCGGCTCCACAGTGATGGAAACGGCCATCCGCAACGGCGTGCCCGGCATCGATGCCGAATGCGGCGGCGCCTGTTCCTGTGCCACGTGCCACGTCTACGTGGATGAGGCCTGGCGCGCGGTGGTGGGCGAACCGGAGCCGATGGAAGAGGATATGCTCGACTTCGCCTTCGACGTCAGGCCGAACTCGCGCCTGTCCTGCCAGATTCGGGTGCGGCCGGAGCTTGACGGCCTCGTGGTGCGCACGCCCGAGCGGCAGGGCTGACCGCTCCTCCTTTCAGCCCCCGGCCAGCGGCAGGCAGATGTCGGTGACGAGATCCCGCGCCGGCACGTCGCGCGGGTTGTTGCGGTAGATCTCGTAGGCCGGGCGGTCGGCCGGCTCGTATCCGCTCGTCGGCAGCCAGGCGCAGTAGAGCCAGTCGTAGGCTTTCTCCAGCTCGGCATAGGGGCCGACGTGGCGCAGCACGGCATGCTGGCCCGCGGCGATGGGCAGGATGCCGACATCGCCGTCGCCCTCCACCTCCGGAGCGACGGTGATGCCGGCATCGGACCTCAGCTCCTTCGCCGGGACGCTGGCGGGATCGTCATGGAAGACGCCGACGCCCAAGGTCTCGGGGCCGAGAAGGCCGCGCGCCGCGGCCCAGGGCATCAGGCGGTCAAACGCCCGGCCGATCTCGATGTAGGGGCCGATGTGGCGGATGGCGGCGAGGCACAGCGCCGGCATGGGCTGCACGGAGACGGTCCAGGGGCTGCTCATGGGTTCATCCTTCTCATGGAGCGGTTCTGCATCCGGCAGCAGGCTGCCGCGACGCCGGTAGGTCGCCGGGCCAAGGCCGTAGGAGGCGGCGAAGGCGCGCGTGAAGGCCGCGACGCTGCTGTAGCCTGCACGGGCGGCGATGCGGGCGATGGGATCGTGCGAGGCCACGAGGCTGTGGGCGGCTCGGTGCAGTCGCAGGCGCCGCGCTGTCTCCGCCGTTGTCTCGCCCGTCATCGCCCGGTAGATGCGGTGGAAGTGGTAGGGAGACAGGCAGGCGATGCCCGCAAGCCGCTCAAGCGACAGGTCGCTGTCGAGGTTGGCGGCGATATGCGCCGCAACCCGCGCGATGCGCTCGGCATAGCTGAGGCGTGTGTGCGATTTGCGACCGATCATGTCCGTTGTCCTGCTCCCGTTGCTCCAGCCCGGTCTGCCGGCGCCCGTGGAGACTAGCGGCTGCGGCTTGATCGGCGTTGCGCATTTTCCGTGCCGGCCGGCCTGCGTTGCAGGCGGCCGAAACCGGTCTTGCCCGTGTCCGGCGGCGGTTGACCTCGATCAACGCCGCAGCGAGGCTGGGCGCATAGGTTTCACCGTCTCGATGACAAGGGGGTTCCGATGTTCAAGTCCATCCTGGTGCCGGTCGATCTCGCGGAGGTCGAGGTCTCGCGCGCGGCCATCGACAAGGCGGTGGCCTTTGCCAATGCGTCCGGCGGCGAGGTGCGCCTGATCTATGTGCGCTCGATCCTTCCCGTGACCTTCATGGAGTTCGTGCCGCCGGACTTCGACGCCGAGCAGCAGGCCGACTGCGAGGCCAAGCTGAAGGAGCTTGCCGATTCCGTGCCGCTGCCGAACGAGCGCATCTCCTCCGTCGTCCACATGGGCGCCGTCTACAACGAGGTGCTCGAGGAGGCGGCGAAGATGAAGGCCGACCTCATCATCGTCGGCTCCCACCGCCCGGCCATGGCGACCTATCTTCTCGGCTCCAACGCCTCCACCATCGTCCGCCACGCGCCCTGCTCGGTGCTGGTGGTGCGCGAGAACCAGGCGGGCTGACCCGCGTCAGCCCGGCAGCAGGTCGGCCGGCAGATCGTCCGCGGTCGCCGGTCGCGGGCGGTTGCGCAGGATGAGCGGCATGAGCTGCCAGCAGGCAAGGGCGAGCACCAGAAGGCCAAGAAGGGCCGCCGTGCCCGCCCCCTGGCTCACGGCCTGATAGGAGAAGGCGGCCACGCCGACAACCGTGCCGATGCCGATGGCCGCCAGGAGCAGCCAGGCCACGTGGGAGCGCCCGCAGCGGATGGTGACGCCCGGATTGGCCTTCGCCACCGCCGCGACGAGGGCGCGCACGAATGCCGTGTAGGCGCCGTTCTGCGTCCGGGCGCCGGAAAGCCCGGACCTGTCGACATTGGTGAGTGACAGGCTGCGCCCGCCCGCGATGCGCAGTGTCGTGCGATAGACCTCGCGCACTGCCGTCTTCGATTCGAAGGTCAGCCGAACCTGCGTGATGGCCGAGAGCGGGATGGTGTCCACGCGCCGGCCCGTGTCGACGACCAGCCGGTCGTCCTCAAGCCGGTAGATGACCTCGAAGCCCACGGGGCGGGGCTTCTGGCGATAGACGGGGCTGGCCTGGGGCCCGGTCTCTTCCGCGATGTCGTCCTGATGCTGCATGCTGTCTTGTTGGCGAAGGCGGGCGCGCTGGCAAGTGCCGGTCAACGCAGCAGCGCGCGCATTGCCCTTTCGATGCCGTCGAGCGTCAGCGGGAACATGCGGCCGCCGATCAGCTCGCGCACCATGCCAATGGAGCGGGTGTAGCCCCAGCGCTCCTCGGGCACCGGGTTGAGCCACACGCTCTTGGGGAACTGGGTGAAGAGGCGCTGCAGCCACACGGCGCCGGGTTCCTCGTTCCAGTGCTCCACCGAGCCGCCGGGCATGGCGATCTCGTAGGGGCTCATCGAGGCGTCGCCGACGAAGACGGCACGATAGTCCGACGGGAAGGTGCGGATGACGTCGAGGGTGGGAAGCGTCTCCTCGAAGCGGCGGCGGTTCTCCTTCCACAGCCGCTCATACGGGCAGTTGTGGAAATAGAAGTGGTCGAAGTGTTTGAATTCGGCCCGCGCGGCGGAGAACAGCTCCTCCGCCTTCTCGATGTGCCAGTCCATCGAGCCGCCGACGTCGAGGAACAGCAGCACCTTCACCGCATTGCGCCGCTCCGGCACCAGCTTGACGTCGAGATAGCCCTTGTGGGCGGTGGCGCGGATGGTGTCTTCGAGGTCGAGCACCTCCGGCGCGCCCGTGCGCGCGAAGCGGCGCAGACGCCGCAGCGCCACCTTGATGTTGCGCGTGCCGAGCTCGACGGTGTCGTCGAGATCCCTGAACTCGCGCCTATCCCACACCTTCACGGCCCGGAAGTTGCGGTTGCCCTCCTGGCCGATACGGATGCCCTCGGGATTGTAGCCGTAGGCCCCATAGGGAGAGGTGCCGGCGGTGCCAATCCACTTGTTGCCGCCCTGGTGGCGCTCCTTCTGCTCGGCGAGGCGCTGGCGCAGCGTCTCGAACAGCTTGTCCCAGCCCATGGCCTCGACCTGCCGCTTCTCCTCCTCAGTGAGGTAGCGCTCGGCGAGCCTGCGCAGCCACTCCTCGGGAATGTCGGCCTTTTCCAGGGCAGGGCCCAGCGTTTCGACGCCCTTGAAGACGGCGGCGAAGACGCGGTCGAACTTGTCGAGGTTGCGCTCGTCCTTCACCAGACAGGTGCGGGCGAGATAGTAGAAATCCTCCACCTTCTTGTTGGCGAGGTCGGCCTCCAGGGCGCCGAGCAGGGTGAGGTATTCCCGCAACGTGACGGGAATCGATGCGGCACGCAGCGCGGTGAAGAAGTCGAGGAACATGCCGGCAATCTAGCAGGGCTCGCGGCGCTGCGCGACGGCATGAAAAAAGGCCGCCGGCATGCCGGCGGCCGAGGTGCTGGGTCGAGGGGTCTCGAAACGTCCGGTCGGCGCCGGGCGCATTACTGCTGCTGCTGGGCCGGGGGAGCCGGCGGGGCGCCGCGGTGGTGGAAACCGGCGTGGCGAACGCGGGGGCCATGGCCGGGGCCCATGCCGGCGCGCATCAGCACGTCGAAGCGGCCCTTCTGCGCCTCGTCGAGGCTGTCATAGAGCGGCTTGGCCGCCTCGGCGAGCTTCTTCATCTCGGCGGCGCGCTTCTCCATGAAGTCCGCCCGCATCTCGAGGCGCTCGATGGCACCGGGGCGCTGCTTGCGCTCCGCACGGTTCTCGCGGAACTTCTTCATCGCCTCGGCGCGGTCCTTGGCCATGTCGCGCAGGGCGGTCTCGAGCGTCGGCCAGTGCTTCTCCTGCTCCGACGTGAGCTTGAGGCCGGCCTTGAGGCCTGCGATGCGCGCGTCAAGAAACGCCGCACGGTCGGCTTCGCTGAAGCGGGGCCCGCGCTTCTCGGCGTGCTCCGCACGCGGGCCGGCGCCCGGCTGGCTGCCCTGGGCCACGGCCATGAGGGGAGTGAGGGCAACGCCCGCCGCAAGAGCCGCTGCAACAATCGCTTTGTTCATCGTGGTCCTCCATTCGATGTGGACCAAAGATGGCTCCCGCGACGGCCGATTTCAAATTAAACTTCTGCAATGTTTCTGTTATCGGAGCGTTTACGAATATGAATATCCGTTCATCGCGTGATATTTGTTATGTATTGAATATTAAACAGCATCGATAATAAGGATTTATGAAGTGATAAGCGCTGCCGCGTGCTTGAACTGTCGCAATCTATGCTGGGGTGGCGCCGGTCCTGTGCCCGCTCGTCTCAGTACCAGCCCGGGCCCCACACGCCCCAGTCCCAGCTCATCGCGGCCTGCTGGTTCATCATCGCCGTCATCTGCTGCTCGTCGGCGAGATTCTGCTGGAAGACCATCTGCCGATAGGTGCCGTAGGCCGTCTCGTCACCATGGTAGAGGCAGCGGCAAATGGTGCGCCCCGGGAACGCCCGAGGCGCGGACCGTTTCCGCTTCTGCTAGGCCGCCGCGAGTGCCTGCGTCAGGTCGGCGATGAGGTCTTCCGGATGCTCGATACCGATCGACATGCGGATGGTGGCGTCGCTGATGCCGATCCGCTCGCGCGTCTCCTTCGGCACGCCGGAATGGACGGTGGTTGCTGGATGGCAGACGAGCGATTCCGTGCCGCCGAGGCTGACGGCCAGCTTGAAGATGCGCAACGTGTTGAGGAAGCGGAAGGCTGCCGGCTCGCCGCCGCGGATGTCGAAGGAGAAGGTGGTGCCGCCGGCATCGCATTGGCGCTCGAAGACGCGCCGGGCCGGACTGTCGGCAGGCAGCAGCGTCGGGTAGTAGACACGGGCCACCTTCTCGTGGCCGGAGAGGAAGGCGGTGACGGCTTCGGCATTGCGGCAGGCGGCGCTCATGCGCAGGGTGAGCGTCTCCAGCGAGCGGGCGATCATCCAGGCCGAATGCGGGTCGAGCTGGGTGCCGATGGCCCCGCGCAGCAGCTTGATGGGCTTGACCAGCTCTCGCCGGCCCAGCACCGCGCCGGCCACCAGGTCGGAATGGCCGCCGACGTATTTTGTCAGCGAGTAGACCGACAGGTCCATGCCGTGGGCCAGCGGCTTCTGGAAGAGCGGCCCGAGCAGCGTGTTGTCGCAGGCGACGACCGGGCGGTGGCCCTGCTTCGCGCCGATCTCGTCGGCGATGCGGCGCACGAGCGCGAGGTCGACGAGGCTGTTGAGCGGGTTCGACGGCGTCTCGACGAAGACGACGCTGACGCGGCCCTTCGCCATCGCCGCCTCGGCCGCTGCGCGCACGGCCGCCTCGTCGACACCGTCGATGAAGCCGACCGCCTCGATGCCGAAGGGCTTCAGCGTCCGGCCGATCAGCGTCTCGGTGCCGCCATAGAGCGGCTGCGAGTGCAGGATGACGTCGCCGGGCCGGGCAAAGGTGAGCAGCGTCGTGGCGATGGCGGACATGCCGCTTGAGAAGATGGCGCCCGTTTCCGCGCCCTCGAAGATGGCGAGGCGGTCCTCGACGATCTCGCTGTTGGGATGGTTGAAGCGCGAATAGACGAGGCCCGGCTCGGTGCCGGGTTCCGGCTCGCGCCGGCCGGCGGTGAAGTCGAAGAAGTCGCGTCCTTCCTCTGCCGAGCGGAAGACGAAGGTGGAGGTCAGGAAGACCGGCTGCTTCACCGCCCCTTCCGAGAGGGCGGGGTCGTAGCCGTAGCCGAGCATCAGCGTCTCGGGATGGAGCCTGTGATTGCCGATCCGGTCCTTGTGATAGTCAGACGATGCCATGACACGGGTTTCCCTCGATTGGCGGTGCCCGTCCCGCCGGTCGTGCGGACCTGGCGGAGCTGTCCTGACGGTAGTGTGCGCCCTTTGGCATTGCTCGGCCAATCGGATCGCGCAAATGTGCTTGCCGGGGCAGAAACTGCCGAAAGGGAGGCGAAATGGGGCAGATATCGCTCGATGCGACGGACCGGCGCATGCTGCGCCTGCTCCAGGCCAATGGGCGCATGACGAACCAGGAACTGTCGGAGCGCGTTGGCCTTTCGCCGTCGCCGTGCCTCAGGCGCCTGCGGCGGCTGGAAGGGGCCGGCGTCATCCGTGGCTATTCCGCCAGGGTCGACCAGAAGGCCTATGGCCTGCCCGTGACTGTCTTCGTCTCGGTGCGGCTGACGCGGCAGAACGAGGAGGAGATCGCTGCCTTCGAGCAGGCGGTGGCCGGCTGGGATGAGGTGAGCGCCTGCTATCTGATGACAGGCACGCAGGATTATCTGTTGCATGTCGTGGGGGAGGGCATCGAGGCCTACGAGCGCTTCGTCAAGACGCGGCTGACGCGCCTCAAGTGCATCGCCGCCATCGAATCGAACTTCGTGATGGGCATCGTGAAGGAGGGCGCCGTTTTCCCGGAAGTCACGGGCTAGGGCAATGGCAGTCTCGGGCCGCTTGCCCTGCCACCCTCGGCTCCGTACTGTCGCCGGCGCGGCAGCGCCCCTCGCTTTCAGGAGACGACATGCGCTTCGACGGCACCGATACCTATGTGGCCACCGAGGATCTCAAAGTCGCGGTCAATGCGGCCATCGTGCTGGAGCGCCCGCTCCTCGTGAAGGGCGAGCCCGGCACGGGCAAGACCGTGCTCGCCGAGGAGATCGCGCGGGCCCTTGGCGCGCCGCTCATCACCTGGCATGTCAAGTCCACCACCAAGGCGCAGCAGGGGCTCTATGAATACGATGCCGTCTCGCGCCTGCGCGACAGCCAGCTGGGTGACCCGCGCGTTTCCGACATCTCCAACTACATCAAGCGCGGAAAGCTGTGGGAGGCCTTCGTGTCGGAAAGGCGGCCTGTGCTGCTCATCGACGAGATCGACAAGGCCGACATCGAGTTTCCCAACGACCTGCTGCTCGAGATCGACCGCATGGAGTTCCACGTCTACGAGACGGGCGAGACCGTGCGGGCGCGCCAGCGGCCTATCGTTATCATCACCTCCAACAACGAGAAGGAGCTGCCGGACGCCTTCCTGCGCCGCTGCTTCTTCCACTACATCCGCTTTCCCGACCGGGAAACGATGGCCCGCATCGTCGAGGTGCACTATCCCGGCATCAAGAAGCGCCTCGTCGAGGAGGCACTGCGCCTCTTCTTCGACATCCGCGAGGTGCCTGGCCTCAAGAAGAAGCCCTCGACCTCCGAGCTTCTCGACTGGCTGAAGCTCCTCATGGCCGAGGACATCGACGCCGAAACCTTGCGCGAGCGCGATGCGCGCAAGCTCATCCCGCCGCTCTACGGCGCGCTCCTCAAGAACGAGCAGGATGTGGGCCTCTTCGAGAAGCTGGCCTTCATGAACCGGCGCGAGGGGCGGTAGGTCTCAGCCGCCCTTTGCCGGCCCGCGCTGTTCCAGGAAGCGGCGCAGCGCGCGGCCGACGTTCTCGATGTGGGCGCGCAGCAGCTCGCAGGCCTCGTCGATACGCCCCGCGCGGCAGAGCCGGACGAGCTCCGCATGCTCGGCCTCGGCCCGCTCCATCCCGCCCGTCAGGGTGAGTTGCAGGCGCGTGTGCCGGTCACAATCCTGCAGGAGGTTGGCGACGATGCTGGCGGTGCGCGGCTTGTCCGCCCGGCTGTAGAGCAAGAGGTGGAAGGCGCGGTTGAGCTCGCCCCAGCGGCTCACGTGCCGGGCGCGCAGCTCGTCGCCGTATTCGTCCAGGATGTCGTTGAGGCGCGTGTAGTCGCCGTCGGTCAGGCGCGGGGCCGAGGCGGCGAGGAGGCGTGGCTCCAGCAGCAGGCGCAGCTCGAACAGCTCGTCGATCTCGGTAAGCGACAGTTCCGGCACCACGGCGCCCCGGTGCGGGTGGATCTTCACCAGCCCCTCGGCCTCAAGCTGCATCAGCGCCTCGCGCACGGGGATGCGGCTGACAGCGAACTCGGCCGCGAGCGCATCCTGCCTCAGCTGGCTGCCGGCCGGGATCTCCCCGTCGAGGATGCGCCTGCGCAGCTCGGCCGCAACGGCGGCGGCGATGGTGCGATGCTGGACGGTCTTGCGGAGTGGGAAGGTGAGGGTGGTGTCCATCGAATCCATGCGTGCTTGACAGGGTTGATTTTATACAATCTACAATTCGTGGCAATCTGTATCCGGAGAACGGCCATGGCAGCGCGCATCGGTTGGGAAGGCGTGTTTCCCGCAGTCACCACGCAGTTCCGCCCGGACTTCAGCCTCGACATCGAGGCGACGCGCAGGGTGATGGCCGGGCTGATCGAGGATGGCGTCTCCGGCCTCATCGTCTGCGGCACCGTGGGCGAGAACACCTCGCTCTCGCGTGCCGAGAAGGTGGCGGTGATGGAGGCGGCGAAGGATGTGGCGCAGGGGCGCGTGCCGGTCATCGCCGGCGTTGCCGAGTTCACGACGGCCTTCGCCATCGAGACGGCGCGCGAGGCGGCGCGCGTCGGGCTCGACGGCATCATGGTAATGCCGGCGCTCGTCTATTCGGCCAAGCCCCACGAGACGGCGGCGCATTTCCGCGGCGTCGCCACGGCCACCGATCTGCCGGTGATGGTCTACAACAACCCGCCGATCTACAAGAACGACGTCACGCCCGACATTCTCGCGTCGCTGGCCGATTGTGACACCATCGTCTGCATCAAGGATTCCTCCGGCGACACGCGCCGCTTCACCGACATGCGCAACATGGTCGGCGACCGCTTCGTGCTCTTTGCGGGGCTCGATGACGTGGTGGTGGAGAGCGTGATGCTGGGCGCCGCCGGCTGGGTGTCGGGCATGTCCAACGCCTTCCCGCGCGAGGGCGAGACGCTGTTCCGCCTCGCGCGCGCCGGGCGCTTCGAGGAGCTGCGGCCGCTCTACGACTGGTTCATGCCGCTGCTCCACCTCGACGCCCGGCCCGATCTCGTCCAGTGCATCAAGCTGTGCGAGGAGATCATGGGCCGCGGCTCGGCCCTCACGCGTCCGCCGCGGCTGCCGCTGACCGGGGAGGAGCGTCGCTCGGTCGAGGACATCATGCGCAAGGCGCTCGCCACGCGCCCGGCGCTGCCGGACGTCGGGCTGAAGAGTGCGGCCTGACGGGGGCGGAGCATGGCGCGCCACACCTTCTTCTGCATCGACGGGCACACCTGCGGCAATCCCGTCCGGGTCGTCGCCGGCGGCAGCATCCCCCGGCTCGAGGGCGAGACCATGTTCGCCCGCCGGCAGCATTTTCTGGCCGAGTACGACTTCATCCGCACCGGCCTGATGTTCGAGCCGCGCGGGCACGACATGATGTCGGGCGCCATCCTCTACCCGCCGACGCGGGAGGACTGCGACGTCGGCATCCTCTTCATCGAGACCTCGGGCTGCCTGCCCATGTGCGGCCATGGCACCATCGGCACCGTCACCATCGCGCTCGAGAACGGCCTCGTGCGACCGAGGACGCCGGGCGTGCTGCGGCTCGACACGCCGGCCGGCCTGGTTGAGGCGCGCTATGTGGAGAACGGCCCCTTCATCGAGCGCGTGCGCATCACCAACGTGCCGTCCTTCCTGCTCGGCACGGGCTATGACGTGGAGGTCGAGGGGCTCGGGCCGCTCAAGGTGGATGTGGCCTACGGCGGCAACTTCTACGCCATCGTCGAGCCGCAGGAGGGCTATGGCGACCTCTCCGAGGTGAACCCGTCCGACATTGTGCGCTGGAGCCCGAAACTCAGGCAGGATTTCAACGCCCGCCACCGCATCGCCCATCCGGAGAACCCGGCCATCGACCGGCTGACGCACGTGATGTGGACCGGACGGCCGAAGTCGCCTGAGGGCACCGCGCGCAACGCCGTGTTCTACGGCGACAAGGCCATCGACCGCTCGCCCTGCGGTACCGGCACGTCGGCGCGCATGGCGCAGCTTGCCGCGCGCGGCGCCCTGCGCGAGGGGGACGTCTTCGTGCACGAGAGCATCATCGGCTCGACGTTCTACGGCCGCATCGAGGGGCGGGCGACGGTTGGCGGGCGCGATGCCATCGTTCCCTCCATCGAAGGCTGGGCGCGTGTTACCGGCTTCAACACCATCGTCATCGACGACCGCGACCCCTTCGCCCACGGCTTCCAGGTGGTGGACGGCATCGGCTGAGACGGAAGGTGCGGGGCGCCGCCCTTGCGTGGCCGGGCCGGGATGCCTAGCTTGGCGCCATGCTTCGCCTCATGCTCCTTCGTCACGCCAAATCCGCCTGGCCCGCCGGCATGGCCGACCACGAGCGGCCGCTCGCCCCGCGCGGGCGTGAGGCTGCGCCGCTCATGGGCCGTTACCTCGCCGGCGAGCACCTGGTGCCGGACCTTGCCATCGTCTCGACGGCGCGGCGCACGCAGGAGACGTGGGATCTCGTGGCTGCCGCCTTCGCCGAAGTGGTGGCGAAGCGCGACGAGCAGCGCATCTACGAGGCGAAGACCGACGCCATCCTCGCCGTCGTCAGGGAGACGGGCCCAGATGTGCGCACCTTGCTCGTCGTCGGCCACAATCCGGGTTTTGCCGATCTTGCCGTGCGGCTCGTCGGCCACGGCGACCGCTATGCCTTCGCCCACCTGCGCCAGAAGTTTCCGACGGCCGCTCTCGCGGTGATCGATTTCGCCATCGATTCCTGGGCGGATGTGGCCGAGCAGGGCGGGCGGCTCGACCGCTTCATCACGCCGAAGATGATCGGGGGCGAGGATGAGGACTGAAGCCGGCACGGACGCGGAGCGCGCCTGATGCCGCCGCCCTTCCTCGAAGGTGCCGTCGATGCCCTGAAGAGCTTCGCGGACTATGCGGCAGGTGCGGTGCGGCCGACGCTGCGCCTCGGCGTCACCGGCCTCGCGCGCTCGGGCAAGACCGTCTTCACCACGGCGCTGGTGCACCACCTCACCAACGTCACGCCCATGCCCGTGTTCCGCGCCTCGGCCGAAGGGCGCATCCGCCGCGCGCGGCTGGCGCCGCAGCCGGACGACACGGTGCCGCGCTTCGCCTACGAGGAGCATCTGGCGGCGATGACCGGCCCCGACCGGCAGTGGCCGCAGTCGACCAACCGCATCTCCGAGCTGCGCATCGAGATCGATTACGAGCGCCCGCCCGGCTGGCGCTCCGGCCCGGCGACGCTGGCGCTCGACATCGTCGACTATCCGGGCGAGTGGCTGCTCGATCTCGGTCTGCTGGACCTCTCCTATGCCGAATGGTCGCGCGCGACGCTGGAGGCGAGCCGGCGGCCGGAGCGGGCGCCGCTTGCGGCCGCCTGGCATGCGCATCTGGCGACGCTCGCGCCGGACAAGCCGGCCGTCGAGGCCGAGATGGTCACGGCCAGCGACCTCTTCAAGGCCTATCTCTCGGCCCTTCGGGCCGGCCCCGAGGCTGTGGCGACCACGCCGCCTGGCCGCTTCCTGATGCCGGGCGACCTCGCCGGCTCGCCGGCGCTGACCTTCGCCCCGCTCGACCTGCCGCCCGGCATGGCCTACGCGCCGTCGAGCCTGGCGGGCCAGATGGAGCGGCGTTTCGAGGCCTACAAGAACCGCGTGGCGCGGCCCTTTTTCCGCGAGCATTTCTCGCGGCTCGACCGGCAGATCGTGCTTGTTGACGTGCTGGCGGCGCTCGATGCCGGCGCGCGGGCGGTGGGCGAGCTCGAAGCCGCGCTCGACCAGGTGCTCCATGCCTTCCGGGCCGGCCGCAACACGCTCGTCAGCAGCCTCTTTGCCCCGCGCATCGACAGGGTGCTCTTCGCCGCCACCAAGGCCGACCACCTGCATCGCAGCGACCACGCGCGGCTCGACGCCATCCTTCGGCTCCTTGTGGAGCGGGCCATCCGCCGCTCGGAAGGCGCGGGCGCGCGCGTCGACACGCTGGCGCTCGCCTCCGTGCGCGCGACGCGCGAGGCAAGCGTGCGCGAGGGCGGCGAGCGGCTGCCCGCCATCGTCGGCGTGCCCTGCGCGGGCGAGCGCGTGGGGGACGAGGTATTCGACGGCCGCACCGAGGCTGCCATCTTCCCCGGCGAGCTGCCGGACGACCCGAAGGCCATCTTCTCCGGCGCGGTGGCGCCCGGCAGCCTGCGCTTTCCGCGCTTCCGCCCGCCGCTGCGGACGGCCGATGCCGCCGGCCGCATGCCGCCGCTGCCGCACATCCGCCTCGACCGGGCGCTCGAATTCCTCATCGGTGATCGACTGGCCTGACGACATGAGCAAGGGACCGCGCGCCTTCCGCCTCGACGAGCTGCCGCCCGACCGCGAGCGGCGAGCGATCGAGCTGTCTCCCGGCCTCGTGGTGGAGCCCGAGCCCGAGGAGGCGATCGCCGAGGAAGAGGCGGTGGTGTCGCGCCCGCCCCGGCGCTGGCGCCCACCGTGGCTCGGCATGCTCCTCTCCGCTCTCGGGGGGCTGCTGCTGCTGGCCCTCGGGCTTGGTGTCGAGCGCCTCGTGCGGGATCTCATGGAGAGCTATCCCGCCCTCGGCTGGCTCGCCCTCGGCCTTGCGGTGCTCGCGCTCGCCGGCCTTCTCGGCATCGTCGCGCGCGAGGGGCTCGGCATGCTGCGCGAGAGGCGCATCGAGGGTCTGCAGAAGGAGGCCGCGCGCGTGCTCGTCGAGAAAGACGAGGCGGGTGCGCGCCGGCTCGTGGCCGAAGTCGCCGCCCTCTATGCGCGCCGGCCGGAGACGGCGCGTGCCCGCGGCCGCCTCGCCGACCTCGGTGACGCCGTCATCGACGCGCCCGAACTCGTGGGCCTCGCCGAGCGGGAGCTGCTCGCGCCGCTCGACAGGCGGGCGCGGCGGCTGGTGGCGGAGGCGGCGCAGCAGGTCTCCGTCGTCACGGCTCTCAGCCCGCGCGCCATCGTCGATGTCGCCTTCGTGCTCTATTCCGCCATGCGGCTCATGCGCTGCATCGCCGCCCTTTACGGCGGGCGGCCGGGCACGCTCGGCTTCCTGCGCCTCGCCGGCAACGTGCTCTCGCATCTCACGCTGACGAGCGGCATCGCCATGGGGGACAGCCTGTTGCAGCAGGTGATGGGACTCGGGCTCGCCGCCCGCGTCTCGGCCAAGCTGGGGGAGGGCGTGGTCAACGGTCTCCTGACGGCGCGCGTGGGCCTTTCCGCCATCGCCGTCTGCCGGCCGTTGCCATTCACGGTGCTCGATCCACCGGTTCTCGGGGACGTGGCCTCGAGTTTGTTCGACCGTTCGGCGGCCAAGCCGCCGGAAACGCCATGACAGCCCGCGCCGCCGGATCGTGGCCCCAGGCGCATTGACGTCGGGGGGGCGATCTTCGACAAGGGGTGCGCTTCGCAATGCCGATCGTGCAGCTTCCCGGCTGCGCCGGCGCATGTCAGCGGCTGTGGGCACCCATCAATGCTGTTCAATTCCTTCGCGTTTCTTCTGGCGTTCCTGCCGCTGGCGCTCGGCCTGCACTGGCTCGCCGAGCGATTCGCGCCGGCCGTTCGGCTGCCGCTGTTGCTCGTCCTGTCCTTCGTCTTCTACGGCTACTGGGACGTGCGCTTCATTCCGCTCCTGGCGCTGTCGATCCTCATCAACTGGACGATGGCGCAGCTCTTCGTGCGGACGCGCGTCACCGCGCTCATCGTCGCCGCCATCGTCGCCAACCTGACGGTGCTCGGCATCTTCAAGTATGCCGCGTTCTTCGCGGACCTTGCCAATGCGGCCGCCGGGCTCGGCCTGCCGCGCTACGAGTTCGCGCTGCCCCTCGGCATCTCCTTCTTCACCTTCCACCATGTGATGTATCTCGTGGATCTGAGGGCTGGACGGGCGCCGCGGTTCGATCTCATCCGCTACGGGCTTTACATCGGCTTCTTCCCGCAGGTGCTGGCCGGACCGCTGGTGCGCTGGACCGAGCTGATGCACCAGCTCGACGAGCGGCCCTATCTGCGCAGCGACGCTGCCCAGCGCTTCGCGCAGGGGTTGATGCTGCTTACGATCGGCCTCGCCAAGAAGGTGCTGATCGGCGATCCGCTGGCGGGCTACGCCAACCCGGTCTTCGAGGCAGCGGCGAATGGCGGTGGGCTCACCACGCTGCAGGCCTGGCAGGGAACGCTCGCCTTCACCTTCCAGATCTATTTCGACTTCTCGGGCTACACCGATATGGCGCTGGGCATCGGCCTGATGTTCGGCGTGGTGCTGCCGCAGAACTTTGAGGTACCCTACCGGGCCGTTTCGCTGCAGGACTTCTGGCGCCGCTGGCACATGACACTGTCGCGCTTCCTGCGTGACTACCTCTACATCCCCTTCGGCGGCAACCGGCACGGCCTCGCCGTCCAGCTCTTTGCACTGCTCGCCACCATGACGCTCGGCGGCCTGTGGCACGGGGCAGGCCTCACCTTCGTCGTCTGGGGCATCGCCCACGGCCTGGGGCTCTGCGCTGGTGTGCTCTGGCGGCGCACTGGCGTGGTAATGCCGGCCGTGGTCGGCTGGGCGCTCACCTTCCTGTTCGTGGCGCTGACGTGGGTGCTCTTTCGCGCCACGAGTTTCGAGGCGGCGATGCGGCTCTACGAGGCGATGTTCGGCTTCGCGCCCTTTGGCTCGGGCTTCAAGTGGCGTGCGCTGGTGGTGGCGGCGCTCGTCGCCATGATCGGGCCGACCGCCTGGGCGGCTGTCCACCGCCTGCCGCCGAACCGCTGGCTCGCGGTGGCCTTCGCCATCCTCTTTGTGGTCATCCTTCTCAAGATCGGCGACGATGCCAACTACGAGTTCATCTACTTCCAGTTCTGACGCTGGTGTGGCACGGTGGCGCCGCTTCACCGCGACCTTCCTGGGGGCCGCGGTCGTGACCGTCGGCGTCCTGCTGGGGGCTGTCGTCGTCCTCGACCCCTATGATACGGGGCGCGGCCCGATCGACTGGGGCGTTGGCATCTCGCCCTAGGGGCCGCGCACCGCCAACGCCAGCCGGGGCCGCGACCCGGCCTTCGACGCCGCCATCATCGGCAACTCGCACGTCCAGCTCCTCTCGCCCGAGCGCCTTTCGTCCGGCACGGGCCTGTCCTTCGTCTCGCTGATCATCCCCGGCACCGGTGCGCGCGAGCAGGTGGCCGTGCTCGACTGGTTCCTGAGGAACCACGAGGGCACAGCAAGGGCGGTGATCCTTGGCATCGACGAGTTCTGGTGTGAGGGAGACCCCGAGCTGCCCCTGCGCCACCCCTTTCCATTCTGGCTCTACGAGGCCGACTTTCTGTCCCACCTCCAGGGCCTGCTGCGCTTCGATGTGGTGGAGCGCCTGGGCGAGCGCATCGCCTTTCTCGCCGGATACGGCGAGCGGGCGCGACCGGACGGCTACTGGGACTACACGCCGGAATACGTGGGCATGGGCTATGACACGCCGGAGAAGGTGAAGGAGCTGTCCACGCCGCGTCCGACGATGCATGCCGATCCCACGGGGCGTTTCCCGGCGGCGGCGCTGCTGCGGCAGGTCTTCGACAGGCTGCCGCGGGACCTCGTGGTGGTCCTCATCTCGCCGCCCGTCTTCGTCGCCGGGCTGCCCGCGCCGGGCACCGAGGCCGCGAGCCACGAGAGCCGGTGCCTCGCGACCTTCGCCACCCTCGCGGCGGGACGGCCACGGACGGCCTGGATCGACTGGCGCAGCGACCGGCCGGAGACCCGTGACCCCGCCAACTTCTTCGACAAGACGCATTATCGGGCGTCGCTCGCGCGGCAGCTGGAGCGGATTGCTGCCCATGAAATCAGCAAGTTGATCAGAGCCGAATGAAAAGAAGGCACCAGAAGCGTCTGATCTCGAAAATCGACTAAAGTCGCAAAAGTTTGACAAACGGAGAGTGTCAAAGCGCGTTGTCGGGGCTTGTTCGGGCCGCTATATAGGCCCCACTCCGGGGGAATGCCTCGGGCTGGTCATGAATGAGAGCAGAAGCCACGCATGCCTGAAATCGAACTCGAGGAAGGCTACCGGCCATCTGAAGACGAGCCTTTCATGAACGAGCGGCAGCGGGACTATTTCCGCCGGAAGCTCACCGCCTGGAAGGAAGAAATCCTACGGGAGAGTCGCGAGACGCTGGCTGCCCTGCAGAACGAGAGCGAGAACCACCCCGACATCGCCGACCGCGCCTCGTCCGAGACGGACAGGGCCATCGAACTCAGGGCGCGCGACCGGCAGCGCAAGCTGATCGCCAAGATCGACGCGGCGCTGCAGCGGATCGAGGACGGCACCTACGGCTATTGCGAGGAGACGGGCGAGCCCATCTCCCTGCGCCGTCTCGAGGCGCGGCCGATAGCGACCCTGTCGCTCGAGGCGCAGGAGCGTCACGAGCGCAACGAGCGGGTCTATCGGGACGACTGAGGGTCGTCGCCACGTTATCGCGAGGGCGGCGCGGGCTCCTGCGGGTCCGCGCTGTCTGCTTTCCGGCGCGCCCTGAAACGGGCCTGGTTCTCGGCTACGAGGTTGCCGTAGGTGGCGGCCCAGCGCGCGAGCGCGTCGAGCACGGGGTCGAGTGACCAGCCGAGCTCGGTGAGCGTGTATTCCACCTTTGGCGGCACGACGGGATACACCTTGCGCCGGACGAGGCCGGCCGCCTCCATCTCCCGCAGCTGCTTGGTCAACTCTTTCTGCGTGATGCCAGGTATGGCGCGGACGAGCTGCGTGAAGCGCAGCGGCTCGCCCTTGGCACGCACAAGCTCCACGATGACAGGCACCGCCCATTTGTTGGCGATGACGTCAAGCGTGCTGCGAATGCGCTGGTGGCAGATGCCCGGGACATGTTCGTCCCGCCGGGAGGCGGGTTCGTTACCGGTGTGGTCCATAGTATCCATTTGGTATGTATAGCACAAAAAGCTGCCTTATTGCATAGGGAAACCAAGCGGGCGATATCCGGCCTCCCCAACTGGAGGAACCGATGATCACGCTTCACTATGCCCCTGGTGCCTGTTCCATCGCGGCCCATATCGTGCTCGAGGAAATCGGCCAGCCGTTCGAGGCGCGGCCAATCTCGCTGCGCAAGGGCCAGCAGCGCGACCCGGGCTACCTCGCCATCAACCCGCGCGGCAAGGTGCCGGCGCTGGTGACGGCCGAGGGAGTGCTGACGGAGAATGTCGCGATCCTCACCTATCTCGCCGAAATCGCCCCGGAGAAGGGACTTCTGCCGCGCGAGGGCTTTGCCCGTGCGCAGGCGCTGTCGTGGCTCGGCTTCCTGACGAGCGAGATGCATGGCAGCTACGGCCCGCTCTTTGCGCCGCAGAAGTTCATCGACGGGGAAGAGGCGCAGGCCGCCCTCAAGGAGAAGGCGCGGGCCCGCCTCGCCGGCAATCTTGCCGACGTTGACGCACGCCTGGCGGGGCGGGACTGGGCGCTCGGCGACTTTTCGGTCGTCGATGCCTATCTCTATCCTTTCTTCCACTGGGCCAAGGCCTACATGGGCTTCGATATGACCGCCTATCCGAATTACTCCGCCCATCATGCCCGCATGCAGGCGCGGCCCGCCGTGCAGCGGGTTCTCGAGCGCGAGGCGGCCGCACAGGCGCAGCTGGAAGCGGCCTGACGGCAGCTGGCGCAGAAGGCAGAAAAAGGAACGGCCCGGGTTCGTCACCCGGGCCGTTCGCATTCTGTGTCCCGTCGCGCGCCTACTTGTCCTTGCCGGGTTCCGTCCGCCCGAGCAGGCGGGCGAACTCGGCCTCGATGCTCTCCACCGAGAAGGGGTCGGGCGTGCTGTCCTCGGGCTTCGGCGCGGGGCGGTCCGTCGGCTTCACCTCGACGGTCGCGGCGCTCTTCGCCGGGGCCTTGGCCGCAGGCTCGGGGGCGGGCTGCGGTGCCGACGGTGCTGTCGCCTCCGCACTCACTTCCTGCGCCTTCGTCGGCTCACGGCGGACTGGCTCGGCGGACGGCGGCACCGGACGGGCCGGGGCGGCGAGCGGCGGCTCGACAGCCGGCGCCTGCGAGGCTGCGGGCGGCGTCGTCGGCGCCCGTGCGGGAGCCGACGGCGGCGGGACTGCGCCCGGCCGGTCCTCCCGGCGCAGCGACCAGGAGGGGGCGGGCCGCGAGGGGGGCGGCGTCACGCCGCCTGCGGCGGCAGTTCCGGCCGAGGAAGGAGCGGAGCCGGAGCGCGGCGCGGCGGGAGTCGGCGCTGCGGGGGCCGCAGGGCGCGGGCTGGCCGGTGCCGCGGCGGGCGATTCCAGGCGGGCTGTCGGCACCGCCTTCGACAGCTCTCTCGCCAGTTCCTCGGCGAGCTGGGCCGAAAGGTCGGCGGCCGGTGCCTGCGGCGCCGCTGCCGGGGCGGGCTGCTGGGGCGGCACGGAGGTTTCCCGCGCCGCCGGACGCGGAGCGGACGCAGGCGGTGTCGGCGTTGCCGGCTGGGCCGTGGCGGCGCTCGACGGTCGGGCGGCCGAGAAGGGTCTCTTCAGCGCCTCCTCGAGCTGGCGGGCCATCGAGGACAGGGTCTTGTCCTCGTCGGGCTTCACCGGCGCAGCGGGCGCGTCCACACTCGGCTCGACTGCGGGTTCGCTGCGTGATGCGGTGAAGGTGCCGGCACTGGCCGCAGCCGTCTCGACCCGGGGCGTGGCGGCCGTTGCCGGCCGCGGGGGCTGCGTTGCGGGAGCCGTCGGGAAGGCGGGCGGCACGGGCATCACCGGGGCCGCGGGGGCCGCCGTCGCCGCAGGTGCGGCCGCTGCGGGCGCCGGGGCCTGGACGGGCGCGACGGGGATCGGCTGGCGCGGCTCGTCGAACCTTTCCTCGCCGAAGTCGTCGCGCGGCTCGACCAGAGTGGGGCGCAGGGGCGCCTGCGGCTCGAAATCCGAAGTGGGGGCGAGGGCGGCCTCGAGGCCGGACAGGGGCGCGCCGGCGCGGGCCGCGCCGTGGAGGATGTTGGCCTCGATCAGCACGTCCGTCGGCCCGCCGATCATGACGAGGTGCTCGACATTGTCGCGCCGGACAAGCACGAGCTGACGCTGACGGTCGAGGTCAAACACGTCGACGATGCCGAGCCGCGGCTGGCGGGCGCGGGGAGGAGCGGAATTCGTGACACGGCTGCGTCCGGACGTCGCCCGCCGGACGGCGAGGGCAACCAGCGCCACGACGCCGAAGATGATCGCGAATGCGATGAGATATTGGCCTGCGTTCGAGATTCCCATGCCGAACAACATGCGCGTGGCATGTTTCCCAAGTCATTCCACCACCGGACCCTTCCGGCAGTACCTCACGGAGTGTGCAGCGTAAAGCGCCTTGCCGCAAAGGTTAATGCCAGAAGGGCGCCAGTGGCCGCAGAAATACGCCATTTCAACGGCATTTACGGTGCGTTTACCATAAAGGCGGCAATTTTTTCCGCCTTTTGAGGGCGGGCCGGTTGCCGTGCGCTCCGGTTCCCGTCATGCCGGGGCACGAGCGCGCGCGGCCGCGCGGCGTGGATCATCTATGTCTTGCGGCAAATGGGCCTCGGGACAGACGCGAGAATCTGGCAATAAGTCATGCACCGAATGCCGCAGGAGAGGCCGCAAGGCATGAGCGAGACCACCGCCGCGACCACGCTCGACCGCTCGGAACGGTCTGGCCATGCCGGGCTGCTGCTGCTGCTCGCCGGACTGCTCGTCGCTGCCGTCGTGTCGCTGAGCCTCCTGTCGGACGAGAAGGCGCAGATCTTCATCGTGGCCTTCCTGGCGGTCCTCGCCGTTGCCGGCATCTTCTGCCTCTTCGGCCTCGCCGTCGGCGTGTTGCAGTTCGCCGGCCGCGTTGCCCGCAACGACCTCACCAAGCTGATGGCCGACACGGCGACGGAGGGGCTCATCGTCGTCGAGCACGACGGGCGGGTAATCTATGCCAACAGCGCCTTCCTCGCCCTGAGCGGTTGCCGCTCGCCGGCTGAGGTGCGCACCGTCGAGCGGCTCTTTACCGGCGCTCCCGAGGTGTCGGAGGCGATCTACCGCCTGTCGCAGGCGGTCCGCGAGGGACGGGCGGCGAGCGAGGAGATCCGCCTCGCCCCGGCGCTGAATGGGGCCGAGGCCGCCTGGTACCGCGTCCGCGTGCGTCCGCTCGCCCGCCCCGGCGGGCGCAGTGCTGCTCTCTGGAGCATTGCCGACGTGACGCGCGAGCGGGAGCGGCAGGAAAACGTCTTCCAGGAGCTGCAGCACGCCATCGACTATCTCGACCACGCGCCGGCCGGCTTCCTGTCCATCGATCCCTCGGGCGAGATCGTCTACATGAACGCGACGCTCGCCGGCTGGCTCGACCATGACCTCGCCGAGGTGGGCTCCGGCGGCCTCCGCGTGGCCGATGTCGTGCCGCCCAACGCCGCAGCCCTGATCGGCGCCGTCACCGGCGGGCCGGGAGAGGTACGCACGGAGATCATCGACATCGACCTGCGCCGGCGCGGCGGCCAGTCGCTGCCCGTGCGCCTCTTCCACCGCGTTGCCTTTGGCGCCGACGGGCGGCCCGGCGCCTCGCGCACCCTCGTGCTCAACCGATCGCCGGGCGAGGATGTGGCCGAGGGCCAGCGCGCGGCGGAGGTGCGCTTCGCGCGCTTCTTCAACGACACGCCCGTGGCGATTGCCACTGTCGGCCGGCGCGGCGAGATCCTGCGCAGCAACGCGGCCTTCGCCCGCCTGTTCGGTCCGCCGGGCGAGCGCACCATCACTGGCGTCGTCGCCGAGCGTGACGAGGACGCCCTCGCCAACGCACTCGCCGCGGCCGGGGAGGGGCGCGGCGACATCGTGCCGCTCGATGTCGCCATCCGCGGCGCCGAGGATCGGTCCGCCCGCATCTACGTCAGCGGTGTGGCGGATGCCGAGGGCGACGGCGAGACCGCCATCGTCTATGCGCTGGAGACGACGGAGCAGCGGGCGCTCGAGGCGCAGTTCGCCCAGGCCCAGAAGATGCAGGCGGTCGGCCAGCTCGCGGGCGGCGTGGCGCACGACTTCAACAACGTGCTGCAGGCCATCATCGGCTATTCCGACCTGCTGCTTGCCAACCACCGGCCGACGGACCCGTCCTTCCAGGACATCATGCAGATCAAGCAGAATGCCAACCGGGCGGCGAGCCTGGTGCGGCAGCTGCTCGCCTTCTCGCGCCGGCAGACGCTGCGCCCGCAGGTCATCCAGCTTTCGGACAGCCTCGCCGACCTCTCGCTGCTCCTGAAGCGCCTCATCGGCGAGCGCATTGAGCTCGAGCTGCGCCACGGGCGCGACCTGTGGCTGACCAAGGCGGACGTCAACCAGTTCGAGCAGGTCATCGTCAACCTGGCCGTCAACGCGCGCGACGCCATGCCCGATGGCGGAAAGCTGACGATCCGCACCCAGAACGTGCCCGCGCAGGAGGTTGCCTCTTTCGGCTACAAGGCCCTGCCGCAGGCGGACTTTGTCCTCGTCGAGGTGGCCGATACGGGCACCGGCATCCCCGCCCACGTGCTCGACAAGATCTTCGAGCCCTTCTTCACGACGAAGGAGGTCGGCAAGGGCACCGGCCTCGGCCTCTCCACCGTCTACGGCATCGTCAAGCAGACCGGCGGCTTCATCTTCTGCGACAGCACGGAAGGCAAGGGCACCACCTTCCGCATCTTCCTGCCCCGGCATGTGCCGGCGGAGCAGGAGGCTGCCCCCAGGCCCGGCGCGGCGAAGGCGCTGGCGGCAGATCTCACCGGGCGCGGCACGATCCTGCTCGTGGAGGACGAGGAGGCGGTGCGCGCCTTCGGTGCCCGCGCACTCACCTCGCGCGGCTACACGGTGCTCGAGGCGAGTTCCGGCACGGAGGCGCTGGCCATCGTCGAGGGGCTCGAGCAGCCGGTCGACCTCGTCGTCTCCGACGTGGTGATGCCGGAGATGGACGGGCCGACCCTGCTGCGCTCCCTGCGCGAGCGCTTCCCGGGCCTCAAGATCATCTTCGTGTCCGGCTACGCCGAGGACGCCTTCAAGAAGAACCTGCCCGAGGGTGAGCAGTTCACCTTCCTGCCCAAGCCCTTCAGCCTCAAGCAGCTCGTGGAGGCGGTGAAGACCCAGCTCAAGTGACGGGCCGGGTGCCGGGTTGCGAATAGCTTCCCAGCGTCTGTTGCTCCACCGCAACGGACAGATGCCGGCGCTTGGGATATCAGATGGTCGCCTTTGCGAATCTGCCCGTTTCGAGGGGGGACATGTTCAAGAATTTCACGGTTGTCGCAGTTGCTGCACTGATTGCTTCCGGCCCGGCTTTCGCAGCCGACCTGCCGTCCCGTTCGGCCCCTGTCGCTCCTGTCGCTCCGGCCTTCACCTGGACCGGCTTCTACCTCGGTGCCAACGTCGGGGCCGGCTTCGGCGGCGATTTCCGGCTGCGCGACACGGTCGCGGCGCTGCCTGTCGAGGCCAAGCTGAGCGCGGGCGGCTTCATCGCCGGCGGGCAGGCCGGCTTCAACTACCAGATGGGCAGCTTCGTGGTCGGTATCGAGGGCGATCTCGCCTATGCTGACCTGAAGAACTCGGTGACGGCCTCGGCGGCCGGGCATGCGACCGCGACGGCAAAGATGAGCACCGACTATCTCGCCACCGTCCGCGGCCGCATCGGCTATGCCTGGGATCGCGTGCTCGTCTACGCCACCGGCGGTGTTGCCTTCACGAAGATCGAGCTGTCCGCCCATGCGGTGGCCGGCGGCGTGGCCGCGGCCGCGAGCCAGAGCAAGACCCACACCGGCTGGGCGCTGGGCGCGGGTGTTGAGGCGGCGCTGACCGACAACATCTCCGCGAAGGCCGAATATCTCTATGTCGACTTCGACAAGAAGCGGTACTTCCCGTCCGGCATCCACTCCGGCCTGCGCGGCGATCTCAACAGCCACATCATCCGCGTGGGTGTGAACTATCGCTTCGGGCTCTGAGCCCGTCCGGTCGCCTCAGGCAGGGCCCGGCGAACGCCGGGCCTTTTTTGCTTTGGCCCGCCGTTTCGACAGGGCGCCGGAACCCGCCGCGCACGCCATTGCGCAGTGAACAAAAAAAGAACTTGTGAACGGGAACAAAACGGGTACATTAGCGTCCGCGCGCATTGAGAATTTTTCGCTTCCCGTGCAATAAGGACACTTCCCATGTCCCAGCCCACATTGCGACTCGTAGAAGGTAGTTCCATGGACAAGGCGAAAGCCCTCGATGCCGCGCTGGCACAGATCGAGCGTGCCTTTGGCAAAGGCTCGATCATGCGCCTCGGGCAGAACGACAAGGCCATCGAGATCGAGACGATCTCGACCGGCTCGCTCGGGCTCGACATTGCCCTCGGCGTCGGCGGCCTGCCGCGTGGCCGGGTGATCGAAATCTACGGGCCGGAATCGTCGGGCAAGACGACGCTCGCCCTCCACACCATCGCCGAGGCCCAGAAGAAGGGCGGCATCTGCGGCTTCATCGACGCCGAGCATGCGCTCGACCCGGTCTATGCTCGCAAGCTGGGCGTCAGGCTCGATGACCTGCTCATCTCCCAGCCCGACACCGGCGAGCAGGCGCTCGAGATCGCCGACACGCTGGTGCGCTCCGGTGCCATCGACGTGCTGGTGGTCGATTCGGTGGCTGCGCTGACGCCGCGGGCCGAGATCGAGGGCGAGATGGGGGACGTGCAGCCCGGCATGCAGGCGCGCCTCATGAGCCAGGCGCTGCGCAAGCTCACGGCGTCGATCTCCCGCTCGAACTGCATGGTGATCTTCATCAACCAGATCCGCATGAAGATCGGCGTGATGTACGGCAGCCCGGAGACGACGACGGGCGGCAACGCGCTCAAGTTCTACGCCTCGGTGCGTCTCGACATCCGGCGTGTCGGCTCCATCAAGGACCGGGACGAGGTGATCGGCAATACCACCCGCGTCAAGGTGGTGAAGAACAAGGTCGCGCCGCCGTTCAAGCAGGTCGAGTTCGACATCATGTACGGCGAGGGGGTGTCGAAGGTGGGCGAGCTCATCGACCTCGGCGTCAAGGCCGGCATCGTCGAGAAGTCCGGAGCCTGGTTCTCCTACGACAGCCAGCGTCTCGGCCAGGGGCGCGAGAACGCTAAGCAGTTCCTGCGCGAAAACCCGGACGTGGCGGGGCGCATCGAGGCAGCCATCCGGCAGAATGCTGGCCTTCTCGCCGAGCGCATCCTCGACAACATCGACCCGACCGCCGACGATCTCGACGAGGGCGAGGCCTGATCGGCACGTCTCATGAAGCCTGTCGGTCGCGGGGCCTTCGGGCCCCGTTTTCGCATCCAGCACCTGCCGGTGGCGGCCGTTGCGGGCGGCGCCGGTAGGGCAGGGTGCACGAGGAGGCACACGGTGCATGGCCGGCGTTGCCGGCGAAGAGGATTCATCCTCTCGACAAGAGCTTGGCCCCTCTCTAGAAAACAGCCCTGAATTCCCATTGTCCGGTTGCGGCTCCTCTTCCCGCGTCCGGCTGAACGGGTGGGGGCGAGCCGGTGCCCTGCGCAGGCAGGGAGCGGGCAAGCCGGAACCGGCGGCCATGCGCCGCATATCGAACGAGTGTGGGCTCAATGAGCGGCGTCAACGAGATCAGAACAACGTTTCTCGACTATTTTGCGAAGAACGGCCACGAGATCGTGCCGTCGAGCCCACTGGTGCCGCGCAACGACCCGACGTTGATGTTCACCAACGCGGGCATGGTGCAGTTCAAGAACGTCTTCACCGGCTCGGAGAAGCGGCCCTATTCGCGCGCCACCACGGCCCAGAAGTGCGTGCGTGCCGGCGGCAAGCACAACGACCTCGACAACGTCGGCTACACGGCGCGTCACCACACCTTCTTCGAGATGCTGGGCAACTTCTCGTTCGGCGACTACTTCAAGGATCGCGCGATCGAGCTCGCCTGGAACCTCGTGACGAGGGAATTCGGCCTGCCGGTCGAGAAGCTGCTCGTCACCGTCTTCGCGGAGGACGACGAGGCCTTCAATCTGTGGCGGAAGATTGCCGGCCTGCCCGAATCCAAGATCATCCGCATCCCGACCTCCGACAATTTCTGGCAGATGGGCGACACGGGACCGTGCGGCCCGTGCTCGGAGATCTTCTACGACCACGGTGACCACATCCCGGGTGGTCCGCCCGGCAGCCCGGACGCGGACGGCGACCGGTTCATCGAGATCTGGAACCTCGTCTTCATGCAGTACGAGCAGCTTGCGTCCGGTGAGCGCATCGCGCTGCCGCGCCCGTCGATCGACACGGGCATGGGCCTGGAGCGCATCGCCGCCGTGCTGCAGGGGACACACGACAACTACGCCACCGATCTGATGCGCGCGCTCATCATGGCCGTGGCGAACGCGACCGGCGTCGACCCTGACGGGGCGCAGAAGGCGAGCCACCGCGTCATTGCCGACCATCTGCGCGCCTCGGCCTTCCTTGTTGCCGACGGCGTGCTGCCGTCCAACGAGGGCCGCGGCTACGTCCTGCGCCGCATCATGCGGCGCGCCATGCGCCATGCCCAGCTGCTGGGTGCGCGGGAGCCGCTGATGTGGCGGCTGGTGCCGGCCCTCGTGCGCGAGATGGGCCAGGCCTATCCGGAGCTGGTGCGGGCAGAGGCGCTCATCACGGAGACGCTGAAGCTCGAGGAGACGCGCTTCCGCAAGACGCTGGCGCGCGGCCTCGCCATCCTCGACGAGGAGACACGCGGGCTTTCGGCGGGCGACAAGCTGCCCGGCGAGACGGCCTTCACGCTCTATGACACCTACGGCTTCCCGCTCGACCTGACGCAGGATGCGCTGCGCGCGCGCGGCATCGGCGTCGATACCGAGGGCTTCGACAAGGCCATGGAGCGCCAGAGGGAGCTCGCGCGTGCCTCCTGGGCCGGCTCCGGCGAGGCGGCCACGGAAGCGGTGTGGTTCGGCCTGCGCGAGAAGGTCGGCGCCACCGAGTTCCTCGGCTACGACACCGAGACGGCCGAGGGCGTCGTCGTCGCCATCCTGCGCGACGGGGCCGAGATCTCGAAGCTCGAGGCGGGCGAGGAGGGCTTCGTCATCCTCAACCAGACCCCGTTCTATGGCGAGTCGGGCGGCCAGGTCGGCGACAGCGGCGTTATCCGTGCGCCGGGCACGTCCGTCACTGTGCGCGACACGCAGAAGAAGCTCGGGGATCTTTTCATCCATGCGGCGAAGGTCGAAGCCGGCACGCTGTCGGTGGGGCAGGCGGTGGAGCTTGTCGTCGACCATGAGCGGCGCAGCGCCATCCGGGCGAACCATTCCGCTACCCACCTGCTCCACGAGGCCCTGCGTGAGGTGCTGGGTGACCACGTGGCGCAGAAGGGTTCGCTCGTCGCGCCGGACCGCCTGCGCTTCGACTTCAGCCATCCCAAGCCCATCGGCGACGACGAGCTGGAGACGATCGAGGCCATCGCCAACCGCGTTGTGCTGCAGAACGAGCCGGTGGTGACGCGCCTCATGGCCGTGGACGAGGCCATCGCCTCGGGCGCCCGGGCCCTTTTCGGCGAGAAGTACGGGGAGGAGGTGCGCGTCGTCTCCATGGGCACGCGGCCCGAGGCCGGCGGAACGCCCTTCTCCGTCGAGCTGTGCGGCGGCACGCACGTGTCGCGCACCGGCGACATCGGCCTCATCACCATCGTCTCCGAGGGCGCGGTTGCCGCGGGCGTGCGGCGCATCGAGGCCATGACGGGCGAGGCCGCCCGGCGGCACCTCGCGGCCGAGAGCCGGCGCCTGCGCGAGCTTGCCGCCATCCTTCGCGTGCCGCCGGCCGAGGCCGGGGCGCGGCTCGAGGCCCTCGTCGAGGAGCGCCGCAAGCTGGAGCGCGACCTCGCCGATGCCCGCCGCAAGCTCGCCATGGGCGGCTCGGGCGACGGTAACGCCTCGGCGGTCAAGGAGGTCGGCGGCGTCAAGCTTTTCGCGCGCGCGGTCTCGGGCGTTGCCATGAAGGATCTCAAGGCGCTTGCCGATGAGGGCAAGAAGCGCGTCGGCTCCGGCGTCGTCGCCATCGTGAGCGTCGACGACGAGGGCAAGGCCGGCATCGTCGTGGGCGTGACGGACGATCTCACCGGGCGCTTCGATTCGGTGGCGCTCGTGCGTGCGGCGTCTGAGCGGCTCGGCGGCAAGGGCGGCGGCGGCCGGCGCGACCTTGCCCAGGCCGGCGGCCCGGACGGCAGCAAGGCGGCCGAGGCGCTGGCGGCCATCGAGTCGATGGTGGCGGGGGCCTGACGGCGGCCGCCGCGCCGCCCCGCCATCCAAGGATCCTTCCAAAAAGAAAACGCCCGGGCGAGTGCCCGGGCGTTCCTGCTTCGAGACCCTGGCCGTCAGGCGGCCATCGCCTTCTCGAGGTTCTCGGCGATCTTGTCGAGGAAGCCGGTGGTCGACAGCCACTTCTGGTCGGCGCCGACGAGGAGGGCGAGGTCCTTCGTCATGAAGCCCGATTCGACCGTGTCGATGCAGACCTTCTCGAGCGTGTCGGCGAAGCGCTTGAGCTCCTCGTTGCCGTCGAGCTTGGCCCGGTGAGCGAGGCCGCGCGTCCAGGCGAAGATGGAGGCGATCGAGTTGGTCGAGGTCTCCTTGCCCTTCTGGTGCTCGCGGTAGTGGCGCGTCACCGTGCCGTGCGCCGCCTCGGCTTCGACGGTCTGGCCGTCCGGCGTCATCAGCACCGAGGTCATGAGGCCGAGGGAGCCGAAGCCCTGGGCCACGGTGTCGGATTGCACGTCGCCGTCGTAGTTCTTGCACGCCCAGACGTAGCCGCCCGACCACTTGAGCGCCGAGGCGACCATGTCGTCGATGAGGCGGTGCTCGTAGTGGATGCCGGCGGCCTCGAACTTGGCCTTGAACTCGTTGTCGTAGACTTCCTGGAACAGGTCCTTGAAGCGGCCGTCATAGGCCTTGAGGATCGTGTTCTTGGTGGAGAGGTAGACCGGGAACTTGCGGGCAAGGCCATAGTTGAACGACGCCCGGGCGAAGTCGCGGATCGATTCGTCCAGGTTGTACATCGCCATGGCGACGCCGGCGCCCGGGAACTTGAACACCTCCTTCTCGATGACCGTGCCGTCCTCGCCCTCGAACTTGATGGTGAGGCGGCCCTTGCCGGGCACCTTGAAGTCGGTGGCGCGATACTGGTCGCCAAAGGCGTGGCGGCCGACGACGATCGGCTGCGTCCAGCCCGGCACGAGGCGCGGTACGTTCTTGCAGATGATGGGCTCGCGGAAGATGACGCCGCCGAGGATGTTGCGGATGGTGCCGTTGGGCGACTTCCACATCTCCTTGAGGCCGAATTCCTTCACGCGCGCCTCGTCCGGCGTGATCGTGGCGCACTTCACACCGACGCCGTACTTCTTGATGGCCTCGGCTGCCTCGATCGTGACCTGGTCGTTGGTCGCGTCGCGATTCTGGATGCCGAGGTCGTAGTACTTCAGGTCGATGTCGAGATAGGGGTGGATCAGCTTTTCCTTGATGTACTGCCAGATGATCCGGGTCATCTCGTCGCCGTCGAGCTCGACGACCGGGTTGGCAACCTTGATCTTGCCCATGTGTCTCACCTCGCACGGTTGAAGCGTATTGGGGCCTCGGCGCGCATCCGTGCGAAGCGCGCGCCGGCGCCTGCGTGATACATCGCAACGGCAGCGGTTTGAAGGCCGGCTTTCGCATGGCTGGTCCCGGCGCGACCCCGTCGCCCCTTGCGGCGGCCGTCCTGGCCGCTAAAACCCGCGGGGCGAGGAGGAAACCATGTCCGAGAGTGCAGCCGTGCGCGGCCCCGTCATCATTCTGGTCGAGCCGCAGATGGGCGAGAACATCGGCATGGCCGCCCGGGCGATGGCCAATTTCGGGCTGGCCGAGATGCGCCTCGTCAACCCGCGGGACGGCTGGCCGAACGAGAAGGCCGAGGCCGCCTCGGCCGGAGCGCTGCACGTGCTCGCAGGCGTCCGGGTGTTTGGCTCCGTCGAGGAGGCGGTGGCCGACCTCAACTTCGTCTTCGCCACCACGGCGCGCGAGCGGGGCCAGCAGAAGCGCGTCCTCGGCGCCGACGCGGCCATGGCCGAGACGGTGGCGCAGGCCGCTGGCGGCGCCGGCGTCGGCGTGCTCTTTGGCCGTGAGCGCACCGGGCTCGACAACGGTGCCGTCGCGTTGGCCGACGCCATCATCACCTTCCCGGTCAATCCCGCCCACGCCTCGCTCAACCTCGCCCAGGCGGTGCTGCTCGTCGGCTATGAATGGTTCAAGGCGAGTGGCGGCACGCTGCCATTTGCCGAAAACGAACGGTCGGTCCCCGCGACGCGGGAGGCCGTGCTCTCATTCTTCAACTATCTGGAGGGCGAGCTTGACGCGGCGGGCTTCTTCACGCCGCCGGAGAAGCGCTCCATCATGGTCCGCAACCTGCGCAACATCTTCCACCGCCTCAGGATGACGGACCAGGACGTGCGCACCCTGCGCGGCGCTGTCGTGGCGCTGGTGCAGGGGCGGCGTGGCGGGCGCAACCCGCCGCGCAAGGCACGCGCGCCGGAGGCGGGCGAGACCGGCGCCTGAGTGGGTACGATCGGCCCGTGTACCGCGGCTGACTGCGCAGGCCCTTCAACCCTTCATTAACCGGCCTCGCCGCTTCATTGCCGTTCGTATCAAGCGAGCCGCAGTGCCATGCGTATCGACCTCCTTGCCGGAACGGTCTATCACCCCCTCGCAATGCCGCCGCACGTGCCGACCATCCTTGTTTTCGATTCCGGCCTCGGCGGCCTCACGGTCTATTCCGAGCTCGTCAAGGCGCGGCCCGATGCCCGCTTCGTCTATGCGGCGGACGACGCGGCCTTTCCGTACGGGCGCCTCTCCGAGGCGGAGCTCGTGGCGCGTGTCCTGGCCGTGATGGAGATGCTCGTCGACACCTACGCACCGGAGATCGCGGTCATTGCCTGCAACACGGCCTCGACGCTGGTGTTGCCGCATCTGCGGGCGCGCTTCTCCATTCCCTTCGTCGGGACGGTGCCGGCCATCAAGCCGGGGGCGGCGCGGTCGGCCAGCCGCATGATCAGCGTGCTGGCGACGCCCGGCACGGTGGCGCGGGACTATACGCAGGATCTCGTGCGGACATACGCCAGGGACTGCGCGGTCGCCCTCGTCGGCTCGACGCGGCTCGCGGCCATGGCGGAGGCGGAGCTGGCCGGCTCGCCCGCGAGTGATGCCGACATCCTGGCGGAGATTGCACCCTGCTTCTGCGAGGCGCCGGACGGGCGGCGGACGGATACGGTCGTTCTTGCCTGCACGCACTATCCGCTGCTGCTGCATCGCCTCGAACGGCTGGCGCCCTGGCCCGTCACCTTTGTCGATCCTGCGCCGGCCATCGCGCGGCGCATGGTCGATCTCATCGGCGCGCCGCTCATCGGCCACGAGGGGGAGGAGGAGGCGTGTGCCGTCTTCACCGGCACCGGCGCGAGCGACAGGCTCAAGGCGGCGCTCGCCGCGCGCGGCTTCTCGCGCATCGACACCGGTGCCCTTGCATTAGCCGTGGCCTGAAGGCCGCCGGGCGATTGACAAACCGCCGCCTCGTCGCGTATGCACGCCCATCGTTCGCGGGCTCGCACGGCCCGCGTGCATATTTCGTGCGCACCCGTGGTCCGGCAATGTCCGGCCCTGTCGCCCGCGAGGGAGAGGAGGGCGCGTTCCTCACAGTCGTTCCGTATAGAGGATACGCGATGTCGAAGAGAATTTCGGCGAAGTACAAGATCGATCGCCGTATGGGCCAGAACATCTGGGGCCGCCCGAAGAGCCCCGTGAACCGCCGCGAGTATGGCCCCGGCCAGCACGGCCAGCGCCGCAAGGGCAAGCTGTCGGACTATGGCACGCAGCTGCGCGCCAAGCAGATGCTCAAGGGCTACTACGGCAACATTTCCGAGAAGCAGTTCCGCCGCTACTACCAGGAGGCCATCCGCCAGCGTGGTGACTCGGGCGAGAACCTCGTCGGTCTTCTTGAGCGCCGCCTCGACGCTGTCGTCTACCGCGCCAAGTTCGTGCCGACGGTCTTCGCTGCCCGCCAGTTCGTCAACCACGGCCACGTGCGCGTGAACGGCCGGCGCGTCAACATCCCGAGCTACCTCGTCAAGCCGGGTGACGTGATCGAGGTCAAGGAGTCCTCGAAGCAGCTTGCCATCGTGCTCGAGGCGGTTGCTCTCGCCGAGCGTGACGTGCCGGACTACATCGAGGTCGACCACGCCAAGATGAAGGCCACCTTCCTGCGCGTGCCGTCCCTTTCGGACGTGCCGTACCCGGTGCAGATGGAGCCGAACCTGGTGGTCGAGTTCTACTCGCGCTGATTGGTTCCAGGACCACTCGAAACGAAAAGGCCGCAGCGATGCGGCCTTTTTTGTTGCCCGGAGCGGAGCGGTTCGTCAGCCGGCAGCGGCACGGCCGCGCGTTGAAGGCAGTGCCGGGTGTTACAGCCGCTTCAGCATCCCGGCGAAGCGCATCAGCCCCTCGGGCCAGGGGCCGTGGCCGCTGGCCGCATTGAGGTGGCCCGAATCGCCGGCGTCGACCAGGGCAGAGCCCCATGCGAGGGCGAGATCTGCCGCTTCGTCATAGGGGCAGTACTGGTCCGTGCGGCTCGCCACGAGCACGGAAGGAAAGGGCAGCGGCTCGCGCGGAAAGGGCGTGAAGGCGGGATCCGCGTCGGGAATGGCGCGGACGGCGCGCTCGCTCGGTGTTGCCACGAGGAAGGCTGCGCGCACCTTGCCCTGCGGCAGCTTCGGCGCGGCATGTGCGATGAGTGGCACGCCCGCGCTGTGCGCGACGAGGATGACGGGGCGCCGCGAGGCGTCGACCTCGGCCACGAGGCGCGCCGTCCATGCCGCGAGGTCGATGCGGTACCAGTCGTCCTGCTCCACGCGGCGGGCGGTGGAAAGCTTCTGCTCCCAGCGGGTCTGCCAGTGGTCCGGCCCCGAGCCCGACCAGCCGGGCACGATGAGAATGTCGCAGTCGGACGTGCGCATGGCGGTCCCGTAAGATCAAGTGTCCGCCCACTGCGGGCGGCGCGGCCCTTCGGAGGGGCAGGCCGGCGCGGAGAGTCAGGCCTCTCCGAACACCCGGCGGAAGATGGTGTCGACGTGCTTGAGATGGTAGCCGAGGTCGAACTTTTCCTCGAGCTCGGCGTCGCTCAGGTGCTTCTTCACGTCCGGGTCAGCCTTCAGCAGGGAGAGGAAGTCTCCCTCACCGCGCCACACGGGCATGGCGTTGCGCTGGACCAGCCGGTACGCCTCCTCGCGGCTCACGCCCTTCTGGGTGAGGGCCAGCAGCACGCGCTGGGAATGCACGAGGCCGCCGAGCCGGTCGAGGTTCTTCTGCATGTTCTCGGGATACACGAGCAGCTTGTCGATGACGCCGGTAAGACGGGCGAGGGCGAAGTCCAGCGTCACCGTGGCGTCGGGGCCGATCATGCGCTCGACGGAGGAGTGCGAGATGTCGCGTTCGTGCCAGAGCGCGACGTTCTCCATGGCGGGCATCACATAGGCGCGCACCATGCGGGCAAGGCCGGTGAGGTTTTCGGTCAGCACCGGGTTGCGCTTGTGGGGCATCGCGGAGGAACCCTTCTGCCCCTCGGAGAAGAACTCCTCCGCCTCGTAGACCTCGCTGCGCTGCAGGTGGCGGATCTCCGTCGCCAGCCGCTCGATGGAGGAGGCGACGACGCCGAGCGTGGCAAAATACATCGCGTGGCGGTCGCGCGGGATCACCTGGGTCGAGATCGGCTCGACAGCGAGGCCAAGCTTCTCGGCGACATAGGCTTCCACGCGCGGGTCGATGTTGGCGAAGGTGCCGACGGCGCCCGAGATGGCGCAGGTCGCCACCTCCTTGCGGGCGTTGACCAGGCGCTCGCGGCAGCGCTGGAACTCGGCATAGGCCTGGGCGAGCTTGAGGCCGAAGGTGACCGGCTCGGCATGGATGCCGTGCGAGCGGCCGATGGTCGGCGTCATCTTGTGCTCGAAGGCGCGGCGCTTGATGGCGGCAAGCAGCGCGTCGATATCGGCAAGGAGGATGTCGGTGGCGCGCACGAGCTGCACGTTGAAGCAGGTGTCGAGCACGTCCGACGAGGTCATGCCCTGGTGCACGAAGCGCGCCTCCGGCCCGACGATTTCGGCCAGGTGCGTCAGGAAGGCGATGACATCGTGCTTCACCTCGCGCTCGATCTCGTCGATGCGCGCCACGTCGAAGACGGCCTTGGAGCCCTTCTCCCAGACGACCGCGGCGGCCTCCCTCGGCACCACGCCGAGCTCGGCGAGGGCGCTCGTGGCATGGGCCTCGATCTCGAACCAGATGCGGAACTTCGTCTCCGGCGACCAGATGGCGGTCATCTCGGGGCGGCTGTAGCGCGGGATCATCCTCGCCTCCTGGCTGAACGGTTGAAGATCAGACGAGCTCGCCGCGCGCGCGCTCGGCGGCGCTGCGGATGGCGGCGATGTTGCCTGCATAGGCGCTCTCGCCACCCTTGAAGACGGCCGAGCCGGCAACGAGGGCGTTGGCCCCGGCCTTGGCCAGCGCGCCGGCATTGTCGGCGGTGACGCCGCCGTCGACCTCGAGGTCGATGGGCCGGTCACCAATCATCGCCTTGATGCGCGCCACCTTGTCGAGGGCTGACGGGATGAAGGCCTGCCCGCCGAAGCCGGGGTTGACGCTCATGACGAGCACGAGGTCGACGAGGTCGAGCACGTATTCGACGGCGCTCTCCGGCGTCGCGGGGTTGAGCGACACGCCGGCCTTCTTGCCGAGCGCGCGGATGGCCTGCAGTGAACGGTGCAGGTGCGGCCCTGCCTCGGCATGGACGGTGATGATGTCGGCGCCGGCGGCGGCGAACTCCGCCAGATAGGGGTCGGCCGGCGCGATCATCAGGTGCACGTCGAGAAGCTTTTTCGTGTGCGGTCGGATGGCCCGCACCACCTGGGGCCCGAAGGAGATATTGGGCACGAAATGCCCGTCCATGACGTCCACATGCACCCAGTCGGCTCCGCCGGCGTCAATGGCGCGCACCTCCTCGCCGAAACGGGCGAAATCGGCGGCGAGGATGGAGGGGGCGATGACGAGGGGGCGCTGCATGGGGACCGTCCGCTTGAACATGCTGCAGGGGCGAAATGGCCCCGCGCGTGCCGCCTAGCACGGAGGGCGGGGCGGGGCAACGGGTCGAGGCATGAGTGAATTCCGCCCCGGCTGCGTGACTGTATGCACATTGTGCAACCTGCCTCTGGTGGGCAGGAGGCCCGACGATCTGGGAAATTGCAGGGCGATGGCCGTCGAAAGCCGGCCGCCGATTGGCCGACCGGATGTTTCATGGATGAGATTGCTATTTCTGCACAACAATTTCCCCGGGCAGTACGCGCGCATCATCAGGCATCTTTCCGGCAGGAAGGGCTTCGAGATCCTGGCCGTGTCGCGGGCCGGCAACCGCCAGCCCTCGCCCGTGCCGCGCATCGACTACGAGCCGCACCGGCGTGCCAGCGAGCAGGTGCACCCTGCGCTGCGCTATACGGAGGAGGCCGTCATCCGCGGGCAGGCGGTCTACAAGGCGCTCATGCCGGTGAGGGCGCGCGGCTGGCGGCCGGACCTGATGCTGGCCCACAGCGGCTTCGGCGACGGGCTCTTCTTGAAGGACCTGTGGCCCGAAGCGCGCTACATGCCCTATCTTGAATGGTATTATCGTGCCTACGGCTCCGACGCCTCCTTCCTCAACGGCGAGGTGAGGGATCCGAATGCCGAGCTGCGCATCCGGATGAAGAACACTGCCATCCTGCAGGATTTGGCGGCGATGGACTGGGGCCAGACGCCGACACGCTATCAGAAGTCGCAGTTTCCCGGCATCTTCCGGAAGCGGATGACGGTGCTGCACGACGGCGTCGACACGGACTACTTTGCGCCCGATCCGGGCGAGACCCTGGCCGTGGGCGGCCGTGTCTTCCGGCGGGGCGATCCGCTCGTCACCTATATCGCCCGCGGCATGGAGCCCTACCGCGGCTTTCCGCAGTTCATGGAGGCGGTATCCATCCTGCAGAAAATGCACACGAGCGTGCATGTGGTCGTCATCGGCGAGGATCGCATCGCCTACGGCCCGCGGGACAAGCCCTCCTACAAGCAATGGGCGCTCGAGACCTTCTCGCTCGACGTTGAACGCCTCCACTTCCTCGGTCGCCAGCCGCTCGACGTGCTGCGGCAGGCGCTGCGCGTGTCGGCGGCGCACGTCTATCTCACTGTACCCTTCGTGCTCTCCTGGTCGATGATGGAGGCTATGGCGACGGGCGCAGTGGTCGTCGGTTCGGATACGGAGCCGGTGCGGGAGGTGATCGACGACGGGCGCACTGGCCTGCTCGTGCCCTTCTTCTCGCCCGACAGGCTGGCCCGCCGCCTGAAGGAGGTTCTCGATGCGCCGGAGCGCTGCGAGGACATTCGCCGCCGCGCCCGTGCGCTGATGCTGGAGCGGTATGACCAGCGCGAGCTGTGCGCCCGCTATCTGCGGCTCATCGAGGCGGTCGCCGCCGGCAGCCGGCCGCGGAAGGCCGGTATGCGGATGCCGGCGATGGCCGGCGTCTGACCGCTTCAGCGCCGCGCCGGCAGGGGCTCGCGCAGCATGCGCCGGGCGAGCGGCTCCAGGATGAGCGGCATGAGGTAGATGGGGAACTGGGCCATGGCGAAATAGAGCCAGGTGCCGTCCGGCACGGCTCCCGCCATGGCGGCGACGAGCAGGCCCATGTTGCGGTGGCCGGTGGCATAGCCGAGGACGAACGCCTCGCGCGCGCCGAAGCGTGCGGCCAGCATGCCGAGACCGGCGGCGAGGCAGGCGAAGGATACCGCGAAGACGATGAGCACGTCGGTGAGGACGGCAAGCGGCTTTGCGAGCATCGCCTCGGCCACGCCGTCCATGGCCCCGACGGCGAAGATGAAGAAGAAGACGACGTTGAGCCCGTCGAGGGCCGCCCGCTCGCGCGCGATCCGTGCAAGGCCGATGAGCCGGCGCAGCACCAGCGCAAGCACCACCGCCCCGCCGAGGAGCAGCGCGAGGCGCAGGGCGAGGACCGAGGTGTCGATCGGCACGGCAGCACCTGCGATCACCTCCGCCACCAGCGGCGCCGTCAGCGGCGTTGTCACCATGCTGGCGACGAGCACCGTGACGAGAAAGGAAGCGTCGAAGCCGAGCAGCGTGGCGACTGCTGGGGCCGAGAGGACGGGCGGGGCGGCGGCCATCAGCGCAAGGCCGAGGGCAAGCTCGGGGCCCACGAGATCGTGTCCGAGGGCAAAGACGATGCCGCCAAGGGCGAGTGCGAGCGAGGCGACGATCCAGGCCCAGGCAAGAGCGATGCGGCCCGGCTGCCGCAGGAGGGCGCGGATGGTGCCGAAGTCGGCGCGCAGGAAGGTGAAGACGAGGAAGAAGAAGACGCAGGTACCAATCAGCGGGCGGGCGAGGCTCGCGAACTGCGGCAGCGCCAGACCGATGAAGATGGAGGCGGCGAGGGCCTTGGTGCCCTGGCTGCCAAGAAGCCCCAGGGGCTTGAAGAGAATGGTCTGCAACACGTTCCTGGCCCTTCCCCTTTGTTCCCCGACCGGTCTTGTATCGTGCCCTGCGGCCTTTTCTCCGTGACGAAAGATGCGTCTGCCCCTTGCGCCGGCGGCAGGCGTCGTGCTTTCGCCATGCGGGTGTCGGCGTTGTCCGCAATGGGTCGTCGCCCCAGAATGCGCCGCCGGGTTCAGCACCAGCAAGAAGGTCAAACGCATGCAAACGGATGTCGTCGTGCTCGGAGCGGGTATCATCGGAGTGTCGACGGCGTTGCACCTGCAGGCGCGGGGCCGGTCCGTGGTGCTGCTCGACAGGCGTGGGGCTGGGGAGGAGACGAGCCACGGCAACGCCGGGCTCATCGAGCGCGCCAGCGTCGTGCCCTATGGTTTCCCGCGCGACCTCGGCTCGCTGATCCGCTACGGCCTCAACCGCTCGGCCGAGGCGCACTACCATCTCACCTTCCTGCCCAGGGTGGCTCCGTGGCTGGCGCAGTACTGGTGGCACTCGTCGCCGCGGCGCCATGCCGAGGCGGCCAAGGCGATGCTGCCGCTGATCGAGCGCTGCGTTGCCGAGCATGAGGCGCTGATGCGCGAGGCCGACATCCTGCCGATGATGCGGCGCATCGGCTGGATCAAGGGTTTCCGCAACAAGGCGGAGTTCCAGCAGGCGGAGGAGGAGGCGCGGGCGACTGCCGCGCTCTACGGCCTCAAGCTCGACGTGCTCGGCGCAGCCGAGCTGCGCGCCAGGGAGCCGCACCTTGCCGGCGACTTCGTTGGCGGCCTGCACTGGCTAGATCCAGCGAGCGTGCCCGACCCAGGCGGCGTCACGCGCGCCTATGCCGAGCTTTTCGAGAAGCGGGGCGGCCGCTTCCTGCGCGGTGACGCCCGTTCGCTCGCCGCCTCCGGCAGTGGCTGGACCGTCGCGGCGGAGGAGGGGCCTGTCACGGCGCGCGAGGTCGTCCTGGCGCTCGGCCCGTGGTCGGGCGAGATCTACCGCCCGCTGGGCTATCGCATCCCGCTCGCGGTCAAGCGCGGCTACCACATGCACTATCGCCCGGCCGGTAATGCCGTGCTCAACCACCCGTTCTACGACGTCGCGGGTGGTTTTCTCATCGTGCCGATGACGCGCGGCATCCGCCTCACCACCGGGGCCGAGTTCGCCGACCGCGATGCGCCGCCGACGCCGGTGCAGCTCTCGCGGGTGGAGCCCGAGGCACGGCGCATCTTTCCGCTCGGCGAGCGGGTGGACCCGGCGCCGTGGATCGGCGCCCGGCCTTGCCTGCCGGACATGCGCCCCGTCATCGGCCCGGCACCACGCCACCAGGGCCTGTGGTTCGCCTTCGGCCACAACCACCACGGCTTCACGCTGGGGCCCGTCACCGGCCGCCTGCTGGCGCAGATGATGACTGGGGAAGAACCGCTCACCGACCCCTCGCCCTATTCGGTCAGCCGCTTCGGCTGGTAGAGGTCGCGCCAGGCCAGCAGGGCGCCGGGCAGGGGCAGTGCCGTTGCTTCGTAAACGCCGCGGGCGATGGCGCGTGCCAGGCAGTCGGCAGCCGCCGCGCCGAGATCGGCGAAGGCGTAGATGTCGTCCTCGGGCAGCGGTCTTGCGCCGGTCGCGGCGGCGAAGACGAGATCCCCGTCGAGCGGGGCATGGGCCGGCCGCAGCGCACGGCCCATGCCGTCGTGCGCAACCACGGCGAGACGCTTGGCCATGGCCTTGGTGAGGACGGCGTCAGTGGCGACAATGGCGATTGTTGTGTTCTGCCCCGGTCCGCCCTTGTAGCGCGGCTCGAGCGCCCGGCGGTCGACCGTCGCGGGCATGCCGTGGTTGCCGAACTCGCCGTTCTGCTCATAGGGGGCAGCCCAGAAATGCGGCCCGTCGCCGATGGTCGCCGAGCCGACGGCGTTGACGGCGACGAGCGCCGCGACGACATGGCCGGTGCGGGTGACGGTGCTCGCGGAGCCGAGCCCGCCCTTGAGGTTGACGGTCGTTGCCCCGTAGCCGGCGCCGACCGAGCCCAGCGGAAAGTCGACGCCGGCCGAAGCCACGGCGGCCCTGGCAAGGGCGCGATGCGGCGGCTCACCTTCGCCACGCGCCCAGGGCTTGTCGCCGCCGTTCAGGAGGTCGAAGAGAATCGCCTGCGGCACGATGGGCACGCGCACGTCGCGGATGGCGAAGCCCCGGCCCTGCACCGCGAGCGCCTGCATGACGCCGCCGGCGGCATCGAGCCCGTAGGCAGAGCCGCCGGACAGGACGATGGCATCGACCGCGCTCACGGTCGCTTCCGGTTCCAGCAACGCGCTCTCGCGCGTGCCTGGAGCGCCGCCCATGATGGAGAGGCCCGCCGTCGCCGGCCGGTCGAAGACCACCACCGTCACGCCGGTTGCCGATGCCTCGTCGTGGGCGTTGCCGACACGAAGGCCGGGCACGTCGGTGATGAGATTGCGCAGATTGCCCATACCCGATGCTTGCCGTGACAGTCGGTCCATCACAAGGGGGCGAGGTGGCATTTCACCGCCTTTCGCCGGGCCGGGGCTGCGGATATGAGCAGCGCCATGACCGACGTTTCCACTTCCGCCGCGGTGTTCGCCGGCTTCGTCAGCTTTCTCAGCCCCTGCGTCCTGCCGCTCGTGCCACCCTATCTATGCTATCTCGCCGGGACCACCCTCGACCAGCTGACAGAGCGGCGCGAGCCCAGCGTCAGCCGTCGGGCGCTGTTCTCCGCGCTCTTCTTCGTGCTCGGTTTCGCGACCGTCTTCGTCATGCTCGGCGCGACAGCCTCGGCCTTCGGCCAGCTGCTGCGCCGCTATGTCGACGTGCTCGGCACCGTGGCCGGCATCGCCATCATCGTCATGGGGCTGCACTTCCTGGGCGTCTTCCGTCTGTCCTTCCTCTACCGGGAGGCACGGCTCGATGTCGCCAAGCCGGCCGGGCTCGGGGGGGCATACGTGATGGGGCTTGCCTTCGCTTTCGGCTGGACGCCGTGTATCGGCCCCATCCTCGCCGCCATCCTGGCCGTCGCCGGCTCGGAGGAGAGCGTCGGGCGTGGCGCCTTTCTGCTTGCCGCCTATTCCGCGGGCCTCGGCATTCCCTTCCTGCTGGCGGCGCTCGCCATGAAGCCCTTCGTCGCGCTCCTGCGTGGCATGCGCTCGAAGTTCCACCTCGTGGAAAAGGTGATGGGCGGCCTGCTCGTGCTCACCGGCATCGCCTTCCTCACGGGGGCGCTGACGGACGTGTCCTTCTGGCTGCTGGAGACCTTCCCGGCGCTGGCGACGCTCGGCTGAGCGCCTGGCCGGTCCATCGTGCAGCCCGGAAAGGAAAGGCCCGCCTCGAGGAGGCGGGCCCGTTCCCGGCCGTGACCGAGATCAGTTGATCTCGTTGCCGGCGTAGTCGATCTTGCCGTCGGGGCCCTTCTTCCAGACGTACATGACGTAGTCCGGACGGGTGATGTCGCCCTTCTTGTCGAAGGAGAGGTCACCCAGCACGGTCTTGAAGACCTTGCCGGAATGGATCACCTCGGCGACCTTCCGCGGATCGAGGGAGTTGGCCTCTTCGGCCGCCTGCTTGATGATCTCGACCGCCGCGTAGCTATAGAGCGTGTAGGCCTCGGGGTCGTAGTTCTTGGTCTTCAGGAAGCGCTCGACGACCTCCTTGGCGGCCGGGTTCTTGCGCGGATCGGGCGCGAAGGTCATGAGCGTGCCCTCGGCGCCGGGGCCGGCGATGGAGACGAACTCGCTCGAGACGATGCCGTCGCCGGACATCAGGGGCGCCTGCAGGCCCTGGTCGCGCATCTGGCGGATGATGAGGCCGGCCTCGGTGTGCAGGCCGCCGAAGTAGACGACGTCCACGTTCGCCGCCTTGAGCTTGGAGACGAGGGCCGAATAGTCCTTCTCGCCGGGGTTGATGCCCTCGTAGATGACTTCCTTGAGGCCCTTGGCGTTCATGGACTTCATCGTTTCGTCGGCGAGACCCTTGCCGTAGGGGGTCTTGTCGTGGACGATGGCGACCTTCTTGCCGGCGAAGTTCTTGGCGAGATAGTCACCCGCCACCTGGCCCTGCTGGTCGTCGCGGCCGCAGATGCGGATGGTGTTCCACAGCCCGCGCTCCGTGTACTGCGGGTTCGTGGACGCCGGCGAGAGCTGCAGGATGCCCGCCTCCTCGTAGACCTCCGAGGCCGGGATCGACACGCCCGAATTGAAGTGGCCGACCACGAACTGGACGCCGTCACCCGCGAGCTTGTTGGCCACGGATACGCCCTGCTTGGGGTCCGACACGTCGTCGCCCACGATGACTTCGATCTTCTGGCCCAGGATGCCACCGGCGGCGTTGATGTCCTCGGCCGCCTGCTCGGTGCCATTCTTCATCTGGGTGCCGAAGCTGGCATTCGGCCCCGTGATGGGGGCGCCGACCGCGATCTTCACCTGGGCGTTGGCGGCGCTGGCGAAGGCGAGGCCAAGACCGAGTGCAATCCCGGTCAACAGCACTTTCTTCATCTGTGACTCCTCTGGTGGTTATATTGCCGGGCCCCGCCCCCGGGGCTCCGGTCGGCGAGCCTCTCGCCTTGGGCGCAATCTTGCGCCGATTGGGGCGAGAGTCACTCGCAAACGCGGTTTCAGCCGCTGTTCTTCTCCCGCCAGGTCAGGGGACCCGTGCGCTCGTAGAGCCAGCGGTACTGCGTCGTCATCTGCCGCACGCGTGTATAGCGGAAGCCGATGAGGCCGATGACGAGAAGAACGATCGCATCCACGATGTAATAGTGAAGCGACAGCAGCGTGCCCTCGAAGAGGGCGAAGTGGATGAAGCGCACCCCCCAGGCGAGGGCAAGCAGATAGAGCACAGCCTGCCAGGCGGGCGCCCAGATGAGCGCCACCGCCCGCCCTGTCATCCAGGCGGCCCAGCCACCCATGATGCAGGTGACAAGGAGAAAGAGGAGGATGGAGCTTTCTTCATAAAGGATGCCCTGCATCGCGCGCTCCTCAATGGGCTCCGCCTTCGAGATAGGCGGCGCGGACCTGCGGGTTTTCGAGCAACTCCTTCCCGGTGCCCTGGAGGGTGATGGTTCCCGTCACCATCACGTAGCCGCGGTGGGCGAGCTTGAGCGCGTGATAGGCGTTCTGCTCGACGAGGAAGACCGTCATGCCTTCCCGCTCGTTGAGCTCCCGGATGACGTTGAAGATCTGCTTGACCACCAGCGGCGCGAGGCCGAGCGAGGGCTCGTCGAGCAGCAGCAGCCGCGGCCGGCTCATCAGCGCGCGGGCGATGGCGAGCATCTGCTGCTCGCCGCCGGAGAGCGTGCCGCCGCGTTGGTTGAGCCGCTCCTTGAGGCGCGGGAACATGGTGCAGACGCGCTCCAGGTCCTCGTCGAAATGGGCGAAGTTCCTGATGGCGGCGCCCATCTGCAGGTTCTCGAAGACGGTCATGCGCGGGAAGATGCGCCGGCCCTCGGGTGACTGGGCGATGCCGAGATGCGCGATCTCATGCGTCGGCATGTGCGTGATGTCGCGGCCGGCGTAGGTGATCGTTCCCTCGCGGCAGCGCGGGTTGCCGAAGATCGTCATCATCAGCGTGGACTTGCCGGCGCCGTTTGCGCCGATCATCGTCACGATCTCGCCCTCGTGCACGTCGAGATCGACACCCTTGAGGGCGATGATGTTGCCGTAATAGGTCTTGACGCCCCGAATGGAGAGAAGGGGCGTGCGCCCCGCGGGCGCCTGGGCCGGCGCGGGCATGGTTGCTGCGTCGCTCACAGGCCGACCTCCGCTTCCACCTTGTCGAGTTCCTCGTCCTCGACGCCGAGATAGGCGGCGATGACGCTCGGGTCGTTGCGCACCTCCTCGGGCGTGCCATCTGCAATTTTGGTGCCATAGTCGAGCACCACGACGTGGTCGGAGATGCCCATCACCACCGACATGTCGTGCTCGATGAGCAGGATCGACGTGCCGTGGTCCCGCCGGATCGACAGCAGCAGCTCGTTGAGCTCGTGGCTCTCTCGCGGGTTGAGACCGGCGGCCGGCTCGTCGAGGCACAGGAGGATTGGGTCCGTGCACATGGCGCGGGCGATCTCGAGACGGCGCTGGGCGCCGTAGGGCAGGTCCCCGGCCGGGTCGTCGGCCCGGTCGATGAGGTTGATCTTCTCCAGCCAGAACTTGGCCTGTTCCACCGCCTGCCGCTCCGCCTCGCGGAAGCTCGGCAGGCCGAAGAGGCCGAGCAGCGTGAAGCCGGAGGCGATCATGAGCGGGTTGTGGCGGGCGACGAGCAGGTTCTCCAGCACCGTCATGCCCGTGAACAGGCGGATGTTCTGGAACGTGCGGGCAACCTTCGCCTTCCACGAGATGGCGTGGCCCGGCAGCCGCTCGAGCAGGTAGGTGGTGCCGTCGGCGTGGCGCAGCGACAGCATGCCCTCGCTTGGCCGGTAGAAGCCGGTGATGCAGTTGAACACCGTCGTCTTGCCGGCGCCGTTCGGGCCGATGAGGGCCGTGATGTCGCCACGGCCGACGCTGAAGGAGAGATCGTTGACGGCAACGAGGCCGCCGAAACGCATCTTCAGATGCTGGACCTCGAGTATGGGGTCTTCTTGCCAGCGCATCAGCCGTGACCTTCCTTGACGAGCGAGCCGGAGATGGCCTTGCGCTCGGTGAGTACCATCGACGGTTCGCGGTGCCCGACGAGACCGCGTGGCCGCCAGACCATCATGGCTACCATGGCGAGGCCGAAGATGAGCAGTCGATATTCGTTGGGGTCGAAGTCCGCACCGAAGACCTGCTTGAGGAAGCCGAGGTTGCGCAGCAGCTCGGGCGCACCGACCATGATAATGGCTGCCACGGCAACGCCCACCTGCGAGCCCATGCCGCCGAGGACGACGATCGACAGGATGATCGCCGACTCGAGGAAGTTGAAGCTCTCGGGCGATACGAACCCCTGCCGCACGGCGAAGAACGAGCCCGCGAAGCCGCCGAACATGGCGCCGATGGCGAAGGCGGTGAGCTTGGTGTTGCGGGTGTTGATGCCGAGCGAGCGGCAGGCGATCTCGTCCTCGCGCAGCGCTTCCCACGCCCGGCCCACGGGCAGGCGCCGCAGGCGGATGGTGACCACGTTGGTGACCAGCGCCAGCACCAGGATGAGGTAGTAGAGAAACACCATCCGGTGCATCGGGCTGTAGGAGATGCCGAACAGCGAGGCAAAGCCGTTCTCGCTCGAGTCGAACGGCACGCCGAAGAAGGTGACGCGCGGGATGGACGAGATGCCCGCGCCGCCGTTGGTTAGCTCCACCCAGTTGATGAGCACGAGGCGGATGATCTCGCCAAAGGCGAGGGTGACGATGGCGAGATAGTCGCCGCGCAGGCGCAGCACCGGGAAACCGAGGATGATGCCCCAGAAGGCGGCGAGAATGCCGGCGAGCGGCAGGCAGAGCCAGAACGACCAGCCGAACGTCGTCGACAAGAGCGCATAGGAATAGGCGCCGACCGCATAGAAGGCGACGTAGCCGAGGTCGAGCAGGCCCGCGAGGCCGACGACGATGTTGAGTCCCCATCCGAGCATCACATAGGTGAGGATGAGGATGCCGAGGTCGATCCAGTAGCGTGCGCCGGCGAGCCCGCCTGTCGCGAGGGAGGCGAGCAGCGGGTAGGTGAGGGCGACGCCGAGGAAGAGCGGCACGGCGATGCCGAACAGCTTCTGCACGAACGGGCTCGCCGGCGCCTTGAGGCGCGCTGGCGCGGCGGCCCGGCGCATGGCCCGCAGGCAGACTGCGAACCGCACGAGGAAGATGAGCCCGCAGACGACGGCGACGACGCCCCAGCGCGGCTGGAGGTAGAGCGCGTTCGACTGGTTCTGCTCGGTCTTGAAGGCGAGGATGGGGATGGAGAGCCCCAGCGTCAGCAGCGCGGCGATGCCGGCTTCGCGCAGGGCGGTGGCGACCTGAGCGCCCGTGACCGACGAGGCGGCTCCGGGCGCGGCGATGGCGGGAGCATGGGATGTGTTCAGGGCCATTGTCCGCGCCTCTCTCATACCTTCTCGACCTCAGGCCGGCCGAGGATGCCGGACGGCATGAAGATGAGGACGATGGCGAGCAGCGAGAAAGCCGCGACATCCTTGTACTCGATGGAGAAGTAGGCCGACCACAACGTCTCCACCAAGCCGATGATGAGGCCGCCCAGCACGGCGCCCGGCAGGGAGCCGATGCCGCCGAGGACGGCCGCGGTGAAGGCCTTCACCCCCGGCACGAAACCGTCGGCGAAGCTCACGACGCCATAGTAGAGCAGATACATGGTGCCCGCGACGGCGGCGAGGGAGGCGCCCATCACGAAGGTGAGCGAGATCGTCCTGTCCACGTCGATGCCGACGAGGGCGGCCATGCGCCGGTCCTGCTCGCAGGCGCGCTGGGCGCGTCCGAGCGGCGTCTTCTGCACGACGTACCAGAAGATGGCGAGCAGCACGGCCGTCGTGAGCATGATGATGATCTGCTTGTAGGACAGGGCCACCGCGTAGCCGTCGCGCTCGAAGAGCACGATCACGTCGCGCACCATGGGCGGGATCGGCTTGTTGCGCGCGCCCTGCGAAACCTGGACGAAGTTGGACAGGAAGATCGACACGCCGATGGCCGAGATCAGCGGCGCGAGGCGGAAGGAGCCGCGCAGCGGGCGATAGGCCATCCGTTCCAGCGTCCAGCCCCACAGCGAGGTCAGCAGCATGGCGCCGATCATGACGATGATCAGCGCAATGGCAATCGAGCCAATCCCGAGCCAGGCCGTGACGAAGAGGAAGAGCATGAGCGCGATGAACGCGCTGAGCATGAAGACATCACCGTGGGCGAAATTGATCATGCCGATGATGCCAAAAACCATCGTGTAACCGATGGCGATGAGGCCATAGATAGACCCCAGCGTCAGCCCATTGATGAGCTGCTGTACGAAGACTTCCATAATCGACCGTTCCCCTGATGGGCAGTCTCTTGTTTTTCTTATCGTCCGCCTCGTGTCGGCGAAAACACGGGGAGGAAAGAGACCACCGGAACAACTCTGTGCTTAGCAACGGCGATTGGTCAAGACAATTGGCCAGGCTGCGCCGGCGGGCAAAAAGCAACGGATGTTCCGATTGGGGCCGCGCTTGCGACCGAAAATTTCGCGAAGCCGGCTTTCGCCCTCCACAGCCATCGCGACCGGCCCCGTCGCGCCCCGAAGGAGGGCGACGGCGCGGGCGCCTTCTGTCGATTCCGCGAAGCGGCTCGTCTGCTAGTATACTATAGATGTGGAAAAAATTCTCCGTTTTCTTTGCATAAATAAATATATTATATGCAATAGATCTATTGTTGCTGCGCTCTCATCCCCCTTTCTTTCCTGCGGGCTGGTGAACGCAGGTTTCCATGATGAGTTCTATAAGCAGTGATACATGTTCACCGGGCGCGGACGAGGCCCGGTCGCTGGCCGAGCAGGCCTACCGGGCCATCGAGGACATGGTTGTGCGGCTCGATCTGCCTCCCGGCGCCCGCCTGACGGAGAACGACCTGTCGCAGCGGGTCGGCTTCGGGCGCACGCCGGTGCGGGAAGCGCTGCAGCGACTCCATTATGACGGGCTCGTGCGCGTCTTTCCCCGCAAGGGGATCGCCGTGTCCGAGGTCAACCCGCTCGACGTGCTCGTGGCACTCGACGTCTACGCCGCCGTGGAACGGCTGGTGGCGGCAGCAGCCGCCCGCCGAGCCGGCCGGGCAGAGGAGGCCCTGGCGGAGCAAATGGCGGGGGCGATGGCGCGGGCAGCTGCCGTGGGCGACATCGGCGGCTTCGTCGAGACCGACAAGGCGATCGACCGGATTCTCGCGGAACTCTCGGGCAACCCCTATGCCGCCCGGGCGCTCGTGCCGCTGCAGGCGATGGCCCGGCGGGCATGGCTCTTCTTCCGCCGCGAGAGTGACCTCGCGCCGGCGGCGGAGCGGCATGCAGAGCTGCTGAAGGCGGTGTGCTCGGGGGATGCTGAGGCGGCCGAGGCGGCAGCGGAATCGCTCGTCGCCCACGTGCGCGAAACCATCAAGGAGGCCGTCAGCCGTCTCTAGCACGGCATCTTTCCCCGGTTCTCGCCCTGCGCCGGTTGCTTCGCGGTTTGTGCCGCGCCATATGGAAGGCCGCAGGAGGCCTTGATGCACCGGGTTTTCATAGACGACGCATTCGGCGATGCGCATGACGACCACGTCGCCACGCCGTCTGAGCAGGTGTTTCGGGAAGCCATGAGCCGCGTGCCCGGCGCCGTGCATGTCATCACGACGGCTGGGGCCGCGGGACGCATGGGCTTCACCGCCACGTCGGTGACGGCGGTATCGGACGGGCCGCCGACGTTGCTCGTGTGCCTCAACAGGGCGAGCCAGATCCTGCCGGTTCTGGAGGCCAACGGCGTCTTCTGTGTCAACCTGCTGCCGGGCAATGAAGAGGCGCTCGCAGATGTCTTCGCCGGGCGCACCGGCGTCTTCGGCGCCGACCGCTTTCGCACTGGCGGCTGGACCACACTGGACACGGGCGCGCCGGCACTCGTCACGGCGCGCGCGGCCATGGACTGCCGCCTCGTGGAGGCGATCGACGCCGCGACGCACCGCATCCTCATCGGCGAGGTGCGCGCTCTCGCCATGGGCGCCGAGGGAGACAGCCTCGTCTACAAGGGGCGTCGCTACCACGCCCTGTGAGGGCCCTCAGCTGCGCAGGAACGCGCCCACCACCTCGTTGAACGCAGCCTCCGCCTCGATGTTGGAGATGTGCGCTGCATCGAGCGTGACCAGCTTCGAGCCCGCGATGGCCTCGTGAATCTGCTGGCCGGCCGCCGGCGGTGTGGCGGGATCGTGCGCGCCGACGACAACCAGCACGGGGTTCCTCGCGGAGCGGATCGACCAGCGCTGGTCCATGTCGCGGATGGCGGCGCAGCATCCCGCATAGCCCTGGACCGGCGTGCCCAGGATCATCTTGCGGATGGCCGCGATCCGCTCCGGCGCCCGCTCGCGGAAGCTGGCCGTGAACCAGCGTTCGACCGTTGCATCGACGAGCGCCTCCATGCCGCCGCGGCGCGCCGTGCGGATGCGGCCGTTCCACAGCTCGGGCGGGCCCATGTGGGCGGAGGTGTTGGCGAGGACGACCCGTCCTAGCCGTTCCGGCGCGTGCGTCAGCATCCACATGCCGACCATGCCCCCCTTGGAGAGGCCGCACCAGTGGGCCTTCTCAATGCCGAAATGGTCGAGGATGGCGATGGCGTCGCGGCCGAGCTCCTCGATGGAATAGGGCCTGTCGGGTGCGACTGAGCCGCCGTGCCCGCGCGAATCGTAGCGCAGGATGCGGAACTGGCCCTGCCAGGCGCGCACCTGCGCGTCCCACATCGACATGTCGGAGGACAGCGAGTTGGAATGCATGAGAACCGGAGCGTTCTCGGGTCCGTCGAGATGCACGTTGAACGGCTCGCCCGCGATGTCGATGATCATCTGCCCCCTCCGTCATTCAGTCTCCACGGGTCTCGCGCAGGTTGTGCCGCTGCGCAAGGGGCAATGGCGCCCCGCGTGGGAAGGGCTGGCCGCGCGCCCGTTCTTGCGTAGATTGGAGCACATCGAAACGGCCAGCTCTGAGAAGCGGCGAAGATGAGGGAGGCGACCCATGGCCATGACGATGACCGGCGAGAACATCCTGCCGGCGGACCGTGCCACGGTCTGGGCGAAACTCAACGATCCGGAGGTGCTGAAAGCCTGCATCCCCGGCTGCGAGGAACTGGAGCGGACGCAGGACAATGGCTTTCGCGCCGTGGCGAAGGTCAAGGTCGGGCCAGTGAAGGCGACCTTCAAGGGCAAGGTCGTTCTTTCGGACATCGACGAGCCGAACGGCTACACGATCACGGGTGAGGGAGAGGGCGGCGTTGCCGGTTTCGCCAAGGGCGGCGCCAAGGTGCAGCTCTCCGAGGTGCCGGAAGGCACCAAGCTGACCTACGACGTCGAGGCGCAGGTCGGCGGCAAGCTCGCCCAGCTCGGTGGGCGGCTGATCAATGGCGTCGCCAAGAAATACGCCGACGAGTTCTTCTCCAACTTCGCCAAGTTGTTGGCGCCGCAGGAGGCTACCTGACAGCCCCGGCCAGCCCGGGCCCCTCCGCGCCTGGATTCTGCTTCGCTCTCTCACTGGAAATCTGAATTCGCTGTCTGCCCGCTGACGCCGCGAAGCCGGATGTAGGACAACGGGGCGATCAAGTTCCAGTGAGAGGGTTCGACATGGGCCGGATTTCATCCTTGCACTCGCAGGTCGCCAAGGGGCAGGCGCAGGACATCGACAAGTATCGCCGCGAGATCGGCAAGAGCACCCAGTGGCTCACCGAGCATGAGCGGCCGCAGCGGCACAGCAGGCCGCTGCCGCAGTCGGCCGGCTCCCCGCGCCTGGCTCTCCTTGCCGCGCTCCTCCTGGCGGCCGAGTACGGAGTGAATGCGCATCAAGCTCTCCGCGAGGCGGGCGTTTCCGGTGGGCACAGGACCGGAGGGCGGCCGCACAAAGGGGGCGGAGAGGCGCTGGCGGCCGGAAACAGCACGGCTTTGGCGATACCAGCGCAGCCGTCCGGCGAGTCCATGCCTGTCAGAGGCCCCGCGGCGAGTGTACCCCACGCTGTCGCGCGCGGCGTTCGACCAGCCCCTCGTTCTCGCTAGGCGCAGGCGGCCGAGCCGAAAGGCACGACCACGAAGGCCAAGAAGCAGTGTGAGGACGGCCCCACCAACGAGATCCGCACTGCCATGGAGGAGGTCCCCACCCGGCGCGGCATCGGCGAGAAAGTGCTGCGGCAGCTGGGATTCGACCCGGACGAGCTCGTGCCCGTCAGTGACTACATGCCGCTCGGCGTCGGAGGTGCCGAGCTTACCACCTACATGAGTCGCATCGATGCTTATATTAACAATCAGGAATCCTCGTTCCCGTTTTTCTACCGGGAAGTGCCCGGGGCGATCGACAAGCTGCCGGAGCTGAACTCGCGCTTCTATCGGGAGTTCGATAGCCACGTCGACAAAATTGCGGACTCTCTGGCCAAGGCAGCATCCGACAAGCTGGCGCAGATCGGCGTCTCCGCAAACGATCCTGCTTCCATCATCAAGGTCATGTATTGGAGCGCGCCCGATTGGATGGACCTTGACCAGGTAATACCTTGGAGGATGCCCGGGCTGGCAAAGGCCTACCACCAGGAGGAGCGCGCCTTTTTGCTGCAGGTCGGCCGGAGCGGCGAGGAGCGTTATTTCGTGCTGTCGGACGGGTTATGCGGTCTTGTCGTCGAGATGCCTTCGAAACTGTCAGATCGTACCCGCTGGCTCAAAGAACATACCAGACTGTTTTTTGGCGAGCAGGCCGAGCAGAATTTCGACGCTGACGAGCTGAAGAAGAGTCGGAGAGTCCTTCATTTTGCCACGACCGTCCACATGGATGGACTCGACGTTGCCGGTGCAGTGAAGGAAGTCAGTCGGTCCGTGGCCAGGAGCGCCATGCTGCCCCTGAAGGACGCGGCGTTTGCTGAAACCGCCTATGAAACCGGAATCCATATCGGGCGCGGTCTCCTTATACCCTTTCACGACACCTATCGCGCGCTGAAGGAGGGCGATGTGGTGGGGGCGCTGGTATCCGCCGGGATCGACGCCATCCAGTTCGGCTCTGGAGCCCATGGCAAGATGGTGAAGCTCGTCCACTCCGTGCAAAAGGTCTCCTCGGGGGCGAAGAAGGCCGGCAAGGCCATGAAGATTGTGGAGGATCTTGCCGGAAGCCTGCAAAAGTTCTCTTCGGGGGCAAAGAAGGCCAGCAAGGCCACGAAGACCTCGGAGACGATTGCCGACCGGGCCGTGAGCGTGAGCGGCGTCGTCCGGGGAGAGGCCAAGCAAGTGTTGGCAGGGGCAGATGACGGCTTGACAGCAATTAGGGCTCGTTCCGGCAACAGTGGTTTCAAGGCGGCGTCCGGCCACGGCAGCGACGCCAAGGTGGCAAAGGCGGCCGGCAACAGCGACGCCAAGGTGGTACAGGCGGGGGCCAGAAGTAGCGACGCCAAGGTGGCAAAGGCGGCCAGCAACAGCGACGCCAAGGTGGCCCAGGCGGGGGCCAGCAGCAGCGACGCCAAGGTGGCGCAGGCTGGGGCCGGCAGCAGCGGCGCCAAGGTGGCACAGGCTGGGGCCGGCAGCAGCGGCGCACATGCGGCGCAGGCAGGGCGGCGTGCCGGCGGCATCAAGAAGGTGCCCGGTCACGGCAGCAGCAGCGACGCACATGCGGCGCAGGCAGGGCGGCGTGCCGGCGGCATCAAGAAGGCGCCCGGTCACGGCAGCAGCAGTGGCGCACATGCGGCGCAGCCAGGGCAGAGCGCCAGCGGAGTGAAGTCGACGGGAGCGAAGGGGGCGGTGTCGTCGCTCCGGAAGGAGGCGGGGCAGTCCAGTGCGAGCGAAGTCGTCAGGACGTTCCGTGCCGGTGCCGATGACGTACTTTCGGCCGCTGCTATCAGGGATCTCAAGGAGATCGGCGATCTGATGAAAGGTGACCGGAAGATCCTGCAGCTGATGCTCAATCCGAAGGAGAACTGCGAAGCGGCGCTTGAGCCTGTCATCTCCGTGCTGAAGAGCGCCGGCTATGAAACACGCGTGCGTGGCATGTATTTCTGGAGCAACGCCGGCATCGACGCCCCCAAGAACCACTTCCTCGTCCTGGCGAAGAAGAATGGCACCGAATATGCGGTTGACGTGACTGCCGGGCAGTTCGAGGAGTTCGGCATCCACGGTCCTCTCATCATGACGGAGGAGGCTTGGGCGAAAACGTTCCACGACGCGGCCAAGCGCACGCTGATCAAGTATGCTGACTTCAAGACGCCTCAGGCGGCCAAGACGGCCTTCAGTCCGCTCAAGGCGGTCACTCCGACGGATCGCATCGACGGAGCGGTCGTCCTGTCGAGACCGGCCTGGTATGGCATCGCCAAGACTGCCGAGGCCGGCAAGCAAGTCGCCAGTCAGTCCGGGCGCCTCAAGAAGATCAAGGGGGTGCTGAGCTTCGCATCGCGGCTGCCTTACTACGTATCGGGGCTGCCTTCCCCTGCGCGCCATCCCAAAGCCTGACCCCCGCGGCGGACGCGGCCTTGCCGCGTCCGCCATTGCCTTGGCCGAAGCACCGCAGCGAGAGCATTTTGCGGCGCAGAAGGGCCGAAAAGCGCCGCTCATCGGCCCTCATTCAGCCCTTGACCCCCGATTCCGGCCAGTTCAGACTGGATTTCGACCAGTTCCAGGGAAAGGGGGAGACGACCCTGGTACCCCGTGTCCGATGTCGCCGTAAGTGACCATCGCAACGAGACGCACGCCCTGTGCGCGCTTTTGGGGAGGGTTCCGAATGACCACCGTGACAATGACGGTGAACGGCAAGACCGTGAGCGCGGATGTCGAGCCGCGCACGCTGCTCGTACAGTTCCTGCGTGAACACCTGAAGCTGACCGGCACCCATGTGGGCTGCGACACCAGCCAGTGTGGCGCCTGTGTCGTCCACCTCGACGGTGTGGCCGTCAAGAGCTGCACGACGCTCGCGGTGAGCTGTGAGGGCGCGTCGGTCACCACGATCGAGGGGCTTGCGGCCGGTGGCAAGCTGCACCCCATGCAGGAGGCCTTCCGCGACAACCACGGCCTGCAGTGCGGCTTCTGCACGCCGGGCATGATCATGTCCGCCATCGATATCGTGAACCGGTGCGGGCACGACCTCGACGAGCGCACCATCCGCGAGGAGCTGGAGGGCAACATCTGTCGCTGCACCGGCTATCACAACATCGTCAAGGCCATCGCTGCCGGTGCGCAGGCCATGCGCGAGACATCGCTGCCGCAGGCCGCCGAATAGCATGCAGCACGGCCCGGCGGCGGCGTGCCCGCGGCCGGGAGAACGGAACGCGCGTCGAGCCGGCCGCCGGAGAGCTGTGCCGCGCGCTGCAGTTTCTGGGAGGAAACGATGTCCGTGACGCATATCGGCGCTGCCGTGCGCCGCAAGGAAGACCAGCGTTTCATCACCGGTCGCGGCCGCTATACCGACGACCTGTCGCGGCCGGGCCAGGCCCATGCCTATTTCCTTCGCTCCCCCCATGCCCATGCACGCATCCGCTCGATCGACACGTCGCGGGCGCTGGCGATGCCGGGCGTCCTTGCGGTGCTGACGGGGGAGGATCTCGCACGGGACAACATCGGCGGGCTGATCTGCGGCTGGATGATCCATTCGAAGGATGGCACGCCCATGAAGGCGGGGCCGCATCCCGCGCTCGCGCAGGGCAAGGTGCGCTATGTGGGCGACCATGTGGCCGTCGTGATCGCCGAGAGCCTCGCCCAGGCCAAGGACGCGGCCGAGGCCATCGAGGTGGACTACGAGGTGTTGCCCGCCATCGTCGACCCGGCGACGGCGGCGAAGGCCGGCGGCGAGCCGGTGCACGAGGTGGCGCCCGACAACACGGTCTTCGCCTGGCATCTCGGCGACAAGGCGGCGACCGAGGCAGCCTTCAAGGCTGCCAAGCACGTCACGACGATCGACCTCGTCAACAACAGACTCATTCCCAACGCGCTCGAGCCGCGGGCGGCGATCGGCGAGTATGATCCGGGCACGGACTCCTACACGCTCTATACCACGAGCCAGAACCCGCACGTGGCGCGGCTCGTGCTCTCGGCCTTCGTCGGAATCGCGCCCGAGAACAAGCTGCGCGTCATCGCGCCGGACGTCGGCGGCGGCTTCGGCTCCAAGATCTTCATCTATGCCGAGGAGACCGTCTGCGTCTGGGCGGCGAAGAAGGTCGGGCGGCCGGTGAAGTGGACCGCCGAGCGCACGGAGTCCTTCCTCGCCGACGCGCACGGGCGCGATCACGTCACCCATGCCGAGCTGGCGCTGGACGAGAAGGGCAAGATCCTGGGCCTCCGGGTGAAGACCATCGCCAACCTGGGTGCCTACCTTTCGACCTTCGCGTCCTCCGTGCCCACCTATCTCTACGGGCCGCTGCTCTCCGGCCCCTACGACATTCCGGCCATCTACTGCGAGGTGGACGGGGTCTACACCAACACCGCACCCGTCGACGCCTACCGCGGCGCGGGCCGGCCGGAGGCGACCTTCGTGCTCGAGCGGCTGGTGGAAGTGGCCTCGCGCGAGCTCGGCATCGACCCGGCCAGTTTCCGCAGGCGCAACTACATCAGGAAATTCCCGCACCAGACGCCGGTGATCATGACCTATGACATCGGCGACTATCATGCCACGCTGCAGAAGGCGCTGGAGCTCGCCGACTACAAGAACTTCGGCAGGCGCAAGCGTGAGAGCGCGCGGCGCGGCAAGCTGAGGGGCATCGGTTTCTCCTCCTACATCGAGGCGTGCGGCCTCGCGCCCTCGCAGGCGGTCGGCTCCCTCGGCGCCGGCGTCGGCCTGTGGGAGTCGGCGGAGATCCGCGTCAATCCGACCGGCTCGGTGGAGGTGCTGACCGGCTCGCACAGCCACGGTCAGGGCCACGAGACCACCTTCGCCCAGCTCGTCTCGGACCGGCTCGGCATTTCCATCGACCAGGTGACCGTGGTCCACGGTGACACCGACAAGGTGCAGTTCGGCATGGGTAGCTACGGCTCGCGCTCGGGCGCGGTGGGCATGTCGGCCATCGTGAAGGCGCTCGACAAGATTATCGCCAAGGGCAAGAAGGTGGCGGCCCATGTGCTCGAGGCGTCCGAGGGCGACATCGAGTTCAAGGACGGCAGGTTCTCCGTCGCCGGCACCGACAGGTCGCTGAGCTTCGGCGACGTGGCGCTGCAGGCCTACATCGCCCACAAATTCTCCGGGCAGGAGCTGGAGCCGGGCCTGAAGGAGGGGGCTTTCTACGACCCAACCAACTTCACCTTCCCGGCGGGCGTGCATATCTGCGAGCTCGAGATCGACCCGCAGACAGGCGTCACGCGCATCGAGCGCTGGACGGCTGTGGATGACTTCGGCGTGGTCATCAACCCCATGATCGTCGAGGGGCAGGTCCACGGGGGCGTTGCACAGGGCATCGGCCAGGCGCTGCTCGAGGGGGCACGCTACGACCAGGACGGGCAGCTGGTTACGGCGAGCTTCATGGACTACTGCATGCCGCGTGCCGACGACCTGCCGTCGTTCACCGTGGACATGACCGTGACGCCGAGCCCGTCCAACCCACTTGGTATCAAGGGCTGCGGCGAGGCGGGCGCCATCGCCGCCCCGGCGGCTGTCATCAACGCCATCACGGATGCGCTCGGCCACGAGGACATTGCCATGCCGGCGACGCCGCAAGCCGTGTGGCGCGCCTGCCGAAAGGCGCCTATGCGCATGGCGGCGGAGTAACTCGGGATCGCGACAGGCCCCGCCGTCCGGCGGCGGGGCGTCGGAAGGGGGAAAGACCATGTACGCCTTCGACTATCACCGGCCGACGAGCGTGCGGCAGGCGGCCAGCCTGCTGGCGCAGAACGAGGACGCCAAGCTGCTGGCGGGCGGGCATACGCTTATCCCGACGATGAAGCAGCGGCTGGCCGCGCCTTCGGCCCTCATCGACCTCAACGCCATCCCGGAGTTGTCGGGTATCGAGCTCAAGGGCCGGTCCCTCGTCATCGGGGCGATGACGCGGCACGGCGCCGTCGCCACCTCCCCGGTGGTGCGGCAGGTGCTGCCGGCGCTGGCAGAGCTCGCCGGGCTCATCGGCGACCCGCAGGTGCGTCACCGCGGCACCATCGGCGGCTCCATCGCCAACAACGATCCGGCGGCCGACTATCCGGTGGCGTGCCTCGCGCTTGGCGCGACGATCGTCACCAACAAGCGCAAGATCCCGGCGAATGAGTTCTTCACCGGCCTGTTCGAGACGGCGCTGGAGGAAGGCGAGATCATCACCAGGGTCTCCTTCCCCCTCGTCTCCAGGGCAGCCTACGAGAAGTTTCCCAATCCGGCCTCGCGCTATGCGCTCGTCGGTGTCTTCGTGGCCAAGCGCGGCAGCGACGTCCGCGTGGCGGTGACGGGAGCGGGCGCCAACGGTGTCTTCCGCGTGCCGGCCATGGAGGAAGCGCTGCGGCACCGCTTCTCGCCGAAGTCTCTCGAGGGCGTGACCGTGCCGGCCGAGGGGCTCATCAGCGACATTCACGCGGATGCTGAATATCGCGCCCACCTCATCGGCGTCATGGCCCGCCGGGCGGTGGCCAGGGCGGCGAGCCGCAAGTGAACGCCGGACGATGAGGGGCAGGGAGCCGTGCAGGCTCCCTTTCCCTTGTCCGCAAGCGCCCTTGCGCCGCGCAGCTGTAGTAAGGTCGTGTTCCGGCGTAACGACTCGTGATGACCGCATGACCCAGCCTGCCCAGCTTCCCACCTCCATCGACGAGACCATCCGGCTGCTGAAGACGGCCGGCTATGTCAGCGACAGGCCGCTCGCCACGGTGCTGTTCCTGGCGCTGCGGATGGAGCGGCCGCTCTTCCTCGAGGGCGAGGCGGGCGTGGGCAAGACCGAGATCGCCAAGGTGCTGGCGACCTCGCTCGGCCGCCGGCTGGTGCGGCTGCAGTGCTACGAGGGGCTCGACGTCGCCTCCGCCGTCTACGAGTGGAACTATGCGGCGCAGATGATGGCGATCCGCCTCGCCGAAGCGGCGGGCACCGTCGACCGTGAGCAGCTGGAGCACGACATCTTCTCCGAGCGCTACCTGCTGCGCCGGCCGCTGCTGCAGGCGCTGGAGGCCGACACGGCCGGCCCGCCGGTGCTGCTCATCGACGAGCTTGACCGTGCGGACGAGGCCTTCGAGGCCTTCCTGCTCGAGGTGCTGGCCGACGCGCAGGTCACGGTGCCGGAGCTGGGCACCATCCGGGCCGAGCGCCCGCCCATCGTCATCATCACGTCGAACCGCACGCGCGAGATTCACGACGCGCTGAAGCGGCGCTGCCTCTACCACTGGGTAGACTACCCCACGGCGGTGCGCGAGCTCGCCATCCTCAAGGCCAGGGTGCCGCAGGCGCCGGCCCGCCTGTCGAAGGAGGTGGTGGCCTTCGTGCAGGCGCTCCGCCGCGAGGATCTGTTCAAGGTGCCGGGCGTCGCCGAGACGCTCGACTGGGCGACGGCGCTCGTGGAGCTCGACGCCGTGGCGCTCGACCCCGCCATCGTGTCCGACACGCTGGGCGTGCTGCTCAAGTACCAGGACGACATCCAGAAGCTGCAGGGCTCGAAGGTCAAGGAGATGCTCGATGCCGTGCATGCCGACCTGAGGGCGGCGGAGTAGCCGGTCGCGGGCAGCAGGCAGCGGCCTGGCACGCGCATCGCGTGGCGAAAACCTGTATGGTGGCGGGATGCAGGGAACCGATGCCGCAGCTGACGGCAAGCTCACCGAGAACATCGCCTATTTCGCCCGGGCACTGAGAGCTGCCGGCCTGCCGGTGGGGCCGGGCAGCGTCGTAGACGCCGTGCAGGCGGTCATGGCTGCCGGCATCGGCACGCGCGAGGATTTCTACTGGACGCTGCATGCCGTCTTCGTGAAGAAGCACGAGCACAGCGTGCTCTTCGACCAGGCCTTCCGCCTGTTCTGGCGTCGGCGGGCCCTCGTCGAGAAGCTCATCGCCATGATGAGCCCCGTCGCGCCCGCGGCCCCGGAGGAGGACAAGCCGCGTCCGGGCGCGGCGCGCATCGCCGATGCCATGGCGCCGCCGCAGCGCGAGCCGGAGGAGGTGCGGGAGGAGGTGGAGTTCTCCGCCCGCTTCACGGTCTCGGATCGCGAGGTGCTGCGACACAAGGATTTCGCCCAGATGAGCGCGGACGAGATTGCCCGCGCCCGCCAGCTCATTGCGCGGCTGCGCCTGCCGGCCGACCGGATGAAGACGCGCCGTTACGTGGCCGATCCGCACGGCAGCCGCATCGACGCACGCCGGAGCCTGCGGCGGACCCTGCGGGCCGGCGGCAGGCTCATCGAGCTGGCCATGCGCGAGCGGGCCGAGAGGCATTCGCCGGTGGTGGCGCTCGTCGACATCTCCGGCTCGATGGCAGAGTACAGCCGCATCTTCCTGCATTTCCTGCATGCGCTCACGGAGCGCCGCCGCAGGGTGACAACCTTCGTCTTTGGCACGCAGCTCACCAACATCACCCGCGAGCTGAGGGCGCGTGACCCGGACGAGGCGCTGGCGCGGGCCGGTGCCCTGGTTCGCGACTGGGAGGGGGGCACGCGCATCGCCACTTCGCTTGCCACCTTCAACCGCAAATGGTCGCGGCGAGTCCTGGGGCAGGGGGCGATTGTCCTGCTCTTCACTGATGGGCTGGAGCGCGATGTGGGGGACGACCTTTCCTTCGAGATGGACCGCCTGCACCGCTGCTGCCGCCGACTGATCTGGCTCAATCCGCTGCTGCGCTTTGAGGGGTTCGAGGCGCGGGCGCGCGGCATCCGGGCCATGCTGCCGCATGTGGACGATTTCAGGACACTGCATAATCTTGCCGCCATGGAGGAGCTCTGCGCGGCGCTTGCCGAGCCGGCACGACGGACACACGATCCGCGACGCTGGCTGGCGGCGGCCTGAGGCCGCCGGAAGGAGACGAGCCATGCTGGTGAACGAGGACGACATCCTGAGACAGGCGGAGAAGTGGAAGCGCGAGGGCCGTGAGGTGGCCATCGCCACGGTGGTGGAGACCTGGGGCTCCGCGCCGCGGCCGGTAGGCAGCCATCTCGTCATCGACGGGGAGGGCAACTTTCTCGGCTCTGTCTCCGGCGGCTGTGTGGAGGGCTCGGTGGTGACCGAGGCGCTCGAGGTCATCGAGGAGGGGGTGCCGCGCATGCTGGAGTTCGGTGTCGCCGACGAGACCGCCTGGAAGGTGGGTCTCTCCTGCGGTGGGCGCATCAAGGTCTATCTCGAGCCGCTCGACTGACGGTGCACGGCGGGGAAGGGAACATGCCACCGACCGAAACGCTGATTGCCTTTGCCGCGGCGACCGCGGTCTTCGCCTACATGCCGGGGCCGGCCATGCTCTATGCGGCGGCCCAGACATTCGCGCGCGGCCGGCGTGCCGGCCTCATGGCGGCGCTCGGCATCCATCTTGGCTGCTATGTGCATGTGCTGGCGACGGCCTTCGGCCTGTCGGCGCTGCTGGCGCTCGTGCCTCTCGCCTTCACGGTCGTCAAGGTGCTCGGCGCGGCCTATCTCGTCTGGCTCGGCCTCAAGATGATCCTGCAGAAGGCGGAGGGTGGAGCCGCCGGGGCGGCGGCGCCGAAATCCGCCCGCCGCGCCTTCGTCGAGAGCGTCATGGTCGAGGTGCTCAACCCCAAGGCGGCGCTGTTCTTTCTCGCCTTCCTGCCGCAGTTCGTGGATGCCGGCGCGGGGCTGCCGGTGTGGCAGCAGCTCCTCATCCTCGGCACCATCGTCAACTTCGCCTTCTCCTCGGCTGACATCGTGGTGATCCTCACCGCTTCGGCGGTGATGCGTCGCCTCGGACGCAACGGCTGGGGCGAAAGGCTGGCCCGCATCGCGGGCGGTTCGCTTCTCGTCGCACTGGGCGTCAAGCTGGCGACGGACAAGGGTTGAAGGGCTGAAGGGCGGACGGCATGAAGCTCGACACACTTGCGGCGATGAATGCGGAGCGCGCCGTGCGGCGCGCCTGCGTGCTGGTGAGCGATCTCGACAGCGGTGAGCAGCGGCTGGTGACCGAAGCGGCGCTCGCTGAGGATCCGCTGGCGCCGCTGCTGGCCGCGCAGCTGCGTTCGGGCAAGAGCGGCATGGTGGAGAGCGGGGGACGCCGCCTCTTCCTGACAGTGCAGGCGCCGCCGGTGCGCCTCGTCATCACGGGGGCCGTCCACATCAGCCAGGCCATCGTGCCGATGGCGCGCCAGCTCGGCTTTGATGCGGTGATCATCGACCCGCGCACCGCCTTCGCCACGCCCGAACGATTCCCCAACGTCCGCCTCGTGCCCGAGTGGCCGGACGAGGCGCTGCCGCGGATCGGACTCGACCGCTACACAGCCTTCGTCGCGCTGACGCACGACCCGAAGATCGACGATCCGGCGCTGTCGGCGGCGCTGCGCAGCGACTGCTTCTACATCGGCGCGCTCGGCTCGCGGAAGACACACGCCAAGCGCGTCGAACGGCTGATGCAGGCCGGCTTCACCGAGGTCGACCTCGCGCGCATCCATGCCCCCATCGGCCTGCCCATCGGCGCCGTCAGTCCGGCGGAAATCGCGCTCTCCATCCTCGCCGAAGTGGTGGCCAGCCTGAGGAAGGGGGACGGGGCATGAAGTTCGGCCCGCTTCCGGTCTCCGAGGCCGCCGGTGCCATCGCCGCCCACAGCGTGCGGGCCGGCGATGTCGTGATCCGGAAGGGGCACCACCTGACGCAGGACGACACCCGCCGCCTTGCGGCCGCCGGCGTTGCCTCCCTGACGGTCGCGGTGCTGGAGCCCGGCGATGTCGGAGAGGATGAGGCGGCCCACCGACTCGCCTGCGTGGTGGCAGGCGAGGGGGTGCGGGTCGAGCATCCCTTCACCGGCCGGTCCAACCTCTTCGCCGAATGGCCGGGTGTCTTCGTCGTCGAGGCCGAGGGGGTCGATGCCGTCAATGCGGTTTCCGAGGAGGTGACGCTGGCGACGCTGCCCGCCTTCAAGCCCGTCGTCGCGGGCGAGATGCTGGCAACGGTCAAGATCATCCCCTATGCGATTTCGGACAGCCTTCTGGAGCGGGCCGAGGCGGCCGCCCGCCACTCGGCGCCGATCCTCAAGGTGCTGCCGTACAGGCTCACGACGGTTGGCGTCATTTCCACGCGCCTGCCGGGCCTGAAGGAGAGCGTCATCGACAAGACGCTGCGCGTGCTCTCGGGGCGTCTCGCCCCCGCAGGGGCCGTCATCGCGGCAGACGAGCGGGTGCCGCACGAGGAGGCGCCGCTGCGCGAGGCGGTGGCGGCTGTCGCCAGGCGTCCTGACATCGACATGGTCATCATTTTCGGCGCCTCGGCCGTCGCCGACCGGCGCGACGTGGTGCCGGCGGCAATCTCCGCGGCGGGCGGGGTGGTGGACCATCTCGGCATGCCCGTTGATCCCGGCAACCTGCTGCTCATCGGCCGGCTCGCCGGCAAGCCCGTGCTCGGCGCGCCGGGCTGCGCCCGCTCGCCCAAGGAGAACGGCTTCGACTGGGTGCTGCACCGTCTGCTCGCCGGCCTTTCCGTGACCTCGGCCGACATCATGCGGCTCGGCGTCGGCGGCCTGCTGATGGAGATCGTATCCCGCCCGCAGCCCCGCAGGGGCGGCGAGCCCCAGCCGGAGGACAACGGCGCATGAGCGCGGTGGCGGCCATCGTGCTCGCCGCCGGGCGCTCCACCCGCATGGGCGCGGCCAACAAGCTCCTGTGTCCGGTCGACGGCAGGCCCATGGTGGTGCATGCCGTCGCCGCGGCGCTCGCCTCGCGGGCGCGTCCCGTCGTCGTGGTGACGGGGCACGAGGCAGAGGCGGTCGAGGCCGTCCTGCCGCCGGGCGTCACCGCCGTCCGCAATGCGGACCATGCGAGCGGCATCGCCTCCTCGCTGCGCTGCGGCCTTACGGCGCTGCCGGAGGAGGTGGCGGCGACGGTGGTGCTGCTCGGCGACATGCCGCGCGTGGGCGCGGTGGCCATCGACAGGCTCGTCGCCCTGTTCGAGGAGGCGCCGCATGTGGCGGCCGTGGCGCCGACCTGGCGGGGCGAGCCCGCCAACCCCGTGCTGATCGCGCGGCGGCTGTTTGCCGAGGTGATGCGGCTCGAGGGCGACCAGGGAGCGCGCCGGCTGTTCGCTGGACGCGGCGACGTCCTGACCGTGGCGACGGACGATCCCGCCATGGCCATCGACATCGACACGCCGGAGGCGCTGGCCGCGCTCGCGGCAAGAGACAGCGCCTAGCGGAACCCGTCAGGCGGCGCGGCCGTCGACGGAGAAGCGCCCTGCACCGGCCGCGGCAACCGCCAGCAGGCCACCGGTGATGGCGACGTTCTTCCAGAAGAACAGCGCCTGCGCCGGATCGACCCAGAACTGGTGAAAGAGCAGGGCGGACAGGGCCGTGAAGCCGGCGAGCGCGAGGGCGGCGAGCCGTGTCTGCCAGCCGACGAGCAGCAGGAGGCCGCCGCCAAGCTCGACCAGGATGACGAGAGGAAGAAGAATGCCGGGCACGCCGGCCGATTCCATGTATTGCGCGGTGCCGGCATAGCCGGGGATCTTGTTGAACCCGGCCGGTATGAACAGGGCTGCCAGCAACACGCGCGCCAGAAGCAGCCCGAGCGCGTTCAACAATCCCATATGCTGTTCCTTTCTGTCGGTGCGGTTGCGTCGGCAGGCGCGACGCGCGGCAAACAGTAGCTCACCTTGCCCGCGCGCGGCATGGCGACCGTACAAGCTATTGTTTGCACCGGTGCAAGACGCACGACGCGCATGGAAAAGGCGCGGGAGCCGAAGCTCCCGCGCCCCGCGAGCGGTCTGTCGAACCGACGGTTCGACGGCCTCAGAAGTCCATGCCGCCGCTCGGCATGGACGGCGTGGCCGCCTCCTTCTTCGGCTTCTCGGCGATCATGGCCTCGGTCGTGATCAGCAGGGCGGCGACGGAGGCAGCGTCCTGCAGGGCCGTGCGCACGACCTTGGCCGGGTCGATGATGCCCTTCTTGAACATGTCGCCGTACTCGCCGGTCTGGGCGTCGAAGCCGTAGGCGTAGTCGCTGTTCTCCAGCACCTTGCCGACGACGAGCGAGCCGTCCTCGCCAGCGTTGAGGGCGATCTGGCGGGCGGGGGCCTGGATGGCCCGGCGGACGATGTCGATGCCGGTGCGCTGGTCGTCATTGGCGGGCTTCAGGCCGTCGAGCGCCTTGACCGAGCGCAGCAGGGCGACGCCGCCACCCGGCAGGATGCCTTCCTCCACAGCGGCCTTGGTGGCGTGCATGGCGTCGTCGACGCGGTCCTTCTTCTCCTTCACCTCGACCTCGGTGGCGCCGCCGACGCGGATCACCGCCACGCCGCCCGCGAGCTTGGCGAGGCGCTCCTGCAGCTTCTCACGGTCGTAGTCCGAGGTGGTCTCCTCGATCTGCGCCTTGATCTGCTGGACGCGGGCCTCGATGTCGGCCTTGGAGCCGGCACCGTCGACGATCGTGGTGTTCTCCTTCTCGATCACCACCTTCTTGGCGCGGCCGAGCATGTTGAGGGTGACGTTCTCGAGCTTGATGCCGAGATCCTCGGAGATGGCCGTACCGCCGGTCAGGATGGCGATATCCTGCAGCATGGCCTTGCGGCGGTCACCGAAGCCCGGCGCCTTCACCGCAGCAACCTTGAGGCCGCCACGCAGCTTGTTGACGACGAGCGTGGCGAGCGCCTCGCCCTCAACGTCCTCGGCCACGATCAGCAGCGGCTTGGTGGACTGGACGACGGCCTCGAGGACCGGAAGCAGCTCGTTGAGCGAGGAGAGCTTCTTCTCGTGGATGAGGATGTAGGGGTCCTCAAGCTCCACGCGCATCTTCTCGGCGTTGGTGACGAAGTAGGGCGACAGGTAGCCACGGTCGAACTGCATGCCCTCGACGATGTCGAGCTCGGTGGCGAGGCTCTTGGCCTCCTCGACCGTGATGACGCCCTCGTTGCCCACCTTCTGCATCGCCTCGGCGAGGAAGCGGCCGATCTCCTTGTCGCCGTTGGCCGAGATGGTGCCGACCTGGGCGATCTCGTCGTTGCTGGAGATCTTGCGGGCGTTCTTCTTGAGGTCCGCGACGATGGCCTCGACGGCCATGTCGATGCCGCGCTTGAGGTCCATCGGGTTCATGCCGGCGGCAACCGCCTTGGCGCCTTCCTTCACGATCGCCTGGGCAAGAACCGTCGCCGTCGTCGTGCCGTCACCGGCCAGGTCGTTCGTCTTCGAAGCGACCTCGCGCACCATCTGCGCGCCCATGTTCTCGAACTTGTCCTCAAGCTCGATTTCCTTGGCGACCGTCACGCCGTCCTTCGTGATGCGCGGCGCACCGAACGACTTCTCGATCACCACGTTCCGGCCCTTCGGGCCCAGCGTCACCTTCACCGCATTGGCGAGGATGTCCACGCCGCGCAGCATCTTCTCGCGCGCGTCAGCCGAAAATTTAACGTCCTTGGCAGCCATAATCGTCACTCCCTGATAGACATGACTTCAGGCATCAATGGGTTGCGAAACGGCCCCGTTCAGGCAGCCTTCTTGTCCTGCGCGCTCGTCTCGATGACGCCCATGATGTCGGACTCCTTCATGATGAGGAGTTCCTGACCATCAATCTTCACCTCGGTGCCCGACCACTTGCCGAAGAGCACCCGGTCGCCGACCTTGACGTCCGGCGGGATGACCTTGCCGCTGTCGTCGCGCGCGCCGGGGCCGACGGCGACGACCTCACCCTCCTGCGGCTTCTCCTTGGCCGTGTCGGGGATGATGATACCGCCCTTTGTCTTCTCTTCGCTCTCGAGACGACGGACGACCACGCGGTCGTGCAGCGGACGGAATTTCATCGCGAACCTCCTGAAATGGCTGATTCATTTTACGATGTCGCCGGCCGGCCCCGATGGCAGCCACCCGGCGCACTGGCGAGATAGGTGCGGCGTCGCAGGCCCGCAAGAGCCTCTCCGCAAATTTTTGGCAGTCTCCACTCGAGAGTGCCAAAACGCCGTTCCGGGGCCTGTCAGCAGTCATCCGAGATTGCTACTAATGCATTGAAAATAAACGAATAATCTGAAATCTATGCTTGAAACGTCCCCTCCTTTCGTTCACCATATGGCCAACGCGAGACGAAGGAGGTGCCATGGTTTCGAGCGACTTCGTTAAGCAGCTGGGCGGCTATGGCCTGACCACCGCCACCATCCTCTACCGCATGCCGGATCATCCGGGCCTGCTGCAGACCTACGTCTGGCAGGACTACGACATGGCGCCGCGCTTTCCGGAGCTGCAGCGCTTCCTCGAGTTCTGGCAGAAGAAGCTGGAGGGGCCACTCCATTCGGTGACCGTGGCGCACAGCCGGCTCATCAGGCCTGCCGAGCTCAGGCTCGTGAATGGCATGGTGAGCCTGCACTGAGGCGAGGGCGGCTGCGCGGGCTGCATGGTTGCAGACCGGGCTTCCCTGCTGGCCCTCTTGGCCGGCGGACGGCGGTGAGTTAGGAATGCGGCCTCGCAAACAGAGGCCCGGTCCAACTTCGTGTCGACGCTGCCCCGCACCTCCGCCGTTCTCAATGCACTCACGGTGGGCGAGGGCGACTACCTCACCGTCGACGAGATCTTGCAGACCTTGCGCCAGCAGGCCTTTGCTCTGCTCGTGGTGGTGCTTGGCCTGCCAAACTGCCTGCCGATGCCGCCGCCGATCCCGCTCATCTGCGGTTTCGTGCTCGCCTTCGTCGCATTGCAGATGGCGCTCGGCCGGCAGGCGCCGTGGCTGCCGCGCCGCCTTCTCAGCAAGTCCATCTCGCGGGCCGACGTGACGCGGGCCGTCGAGCGGGCCCTGCCCGTCCTCTACCGGCTGGAACGCATGTCGCGGCCGCGCCTGCAGTTCTTCGCCACGGCGCCCGGCATGCAGGCCATGGGAATCGTGCTGCTCGTCGTGGCACTCGGGCTGCTGGTCTCCGCGCCCTTCATCGGCCAGATCCCGCTCGGCCTCGCCGCCTGCCTCATCGGCCTCGGCCTCGTGGAGCGCGACGGCATCGTCATCATTCTCGGCATGATCGCGGGTGCGCTGGGCATCGGCCTCAGCCTGGGCTTCATCGTCGCGATCGTCAGCGGCATCTTCGCCCTTCTCGGCTACGCGTGAGCCGGACGGGCAGAGCGCCGGCCGTCCTCAGGCCACAGCGCCGCTGCGGCTCTCGTCCGGCGCGATGCCGAGCATCTTGTCGATCTCGTGGGCAGGCACGGGCTTCGAGAACAGGTAGCCCTGAAGCTCGTGGCAGCCGAGCGCCTGCAGGAAGCGGTGCTGCTCGCTCGTCTCCACGCCTTCTGCCGTCACGGTGAGGCCGAGCGCGCGGCCGAGGTGGACGACGGAGTGCACGAGAATGGCCGATTCACCGGTCGTTTCCATGCTCTCGAGGAAGGAGCGGTCGATCTTGATCTTGTCGAAGGCGAAACGCCGCAGATAGATCAAGCTTGAATAGCCGGTGCCGAAATCGTCGAGGGCGAGGCGCACGCCGCGGGCCCTCAGCTCCATCATGGCCTCCTCGGCCGCGTCGGCATCGTCCATGACGACGCCTTCCGTCACTTCCAGCTCGACGCGCGTGGGGTCGATGTCGGCCTCCTCGATGATGTTCATCACGCTGGAGACGAAATCCCGCTGGCGGAACTGGATGGGCGAGACGTTGACGGCGATGCGCAGGCCGGGCCAGCGCTTGGCATCCTCGCAGGCCTTGCGCAGCACCCATTCGCCGAGGGGGATGATGAGGCCGCGCTCCTCTGCGATAGCGATGAACTGCTGCGGCGATATCCAGCCGTGCTGGGGATGCGGCCAGCGCACCAGCGCCTCGACGCCGACGATCTCCTCGCCGTTGGCCTTGTACTGGGGCTGATAGTGCAACTGGAGCTCGTCGGCGAGGATGGCTGCACGCAGATCGTCTTCCACCACCTTGCGCAGGCGCAGCGCCTCGTCCATCTGGCGCTCGAAGAAGCTGTAGCGGTTGCGGCCGCCGTTCTTGGCCTGGTAAAGCGCGGTGTCGGCGAGGCGCATCAGGGTCTCGCGGTCGGTCCCGTTGCGCGGGCTGAGCGCCACACCGATCGATACGCCGATTGTGACGGAACCGCCGGGCACCTCGCAGGGCATGGTCAGGGCATCGAGAATGCGCCGCGCCAGCGCCTCGGCGTCGCGCGGATCTTTGACGTCCGTCTGGATGATGGCGAACTCGTCTCCGCCGAAGCGGGCGAGGGTGTCGGCGCCGCGCAGGAGGTTGGACAGGCGCCGCGCCACGATGCGGATGAGCATGTCGCCCGCCTCGTGGCCGTAGGTGTCGTTGACATCCTTGAACCGGTCGAGGTCGAGGAACATCACCGCCAGGCCCTCGTCGGAGCGCTTGATGCGCGCCAGCTCCTGGTCGAGCCGCATGCCGAAGAGCAGGCGGTTGGGCAGGCCGGAGAGGGAGTCGTGCGCCGCGAGCCTCTGCACCTGCTCCTGCCGACGGCTGAGCTCGATGAGCTGTCCGCGCACGTGCAGCAGGATGCCGGCGGCGAAGGCGACGGTCAGCAGGGCGATGGCGGCGATGGCCGTCAGCGCCTGGTCGTTGACGAGGGCGCTCGGCAGCGACGATTGCCAGACGAGGAAGGCAGGCCCGCGATCCGTGGCGTCGTCGATGGCGACGGCGCCGCTGTGGCGGATATTGCTGTTCGTCGACAGGTGCAGCTCCTGCAGGCCGAGCGGGCCAGCGATCTCCGACAGGGCCCGCGCGTCGAGCTCGCTGGCGCCGACGACGATGTGTGGGCTGTCGCTGCTGATGGTCGTCGCGGCGGCCACATAGGCGCTCCAGCCGTCATGCACGATCCGCGTGGCGCCGATCATGCCGCTCTTGCCGGTGTGCAGGTGAGGGTCGCTGGCCTCCTTCTGCCGCACGTCACGGATGACGGCGTCGAAGATCCGGCGCCGTCCGTCGAACTGCGGCTGGCCGGCCACCTCGCCGCCGACGCTGCCGAAGAGAACCGAATCGTCCGTGTTGAGCAGGAAGATGGCCCATTGCCGGGACGGGCCCTTGCCTTCCGAGGTGAGGATGGCGGCCGTGCCGACAGGGTCGACGGGATGACGGCCCATCTTGTCGCTGCTCAGGGTCGTGGCATAGGAGCGTATGTTCTCGAGTGCGTGCTGCCGCAGGTCGTTGAGGGCGAGGGCGACACGCGCCCGTTCGTCCTGCATGGCGGCTTGGTCGAGCGTGCGGGTCATCCACCAGACCACGCTACCGGCGAGCAGCAGGACCAGGAGGATCAGTGCCGCCATCGGCCACACGAGGCGTGTGGCGACGGTCGTGGGGGAGGGGAAGCCTTTCACCGGCAAGCGTGCAGATCCTCGCGCTCCATGCGGACACCACACCCTGCCCCACGAACCTTTAAATGAAGTTAGTGTCCGCCCTTGTCGTTCCGCATGGTTCTCTCATTCGAGCAGCCCGAGCCCGCGGAAGCTCGCGTGGCCGTCGCGGCCGACGATGATGTGGTCGTGCACTGTGACGCCGAGCGCCTTGGCGATCTCGCCGATCGTCCTTGTCATCTTGATGTCGGCGGAAGAGGGGGTCGGATCGCCGGAGGGATGGTTGTGAACGAGGATGATGGCCGTTGCCGACAGTTCGAGCGCCCGCTTCACGACCTCGCGAGGATAGACCGGCGTATGGTCGACGGTGCCCGTCTGCTGGAGTTCGTCGGCGATCAGGCCGTTGCGCTTGTCGAGGAAGAGGACGCGGAAATGCTCCTTGTCCGCGAAGGCCATGGCGGTGCGGCAATAGTCGATGACGGCGCTCCACGACGACAGTACGGGGCGCTTGGCCACGGCGCCGCGCGCGATGCGCCGGGCCGCCGCCTCGACGATCTTGATGTCCGTGACGACGCTCTCGCCGACGCCCTCCACCTCGCGAAGGCGGGAAGGCGGCGCTGCGATTACCTCGGCGAAGGACCCGAAGCGCCGGATCAGCTCCTTCGCCAGGGCCTTCACGTCGCGCCGCGGGATCGACCGGAACAGGACGAGCTCAAGCAGCTCATAATCGGCGAGCGAAGCCTCTCCGGCTTCCCGGAAACGGTTTCGCAGCCGTTCGCGGTGACCGTGGTAGTGGGGCGTGTCCTCGGCGTCGCCGACTGGGCTCATGCAGGGGCAGGCGTCTTGTAGGGTGGATGGTGATATCCCTTGGGCGAAAGCGTGAAGATCTCGACTCCCGTCTCGGTGACGCCGACCGTGTGCTCGAACTGGGCCGACAGCGAGCGATCGCGCGTCACCGCGGTCCATCCGTCGGAGAGAACCTTTACGTGCGGGCGGCCGAGATTGATCATCGGCTCGATGGTGAAGATCATGCCTGGCTTCAGCGGCACGCCCTCGCCGCGCCGGCCGAAGTGCAGGATGCTAGGCTGCTCGTGGAAGGAGCGGCCGACGCCGTGGCCGCAGAAGTCGCGCACCACCGAGCAGCGCTCACCCTCGGCATATTCCTGGATGACGGCGCCGATGTCGCCCGTCGTCGCACCCGGGCGCACCGCGGCGATGCCGCGCATCATGGCTTCGTAGGTGACCTCCATGAGGCGCTGGGCCCGGCGCGGCACCTCGCCGACCGGATACATGCGACTCGAATCGCCGTACCAGCCGTCGACGATGAAGGTCACGTCGATGTTGACAATGTCGCCCTCGCGCAGCGGCTTCTCGTCCGGCTGGCCGTGGCACACCACGTGGTTGATCGAGGTGCAGCACGCGTGGCGGTAGCCGCGATACATCAGTGTCGCCGAGAGGGCGCCGTGATCCATGGCGAACTGGAAGACCAGGCGGTCGATCTCGGCGGTGGTGACGCCGGGGGCGACGACGTCGACGAGCATGTCAAGGCATTCGGCGACGAGGCGGCCGGCCTTGCGCATGCCCTCGAACCCTTCGGGGCCATAGTAGATGATGTTGTTGGCGCGGCGCGGCGCAAGTTCGCTGTCGAGATCTGCCATTTCGCTCGTCCGGGGCGCCCCCGCGCCCGATCACTGCCCCAATCTATTGATCAAAGCCGCCGACGCAAGTGATGCTGCGGATGGTGCTCCGTGATCAGGGCGCTGGCGCTGGCGGACGGTGAGGTGTATGGCAAGGACGACACCAAACGGGCGGGGCCCTTCGGGCCGACGCTGCGACCCCAGGACGATGACGATCAACTCCTTCAACGATACCGAACCCTTCGGCCGCTTCGCGCCCGGGGCACTCGCCCGGACGATGATCGAGATGACGCGCAGCCTGCCGGACAGCTGGCTCGGCAAGCGCGCCGCCTACGGTCTCAGACGGCTCGTGATCAACCGTCTCGACGGGGCGCCGGTTGACGTGGAAACACTGGGGGCGCGCATGCGCCTCTACCCTTACGACAACGTCTGCGAAAAGAAGATCCTCTTCACCCCCCAGTTCTTCGACCGGCAGGAGCGGGAGCTGCTCGCCGAGCGCATCACCGACGGCTTTATCTTCATGGACGTGGGGGCGAACGTCGGCGCCTATTCGCTCTTCGTGGCGGCGCTTGCAGGGCCGCGGGCGCGCATCCTGGCCGTCGAGCCGCAGCCCGAAGTCTTCGAGCGGCTCGTCTTCAACATCAGCCTCAACCCCTTCGGAACCATCAAGGCCGTGGCCTGCGCCGTCGCCGACCGGGCCGGAGAGCTGACCCTCTTCCTCGACCATGAGAACCGGGGCGAGTCGAGCGTCAAGATCGTCGGCTCCGGCACGGCCAAGTCCGTCCGCGTGCCGGCGACGACGCTGGCCGATCTCGCCCGGGAGGAGGGCTTCGAGCGCATCGACGCCATCAAGCTCGATGTGGAAGGGGCGGAGGACCTGATCCTCGAGCCGTTCCTGACGCATGCGCCGCCGTCGCTCTTTCCGCGCCTCGTCATCCTGGAGGACGGCAGCGGCCGCTGGCAGATCGACCTGCCGGCGCTCATGCGCGAAAAGGGCTACCAGCAGCTCGCCAAGACGCGCATGAACTTCGTCTTCGAACGGACGTGAGCCCCTACTTCTTGCTGCGCGTCTCCTGGTCGAGCTTCAGGCATTCATAGAGCTCGACGTAGCTCGGCAGGTTGTCCTCGCGCGTCTCGGCGAGGCACTCGTCGCGCCGGGCGGCGGGGAAGCCTGCCCATTCCGTCTCCAGCGTGCCGCGCGTCGCGTTCTCCTGGGCCATGCAGCCGTCGAAGGCGGCCTTGTCGAACTGCTGGTTCTGGCCGAGCACGTTGATGGTGGCGGCATCGCGGCAGCTGCGCTCGACGTCGAGCGCCGGCGGCCCCTCCGCGGCGAGGCCCTGCGTCAGGCCGAGGACGAGGAAGGAAGCGGCAAGGAGTGCAGGACGGGAAAACGGCATCGTTGGACCTCGCGAGTCTGCGCCGGCGCAGGACGACGGCCTGGACGCGCCCAGCATAGCGCAACGCGCTTCGCGGCCGTTAGTGCGTGCGATCAGACGGCGACAGGCAGGCGCGTCTCGGCCGTGATGCCGGCGGGCGTCACGCGGCAGGCGAGGGCATAGGCCTCGACGCCGCGGGAGCGGGCGCGCGCGAAGGCACGCGCATAGGCCGGGTCGAGGTCAGCCGCGAGGGTGAATGCCTCGGCTTCCATCTGCACGATGAACAGCATCGCGGCGCGCGCCCCGGCTTCCACCATGTCCCCGAGCTCCTCGAGATGCCTGGCTCCGCGGGCCGTGACGCAGTCGGGAAATTCGGCGAGGCCGGGCCGGCGCATCAGGTGGACGTTCTTGACCTCGACATAGCAGGGCGGGCGCCCATCCGCCTCGAGCAGGATGTCGACGCGGCTCGCGCGGCCGTACTTCACCTCGCGCCGCAGGCGCGCGTAGCCGGCGAGCTCCGGCACGAGACCGGCCGTGATCGCCTCGGCCGCAATGAGATTCGGATGACCGGTGTTGATGCCGACGAGCTGCGGTCCGCGCCAGCCGAAGTCGACCTCCACCAGCTCCCACGACAGCGGCAGCTTGCGGGCAGGGTTGGCCGAGCGCGAGAGGAAGACGCGGCTTCCGGGGGCGAGGAGACCGAGCATGGCGCCGGGATTGGCGCAATGGACCGTGACGATCTCACCGTCCGCCGTCTCCACGTCGGCGAGAAAGCGCTTGTAGCGGCGCAGAAGGCGCCCTTCGGCGAGCGGGCTGGGAAACTCCATCGACCTCTCCGGCTAGCGGCCGGCAGGTAGCAGCGCCGCGCGGCGGCCGCAAGCCTCGCGCTTCCGGCAGCTTTGCTCTTGATCTTGCCCGGCCATGCCGCGAAAACCCCTTTCAACGGCGGCCGGTGATGCCGTAAAGCCGGGCGAGGGAGAGACGCATGACGGCAGAAGCGCAGGGGCGGGTGACCGCGGCGGTCCTCGTCATCGGTGACGAGATCCTGTCCGGCCGGACCAAGGACAAGAACATCGGCTATATCGCCGACTACCTCACCGCCATCGGCATCGATTTGCGCGAGGTCCGCATCGTGCCCGATGTCGAGGAGGAGATCGTGGCCGCGGTCAACGCGCTGCGCAGCCGTTACGACTATCTCTTCACCACCGGCGGCATCGGGCCGACGCATGACGACATTACGGCGGACAGCGTGGCCAAGGCCTTCGGCGTCGGCATCAGCGAGGACCCGCGCGCCATCGCCATGCTGCTGGAGCGCATCAAGCCGGAAGACCTCAACGAGGCGCGCCGGCGCATGGCGCGTATCCCGCACGGGGCGGACCTCATCCCCAACCCCGTGTCCAAGGCGCCGGGCTTCCGCATCGGCAACGTCATCGTCATGGCGGGCGTGCCCGCCATCATGCAGGCGATGCTGGACGAGGTGGCACCCACGCTCAAGACCGGCAAGCGCATGCTGTCGGCCACCATCCGCGCCGACGCGAAGGAGGGCGACATCGCTGCGCCGCTCAAGGCGATCGCAGAGGCCCACCCCGACGTCTCCATCGGCAGCTATCCCTTTTCGGAGGATGGCCGCTTCAACACAAACATCGTCGTACGCAGCCGCGATCCCGAGCGCCTCGAGACCGTCCGGGCCGCCGTGGCCGAGATGGTCGCCCGCCTGCGCACGACGTCCTGACACTCCTGATCCGAGGCAAAGCCCATGTCGCCCACCTCCGAAAAAGCCTTTCCTGTTTCCTGGGACCAGTTTCACCGCGATGCGCGGGCGCTCGCCTGGCGTCTGCATGGCGCGGGGCCGTTCGAGGCCATCGTCTGCATCACCCGCGGCGGGCTGGTGCCGGCCGCGGTGGTGGCGCGCGAGCTGGAGATCCGTCTCATCGAGACGGTCTGCATCGCGAGCTATCACGACTATCAGAACCAGGGCGAGCTGATGGTTCTCAAGGAGATCGACCCCAAGATCCGTGCCCTCGGTGAAGGCAGCGGGGCGGGCGTGCTGGTGGTGGACGACCTCGTCGACACGGGCAAGACGGCGCGCATGGTGCGCCAGATGCTGCCCAAGGCGCATTTTGCCACCGTCTATGCCAAGCCGCAGGGGCGGCCGATGGTCGACACCTTCGTCACCGAAGTGTCGCAGGACACCTGGATCTACTTCCCCTGGGACATGGGGCTCACTTTCCAGCCGCCGATCCGCAACGGCGCGCCGCGCTGAGCCTCAGGCGAGGACGAGCGCGGCAAGGGCGACGAGGACGAGCCACTGCAACAGCGCCGCACGCCGGAAGAGCGCGAGCGCGCGGCGGATGTCGGCGGCGGTTGCCTCGGCCCGGCTGTTGCCCATGAAGGCGTCGTCGACGCGCGTCGTGCCGTAGACGCGTGGGCCGGCGAGTCTGAGGCCGAGTGCCCCCGCCATGGCGGCTTCCGGCCAGCCGGCGTTGGGCGAGCGATGGCGGTGGGCATCGCGGCACACGGCAGCGACGGCTGCCTTCGCGTCGGCTCCTCGCATCAGTGCGGCTGCGGCGACGAGAAGCAAGGCCGACAGCCGTGAGGCCGGCAGGTTGACGAGATCGTCGAGGCGGGCCGCGGCCCAGCCGAAGGCGGCGTGCTGCGGTGTGCGATGGCCGATCATGCTGTCGGCGGTGTTGACGGCCTTGTAGGCCGCCGCTCCGGGCAGTCCCGCGACCGCCAGCCAGAAGACGGGGGCGACGATACCGTCGGAAAAGTTCTCGGCGAGGCTCTCGATGGCGGCGCGGCAGACGCCTGCCTCGTCGAGCGTCTCGGGGTTGCGGCCGACGATCATGGCCACGGCGCGGCGTCCGGCGGAAAGTCCCTCGCTCTCCAGCGCCTCGGCGACGGCGAGGACGTGCTCGTGCAGGCTGCGCTGCGCAATGAGGCTCGAGGCCGGGATGGCCACTGCCACGAGCGCGAGCGGCGCGGGAAGGTTCCGCAGTCCATCCTGCAGGAGGAGGGCAGGAACGACGGCGGCTGCTATGATGATGACGACGGCCGCGACCCCGCAAACCCGGCGCGCGGTGAATGATTCGTGCTCCTTGTTGAGATGCCGGTCGAGCCGTGCGATGAGCAGTCCGATCCAGGTCACGGGGTGGCCGGCCACCTGGAAGACGGCGCGCGGATAGCCGGCAATCGCCTCGAGAGCGACGGCCAGCGCGGCGAGGGGAAGGGCGAACGTGAGATCCATGACGGAGCATGCCGATAGCATGGCTCGGCCTGCGGGCCGAGACGGCATCGTGCACGGCGGGGACCTTGGCGCGGCGCGCCGGTTTTTCCCGGGCGCGCCTGAGCCATGGCTCGACCTGTCGACGGGCATCAATCCGCATTCTTACCCGCTGCCGGCGATTCCGCCGGAGTGCTGGACGCGTCTGCCGGACGAGGGCGAGCGGCGGCGCCTCGAGGCGCAGGCGGCGCGGGCCTATGGCGCCCGGCCACAGGCCCATTGCGTCGCGGCGCCCGGCACCCAGGCGCTCATCCAGCTCTTGCCGCGGCTTCGCCCGCGCGGGCGCGTCGCTGTCCTCGGCCCGACCTACGGGGAGCATGTCACCGTGTGGCAGGCGGCCGGGCACGACGTGCGCGTGACTGCGAATGTGGAGGATCTTGCCGCCTCGGATGTGGCCGTCATCGTCAATCCCAACAACCCGGACGGGCGCACGCTGGCATCGGCCGACATCCTCGCCCTCGCCCGGCGCATGCACCACTGGGACGGGCTCGTCATCGTCGACGAGGCCTTCGCCGACGTGATGCCCGAAGTCAGCTGCGTCGGCCTCCTCGACAGCGGTACGCCGATCCTCGTGCTGCGCTCCTTCGGCAAGATCTACGGTCTTGCGGGCATACGCCTCGGCTTCGCCCTCACGGCTGACGAGACGCTGGCGGGACGCATCCGGCAGGAGCTCGGCCCTTGGGCCGTGCCGGGGCCCACGCTCGCCGTGGGCATCGCCGCGCTCGGCGACCGGGTCTGGATCGACGCCATGCGGCACCGGCTCTCCAGTGATGCCGCGCGGCTCGACGTGCTGCTCGCCGGCCCGGAGCTCACCGTGGTCGGCGGCACGCCGCTCTTCAGGCTGGTGGAGACGAGCCGTGCCGCGGCGCTGTTCGAGCATCTCGGCGCGCGGGGCATCTATGTCCGCCGCTTTGACGATGCGCCGCGGCGCCTGCGCTTCGGCCTGCCGGGGAGCGAGGCGGCCTGGGCGCGCCTCGCCACCGCCCTTGCACAGTTTCCGCAGCGAAGAGCTGCACAGCGGCCGTGACCCAGGCTTGCACGTGCCTGCGGCGGACGCTAACCCTCATGGCATGCGGACGTGGCGAAATCGGTAGACGCAGCAGACTTTGCAATTGGAGTGCCTGCGGGGAAACCCGCGGAGTAGAACCGCTCAAAGTCGGGGAACGCTAACGGGCGAAGGCCCCAGGCCAATCCCGAGCCAAGCCCCGCGTGGGGAAGGTGTAGAGACTGGACGGGCGGCGCCTAAAGCCTTCGGGCCAGGGCGAAGGGACAGTCCAGACCACGAACGCCGGGCGGCGGCGGCGAAAGCCGAAGTGGTACGAAAATCTGCTTCTCATCGAGAGTACGGGTTCGAGTCCCGTCGTCCGCACCATGACCCGCGGCTCGCCGGGAGTGCCAGAGCGGCCTCGGGACCGCAGACAGGCCCGAGGCCGGCCGTTCACCGCCCCATCGTGTAGAACTCGTCGTTGGGGCGCATGTTCGTCACGTTGGCGAGGCGGTTGGACATCCCGAAAAAGGCGGAGATGGCCGCGATGTCCCAGGCGTCCTCCTCGGTGAAGCCGTGCTCCTTCAGCGTCTCGAAGTCGCTCTCGCCGACGGCATGGGCCTGTTGCGACACCTTGACCGCGAAATCGAGCATCGCCTTCTGGCGCGGCGTGATATCGGCCTTGCGGTAGTTGACGGCGACCTGGTCGGCGATCAGCGGATTCTTCGCCCGGATCCGCAGGATGGCCCCGTGGGCGATGACGCAGTACTGGCACTGGTTGAGGCTGCTCGTTGCCACCACGATCATCTCGCGCTCGGCCTTTGTCAGGTTGCCGGGCCTCTCCATCAGCGCGTCGTGATAGGCGAAGAAGGCGCGGAACTCGTCGGGCCGGTGCGCCAGCACCAGAAAGACGTTGGGGACGAAGCCGGCCTTTTCCTGCACGGCGAGGATGCGTGCGCGGATATCGTCCGGCAGGGTCGCGATGTCGGGGACGGGGAAGCGGCCGATGGCGGGCTGGTTCTTGCTCACGTCGTTCTCCCCGCAGGTCACAGGTCGATCGGTACGATGACGCGGCCGCGCACCGCGCCGGCGATCAGCCGCTCCGAAACGGTGATGGCGTCCTCGAGCGCGATGCGCTGCGTCATCTCGCCGAGGAGGGCGGGATCGAGATGCTGCCCGAGGCGCCGCCACGCTTCGCGCCGCTCCTCCAGCGGGCACATGACGCTGTCGATGCCGGCGAGGGTGACGCCACGCAGGATGAACGGCGCCACCGTGGCGGGAAAGGCCAAGCCGCCGGCGAGGCCGCAGGCCGCGACGGCGCCCCGGTACTTCACCGACGCACAGACGTTGGCGAGCACTTGCCCGCCCACGACGTCGACGGCACCAGCCCAGCGCTCCTTGGCGAGCGGCTTGCCCGGCTCGCTGAATTCCGACCGCGGCAGGATGCGCCGCGCGCCCAGCCGGGTGAGATAGTCCGCCTCCTCGACACGACCGGTCACGGCGGCCACCTCGTAGCCCAGCCTGGCGAGCACCGCGACCGCGACGCTCCCAACACCGCCGGCGGCGCCGGTTACCAGAACCTCGCCGCTCTCGGGCCGCACGCCGTGCCGCTCAAGCGCCATCACACACAGCATGGCGGTGTAGCCGGCGGTGCCGATGCTCATGGCCTGCTGCATGGTGAAGGCCGGCTCGAGCGGGAGGAGCCATTCGCCCTTCACCCGCGCGAGCTCCGCGAGCCCGCCCCAGTGGACCTCGCCCACGCCCCAGCCGTTCAGCACGACCTTGTCACCCGCCCGGAAGCCGGGGTGGTCGGAGCGCTCCACGACACCGGCGAAGTCGATGCCCGGCACCATGGGGAATTTCCTCACGACCGGCGCCTTGCCGGTGATGGCGAGCGCATCTTTGTAGTTCAGCGTCGAGCACGCGATGCGGACGGTGACGTCGCCCTCCGGGAGCTGGCCCTCGTCGAGCGTGGTGAGCGCGACGCGCTGGCCGTTGTCGTCCTTGTCGATCAGAACTGCCCTGAACATGCCGGCTGCCTCCCGGAAACTGTGGATCCCATATGCAGGAGAGCGAGGAAGCCCTCGAAAAACGCGTCGAGCGGAGCCGGACTGCGCTCCAGCTTGGCACGCAGCACCGCGCCTTCCCAGCCGATCCAGAAGAATTTCGCGATACGGTCGCAGTCGAGGTCCGCCGCGATCTCGCCTGCGGCCCGCGCGGCCCGCAGGCACCGGGCGGTGCGCGCCTCCCAGTCCCGGAACACGGCGGCGAGCCGCTCGCGGAACGGCTCCGGCAGCACGTTCATCTCCTGGCCGAGATTGCCGATGAGGCACCCCCTGCGATAGCCGTGGCGCGCCATGCCCGCCCTGGCATCGTCCAAGAAGTCCCTGAGCCGCATCAGCGGCGGGCGTGCCTCGTTCTCGAAGCAGCGGTCGAGCTTGCGTACGAAATAGTCGGCGTAGGCGTCGATCAGCGCCAGCCCGAAAGCGTCCTTGCTGTCGAAGTAGTGATAGAAGGAGCCCTTCGGCACGCCGGCGGCGGCAACGATCTCGTCGAGGCCGGCCGCGCTGAAGCCCTTCTCCGTCAGCACCGCAAGGCCGGCCCGGATGAGGAGCATGCGCGGGGAGCCGGGAAGGCTCTGGTCCTTCCGCGGGCGGCCGCGCCTGCGCGGCGTGCCAGTGCTGTGCGTTTCCTCTCCCATGGATATTTTTTAGACCGATCGTCTTGCAAAATGCAATCGCGCGGAGCTGTTTCCCTAACGTCGCGCGAATGCCCGGCCTCACACGGGCGTGACATCGCGCCTTCGTGACACCCGGCCCGTACCCGCCGGCCTATCCTGCTGCCGAACGATCCGACAGCGGCTGCCTTGCTCTGCGCGGGCCGGCCGGAACCTGGGCGAGGACGATGATGAGCCGCAGGACCATTCTGGGAGGCGGCGCGCTGGCCGCGGGCGCGGCTGCGGTTGGCCGCCTGTTCGGCTCCCGGCAGGAGGCGAAGGCGGCGGGGCGCTTTCCTGTCGAGAAGAGCGACGAGGAGTGGCGGGCGGCGCGCACGCCGGCCCAGTACAACGTCCTGCGCAAGCACGGCACGGAGCGGGCCGGGACGAGCCCCCTCAACAGCGAGAAGCGCGCCGGCATCTATCATTGCGCAGGCTGTGGCCAGCCGGTTTTCTCGTCCTCGACGAAGTTCGATAGCGGCACGGGCTGGCCGAGCTTCTATGCCCCCATCGCCGGGGCCGTCGGCACGTCGGAGGATCGCAGCTTCTTCATGACGCGCACCGAAGTCCATTGCAGCCGCTGCGGCGGCCATCTCGGCCACGTCTTTGACGACGGCCCGCTCCCGACGGGCCTGCGTTATTGCATGAATGGCGTCGCCATGACGTTCACGCCGTCATAGGCTCGAGTGTTCCCGATGCGGCGGAGACCCACCATGCGCGCCTTCACCCTCGGCTCCTTGCTCCTCGGCTGCGTTCTCGTCCTCGGCGGCGGGGCGCCGGCCGGCGCCCAGGAGGGGGAGGGCAAGGAGGGGGAGGGCAAGGCGAGCGCGATTTTCGCCGGTGGCTGCTTCTGGTGCATGGAGCCGCCCTTCGACGCTGTGCCGGGCGTGATTGCGACCATCTCCGGCTATACGGGCGGGCGGACCCAGAATCCCACCTACAACGAGGTTTCCTCCGGGCGGACCGGCCACAAGGAGGCGGTGAAGGTGGTCTACGACCCCGCGCGCGTCACCTACGAGCAGCTGCTTGCCATCTTCTGGCGCAACATCGATCCGCACGACGCCAGGGGCCAGTTCTGCGACAAGGGCGACCAGTACACGTCGGCCATCTTCGTGGCCACGCCCGAGCAGCGCCAGGCGGCCGAGGCCTCACTCAAGGCGGTTAGCGCGCGGCTGAAGCAGCGCGTCGTCACCGAGATCCTGCCGGCCGCGACCTTCTATCCGGCCGAGGACTACCACCAGAACTATTACCGCAAGAACCCGGCGAAATATAAATACTATCGCTTCGCCTGCGGCCGCGACCGGCGCCTCGAGGAGGTTTGGGGCCCGGCCTCCTGATGGGTCAGGCCGCGTTGCGCCTTGCCTCGTGCTGTGGCGGCTGCCAGCCGTAAAGCCAGGCATATCGCGCCAGCATCGCCTCGCCGCTCGTACGCGCCATGACGAGGTTGCGCACCAGCGAGAAGGGGGCGGCCATGTGGTAGATGCGGCCGTTCTCCCGCGCCGCCTGCTGCACGCGCAAGGCCCGCGGCCTCCGCGCTGCCTCGTAGGCGCGCAGGGCAGAAGGCACGTCATGCGGCTCGCCGGCCAGCGCATCGGCGAGGACCGCCGCATCCTCGATGGCGAGCGCGCCGCCCTGGGCGAGGAAGGGCAGCACCGGATGGGCGGCGTCGCCGAGAAGCGTCACCGGCCCGCGCCCCCACGGGCGCGGCGGCGGCAGGTCGAACAGCGACCACACGCGCCAGTCGAGCGGCCTGTCGGCCAGCGTGCGCAGCGCGGGCAGGGCCTGGGCGAGATGCCGCGCGACATCCGCCTGCTCGGCCTTGCTGTTCCAGACATTCACCGAGCCTTCCGCCCGCGCGACGAGGACAATGTTGACGAGGCGACCGCGGCAGACCGGATAGTGAACGAGGTGCATGCCGCGACCGAGCCACAGGCCCGTGATGTTGCCGGCCATCTCGTCCGGCACCTCGGCGGCCGGGACGGTCGTGCGCCAGGCGGCATAGCCTCGGTAGACGGGCTTGCGGGTATCGCCGAGCGCCGGGCGCAGGGCGGACCAGAGGCCGTCCGCACCCACGACGAGGCCTGCCTCGCGCTCCTCGGTGGCGCCGCCGGCGGTCTCGACGCTGAGCCGGGCCCGGGCGCCCTCGACCGCGACGGCGGTGACCTTGCGCCCGATGGAAATGCGGATGTTGGGCTCTGCCCTGGCCGCGTCCAGCAGCAACGTGTGCAGGTCGGCCCGGTGGATCACCCAGTAGGGCGCCCCGAACCGTGCACGCATGGTCTCGCCGAGCGGCATCCCCGCAAGCCGGCGGCCGGACGACAGCGAGCGGACGACGAGCTCGTCCGGCGTCACCGCATGGCGCGCGAGTGCCGGACCGAGGCCGAGCGCCACGAGCACGCGGCTCGCGTTGGGTGAAAGCTGGATGCCTGCGCCGGCCTCGTCGAGGGCAGTGCGCCGTTCGAAAAGCGTAACGGACCGGCCCTGACGGGCGAGAAGGAGTGCCGTGGTCAGACCGCCGATACCGGCGCCGACGACGACGGCCGATGGCGCGCTATCAGGCATGGTGGAACTCCGCCGGCCTCACGCGGCCGTTGCGGCCTCCGCATGCCACAGGCAGTCGGCGGGCTCGCTCTCGTCGGCCGCGAGCGTCGGCTTGTAGCGGTAGAGCGTGGAGCAGTAGGGGCAAATGATCTCGCTCTCGTCGCCCATGTCGAGGAAGACGTGGGGATGGTCGAAGGGCGGCTTGGCCCCGATGCACATGAACTCGTGCACGCCCACGTTGATGACGTCGACGCCCGTGTCGTTGTGGAAGTGCGGGACGGATTTCGCGGCCATTGCCGTTGACCTCATCTTGGCGGATCAGCGATTTGGGGCGCACCATAGACCATGGCGCGAAAAAGTGGAGACCGGTTTTTCGCTTGCAGCCTGCGACAAATGAATAACCTATGACGCATCCGGCGTAGGCGCGCCTGCGGCCGGCGGCGGCATGCGTTCACCCGATGGAAACCCGCAGCCCTTACCCGTTGGGCCGCACGAGCGAGAGAGACATGCACTTCTTCAGTTCCGACGGCGTCCGCCTCGCCTATGTCGATATTCCCGCGCACGAGGGGGAGGGGCGCCCCGTCATCCTGGTGCACGGCTTCGCCTCAAACCATGCGGTCAACTGGGCGAACACGCTGTGGACGACTACCCTGGCGCGCGCCGGGCGGCGCGTCATTGCGCTCGACAACCGCGGCCACGGGCAGAGCGAGAAGCTTTATGAGCCCGAGGCTTACCACTCGCATGTCATGGCCGAGGATGTGCGGCGGCTGATGGATCGCCTCGACCTCGCCGAGGCGGATGTCATCGGCTATTCGATGGGCGCCCGCATCACCGCCCATCTTGCCCTGCGCCATCCGGAGCGCGTGCGCTCGGCCGTTCTCGGCGGTCTCGGCATCCATCTCGTCGAAGGCGTCGGGCTGCCGCTCGGCATCGCCGATGCGATGGAGGCCCCGTCTCTCGATGTGCTGACGGACCCGATGCAGCGCATGTTCCGCGCCTTTGCCGAGCAGACGAAGAGCGACCTCAGGGCGCTCGCCGCCTGCATCCGTGGCTCGCGGCAGACACTGACCCGGGAGGAGGTAATGTCCATCACCCTGCCCGTGCTCGTCGCCGTCGGCACGCACGATCCCATCGCTGGCTCGCCGCACGAGCTCGCCGCGCTCCTGCCGCGGGGGCGGGCGCTCGACATTCCCGGCCGCGACCACAACCTCGCCGTGGGGGACAAGGTGCACAAGCAGGGGGTCGTCGCCTTCCTGGCCGAGCAGGACGGGGCGTGAGGGGAAAGCCGAGTCGCCAGAATCGCTTGGCGGTGGAAGTTCAGGCGGCGATTCCGGTCCTTGAGAAATCGATTCAGCGAATCTGCCTGACGATTCCGTCGGTTGAGAAACCGATTCAACTGGCCCTCCCGCCGCTGCGAAAGTGATTCAGCGGGCGGTGCCAAGGCCTTGTGCCGGAATCGTTTTCGCCAGCAGCGGCAGCACCGCGTCGCGGATGAGCCTGGCGAGGCGCCAGCGGTCGGCCTCGTGCAGGGGCAGCCACGCCAGTTCGGCGATCTCGGCCGCTGCGCGGGGCGTACCGGCGAGGCGTGCGGTGAAGACATGGGCGAGCACGTCGGTGTCGGGCTCGTTGGCAGCGGGGGCGGTGAAGACGCCGAGCGGGCGCAGCGTGCCGGCCTCGGGTGCGACGCCGAGCTCTTCTGTGAGCTCCCGCGCGAGGGCGGCCTCGGGCGCCTCTCCTTCCTCGATCTTGCCCCCGGGCTGGATAAAGGTGTCGCTGCCGTGCTTGCGCACCACGAGGAGGCGACCCTTTTCGTCCTGAATCGCCGCAACGGCGATCGTGAGACGCCTGCGCTCCGTCATCGTCCGCTCCTCACCGTCCCGTGAAGCGGGGCTGGCGCTTGCCGAGAAAGGCGGCGCAGCCTTCCGCATAGTCTGCGCTGGCGAAGCAGGCATCGGCGAGGGCCTGAAGCTCGTCCGGGCCGGCCGCGCCGGGCAGGCCGGCGGCAGTGGCGATGGCCGCCTTGGCGGCGCGGATGGTCAGCGGCGCATTGGCGGCAATGGTGGCGGCCAGGTCGGCCGTGGCGCGCTGGAGGTCTGCGGCCGGTACCACCTGCTGCACGAGGCCGAGGGCGAGCGCCTCGGCAGCATCGACACGACGGGCGGTGAAGATGAGGTCCTTGGCGGCGGCCGCGCCGATGGCGGCCACGATCATGGCCATGCCCGCCGGCGGATAGCCGACGCCGAGGCGCGCGGCGGGAATGGCGAAGACGGCGTCGTCGGCGGCGATGCGCAGGTCGCAGGCGAGGGCGATGCCGAGCCCGCCGCCGAGGCAGAAGCCCCGGATCATGGCGAGGACCGGCTTCGGGCAGGCGGCGACGGCCTCGAAGGCGGCGAGGTTGGCCGCCTCGTAGGCCCGCCCGCCCTCGGGGCTCGCCCGGAGCGAGCCGAACTCGCCGATGTCGGCACCGGCCGTGAAGGCGACATCGCCCGCGCCGCGGATGACGACGACGCGCACCTTTTCGTCGGCGCCGAGGGCTGCCATGACCTCGGGAAAGGCACGCCAGGTCGCGAAATCGATGGCGTTGCGGCGCGCCTCGTTGTCGATGGTCAGCGTCGCGACGCCGGAGGCGACGGAAAGGCGCAGACTGTGGGCCGCGGAAGAGGAGGGCATCGGCGGGTCCCGGCTCGCGGATCGCGCCGACTCGGCGCGACTGGGCGATCATATACGGCCTTTCCCGCGCCCTGCGACCCGCCCCCGACGGCGGCAGTTGCCTGGGGGGCGCTTGCCTCGGCATCTTTTCGTGTGCCCTCTTGGCGTGCAGGCCATCGCGCCCTAACTTAGGCGCACCTTGCGGTGGGGCCGAATGTCCGCCGTGGGCGCACAGCACGAGGAGACGATCGATGGCCCCCGGTCAGACGAAAGTGAGCGAACGCAGGCGCCACGGGCTCGAGGCGGTCGACCCCGTGTGGACGCGCGTGCGCGAGGAGGCCGAGGCGGTGGTGGCGCGCGAGCCGGAGCTCGCCGGTTTCGTCATCGCCACCATCCTCAACCATGACACGCTCGAGTCCGCCATCATCCATCGCGTCGCCTCGCGGCTCGACCACGACGTGGTCTCGAGCGAACTGATCCGCCAGGCGTTCAATGCGGCCATCGCCCATTCGCCCGAGATTGGCGAGGCCTTCCGGGCCGACATCGTGGCCGTAGCTGATCGCGACCCGGCTTGCACGCGACTCATCGAGCCGGTGCTCTATTTCAAGGGCTTCCACGCCATCCAGACGCATCGTCTCGCCCACTGGCTGTGGCAGCAGGGCCGGCGCGACTTCGCGCTTTATCTGCAGAGCCGCTCGTCCGAGGTGTTCCAGACGGACATCAACCCGGCGGCGCGCATCGGCAAGGGCATCTTTCTCGACCACGCGACGGGGCTCGTCGTGGGCCAGACGGCCGTGATCGAGGACAACGTCTCGATTCTCCAGGGGGTTACCCTGGGCGGCACGGGCAAGGAGCGCGGCGACAGGCATCCCAAGATTCGCCAGGGGGTGCTGATCGGCGCCGGCGCCAAGATCCTCGGCAACATTGAGGTCGGGCGGTGCGCCCGCGTGGCGGCTGGCTCGGTCGTGCTGCACCCGGTGCCGCGCAACTCCACGGTCGCGGGCGTGCCGGCGCGGGTGGTCGGCACGGCCGGCTGTGCGGAGCCGGCGCGCACCATGGACCAGCTCCTCGCGGAGAAGTTGGGGGATTGAGGGGGTTCGCTCTTGCCCGTGGGCCGTGTTCCGTGGCAAGCGAGGGGCCCTTCTGACGGACCCGAAAAGAGAGGCGGCGCCATGGACAAGAACGAACTTGCCAAAGTCGAGCGGTTTCTGCGCCGCACCTTCGCCAATGCCAGCATCCGTGTCGTCGCGCGCCCGCGCAAGACGGACTCGGCGGAGGTCTACATCGGGGAAGAGTTCATCGGTGTGCTCTTCCTGGACGACGAGGACGGCGACAAGTCCTACAGCTTCCAGATGGCGATCCTCGACTCCGATCTCGAGGACTGAGCCGGCGAGCCAGGGATTGGCGAGGGCGCGCCCGGAAACAGGCGGGCCCTTTTCGTTGTGTGCCGTCACTGCGCCTGCGTCGGCTCGTCCGGCGGGGCCATGAGCTGCATGAGCCGTTCCGCGCCCGAGCGCAGGCGCGGCCAGTCCGCGAGCCGCTCCGGGCCGAAGCGCAGCACCACATCGATGCCCGCGAGGCGCATCACCGTCGTGCATAGCGGCGCCACGACATCGCTAGCGGCCGGACGCGCGCAACGGGCAAAGAAGCGCCGCCCGTCGGGCGGGGTGAGATAGAGCTCCTCGCCCTCATAGGGCGAGCCGGCGCGGAAGCGACGCAGCACGAGGCCGCCAGGCGCAGGCCAGCTCTCGGGCGCGAGGAAGCGCATGTAGAGCTTCGCCGGGCGCTCGACCGGGTCGAGTGCCGCATCTGCCGGAACGAGCGTGACGGCCACGATCTCTTTCTCGCTGCCACCTGCCGCGTGCGGCCAGGGAATGGCGAGGTCGAGTCGCTGCACCGGGCCACCTGCCGGGTCCATCGTCTCGCGCAGCCAGGCTGCCGGCACCCTCAGGATGTGACCGGCAAGCTCATAGTCGATGCGCGCGGGCGTGGGCTTGTGCGGCGAAGCGGCGGGGCGCAGGAGGGAGACGCCGGCCAGAACAGCGGCACCGGCAGCGGCCGCGGCGAGCGACAGCCGCAGCAGGACCGGAGGGCGCCGGGCGACAGAAAAGAGCCTTTCCGCTGCAAAGACCATGATCGACGTGGACTCCAAACCGCCGGACGCGGTGCGAGGCAAATTGCATTATCTTGGCTAAGGCCGCGTAAACCACGCAAGGGGACGGGGCCCCCTCCGGGCGTCACGGACGGGCTTGACGGACGGCCTGCGGCGCGCCCTCCTTGGGGCGCGATCGACCCGTGGAGATCCCGATGCCCGTCTATGCCCTTGGTGACCTCAGGCCCGAACTGCCCCCTGCCGACCGCTACTGGATTGCGCCTGACGCGCATGTCATCGGCCGCGTGCGGCTGGGTGACGAGGTCGGCGTCTGGTTCGGCGCCGTGCTGCGCGGCGACAACGAGCTTATCGACATCGGCGACCGCACCAACATCCAGGAAGGCGCCATGCTGCACACGGACATGGGCTTTCCGCTCACCGTGGGGCCGGACTGCACCATCGGCCACCATGCCATCCTGCACGGCTGCCAGATCGGCGCCTCGACCCTCATTGGCATGGGCGCCACCGTGCTCAACGGCGCGCGCATCGGCAACAACTGCCTCGTGGGCGCCAATGCGCTCGTCACTGAAGGTAAGGAGTTTCCCGACGGCTCGCTCATCGTCGGGGCGCCGGCCCGCGCGGTACGCGCCCTCGACGAGAAGGCGCTCGCCGGGCTCAAGCTGTCGGCCATGGGCTATGTCGGCAACTGGCGCCGCTTCGCCGCGGGGCTGAAGCGGATCGACTGAGCCTTCAGCGCGCGCCGTCCGCATGCGCCGCAATGACCGCGAGAAAGGCCTCGGCATAGCGGGCGAGCTTGGACTCGCCGACGCCGGAGATGGCCGCGAGATCCCGGCGGGTGCGCGGAGCGCGGGCCGCCATTTCCTGCAGCGTGCGGTCGTGGAAGATGACGTAGGGCGGCACGTTCTGCTCTTTCGCCAGCTCGAGGCGCCGCGCGCGCAGCTTCTCGAAGAGCTCCCGGTCCCCCTGCGGCAGCGCCTCCGCCGCCTGCCGGCGCGCCGCCCTGCGGCCGCCGTGCGCCGGCTTCTTCAGCGCCCGCAGCATGATGGAGGAGCGCTCGCGCAGAAAGCTCGCCCCCTTGGCGGAGATGGACAGGCCGCCGTGCCCGGCGACATCCACCGTCACGAGCCCGTGGGCGACGAGCTGACGGACGATGGAGCGCCACTGGGCGCGGTCGAACTCCCGGCCGATGCCGTAGGTGGAGAGCTTGTCGTGTCCGAGCTGCGCGATGCGCTCGTCTTCCTCGCCCAGGAGCACGGAGATCACATGGCCCTGGCCGTAGCGACCGCCCGTGCGATGGATGCATGAGAGCAGTTTCTGGGCGGCGATGGTGCCGTCGAAGGTCTCCGGCGGGTCGAGGCAGACGTCGCAATTGCCACAGGGCGGGCAATCGTCGCCGAAGTAGCGCAGCAGTACCTGGCGGCGGCACTGGCAGGATTCGGCGAAGCCCAGCAGCGCATCGAGCTTGCGGTGCTCCATGCGCTTGCGCTCCGCGGGAGCATCGGATTCGTCGATGAAGCGGCGGCGCAGCGCGATGTCCTCGGCGCCATAGAGCATCAGTGTCTCGGCCGGCAGGCCGTCGCGGCCGGCGCGGCCGGTCTCCTGGTAATAGGCCTCGATGCTGGCCGGCAGGTCGACATGCAGCACGAAGCGCACGTCCGGCTTGTCGATGCCCATGCCGAAGGCGATGGTGGCGACCATGACCAGGCCCTCGCCGTGCTGGAAGCGGCGCTGGTTCGCCTCCCGCGCCGCCATGTCCATGCCGGCGTGGTAGGCGAGGGCGGAAAAGCCGTGGGCGTTGAGCGTCGCGGCCACTTCCTCCGTCTTGCGTTTTGACAGGCAGTAGACAATGCCGCTCTCGCCCTTGCGGGCGTTGAGGAAGCGCAGCATCTGCTGGGTCTGGCTCTGCTTCTCGGCGACGCCGTAGCGGATATTGGGCCGGTCGAACCCGGCGATGAAGCTGTTTTCGGCGCCGATGGCGAGATGGGCAACGATCTCCTCGCGCGTCGGCGCATCCGCCGTCGCGGTCAGCGCCATGCGCGGCACGTCCGGGAAGAGTTCGACGAGCACGTCGAGCCCCCGGTACTCGGGCCGGAAGTCGTGCCCCCACTGGGACAGGCAGTGGGCCTCGTCGATGGCGATGACGGAGAGGCGGACGGATTTCAGCCGCTCCAGCGTCTCGGGTCTGAGCAGGGTTTCCGGCGCCATGTAGACGAGGTCGATCTCGCCGCGCCGCATCTGCCGCCAGATCTCGTCCCGCTCGGCGCCTCCGATGCGGGAGTTGAGCGCGGCTGCGCGCATGCCGGCCTGGCGCAGCGTCGCCACCTGGTCCTCCATCAGGGCGATGAGGGGTGACACAACGAGGCCGGTGCCGGGGCGGACCAGCGCCGGGATCTGGTAGCACAGCGACTTGCCGCCCCCCGTCGGCATCAGGACAAAGGCGTGCCGGCCGGCGATCACGTGGTCGATGATCTCCGCCTGGCGCCCGCGGAAGGCACCATAGCCGTAGACTGTCCTGAGAATATCGAGCGGATGGGCTGACAAGGCGCGAGTCGCTGGTGCGAAGGGGAGTGCCTTGCTAGCCCAATTTGCCCGGCGGCGCACGTCGCCGCCGGAGCTTCGGCCGCGTCAGCGCGCCGCGGCCGTGACCGTGCCGGCGTCGGGCTGGCCGAGGGCGACCCACTGCATCGTGTCTTGCTGCGACTGCCGCTTGATGAAGCGATAGCCCGTCGCCGTCCACGAGAGGATGGTGTCGCGCTTGTTGTCGAGGATGAAGTCGCCGCGGGTGGTGCGGACCGTGAGCACGGCATGGCCGTCGCCCGCCTCGTCGCGCACGACGGTGATCAGCAGGGCCCGGGCAGGGAAACCCCGCTCGATGAGGAGCTTGCGCTTCAGCAGCACGTAGTCCTCGCAGTCGCCCTTGCCATCGGACGGCAGGTCCCAGGATTCCTCGACGCCCCAGTGCTCCATGTCGGTGACGGGCGTGATGGAGCGGTTCACGTCGAGGTTGATGCGGACAATGTCGTGCCAGCCCGCCCTGTCGAGGTCGATGACGCTGGGGCCCTTGCCGTCGTCGGTGCATTCACTCCAGTTCGTGCGGCAGAAGGCGAGCCAGCCGACCGGCGGGCGGGCCGCGGCGCGCTCGATGGCGGAGGAAGCGTCGGGCAGGTTGACCTCGAGCCTGCGCGCGGCGGAGACGGAAGCCGTCTTGCGCGTTTCGGCCTCAGCCACCGTGGCCATCGAAGCGAGGCACAGGCCTGCAAGCGCCAGAATGACGGAGGTACGCGAACCCATCGACCGCCCCAAACCCGTTAAGATTTCGTTTACCTTTTCACAGGCGGGGGTCATGCCGCAAGGCGGCGCGCGCGTCAACGTCGCGACAAGGTTAACGTTTGTTCATGATTGTGGTCTGCGGGCAAGCGTTGCCGGCGGCCCGCTCAGTGTGGGCTCGCCGTCATGTCGCCGCCGCGGTGGCCGAGGGAGACCCAGCCGGCGAAGTCCTGGCTCTCCCGTTTCACGAAGACGTAGCCCGTGGCGAGCCAGGGCAGGACGGCATCGCGCTTGTTGTCGAGGATGAGGTCGCCCCGGTCCGTGCGCACCATGAGGACGGCATGGCCCTCGCCGTTCTCGTCGAGGACGACGGCGAGGCGTAACGCCCGCCGGGGCAGCCCGGCCTCAACCAGCAGGCGGCGCTTGAGCAGGGCGTAGTCCTCGCAATCGCCCTTGCCGCTGTCCGGATAGTCCCAGCTTTCGATGACGCCCCACTGTTCCTCGTCGGTCTGCGGCATGATGGCGCTGTTGACCTTGCGGTTGATGGCGGTGAGTAGCCGCCAGCGGCGGGCGTCAAGCCGGATCAGCGCCTCTTCCTGAGGGTCGACGGCGCAATCGGCCGGCCGCGCGCTGCAGAACTGCAGCCAGCCCGACGGGGCACGGGCAAGACCGTGCGCCGTCGCCGCCGGTGTCGGGTGCGGCCGCGCCCCATAGGCCGAAGCGCCGCCCGACGCCAGGGTGCCGGCAAGGATGAAGAGCAATGCGACGATCGGATTTTTCATTATCGCCTCCCAATTCGTCGGGAGGCATCATAGGACAGTCAAATCCATCCACGTTGAATAAAATCAGCGTAATTTGATGGATATACCGGCTATTAACGGATGAATTGTTAAGTAAAATAACACTGAATGTGATTGCTTCGTATTTTAGCGAAACCGCCTACGCGCCGGTGACGCTGACGGATCATCGACGGGTCGGCCCGCGCGCAGCGTTTCATGGCTGACGAGACTCGCCGGGCGCAGAAAACATCGCCGCGCGAGGATATCGCCCGGTGCCGCGGCGGGGACGGTAACGGTCGTCGCCGTCAGAGTTCGATTGTCTCGTCGAAGTCGCGTTCCGGCAGGGGGGTCAGGAACTCGACGGCGAAGCCGCCCTTGAAATGGCGCGTGACGCGGCCCGCGGTGCGGCCGAGTGTGACCAGCGTTCCCATCGGCGGCGCGGCAGAGGAGGAAACGGCGGCGCCGGAGCGCGAGATGTCGATGATGCGTGCCATCTGTGGCTCGCCGCCGGCGATGGTCATCGTCGTGAGCTGCTTGTTCGGCACGATGCGCTCGTGGCGCCGGTCCTCGGGCAGGCCAAGCTCGTCGCGATGCGCCAGCCACATCAGCTGCGTCGCGAGCTTCTCGCGCTTGTGCGGCGAGATGGAGAGGCGCACCGCAAAGCCGTTGTCCATGTGGCGCGTGATCTCGCCCTCGAGGCGGCCGACCTGCTCCAGGTAAATGATGACCCGGTCGCCGATGGCGCCCGATGCCGGGGCCACGAGGCTGACGCCCCCCGGCGACATGTCGATCGTCTGGCAGGGATATTCCTGTTTGTCAGGCAGCATGTAGCGGCCGACGAGCTTGATCTGCACGCGCTGATAGAGGCGGCGATCCTCCTGGTTGGCGTACAGGGCAACAGTCGTCGGTGAAATAGGCCGCGCCATCGTGTCGAAAACCGATCTGCCGAGAATCGACTGTGGGACAAGGCCAATTGATACTTGATCCCCAGCGATCCATGAAGCTCCCGAACCTCGGACAGTGATGCGCCTGTGCCTTGCGCGGACCTTTCTCGCCGCTCCCCGGCGGGGCGATCAGCTGCGGCCGCCGCGGAAGACCATGAAATGGCCGCGCCGGTCGGCACCGGCGACGGCGTGGCGTTCCGGCCCTTCCGGCCACAGGACGCGCGCGGAGGTGAAGGTGAGGGGGGCAAGCGGGGCAAGACCGAGCCACGCCGGCGCCGCCGCGGGCGATAGCGCGCCGAGCATGCGGGCGTGCGTCTTGCCGCGATAGCGCAGCGGCAGGAGCAGGAGCTCGAGGTCGAACGGCTCGCCCGCTGTGCCCTGGGACGGTCGCGCCTCCGCGCCGGCGACGAGGCCCGCCTGGTTGTCGAGCACGAGGGACACCGCGCGCCGGCACTCGTGGAGGCTTTCGCCCCGCCACAGCGCGGCGAAGGGGCGCCCCTTAAGGTCTTCCCCCACGAGGGTGCACAGCCGCGCGCCAGCCAGGCGGAAGCGGGGCTCGTCCCCGTCGAGTTCCAGGATGAAGGTGTCGCTGAGGATGTGGCGTATCTCGCCGGGTGCGATCTCTCCGCGCTCGGGCGCCGCCCGCTCCCCGCGCAGGCGGTTCCAGTAATCGTAGAGTGCGCGGCTCGTTACATGTTTCATTTTGATGCGTGATCGTCCCGGCCCCGTGCGCAGCCGCGCGACGTACCGGCAGGAGAAGGGGGACACGTGGCACGCACGGGCCGTTCCCTCCCAATCCGACACAGTCGCGGGCATCACATCTTTGAGAATGCAGCAGCCGTGCCACCGATGGGGAGGGGCTGGCACCGTTTACCGTTCGTTAGGGTTAATTTTGTCTTGCCTGTTGCCGCAGCGGGGCGGGCGCGCCATGCTTTGTGCATACGGCCGGGGCCTTCGGGCCCTGCCTGCAGGGAACGTCGAACGAGCAGCCGGGCCACGCGCCACGGCTTGGCACAGGATGCCGCCGGCGGGGGAGGGGCGCCATGCCTCTCCCCTTCCTGTTGCGGACCGTCTGCGGGCTCACGGATTGACGCGGCAGGCAAAGTGATGCCTGTTGCCGCAGCGACGGCCGAAGCGGGCGTCGTGCCTATGTCGATGCCTGATCTCGGAGCCCATGTCGCACCAGCCTTCCTCCGGTCCCTCGCGCGAGCCGATGTTCAACGCACCGTCGGTCGTCGTGGGCGCGATCGCCGTTATCGTCGCCATCCACATCCTGCGCTCCGTCATCAGTGCGGAGACTGACTTCCGCATCCTCATCGACTTCGGCTTCATCCCGGCGCGTCTGCTTGCCGGGCTTGGCTTCGAGAGCATCGACGCCATCGTGGAGCGGGCGTCGGCCGGGCCGGATGGCGGCTACTGGCAGATGTTCGCCCAGCTCGTACTGGGCGACGGCGCGGCGCCGTGGACACTCGTCACCTATGCCGTCCTCCACGGCTCGTGGGCGCATCTCGGCGCCAATGCCATGTGGCTGCTCGCCTTCGGCAGTGCTGTCGCGCGGCGTTTCGGGGCGGCGCGCTTCCTCGTCCTGTGTCTCGTCTGCTCCGTTGCCGGGGCGCTCGCCCATCTCGCCAGCCGGCCGTTCGACGTGGTGCCGATGATCGGCGCCTCGGGCGCCATCTCTGGCGTCATGGCGGCTGCGGCGCGCTTCGTCTTCCGGCCGGACTGGGGCCACCTGTTCGGCATCGATCTCAGTGCCGACCGCATGCCGGCGGAGAGCCTGGGCCAGCTCGTGCGGAACCGCCGGGCACTCGCCTTCGTCGCAGTCTGGTTCGCCATCAATCTGGCCTTTGGCGTCACGGCCCTGCCGCTCGGTCTGGCCGAGGGCGGCATTGCCTGGGAGGCGCACATCGGCGGCTTCGTGGCCGGCCTGCTGCTCTTTCCGCTCTTTGACCGGGCGCATCCGCGCGACGGCGCGGACTGAGCGGCCAGTGCCTTGCCTTGCGCTTGCCGGCCAGCGCCAGCACTATGGAAAGGGGGCTGGGGAAAGGGGCTGGTGAACCGCTGGCGTCAGATGCCGTTGCGATGGCACGGGTCCGGCGCCGCGATCCGGCATGGAGGAGCTGATGACCGTTGCGCAGATCCTGGCGGCCAAGGGCCGCAACGTCGTGACTATTCCTCCGACCAAGACGCTCATGGAGGCGGCCCAACTCCTCGCCGAGCGCCGCATTGGCGCAGTCGTCGTGGTGAACGCGGGCGGCAAGGTGCTGGGCATCCTCTCGGAGCGCGACATCGTCCGCGAGATCGCCAAGGGTGGACCCGCCGCCCTCCAGGAGAGCGTCAGCCAGCACATGACCGAGAAGGTGGTGACCTGCACGAGCGCCTCGGCCATCACCGACATCATGGGCATAATGACCGAGGGCAAGTTCCGCCACCTGCCGGTGGTGGAGGACGGCAAGCTCGCCGGCCTCGTCTCCATCGGCGACGTGGTCAAGTACCGGGTGGCGGAGATCGAGGCCGAGCACAAGGCCATGCGCGAATACATCGCCATGGCCTGAACGGCGGGCTCAGCCTCGCTCGGCCACAGGGAGCTCCAGCATCTCGCGCAGCTCGTCCAGGGCGCGCTCGGCCGCTTCCATGCCAAGCGCGATGGCCTCGTCGGCGCGGTGGAAGTCGAACAGTCCCATGCGACCGAGGCGCGGCGCCACCATCACGTCCGGCGGGTCGCCGGCGAGGCGCGAGCGGGCGATGCGGTCCTGGGTGATGTTGAAGGCGTCGACCATCACGGCGCCGATACCCGGAGCGCCGTCGGCGCGACGGCCGAACTGGCGCATGCGCATCGCAGCCCCGCGCACGGGCGAGAAGAGGCCGCGGGCGGTCTGAAGCTCGTCCTCGACGGAATCCTCGTCTGCGCCGTGTGCCGGGATGACAGCGCCGCGGCCGCGCGTATCAGCACCGTTGAGGTTGACGCACAGCACGATCTCGGCGCCAAGGGCGCGCGCCGCCGTCACGGGAATGGGGTTGACGAGAGCGCCGTCCATCAGCCAGCGGCCGCCGACACGCACCGCGTCGAAGATGCCGGGCAGGGCATAGGAGGCGCGCAGGGCCTCGGTGAGGGAGCCGCGCGTCAGCCAGATCTCGTGGCCGCTGCCGAGCTCGGTGGCGATGGCGACGAAGCGCGGCGCGAGGGCCTCGATGCGGACGTCGCCAAGGTGATGCGCGAGCATGCGCTTCAGGCGCTGGCCGGCGATGAGGCCCGAGCCATTGAGATGGAAATCCATCAACCCCATGACGCGCCGCCTGGTCAACGAGCGCGCAAAGTCCTCGAGTTCGTCCAGCTTGCCGCTGGCGAAGCAGCCGCCGACAACGGCGCCGATGGACGTGCCGGCAATGACGTCGGGGACGAGCCCCTCCCGCGCCAGCACGCGCATGACGCCGATGTGCGCCCAGCCGCGTGCGGCCCCGCCGCCGAGCGCGACACCGAACGGACGCCGTTTCCGGACGGGAACCGGTTCGGGCACGACGGGCCCTGTCGCGAGGTCCTTGAACATCCGGTCTCCCTCCGCAGGAGGTCAACGCCGCCTGACAGGATGAAGTTGCCTCCGGATGAATGAAAGAGGCTTGTGACACCCGCGTGGCGCCCGCCGTCCATCCAGCGGCGTCGGCGCCGTTCTGTCACTGCGCGGTGTCGAGGGCGAGGCGTCCGCGGCCGTCCGGCTCGGTGATGACGCGCCGGTAGAAGCAGGACCGGCGCCCGGTGTGGCAGCAGCCGCCGTCGCCACCGACCCTGACCTTGAGCACGATCGCGTCCTGGTCGCAGTCGATGCGCATCTCCACCACGGTCTGGATCTGGCCGGAGGTGTCGCCCTTGTGCCAGAGGCAGGCGCGCGAGCGCGACCAGTACCAGGCTTCCCCGGTCTCGATCGTGCGGGCGAGGGCCTCGGCATTCATGTGCGCGACCATGAGCACCTCGCCGGTGTCCGCATCTGTGGTGACGCAGGTCATGAGGCCGTTGGCATCGAAGGCGGGCATCAGCCGGTCGCCTTCCTCGACCTCGGCCTTGCTGCCGCGCGCGGCGATAAAGTCACAGCGTTCGCACATATGGCGTCCTCGGTTCGGATCCGCGTGCCGGATTTAGCCCGCCGCCCGGTCGCGGCCGCAGCGCAGCTGCGCGAAGAAGCGAGCCTGTTCGGCGGGATTGTCGTGGAAGACTCCGCCGAAGCGGGTCGTGATGGTCAGGGAGCCCTGTTTCTGCACGCCGCGCATCGACATGCACATGTGCTCGGCCTCGATCATGACCGCTGTGCCGCGCGGGCGAAGGTGCGTCTCGATGGCATCGGCGATCTGTGCCGTGAGGCGCTCCTGCGTCTGCAGGCGCCTGGCGAAGGCATCGACCAGCCTTGCGAACCTCGACAGGCCGATCACGCCGCCTGCGGGGTAGTAGGCGACATGCGCGCGACCGAAGAAGGGCACCATGTGATGCTCGCAGTGGGAATGGAAGGGGATGTCACGCACCAGCACCATGTCGTCATAGCCGGCCGCATCGGCGAAGGTGCAGCCGATGAGATCAGCCGGGTTCTCCCGGTAGCCGGCATAGAACTCCTCGAAGGCGGCCACGACGCGTTCGGGTGTTCCGGCGAGACCCTCGCGGTCCGGGTCGTCGCCGGCCCAGCGGATGAGTGTGCGCACGGCCGCCTCGGCCTCGGCGCGGCTCGGGCGGGCAGCGGCTGTGAAGTCGTCGCAGCCGCCGGCGGCGGCCGCGGGCGAGGAATTTCCGGCGCTCTTCATTCCGGCCTCCCGAAACGGCAATGGCCCTGAAGGCCGAAGGGCCTTCCCGCCGCCCGGCCGTCACCGGCTTCGCCGCTTCCCACGCCGGCCCGTTCGGGGCGGGCCTGCTTTTGAATCCACTCGTCGGGCCTTATATAGGGGGCCGGCACGGATGGAACCCAAATCCGTCAGTTTGGAGCGGATATGCTCTCGGATATCTACAACAGGCGCATCCTGGAACTGGCTGCGGATATTCCGCGGCTCGGGCGGCTTCCGGCGCCGCAAGGCAGCGCCACCGCCCATTCCAGGCTGTGCGGGTCGACGGTGACGGTTGACGTGATGCTGGATGAGCGCGGGCGCGTCAGCGACTTCGCCCACGACGTGAAGGCCTGCGCCCTCGGCCAGGCCTCGTCGTCCATCATGGCACGCAACGTCATCGGGGCGGATCTCACGGAGCTGCGCGAGCTGCGCGAGACGATGCGCCGGATGCTGAAGGAGGGCGGCCCGCCGCCGGGCGGGCGCTGGGCGGAGCTGGCCGTGCTCGAGCCGGTGCGGGAGTACAAGGCTCGCCATGCCTCGACGCTGCTGACCTTTGACGCGGTGGTCGAGGCGGTGGACAAGGCCCTGCAGGCGCAGATGGAGGAGCCTGCGGCCGGGGCCTGATGGCCCCGGCAGGAATGCGGCACCCGGCTTACCAGGTCGTCTTGAACGAGTAGGCGGCGGTGAGGCCGACGCTGAACTGGTTGCGCGAGCCGAAGGCGCGCACGATCGGGCTCTTGCCCGCGTCGCCCGTCAGGTAGTCGTAGCGACCGAAGAGAGTGGTGTTCCACTCGTCACTCCAGTCATAGGAGATCGCGGCAGCCGCGCCAACCGAGCGGACGCCGCCCTTGGCCTTGAAGGGCAGGACGCGGCCGTTGATGGCGGCCTCATAGGGCGACACGCTGTAGTATTTGTCCATGTAGTCGCTGTCGGCGAGGACGGCGCGCGGACCGCCCGAGACGGTGAAGCGGCCGACGCGCTCCACCCAGTCGAGGGCGAGGCCGGCGGTGAATCCGCTGCCGTTGAGGCCGTGGCGGATCTCGAAACGGCCGCGCAGCTGCTCGGTCGGCCACAGTTCGACGAAGACGCCGGGCTCGATGGTCCAGTTGATCTTCGACAGGCCGAAGAGCCGCCGGTCGTCTTGGTAATAGCGACCGCCCTGGTAGGCAGCGACGACGCCGAAGCTCACGACCGGGTTGCCGTAGAAAGTGAGGCTCACCCCGTCGTCCGGCGCCGCGAAACGCCTGGGTTCGGTGGCGCGGCGGAGCGTGAAGGAGGGGAAGATGACGAAGCTCGTCTTGTCCGATCCCTCGAACATCGGCGTGATCTGGGCATTGCCCTTGACCGTGAGAATCCAGTCGTTCGGGCCGACCGGCACGCCGGCGAAGCTCGTCTCATAGGGCCGAGACGATTGTGCGAAGGCAACGGAGGACGAGGCGAGAATGCCGAAGGCCGAGGCGGCCAGAGTGACGGCAAAAGCGACGCGGTTGCCAGACAATGTGCTACTCCTGAACCAATGCCGGCACTCTCGCTCAGCGCAGTTAACGTTTCGTGGCAGGAAATGCGCGAAACGTGCGTATTGGCCGAGCGCGGCCCAAAGGAAGGCGATTCCCGACGGCGAGAGACATGAATCCCGGTCAGTGGATAGCGCATCTTGTTATTCGTGGCTACCAGCTCACGCTGTCCGCCTTGGTCGGGCGTCAGTGCCGTCACTGGCCGAGCTGCTCGAGCTACACCGACGAGGCCATCAAGCGGCACGGCCTCTGGGCCGGCGGATGGATGGGTGTTGCCCGCATCTGCCGCTGCACGCCCTTCGGCACGAGCGGCATCGATCTCGTGCCGGAGGCGTTGCCGCCGGCGAGCGCCTGGTATAAGCCGTGGACCTACGGGCGCTGGCGCGGCGTCAATGCGCCGCCGGCTTTCGTCTGCGAGGCCGTCGAACCGGACGGCGACGCTGCCTCGCCGCCTGACGGAAACCAGTCCGGAAAACCCTGAGAACAAGCGCTTACCTGCCGCCGTTTGCAGGAGTGAGCGGGAGACTGTTGATGATTACGCTGACCTTCCCCGATGGCGCCACGCGCCAGTTTCCCGACGGCATCACCGGGCGCGAAGTCGCCGAAGGCATCGCGAAGTCGCTGGCCAAGCGCACGGTCGCCATGGTGCTCGACGGCACCCTGACCGACCTTTCCGACCCGATCACGCGCGATGCGAAGATCGAGTTCATCTCGCGCGAGGACCCGCGCGCGCTCGAGCTCATCCGGCACGACTGCGCCCACGTTCTGGCCGAGGCGGTGCAGACTCTCTTTCCCGGCACGCAGGTGACCATCGGCCCGGTCATCGAGAACGGCTTCTACTACGACTTCTACCGCGAGAAGCCCTTCACGCCGGAGGATTTCCCGGCGATCGAGGCCAAGATGCGCGAGATCATCGCCCGCGATGCCCCCTTCACCAAGGAGGTCTGGTCGCGCGAGCAGGCGCGCGCCTATTTCGAGACGAAGGGTGAGGCGTTCAAGGTCGAGCTGGTCGACGCCATCCCGCCGGGTGAGACGCTCAAGATCTACCGGCAGGGCGAGTGGCTGGACCTGTGCCGCGGCCCGCACATGACGAGCGTGGGCAAGATCGGCACCGCCTTCAAGCTGATGAAGGTGGCCGGTGCCTACTGGCGCGGCGATTCCAACAACCCGATGCTGACGCGCATCTATGGCACCGCCTGGGCTACACAGGACGACCTCGACGCCTATCTCAGGCAGCTCGAGGAGGCCGAGAAGCGCGACCACCGTCGCCTCGGGCGGGAGATGGACCTCTTCCACTTCCAGGAGGAGGGGCCCGGCACCGTCTTCTGGCATCCGAAGGGCTGGACGCTGTTCCAGAACCTCATCAGCTACATGCGCCGGCGCCTCGCCGCCGACTACGAGGAGGTGAACGCGCCGCAGCTCCTCGACAAGTCGCTGTGGGAGATCTCGGGCCACTGGGGCTGGTATCGTGAGAACATGTTCGCGGCCACATCGGCCGGCGAGCACACGGAGGACGAGCGCGTCTTTGCCATCAAGCCCATGAACTGCCCCGGCCACGTGCAGATCTTCAAGCACGGGCTGAAGTCCTATCGCGACCTGCCGCTGAGGCTCGCCGAGTTCGGCGCGGTGCACCGCTATGAGCCCTCCGGCGCGCTGCACGGGCTGATGCGCGTGCGCGCGTTCACGCAGGACGACGCGCACATCTTCTGCACCGAGGAGCAGCTCGCCGAGGAGTGCCTGAAGATCAACGATCTCATTCTCTCGACCTATGCCGACTTCGGCTTCGAGGAGATCGTCGTCAAGCTCTCGACGCGCCCGGAGAAGCGCGTCGGCTCCGACGCCCTGTGGGACCACGCCGAGGAGGTGATGAGCCGGGTGCTCGAGCAGATCGCCGCCCAGTCGGGCGGGCGCATCAAGACGAGCATCAACCCGGGCGAGGGTGCCTTCTATGGGCCCAAGTTCGAGTATGTGCTGCGTGACGCTATCGGCCGCGACTGGCAGTGCGGAACGACGCAGGTGGACTTCAACCTGCCCGAGCGTTTCGGCGCCTTCTACGTCGACCAGGACGGGCAGAAGAAGACCCCGGTGATGGTGCACCGCGCCATTTGCGGCTCCATGGAGCGCTTCGCCGGCATACTCATCGAGCACTTTGCCGGTCACTTCCCGCTGTGGCTTGCGCCGCAGCAGCTCATGGTCTGCACCATCACCTCCGATGCGGACGACTACGCTGTCGAGGTGCTGAAGGCGGCCAAGAAGGCGGGCCTGCGCGGCGACGTGGACCTGCGCAACGAGAAGATCACCTACAAGGTGCGCGAGCATTCGCTCGCCAAGGTGCCGGTGCTTCTCGTCGTCGGCAAGAAGGAGGCTGCAGAGCGAACAGTCTCCATCCGCCGCCTCGGCTCGCAGCAACAGGTGTCGATGACGCTGGACGAGGCGCTCGCCTCGCTCGTCGAGGAGGCCGTGCCGCCCGACATCCGCCGCGAGCGCGCCGCAGCCGCGGCGCCGCAGCAGGCCGTGGCCTGAGAAGCGGCCTGAGAGAACGCATTCCCTCTCCCCGGCAGGGGAGGGGGAATTGTCTTTCTCCTCCCTCGAGAGAGGCCGAGGTTTGTCTGGCCGCGTTGGCAGCGCCCGGTTACGGGTCCGCGCCGGCGCTGCTAGCGCGCCACCACCTCGATGTCGCGGTCCTGGCCGCTCTCGACGGTGAACTCGCGCGTGTAGACCTGCCCCTCGTGGCGGGCGATGACAACATACTCGCCCTCGGCCAGGACGAAGGAGGGGAACGCGCCGATCTCCTCACGGATGACGTCGCCGCCGGGGGTGAGGACGCTGAAGGCCGTGCCTGCGAAGGCCTCCCCGCCTGCGGTGCGCACGAGCTTCAGCGTCACCGTGGCGGCGCGGTGATTGAGCGTGGCGTCGGTGAGCTTGCCGCTCTCGACCTTGAGGTCGGCCCGCATCAGGGCGTTGGAATCGCCGTAGTTGGAAACGACGTGGTAGGTGCCTTCCGGCAGCAGCACCACGGAGCCCGAGCGCGCCTTCTCGACGACGAGGCGCCCCTCGTCGTTGTTGCCGATCGGCACGAAGACCGAGAAGGTCAGCTTGTCTGGCGGGATGGGCTGCGAGCCCACCGCGCCGCGGATGCGCAGACCGCCGGCCGAGATCGTCAGCCGCTCCACGGTGTCGCGGATCAGGGATACGCGGCGTGTGGCGCTGGCGAAGCCATAGGCGGCATGGATGCGATAGTCGCCCTTGGGCAGCGTGATGGCGGGGGAGGCCTCCTCCGACTTCACCATCAGCTGGAAATCCTCGCCGTTCGGCGCGTCGGCATAGATGCGCCAGACGAGTCCGTCGCCGATGGGCTTGGTCTCGCCGGAAAACACGGCGCTCAGATAGAGCGTTGCCGTGCCCTGCGTGTCCTGGAGCTGCGGTGGCGGTACGTTCTGCAGTCGGGGCGGCATCTGGGCCTGGGCGCCGGCCGCGAGGAACGTCAGGCCGGCGGCCACGAGGGCGCCCGCGCTCCAACGATTGAGGACCTTGATCACGTTGCTCGCATTCCGTTCGTGAACATCCGGCAGAGCCTTCAATAGGCGTCCCTGGCGGGAGTTGCCACCCAATTGTGAATGGAAGGTGGCACGGGGTCATGGCGCGGGCCTCGTGCAGACGCATCGGCGCACGGCCGGCATGCGCGCGGCGGCGTTGACGCCGGGCGGCGAAGCCGCGATGACAGCGACGGGCAAGTGCGCCGAAGCGACGCTTTTTCAGCCAGTTCCAGCCCGGAGCGAAGAGCCGATGTCGAATGCAACGATCGAACTCCTCAGCGCGCGCCGATCCGTGCCGGCCCGCCAGATGCAGGGCCCGGCGCCGAGCGAGGAGCAACTGAGGACGCTCCTGACCATCGCTGCTCGCGTGCCCGATCACGGCAAGCTCGCCCCGTGGCGTTTCATCGTCTTCTCGGGCGAGGCCCGCGAGAAGGCCGCGCAGATCATCGCCGCCGCCTTCGCCGCCGATAATCCGGAGGCGGACGAGAAGCGCCTCGCCGCCGAGCGCGAGCGCATGACGGCCGCGCCGCTCGTCGTCGCTGTCGTCTCGCGCGCGGCCCCGCATCCCAAGATCCCGGAGTGGGAGCAGGTCCTGTCGGCGGGCGCCGTGTGCATGAACCTCATCGTCGCCGCCAATGCCATGGGCTTCGCGACGAGCTGGGTTACCGGATGGTGCGCCTACGACCGGCGGGTGCTCGATGCGTTCGGCCTCGCTCCGGACGAGCGAATCGCCGGCTTCGTCCACATCGGCACGGCGAGCGAGAAGCCGGCTGACCGGCCGCGGCCGGACCTCTCCGCCATCGTCACCCGTTTCGGCGAGTGAGACCATGATTTACGATGCCATCGCCTGCGACCACGGGCTGCCGCACGATCCCTTCAAGGCGCTCGTCGCGCCACGGCCGATCGGCTGGATCTCGTCCCTCAGTGAGCGGGGCGAGGCAAATCTCGCGCCCTACAGCTTCTTCAACGCCTTCTCGACCCATCCGCCCATCGTCGGCTTTTCCAGCGAGGGGCAGAAGGATTCGCTCGCCTTCATCGCGGAGACGGGCGAGTTCGTCTGCAACATCGCCACCTATCCGCTGCGCGAGGCGATGAATGCGACCTCGGCGCCGCTGCCGCGCGGCGTCAGCGAGTTTGAGGCGGCAGGGCTCGAGCCGGAGCCATCGCACTTCGTCAAGCCGCCGCGGGTGCGCGGCATCGCGGCGGCGCTGGAGTGCAAGCGCCTGCAGATCATCCGGCTGGAGGATCTGGACGGTCGCGCGCTCGATCGCTGGCTGGTGCTGGGCCAGGTGGTCGGCGTCTACATCGACGACCGCTTCATCAGGAACGGGCTCGTGGACACGGCTGCCATGCAGCCCATTGCCCGGCTCGGCTACAACGACTACAGCGTCGTGGACGAGGTGTTTTCCCTGGTGCGGCCGAAGGGCGCCTGAGAAGCGTCAGGCCCGGTCCGGCCGCTCCCTTGCCCGGAATGGAGGGGTCGGGCACCAACGCAGGGTTTTCACCCGTTCTTCGGCACCCGCGCCAGAAGCCGCTCGGCACGCTTGAGGTGCGGACGGTCGACCATCTCGCCGCGCACGGCGAGCACGCCGGCCTGGGGATTGGCCGCGAAGGCTTCCACGATGGCGCGCGCCTCGGCCACCGCCTCTGGCGTCGGCGTGAAGGCGGCGTTGATGACCGGCACCTGGGCCGGGTGGATCGCCATCTTGGCCACGAAACCGTCGCGGCGCGCCGCCTCGCATTCGGCGGCGAGCCCGTCGAGGTCGCGGAAGTTGGTGAAGACAGCGTCGACCGCATCGACGCCCGCCGCTGCCGCACCCATCAGGGTCAGAGAACGGGCGAGGCGGTAGGGTTCCGCATAGCGGCCGTCGGGCAGGCGGTTCGTCTCGGCCCCGAGATCGGCGGAGAGATCTTCCCCTCCCCAGGCCAGGCCGCAAAGGCGCTGGCTCGCGCCGGCGTAGGTGCCGAGGGCAAAGACGCCTTGGGCCGTCTCCGTCGCGATGGCGAGGATGCGCGTCCTGCCGTCGTCGAGGCCGAACTCGGCCTCGCGCACCGCGAGCTTGGCGCCGAGGTGGGACACGTCCGTGCCGCCGGCGGCCTTGGGCAGCACGATGCCGTCGGGTCCGGCGGCCATGACGGTGTCGAGGTCGTCGTCACTCAGACCGCTGTCGAGCGCATTGATGCGCACGTAGAGCAGCGGCCGCGCCGGCTGCGGCGCGACCTCGCGCAGGAAGTCGGCAGTGATGGCGCGGGCAGACGCCTTCTCCGAGAGTGCGACGGAATCCTCGAGGTCGAGAATCAGGGCATCCGCCCCGGCTGTCAGCGCCTTGTCGAGCTTCCTGCGGCTGTCGCCGGGAACGAAGAGCAGCGAGCGCATGGCGTCACACCGTCGGGCGCTTGCGCATGAAGGCCTGCCGCCGGCATTCGGCCACGAGCGTCCCGTCCTGCTTGTAGGCGCGGTGCAGGAACTCGACGATGCCGGCGTCCGGGCGCGACTTTGAGCTGCGCACGGAGACCACCTCCGTGGTCACGCTGATGGTGTCGCCCTCGAAGAGGGGCGCGGGGAAGCGCACGTCCGTCATGCCGAGATTGGCGATGGTGGTGCCCACCGTGGTGTCATTCACCGAAATGCCGATCATCAGGCCGAGGGTGAACAGGGAATTCATGAGCGGCCGGCCCCACTCGGTCTCGGTGGCGCAGAAATGCGCGTCGATGTGCAGCGGCTGGGGATTGAGCGTCATGTTGGAGAACAGCATGTTGTCCATCTGCGTCACGGTTCGCGTGAGGCGGTGGCGGATGAGCTGGCCGACGCTGAAGTCCTCGAAATAGAGACCGCCGCGCGGGTGCGGACTGCCGTTTGCCTGCGCCGTCATGACGTTGAGCTTCCCTCCGGGTGCGTTGTTCAGACTTCGTTTACCATAACCGCCCCATGCTGCGAGGCGAGGCAAATCGCAGTCTTCCCGTTTTCCATGGCTCGGGAAGGCCTGCGATCTGCAAATACGGCTTTGGTGGATGTGCGGGCCGGCGGGGCTCCGGCCGCACCCACGGCTTGGGATTGGGGCAATGATCATCCGCCGCTTTCTGCTCTGGGTTCGCTCCGCCTCGGCGAGCGAGCGGGCACAGGGCGCCGGGGCGCTCGCGCGCGCCTATGTCTCGGCCCGGCTCTCGCCCGAGGAGCGGCGGGAGGCGGAGGCGGCGCTGCTCAGCCTTCTCGACGACACGTCGGCGGCCGTGCGTCGCGCCATCGCGCGCGAGCTCGGTGCGGAACTCGACGTGCCGCGCCATCTCGTGCTGGCTCTTGCGCGCGATCAGAGCGACGTTGCCGCGCTCGTCCTCGCCCGCTCGCCGGTGCTGCTGGCCTCCGATCTCGTCGATTGCGTGGAGACGGGCGATGCGCTCGCCCAGACGGCCATTGCCGTGCGTCCGGGCCTGCCGCTCGCCGTGGCCTCGGCGCTCGCTTCCGTCGGCGCGCCGGATGCGCTCGTTGCCCTCGCCGACAATCACACCGCAGTGCTGCCCGAGCAGTTGATGCACCGCATGCTTGAGCGCCATGCGAAGCTGCCCGCCCTGCGCGAGGCACTGCTGGCGCGGCCCGGCCTGCCGGCCGCGGTGCGCCAGCGGATCGCCGCGGCCGTGGCCGAGCAGCTGACGGCTTTCGTCACCCGCCGGCGCTGGCTCCGCACGGAGCGGGCGGAAGGCGCGGCGCGCGAGGCCTGCGAAAGGGCGACGCTCATGATCGCTGCCGCGGAACGGGACGATGCCGCCCTCGCTGCGCTCGTGCGGCTGTTGCGGGCGGAGGGACGGCTGACGCCGCGCCTGCTGCTGCGCGGGCTTCTCAGCGGGGAGGAGCGGCTGTTCATCTGGGCGCTGGCCGAGCTCGCCGATGTCCCGTCCGGGCGTGTCGCGGCGCTCGCCGCTGACGAGCGGGGCAGGGGGCGGGGGGCCCTCCTGGAGCGTGCCGGCATCCCGGACGCCCTGCGGCCGGCCTTCCTCGCCGCATGGAGCGCCTGCCGATCGTTCGCCCGACAGGGGCAGAGCGATGGCGACCCCATCGGCCTTCGCCAGCCAATCCTGCAGCGGGTGATCGACGCCTGCGCCTTGCGCGGCGAGGCCGACGGCGACGCGCTGACCGCGCTGCTTCGGCGCTTCGAGGCGGAAGTGGCGCGCGAGGAAGCTCGCGATACCACGGCGCTGCTTGTGGAGAATGCGGCGCTCGGCGCGCTGATTGAGGCAGACCGGGCGGTCATCGACCGGCAGCGGCCGGCGCCGGGGATGATCGCTGCCTGAACGCCTTCAGTAGCCGAACTGCTCGCGCAGGATACGCTCGTCCAGGCTGTGGCCGGGATCGTGCAGCATGACGAGGTCGACGCTGCGGTCCATGGCGATGTCGACCCGCGTCACCGAGCGGAACTCCGTATGGTCGGCCACGGCGCTGACGGGGCGCTTGTCGGCCTCGAGCACGTCGACACGCACCCGCGCGTGATCCGGCAGGAGCGCCCCGCGCCAGCGCCGCGGGCGGAAGGCCGAAATCGGCGTCAGCGCGAGCAGCGGGGCGTTGAGGGGCAGGATCGGCCCGTTGGCGGAGAGGTTGTAGGCGGTTGAGCCCGCCGGCGTGGCGACGAGCAGGCCGTCGGCTGTCAGCTCCTCGAGCCGCACCTGGCCGTCCACCGAGACGCGCAGCTTGGCCGCCTGATAGGTCTGGCGCAACATCGAGACCTCGTTGATGGCGCGCGCCTGGTGCGGCTTGCCGGTCGCGTCGTGCGCGATCATCAGCAGGGGATGCACCACGCTGCGCTCGGCGTGCTCCAGCCGGTCGACGAGGTCGTTCTCGTGGAACTCGTTCATCAGGAAGCCGACGGAGCCGCGGTTCATGCCGTAGATCGGCTTTCCCGTGCCCATGAAGCGGTGCAGCGTCTGCAGCATCAGGCCGTCGCCGCCCAGGGCGACGATCACATCGGCTTCCTCCGGTGGGTGTGTGCCGTAGCGTGCAACGAGGCTGGCCGCGGCCTGCTGGGCCTCGGGAGTGTCGCTTGCGACGATGGCAATCTTACCGAATCGGCGGGCCATGGGCGCCCCTGTCCTGGCGAGCCGAAGCGACGCGGGCGGCGCCCGGCGTCTGGATCGGCGGGGATGAGAGCCATAGCCGCAAACGGGGCGCCGCGTCCAGTTGGCTCGCGCGGTTCGGAAAGGGGACGGCGTGCCGCTCTCAGATGATGGGGCTCCACGCCACGGGCACGAAGGCGAAGCCGTTGCCGTCACGGGCGATGTGGCCGGTCGCCGGGAAGGGCGCGTGGTAGAAGGCCACCTGCAGACGCTCGCTCGCCACCATGTCGAGCAGGCGGCGGCGCGTCTGGCGCGCCATCTCGCCGTCGATGTCGAAGACGGCCTGCCAGTCGGGATTGCGGACGAAGAGGGCCGGGTGGTTGGTGGTGTCGCTCAGCGCCATGAGCTGCCCGTTGCCGGCAGAGATGACGAAGGCCATGTGGCCGGGCGTGTGGCCATAGGCGGCGACGGCGGTCACGTTGGGCACGACCTCGCTCTCGGGCGCGAAACGTTTCACCTCCTTCGCGATGGGGCCGAAGACGCGGCGCACGTTCTGGAACGCGCCCTTCATTCCCTCCGGCGCCGCAGCCATCTTGGCGTCGTCCATCCAGAAGGCCCATTCGGCCTCCGGCACCAGCACCTCGGCGCCGGGGAAGACGGCGGTGCCGTCCTTCAGCCTGAGCCCGTTGATGTGATCGCCGTGGAAATGGCTGATGATGACGGTCTCAACCGCGGCCGGGTCAAAGCCCGCGGCGCGAAAGTTCGCCATCCACTGGCCGCTGGTCGGCGCGCCCGAATCGCCGTTGCCTGTGTCGATGAGCGTCAGCTTTCCGCCCCTGTCGATGACGAGCGTGGTGAAGGGAATGGTGATGGTCTCGCGCGGCAGGAAGGCAGAGTCGAGCGCGCCCTGCACCTCGCCGGGCTCCGCATTGCGGACGAGCCCCTCGACCGGACGGTGGGCGACCCCGTCGGTGACGGCCGTGACCATCAGATCCCCCACCTTGTAGCGATAGAAGCCGGGCGCCTGACGGTCGGGTTCGACAGGAGTGGAGGCAGGCAGCGTCTGGGCGGAGGCAGGGGCAGTCATCGCACTTCCGATTGCGGCAGCCGAGACGAGCAGACTGCGGCGATCCAGCATGGCACTTTCCCTCCCCATGGCAATTGATTCTGTCCGGCAATCCGGCTGCCGGAAGAACGCGCGTCCGGCCGGCAGACCAATATGGTCCACAAGGCCGCACTGAGGGTCGATCCGCGGTCGCGTCACAAGTGTGTGACCCTTGTGGGTGACTCTTTGGGGGCGCATGGACGAAATGCCGCGCTGCTGGCGCACGCCGCCTCGCGCCATCATATTCTCGCCGGCAGGGCGTGATGAGCTCGCGGCCAGAGGTTGAGAAGGATCAGAGCATGCAGGGGTATGATCCCCGTTTCGGCCCCCAGATACGAATCCTGCGTCTGTCCCGCTGGCAATTGTGGCTTGCCGCTGCGGTGGGGCTGGCGCTCGTCGTCACGCTCGCCATCGTTGCAGCCGGCGTCTTTCTCGTCGTGCTGCCGGTCGTGGTGGTCGCGGGGCTGGGCTATCACCTGTGGATGAAGTGGCGCGGGCCGCGCCCGGCGGGGCGCGCCGACGACATGGTGATTGATGCCGAGTACACGATCGTGCACCGCGAGGAGGAGCGGCATGTCGAAGCGCGCCGCATCTCGGGCGATCGCAGGTAGGCGCCGGCTGCGCGCAGCCAGGCGGAAAAGGGGCGGGGCGCCCCTTCAGCGCCGCCGTGGCGGGGGGCCGCGGCGTCCGGCTCCGGGGCCGGCACCGCTGTCGGTCTTGTGGCGGAAGGTGATGCGGCCCTTGTCCATGTCGTAGGGCGTCATCTCGACCGTCACCCGGTCGCCCGCGAGGGTGCGGATGCGGTGCCGCTTCATGCGGCCGGCGATGTAGGCCAGGATCTCGTGGTCGTTCTCGAGGACGACGCGGAACTTGCCGTCAGGCAGTACGTCGATAACGGTGCCTTCGAACTCGATGGTATCTTCTTTCGACAACAGCTCTTCCTTTCAGAACGCGGAGGCTCTCTCCGCTGCGGCAGCAGCGCCGGCGCCCGGGGGGGCGGCGATGCGCAGGCCGCAAGGCTCATGACGAGCGCGGTACGGTTCGCATGAGCCGATGGCCGACAGCCCGCCGTGCGGCGCGCCCTTGAGCGGTTCCTGGACTGTGCGGCTTGCCAATGACGGCGCCACCGGGCGATCGAGGAACACGACCGAAGCATCCGGGTGCCTGAGAGGCACGAGGCTGGCCGGAGGGCGCCACGCGGTGCTCATAGCACGGATTGCCCTATCCGCGCCAACAAAAGCGTCGCCGCGGATGCCCGTGCCTCATCACGTCTGCGCTACAGAACGAGCCAGGCGAGCACGGCGAGGGCAAGGCTGGCGAGCAGGATGATGAGGACAGGCCGTCCGAGCCGCCCTTGCCTGGCTTCGCGCGGAGTGAGTTCAGGTTTTTCGTCCATCTCTCGCCTCCGTGCCGGGTGCAGGGTATGGGCTCGCGCGGGGTGCGACGGTCTGCGCGCTATGGGACGGCTGGTTTTGCGTGGCCGAAGTGACGTCGCCCACAGCGGCGGATGCCTTGCGGGCGACGATCAGCAGCCTTCGCGGGCCTTTTCGCTCAGTAGCACTCGCGATAGCGGCGCCCGCGATAGTAGTAGGTCTCGCACTGCTGCCCTGTCGCAGCGCCCACCATGGCGCCGCCGGCCGCACCGATGGCGCCGCCCACGACAGCGCCGCCGGCTGTTCCAGTCGCCGCGCCGCCGACAGCTGCACCGGCCGCCCCGCCGATGAGCGCGCCCCCTACGGCGCGTTCCTCCGGAGTGTTGCACGCAGCAAGGGTGAGGGCCACAGCGGCGCAGACAATATATTTCGTCATGTGGTCATCCTTTCGGATCTTCCTGGTGCTTTCTGGGGAAGCCGCTCGTCGTGCAGTGCATGAGTGCTTCCGCCATGCGTGCTTCCGAAAAGCAAAACGCATCATCTGCCTGTTGGGTTCCAGGACAGTGCGGTTTCTCTCTTGCCGTGTGTTTGCGTCAGTTCTGGGGCCGACGCGCCGTTCTCACCTGCGGTCGTCGCGGTGCAGGCGGATGAGCTTCTTGCCCAGGTCGCTGATGACGATGCGCTGCGGCCGGGCCACGGCGAGCCCGAGATTGAGGAGGAGGTCGCGCATGAGCGGCGGGATGAAGTCAGCCTCCGGCGCGCCGCGGTTGAGGCGCTGCAGGGCTTCCCATTCCTCCTCCGACAGGTCGGACCGATCGACAGCCATATATTCCCGGACCTTCGTGCGCTCGCGCGGTCTCCCGCCTGCGGACCGGCAGCCATTGCCTCTTGCGGCAGGTGGCGAAGCCTGTTAGCCGAAATGCGGGTCCAGCGCCGGTTTAGCTCAGTTGGTAGAGCAACCGCCTTGTAAGCGGTAGGTCGTCAGTTCGAGTCTGACAACCGGCACCATCTTCATCTTCCGGCCCGTTCTGCCGCTTGTCCACGCCGACGAGAATTGTGTGTTTCGGCAGGGTGCTGCTTTCGGGCGGCCTGCCGCCGATGACGCGTGCGACGACGCACGCCTTCCTGCCCGGCATGAGGGCACAGTTCCCTCACATCCGATCTGCGCAAACATCCTCGATGCAACGGATGCAACCGGAGTATGGAACGATGAACCGCAAGACCCTGAAATTTCTCGCCATTCCGCTGGCCTGCGTCACCATCGGCGCGAGCATAATCGCCACCACCGGCGAGGCCGAGGCGCGCTGGCGCGGCCGCTACGGCGGGGCTGTGGCCGCCGGTGTCATTGGCGGCCTTGCCCTCGGCGCGCTCGCGGCCTCGGCGGCCCGGCCCTCCTATGCCTATCCGGCGCCGGTCTATGTCGACGGCCCCTACTGTTACAAGGTTCGCGAGCGCGTCTTCGTGCGCGGCTATGGCTGGACCACGCGGCGCACCACGGTCTGCGAGTAATCCGCGTGTGCTCCGCCGTCAACGCGAGAACGCCGGCGACCTCCTCGTCGGCGTTCTTCTTTATTCCATCGTCCGGAAATTGCCGCAGTGACGGCCGATGAATGGGAACAGGGACGGTTCATCCGGCGTTCAGCCGCACGGAACTAGCATCCTGGCGATCGCTCTGAAGGGAGTGCCCGGCACTCCCGTTTTGGGAGAAGAACCATGACGTTCCCGTTCAAGGCTCGAAAGGTCGCGGCGCTCGGCCTTGCCGGCTTGACGCTGGCTGGCGCCTTCGCCGCCACCACCGGAGAGGCCGAGGCGCGCTGGCGCCGCGGCAACCCGGGAGCGGCCGTGGCTGCAGGCATCATTGGCGGCCTCGCCGTCGGCGCGCTGGCCGCCTCGGCGGCACGGCCGGCCTACGGCTATCCCGTGCCCGTCTACGACTACGGTCCGCCGCCTTATGCCTACGGGCCGGGGCCGGTCTACTACGACTACGGGCCGGAATGCTTCGTGAAGACCCGCCGGGTGTGGGTGGACGGCTGGGGCTGGCGCATGCGCCGCGTCACGGTCTGCGACTGACTGCCCGCCCGCCAAGACGACCCCGCCAAGACGAAAGGCTCCGCCGGGAGACCGGCGGAGCCTTTCGTCTTTCCGAGACTGGCTGGGGTTCAGTTCTCGTACTTGAAGATGTCGCGATCCTTCGTCTCGGGCACGAAGAGCAGGCCGATGACGAACGTCATCAGGGCGATCGCGATGGGGTACCAGAGGCCGTAGTAGATGTCGCCCGTCGCGGCCACCATGGCGAAGGCGGTCGTCGGCAGGAAGCCGCCGAACCAGCCGTTGCCGATGTGATAGGGCAGCGACATGCCCGAGTAGCGGATGCGCGTCGGGAAGAGCTCGACGAGCTGGGCGGCGATCGGCCCGTAAACCATCGTCACGAAGATGACGAGCAGCGTCAGGATGGCGACGATGGCAACTGTGTTCATCTTCGCCGGATCGGCCTTGGCCGGGTAGCCGGCGGCGCGGATCATCTCGGTGAGCTTGGCGTTGAAGGCCGCGCTCTGCTCCTTGAAGGCGGCGTCGTCGACCGCCTTGCCATCGAACGAGGCGATGACCTGGTCGCCGACCTTGACCCGCGCGATCGTGCCGGCAGGCGCCGCCTCGTTTGAGTAGTTCACCGAATTGCGGGCGAGGAAGCTCTTGGCGATATCGCACGAGGAGCGGAATTGCGCCGTGCCCACCGGGTTGAACTGGAACGAGCACTCCGACGGATCGGCGATGACCGTGACCGGCGCGCTGGCCTGGGCCGCCGCAAGGTCCGGGTTGGCGAACTTCGTCAGTCCGTTGAACAGCGGGAAGTAGGTGATCGCCGCGATGAGGCATCCCCCGAGGATGATCGGCTTGCGGCCGATCTTGTCGGAGAGCCAGCCGAAGACGATGAAGAACGGCGTGCCGATGGCGAGCGACAGGGCGATGAGGATGTTCGCCGTTGCGGCGTCGACCTTGAGCGTTTGGGTGAGGAAGAAGAGGGCGTAGAACTGGCCAGTGTACCAGACCACCGCCTGACCCGCCGTGCTGCCGAAGAGCGCGAGCAGGGCGACCTTGGCGTTCTTCCACGTGCCGAAGGCCTCCGTCAGCGGCGCCTTGGACTGCGTGCCCTCTTCCTTCATCTGCTTGAAGGCGGGCGATTCCTGGAGCTGCAGGCGGATCCAGATGGAGATGCCCAGCAGCACGATCGAGATCAGGAACGGAATGCGCCAGCCCCACGCCGCGAAGGCTTCCTCGCCCACATAGGTGCGCGTGCCCAGGATGACGATGAGCGACAGGAAGAGGCCGAGCGTCGCCGTCGTCTGGATGAAGCTGGTGTAGTAGCCGCGCCGGCCCTGCGGCGCATGTTCAGCCACGTAGGTTGCCGCGCCGCCGTACTCGCCACCGAGCGCCAGGCCCTGCACCAGGCGCAGCACAATGAGGATGACCGGTGCAAGCAGGCCCCATGTCGCGTAGCTCGGAAGGATGCCGACAATGAAGGTCGACATGCCCATGAGCACGATGGTGACGAGGAACGTGTACTTGCGGCCGACGAGATCGCCGAGGCGGCCGAAGACGAGCGCGCCGAACGGCCGCACGGCGAAGCCGGCGGCAAAGGCCATCAGGGCGAAGATGAACCCTGCGGTAGGATTGACGCCGGAGAAGAACTGCGCGGCGATGATCGCGGACAACGAGCCGTAGAGATAGAAATCATACCATTCAAAGATGGTACCGAGCGAGGAGGCGAAGATGACCTTCTTCTCCTCCCGGCTCATCGCACGGGTCTTTACACCCGTGGCCGTTGCGTTTGCCATGCTCATGGCCGAGGCTCCCTGGAACGTTCCATGACCTGCGGCCGGCCGAGGGCGGCAAACAATGCCGCGCGGCAGCCGGACCTCCGACCCCCTGCCGCGCGGTCTTGCGATCGAGGAGACGATCGGTGGATCTGGCGCCCACGGCCGCCCGACAACGGGCTTTCCCTCATTCGGCGGGGACAGCCCCCCGCGCCGCTTCCGCCACTGCTCGCAGTGCGGAAGATGAATGAAAGCTTAAGCGGAGGGGTTTCTGCTGTCGCTCGACAATTGGTCGTCGTTCCAAAGTCTTAAGTGCACCGCAATAGTGCGGTGCAATATTTCCGGCCTTGTTCAGCCCAAGGCGCGGCTCGCCGCATAGAGGGCGATGGCGGCGGCGTTGGAGACGTTGAGGCTCTTGATGGCGCCCGGCATGTCGAGACGCGCGAGGTGGCTGCACCGCTCGCGGGTCAGCTGCCGCAGCCCCTTGCCCTCGGCGCCGAGGACGAGGCCGAGCGGCCGGGAGAGGGGGATGTCGCCGAGGGGCGTCGGCCCGGCCGAATCAAGGCCGACGAGCTGGAAGCCGCGCTCGCGCAGGGCGAGCATCGCCTCCGCGAGATTGCGCACCACGACGAAGGGGACGTGTTCGAGCCCGCCCGAGGCGGACTTGGCGAGCACGCCTGTGGCAGCGGGGCTGTGGCGTGCCGTGGTGACGATGGCCGCGACGGAGAAGGCTGCGGCCGTGCGCACGATGGCGCCGACGTTGTGCGGGTCGGTGATCTGGTCGAGGACGAGGATGAGCGAATCCGCCGGCAGCGAATCGATGGTGGGGGAGGGAAGCGGATCGGCCTCGAGCAGCAGGCCCTGGTGGACGGCATCGGGCTCCAGCAGCCGGTCGATATCGGCGGGGCGGACGATCTCGGGTGTGATCGGCAGGCGCCCGAATCGCTCGAGCAGCCGCTTGTGAGCGTTCTCGGTGGCCATGAGACGGCGGGCCCTGCGCCGGGGATTGGCGAGCGCTTCCACAACGGGATGCCAACCGTAGATGATCGCGACATCGATGCTGCCGGGCGGGCCGGAGCGGCGCTGCGGGCGCGGGCCGCGCGCGCCTGACGCCTGTTTTCCCTTGCGGGGCTGCTGTCTGGTCGTCTGCCGGGCCGGCGGGGCCTTGTCGTTGCTCATCGTTCTGGTCCGAGATTGGTCGCGCCTCCTGTGGCACGAGAGCGTCGTGGATGCCAGTTGGTTTTGTGTTGACACCGGCAATCGGCCTCACCATAAGAGGCCCCGCGCTGTCGGCGCTGTCGCGTTCCGAAGGTTTTCGTGAAAGCAAGCGGCGGCTCGACGCGCCGCCCGGCGGTGCTTCCGAGGATTGTGTCGGAGGGGTGCCCGAGTGGTTAAAGGGGACGGACTGTAAATCCGTTGGCTACGCCTACGTTGGTTCGAATCCAACCCCCTCCACCATTCCCGAAGCAGCCAGTGCGCGGGTGTAGCTCAATGGTAGAGCAGCAGCCTTCCAAGCTGATGACGAGGGTTCGATTCCCTTCACCCGCTCCACCGCCTTTCCCAACGCATCGCTGAGCATTCTCTTGCGGGGTCGAAGCCGGGGCGGCGCGTCAACGGACGGGACTCGACAATCCTGGCCGGCTCGGGATAAAGGCTCGCCTCCGAGCTCCTCGGGGTCCGGTGGGGAAAATTCACGGACCCCGGGCAAATTCGCTCTTGAAGTATGGGGCGAAGGGTCTTAATCGACCGCAACCCAAAAGCCACACGTGCAGAGGCGTCTAGGATCCTACGATGGCGAAGGAAAAGTTTGAGCGCACGAAGCCGCACTGCAACATCGGGACGATTGGTCACGTTGACCATGGTAAGACGTCTCTGACGGCGGCGATTACGAAGGTTCTTGCGGAGAAGGGTGGTGCGTCGTTTACGGCGTACGACCAGATTGACAAGGCTCCGGAGGAGAAGGCTCGCGGGATCACGATCTCGACGTCGCACGTCGAGTATGAGACCGAGAAGCGGCACTATGCGCACGTGGACTGCCCCGGTCACGCGGACTACGTGAAGAACATGATCACGGGCGCGGCGCAGATGGACGGGGCGATCCTTGTTGTTTCTGCGGCGGACGGCCCGATGCCGCAGACGCGTGAGCACATCCTGCTGGCGCGCCAGGTTGGTGTTCCGGCGCTTGTGGTGTTCATGAACAAGGTCGACATGGTGGACGATCCGGAGCTTCTGGACCTTGTTGAGCTTGAGGTCCGCGAGCTTCTGTCGAAGTACGACTTCCCCGGGGACGACATCCCGATCATCAAGGGCTCTGCGCTGTGTGCGTTGGAGGATCGCAACCCTGAGATCGGCCGTGATGCGGTTCTGAAGCTCATGGAAGCGGTTGACGCGTACATTCCGCAGCCTGAGCGTCCGAAGGACCAGCCGTTCCTGATGCCGGTTGAGGACGTGTTCTCGATTTCGGGTCGCGGTACGGTGGTGACGGGCCGTGTCGAGCGCGGCGTGATCAAGGTTGGCGACGAGGTCGAGATCGTTGGTCTGCGTCCGACGCAGAAGACGACGGTGACGGGCGTTGAGATGTTCCGCAAGCTGCTCGACCAGGGCGAGGCTGGCGACAACATCGGTGCGCTGCTGCGTGGCACGAAGCGTGAGGACGTTGAGCGCGGGCAGGTTCTGTGCAAGCCCGGCTCGGTGAAGCCGCACACGAAGTTCAAGGCCGAGGCGTACATCCTGACGAAGGAAGAGGGTGGTCGCCACACGCCGTTCTTCAACAACTACCGTCCGCAGTTTTACTTCCGCACGACGGACGTGACGGGTGTGGTGAAGCTGCCTGAGGGCACCGAGATGGTGATGCCGGGCGACAACGTGGCGATGGAAGTTGAGCTGATTGCTCCGATCGCCATGGAGGAGAAGCTGCGGTTTGCGATCCGCGAGGGCGGCCGCACGGTTGGCGCCGGCGTCGTCGCCTCCATCATCGAGTAAGCCAGGCACAAGGCCGCGCGCCGATAAACCGGCGCCGGCCTCTTCGGGGTCGGCCCAAGGGGCTGGTCCGCGGAGGATGTCCACTGCCTCGCGAAGCGGCTTTGCTGGGCGGCGGCAATGGGATATAGGAGGCGGCGGTCACGTCGTCTCCGCTGCACCGGGCAGATTCGCCCGGTGCAGAGAAGCCGGTGGGCGACGTCGATCCGCCGGTTCCGCTAGGAGTGTAGCTCAACTGGTTAGAGCACCGGTCTCCAAAACCGGGGGTTGGGGGTTCGAGTCCCTCCACTCCTGCCAGCGGATTTTTCGAGTGGCTCTTGTCCCGCGTGTCAAGAAGCCTGCTTGGGCCGGACCGATTGACGGCGTGTGACCGCAACGGCACGCGCCGCGTTGTGATTCGAGGCGGTCGCGCGCGCTGTTGCGACGAGAGGCGGGGGCGAAGCCCGCGGACGTGAGGACGATGGCAAAGACGAACCCGTTCGAATTCCTGCAGCAGGTCCGTAACGAGGCGGCCAAGGTCACCTGGCCCACGCGCAAGGAGACCATGGTCACGACTGCCATGGTCTTCGTCATGGTGATCATTGCGGCGCTGTTCTTCCTCGCTGCCGATCAGATCATCCGCTTCGGCGTCGGCCTGATTCTCGGTGTCGGACGCTGAGGGGAGAAAGTCATGAGCTATCGCTGGTACATCGTCCACGCCTATTCCAACTTTGAGAACAAGGTGGCGCAGTCCCTGCGCGACCAGGCGCAGCAGCGTGGGCTCGAGGACAAGTTCGAGGAGATCCTCGTTCCGACCGAGAAGGTCGTGGAGGTTCGCCGCGGACGCAAGATCGACACCGAGCGCAAGTTCTTCCCCGGCTACGTGCTGGTGAAGTGCGACCTCACGGACGAGGTCTACCATCTCATCAAGAACACGCCGAAGGTCACCGGCTTCCTCGGCGCCGACAAGTCGAAGCCGCTGCCGATCCCGGACCACGAGGCCGAGCGCATCAAGGGCCAGGTGGCCGAGGGCGTCGAGCGGCCGAAATCCTCGCTGCATTTCGAGGTGGGCGAGCAGGTGCGCGTCGCCGACGGCCCCTTCGCCTCGTTCAGCGGCGTGGTGGAGGAGGTGGACGAGGCGCGCGCCCGGCTCAAGGTGGCGGTCTCGATCTTCGGCCGCGCCACGCCCGTCGAGCTCGAATACGGGCAGGTCGAGAAGCTCTGACGCAGCTTCCATCCGTTCGTCGTCATGGCCGGGCCCGTCCCGGCCATTCGCGTTTCAGGCGCCTGTTCTTGCCGCACGGGCGCCGGCCTCGCGTAGTACCGGGATAACACCTTCGCCCGTCCGCCGGCCTGTAGCCTTCCTCCCGCACCAGCAAGGGAGGAAACGATGTCGGGCAAGCGCATCCTGATGATCGTCGGCGATTTCGGCGAAGACTACGAGATCATGGTGCCGTTCCAGGCCCTGCTCGCCGTCGGCCACACCGTGCACGCCGTCTGTCCGGACAAGAAGGCGGGTGATGCGGTGGCCACCGCCATCCACGATTTCGAGGGCCAGCAGACCTATTCGGAGAAGCGCGGCCACAATTTCACGCTCAACGCCACCTTTGCGGAGATTGATCCGGCGTCCTACGACGCGCTCGTCATTCCCGGCGGCCGGGCGCCCGAGTACCTGCGCCTCAACGAGCGGGTCGTCGCGTGCGTGCGGCACTTCTTCGAGGCCGGCAAGCCGGTGGCGGCCATCTGCCACGGCGCGCAGCTCCTTGCCGGCGCGGGCGTGCTGAAGGGGCGCACCTGCTCGGCCTATCCGGCCTGCCGGGCCGAAGTGGAGCTTGCGGGCGGCACCTATGCTGACATCCCCATCGATGCCGCCGTGACGGACGGAAACCTGGTCTCGGCACCGGCCTGGCCGGCCCACCCGGCCTTCATCGCGCAGTTCCTCGCCGTGCTGGGCACGGAGATCCGCCACGGATGACGGCCGCTCCCGGCGCGGGATCGCGCGGCGGTCTTGCGTTTCACCTGCCCGGTGGCGCTAGACTGTCGCTGCCGACGGAAGGGGAGGGACCGCGATGTGCAGGCTCTTCGTGAACGCCGATCCGCAGCTTTGGGAAACGCGGCTGCGGTCGGTCCGACTCAACGGCTTCTCCACCAGCGTTCGCCTCGAGAATCTCTACTGGCACGTGCTGGAGGAGATCGCGGCACGCGACGGCATGAGCGTTTCGCAGCTGCTCGGCCGCCTCTACGAGGAGTTGCTGGAGACGCGCGGCGAGGTGGAGAACTTCGCCTCGTTCCTGAGAGTCTGCTGCGGACGCTACCTGATGCTGCAGCTCGCCGGCGACGTGCCGCGCAATCCAGCCCAGCCCATCGCCGGGCTGGATGCCGACGCCATCCTTGCCCGCGAGGCACGCCGCCTCACACGGCCGCAGGGCTCCCTGATGCCGGCGGCGTGAACGCCGGAAGCCGTCAGGGGGCTTTCTTTTCCGTCCGTTATGGTGTAGGCGATCCGCCGTCCCCGAAAGGGACAACCATCCGCGGGAGGCACGTCCGGTTCGCCAGCCGGAAGAAAGCGTGCCGCGACCGCGATCTCCAACCATCCGCCGCCTGCGGTTTCGTGGCGCGGCGGACTTTGCGTTGCACGCCCTGGCAGGCGGGCGACGCCGAGTGAGCATCCCATGGCGAAGAAAATCACGGGTTACGTGAAGCTTCAGGTGCCGGCGGGCGCGGCCAATCCGTCGCCGCCGATCGGCCCTGCGCTCGGCCAGCGCGGCCTCAACATCATGGAATTCTGCAAGGCCTTCAACGCGAAGACCGCGCAGATGGAGAAGGGCATGCCGATTCCGGTGATCATCACCGTGTATCAGGACCGCTCCTTCACCTTCGAGATGAAGCAGCCGCCGGTCTCCTACTTCCTCAAGAAGGCCGCCAAGCTGGAGAAGGGCTCCAAGACCCCGGGTCGCGGCACGGTCGGCAAGGTCACGCGTGAAGCGCTGCGCGAGATCGCCGAGAAGAAGATGTCGGACCTCAACTGCGACACCGTCGATGCCGCGGTGGCGATGATCGAAGGCTCGGCCCGTTCGATGGGCCTCGAGGTCGTGGGCTGAGGAGAGCGTTCATGGCTAAGATTGCAAAGCGCGTGGCCGCCAGCCGCAACGGCATCGACCGCACCAAGCTCTACGCGCTCGAAGAGGCCGTGAAGCTCGTCAAGGAGCGGGCTACGGCCAAGTTCGACGAGACGATCGAGGTGGCGATGAACCTCGGCGTCGATCCGCGTCACGCTGACCAGATGGTGCGTGGCGTCTGCCAGCTGCCGAACGGCTCGGGTCGTACGGTGCGCGTCGCCGTCTTCGCGCGCGGGCCGAAGGCTGACGAGGCGAAGGCTGCCGGTGCCGACATCGTGGGCGCCGAGGATCTGCTCGAGCGTATCCAGGGCGGCACGATTGACTTCGACCGCTGCATCGCGACGCCGGACCTCATGCCGCTCGTCGGCCGTCTCGGCAAGGTGCTGGGCCCGCGCGGCCTCATGCCGAACCCGAAGGTCGGCACGGTGACGATGGACGTTGCGGGGGCCGTGAAGGCTGCCAAGGGCGGCGCTGTCGAGTTCCGCGTCGAGAAGGCGGGCATCGTTCACGCCGGCGTCGGCAAGGCCTCGTTCGAAGTTGAGAAGCTCGTCGAGAACATCCGCGCCTTCGCTGACGCTGTCGCCAAGGCGAAGCCCTCTGGCGCCAAGGGCACCTACATCCAGCGCATCGCCATCTCGTCGACGATGGGCCCGGGTGTGAAGGTTGAGCCGTCGACGGTCATCGGCGCCTGATTTTGACAGGACCGCGGCCTGACGCCGCGGTCCTCGCCCATCGCGGGGCCGGTTCTGCGAGGGCTGGCCGTGCATGGATGGAACCGATCCAGGCGACTTCTGCGCATGCCCCCTTGGCAAACAGCGTGCAAGGCGTTAAATACCGGTTCGTGTCTGGTGAGACCGGTGCGGGAGACAAGGTTCCCGTATTCATCATCGAATACCGTCTGGGTTCCCAGGCGGTGGAAGGCCGGCAGGCCGAGGGGTAACCCTTTGCCTGCGCGGCCTTATGTCCTGTCCGAGACTGCAGGTGCCGAATGGTTTATCCGGCCGGCATAATTTCGCTGTGATGCCTGCATAGACGGGGGAAGACTGGTTCGTATTGTCGCCGGTTGTCCGGCGGCGGTGTGGTCGGTTCGAACCTACTTGCCGGTTGCGCTTCTGGTGTGGCCGGTTGGACAGGGCTCACGAGCGCCGTCCGGCGATCGTGGCCTTTGGCCGGGGTCGCATTCGGGCGGCAGGTGCAGCCGGCGGCGGGCATGGGCTCGCCGTCAACCGGAGAGAGCAAGGTGGACAGAGCGGCAAAAGCTGATCTCGTCGCGACGCTCAACGAGGTGTTCAAGAGCACGGGCGTTGTCGTCGTGGCCCACTATGCAGGCCTCACGGTTGCCGACATGCAGAAGCTTCGTCGCGAGATGAAGCAGGTCGGTGCCACCGTGAAGGTTGCGAAGAACCGCCTCGCGAAGATCGCTCTCGAAGGCACGGATGTCGCTTCCATCGGTTCCCTGCTCAGGGGGCCGACGTTGCTGGCCTATTCCAGCGACCCGGTTGCGGCTCCGAAGGTCGCGGTGGAATTCGCCAAGGCGAACGACAAGTTCGTCATCCTTGGCGGTGCCATGGGTGCGACCGCCCTGAATACGGACGGCGTGAAGGCGCTCGCCTCGCTGCCGTCTCTCGACGAGCTGCGCGGCAAGCTGGTCGGCCTCATCCAGGCCCCGGCCACGAAGATCGCCCAGGTCGTCAACGCGCCGGCCGCCAAGGTGGCGCGCGTTTTCGGGGCCTATGCCAAGCGAGACGAAGCGGCGTGAGGCCGTGTGAATACCCAATCCAAATCGAACCGATCCAGGAATTGAACAATGGCTGATCTTGCGAAACTCGTCGACGAGCTGTCGAACCTCACGGTCCTCGAGGCCGCCGAGCTTGCCAAGATGCTCGAGGAGAAGTGGGGCGTCTCCGCGGCTGCGGCTGTGGCTGTCGCCGCTGCTCCGGGTGCTGCCGGCGGCGCTGCCGCCCCGGCCGCTGAGGAGAAGACCGAGTTTGACGTCGTTCTTGCCGCCGCCGGCGACAAGAAGATCGAGGTCATCAAGGAGGTGCGCGCCATCACCGGTCTCGGCCTGAAGGAGGCGAAGGACCTCGTCGAGGGCGCTCCGAAGACCCTGAAGGAGGGCGCTCCGAAGGACGAGGCCGAGAAGATCAAGGCTGCCCTCGAGAAGGTCGGCGCCAAGGTCGAGCTCAAGTGATGTCACGGAGCCGCGTCCTGCGGCTCCGCATCGCGGATTATGGCGGTCCCGGGGAGTTTCCTCGGGGCCGTCGAGTCGTCGCTGGCAGGGTTTCCTGTCCGCGGCGCCGGTGGGCCGGAAGGCTCTCCCGATGCTGTGCGAGTCTGCCGCCAGCCGCGGCGGCTAGCGCGGCCCATATGAAATTCCGCCGATGGGCGGAGCGGCTGACCCGGCGGCCTGGTGGCCGCACGACCGGACCGCCCGGTCAGCCGTGCGTGAGGAGCGAGAACCGAACATGGCCCAGACGATCACCGGCCGGAAACGCGTCCGCAAGTTCTTCGGCAAGATCCGGGAAGTCGCGGAGATGCCGAACCTCATCGAGGTTCAGAAGGCGTCCTACGACCAGTTCCTGATGGTCGAGGAGCCGAAGGGCGGGCGGCCCGATGAGGGGCTTCAGGCGGTCTTCAAGTCCGTTTTCCCCATCTCGGACTTTTCCAACACGTCCCTGCTGGAATTCGTCAAGTATACGTTCGAGCCGCCCAAGTACGACGTTGATGAATGCCGTCAGCGCGGCATGACCTATGCCGCGCCGCTGAAGGTGACGCTGCGCCTCATCGTATTCGATGTCGATCAGGACACGGGCGCCAAGTCTGTCAAGGACATTAAGGAGCAGGATGTCTACATGGGCGACATGCCGCTCATGACGGACAACGGCACCTTCATCGTCAACGGCACCGAGCGTGTCATCGTCTCGCAGATGCACCGCTCGCCGGGCGTGTTCTTCGATCACGACAAGGGCAAGACGCACTCGAGCGGCAAGCTGCTCTTCGCCGCCCGCATCATTCCTTACCGCGGCTCGTGGCTCGACATCGAGTTCGACGCCAAGGACATCGTCTATGCGCGCATCGACCGGCGCCGGAAGATTCCGGTGACGTCGCTGCTCTATGCGCTGGGCCTCGACGGCGAGGAAATCCTCAATACGTTCTACAACAAGATCGTCTACAGCAAGGACAAGGACGGCTGGCGCATGCCGTTCGACGCCGGCCGCATGAGGGGCTACAAGGCTGTTGCCGATCTCGTTGATGCCGACACGGGCGAGGTTGTGCTCGAGGCCGGCAAGAAGCTCACGGCCCGCGCTGCCCGCCAGCTCGAGGAGAAGGGCGTCAAGGCCCTGCGCGCCAGCGATGAGGATCTGTACGGCCAGTACGTGGCCGAGGACCTGGTCGACCTCTCGACGGGCGAGATCTTCGCCGAGGCCGGCGAGGAGATCACGGCCAAGCTGCTGACGACGCTCACCGAGCAGGGCTTCACCGAGATCCCGGTGCTCGACATCGACCACGTCAACATCGGCCCCTACATCCGCAACACGCTCGCCATCGACAAGAACTCCTCGCGCGAGGAGGCCCTGTTCGACATCTACCGGGTGATGCGCCCGGGCGAGCCGCCGACGCTGGAGACGGCGGAGGCGATGTTCCACTCGCTGTTCTTCGATCCGGAGCGCTACGACCTCTCGGCGGTCGGCCGCGTGAAGATGAACATGCGCCTCGATCTCGACTGCCCGGACACGGTCAGGACGCTGCGCCGCGAGGACATGATCGCGGTGGTGAAGGCCCTCGTGGACCTGCGCGACGGCCGCGGCGAGATCGACGACATCGACCACCTCGGCAACCGCCGTGTGCGCTCGGTGGGCGAGCTCATGGAGAACCAGTATCGCCTGGGCCTCCTGCGCATGGAGCGCGCCATCAAGGAGCGCATGTCCTCGGTCGACATCGACACGGTGATGCCGCAGGACCTCATCAACGCCAAGCCGGCTGCGGCGGCGGTGCGCGAGTTCTTCGGCTCCTCGCAGCTCTCGCAGTTCATGGACCAGACGAACCCGCTGTCGGAAGTGACGCACAAGCGTCGCCTTTCGGCGCTTGGTCCGGGCGGCCTGACGCGCGAGCGCGCCGGCTTCGAGGTGCGCGACGTGCATCCGACGCACTACGGCCGCATCTGCCCCATCGAGACGCCGGAAGGTCCGAACATCGGCCTCATCAACTCGCTCGCCACCTTCGCGCGCGTCAACAAGTACGGCTTTATCGAGGCGCCCTACCGCAAGGTGAAGGACGGGCGTGTCACCGAGGAGGTGGTCTACCTCTCGGCGATGGAGGAGCAGAAGTACAACATTGCCCAGGCGAACGCTGCCATCGACGGCGAGGGCCGGCTGACGGAGGACCTCGTGGTCTGTCGCCGCGCGGGCGACGTCGTCGTCGTTCCGCCGGATCGCGTCGACTACATGGACGTGTCGCCGAAGCAGCTCGTGTCGGTCGCTGCGGCGCTCATCCCGTTCCTCGAGAACGACGACGCCAACCGCGCCCTCATGGGCTCGAACATGCAGCGCCAGGCCGTGCCGCTGGTGAAGGCGGACGCGCCTTTCGTCGGCACCGGCATGGAGGCGGTCGTCGCCCGTGACTCGGGCGCCGCGATCGCCGCCCGCCGCACCGGTATCGTTGACCAGGTGGACGCGACCCGTATCGTCGTCCGCGCCACGCAGGATCTCGACCCGAGCAAGTCGGGCGTCGACATCTACCGGCTGCAGAAGTTCCAGCGTTCCAACCAGTCGACCTGCATTAACCAGCGGCCACTGGTGAAGGTGGGCGATCTTGTCAAGAAGGGGGACATCATCGCCGACGGTCCCTCGACCGATCTTGGCGAGCTTGCGCTCGGCCGCAACGTCCTCGTCGCCTTCATGCCGTGGAACGGCTACAACTTCGAGGACTCGATCCTGCTCTCCGAGCGGATTGTGAAGGACGACGTCTTCACCTCGATCCACATCGAGGAGTTCGAGGTCAGCGCCCGCGACACCAAGCTCGGGCCGGAGGAGATCACGCGCGACATTCCGAACGTCTCGGAAGAGGCGCTGAAGAACCTCGACGAGGCCGGCATCGTCTACATCGGCGCGGAGGTCCACGCCGGCGACATCCTTGTCGGCAAGATCACGCCTAAGGGCGAGAGCCCGATGACGCCGGAGGAGAAGCTTCTGCGCGCCATCTTCGGCGAGAAGGCCTCCGACGTGCGCGATACCTCGCTGCGCGTGCCGCCGGGTGTCACCGGCACCGTTGTCGAGGTGCGCGTGTTCAACCGCCACGGCGTGGACAAGGACGAGCGCGCCCAGGCGATCGAGCGCGAGGAGATCGAGCGCCTGGCCAAGGACCGCGACGACGAGCAGGCGATCCTCGACCGCAACGTCTACGCCCGTCTCGCCGAGATGCTGATCGGCCAGACGGCGATCGCCGGTCCGAAGGGCTTCAAGCGGGATGCGCAGCTGACGCGCGAGTCGCTCAACGAATATCCGCGCTCGCAGTGGTGGCAGTTCGCCGTCGCCGACGACGCGGTGATGAGCGAGATCGAGGCGATGCGCAAGCAGTACGACGAGTCGAAGAAGCGTCTCGAGCAGCGCTTCCTCGACAAGGTCGAGAAGCTGCAGCGCGGCGACGAGCTGCCTCCGGGCGTGATGAAGCAGGTCAAGGTCTTCATCGCCGTCAAGCGCAAGATCCAGCCCGGCGACAAGATGGCCGGCCGCCACGGCAACAAGGGTGTCGTGTCGAAGATCGTCCCCGTCGAGGACATGCCGTTCCTCGAGGATGGCACGCCTGTCGACATCGTGCTCAACCCGCTGGGCGTGCCGAGCCGCATGAACGTCGGCCAGATCCTGGAGACGCACCTTGGCTGGGCCTGCGCCGGCCTCGGTCTCCAGATCGGGCAGGCGTACGACGCGTACATGAAGACGCAGAACATCGAGCCTCTGCGCAAGAAGCTCCACGAGATCTACGGCGACAATCCCGAGGTCGCGGCGATGTCGGACGAGGAGCTCGTCGAGATGAGCGCCAACCTGCGGCGCGGCGTGCCCATCGCGACGCCGGTGTTTGACGGTGCCAAGGAGGCGGACATCGAGCAGATGCTGGAGCAGGCGGGTCTCGACCGCTCTGGCCAGTCGACGCTCTACGACGGTCGCACGGGCGAGCCGTTCGATCGCAAGGTGACGGTGGGCTACATCTACATGCTGAAGCTCCACCACCTCGTCGACGACAAGATCCATGCTCGCTCGATCGGTCCGTACTCGCTCGTCACGCAGCAGCCGCTTGGCGGCAAGGCGCAGTTCGGCGGTCAGCGCTTCGGCGAGATGGAGGTGTGGGCGCTCGAGGCTTACGGTGCCGCCTACACCCTGCAGGAAATGCTCACGGTCAAGTCGGACGATGTGGCCGGCCGCACCAAGGTCTACGAGGCCATCGTGCGCGGCGACGACACCTTCGAGGCCGGCATTCCGGAGAGCTTCAACGTGCTCGTCAAGGAGATGCGCTCGCTCGGCCTCAACGTCGAGCTCATCTCGACCAAGAGGCCGGCTGCGGAGCTGCCTCCGTCGGAGGCCGCGGAATGACCGGCGCCACGGGCGCCGTGTCACCCGCGTGGGGTTGAGGGACAAGGGGTCGCGGACGCAACAGGGCCGCGACCCATCGAAACGAGCGTCGATGTCGGGGGACGCCCCGACGTCCGCATGAGATGCCGGCGGAGACGGGTCGCCCAGGCGGCGCCTCCGCAACCGAGGAGACGGCGATGAATCAAGAGGTCATGAATCTCTTCAATACCCAGGCTCCGGCGCAGGCCTTCGACCAGATCAAGATTTCGCTCGCCAGCCCGGAAAAGATTCTGTCCTGGTCCTACGGCGAGATCAAAAAGCCGGAGACGATCAACTACCGCACGTTCAAGCCCGAGCGTGACGGTCTGTTCTGCGCCCGCATCTTCGGCCCGATCAAGGATTACGAGTGCTTGTGCGGCAAGTACAAGCGCATGAAGTACAAGGGCGTCATCTGCGAGAAGTGCGGCGTCGAGGTGACGCTGGCGCGCGTGCGGCGCGAACGCATGGGCCACATCGAGCTGGCGGCTCCCGTCGCCCACATCTGGTTCCTGAAGTCGCTGCCGTCGCGCATCGGCCTCCTGCTCGACATGACGCTCAAGGATCTCGAGCGGATCCTGTACTTTGAGTACTACGTCGTCATTGATCCGGGCATCACGCCTCTGAAGGAGCGCCAGCTTCTGTCGGAGGAGGAGTACCTGCGCGCCCAGGACGAGTATGGTGAGGACAGCTTCACCGCGATGATCGGCGCGGAGGCCATCCGCGAGATGCTCAAGAACCTCGATCTTGAGAAGATCGCGGCCGACCTTCGCCAGGAGATCGCCACGACGACCTCCGAGCTGAAGCCGAAGAAGCTGATGAAGCGCCTCAAGATCATCGAGGCCTTCATCCAGTCGGGCAACCGGCCCGAGTGGATGATCATGACGGTCATCCCCGTCATTCCGCCGGACCTGCGCCCGCTCGTCCCGCTCGACGGCGGCCGCTTTGCCACGTCAGACCTCAATGACCTCTACCGTCGCGTCATCAACCGCAACAACCGCCTGAAGCGGCTGATCGAGCTGCGCGCGCCGGACATCATCATCCGCAATGAGAAGCGGATGCTGCAGGAGGCCGTTGATGCGCTGTTCGACAACGGCCGGCGCGGCCGCGTCATCACGGGTGCCAACAAGCGTCCGCTGAAGTCGCTCGCCGACATGCTGAAGGGCAAGCAGGGGCGCTTCCGCCAGAACCTGCTCGGCAAGCGCGTCGACTACTCCGGCCGTTCGGTCATCGTCGTGGGCCCGGAGCTCAAGCTGCACCAGTGCGGCCTGCCGAAGAAGATGGCGCTCGAGCTGTTCAAGCCGTTCATCTACGCGCGGCTTGACGCCAAGGGCCTGTCCGCCACGGTGAAGCAGGCGAAGAAGCTTGTCGAGAAGGAGAAGCCCGAGGTCTGGGATATCCTCGACGAGGTGATCCGCGAGCATCCCGTGATGCTCAACCGGGCGCCGACGCTGCACCGTCTCGGCATCCAGGCATTCGAGCCGATCCTCATCGAGGGCAAGGCCATCCAGCTGCATCCGCTCGTCTGTGCGGCGTTCAACGCCGACTTCGACGGCGACCAGATGGCCGTGCATGTGCCTCTCTCGCTGGAAGCCCAGCTCGAGGCGCGTGTGCTGATGATGTCGACCAACAACATCCTGCACCCGGCCAACGGCCAGCCGATCATCGTGCCGTCGCAGGACATCGTCCTCGGGCTCTACTACCTGTCGATCATGGCCGAGGGTGAGCCGGGCGAGGGCAAGGCCTTCGCCGACATGGGCGAGCTCGAGCATGCGCTCGCGTCCAAGGCTGTCACGCTGCACTCGAAGATCAAGTACCGCTGGACGGGCGTGAAGGAGGACGGCTCCACCTTCACGAAGATCTACGAGACGACTCCGGGCCGCGTGATCCTGTCCCAGGTCCTGCCCAAGCACCCGGCCGTTCCCTTCGACGTCGTGAACAAGCTCATGACGAAGAAGGAAATCTCGAACATGATCGACATCGTCTACCGCAACTGCGGTCAGAAGGAGACGGTCATTTTCTGCGACCGGATCATGGGCCTCGGCTTCTACCACGCGTTCAAGGCCGGCATCTCGTTCGGCAAGGACGACATGGTGGTGCCCGAGAACAAGTGGGAGATCGTCGAGGAGACGCGCAAGCTCGTCAAGGATTACGAGCAGCAGTACCAGGACGGTCTCATCACCCAGGGCGAGAAGTACAACAAGGTCGTCGACGCCTGGGCCAAGTGCTCGGACCGCCTCGCGGCCGAGATGATGGCGCGCATCTCCGCGGTGCAGAAGGACGAGAACGGTCGCACCAAGCCGGTGAACTCCATCTACATGATGGCGCACTCCGGCGCCCGCGGCTCGCCCGCGCAGATGAAGCAGCTCGCCGCCATGCGCGGCCTGATGGCCAAGCCGTCCGGCGAGATCATCGAGAGCCCGATCATCTCGAACTTCAAGGAAGGCCTGGACGTGCTCGAGTACTTCAACTCGACGCACGGCGCCCGCAAGGGCCTTGCCGACACGGCACTCAAGACGGCGAACTCGGGTTATCTCACGCGCCGTCTCGTCGACGTGGCGCAGGACGCGGTCATCCGCGAGCAGGACTGCGGTACCGACAAGGGCATCCGTATGCGGGCCATCGTCGACGCGGGCCAGGTCGTCGCCTCGCTCGCCTCGCGCATCCTTGGCCGCACGGCTGCCGAGGACGTCGTCGACGCGGAAGGCAAGGTCATCGTGCCGGCCGGCACCATGATCGAGGAGCAGCACATCGAGCCGATCACCGCGGCCGGCATCCAGGAGGTGAAGATCCGTTCGGTGCTGACCTGCGAGGCCAAGAACGGCGTCTGCGCCACCTGCTACGGACGCGACCTGGCGCGCGGCACGCCGGTGAACTTCGGCGAGGCTGTGGGCGTCATCGCGGCGCAGTCGATCGGCGAGCCCGGTACGCAGCTGACGATGCGCACCTTCCACATCGGTGGTGCGGCGCAGATCGCCGACCAGTCCTTTGTCGAGTCCAACTTCGAGGGCACGGTCAAGATCCGCAACCGCAACGTGGCGCGCAACTCGGACGGTGACCTCATTGCCATGGGGCGCAACCTCGCGGTGGTCATCGTCGGGCCGGACGGGCAGGAGAGGGCGGTGCACCGCATCCAGTACGGTGCGCGCCTCAAGGTCGACGAGGGCGACACCATCAAGCGCGGCCAGCGCATCGCCGAATGGGATCCGTATACCCGGCCGATCCTGACCGAGGTGGATGGTGTGGTCGCCTTCGAGGATCTCGTCGAGGGCGCGTCGATGTCGGAGCAGATCGACGAGTCAACAGGTATTGCCAAGCGCGTCGTCATCGACTGGCGTGGCTTGACCCGCACCTCCGATCTGCGGCCGGCCATCGTCATCCTTGATGAGAACGGCAAGATCGCCAAGCTCGCCCGCGGCGGCGAGGCCCGCTCGCTGCTGGCGGTCGACGCCATCATCGCCGTGGATCCGGGCGCAAAGGTCAAGGCCGGCGACGTGCTCGCCCGTATCCCGATGGAGAGCGCCAAGACGCGCGACATCACCGGCGGTCTGCCGCGGGTGGCGGAGCTGTTCGAGGCGCGTCGTCCGAAGGATGCGGCAATCATCGCGGAGAAGTCGGGCACGATCCAGTTCGGGCGCGACTACAAGAACAAGCGCCGCCTGACGCTGATCCCGCATGATGGCTCGGAGCCCGTCGAGTACCTCATCCCGAAGGGCAAGCACATCCACCTTCAGGATGGCGATGTGGTGGAGGTCGGCGACTTCATCGTCGACGGCAACCCCGCGCCGCACGACATCCTTGCCATCAAGGGCGTAGAGGAGCTGGCCGCCTATCTCGTCAACGAGATCCAGGAGGTGTACCGCCTGCAGGGCGTGAACATCAACGACAAGCACATCGAGGTGATCGTCCGCCAGATGCTGCAGAAGGTCGAGATCCAGGATCCGGGCGACAGCGAGTACCTGCAGGGCGAGCAGGTCGACCGGCTGGAGGTGGAGGAGATGAACGAGAAGCTGGTGGCCGAGGGCAAGAAGCCCGCCGTCGGTACGCCAGTGCTGCTCGGCATCACCAAGGCCAGCCTGCAGACGCGCTCGTTCATCTCGGCTGCGTCGTTCCAGGAGACGACGCGCGTGCTCACCGAGGCTGCCGTCAACGGCAAGGTCGACACGCTCGAGGGCCTCAAGGAAAATGTCATCGTCGGCAGCCTCATCCCGGCTGGTACCGGGGCGGTGGCCGCCCGCCTGCGCGAGATCGCGCAGCGCCGCGACGAGCTCATCCTGGCGCAGAAGGCGAGCGAATCCGGCCAGGCTGCTGCAGCGGTCACGGGCGGGGAGCTGCCGCCGGCTGCTGCGGAGTAAATTCTCCAGCGGAGATTTGCCGGAGGGCCGCCCTCGTGGCGGCCCTCTTGCTTTGCGAAGATGTCGCCGCTCCCGCCCCGGCCATTGCGATTGTTGCCGGCAAGCGCGCTTCTTCCGCATGGGACCGCGCACTCGGGGTCCGGGGGCCGCCGTTTCGGCCGGAAATCGAAGGCTGCAAACGAGAAAGGCGTTGACGAAGCGCGACTCAAAGGGTAAAACCCGCGCACTTCCGGCAGGCCGTAGGTCTCTCTGTCCGGGCAGCAGCCCTGACCTTTAAGTCCTAAACGCTGTCGAATTCAGCACCGACTGGCAACAAGTCAGGCTTGTAGAGTCAGATCAGGAGCATGACCGCGGTCTAACCGTGGTCCTCTGCGGGCTAACGCGCCGGAGGCAGGCCGCCGAAGGCGCGGATTTGTTTTGCTTGCGGTCGGGCGTTCGCGCCCGTCGCATCTTTAGGAGGGTCGCACGGCTTCTTTCGGTGCTGTGCGGTTGGAGCAGTCTAGGCAAGCGGCCGAAGGGCCGGAGCGAAGAGAGCGAAGCATGCCGACGATCAGCCAGCTGATCCGCAAGCCGCGGACGGCGCAGAAGAGCCGGAACAAGGTTCCTGCACTTGAGGCCTGCCCGCAGAAGCGGGGCGTGTGCACGCGCGTCTACACGACGACGCCGAAGAAGCCGAACTCGGCGCTGCGTAAGGTTGCCAAGGTGCGCCTGACGAACGGTTTCGAGGTTATCGGCTACATTCCGGGCGAGGGGCACAACCTCCAGGAGCACTCCGTGGTGATGATCCGCGGCGGCCGCGTCAAGGACCTTCCGGGTGTGCGCTACCACATTCTGCGCGGCGTCCTCGACACGCAGGGCGTCAAGAACCGTAAGCAGCGCCGTTCGAAGTACGGTGCCAAGCGTCCGAAGTAATTCGGGCGCTTTCTGAAATTTCTAGGCGGAGCGGAGCATATGTCCCGTCGTCACAGTGCCGAGAAGCGCGAGGTGATCCCGGACGCCAAGTTCGGTGACGTGGTTCTCACGAAGTTCATGAACTCCGTGATGCGCGATGGCAAGAAGTCGGTTGCCGAGGCCATCGTCTATGGCGCGTTCGATATCATCGAGCAGAAGCTGAAGACGGATCCTCTCGAGGTCTTCCGTCAGGCTCTCGAGAACGTGTCGCCGGCGATCGAGGTGCGGTCCCGCCGCGTCGGCGGCGCCACCTATCAGGTGCCTGTCGAGGTCCGTGCGGAGCGTCGCCAGGCGCTCGCCATTCGCTGGCTGATCCAGGCCGCGCGTTCGCGCAACGACCGTACGATGGTCGAGCGGCTGTCGGCCGAACTCATCGATGCCGCGAACAATCGTGGCAGCGCTGTGAAGAAGCGCGAGGACACGCACCGCATGGCGGAAGCGAACCGCGCCTTCTCGCACTACCGCTGGTAATCGGCGTCAGATCGGACGGAGCTCGTACAATGCCCCGCAGTCATGCCATCGAGAACTACCGTAATTTCGGCATCATGGCGCACATTGATGCCGGAAAGACGACGACGACCGAGCGGATTCTCTATTACACCGGCAAGAGCCACAAGATCGGGGAGACCCACGAGGGCTCCGCGACGATGGACTGGATGGCGCAGGAGCAGGAGCGCGGCATCACCATCACGTCGGCCGCTACGACCTGCTTCTGGCGTGGGCACCGCCTGAACATCATCGACACGCCCGGGCACGTGGACTTCACCATTGAGGTGGAGCGTTCGCTGCGCGTGCTCGACGGTGCGGTGTGCGTTCTCGATGGCAGCCAGGGTGTCGAGCCGCAGACCGAGACTGTGTGGCGTCAGGCTGACAAGTACGACGTGCCGCGCATCGTGTTCGTCAACAAGATGGACAAGGTGGGCGCGGACCTGTTCCGCTGCGTCGACTCCATCGTGGACCGCGTTGCCGGCAAGCCCGTCCTGCTGCAGCTGCCGATCGGCAGTGAGAACACCTTCAAGGGTGTGGTCGACCTCGTCACCATGAAGGCGATCGTCTGGGACGACGACGCGCTCGGTGCGAAGTTCAATATCGTCGACATCCCCGCCGACCTCGTCGACAAGGCGGCCGAATATCGCAACAAGCTGGTCGAGGCCGCCGTCGAGGTCGACGACGATGCCATGAATGCCTACCTCGAGGGCGAGGAGCCGGACGAGGCCACGCTGCGCAAGCTGATCCGCATCGCGGTGCAGCGCCGCGCGTTCCATCCGGTGCTGTGCGGCACGGCGTTCAAGAACAAGGGTGTGCAGCCGCTGCTCGACGCGGTGGTGGATTACCTGCCGTCGCCGGTCGATCGCGGCGCGATCAAGGGCATCGACGTCAATACGGAAGAGCCCATCGAGCGCAAGCCGTCCGACGACGAGCCGTTCTCCATGCTCGCGTTCAAGATCATGGACGACCCCTTCGTCGGGACGATCACCTTCTGCCGTGTTTACTCCGGCAAGGTGGAGTCGGGCACGTCGATCCTCAACTCGACGCGCGACAAGAAGGAGCGCGTTGGCCGCATGCTCCTGATGCACGCGAACAGCCGCGAGGACATCAAGGAGGCCTATGCCGGCGACATCGTTGCGCTCGCGGGCCTCAAGGAGGTCCGTACGGGTGACACTCTGTGCGACCCGCTGAAGCCCGTCATCCTCGAGAAGATGGAGTTTCCGGCGCCGGTCATCGAGATCGCCATCGAGCCGAAGTCGAAGGCCGACCAGGAGAAGCTGGCCATCGCGCTGTCGAAGCTGGCTGCCGAGGACCCGTCCTTCCAGGTGTCGACGGACCCCGAGTCCGGCCAGACCATCCTCAAGGGCATGGGCGAGCTGCACCTTGACATCAAGGTCGACATCCTGCGCCGCACCTACAAGGTCGATGCCAACGTCGGCGCCCCGCAGGTGGCCTACCGCGAGCGCATTTCCAAGCGCGTCGAGGTGGACTACACGCACAAGAAGCAGACCGGCGGCTCGGGTCAGTTCGCCCGCGTGAAGCTGGTCGTCGAGCCGAACGAGCCCGGTGCCGGCTACTCGTTCGAGTCGAAGATCGTCGGCGGCGTCGTGCCGAAGGAGTACATCCCCGGCGTCGAGAAGGGCCTTGAGTCGGTTCTCGGTGCGGGTGTCCTGGCCGGCTTCCCGGTCGTGGACCTCAAGGTTGAGCTCGTCGACGGTGCCTACCACGAGGTCGACTCGTCGGCTCTGGCCTTCGAGATCGCGGCCCGCGCGGCCCTGCGCGAAGCCCTTCAGAAGGGCGGTTCGGTTCTGCTCGAGCCGATCATGAAGGTCGAGGTCGTGACGCCGGAGGACTACACCGGGTCCGTCATCGGCGACCTCAACTCCCGCCGTGGCCAGATCCAGGGCCAGGACATGCGCGGCAATGCGGTGGTCATCAATGCGATGGTCCCGCTCGCCAACATGTTCGGTTACGTGAACACGCTGCGCTCCATGAGCCAGGGTCGCGCAACCTACACCATGCAGTTCGACCACTACGAGCAAGTGCCGCAAGCGGTCGCCGCCGAGGTTCAGGCCAAGTACGCCTGAACCTGAAACGAGAACGAGACACGACTGACGTCGAGTTCCTTTGAAGGAGCCCTACGATGGCGAAGGAAAAGTTTGAGCGCACGAAGCCGCACTGCAACATCGGGACGATTGGTCACGTTGACCATGGTAAGACGTCTCTGACGGCGGCGATTACGAAGGTTCTTGCGGAGAAGGGTGGTGCGTCGTTTACGGCGTACGACCAGATTGACAAGGCTCCGGAGGAGAAGGCTCGCGGGATCACGATCTCGACGTCGCACGTCGAGTATGAGACCGAGAAGCGGCACTATGCGCACGTGGACTGCCCCGGTCACGCGGACTACGTGAAGAACATGATCACGGGCGCGGCGCAGATGGACGGGGCGATCCTTGTTGTTTCTGCGGCGGACGGCCCGATGCCGCAGACGCGTGAGCACATCCTGCTGGCGCGCCAGGTTGGTGTTCCGGCGCTTGTGGTGTTCATGAACAAGGTCGACATGGTGGACGATCCGGAGCTTCTGGACCTTGTTGAGCTTGAGGTCCGCGAGCTTCTGTCGAAGTACGACTTCCCCGGGGACGACATCCCGATCATCAAGGGCTCTGCGCTGTGTGCGTTGGAGGATCGCAACCCTGAGATCGGCCGTGATGCGGTTCTGAAGCTCATGGAAGCGGTTGACGCGTACATTCCGCAGCCTGAGCGTCCGAAGGACCAGCCGTTCCTGATGCCGGTTGAGGACGTGTTCTCGATTTCGGGTCGCGGTACGGTGGTGACGGGCCGTGTCGAGCGCGGCGTGATCAAGGTTGGCGACGAGGTCGAGATCGTTGGTCTGCGTCCGACGCAGAAGACGACGGTGACGGGCGTTGAGATGTTCCGCAAGCTGCTCGACCAGGGCGAGGCTGGCGACAACATCGGTGCGCTGCTGCGTGGCACGAAGCGTGAGGACGTTGAGCGCGGGCAGGTTCTGTGCAAGCCCGGCTCGGTGAAGCCGCACACGAAGTTCAAGGCCGAGGCGTACATCCTGACGAAGGAAGAGGGTGGTCGCCACACGCCGTTCTTCAACAACTACCGTCCGCAGTTTTACTTCCGCACGACGGACGTGACGGGTGTGGTGAAGCTGCCTGAGGGCACCGAGATGGTGATGCCGGGCGACAACGTGGCGATGGAAGTTGAGCTGATTGCTCCGATCGCCATGGAGGAGAAGCTGCGGTTTGCGATCCGCGAGGGCGGCCGCACGGTTGGCGCCGGCGTCGTCGCCTCCATCATCGAGTAAGCCAGGCACAAGGCCGCGCGCCGATAAACCGGCGCCGGCCTCTTCGGGGTCGGCCCAAGGGGTCTGTTATGAACGGTCAGAATATTCGAATCCGCCTGAAGGCGTTCGATCACGGCATTCTCGACGCGTCGACGCGCGAGATCGTGTCGACCGCGAAGCGGACGGGCGCGGAGGTCCGGGGTCCGATCCCGCTGCCGACGCGCATCAAGAAGTTCACGGTCAACCGCTCGCCGCATATCGACAAGAAGTCGCGCGAGCAGTTCGAGATGCGTACGCATATGCGTGTCCTCGACATCGTTGAGCCGACTCCGCAGACGGTCGACGCGCTGATGAAGCTCGACCTCGCCGCGGGCGTCGATGTGGAAATCAGGCTCTGATGGGCCTTGGCCCATCAGTCTTCCGAACGCCTTAGAGGATACGCTCATGCGCTCTGGCGTCATTGCAAAGAAGGTCGGCATGACCCGCGTCTTCACCGACGCCGGGGAACATGTTCCGGTCACCGTCCTGAAGCTCGACAACTGCCAGGTTGTTGCGCACCGGACGTTGGAGAAGAACGGCTACACCGCGCTGCAGGTTGGCGTCGGTACGGCCAAGGTCAAGAATGTGTCGAAGGCTGAGCGCGGCCGTTTCGCTGCGGCGAAGGTCGAGCCGAAGAAGAAGCTTGCCGAGTTCCGGGTCTCTCCGGAGCACGTCATTCCTGTCGGCGCCGAGATCACGGCCGACCATTTCGTCGTCGGCCAGTTCGTCGACGTGACGGGCGTGACGACCGGTAAGGGCTTCGCCGGCGGCATGAAGCGCTGGAACTTCGGCGGTCTGCGCGCCTCGCACGGTGTGTCGATCTCGCACCGCTCCATCGGTTCGACGGGTGGTCGTCAGGATCCCGGCAAGACCTTCAAGAACAAGAAGATGCCCGGTCATCTCGGTACCGAGCGCGTCACGACCCAGAACCTGCGTGTCATCCAGACGGATGCCGAGCGCGGTCTGATCCTGGTGCAGGGCGCGGTTCCCGGCGTGGCCGGCGGCTGGATCATGGTCCGCGACGCGGTCAAGCGTGCGCTGCCGAAGGAGGCGCCGATCCCGGGTGCCTTCCGCGAGCGCGGCAACGGCGAGGCCGCTGCGGCGACCGAAGGTGAGGAGCGCGCGTAATGAAGCTCGACGTGACGACGCTCGACGGCGGCAAGGCCGGTTCGATCGAGCTCAACGAGGCGATCTTCGGCCTTGAGCCGCGGATTGACCTCATCCATCGCTGCGTGCGCTGGCAGCTCGCCAAGCGGCAGGCCGGTACGCACAAGACGCTCGGCCGTTCCGACGTGAGCCGGACGACCAAGAAGATGTATCGCCAGAAGGGCACGGGCAACGCCCGTCATGGCGCGGCTTCCGCTCCGCAGTTCCGCGGCGGTGGCAAGGCCTTCGGTCCCGTCGTGCGCGACCACGCCCACGACCTGCCGAAGCGCGTGCGCCAGCTCGCTCTGCGCCACGCCCTTTCGGCGAAGGCCAAGGATGGCGCGATCGTCGTTCTGGAGTCGGCCACGGTGTCCGAGCCCAAGACGAAGGCGCTCAAGGAGCGTTTCGGCAAGCTCGGGCTCACCAACGCGCTGATCGTCGACGGTGCTGCCGTGGACGGCAATTTCGGCCTGGCGGCCCGCAACATCCCGAACGTGGATGTGCTGCCGGTTCAGGGCATCAACGTCTATGACATCCTGCGGCGGGACAAGCTGGTCCTGACCAAGGCCGCCGTGGACGCGCTGGAGGCACGCTTCAAATGAGCATCGATCCGCGCCATTACGACGTCATCGTCGCTCCGGTGATCACCGAGAAGGCGACCGCTGCGTCCGAGCAGAACAAGGTCGTGTTCAAGGTCGCCCGGAACGCGACGAAGCCGCAGATCAAGGCGGCCGTCGAGAAACTGTTCGACGTGAAGGTGACGGGCGTCAACACGCTCGTCACGAAGGGCAAGGTCAAGCGCTTCCGCGGTACGGTCGGGCAGCGCTCCGACGTCAAGAAGGCGATCGTCACCCTCGCCGAGGGCCAGACGATCGACGTGACGACGGGTCTTTGAGCAGGTGAGGGAGTGAGCCGATGGCTCTGAAGACATTCAAACCGGTCACGCCGGGCCTGCGCCAGCTCGTCATCGTCGACCGTTCGGAGCTCTACAAGGGCAAGCCGGTCAAGGCGCTGACCGAGGGCAAGGTGAGCTCGGGTGGCCGCAACAACAACGGCCGCGTGACCGTGCGTTTCCGCGGCGGCGGCCACAAGCAGAGCTACCGGCTCGTGGACTTCAAGCGCCGCGCGAAGCTGGGCATGTCTGCGACGGTGGAGCGCATCGAGTACGATCCGAACCGTTCGGCCTTCATCGCGCTGGTGAAGTACGAGGACGGCACGCTCTCCTACATCCTTGCGCCGCAGCGCCTTTCGGCGGGCGACGTGGTGATGTCGGGTGAGCAGGCGGATATCAAGCCCGGCAATGCGCTGCCGCTCGCCAACATTCCGATCGGCACGATCGTGCACAACGTCGAGTTGAAGATTGGCAAGGGCGGCGCTCTTGCCCGTTCGGCGGGCACCTATGCGCAGATCGTCGGCCGTGACCAGGGCTACGTCATCCTGCGTCTCAACTCCGGCGAGCAGCGCTTGGTCCATGGCCAGTGCTTCGCCACGGTGGGCGCGGTGTCGAACCCGGACCACATGAACATCTCGATCGGCAAGGCGGGTCGCTCTCGCTGGCTTGGCCGCCGTCCGCACAACCGTGGTGTCGCGATGAACCCGATCGACCACCCGCACGGTGGTGGTGAGGGTCGCACCTCGGGCGGTCGTCACCCGGTGACGCCGTGGGGCAAGCCGACGAAGGGCAAGCGGACCCGCTCGAACAAGCGGACTGACGGTCTCATCGTCACGAGCCGCCACCAGCGGAAGAAGAAATAAGGGGCGCGCGATGGCACGTTCGGTTTGGAAGGGCCCGTTCGTCGACGGCTACCTCCTCAAGAAGGCCGAGGCCGCTCGCGGTTCCGGTCGTTCCGAGGTGATCAAGATCTGGAGCCGTCGCTCCACGATCCTGCCGCAGTTCGTCGGCCTGACGTTCGGGGTCTACAACGGTCAGAAGCATATCCCGGTCCTGGTGACCGAGGAGATGGTCGGCCACAAGTTTGGCGAATTCTCTCCGACGCGGACCTTCTACGGGCACGCGGCGGACAAGAAGGCGAAGAGGAGGTGAGCCATGGGTAAGCAGTCTGCTGCCCGCGCGCTCAGCGACAACGAGGCCAGGGCGGTGGCGCGCAATCTGCGCGTCTCCCCGCGGAAGCTCAATCTCGTTGCTGCCCTGATCCGCGGCAAGAAGGTCTCGACCGCGCTCGCCGACCTTGAGTTCAGCCGCAAGCGCATTGCCGTCGACGTGAAGAAGGCGCTTGAGAGCGCCATCGCCAACGCCGAGAACAACCATGACCTTGATGTGGACGATCTCGTCGTTGCCGAGGCCTACGTCGGCAAGTCGCTTGTCATGAAGCGCTTCCACGCCCGCGCCCGCGGTCGCGGGGCGCGTATCGAGAAGCCGTTCTCGAACCTGACCATCGTGGTTCGGGAAGTCGCTGCGGAAGCGTGAGGAGCAACTGATGGGACAGAAAGTCAACCCGATCGGTCTGCGGCTCGGCATCAACCGGACCTGGGACTCGCGCTGGTTCGCCGACAAGGGTGAGTACGGCAAGCTCCTCCACGAGGACCTCGCGATCCGCGCAGCGCTGATGAAGCAGCTGAAGCAGGCCGCGGTGTCGAAGATCGTCATCGAGCGCCCGCACAAGAAGTGCCGGGTCACGATCTACTCCGCCCGCCCGGGCGTGGTGATCGGCAAGAAGGGCGCCGACATCGAAAAGCTTCGCAAGATCGTGTCGAAGATGACGGACGCGGACGTGGCGATCAATATCGTCGAGGTGCGCAAGCCGGAGATTGACGCGACGCTCGTCGCCGAGTCGATCGCCCAGCAGCTCGAGCGCCGCGTTGCCTTCCGCCGTGCCATGAAGCGTGCCGTTCAGTCGGCGATGCGTCTCGGTGCTGAGGGCATCCGCATCAACTGCTCGGGCCGCCTCGGCGGCGCCGAGATCGCCCGGATGGAATGGTACCGTGAGGGCCGCGTGCCGCTGCACACGCTGCGCGCCGACGTCGACTACGGCACGGCGACTGCGTTCACCACGTACGGCACGTGCGGCATCAAGGTGTGGATCTTCAAGGGCGAGATCCTCGAACATGATCCGATGGCGCAGGACAAGCGGCTCGCCGATGAAGGCGGGCAGCGTTCCGGCGGCCGTCGCGAGGCCGCGGCGTAAGGCGGCCGGCGGTCAGGAGGCAGGATAATGCTGCAGCCCAAGAAGACTAAATTCCGCAAGCAGTTCAAGGGGCGCATCCACGGCGTCGCCAAGGGCGGCACGGAGCTGAATTTCGGCCAGTTCGGCCTCAAGGCCCTGGAGCCGGAGCGCGTTACCGCGCGCCAGATCGAGGCCGCCCGCCGCGCCATCACGCGTCACATGAAGCGCGCCGGCCGCGTGTGGATCCGGATCTTCCCGGACGTGCCTGTGACCGACAAGCCCGCCGAAGTGCGTATGGGTAAGGGCAAGGGCTCGCCCGAGTACTGGGCGTGCCGCGTAAAGCCCGGCCGCATCATGTTCGAGCTCGATGGCGTTGCCGAGGATGTGGCCCGCGAGGCTCTGCGTCTCGGCGCCGCGAAGCTGCCGATCAAGACGCGCTTCGTCCAGCGTATTGCCGAGTGAGGGAGCGGGAGATGAAGACGAAGCAGCGACTCGCCGACCTCAAGGCCATGACGCTCGATCAGCTCCAGGACGAGCTCGTGAAGCTGAAGAAGGAACAGTTCAATCTTCGCTTCCAGCGTGCTACGGGGCAGCTTGAGAACACCGCCCGCGTTGCCGAGGTTCGCAAGGACATCGCGCGCGTGCGCACGTTGCAGCGGGCCAAGCTCGCTGAAGCGAAGGCTTGAGGAGGCGACTATGCCGAAACGTGTACTGCAGGGCGTCGTCGTCAGCGACAAGCAGGACAAGACTGTCGTGGTGAAGGTGGAGCGCCGGTTCACGCACCCGCTCTTCAAGAAGACGGTGCGCCGGACGAAGCACTACCACGCCCACGACGAGAACAACCAGTACAAGGTTGGCGACATCGTCTGGATCGAGGAATCCCGGCCGTTGTCGAAGCTGAAGACCTGGGTCGTCCGCGAGGCGGTGGCCAAGGCCTGACGATCGGAGCGGGCAGGTGGGCACCGTCCTCCGCCCGGTCCACAAAGATCTGGCGCAATCTGCGTTTCCGGACGTCCGCCCCCCTTTCGTCGGGGCGGACATTCGGTTATGGAGCGTGCGCTATTGCGTAGGCGAGGGGACGGGAGATCCCCGTCAGGCGTAGTCCGGCAGGCCGGGGCCGAGCCGGAAACCGCTTGAGACAGAGAAAGGATCGTTGCCATGATCCAGATGCAAACCAATCTCGACGTCGCCGACAACTCCGGCGCACGTCGCGTGATGTGCATCAAGGTTCTGGGTGGGTCGAAGCGTAAGTATGCGAGCGTCGGCGACATCATCGTCGTCTCGGTGAAGGAAGCCATCCCGCGCGGGCGCGTGAAGAAGGGCGACGTCATGAAGGCTGTCGTCGTGCGCACCGCCAAGGACATCCGCCGCCCCGACGGGTCGGTCATCCGCTTCGACCGTAACGCGGCCGTTCTGATCAACAACCAGAAGGAGCCGGTGGGCACCCGTATCTTCGGCCCCGTGCCGCGTGAGCTGCGCGCGAAGAACCACATGAAGATCATTTCGCTGGCGCCCGAGGTGCTGTGATGGCTGCGAAGATCAAGAAGGGCGACAAGGTCGTCGTGCTCGCCGGCCGCGACAAGGGCCGCACCGGCGAGGTCGTCCGCGTTCTGCCGAAGGAGGAGCGCGCGCTCGTCCGTGGCATTAACATCGTCAAGCGCCATCAGCGTCAGACGGCGAATCAGGAGGGCGGCATCATCTCCAAGGAGCTGCCGATTCACCTGTCCAACCTCGCCGTGGCCGATCCCAAGGACGGCAAGCCGACCCGTGTCGGTTTCAAGGTGCTCGAGGACGGGCGCAAGGTTCGGTTCGCCAAGCGCTCGGGAGATCTGATCGATGGCTGAGACGGCGAAGATTGACGCGGCCTCCTACACGCCGCGGTTGAAGAAGCATTATGAAGAGGTCGTGCGGCCGAAGCTCATCGAGGAGTTCGGCTACAAGAACCCGATGCAGGTTCCGGCCATCGAGAAGATCGTGATCAACATGGGCGTCGGCGAGTCGGTCAACGACTCCAAGAAGGCGTCCGTGGCGGCCGAGGATCTCGCCCTCATCGCCGGCCAGAAGCCGGTGATCACCCGGGCCCGCAAGGCCATTGCGGGCTTCAAGGTGCGTGAGAACATGCCGCTCGGCTGCAAGGTCACCCTGCGCAAGGCCCGCATGTATGAGTTCATCGACCGGCTCATCACGGTGGCCCTGCCGCGCGTGCGTGACTTCCGCGGTCTCAACCCCAAGTCGTTCGACGGTCGTGGCAACTTTGCCCTCGGCATCAAGGAGCACCTGGTGTTCCCCGAGATCAACTACGACAAGACCGAGCAGATCTGGGGCATGGACATCATCGTCTGCACGACGGCCAAGACCGACGAGGAGGCGCGTGCTCTCCTCAAGCACTTCAACTTCCCGTTCCGGCAGTGAGAGCCATTTCTCTCAAACGCGGACACCGGAGATAGACATGGCGAAGAAGAGTTCAATCGAGAAGAACAAGCGGCGCGAGCGGCTTGTGAAGAAGTATGCGGGGCGGCGCGCGCGCCTGCTCGCCATCGCCAACGACGAGACGAAGTCGATGGAGGAGCGCTTCGAGGCGCGCCTGAAGCTGGCGGAGCTCCCGCGCAACGCGAATCCCACGCGCCTTCGCAATCGCTGCGAGGTGACGGGGCGTCCGCGCGCTTACTACCGCAAGCTCAAGATGTCGCGTGTCGCGCTGCGCGAGCTTGGGTCCAAGGGGCTGATCCCCGGCCTGGTCAAGTCGAGCTGGTAAGGAGGCCCCCATGGCAATCAATGATCCGCTCGGCGATATGCTGACCCGCATCCGCAACGCGCAGATGCGCCGCCGCAGCAAGGTGACCACGCCTGGTTCCAAGCTGCGTGCGCGCGTTCTCGACGTGTTGCAGGCCGAGGGCTACATCCGTGGCTATTCGACGACCGAGTACGGCAACGGCCGTACGGAGTTCGAGATCGAGCTGAAGTACTACGACGGCGAGCCGGTCATCCGCTCGATCGAGCGTGTGTCCAAGCCCGGCCGTCGCGTCTATGCCTCGGTCGAAACCATGCCGCGCGTGGCCGATGGCCTCGGCATCACCATTCTCTCGACGCCGCGTGGGGTTATGGCCGACCACCTGGCGCGCGAGGCGAACGTGGGCGGCGAAGTGCTCTGCAAGGTCTTCTGATCTTCAGGGCACGGACAAGAACCACGGAGAGGCCAAATGTCTCGTATCGGTAAGAAGCCTGTTGTGGTGCCGTCCGGCGTGACGGCCAACGTCGATGGCCAGACGGTGAAGGTGAAGGGCGCCAAGGGCGAGCTCGCCTTCATCGTTCCCGACGACGTCGTCGTCGCCCTGGAGGATGGGGCTATCAAGGTCCAGCCGCGCGACGATTCCAAGCGCGCACGTGCCCTGTGGGGCATGTCGCGGTCGCAGCTTGCGAACATTATCGAGGGCGTGTCGAAGGGCTTCGAGAAGAAGCTCGAGATTAACGGCGTCGGTTACAAGGCGGCCGTTGCCGGCAAGGTGCTGAAGCTGTCGCTCGGCTACAGCCACGACATCGACTTCGAGATTCCGCAGGGCATCACGATCGCGACGCCGAAGCCGACGGAGATCGTCGTTGGCGGCATCGACAAGCAGAAGGTCGGTCAGACCGCTTCGGAGATCCGCAAGTTGCGCGGCCCCGAGCCCTACAAGGGCAAGGGCGTGAAGTATGTGGATGAGTTCATCTTCCGCAAGGAAGGCAAGAAGAAGTAAGGAGCGGATGAGATGGGCAAGCACCTCAACGCGACCGAGCGCCGCCAGGCGCGCGTGCGTCGCGCGATCCGCGCCGCCGCCAACGGCCGCCCTCGGCTGAGCGTTTTCCGGTCGTCGAAGCAGATCTACGCGCAGATCATCGACGACAAGGCCGGCCGCACGTTGGTTTCGGCCTCGACGCTCGAGAAGGAGATGCGTGAGAAGCTGAGGACGGGAGCGACGGTCGAGGCCGCCGCTGCCGTCGGCAAGCTGATCGCCGAGCGTGCCGTCAAGGCCGGCGTGAAGGACGTCGTGTTCGACCGTGGCCGGTACATCTACCACGGCCGCGTGAAGGCTCTGGCCGAGGCGGCCCGCGAGGGTGGCCTCAACTTCTGAGCCGCAGATTCAAGGGGCGGGCGGAGCGTCAGGACGACGCTTCGCCCGTTTCCGTCGCCTGAGCGGCCTCTGAAACGCAAAGGTGCGCAGCCGCTTTTGCGTTTCAGAGTCTGGTTGGGCTCTTGTCATCGGCCCTTGCGCATTGCATGTGTGTCCCACATCGCAGGCACGAGTCAGCCGTAGGTGGCATGTTTTGCGAGCGGAGCCGCCCCGCGTCAGTTGAGAAGAAGATATGGCTAGAGAACGTCAATCGCGTGAGCGCGAGGAGCGCGACAGCGAGTTCGTGGATCGCCTGGTCCACATCAATCGCGTCGCCAAGGTTGTAAAGGGCGGTCGCCGCTTCGGCTTCGCCGCCCTCGTCGTCGTCGGTGACCAGAAGGGTCGCGTGGGTTTCGGCCACGGCAAGGCCCGCGAGGTGCCGGAGGCCATTCGGAAGGCCACGGATGCCGCCAAGCGCAGCATGATCCGCGTGCCGCTGAAGGAAGGTCGCACCCTGCATCACGACGTCGCCGGGCGCTGGGGCGCCGGCCGCGTGATTCTGCGTGCCGCCCCGCCCGGTACCGGCATCATCGCCGGCGGCCCCATGCGTGCCGTTTTCGAGACGCTCGGCATGCACGATGTCGTCGCGAAGTCGCTCGGCTCGTCGAACCCGTACAACCTCGTGCGGGCCACCTTCGACGCGCTGAAGCGCGAGGACAGCCCGCGTGCGGTCGCTGCCCGCCGCGGCGTCAAGGTGTCCACCCTCCAGGCCCGTCGTCGCGATGGCGATGCCGAGGCCGCTGGCGCCGACGCGTGAGAGGAGGGCAGGTGATGACCGCGAAGAAGACCGGCAAGACCATCACCGTCGAGCAGATCGGCAGCCCGGTGCGCCGTCCCGGCGTGCAGCGCAAGACGCTGATCGGCCTCGGCCTCAACAAGCTCCATCGCCGCTCGACCCTCGAGGACACGCCCGCCGTGCGCGGCATGATCGCGAGCGTCAAGCACCTCGTGCGCGTCGTCGACGAGCAGTGAGGAGGGAAGACCCATGAAACTCACTGACATTCGCGATAACCAGGGCGCGACCAAGAAGCGCATGCGTATCGGCCGGGGCATCGGCTCGGGCAAGGGCAAGACCGGCGGGCGTGGCGTCAAGGGCCAGACCTCTCGCTCGGGCGTCCGCATCAAGGGCTTCGAGGGTGGCCAGATGCCGCTCTACCGGCGCTTGCCGAAGCGCGGCTTCTGGAACCCCTTCTCGCGTGATCTCAACGAGGTCAACGTGGGCCGGATCCAGGCGGCGATCGATGCGGGCAAGCTCGACGCCTCCGCCCCGGTCACGGTCGAGGCGCTCGTCGCAGCCGGCGTCTGCGCCCGCGCGCGCGACGGCGTGAAGATCCTGGGCCAGGGCGAACTCACCGCCAAGCTGGTGTTTGAGGTTGCGGGCGCTTCCAAAAGCGCCATCTCGGCCATCGAGAAGGCCGGTGGTTCGGTGAAGATTCTCTCGCAGCCCGTGGCGGAAGCGTGAGCTGGATCCCACTTTAGCAAGGTGCGGCGGCTGGAGACTTCTCCGGCCGCCGTGTCCGTGAGGGGATCGTAGGGGAAAAAGCGACATGGCATCGGCAGCTGAACAGCTCGCAGCGAATCTGAATTTCGGGGCCTTGGCCAAGGCCGAGGAACTCAAGAAGCGGATCTGGTTCACGCTTGCCGCCCTCGTCGTCTACCGTCTCGGCACCTACATCCCGCTGCCGGGGATCGATCCCAACGCCGTCGCGGACATCTTCCGGCAGGCGCAGGCCGGTGTGCTCGGCCTCTTCAACATGTTCGCCGGTGGCGCGGTGGGCCGCATGGCCATCTTCGCGCTCAACATCATGCCGTACATCTCGGCATCGATCATCGTGCAGCTTCTGACGAGCGTCGTGCCGTCGCTCGAGGCCCTCAAGAAGGAGGGTGAGCAGGGCCGCAAGGTGATCAACCAGTACACGCGGTATCTGACCGTCGTCCTTGCCGTCTTCCAGGCCTACGGCATCGCGATCGGCCTTGAGAGTTCGGGCAATGTCGTGCTCGAGCCCGGCATGTTTTTCCGCATCTCGACGGTGATCACGCTGACGGGCGGCACCATGTTTCTGATGTGGCTGGGCGAGCAGATCACCTCGCGCGGTATCGGCAACGGCACCTCGCTCATCATCTTCGCCGGTATTGTCGCCGAGCTGCCATCGGCTGTCGTCGGCACGCTGGAGCTTGGCCGGCAGGGCGCGGTCTCGACGGGCCTCATCCTCGGCGTGCTCGTGATGGCGGTTGCCGTCATCGCCTTCATCGTTTTCATGGAGCGCGCCCAGCGTCGGCTGCTGATCAACTATCCGAAGCGGCAGGTCGGCAACCGGATGTATGAGGGGCAGACGTCGTTCCTGCCTCTCAAGCTCAACACTGCCGGCGTCATTCCACCGATCTTCGCGTCCTCGCTGCTGCTGCTGCCGACGACCGTCGCGACCTTCACGCAGGACCAGGGCACCGGTTTTCTCGCGACCCTCTCCGCCTACATCGGCCATGGCCGGCCGCTGTACATGGTCCTTTACGTCGCGCTGATCATCTTCTTCGCATTCTTTTACACGGCCATCGTCTTCAATCCGGCGGAGACCGCCGACAATCTCAAGAAGCACGGTGGCTTCATTCCGGGCATCCGTCCGGGCGAGCGCACCGCTGAGTATATCGACACGGTCCTGACGCGCATCACGGTGATCGGCGCGGCCTATCTGGCGCTGATCTGCCTCATTCCGGAGATTCTCATCTCCTATGCCGCATTGCCGTTCTATTTCGGTGGCACATCGCTCCTGATCGTTGTTAGCGTGACCATGGATACGGTCGCGCAGGTGCATGGGCATCTTCTCGCTCACCAGTACGAAGGGCTGGTGAAGAAGGCCAAGTTGCGGGGGGCAAGGCGCAAATGAGGCTCATTCTGTTGGGGCCACCAGGGGCAGGCAAGGGGACGCAGGCCAAGCGGCTGGTGGCGCGCTACGGCATTCCGCAACTTTCAACGGGCGACATGCTGCGCGCCGCCGTCGAGGCCGGCACGCCGATCGGCCTGAAGGCGCGGGCGGTGATGGACGCCGGGCAGCTCGTTTCCGACGACATCGTCATCGGCATTGTCGCCGAGCGTCTGGAGCAGCCGGACGCCCGCAAGGGCTTCATCCTTGATGGCTTCCCGCGCACCGTGGCGCAGGCCAAGGCGCTCGATGCGCTGCTCGAGAGCAAGGGCCTCAAGCTCGACGCGGTGGTCGAGCTCAAGGTCAACCAGGAAGAGCTCGTCGGCCGTATCGTGAAGCGGGCGGAGGAGGCGAGAGCCCGCGGCGAGCCCGTGCGCAAGGACGACGACCCGGAGATCTTCAAGACCCGGCTTGATGCCTACAACCGCGATACTGCCGTCGTTGCGCCCTACTATGCCGAGCGGGGCCAGCTCTCCGTGATTGACGGCATGCAGGACATCGAGAAGGTTTCGGCGGACATCGAGCGCGTGCTCGACGGCGCGTGAAGAGAGTTTCGTGGGCGGGTTGACTTTGCCGTCACAAGGCGGTAGTGGACGCCCCCTACGTTCAAGAGCGATGCTGCTTCCTCTGCGTGAGGAGGCGGTGTCGCTTGTCTTATTGAACGCCTGCAAGGGCCGGGCTCCACCGGACGCAGGTAAAACCACACCCGGTCGGGCTTTCCGGCCGGCCACATGGAGACGGCAATGGCCCGTATCGCTGGTGTAAATATCCCGACGAACAAGCGCGTCGTCATCGCGCTGCAGTACATCCATGGCATCGGCCCGAAGAACGCGGGCGAGATCTGCCAGAAGGTCGGCATCCCGCCGGAGCGTCGCGTCAACGAGCTGACCGACCAGGAGGTGCTGCAGATTCGTGAGACGATCGACCGCGACTATCTCGTCGAGGGTGATCTGCGCCGCGAAGTGTCGATGAACATCAAGCGGCTCATGGATCTTGGCTGCTACCGCGGCCTGCGCCATCGCCGCAACCTGCCGGTCCGTGGCCAGCGCACGCATACGAACGCGCGCACCCGCAAGGGGAAGGCTAAGCCGATCGCCGGCAAGAAGAAGTAATGTTGCGGGTCCGCCTCGTGCGGGCTCGTGTCGTGCGTCCCTCCGGGGACATCATCCCGAGCGCCTGGCATGACGGGCGCGCTTGAAGGATCCTGACGAATGGCAAGAGAAGCCACCCGCGTTCGCCGCCGTGAACGCAAGAACATCGTGTCGGGCGTCGCTCACGTGAACGCCTCGTTCAACAACACGATGATCACCATCACCGACGCGCAGGGCAACACGATCTCGTGGTCGTCCGCTGGCGCCATGGGCTTCAAGGGCTCGCGCAAGTCGACCCCCTATGCGGCCCAGGTCGCTGCCGAGGATGCCGCGCGCAAGGCGGCCGAGCACGGCATGCGCACGCTCGAGGTCGAGGTTTCCGGTCCGGGTTCGGGCCGTGAGTCTGCCCTGCGCGCGCTTCAGGCTGCGGGTTTCACGATCACGTCGATCCGGGACGTGACGCCGATCCCGCACAACGGCTGCCGCCCGCGCAAGCGCCGGCGCGTCTGATGCCCGCCGGTGCGGCCCCTGCGGCCGCGCCGCGCCCGTAGCGGGCAGGCCACCGTGCCCCGCCCGACGTTTGAGACACGCATGAGGTGCGGTCGTGATCCAGAAGAACTGGCAAGAGCTCATCAAGCCGAGCAAGCTCGAGGTGTCGCCCGGTGACGATGCCAGGCGCGTGGCGACGATTGTCGCCGAGCCGCTGGAGCGCGGTTTCGGCCTGACGCTCGGCAACGCGCTTCGGCGCGTGCTGCTGTCGTCGCTGCAGGGCGCGGCGGTGACGGCCGTGCACATCGATGGCGTCCTGCATGAATTCTCGTCCATCCCCGGTGTGCGGGAGGACGTGACGGACATCGTGCTCAACATCAAGACCATCGCGGTCAAGATGCAGGGCGACGGTCCCAAGCGCATGACGCTGCGCAAGCAGGGCCCCGGCGTGGTGACGGCGGGCGACATTGCGACGGTTGGCGACGTGGAGATCCTCAACCCCGAGCTGCCGCTGTGCACGCTCGACGACGGGGCTGAGATCCGCATGGAGTTTACCGTTAACACGGGCAAGGGCTACGTGGCGGCCGAGCATAACCGGCCGGAGGATGCGCCGATCGGCCTCATCGCCGTCGACAGCCTCTACAGCCCCGTCAAGAAGGTGTCGTACCGCGTGGAGAACACGCGCGAGGGCCAGATCCTCGACTACGACAAGCTCACGATGACGGTGGAGACGAATGGCGCGGTGACTCCGGAGGACGCGGTGGCCTATGCTGCCCGCATCCTCCAGGACCAGCTGGCGGTGTTCGTCAACTTCGAGGAGCCCCGCCGCGAGGAGACGGCCGTCTCCACGCCGCAGCTGCCCTTCAACCCGGCGCTGCTCAAGAAGGTGGACGAACTCGAGCTCTCCGTTCGTTCGGCCAACTGCCTCAAGAACGACAACATCGTCTACATCGGCGACCTCATCCAGAAGACGGAAGCCGAGATGCTGCGCACGCCGAACTTCGGCCGCAAGTCGCTCAACGAGATCAAGGAAGTGCTCGCCTCCATGGGGCTGCACCTCGGCATGGAAGTGAGCGGCTGGCCGCCGGACAACATCGAAGAGCTCGCCAAGCGCTTCGAAGAGCACTACTGAGTTTCGGCCCGGCGGTCCGCTGCCGGGCTTCTGCGCGGCGGTGAACGCCAGCCGCGTCCGACCGACAGAAGCAACAAGAGACGGCCGTACCTTGGCACGGCGGCCGTAAGATAAGGAGAGAGCCATGCGTCACGGTTACGCGCATCGTCGTTTCAACCGCACGTCCGAGCACCGCAAGGCGATGTTCGCCAACATGGCCTGCGCGCTGATCAAGCACGAGCAGATCATCACCACGCTGCCGAAGGCGAAGGATCTGCGCCCGGTGGTCGAGAAGCTCGTCACCCTCGGCAAGCGGGGCGACCTGCACGCCCGTCGTCAGGCGATCGCGCAGATCCGTGACGTCGCGCTGGTCAGGAAGCTCTTCGACGTGCTCGCCCCGCGCTACAAGGACCGCAACGGCGGCTACACCCGCGTGCTGAAGGCGGGCTTCCGCTATGGCGACAACGCTCCGATGGCCGTGATCGAGTTCGTCGATCGCGATGTCGACGCCAAGGGCCAGGACTCGGGTCCGACGCAGAAGGAAGAGGTGATCGAGGCGGGCGAGAAGTAAGCCTCGCGTCATCGGCATCAGGAGGGCGGCTTCGGCCGCCCTTTTGTTTTGGGCCGTCGGGCTCCCGCGCAAACGTGACGGGGGCAGACGGATCGCGAAGAGCGGCCCCGCTTTGCGCGCAATCGCTTGGGAAACTATATCTGCCACGGAAACCTTTCGATCCGTCCACGGCAGCACAGCGAGACACCATCGATGCACCGTTTGCTTGTCATTCCCGCCCTTGTCTCGGCCCTCGTGGCAGCGGGGCCGGCGCCGGCGCAGGAGCGCCAGGTGCCCGCCGACAGGGCACAGGTGCAGCTCTCGCTCGCGCCAGTCGTCAAGCGGGCGGCGCCGAGCGTCGTCAACGTCTACGGCGCGCGCGTTGAGAAGCGGCCGTCCAATCCCTTCTTCGATGACCCGTTCTTCCGCCGCTTCTTCGGCGACAACGGCTTCGGCGTGCCGCGCGAGCGGGTGCAGCGCTCGCTCGGCTCGGGCGTGATCGTCGACCCATCCGGCCTTGTCGTCACCAACAACCATGTCATCGAGGGTATGACGGAGGTGAAGGTGGCGCTGGCCGACCGGCGCGAGTTCGCGGCCGAGATCGTGCTGCGCGACCCGCGGACGGACCTCGCCGTGCTTCGCATCGCGGAGAAGGGGCCGTTCCCGGCGCTCAGCTTCGGCGATTCCGACGGGCTGGAGGTCGGCGACTTCGTCATCGCCATTGGCAACCCGTTTGGCGTGGGACAGACGGTGACGCAGGGAATCGTCTCGGCGCTTGCCCGCACCCAGGTCGGCATCAGCGACTTCCAGTCGTTCATCCAGACGGATGCCGCGATCAACCCCGGCAACTCGGGCGGGGCGCTCGTCAACATGCGGGGCGAGCTCGTCGGCATCAATACGGCGATCTTCTCCCGTTCCGGCGGCAGCCACGGCATCGGTTTCGCCATTCCCTCGGCCATGGTGCGCGTCGTCGTCGAATCGGCGCGCAACGGCGGGGCGGCCGTGCGTCGGCCCTGGTTTGGTGCGCGGCTTCAGCAGGTCACCAGCGATATCGCGGAGAGCCTCGGCCTGCCGCGCCCGGCGGGTGCGCTCGTTGCCTCGGTGGATGAGCGCGGGCCGGCGGCAAAGGCGGGGCTGCGGCGCGGCGACCTCATCACTGCCGTCGGCGGGCAGCAGATCGACGATCCGGATGCGTTCGGCTACCGCTTCGCGACGCGGCCGATCGGCGGCACTGTACCGGTGACAGTGCTGCGCGGCGGCAGGGAGATCACCCTGACGGTCGCGCTCTCCACCGCGCCGGAGGATCCGCCCCGCGATCCGGTGAAGATCGGCGGACGCACGCCCCTGACGGGCATCACGGCGATCAATCTTTCTCCGGCGGTTATCGAGGAGTTCTATCTCGAGGATGCGGACAGCGGCGTCGTCGTGGCGGAGCTCGTGGAAGGCAGCCCGGCGGCGCAGTTCGGCTTCCAGAAGGGCGACATCATTCTGGCCGTCAACGGCGTGCGGATCGAGACATCCCGCGATCTCGCGCAGGCGACGAACCGGCGCACCCGCTACTGGGAGCTGACAATCAATCGCAAGGGCCAGGTGTTCACCACCGTGCTCGGGGGCTGAGCGGGGCCATGAGCGATCTCTTCGGGGCTGCGGGGCTGGACAGGCAGGCGCCGCGGCCGCTTGCCGACCGGCTGCGGCCGCAGCGCCTAGCCGACGTTGTGGGGCAGGACCATCTCGTGGGGCCGGACGGGGCTCTGACGCGTCTCCTGCGGTCCGGATCTGTGGGCTCGCTCATCTTCTGGGGGCCGCCGGGCACCGGCAAGACGACGGTCGCGCGGCTGCTCGCTGGCGAGACGAAGCTCGTCTTCGAGCCGATGTCGGCCATCTTCTCCGGCGTGGCAGATCTCAAGAAGGCCTTCGATACGGCGCGCGGCCGCCGGGCGGCGGGGCAGGGCACCCTGCTCTTCGTCGACGAGATCCACCGCTTCAACCGGGCGCAGCTCGACGCCTTCCTGCCGGTGATGGAGGACGGCACCATCACGCTCGTCGGGGCGACGACGGAAAATCCCTCCTTCGCGCTGAACGCCGCCCTCCTCTCCCGCGCTCGGGTGATGACCTTCAAGGCGCTCGACGACGAGGCGCTCCTGAAGCTCCTCGCAAGGGCGGAGGAGATTGAGGGTAGGCCCCTGCCGCTCGACGAGGGGGCGCGGCTGTCGCTCGTGCGCATGGCCGACGGGGACGGGCGCGCCTCCCTGACCTTGGCGGAGGAGGTCTGGCGCGCGGCGGGCGAGGGTGAGGTCTTCGATGCCGCCAAGCTGCAGGAGATCGTGCAGCGGCGGGCGCCCATCTACGACAAGTCGCAGGATGGGCACTACAACCTCATCTCCGCCCTGCACAAGACGATCCGCGGCTCGGACCCGGACGCTGCGCTCTATTATCTCGCCCGCATGCTGGACGCCGGCGAGGACCCGCTGTTCATCGCGCGCCGGCTGGTGCGCATGGCGGTGGAGGACATCGGCCTCGCCGATCCGCAGGCCCTCGTGGTCGCCAACGCGGCGAAGGAGGCCTACGACTTCCTCGGCTCGCCGGAGGGGGAGCTGGCCCTGGCGCAGGCCGCGATCTATCTCGCCACGGCCCCGAAGTCGAACGCCGCCTATGTGGCCTTCAAGGCCGCGAGCCGCGTTGCCAAGGAGGCGGGCTCGCTCATGCCGCCGATGACCATCCTCAATGCGCCGACGCGCTTCATGAAGAACGAGGGCTACGGCCAGGGATACCGCTATGACCACGATGAGCCCGATGCCTTCTCGGGACAGGACTACTGGCCGGAGAAGCTCGGGCGCCAGCACTTCTACGAGCCCGTGGAGCGCGGCTTCGAACGCGAGATTCGCAAGCGGCTGGACTGGTGGGAGAAGCTGAGGGCCGAGCGGCGGCGGTGACTTTCGCTGCCGAAAAGGCTATCGACGGGGCCGGGCGCGACGTCCCGGGCCCGGCTGTCATTCGGAGCATAGCATGAAGCACACGAGATCCGGCTCCGGCGGCTCAGGCCCGCGCGCCGGTGCGCCCACGCGGAGCGGCCGCAGGCCGGGACGTGCCGGGCAGCAGGCGGCTCAGGGCGCAGGCAAGGCCAAAGGCGCGGGCAAGGGGCCCGCGCGCAGCGTGCGCGGTCTCGATGGCACCAAGGCGACGCCTGCCAAGGCCCCGCGCGCGGCTGCGCTTGCGGCCCCGCCCGGGGCCGGGACGAAGGCTGCCGCCAAGGCAGCAGCGACCGAGACGCTCGTGACCGGCGTCCAGACCCTGATCGTTGCACCCGACGAGGCGGGCATGCGCCTCGACCGCTTTCTTGTCGCCCGCTTTCCGCAGCTCGCCTTCACCCACATCCAGCGCATCGTGCGCAAGGGCGAGCTGCGCGTCGACATGAAGCGCGCCAAGCCGAACGACCGGCTCGAGGCAGGCCAGAGCGTGCGCGTGCCGCCACTCAGGCTCGAGGAGAATAAGCCTGCCGCCCGCACGCCGGCGAAGGACCAGAGCGACGCGGCTTTCCTCAAGTCCATCACGCTCTACGAGGACAAGGACGTCCTCGTGCTCAACAAGCCCATGGGGCTCGCCGTGCAGGGCGGTTCCGGCACCACGCGCCATGTCGACGGTATGCTGGAGGCCCTGCGTGACGCCGACGGGCAGAAGCCGCGCCTCGTGCACCGGCTCGACAAGGACACGGCCGGCTGCCTCGTCGTCGCCAAGACGCGCTTTGCTGCGACGACGCTCGCCAAGTCATTCCGCTCGCGCTCGGCCCGCAAGATCTACTGGGCGCTCGTCGCCGGCGTGCCGAGGGTTCGGCAGGGGCGCATCTCGACCTATCTCGCGAAGGAGGAGGCGGGCGACGGCGACGCCCGCATGCGCGTCGCCCAGCACGGGGAGGAGGGCGCGAGCCACGCCGTGACCTATTACGCCGTGGTGGATACGGCGGCGCAGAAGCTCGCCTGGCTCTCGCTGAAGCCGGTGACGGGCCGCACGCACCAGCTGCGCGCGCACACGGCGCATATCGGCCACCCCATCGTCGGCGATCCGAAATATTTCAACGTCGAGAACTGGGAGCTGCCGGGCGGCATCCAGAACCGCCTGCACCTGCTGGCGCGGCGCATCGTCATTCCGCATCCGCGCACGGGCAAGCCCATCGACGTGACGGCGCCGCTGCCGCCGCACATGCAGCAGTCGTGGAACCTGCTCGGCTTCGACACGAGCGGCTACGATCCGATTGTCGAGGCACCGGAGGACTAGGAGTGCGCTTCCTCGTCTTCGACATAGACGGCACGCTGGTGGACAGCCAGAACCTGCTCGTTGCCGCGCAGGAGGCGACCTTTGCGGCCCACGGCCTGCCGCCGCCGAGCCGGGAGCGGGTGCTGTCGGTGGTCGGCCTGTCGTTGGCGGAGACCTTTCGGGTGCTGGCCGGGCCGGAGGGCCCGCATGCCGCGCTGGAGGCGACCTATCGCGCCACCTTTGCGCGGCTCGTTGCCGAGCCGTCCCTGGCCTCGCAGCTCTTTCCGGGCGTCGATGCCCTGCTGCGTGATCTTGCGGCGCGGGACAATCATTTCCTCGGCATTGCCACCGGCAAGTCGCAGCGCGGCGTGCGGCGGCTGTTCGAGGCCCACGGCTGGCATACGCTGTTCGCGAGCGTACAAACCGCGGACGATGCGCCGTCGAAGCCTCATCCGGCCATGCTGGAGCAGGCGATGGGAGAGGTGGGGGCGACGCCTGGGCAGACCGTCATGATCGGTGACAGCACCTTCGACATGCAGATGGCGCGGGCGGCGGGCTGCCGCGCCGTTGGCGTCGCCTGGGGCTACTGCAAGGTCGATGCCCTGCGGGCGGCTGGCGCGCAGCTGATTGTGGAGTCGGTTGAGGAACTTGCGGCTGTTCTTGCTGAAACCGATTCAACCGTGGGCCTCGGCGCGGTGCCCTGACTGGCGGCTGCAGCGCCGATTCCGCTTTCGACTCGAAGCCATTGACGGCGAATCGTTTCCGCCGTCGCCGCGGGGGCCTCTTCATGCTAAGGACGCGCCATGCGTGACGAACTGACCATCGACTGGTTCCCGAAGGAAGGCGAGGCCGTGCGCGACCCCATGCGGGCGGCCCAGCAGTCCATGAAGGCGCACCTGCCGCGCCGCTTCTACAAGGAAGCGGCGGTGGAGGAGCGCGCGGAGGGCTTCGTTCTGCTGCTCGACGGGCGTCCGGCCCGCACCCCGGGCAAGGCCCTGCTGGCCCTGCCGACGCAGGCGGCGGGCGAGGCCGTGGCGGCGGAATGGGCCGCACAGGGGGAGCACATCGATCCGGCCGCGATGCCGCTCACGCGCATCGCCAATTCGGCCATCGACGGGGTGTCGCGGGAGATGGAGGCGGTGGCGGCCGATGTCGTCAAATACGCCGGTTCGGACCTGCTATGTTACCGCGCCGAGGGGCCGGAGCGCCTCGTCGCGCGTCAGCAGCAGATCTGGGATCCCATTCTCGCCTGGGTGCGGGAGGCGCTTGGGGCGCGCTTTGTGCTGGCCGAGGGAGTGATGTTTGTGGCCCAGCCCGAGGCCTCGCTCGCGGCCGTGGCTGCGGCTGTTGCCCGCTTCGACCGCCCGATGGCGCTCGCCGCGCTGCACGTGCTGACGACGCTGAGCGGCTCGGCGCTCATTGCGCTCGCCGTTGCGCTGGACCACCTGACGCCGGAGGCCGCGTGGCTCGCGGCGCATGTCGACGAGGACGTGCAGATGGAGATCTGGGGTGAGGACCAGGAGGCCCTTGAGCGTCGGGCGGCGCGCTGGCGTGAGTTTGCCGCTGCCGCGCAGATGCTGCGGGCCCTCGCTTGACAGGAACCTGCCGCATCCGGGCTTGCGCCTATCCGCCTACCGTATCGGTTCCTGCGGCCCGGCCGGCGTGTTAAGCACGCAGCAAGAGGGAACCGACCGAGGGATAGGCGCATGAAGGACATCCTCGAGAAGCTCGAAGAGCGGCGCGCCGGTGCGCGCATCGGCGGCGGCGAGAAGCGCATCGCGGCCCAGCATGCGCGCGGCAAGCTGACGGCGCGCGAGCGCATCGAGCTGCTGCTCGACAAGGGCTCCTTCGAGGAGTTCGACATGTTCGTCGAGCATCGGTGCGTCGACTTTGGCATGGAGGGGACGAAGTTTCCCGGCGACGGTGTCGTCACCGGCTGGGGCACCATCAACGGCCGCACCGTCTTCGTCTTTGCCAAGGACTTCACCGTCTTCGGCGGCTCGCTATCGGAGACGCACGCGCAGAAGATCACCAAGATCCAGGACATGGCGGTGAAGATGCGCGCGCCGATCATCGGCCTGTTCGACGCCGGCGGCGCCCGCATCCAGGAGGGGGTCGCGGCTCTCGGCGGCTATGGCGAGGTATTCAAGCGCAACGTCATTGCCTCGGGCGTCATCCCGCAGATTTCGGTGATTATGGGCCCGTGCGCCGGCGGCGACGTCTACTCGCCGGCCATGACCGATTTCATCTTCATGGTGCGCGACACCAGCTACATGTTCGTGACCGGGCCGGATGTGGTGAAGACGGTAACCAACGAGACCGTCACCGCGGAGGAGCTGGGCGGCGCCAAGGTACACACGACGAAATCCTCCGTCGCCGACGGCGCGTGGGACAACGACGTGGAGGCCTTGCTGCAGGTCCGCCGGCTGATGGACTTCCTGCCGTCCAACAACACCGAGGGCGTGCCGGAATGGCCGACCGACGACCCGGCGGACCGGGTGGAGATGTCACTCGACACGCTCGTGCCGGACAACCCGAACAAGCCCTATGACATGAAGGAACTCGTCCTGAAGGTTGCGGACGAAGGAGATTTCTTCGAGATTCAAGAGGCTTATGCCAAGAATATCATAACGGGATTCATCCGGCTTGAAGGCCGCACGGTTGGTGTCGTGGCCAACCAGCCGATGGTGCTCGCCGGCGTGCTCGATGCTGATGCCTCGCGCAAGGCGGCGCGGTTCGTGCGCTTCTGCGATGCCTTCGAGATCCCGATCCTCACCTTTGTCGATGTGCCCGGCTTCCTGCCCGGCACGGCGCAGGAGTATGGCGGCCTCATCAAGCACGGCGCCAAGCTGCTCTACGCCTATTCGGAAGCCACGGTGCCGCTCGTCACGGTCATCACGCGCAAGGCTTTTGGCGGCGCCTATGACGTCATGGCGTCGAAGCACGTCGGCGGCGACGTGAACTACGCCTGGCCGACGGCGCAGATCGCCGTGATGGGGGCCAAGGGCGCGGTGGAGATCATCTTCCGCCAGGATATCGGCGATGCGGAGAAGATCGCGGCACGCACGAAGCAGTACGAGGACCGCTTCATGTCACCCTTCGTCGCCGCCGAGCGCGGCTATATCGACGAAGTGATCATGCCGCACTCGACGCGCCGGCGCGTGGCGCGCGCCTTCGCCATGCTGCGCACCAAGAAGGCCGAGCGGCCCTGGCGCAAGCACGACAATATCCCGCTTTAGGAGGCGGGCGTTGCGGCTTCGGGGCGGCGGAGACGCCGGCCCCTGCGGGAACTGACGGGCGCGGAGGCTAGCGCCCGTCGATCTCCTCCACCGTGCCGAGTGCCGGCTTCTCCACCTTTCGCAGCTCGCGCCCGATGCGCTCGACGGCGCGGAACACGCGCACGAAGTTGCGCGAGGCGATGCCGGCAATGGCGTCCTCCGACCAGCCGCGGCGGATAAGCTCGGCCAGGAGGTGGGGGAAGCGGCTCGCATTCTCCAGTCCCTGCGGCGTCGGGCCGCCGAAGAAGTCGGAGCCGATGCCGACGTGCCGGATACCGGCCTTGTCGGCGATATACTCGATGTGATCGCACAGCTGCTCCAGCGTGCCGCGTGGCCAGGGGCCCGCCTCGCGCGTGCGCGCCGCCACGGCGTCGTCCACGGAGATGTCGTGGCGCCCCTTGCCGAACTCGTCCTTCAGCGGGCGCATCCAGTCGCGCGACTGTTGGCTGATGAAATCCGGCACGAAGGTGGCCATGACGATGCCACCGTTGGTCCTGAGGCGGGCCAGCACGTCGTCCGGCACGTTGCGCGGATGGTCACACAGGGCGAAGGCATTGGAGTGGGAGAAGACGACCGGCGCGCGCGAGATGTCCAGCACCTGCCGCATGACATCGTGCGAGACATGGGCGCAGTCGACGATCATGCCGAGGCGGTTGAGCTCCCGCACGACGGCGCGGCCGAAGGCCGTGAGGCCGCCGTGGCGCGGCGCGTCGGTGGCGGAATCGACCCAGTCCAGCGTCTCGTTGTGGCAGAGCGTCATCAGCCGCGCGCCGGCGGCGTGCCAGACGCGCAGGGGCGCCAGGCTGTTCTCGAGGCCGACGCCGCCTTCCACGGCGATGAAGGAGGCAATCTTGCCGAGCTTCTTGGCCTTGGCGATGTCGCTGGCCTTCGTTGCCGGCATGAAGACGTCGGGGTGCGCTTCCTGAATGCGCAGGATGGTGTCGATCTGCTCCAGAGTCGTGCGGCCCGGATGGGGCACATAGGTGGGGATGAAGGCCGCCCAGAACTGGGCACTGACGCGGCCGGCGCGCAGGCGGGGAATGTCGGTGTCACCGTCCTGGTGCTCACGCGTCAGGTCATATGCCAGGACATCGCCGCGGACCGTGGGATCCTGGCGGATCACCCACGGCAGGTCGTTGTGGCCGTCGACCAGCGGCAGCGTTTCCAGAAGACGAAGTGCCTTGTCGAGAGCGTCGTCGCGCGTCGGCGACTTGCGAGCCGCAGCCTTTGCCAATTCTTCTTCCCCCTCGTTGGAGCCGGCCCCGAGGCCGGCCGCCAAACACTCGGACCCCCGACGGCGCTTGGCAAGCGACTGCGGGGCGGAGCTGCCGGGCGAGCCCTGCAGAAGATGCGGAGGCCGGCCCGAGTGGGGCTGTCAGCCGGCCTGCGCCAGCCAGTCTGTAGCGATGTCGAGATCGGCCCGCGTCAGGCTGTGTCCTGCCGGCAGTACTTCGTGCCGCACGGTGGCGCCGGCCCCGCGCAGCAGGCCCGCGAGTCGGGTGGCGTCCTCCGCGGGAATCATCGGATCGGCCGAGCCGGACAGGATCAGCACGGGCTTGCCGCCGAGGTCCGGCAGCTCGTCCGGAACGAGCGGCGTCATGGCCCTCAGAAGAACGGCGCCGGCGAGCGTCTGCGGTGCGAGCAGCATCATCGCCGCGGCGATGTTCGCGCCGTTCGAGAAGCCGAGGGCCAGCGGCTGCGCTATGCCGTAGCGCTCGCGCGCTTCGTCGACGAAGGCGGCCAGCTCGGCCGCGCGCAGCTTGATGTCCTCCACGTCGAACCGGCCTTCGCCGAAGCGGCGGAAGAAGCGGGGCATGCCGTTCTCCAGCACCTTGCCGCGCGGGGAAAGAAGCGCCGCCTCCGGAGCCAGCCTGCGCCCCAGCGGCACGAGATCGTGCTCGTCGCCGCCGGTGCCGTGCAGAAGGAGAAGGGGACGGCGCTGGTCGCTGCCAGCCTCGTAATGGTGGATGAAATCGGCCATTGCACATGTCCTGCCGTGCCCGAGGGGGGCGGGCACGGCTCACGGGGTTGAGAAACCTGCTCAGTCGAGCAGGGGCAGGGCGGCTTCGATCCGCTCCCGGTCCTTCTCGTAGAAGGGCGGCAGCTTGAGCGACGTGCCGAGCGCATCGCGCGGCTCGTCGATGGCGAAGCCTGGGTCGTCGGTGGCGATCTCGAAAATCACGCCGCCGGGCTCGCGGAAGTAGATGGAGCGGAAATAGTTGCGCTCCTTCTGCTCCGTCGTCGCGATGCCGAACTTCTCGCGCAGCGCCTTCGCCATTGCTGCCTGGTCCGCATCGCTCGCGGCGCGGAAGGCGATGTGATGCACCGATCCCGCGCCCAGCGTGCCGGGCAGGAAGCCGCCGGCAATTCTGAGGTCCACATAGGCGCCGACGTCGGCCTCGCCGCGGTAGCGGATGATGTTCTCCGTGCGGGCTCCCTGCACGAAGCCGAAGACCTGGGTGAGGACCGCGGCCGTCGGCTCTGGCCTGTCGACAAGCAATGTCACGCCGGCAAAGCCGCGTACGGCGGCCTCGGCCGGGACATCCGCCGTCGTCCAGGCATGCGAGCCGGCGAGGCCGGACGTGCCGACGAGCGCAAGGCGCGTGCCGTCCGGATCGCGAAAGGGAAGGACCGTGCGTTCGAAACGCCGCGTCGGGGCCTCGTGGGTGACGCCATGGGACACGAAGCGCTCCATCCAGAAGCCGAGCGCCTCCTCCGGCACGCGAAAGGCGACTTCCAGCGTCTGGCCGACGCCGGGCCGCCCCGGTGCCACGTGCGACCAGGGGAAGAAGGTGAGAATGGTCCCGGGGGAGCCCACCTCGTCACCGAAATAGAAGTGGTAGGTGCTGGGGTCGTCGAAGTTTACCGTCTTTTTGACGAAGCGCAGCCCGATGACCCGCGTGTAGAAGTCGAGGTTGCGCCGCGGATCGCTGGCGATCGCGGTGACGTGGTGGATGCCTGCCGAACGTGCCATGGCTCTGCTCCCTGGCGCCTGTTGCCGATCTTGCTGCCAGATGGCGATGGCGGCGCATATTCCCAGTCGCGCAAACCGCTTTTGCACCTCTACAAGCAGAGGTCGCCCTCATGATGGCGAAAGTTGCGCCGGCGATGGTGATGGTCCGTCAACCACGCCCCGTCAACAACGCTTAACCTGAACGAAGATTCACGATTGGCCGTTAAGAACTTGGCGAGTGGTTGGGCGCAGGATCGTTCGCGACAGGAAGCAATCACACCGGCGCAAATAATGCCGGGGAGGCGTCGAACAATGACCAACAAGAACTTCTTCCGTTTCGTCGACGAGATTCTCGATCGTCAGTGCATTACTGCAAAGGATGTGGCGCATCTCCAGCGTGATATCTTGCCGGATGGCATCACGTGCCGTGAGGAAGCCGATGTGCTCATCGCGCTCGACCGTGCCGTGAAGCACCAGGACGCGTCCTTCGCCGATTGCCTCGTGGCGATGCTCGTCGATTTCGTGGTGTGGGGCGAGCGCCCCACGGGCATCGTGCGCGGCGAGGATGCTCACTGGCTCGTCACTTCCCTTGGCGCCGGCGGCGGGCCCACCGTCAACGCCCTGCGCGTCGGGATGGAAATCGTGCGCGAGGCCCAGCAGGTGGACGAGGTGCTGCTCGCCTTCCTGCTGCGTGGCCAGGGCAACCGCCTGCGCCGGGCGCTGGGCGAGCCGGCCAGGCCCATGCCGCGCCGCTTCGCCGCAGCCTGAGGCGCGTGCGCAACATTTGTCTTTACAATCCATGCGGGTAATGACGCAGTCTGCGCATGGACCTGCACGATCTCTTCTACAGGCTCGCGGTGTCCCTCGCCGTGGGCCTTCTCGTTGGCGTCGAGCGGCACTGGCGCGAGCGCGACGCGCCGGCTGGCAGCCGCACCGCGGGCGTGCGCACTCATGCGCTGTTCGGCTTCTTCGGCGGCATCACGGCCGCCATGGCGCAGGCGCTGGCACCGCAGAACGAACCCGTGGCGGCCATCGTGGTTGTCAGCGCGCTCGCCGTCCTCTCGGCCGCGCTCATCACGTTCAAGCGGCGTGAGGCCGAGGCCGACGACAACTTCAGCGTCACGGGCGTCGTCGTCGGGCAGGTGACTTTCGTGCTGGGAGCGCTCGCCGTTCTCGGTGAGCCATCATTCGCTGGGGCAGCCGCCGTCGTGATGACGGCGCTGCTGGCGAGCCGCGAGGTGCTTCACACACTGCTGCGGCGCATGCGCTGGAGCGAGCTGCGCTCGGCGATCGTCCTCGCGGCCATGACCTTCGTGGCGCTGCCGCTCATTCCCGACGAGCCGCTGCCGCAGCTCATGGGGCTCAACCCGGCGCGTGTGTGGCTGCTCGCCATCATCCTCGCCGGTGTCTCCTTCCTCGGCTACGTGGCGGAGCAGCTGTTCGGCACCCGGCACGGCCGCCTCGTCGCGGGGGCCACGGGCGGGCTGGTGTCTTCCACAGCGGTGGCGCTGGCCAACGCCCGGCTGGCCCGCGCGGGAGAACCGGCGTTGCCGCTCGCCGCCGGGGCGCTGGCGGCGGGGGCGGTGTCGTTCCTCCGCACTGCCGTCATCGTGACGGCCGCTGCGCCGCAGCTAGGCCGGCTGCTGGTGCCAGGCCTGGGGCTTGCGGCGGCCACGCTCGCATTCGGGGCGTGGCTGCTCGCGCGGCGGGACGAGGCGACGGGGCCATCGGCCGTTCCCGAGGGTGGCAGCCCGTTCGAGCTCGTCGAGGTGCTGAAGCTCGCCGCGCTTCTCGCCATTGTGAGGGTGGTCGGGGATCTCGCGGGTGAGCATCTCGGCGCCGTGGGCGTCTACGCCGTCGCCGCCGTCTCCGGCCTTGCTGATGTCGATGCGGTGTCGCTCGCCGTCTCCAGCCTCGTGCCTGACAGGCTCACCCTTGACGCTGGCGCCGCGGCCATCGCCATTGCCACGGGCAGCAACACGGTTGCGAAATGCATCTATGCCGCCACGCTCGGCGGAACGGCCTATGCCGCCCGCTTCAGCCTCGTGTCCCTCGTCGGGCTCGCGGCACTTGCCGCGGGGCTTCTGGCCGCCTCTGCGCAAATGCCCGGATGAACATCCACCTTTCGCCGCAATTGTCCCCCCCTGCGCTCTCGTCTAGAAGCGTGAGGGGGAAACGGTCAGCGGGGAAGCGCCTATGTTCTCGAAGATCCTGATTGCCAACCGCGGCGAGATCGCCTGCCGGATCATCAAGACGGCGCGTCGCATGGGCATCAGGACCGTGGCGGTATTCTCCGAGGCGGACAGGGACGCCCTTCACGTCGAGATGGCGGACGAAGCCGTCTTCGTCGGCCCGGCGCCTGCCGCCCAGTCCTATCTCGTCATCGAGAAGATCATCGAGGCCTGCCTGCAGACGGGGGCGGAGGCGGTGCATCCCGGCTACGGCTTCCTCTCCGAGCGCGCGGCCTTCGCCGAGGCGCTGGCAGCCGCGGGGATCGTCTTCATCGGGCCGAACCCCAAGGCCATCGAGGCCATGGGCGACAAGATCGAATCGAAAAAGTTCGCCAATGCCGCCAAGGTCTCGACCGTTCCGGGCTTCCTCGGCGTCATCGAGAGCCCCGAGCAGGCGGTGAGGATCGCTGACGAGATCGGCTATCCGGTAATGATCAAGGCTTCGGCGGGCGGAGGCGGCAAGGGCATGCGCATCGCCTATTCCGCTGCCGAGGTGGCGGAGGGCTTCGCCCGCGCCCGCTCCGAGGCGGCCTCGTCCTTCGGCGACGACCGTGTGTTCGTGGAAAAGTTCATCACCGATCCGCGCCACATCGAGATCCAGGTCATAGGCGACAAGCACGGCAACGTGGTCTATCTCGGCGAGCGCGAATGCTCGATCCAGCGCCGCAACCAGAAAGTCATCGAGGAGGCGCCATCGCCTCTGCTCGACGAGGCGACGCGCAGGAAGATGGGCGAGCAGGCGGTGGCGCTTGCGAAGGCCGTGAACTACGATTCGGCCGGCACCGTCGAGTTCGTGGCGGGGCAAGACCGCTCCTTCTACTTCCTCGAGATGAACACCCGCCTGCAGGTGGAGCATCCGGTGACGGAGATGATCACCGGCATCGACCTCGTAGAGGAGATGATCCGCATCGCCGCCGGGGAGAAGCTGCGCTTTACGCAGGATGACATCCGGCTCGACGGCTGGGCCATCGAGAGCCGCATCTATGCCGAGGATCCGACACGCGGCTTCCTGCCCTCGACCGGCAGGCTCGTCACCTACCGCCCGCCGGCCGAGGGCGAGGACGACGGGGCCCGGGTGCGCAACGACTCCGGCGTTGTGGAAGGGGGCGAGATCTCCATCTACTACGACCCGATGATCGCGAAGCTCATCACGCACGCGCCAACCCGCGCGGCTGCCATCGAGGCCCAGCAGAGGGCGCTCGATGCCTTCGCCATCGACGGAATCCGCCACAACATCCCCTTCCTCTCGGCGCTGATGGCCCATCCGCGCTGGCAGGAAGGGCGCCTCTCGACCGGCTTCATCGCCGAGGAGTTCCCCGACGGTTTCGCCATGCCGAAGCCGGAGGGGGAAGTCGCGATACGCCTCGCGGCGGTGGCGGCGGCCGTCGACCATCTGCTCAACGAGCGCAAGCGGCGGATCTCGGGCCAGATGCGCTCGGCGCGGCCCGTCCGATTCGAGCGCGAGCGGGTGGTGATGTTGGGCCGCGAGGCCTTAGAGATCACTGTCGACGACAGCGACGGGCATCTCGCTCTCGTCTTCGCAGACGGGCGCAGGGTCTCGGTCGAATCATCCTGGCGGCCGGGCCAGCCGGTGTGGCAGGGCCGGGTCGACGGCAAGACGATCGCAGTGCAGGTGCGGCCGATCCTCAACGGGGTGGCGCTTGCCCACGCCGGAACAGCCGCGGAGGCGCGCGTCTACACCCGGCGCGAGGCCGAGCTTGCCGCCTTGATGCCGGAGAAGGTCGCTGCCGACACGTCGAAGCAGCTGCTGTGCCCCATGCCCGGCCTTGTGAAGGCCATCGCTGTCGCCGAAGGCCAGGAAGTGAAGGCTGGCGAGACGCTCGCCATCGTTGAGGCGATGAAGATGGAGAACGTGCTGAAGGCCGAGCGCGACGGCATGGTGTCGAAAATCCACGCCAAGGAGGGCGACAGCCTCGCGGTGGACGCGGTGATCCTGGAGTTTGCCTGAGCTGCGCCGGTGAGGCAGTCAGGCGACGGGGCTTCCGCGGCAGCGTCCTCGTGCTAGGCTGCCGCGAGCCTTTGTCGAGTTGAGCCATGACTTCCCGCATCATCGTCCGTGCCTTCATCAGGGGCCGCGTGCAGGGTGTCGGCTACCGGGCCTGGACGCAGCGCGAGGCGCAGGCGCGGGGGCTCGCCGGCTGGGTGCGCAACCGGCGCGAGGGTTTTGTCGAGGTTGTCCTCGCCGGGCCGGCGGGAGCGGTGGAGGCGATGCTCGTTGCCTGTGGCACCGGGCCGTCCGGCGCGAGAGTCGAGGCTGTCGAGCGCTGCGACGAAACGGAGAGCGCGCTCGTGCCCGCAGGCGCCGCAGAGGGCTTCACGGTGCTGCCGACGGTCTAGCGGCGAAAGGTCAGGCCGTGAAGGCGGCGAGGAATGCCTCGGCCTCCGGCTGCAGCCAGTCCACCGCGCCCGAGATGTAGCCGACGATGTCCCCTTGCCGGTCGACGACATAGGTGATGGGCATACCGTAGAGGGCGAAGGGGGCGCCCTTGCGGTTGCCGGCGTCGGAATAGGCGACGTCTCCCTCGGGATCGATGAAGACCGGCAGCTTTTCGATGCCGTAGCGCTTGAGGAAAGGCGCGACGGCGCTCGCGCCGTCCCTGTCGAAGGAGATGGCAGCGACGTTGATGCGGCGGGCATCGCGTCTTCGCGCGAAGGCCTCCAGGCGCGGCATCTCCTCCCGGCACGGCGGGCACCAGCTCGCCCAGAAATTGAGGACATGGACTCGTCCGTCCGGTGCGAGCCGGTGGCGACGCCCCCGGACGTCGGTGAGGGTGAGCGCCGGCATTTGCCGGCGCGGCTCGAGCCACACGAACTGACTGGAGCTCTGGCGCAGCGCAGGAGTGGCCTGCGCCGGCCGTGCCGGAAGGGCGAGGACGGTGGCGAGGCTGCCGATGAAGGTGCGGCGGGAGAGGGGACATGAACGCATCATCGCCCGCCCATAGCCCCGCTGTGTCGCCCTGCCAATGGCGCCGCGCCCTGATGTGAGGCATTCGCCGCCGGGTCCGCGCTTGAAGAGCCGTCGGCGCCGGCTATCCTGCGGAAGGACGCTGCGAGGAGACGCTGTGAGCCGCAACGATTCGATCCGTCCGCGCCCGACGGACAACGCCTTTCTTGGCCCGCTCGAGGGTGGCTCGCTGGAGCCGACCTATTCGGGGGCGCTGTCCTTCATGCGGCGGCGCTACAGCCGTGATCTCTCAGTGGCGGATGTCGTCGTCTGGGGCGTGCCGTTCGACTGCGCGACGTCCAATCGGCCGGGAGCGCGTTTTGGGCCGCAGGCCCTGCGCCGCGCCTCGGCTATCTTCGACGGCGATCCGCAGTTCCCGTCGGGGCTCGACCCCTTCGAGGCGCTCACGGTGATCGACTGGGGCGACTGCTCCTTCGACTATCGCCGGCTCGACCAGGTGCATGGCCTCATCGAGGCGCAGGCGGCGGAGATCATCGCCGCAGGCTGCCATCTGGTGACGCTCGGCGGCGACCATTCCATCACCCTGCCGCTCCTGCGCGCGCATGTGGCAGAGCACGGGCCGCTGGCGCTGGTGCAGTTCGACGCCCATCAGGACACGTGGGAGGATGACGCGGAGGGGATCTCGCACGGCACCTTCGTCACGCGCGCCGAGATGGAAGGGCTCATCGACTGCTCGCGCTCCATCCAGATCGGCATCCGCACCGTGGCGCCGGACGATTTCGGCATCGCTATCGTCGATGCCTACGAGGCGCGCGGGCTGGGCGTTGCCGGCATCGCCCAGCGCATCCGCGAGCGGGTGGGTGATGCGCCGGCCTATCTGTCGTTCGACATCGATGCGCTCGACCCCGCCTTTGCGCCGGGCACGGGCACGCCGGTGGCCGGTGGCCTCTCCAGCGCCGAGGCGCTGATGGTACTGTGGAGCCTGCGGGACATCGACTGGCGCGGCATGGATATCGTGGAAGTGGCGCCGGCCTATGACCATGCCGACATCACCGCCATCGCCGGGGCCACGGTGGTGCAGCACTACCTGCAGATCCTCGCCGAGCGGACGCGGGGGTGAGGGTGCGGGATTCATTGACACGGCAGCCGCTTTCCCGGATAACGGCGTCCATGATCATCGCTGCTTACAGCACGCTGAACCGACGCCGCCGCGCTGCCCCTGCGCGCGTGCGATGATGCGACCTCGCCTGTCGTGATCCGAGCCGCGCCCCGCAGCGCGGCTTTTTTGATGCAATTTTGTCCCCATCCTCTGCTACCACCGGCGCGCGTGAACGCCATCGCCCGGACAATCGTCAGGAGCCGTCATGAACGACACCTCGCTTCTCAACCCCGCGCGGTCCAGCTCTTCCGGCGCGCGGGCGCCACGCGTCTTCATCGACGGCGAGGCCGGCACCACGGGGCTTGGCATCCGTGAGCGCCTTGCGGCGCTGCCGCAGATCGAGCTGAGGTCCATTGCGCCCGAGCTGCGCAAGGACGTGGAGGCGAAGAAGAAGCTGCTCGCCGAGGTCGACCTTGTCGTCCTCTGCCTGCCGGACGCAGCCGCCAAGGAGACGGTGGCGCTCGTCGACGCGCTGGGCGAGGCGGGCCCGCGCGTGCTCGACGCGAGCACCGCCCACCGGGTCGCGCCGGGCTGGGTCTACGGCTTTGCCGAGATGGCGCCGGGGCAGGGTGGAGCCATCGCCAAGGCCCGGCGCGTGGCCAACCCCGGCTGCTATCCGACGGGTGCCATCGCGCTGCTGAGGCCGCTCGTCGACGCCGGCCTCGTGCCCGCGGACTATCCCGTCACCATCAACGCGGTCAGCGGCTATTCCGGTGGCGGGCGCACGATGATCGAGGCCTACGAGGCGGGCACTGCGCCTTCCTTCGAACTCTACGGCCTCGGCCTCGAGCACAAGCACCTGCCTGAGTTGCAGGCCTACTGCGGCCTCACGCGCCGGCCGATTTTTGTGCCGTCGGTCGGCAACTTCCGCCAGGGCATGCTGGTGTCGATCCCGCTGCATCTCGATACCCTGCCAGACAAGCCGACGGGGGCCGACCTGCAGGCGGTGCTCGCCGCCCGCTATGCGGTGAGCGAGCTGGTCTCCGTCGTGCCGCAGGACGACGCGAGCGTGACGGCCGGCAGGCTGGAGGCAGAGGCCCTCAACGACACCGACCGGCTGGAGCTGAGGGTCTATGCCAATGAGGCGCGGCGGCAGGCGGTGCTCGTCGCCCGGCTCGACAATCTCGGCAAGGGCGCCTCGGGGGCAGCGGTGCAGAACATCCGCCTGATGCTCGGCGTCTGACCTTCGCTCAACGCAAGAAAAAGGGCGGGCAAGTGCCCGCCCTTGAAGCGCAAACTTGGCCGAGGTTCAGCCCGGATAGGCGCGCACCTGCTGCCGCTGCGTGCCGAGACCCTCGATGCCCAGCTCGACGACCTCGCCACCCTTGAGGAAGCGCGGCGGCTTCATGCCCATGCCGACGCCGGGAGGCGTGCCGGTCGTGATGACGTCGCCCGGCTCGAGCTTCATGAACTGCGAGATGTAGGAAACGAGGTAGGGGACAGAGAAGATCATGGTCTTCGTCGAGCCGTCCTGCATGCGCTCGCCGTTCACGTCGAGCCACATGGACAGGTTCTGCACGTCCTTGATCTCGTCCGTCGTGACGAGCCAGGGGCCGAGGGGGCCGAAGGTCGGGCAGCCCTTGCCCTTGGCCCACTGCCCGCCGCGTTCGAGCTGGTAGGCGCGCTCGGAAACGTCGTTGCAGACGCAGTAGCCGGCGACGTAGTTCAGCGCGTCCTTCTCCTCGACATAGGAGGCTTCCTCGCCGATGACAACGGCGAGCTCGACCTCCCAGTCGGTCTTCTCCGAGCCGCGCGGCACGACGATGTCGTCGTTGGGGCCGACGATGCAGGAAGGGGCCTTGTTGAAGAGAATCGGCTCGCTCGGGATCGGCGAATTCGTCTCGGCCGCGTGATCAGCGTAGTTCAGGCCCACCGCGATGAAGTTGCGCACGTTGCCGACGCAGGGGCCGAGGCGCGTGCCGGCCGGCACGGCGGGAAGGGTCTTCGGATCGACGGCGGCGATGCGCGCGAGCGAGGCCTTGGTGAGCGCCTTGCCGGCGAGATCGGGAACGATTCCGGAGATGTCGCGGATCGTGCCCTCGGCGTCGACGATGCCCGGCTTTTCCGCGCCCGGATTGCCGTAGCGCACCAACTTCATGGGGTATCCTCCGATTGAAACGTTTCAAGAGCGGCGGAGTGTGCTGCCGTGTGCCGAGGACTGCAAGCCGGATCGGCGCAGAGCCGGTGCGCGCAGCACTAAACCGGAGCCTGTTGCACCAATGTCACATCTCGCGAAAAGTCGCCAGTCGCCGGCTTTTTCCGCTCACGAGAAGGATCTGTGGGCAGATGGAAAAACCGACATGGTTTCGATATAAACTGTCATTATCGAAACTGGATTGATGTTGTGCGGTGCAGCAACCAGCCTGTTTTGGTGAGTTTTCGTTGCTGTTTTCGCTGAAATGTCAGCGGTACATTTGTATATTCATATGTATGCCAACACATTGATTGTTCCACTTTGCCTTGGCAGCATGCGACTCAAGGGCGCTCCGCAAAGTAACCGACGCCTCAGTTGAAGTTATTGGTCGGGGGAACATCCATGAGGGATTATCATAAATTTCTTGCGTGGGTGGCGGTTGGTTCAGTTTCATTGATCGTTGCTGGCACCGATGCCCACGCGGGCTCCTTTGCCATAAGGGAGCAGAGCGCAACGGGGCAGGGCGCCTCGTTCGCCGGTGTCGCGGCGGGCTCGGCTGGCCTCTCCTCGATGTTCTGGAACCCGGCCACGATCACCATGAGCCCGGGCTTCCGTTTCGAAGGGCATGCGACGGTCATCTTCCCGGAAGCGAAGATCAATCCGGACCTGCCGACGCTCGGCCTTGTCGGGGCCCTCGGCGGCACGCCCGTCGGCTCAGGCAATATCGGCCAGACAGCCTTCGTGCCCGCCGCCTATGCGGGCTATCAGGTGACCGACCGTCTCTGGCTCGGCGTGTCGGTGAACTCGCCCTTCGGCTTCATCACCAAGGCCGAGCAGAACTGGGCGGGCCAGACCTACGGGCGCTCGTCGAAGGCGTTCTCCGTCAACGTCACGCCGACCATCGGCTACAAGGTCACCGACTGGCTGTCGATCGGTGTCGGGCTGCAGGTCCAGTATTTCGACGTGACACTGAAGCGCGCCCTTGGCGTCTCGCCGCTGGCGCCGGCGCCATTCTGGAGGGGGACGCCTATGGCGTCGGCTACACGCTCGGTCTCACGCTGACACCGTTCGAGGGCACCGAGATCGGCCTTGGCTTTCGTTCGTCGATCCGCCACCAGCTCGAGGGCAATCTCATCCTGGGGCCGGGGACGATCCTTCCGGTCAAGGCCAACGTGAATCTGCCCGAGGTGGTCTCCGTCGGCATCTCGCAGCGCCTGTCGCCGCAGTGGAAGGTGATGGCGGGCGTCGAGTGGACCAACTGGAGCAGGCTCAACGTCGTGCCTGTCACCAGCGCGGCCACCGGTCTGGCGGTGACGGCACTGCCCTTCAGCTACCGGGACGGTTGGTTCGCTTCCGTCGGTGCGGAATACCAGGTCAACGAGCAGCTCGCGCTGCGCGCCGGCCTCGGCTACGAATGGTCACCCATCACCGACCGCACGCGCGACGTTCGCATCCCCGACAACGACCGCTTCTGGGCGTCGATCGGTGCCACGTATCAGTGGAATGATCAGCTGTCCTTCGACATCGGCTACACCCACATCTTCGTCAAGGACACGGACATCCGCCTCGTGCCCGGCAATCCACAGTTCTCGGCGCTGCCCTTCGTCGCCGAGTCGAAGCCGACGGTCGACATCGTCTCCGTGGCGCTCAAATACCGGTGGGACAAGCCGGAGCGACCGATCCCGGCGCCCGTCGTGCGCAAGTACTGACCTTGCCCTTCCGCGGCCGGCCGGGGCGGTCGCAGTTTCCGGAACTCAAAGGCCGGCGGGATGACCGCCGGCCTCTTGCGTGGGTGTTCCGTTTCAGGCGCGCATCTTCACATAGGTGCCGGGGGCGTCGCACAGGGGCTCGAGTGGCCCCGCAGCCGGGTCGCGCGCCTTGACCCGCTCCGGGTTCTGGGCGGCGATCCAGTCGATCCAGTCCGGCCACCATGAGCCGGGCACTTCCTGCGCCTCCTTCAGCCAGTCCTCCAGCTCGCCGCGCGGCTTGCCATTGACCCAGTGCTGGTACTTGGATTTGGCCGGCGGGTTGATGACGCCGGCGATGTGGCCCGAGCCTGCGAGCACGAAGCGGATGCGCCCGCCGAAGAGCTGCGAGCCGAGAAACACCGAGCGGGCGGGGGCGATGTGATCCTCGCGCGTGGCCAGATGATAGGTCGGGATGGTGACATCCGGCAGTTCCAGCCGCGTGTTGCCGAAGGTCATGCGGCCCCTGGCGAGATTATTCTTCAGGTAGCACTCGCGCATGTAGAACGAGTGGTTGGCCGCCGGCATCCGGGTCGAATCGGAGTTCCAGTAGAGCAGGTCAAACGGCATCGGCGAGATGCCGCGCACGTAGTTGTTGACCACGTAGGGCCAGATGAGGTCGTTCGGCCGCAGCATGTTGAAGGCGGCGGCCATGCGCGAGCCTTCCAGATAGCCGCGCTTCGCCATCTCTTCTTCGATGGCCCTGATCTGCTCCTCGTCGACGAAGACCTTGAGGTCGCCTGCGTGGGTGAAGTCCACCTGCGTGGTGAGGAAGGTGGCGGACGCGATGCGCTCGTCGCCGTTTGCGGCCATATAGGCGAGCGTGGCCGCCAGCAGCGTGCCGCCCACGCAGTAGCCAACGGCGGACACCTCCTCCTCGCCCGTGTTGCGGGTGATGGCGTCAAGGGCGGCAAAGATGCCCTCGCGCATGTAGTCCTCGAAGCTTTTCCCGGCCAACCGTTCGTCGGGATTGACCCAGGAGATGCAGAACACCGTCAGGCCCTGGTCCACCGCCCAGCGGATGAAGGATTTGTCCGGCGTGAGATCGAGGATGTAGTACTTGTTGATCCACGGCGGCACGATGAGGAGCGGCCGCCGCAGCACCTTCTCGGTCGTCGGGCTGTACTGGAGCAGCTCGATGAGATCGTTGCGGAAGATGACCTTGCCGGGCGTGTTGGCCAGATTGACACCCACCTCGAACTTGGTCGGGTCAGACTGGCGCACCTTGAGTTGCCCGCCGCCGGCCTCGATGTCCTCGGCCAGCATCTGCATGCCGCGCACCAGGTTGGCGCCGTTCTCGCGCAGGGTAGTGCGGATGAGCTCCGGGTTGGTGGCGATGAAATTGGACGGCGCGAGCGCGCTGGCGATCTGGCGCACGTAGAACTGCGCCTTGTGGCGGGTGTGCTCGTCGAGCCCCTCGGCCTGGGACGCAAGCCGGTCTGCCCAGTCGACCGTCAGCAGGTAGGCCTGCTTGATGAAGTCGAAGAGCGGGTTTTCGTCCCACTCTGGGTCGGCGAAGCGCCGGTCCTTCGGATCGGGTTTGATCACCGGCTCGGCTTGTTCGCCCTGCATGCGCTTGAGCGTCGCTGCCCACAGCTCGATGAAGCGGGAGGTGAGGGAGGACTGGGCCTCGATCGCCTTCTGCGGATCGGACATCCACTTCTCGGCCACGTGGCCAAGCGTCTTGACGATCTCGCCGACCTCGTCGGCCGCTCCGCCCTTGGCGCGGCCTTCCTCGAAAGGCTTGAGATAGGCTACCGCCACCCGGCCGGCCTCCTCGACGAACCGGGCCATGTTGCGCGACAGGGCCTCGAAATCCGGCATCGGCGCATCGGGGCGCCGGTCGGCCTGATCAGTCATGCGCCCTCCGCCTCTGTCGTCGACGGCATCTCGATCCGTTCCCTTTTCGCTCATATTAACCGACAATCCGTGACATGGGCATCATTGACGGGCATCAATGCCGGCCTCAACAGCGCACATCGTATGAGAGACTTGTTGCAGATGGTCCTTTCACAAGAGTTCATAATGAGGAGACGTTCGCTGCGAAGCATTGAGCGGAGCCGCGCGTGCCGTCTCCTGCCTGCGCTGCTAACGCTTGCCCTGGCAGCCTGCACGAGCGGTGGCGAGGCTGTGCGGAGCATCGCCGTCGCCACCGGGCTTCGCGCCGAGACGCCCCAGGCGGCCGAGTTCGTCACCCAGTCGCGGCCCGAGAACCTTGACTACATGCCCATCGGCGTGCAGCCACCGGAACGTGCCACGCGGCCGCGCGACGCCAAGGGGACGGAGCAGCTCAAGCAGGAGTTGGAAGCACGGCGACGGGCAAACGAGGCCGCCGCGGCCGAGGCGAGGTCCCTGTCGTCCGCGCCGGCGCAGGGAGCGCAATGAGGCGGCTGTCTTGCCGCAGGCGCGAAAAAACGTTCCGCCTTTGGCAAGCCGGGTGCTAAATCAGGGCTGCCGCGCCGGAAGGATCGAGACGCGTGGCCCGATTCAGGGACTTGAGTAGCCATGACCGATTTTCACCGCATCAAGCGTCTGCCGCCTTATGTCTTCGAGCAGGTGAACCGGATCAAGGCCGCTGCCCGAGCTAACGGGGCCGACATCATCGACCTGGGCATGGGCAATCCCGATCTGCCGGCGCCGCGTCATGTCATCGAAAAACTGGTTGAGACCGCCGGCAAGCCGCGTACCGACCGTTACTCCGCCTCCAAGGGGATCAGCGGGCTGCGCCGTGCGCAGGCGGGCTATTATGAGCGCCGCTTCGGCGTGAAGCTCGACCCGGAAACCCAGGTCGTCGCCACGCTCGGCTCGAAGGAGGGCTTCGCCAACATGGCGCAGGCCATCACCGGGCCCGGCGATGTCGTGCTCGTTCCCAACCCGAGCTATCCGATCCATGCCTTCGGCTTCCTGATGGCCGGCGGCGTGATCAGGTCCGTCCCGGCGGAGCCGACGCCGGCCTTCTTCCCCGCGCTGGAGCGCGCGGTGGTCCACTCCATCCCCAAGCCCATCGCGGTCGTCGTCTGCTATCCGTCGAACCCGACGGCCTATGTGGCGTCGCTCGACTTCTACAAGGACCTCGTGGCCTTCGCGAAGAAGCACGAGCTCATTGTCCTGTCGGATCTCGCCTATGCCGAGGTCTATTTCGACGGGGAGCCGCCGCCGTCGGTGCTGCAGGTGCCCGGCGCCATGGATGTGACGGTCGAGTTCACCTCGATGTCGAAGACCTATTCCATGGCCGGCTGGCGCATCGGCTTCGCGGTGGGCAACGAGCGGCTGCTGGCGGCGCTTGCGCGTGTGAAGTCCTATCTCGACTATGGTGCCTACACCCCCGTGCAGGTGGCCGCGACGGCGGCCCTTAACGGGCCGGACGACTGCATCGTCGAGATGCGCGACACCTATCGCCGGCGCCGTGACGCGCTGGTCGAATCCTTTGGCCGGGCGGGCTGGCCCATTCCCGTGCCGCGCGCCTCGATGTTCGCCTGGGTGCCGATTCCGGAGCAATTCCGCAGCCTCGGCAGCCTTGAGTTCTCCAAGCTGCTCGTCGAGAAGGCTGATGTCGCGGTTGCGCCGGGCATCGGCTTCGGCGAGTACGGCGACGACTATGTGCGTATCGCCCTTGTGGAGAATGAGCAGCGCATCCGGCAGGCCGCGCGCAACATCCGCCGCTTCCTTGAAACGGCAGACAAAACGTTGCACAACGTGGTCCCGCTCGCGGCCCGGCGCTGAGCCGCCGGCCGCACCGGATCCTGCCTTCGTTCCCGCGAGACTGGTTCACCATGTCGCATGAATTCAGGGTCGGCGTCGCCGGCCTCGGCACGGTCGGCGCTTCCGCCGTGCGCATGCTTGCCCGCCAGGACGAGCAGCTTTTCGCCCGTCTCGGACGTCGGGTGAGGGTGACCGCCGTGTCCGCGCGCAACCGCTCGCGCGACCGCGGCCTCGATCTCGCGGCGCTCACGTGGTTCGACGATCCGGTCGCGCTCGCCCGCAGCGGTGATATCGACTGTTTCGTCGAACTCATCGGCGGAGAGGATGGCCCCGCGCTCGAGGCCGTCACCGCGGCGCTGGAAGCGGGCAGGCATGTCGTCACCGCCAACAAGGCACTGCTGGCGCGGCACGGTGTGAAGCTCGCCGCGCTCGCCGAGAAGAAGGGCGTTTCGCTCGCCTTCGAGGCGTCGGTCGCCGGCGGTATCCCCATTATCAAGACGCTGCGCGAGGCCCTCGGCGGCAACACCATCAGCCGCGTCTACGGCATCCTCAACGGTACCTGCAACTACATCCTCTCGCGCATGGAGGCTGAGGGCCTGTCTTTCGAGGAATGCCTCAGGGACGCGCAGCGGATGGGCTATGCCGAGGCGGACCCGACCTTTGACATCGGCGGGTTCGACACGGCGCACAAGCTGTCCATCCTGACGAGCCTCGCCTTCGGCACGGAGATCGACGCCGAGGCGATCTATGTCGAGGGCATCTCCTCCATCAGCCCCATCGACATCCGGATGGCCAACGAGCTCGGCTATCGAATCAAGCTTCTCGGCGTCGCCGAGCGGACGAAGACCGGCATCGAGCAGCGCGTGCATCCCACGATGGTGCCGAAATCCTCGGCCATCGCGCAGGTGATGGGCGTGACAAACGCCGTGACGATCGACGCCGACGCCGTGCGCGAGCTCACACTCGTCGGTCCGGGGGCGGGGGGCGACGCGACCGCCTCGGCCGTCGTCGCGGACATCTGCGACCTTGCCGCGGGCAAGGCCGGGCCACCCTTCGGCGTGCCTGTCGCGATGCTGCGCAAGCCCGAGCGCGCGAAGATGCGGCTGCACACCGGGGGCTATTACGTGCGCCTGACAGCCTACGACAGGCCGGGCGCTGCCGCGTCCATTGTCACCCGCATGGCGGAGGCTGACATTTCGCTGGAGAGCATCGTCCAGCACCGGTCGGAGGATGCCGCCCAGCGCGACCCCTCCGGGCGCTCGGGGGCGCCGGTGCCGGTGGTGCTCATCACCTATGCGACGACGGAGGCCGCCATCCGAAAGGCGGTGGACAAGGTCATCGGCGACGGGCATGTCGCCGAGGCGCCACAAGTCATCCGTATTGAACGGGAGTAGGCGGCTGCAGACACTGTCGCTAGACGACCCGCACCTTCGAGTGATCCAGTCGGCCGGTCCGGCCCGGCGATCCTAACGGCCTTTAGGGAGATCCGACCGCGATGAGCGAGATTACCGTCAAGCCGAACCAGCTGATCGAACGCATCCTCACGCTGGAGCTCGTGCGCGTGACCGAGCGTGCCGCCGTGGCCGCTGCGCGGTGGCGCGGGCGTGGCAACGAGAAGGCCGCGGACCAGGCCGCGGTTGACGCCATGCGCCGCGAGCTCAACCGCCTGCCGATCGACGGCACGGTCGTGATCGGCGAGGGTGAGCGCGACGAGGCGCCGATGCTGTTCATCGGCGAGAAGGTCGGCAACACCAAGGGGCCGAAGGTCGATATCGCGGTCGATCCGCTGGAGGGCACGACGCTCTGCGCCAAGGACATGCCCGGCTCCATCACCGTGATGGCCATGGCCGAGGCCGGCACGCTGCTCGGCGCGCCGGACGTCTACATGCAGAAGATCGCGATCGGCCCCGGCTATCCGGAGGGTGTGGTCGATCTCGATGCCTCGCCCGAGGACAACATCCACGCGCTCGCCAAGGCCAAGGGCGTGAAGCCGAACGAGATCAACGTGCTGATGCTCGATCGGCCGCGCCACGCCGACATGATTGCGGCCGTGCGCAAGACCGGTGCCGGCATCCGCCTGATCACCGACGGTGACGTCGCCGGCGTCATCTTCACGGCCAACCCTGAGGAGACCGGCATCGACATGTATCTCGGCATCGGCGCCGCTCCCGAGGGCGTGCTCGCCGCAGGCGCGCTGCGCTGTGTCGGTGGCCAGATGCAGGCCCGCCTCATCCTCGACACGCCCGAGAAGCTCGACCGCGCGGCCAAGATGGGCGTCACCGACCCCAACAAGAAGTACCAGCTGCTCGACCTCGCCTCGGGCGACGTCATCGTCGCGGCGACTGGCGTGACCAACGGTGCGCTTCTTTCGGGCGTGCGCTTCCACAAGGACATCATCGAGACGGAGACGGTGGTCTACCGCTCGGCCACGGGCACCGTGCGGCGCATCAAGGCGGAGCACCGGGAGCTCGCCAAGTTCCACCTCGAGTGACCGTTCGCCGGGGCGATTGACGCGACGCTCGCCGGAAGGGGGGAGGCAGCATGCGCGAGGATGCGATTGTCGTGCGGCCGCTCACGGCCGCGGACCGGGCGGCCTGGGAGCCTCTGTGGCAAGGCTATCAGGCCTTCTATTGCATCTCCCTGCCGCCGGAGGTGTCGGACGGCACTTTCGCGCGCATGCTTGATCCCGCCGAGCCGATCCATGGCCTCGGCGCATTCGTCGACGGCGAGCTTGCGGCCATCGCACATTATATCTTCCACGCCACGACCTGGAGCCTGGCCCCGCGCTGCTACCTCAACGATCTCTTCACCGCCGAGGCCCACCGCGGCCGTGGGCTCGCGCGGCGCCTCATCGAGGCGGTCTACGAGGCAGCGCGGTCGGCCGGGGCGGACCGTGTCTACTGGCTCACGCACAAGGACAACGCGACCGCGCGGGCGCTCTACGACCGCGTGGCGGAAGACGTGGGCTTCGTCCAGTACCGCAAGCTTCTTCCGTGATCTGTCTTTTCCCGGCGCTGCTACCCTGAAGCGGTTGGCCCGGCCCAGGCGGCGTGAATAATCGGGCCATGAGCGAATCATCCCTCGCGCGGACCCTTGATTCTCACGACGCGCTTCCGGCCCTCGCCCGTGCCGCGCCGCGCCCCTTCCTCGGCGTCACACGTTCGGCCCTCGGGCGCATGTGGCGCGACAGGTGCGACGAGGCGCAGGCGCTGCAGGCCCTTGCCATGGTCCAGCAGTACGGTCTGCCCGACATGGTGGCCCGCGTGCTCGCCGCACGCGGCGTCGCGCCGGGCGAGGCCCTCGCATTCCTCGAGCCGCGCCTGCGCGACCTCATGCCCGATCCCTCCGTGCTGCGTGACATGGACGCGGCTGTGGCGCGGCTCGTCGTTGCGGTGAAGCGGTGTGAGCAGATCGCGATCTTCGGCGATTACGACGTGGACGGCGCCTGCTCGGCGGCTCTCCTCGGCGGTTTCCTTGGCCGCTGCGGCGTGCCTTATGTCATCCACATTCCCGACCGGCTGACGGAGGGCTACGGGCCCAACATGGCGGCCGTCAGCGCGCTGCGCGAGGCGGGGGCGCGCCTTCTCGTCACGGTGGACTGCGGCACCGCGAGCCATGCGGTCTTCGCCCATGCGCGCGAGCTGGGCATGGACGTGGTCGTCATCGACCACCACCAGGCGCCGGCGGAGCTGCCTGTCGTCGAGGCGCTCGTCAACCCGAACCGGCAGGACGACCTCTCCGGCCTCGGGCATCTGGCGGCGGCGGGCGTGGTCTTCCTCGTCCTCGTGGCGCTCAACCGGGCACTGCGGGAGGCTGGCTTCTGGCGGGCTGACCGGCCGCAGCCCGATCTTCTCGCCGAGCTCGACCTCGTGGCGCTGGCGACGGTGGCCGACGTCGTGCCGCTCCGGGGCCTCAACCGGGCCTTCGTGCGCCAGGGGCTCGCCGTCATGCGCCGGCGCGGCCGGCCCGGGTTGACCGCGCTGATGGACACGGCCGCCCTCTCGGGTCCTCCCGAGGCATGGCACCTCGGCTTCCTGCTGGGGCCGCGCATCAATGCCGGCGGGCGCATCGGCGATGCTGCGCTCGGCGCCCGGTTGCTGCTGACGTTCGACGAGGCGGTGGCGCGGGCGACCGCCACGGAGCTCGACCGCCTCAACAAGGAGCGTCAGGCCATCGAGCTCGTCGCCGTTGAGGAGGCGATGGCGCAGGCCGACATGGCTCTGTCCGCCGATCCGGACCGGGCGGTGCTTGTCGTCCACGCGCCGGATTGGCACCCCGGCGTCGTTGGCCTCGTCGCCGCCCGGGTGAAGGAGCGTTTCCAGAAGCCGACCTTTGCCTTTGCTGCCAACGGCGAGGGCGGGCTCACCGGCTCGGGCCGCTCCATCCCCGGCGTCGATCTCGGCGCGGCGGTGCGCCGGCTCGTCGAGGCGGGGCAGGTGGCAAAGGGTGGCGGTCACGCCATGGCCGCTGGCGTGACGCTCGCCGACGGCAATCTCGCCGCCTTCGCCGAGGCCATCGACGCCCTGCTGCGCGACAGTGTTGCCGTGGCGGGGGCGGACACGGCGCTCCTCATCGACGGCGCCATGACCGCGGCCTCGGCGACGACAGAGCTGATGGCGCGACTCAACGGGGCAGGGCCCTTCGGCTCCGGTCATCCCGAGCCTGTCTTCGCCTTCCCCAACCATATCCTCACCGAGGCGGCGGTGGTCGGCAACGGCCATGTGCGCCTGCGGCTGCGCGCCGGCGATGGCAGCCAGGTAGGCGGCATCGCCTTTCGCGCCGCGGACCAGCCGCTCGGCCGTGCGCTCCTGGCATCGCGCGGCGAGCGCGTCCACGCCGCCGGCAGCCTCGCCGTTGACCGATGGGGCGGGGCGGAGCGTGTCGACGTGCGCGTCGCGGATGTGGCACCGGCGACCCCCGGCAAGGCTGTGGACGGGCGCTGATCCTTTGGTCTTCGCCAGCGGTTGCGCTTGCCGCGGTGGGAGATACGCTCTATATGTCGCGCCGCTGCTTCGCCCCGCGAAGCTCTGCGCCCATCGTCTAGCGGTCTAGGACGTCGCCCTTTCACGGCGAAAACAGGGGTTCGAGTCCCCTTGGGCGCGCCACCGCTTCTCTCCCAAGAAATCAGTCCTCATTGCTGCGGCCGACGCGCGAAGGCGCGCCGCAGCGGGTTTGCTGTGCCGGCGAGCAGCCCAGGACGGGCTGCGTCGGGAGAGCGGGCCGACCGGACCGGTCCAAGCATCCCTCGCTGCACACGCCCTGGTGCCGCCGCGCAGCGGACGGCCGGTGCGCTTTCATGAGGGCGTCGTGCCGGGGCGCGCCCGCCAATCCGGATCACGGCGGTCGCCTGGCATCAGCCGCGCTCAATCCAATGGAATTGGCTTAATAAATCAGGAAGATATATCGCGTGTTTCATTTCCATATCCCGTGTAGGTTGCAGATCATTGAGACGGTTGTATGCAATCTTTTCATAGAAATTCAAGCAGGTGAATAAAATTGTATTCTTCAATTATGGGTTGTGTGTATTGCTTTGCGTGGATTGGTGATGAACAATATTTGCGTCCCGATCCGATGTATGGGGGGGCAATGAGTCGATTCGGTTTGGTGGGCATTATTTTAATCGCAGGAGTAAGTGCTTCTTCTGCGGCAGATCTTATGCGGCCAGCTCCTGCGGTTCCGACGGCTTTCGACTGGACCGGAGCGTATGTCGGTCTTCACTTGGGGTATGGCTGGGGAGATTCCGATTTCGTCGATTCGGAATACAACGGTGCTCCGCCCTACTTTCCAGTGGTCAACTGGAGCGTCGATTCCGACGGTTGGCTGGGAGGTGCCCAGGCTGGCTACAACTTTCAGCATGGGGCCGCGGTTTTCGGTGTCGAAGGCGAGATAGGCTACCTCAATCTCAGGGGCACGAAGGTCCAGCCGGGTCTGGATCCCTATGGCTTCCCATACGATGGCTACGGCAAGGTGCGGGGAGGCTGGTACGGGGCGATCAGCGCGCGCCTAGGGTACGCGCTGGACCGTACGCTGATCTATGTGAAGGGCGGTGCCGTCTATTCCGGCGCAAAGCTGGGCTTCCTGGATACCTGCACAGAGGATCCCTGCGGTAATACGACGATCTCCATCTCAAAGAAGGTGGAGTGGGGTTACCTGCTTGGCGCCGGTGTCGAGCACGCCTGGACCGACAATCTGACGGCCAAGATCGAATACGCCTACATGGATTTCGGCCGCAGCACGATCCACGGCCTCGGATACGTCGGCGGTTGGAACGCTGTTCCTTTCAATATCCGCTCCGATCTTTCGGTGCACAGCGTCAGACTAGGCATCAACTACAAGTTCTGATTGCCCAAGTTCTGATCGTCGCAGCTGTGCGCCGGCCAAGGCCGTCGCACCCGTTTGGGGTATCCTTCGGCATCCGGCAATTCTGCGACGGATGCGACGGAGGTTCCCGTGAAAGCGCTGCGTTTCGCCCTCAACCACATGGTGGCGCCCCGGCGCGACTTCGCCGGCTTCTTTGCGCTGGCGCGCGAGATCGGCATCGATGCGGTCGAGATCCGCAATGACCTTGCTGGCATTGCCATTGCGGATGGCACGCCACCGGTGGCGGTGCGCGCTGCCGCGGAGGCGGCGGGGCTGACGATCCTGTCGGTCAACGCGCTGCAGCGGTTCAACGACTGGACGACGCAACGGGCGGCCGAGGCGAGGGCGCTTGCCGACTACGCCGCCGCCTGCGGGGCACGTGGGCTCGTGCTGGTGCCGGTCTGTGATGGAACACCGGGTGACGAGGCAAGGCTCGAAGAGGCGCTCGCCGCCCTGAAGCCGTTGCTGATGCAGCGCGGCCTTACCGGCCTCGTCGAGCCGCTGGGCTTTACCTTCTCCTCGCTGCGGGCGAAGGCCGAGGCCGCGGCGGCGATCGCGGCGGTCGACGGGGAGGGCGTATTTCTCCTCGTGCACGACACCTTCCATCATCACCTCGCGCAAGAGTCTGAGTTCTTTCCGTCGCTGACCGGCCTTGTGCACATCTCGGGTGTTGTGGACGAGGCCGTTTCCGTCGCCGACATGCGCGACCCGCACCGTGTCCTGGTCACGGCAGGCGACCGGCTCGACAATGTCGGGCAGATTGCGGCGCTTCTTGCAGGCGGCTATCGGGGCGCCCTGTCATTCGAGCCCTTCTCCCCGGCCGTCCACGATCTTGCCGACCCGGCCTCCGCGCTGCACGAGAGCATGGCGTTCATCGCAGGTCGCACGGGCATCTCCTGATGCTATTCAGTAGAATTCTTCCAGATTGCAATCTTCTTTGGAATTGATCTGAATTATTGGCCGTGGATTGGATGTATTGTTTAGTGTTGCTTGATGATATAATGGATACGCGAGGCTTTTGGCCTTCATCCATCTAGAAAATCGACGGCAGGGGATTGATATGGCTGCAGAAGGGCAGGGGACTGCGGGAGCCGGCGGACGGGCGGCGCTGGCCGCGCGTTTCGCAACCAACCTCGACGGTGTGATTGAGAATCTGGCCCAGGAATATGGGCTAAGCCCGCTAGAGGCGACGCGGTTGCTGCCGCCGCATGCCTGTCGCTGGGCTGCCCCGGAGCGCTTCGGCGAGATCATGGAGGATCTGACCGGCTGGGGGGCCGTCCTCTTCCTCGTCCACACGCCGTCCGCGATCGTCGAAGTCAAGGCGCCCGTTCCGCCGGGGACGTTCGCGCGCGGCTATTACAACCTGCACGGCGACAGCCCGCTTGGCGGACATCTCAAGGCCGAGCGCTGCGTGGCCATCGGTTTCGTCAGGCGTCCCTTCATGGGCCGCGAGTCGGCGTCCATCCAGTTCTTCGACTGCGACGGCGCCAGCATGTTCAAGGTCTTCGTCTCGCGCGGCGCGGACCGGACGCTCGATGCCGGGCAGCTCGAGCGCTTCGAGGCGTTGGCCTCCCGCGTGACGGAAGCGGCCCCCGCCCCGGCGGCGCAGTAAGCTCCGGCGCGTCGGCTGCCGGCTGATGCCGGCCGCCGACCCGCCAACCGTTTCACATGCCGCGCCTCCTGTGGGTCCGCGGATGCATCTCGTCGTCCATCCCGACAATGGGGACAGTGCGGACAAGCGGGGCGACGGACGAAACCTGCCCGCCGTACGGACTTCAGGTCCGCGCCTGTACGCCGAGGCATTCCGCGGCATCACCTGACCAGGCGTCGCTCTGGTTCAGGGCATATCGCGCCGAGCGGCGCGTCAGGCGTCGGCTTCGTCGTCGTCGATCGGCACGAGAAAGAGCACGTCGAGTCCTTCTTCTTCGCCGTCGAGGGTTTCGTCCTCGTCGAAGGGCTCCGCCTCGTCCTCCATCATGAGGTCGAAGGTCTCGGATTCCTCTTCGCTCGCCGGACGCAAGTTGAGCGGCGCGATGCCGTCCCACAGGGGCTCGCCGTCGCTCGTCATCTGCCGGAGGTCGTTCCTGAAGGCCTCCTGGTTGAAGACCGCGCGGGCCTGCTCCTCGTCGGCGTCTATCACGGCGACCGCCTTGCGGCCGATTTCCAATGTATACATGTGAGGTCCTTCAGTTGATGAAGCGGTGCAAAACTTCTGCGCCGTTCCGGCTGCGGCTGTAGCGCGTCCTGGCCAACGGCACCAGCGCCATCTCAGCGAATATCTGTGTCGGATGCGTGGCGGGCAGGGCGCCGGAGACGGTGCGTCCGGTCATTGCCAAAATGAACGGCAGTGCTTTGAATACTATAGCGGCAATATCGCCGCTTCTCATGCCCGGTGATTCGAGGAGGCAACAGACCGGCGCTGCTTCAGCTGACCTTCAAAGCGCGTGTTGCGTATCTTTATCCAACAACCAGAGGCCGGAGAGGGACGATGTCGGATCAACTCGCCGATGTTCGTAAGTATGCGAAGAAGCCTATCAACGAAGCAGCGCTGGCAGGGCTCGCCAAAACCTACCAGCTTGTGCTCAGCAAGCCGGACAGCCGCTATGTCGCCTGCTCCGATCCAGAGGAATGCGCCCGCATCCGCGAAAATTTCCTGAAGAAGAAGCTGGGGCTGACGAGCGGCGATCTCGACGGCGCCATCAAGGCCGTCTGCCAGACGATGAAGGACGACCGCACCAAGTCGCGCCTGACCTTCTACTATCTTCTGGCCGAGCACTTCGACAAGCTGGACGTCTTCGCCTGAGCGGCGGCAGGCTGCGCAAAGAGAAAGGCCGGCGGGAACGCCGGCCTTCGCTTAGTGCTCGACCGCCTCAGCAGTCGCGGTAGCGGCGGCCCCGGTAGTAGTAGGTCTGGCACTGGGGCGCGGTCGCTGCGCCGATCATGGCACCGCCCGCGGCGCCGATGGCGCCGCCGACCAGCGCGCCGCCGGCCGTCCCGGTGGCAAGGCCGCCGACGAGGGCGCCGGCACCGCCGCCAATGAGGGCGCCGCCGACCGCGCGGTCACCCGGGTTGCTGGTGTTGCAGGCGGCGAGACCGAAGGCCAGTGCGCCCAGAAGAACGATCTTTTTCATGAACGGGCCCCTCGAAAGGAACGAGCGAATCCGGGCGCAGCGCGCCCTGCGCTCCCCTCATACGTGCCCGGCGCAGGAAAGCAAATAGCCTTTGCGCACCGGATGTGGCGACCGCCGGCAGGAATGCGAGGGAAATGGCGACCCCTGCAGGGCTCGAACCTGCGACCTAGTGCTTAGAAGGCACTTGCTCTATCCAGCTGAGCTAAGGGGCCGTGCGTTGCCCGCCGCGCGCCTCAGTGTGTCCAGGGCATCACGCGGTTGAACTTGAAGTTGTCCGCATAGGAGATGATACGGCGCTTGGGCGCAAGCGGCTGCTCGACCCGGTAGGGGATGCCGTTACGGCGCGCGTAGGCCTCGGCTTCCTCGCGGCTGTCGAAGGAGAGCCTGAGCTGCTGGCGCATGTCCGACGAGCTCGTCCAGCCCATCAGTGGCTCGACCTCACGCGGCTTCTCCGGCTCGAACTCGAGCAGCCAGCGCTTGGTCTTGGCGGTGCCGGACTGCATAGCCGTCTTGGTCGGCTTGTAGATGCGGGCGATCATCGTTCGGTCGCGACTTCCTTTGGGATCAGGCTCCAACCGCGCCGGAAGCGGCCGAGGCCGCTTGCCGGAACGGTTGCCGACATGATGGTCGGGGCAGCAGGATTTGAACCTGCGACCCTCTGCTCCCAAAGCAGATGCGCTACCAGGCTGCGCTATGCCCCGGACCGGTCCATGTCCAAGGTTTTCCTAGTGTTTCCCGCCGGCGAAGGCAAGGGCATCGCGCGCAGAATTGGAATGGAACGGAGCCAGAGTGCACAATTCGGGATCAAAATTCCCGGAGGAGCTCCCGAAGTGATTCCTCCCCTGGGCGCTGCCCCCTAGCGGCGCGCGGCACGAGCCGAGCGTGTGCTGCGGGCAATCGGTCACGGCGATGCTGCCTATGGATCGGCCTGCGCCGGTCTCGCGGCCAGCCCTGTCGTCCGCAGGCCCCGAGTGCGGCGTTCGTCCTGGTGTCACTGCCGGCGCAGGCAGGCCTCACCACGCGCTGCGCAGGCCGAGCCTGGCGTCGACTCGGTAGTTCCCGCCGCGACCGGAGAGATTCGTGGCCGCGTTGACCTCCCCATAGAGCGAGAAGGCATCGTCGTCGAAGTTGTAGGAACCGCCGAGTCCGAGGCCAGCCCATGTCCGTGGCTCGTCGTTCGCGAGCCGCACGCCGGAGCCCTTGGCTGACACGCCTTCGAGAAACTCCTGATAGACGTTGGCGATGGCATGCAGGCTGAGGCGTCGCAGGAGGCGGGACGGGCTTGTCCACTGCCGCTCGTGCTGCAGGGCAAGGCCGATGCGGGCCTGCAGGCTGTTGCGGCGGTCATCGCTGACGACGGCTCCGAAGGGGTCGGTGAACCGGTCGTAATGAACGCCCGCCCAGGTCAGCTGCGCCTGGGGCACGAGGCCGAGGGTGGCGCCGAGAGGAAATCGCTGCCCGAGTTCGAGGCTCATGGCGTGGCCGAAGCCCATGACGCCGTTCTTGAGGGCGCGATTGAGCGTGTGGGACTGCAGGTCCGTCTCGAGGCGCGACAGACTCGCCTGGGCATCGGCATAGAAGCCACCGCTGCTGTACCAGGTAGCCGTGCCGCCGAAGCCGAAGGCGGTGGTTTCGTTGCGCCCCCGCCCGAAGGGCGAGGAAATTTCGGCGAACGCCTGCCCGTAGTGCAGGCTGAGGCCGCCGACGAGGGTTCCGGCCGCGCTCTGGAAGGTGAGAAAGTCGAGGCCAACCTCGCCGCGCCCCTGGCGCTGTTCGAGGCGGGCGTCAGTGGTGACGAAGCCGCCCCTGAGGCGCAGGAACTCGCCGTCGACTCGGCCCCAGAAGCCGCTGCCTTCTGTAAAGGCTGTATCGGCGGGGGCGGTACTGTTCCTGTCAGCCCCCTTGGCCTGCCACGACCGGTTGCCGACGCGCTGCTGCAGGGTGGGGCGCCTCATGAGGCCCAGCGCAACGCGCGGCATCGTCTCGTAGAGCGGCACGCCCGGGTGATAGATGCGCTCCGGCATCGGGGGAGCCTCGGGTTCCGGGCTGCTGCCGTCCGACAGCAGATAGGAGCGCAGGTACCAGTCGCCGTCGGCGGGATCGCTGATGCCGTTCTTCCTCAGGACATAGCCGTAGAGACCGGCGCCGACCGCCGGCTCGCCATTGTAGAGGAAGTCCCCCACCAGAGAGAACGTGCCGTTGGAGGCGCCCCAGACATCGACGATCTTGATGCCCTCGACGGTCTGTGCGCCGCTCCCGCCGACGTTCTGGACGACCACTCTGGTCAGGCCGGAAGTGTCGCCCTGGATCACGAGCATGTCCGTGGGCGAGGCGTCGCCGCCGAGGACGGTTTCGATGTGCAGCTCGCCGCCGTCGCCCACGTAGTTGCCTGCAACGGTCAGCACGCCGATGGAATTGCCCGGCGCCACGACACCCCGGTTGGTCAGGTCACCAACGATGCCGATGCCTTGAAGGCGGCCGGCGCTTTCGACATTCATCGTGCCGCCGAGCCTTCCGTCGATGCGCAGGCTCCCCCCGTGGACGGTGGTCGTGCCGGAGAACGCCGAGCTGTCCGGCGCCGTGAACTGGGTGTAGCCGGCATGATGATCGATCCGTCCGTTCCCGTGGACGACCGGCGCGAACAGGTATGGCCCATCAGCCAGCGTCGTCGTGTGGTTGAAGACGAGTGTCGCGTCGCCGTTGCCGAAGTAGATGCTGCCGGTGTCGAGGTTCCCGGATTCAGCCGGGCTGTCGCCCGCAGCGGCCCCGATGTTGATGACGCCGTGGGTGCTCGCTCCGATCCCGATGCCGACCTCTCCCAGCGTCCGGAGCGTGCCGCCGCGCAGCAGCGTCAGGAAGCCGGAACCGTAGGTGTAGCCGACGGCCGTGTCCCCAGCGACCGTGACTTCCGCTTCCCGGTCGATGGTCATCGTCGCCTGCGAGCCCGACATCCAGCCCATCAGCAGATTGTCGCCGATGTCGAGCGTCGCGCGGTCGTCGACGAGGACGCCGACGCGTCCAAATTCGCCGATCCGTCCGGCGCCGGTCGTCGTGATGGCTGATCCCGGTCCCGTCAGCGTGAGGGAAGTATACTGGTAGTTGCTGCCGAGTTGCAGCAGGCCACGGCTGCTGGGGCTGCCACCGACGCCGACGATCGAGATCTTGCCGCCGTTGCTGACCTCGATGGTGGCATCGCCGGTCATTCCCGCGGCCGACAGGTCGCGCCCGGTGATGGAAAGTTCCGATCCTGGTCCATCGACTGTGAGGGAGCCGGAGCCCTGGGTATTCGCGAGCGAGACGTTGTAGACACTGACCTTGCCGCCGTTCGCGATGAGGACATGCCCGTCGCCGTTGGGCTGCCCGCCGATGGTCAGGTGATTGTTGCCCAAAATGCTGAGCTGGGCGCCGGGGCCTGAAACGGTCAGCCAGCCATAGTCAGAGGCGCCGACTTCGATCGAATTGCTGACCGTGACGCTGGAGGAGAAGATGCCGAGGCCGCTGGTGGGTGCGAGGACGATGCGGCCCAAGGTGAAGACCGAGTTGTCGGCTATGTGTAACTCGGATGAAGCGGAGGCACTTCCGATATTGAGCGCAGTGCCCTGGAAAGTTATTCCCGATGCGATGACAGGAAGCGGTCCGGTGTCGATCCAAATGTTGACGGAGTTTGTCGCTCCCGAAACGGGTGGTGAACCACCTTCCCAGTTTTCTCCATCACTCCATTGGTCAGATATTCCGCCTTTCCATGTATATGTCTGGGCATGTGAGGGACATGGGAATAGAATTAAGAGAAATATTCCCAGTCTTCTCCAATCGTGATGCGTGCATAACGCGTTGCTCTTGACGGATCGGGTGAGAGGTTCGATATCGCGCATGCGACATCCTCCCTTCATGTCACAGACGCAAAATATCCATTTATGATATGTAGAATGATTTTTTGTTTATGAGTTGTGCATTATTTCGTATATGGCTATGCAACATTGTTGTTTTCACGCATGTTGGAGTGATTCGCGATAACGATGATTTCGAATACTATTCGGTTGTCTCGTTTATGGATGGCAACCTGCGCGTGTACTTTCTAGGGGCGCGGAAGGGGGCAGAATTTCCGGTGGGTAACCCGTCGTAGCGGGGCTCGGAGCGGAGTAATTCATTCGCCGAGCCGGCTGCCGGCCGGCCCTGTGGCGAGGCTCGCGATGCGGTTGACGGCGATTTGCAGGGACGTGTTCCCGGCGCCCGAGCCCCCGTTCGTGGCGAGGGGGCGACAAAACCCTGCGGTGTTCCGTTGCCAGTCTGGAGGGGCGCTTCATGCGGATTCGGCGCCACTGCCCCCGAGGTGCGGGCGGGCAGTCATCACAGGGCCAGCGACGGGCGAGGGGGCGGGACAAGCTGCCCAGAAATTGTGAGGGGAGGGCGCTGGCGCCCTCCACCGGGGCAGGCCTCAGGCGGCCTGGAGGTTGCCAGCCGAGGTCTTGCCGGTGCGGCGGTCCGTCTCGAGCTCGTAGGAGATCTTCTGGCCTTCGTTCAGACCGCGCAGGCCGGCGCGCTCCACGGCGCTAATGTGGACGAAAACGTCCTTGCCGCCGTCATCCGGCTGAATGAAACCATAACCTTTCTGCTCGTTGAACCACTTCACGGTGCCGGTGCTCATTTTGTCGTATCCTTCGTCTTCAGGTTGCACGCGGGCGCGCGCCGCCAAGCGGGCGAGCGCCATTGTCGTCGCAGATTTTGGGGAAGAAGTAGGTAGGTGCGCCTGACTGCGAGGCGTGACAGACCAATATTCCGGCCAAATCCCGATAAATTTACGATAGGGCCCAATTGTGGTGGATGCAAGGCGATCTGCCCCGGCGCTGCAGGAAGTTGTGCGAAGGGCGTCAAGACGGCCCATTGCCGGCTGCGGACGCCGCCGCTAAAACGGCGCTCGTTCGGGCGTAGCGGGCGAGCGCGGAGCATTTGGCGCCGGATTACGGCGCCGGACGGGATTTCCGGAACAGGCGAGAGCATGGCCTTGATCGGTGAAAGCACGGCGCCGGCCAGTGCGCAGAAGGAGGGCGTCGTGTCGGGGAGCGACTGGGCCCGGCGGCTCCTGGCGACGCTGAGCGCAAGCCACCTGCGCGCGCTCGTCGTGCTCGTCCTCCTGTCGTGTGCTGCCTTCGCCCCGGGCTTTGTCTCCCTCCAGCCGATGGACCGCGACGAGCCGCGCTTCGCGCAGGCGAGCAAGCAGATGCTCGAGAGCGGCGATTTCGTCGACATCCGCTTCCAGGACGAGGCCCGCCACAAGAAGCCCGTCGGCATCTACTGGCTGCAGAGTGCGGTCGTTGCCGGGGCCGAGGCGCTGGGCGTCGAGAACGCGCGCACGACCATTGCCTTTTACCGCATTCCCTCCTTCCTGGGAGCGGTGGCGACGGTGCTGCTGACCTACTGGGCTGCGCTCGCCTTCGTCTCGCCGGGCGGTGCGCTGCTTGCCGGTGCCTTCATGGCCGCCTCCATCCTCCTCGGTGTCGAGGCGCGGCTCGCCAAGACCGACGCGGTGCTGACGGCCACCACCGTCGTGATGTTCGGCGCCCTCGCGCGGCTCTATCTCTGGCGCGACAGGATCATCTCGACCAGTACCATCGCCGCCTTCTGGGCAGCCTTCGCCCTCTCCATCCTCGTCAAGGGCCCCATCGGGCCGATGGTGGTCGGTCTCGCCGGCGCGGGTCTGTCGGTCCGCGACCGCTCGGCCGGCTGGCTCAAGGGGCTCAGGCCGGGCTGGGGGCTGCTCCTGACGGCGCTCATCGTCGCACCCTGGTTCATCGCCATAGCGTTGAAGACGGGTGGCGCCTTCTTCGATGAATCGGTCGGCAAGGACATGCTGGCCAAGGTGGGGTCGGGCCAGGAAAAGCATTGGGGGCCGCCGGGGTTCTATCTGCTTGCCTTCTTCGGCACCTTCTGGCCGGCGGCGGTGCTGACGGCCATCGCCCTGCCGCTTGCCTGGCGCTGGCGGGCAGAGCCCTGGGTCGCCGTGTGCCTCGCCTGGGTGCTGCCGTCCTGGCTTGTCTTCGAGGCCGTGCCGACCAAGCTGCCGCATTACGTCCTGCCGCTCTACCCGGCTCTTGCCATCTTCACCGTCAAGGTCATGGAGCTCGGCGAAGTCGGGCCGCATCGCCCGGCGGCGGTGCCGGCTGCCCTGCTCATTCCCTTCATCCCCTTCGGCCTCGCCGTTGGCCTTGGCATCGCCGGCTACCAGCTCGACGGCGTGCCCCCGTATGCGGGGCTGCCGGGAATGCTTGTCGCCGCGCTTGTCGCCTTCTGGGCGTGGCTCGCCTTCCGGCGCGGGGCGGTCGTCAGGACGGCGGTGCTCGCCGTCATCGCCTCGCTTGTGCTGTCCATCTCGGTCTGGGGGCTCACGCAGCCCCTGCTGCGCGCCCTCAAGCTCTCCCCCCGGCTTGCCGTGGCGGTGGAGGCGGTGGGCTGCCCGTCGCCGCGCGTTGTGACGGCGGGCTATCGCGAACCGAGCCTCGTCTTTCTCGTCGGCACGGATCTGGCGATGGCGGACGGGAAGGGCGCGGCAGCCTTCCTCTCCCGCGAGGGGTGCCGCGTCGCGCTCGTGGAGGCGCGGGAGGAGCAGGAATTCCTTGCGTCGCTCGGCGAGATGGGAAAAACACCACGTCTCGTCACACGGGTGCCGGGATTCAATATCAACGGAGGGCGCAAGCTCGACGTCGGCGTCTATGTCACGGGCGATTGAGCGAGCTTTCCTGAGCTTCGCCGGTCGTCCTGTCGCCTGCAAGGTTTGAGATGAACGATCAGTTCGAGATCGATGCCTCGGCACCGCGCGTGAGCATCGTCGTGCCGGTCAAGAACGAGGCTGGCAACATCGCCCCGCTGGTGGCGGAGATCGAGCACGCATGCGCCAGCCTCGCGCCGTTCGAGGTCATCTACGTGGATGACGGCTCGAGTGACGGCACCGGAGCTGAGCTGGCGCGGCTTGCTTCCGAGCGGCCATGGTTGAGGCGGCTGAGGCGCGAGCGTTCCGCCGGACAGAGTGCCGCCGTGCGGGCCGGGGTGCGGGCCGCGCGGGCGCCGATCATCGTGACGATTGACGGGGATGGCCAGAATGATCCGGCCTTCATCCCGCAGCTCGTCGCGGCGCTCGAAAAGGGCGGGCCCCGCGTCGGCCTTGCGGCGGGCCAGCGCCTCGGGCGCAAGGACACGGGTTTCAAGCGCCTGCAGTCGCGCATCGCCAACAAGGTGCGCAGCGCCGTGCTGGGCGACGGCACGCGGGACACCGGCTGCGGGTTGAAGGCGGTACGGCGCGACGTCTTCCTGAGTCTGCCCTATTTCGATGCCATCCATCGCTTCATGCCCGCACTCGTCAAGCGCGAGGGCTACGAGGTGGTGCTCGTCGACGTGGTGGACCGGCCGCGCCTGACGGGACAGTCCAACTACGGGCTGTTCGACCGCCTGTGGGTCGGCATTCTCGACCTCTTCGGCGTGTGGTGGCTCATCCGCCGCTGCCGGCGGGCGATGCCTGCCGAGGAGTTGAAGTGATGCTCGTCATCTCGTTGTCGCGCGAAATCGGCGGCTACCTCTACGAGGTCTTCATCGCCAACTTCGACTTCTGGCTGGCACTCGGCCTCGTCGGCCAGCTGCTTTTCGCCATGCGCTTCGTTGTGCAGTGGCTGGCGAGCGAGCGCGAGCAGCGCAGCGTCATCCCCGTCGCCTTCTGGTTCTTCTCCATCGGCGGCGGGCTCATCACGCTCATCTACGGCCTGTACAAGCGCGAGCCGGTGATCATTCTCGGCCAGGCCTTCAGCATCTTCATCTACCTGCGCAACCTCGTCTTCATCGCTCGTGAGCGTCGCGCCGCGCGCTCGGCGGCCGAGGGCTGAGCGCGAAGCCGGAAAGCTCTGCTCCTGAGCTGGAAACGCCAGCCGGAAGAACGGGTTGGCAGGTGTCTCTGCGAAAGTGAATCCGCTCAGTCGGCCGCCTTCAGCCGTGCGAATCCCTCGGCGAGATCGGCCTTCAGGTCATCGAGATCCTCAAGCCCGACCTGCAGGCGCAGGCAGGGGCCGCCGGGGTTCCACTCGCTCGCGGTTCGATAGCCGCGGCAGTCGAAGGGGATGATGAGGCTCTCGAAACCGCCCCAGGAATAGCCCATGCCGAACAGCTCGAGGCCGTCGAGCATCGCCGCGACGGCCTTCTGCGAGGCCGGTTGCAGGACGATGGAGAACACGCCAGAGGAGCCGAGGAAGTCGCGCTTCCAGATCTCGTGGCCGGGGCAGGAGGGCAGCGCCGGGTGCAGCACCCACTTTACCTCCGGGCGTGTCTGGAGCCAAGCCGCCAGGTCGAGCGCCTGCCGTTCGGCCTCCTTGAGGCGCAGCTGCATGGTGCGCAGGCCGCGCAGGGCGAGGAACGTGTCTTCCGGGCCGGCGCAGGCGCCGAAGGCATCGAAGGTGGCGCGCAGGGCGGGCCACCAGCGTTCGTTGGCCGAAACGAGGCCGATGAGAAGGTCGGAATGGCCACCGAGATACTTGGTGCCCGCCTCGATGGCGATGTCGGCCCCACGTGCGTGCGGCGGATAGAAGAGGGGTGTGGCCCAGGTGTTGTCGAGCAGCACGACCGCGCCGCGGCTGTGCGCCACCTCGGCAATGGCCGGCACGTCCTGAACCTCGAAGGTCTGCGAGCCGGGCGTCTCCGTGAAGACGACAGTCGTATTGTCCCTCATGAGCGTGGCGATGCCGGCGCCGATGAGCGGATCGAAATAGTCGACCTCAACGCCCATGCGCTTCAGCACCGTGTCGCAGAAGTGGCGCGTCGGCTGGTACACGCTATCTGTCACGAGCACATGGTCGCCCGCCTTGACTGTCGCCATCAGCGCGATTGTGACCGCGGCGAGGCCGGAGGGAACGATGATCGTGCCGGCGGCGCCGGTCAGGTCGGTCCAGGCGCTCTCGAGCGAGGCGATCGTCGGCGTGCCCTTGGTGCCATAGGTATAGCGCGCCTTGCGATGGACCAGCGCGTCCATCGTCGGATAGAGCACCGTCGAGCCGCGATAGACCGGCGTGTTGATGAAGCCGAATTGCTCATCCGGGTTGCGCCCGGCGGTGACGAGACGGGTGCGGATGCCGCGCGGTCGGTCGGTGCTGGAAGACATGCCTGTGGAAAACCTGGAGGGTGAGCAAGAAGTGTCTGGATGTTTGGACCGGGCTCCGCGCTGCCGTCAAGCGGGGGCAAGGTGGACGGCACCACAGGATCTGCTGGCGGCGCGGCATGTGTCCGCCGTTCTGCCCACTTTGCGCCATGAGTTTGTCACGGTTGTGCTTGACCGGCTCAACAAAGTCGAATGTGATGCATAACAGTCCGTGATGCATGGAGCTTGCGCCGGTGGTGCCGTTTCCCGCTGGGCCGGGTATGGTGCACGGTCGCGACGGGTCAACCCGGAGAGACGGAAGTCAGCTACCCAGGTCTTCCCCGGCTCCGACGGACCTTCAGAGTGGGAGACACAATCAATGAAACGTATGATCGCTTCGGTCGTAGTCGGACTCGCGGCCGGCCTCGCCGCCACGGCGGCTTCGGCTGCGACGCTCGACCAGATCAAGCAGAGGGGCTTCATCCAGTGCGGCGCCAACACTGGTCTTGCCGGCTTCGGCGTGCCGGATGACAAGGGCAACTGGACCGGCCTCGACGTCGACCTGTGCCGCGCGCTGGCGGCGGCCGTCTTCGACGATCCGACGAAGGTCAAGTTCATTCCCCTGTCGGCGAAGGACCGCTTCACGGCCCTCCAGTCGGGCGAGGCGGACGTCCTCATCCGCAACACGACCTGGACGATGTCGCGCGATACGTCGCTCGGCCTCAACTTCACGGGCGTGAACTACTACGACGGCCAGGGCTTCATGGTCCGCAAGAGCCTCGGCATCTCCTCGGCTCTCGAGCTGGACGGTGCCTCGGTCTGCACGCAGCAGGGCACGACCACCGAGCTCAACCTTGCGGACTATTTCCGCGCCAACAACATGAAATACGAGGTGGTGGCCTTCGCGACGTCGGACGAGACGGTGAAGGCCTATGACTCGGGGCGCTGCGACGCCTTCACCACGGACGCCTCGGGCCTCTATGCCGAGCGCCTGAAGCTGACGAACCCGGATGACCACATCGTCCTGCCCGAGATCATCTCCAAGGAGCCGCTGGGTCCGTCCGTGCGCCACGGTGATGACCAGTGGTTCGACGTTGTGAAGTGGGTGCACTTCGCCATGCTCAACGCCGAGGAACTTGGCGTCACCCAGGCCAATGTCGACGAGATGCTGAAGTCGGAGAATCCTGAGATCAAGCGCCTGCTCGGCACCGAGGGCAAGTTTGGCGAGGCGATCGGCCTCACCAACGACTGGGCCTACCGTGTCATCAAGCACGTCGGCAACTACGGCGAGGTCTTCGAGAGGAACGTGGGCGAGGGCTCGCCGCTGAAGATCAAGCGCGGCCTCAACGCGCTGTGGACCAAGGGCGGCCTGCAGTACGCGCCGCCGATCCGCTGAGGTGAACGGAGCCCCGGGCTGGGGGAGGACAGCCCGGGGCGTGCCACGACGTTCACAAGCAGATAACCGCCTGTAAACGGATGAAGAAATCGGACAGGCGGTTGCTATAATAACAATATGCCCAAGGCGGCCATCAGATGCCTGCCGTGAGAAGGGGAACGAAAATGCCAAAAGAAGCGAAGAAAACGGGAGAGGGGTGCTCCGGCTGTTAGCCTGACCGACGAGCGAACGCCGGCCGACGACTTGGGAGTCGGCCGCAGTCAATTTGCCATGGCGGGAGCGTGCGTGCGTTCCCGTGTCGGGAGGCTTGTCAGTGACTGACATTACCCAGAGCACAAGCCCGCGCACGAGCCTGATCAACGATCCGAAGGTGCGCGGCATCGCCTACCAAGTGATCCTCGTCGTCGTGCTGGCCCTGCTCGTCTACGAGGCCACGACGAATGCCATCGAGAACCTGCGCCGGGCGCGTATCGCCTCGGGTTTCGATTTCCTGTCGACGACCGCGGGTTTCGACGTCAACCAGACGCTCATTCCTTTCAGCAGCTCCGGCGGCTCGACCTATGGCGAGGCCTTCATCGTCGGCCTGCTCAATACGCTGCTGGTGGCCGCCATCGGCATTGTGCTGGCCACGATCCTCGGCTTCATCGTCGGCGTGGCGCGCCTGTCGTCCAACTGGATGGTGGCGAAGCTCGCCAAGGTCTATGTCGAGGCGATCCGCAACATCCCGCTCCTGCTGCAACTCTTCATCTGGTACAACGCGGTTCTCAAGGCGCTGCCCAATCCGCGCCAGTCATACGAGATTGCGGGCGGCTTCTTTCTCAACAACCGAGGGCTCTTCGCGCCCGAGCCGGTGCTGGCGCCGGGGGCGGGTATCGTCATCGGCGCGACCGTTCTGGGCATCGTCGGCGCCTTCGCCTTCCGCTTCTGGGCGCGGCGGCGGCAGGAAAGGACGGGCCAGCAGGCTCCCGTCGGCGCCGTGGCGCTGGCTCTCATCGTCGGCCTGCCGCTTCTGGCGTTCCTGATCACTGGCCGCCCCATTTCTCTCGAGTATCCAGAGCTGCGCGGCTTCAACTTCACCGGCGGGGTGCAGGTCATCCCCGAATTCGTGGCGCTGCTCATCGGCCTGACGACCTACACGGCCGCGTTCATCGCGGAGATCGTGCGGGCCGGCATTCTCGCGGTGTCGCGCGGGCAGACCGAGGCGGCGCACGCGCTTGGCCTGCGTGAGGGGCAGACGCTGAAGCTCGTGATCATTCCGCAGGCGATGCGTGTCATCGTGCCGCCGCTGACGAGCCAGTATCTCAATCTCACCAAGAACTCCTCGCTGGCGGTGGCCATCGGCTATCCCGACCTTGCGCAGGTCTTCATGGGCACCGTGCTCAACCAGACCGGCCAGGCGGTCGAGGTGATCGCGATCACCATGGCGGTCTATCTCGCCATCAGCCTGTTCACGTCTTTGGTGATGAACATCTACAACCGCCGTGCGGCGATCGTCGAGCGATGAGGAGGTGACGATGGCCATCACGACCGAACCCGTCGCCTACGTCCGCACGGCTCCCATCGCCGAGCAGCCGCCGCCGATGATGGCGCGCGGCTGGCTGGCCTGGATGCGAGAGAACCTGTTCTCGTCCGTCGGCAACACCATCCTGACGCTCATCGCGCTCTACATCATCTATCTCGTGGTCCCGCCGGCGATCCGCTTCTTCTTTATCGATGCGGTGTGGACGGGCAGCAACCGCGAGGCGTGCCTCGCCGCCAATGTCGGGCGCGAGGTGGGGGCGTGCTGGGCCTATGTGAACGCCAAGCTGAGCTATTTCGTCTACGGTTCCTATCCGTGGGACGATCGCTGGCGCGTGGACATCGTCTTCGCGCTCGGCGCCTTCGGCATCGCGTGGCTGCTGTGGCTCGACGCGCCGAAGCGCGGTCTCGGGGCGCTCTATTTCTTCGTCATCTTCCCCATCGCGGCCTTCATCCTGCTGCGGGGCTGGCCAGCCATCGGCCTGCAGCGGGTGGACACCTCGCTGTGGGGCGGCATCCTGGTGACGCTCATCGTCTCCATCGTCGGCATCGTCGTGTCGCTGCCGCTCGGTGTGCTGCTGGCCCTCGGGCGACGCTCGCGCCTGCCGCTCATCAGGCTCGCCTGCATCATCTTCATCGAGGTGGTGCGCGGCGTGCCGCTGATCACCGTGCTGTTCATGGCAAACACGATGCTGCCGCTGTTCCTGCCGGGCAACATGTCGCCAGACAGGCTGCTGCGGCCGCTGGTGGGCGTGGCGCTCTTCGCCTCCGCCTACATGGCCGAGGTGGTACGCGGCGGTCTGCAGGCGATCCCCAAGGGCCAGTACGAGGGCGCGATGTCGCTCGGCCTCGGCTACTGGCGGATGATGCGCCTCATCATCCTGCCGCAGGCGCTGCGCATCGTCATTCCCGGCATCGTCAACACATTCATCGGCCTGTTCAAGGACACCACGCTGGTCTCGATCGTCGGCATCTTCGACCTCATCAAGACCGTCGAGGTGACGCTCGTCGATCCGACCTGGGCGACGCCGGTGACGCGCCTGACAGGCTATGCCTTCGCCGGGGTCTTCTATTTCATCTGCTGCTACGGCATGTCGCGCTACTCACTGGCGGTCGAACGCCGGCTCGCGGCTGGACAAAAGAGGTGAGCAACGATGGCAATGGCAACCGCAACGGAGCGTCCGGCCCATCTCAAGCCCGTTTCGCTGAAGACCGACACCGCGGTCGAGATGATCGGCGTGCACAAATGGTACGGCGAGTTCCATGTGCTGCGCGACATCAACCTCAAGGTGACGCGCGGCGAGCGCATCGTCGTCTGTGGCCCGTCAGGATCGGGCAAGTCGACCATGATCCGCTGCATAAACCGCCTGGAGGAGCATCAGCAGGGCAAGATCATCGTCGATGGTGTGGAGCTGACCAACGACCTGAAGCGCATCGACGAGATCCGACGCGACGTCGGCATGGTCTTCCAGCACTTCAACCTGTTCCCGCATCTGACGATCCTCGAGAACTGCACCCTGGCGCCGATCTGGGTGCGCAAGATGCCGAAGAAGGATGCGGAAGAGATCGCGATGCACTATCTCACCCGCGTCAAGATTCCCGAGCAGGCTCACAAGTACCCCGGCCAGCTCTCGGGCGGGCAGCAGCAGCGTGTCGCCATCGCGCGTTCGCTGTGCATGAGCCCCAAGATCATGCTCTTCGACGAGCCGACGTCGGCGCTCGACCCGGAGATGGTCAAGGAGGTGCTCGACACCATGGTCTCGCTGGCGGAGGAGGGTATGACCATGATCGTCGTCACCCATGAGATGGGCTTTGCCCGCCAGGTGGCGAATCGCGTCATCTTCATGGACGCAGGCCAGATCGTGGAAATGAACACCCCGGACGAGTTCTTCAAGAACCCGCAGCACGAGCGCACGAAGCTCTTCCTCAGCCAGATCCTGCACTGAGGACGGGGCGCCGGCGGCCGCGCCGCGTCGTCGTTGACAGGTCGGCAGCGTATGCAAACCATCGGGCGGGCCGGGCGGTCCGCCCGACGCGCTATTGAGGGAAGAGCATGTTGCGCCTCGTGCTGCTGATCGCGGCCGCGCTCGCGGTTGCCTTCGCCATCTCCTTCGTTCTCGGCCGGCGGGGCGTTTTCGTCGCTGCTGCGGCTTTCGTGGTCGGCGCGGGGAGCGGCATCCTCTCCACCGTCGTCACGGCCTGCAACCAGTGCTGGACGGAGGCGCTGAGCGTCGGCGCCTTCGTGTCCATGCCCTTCTTTGTCGTTGGATGGTTCGCGCTGGCCCAGGCGGAGGTCGAGCGCCGGCACAGGCGGCTTCTCCTCGGCCTCGGCGCGCTGATGCTCCTGCAGGTCGTCTGGGCGGCGCGCATGACGGTGCTTGCCACCTTCCAGGGTGTCTGCCCCTGCGGTGCGCAGCTCTGGTGGCTGCGCACCAGCGAGATCGCCTCGGTCGGCTTCGACCGGCTGGCGGGTCCCTGGTTCATGCTCGAGGCCGTGCTCACGCTCGCCGTGCTGTTCAGCGCCGGCCGCCGGCTCGTCGAGGACGTGCCGGCGCGTTGAGACGGTCTCCAGTCATGTGCGCTGCTTCTCTGCCGGCTGCCGATCGAGGATCTCGACGGACTGGCTGTTGAGTTCGACATCGAGCACCCGGCGGGAGAACTTCCAGAGAATGGCGAGCCCGCCGGCAGCGAGCAGGGCTGTCAGGATCAGGGTGATGACCGCGCCGAGCTCCATGAGGCCACCGATGGCCCAGCCCGTGGCGGCCGCGACGCCGAGGATCTCGGTGCCGACGAGGATGATCGCGCTCACGGCGGTTATGCGCGCGGTGCTCTTCCTGGCAAAGCGGATGGACATGGCTCATCCCCGCTCAGTCTTGAAAGGGGACAAGGGGCTCACGCGCGCGGTTGCGCACATGCGGCCGGCGGCGGCCGCTGGAACGATCGAAGGATGCATGCGTATGATCTCGTCAGCCGCCCGGAGAGCGGCGAGCTGGATTCCGCCGGCGAGGCCGGCCGCGTGATGGCGGCGCGGGAGAACGCGCCGCGCGCTTCAGGCGGCGGGAGGGCCCGTCTGGGGGCGGGCGCAGGGGGCGTGTGATCGCCCCGGCCACGCGGCAGGCAGCAGCTGGCGGTCATGCGCGATGGCCAGCGGCGAGGCCGCTGCTGTGCGGAGCGTCGGCAGCACCGGCGGGCCGGACGGGCCGGCGAGGCGGCGACTGTCCATCGCCCGTGGCGCGAAGGCGCCGTGAAGAGGCATTCCGGTGAAGGTGGCACCGTCGGCCACGGCTTCCGCCGAGACCGTGACGTCGGGCGAGGTCGGGGTGAGCGGCCGCCCGCCCTGCAGGCCGAAGAAGAGAATGCCTGCAAGGAGCGCCAGCAATGTCAGCGGGGCGTGGAAGCGTTCGCTCACCGTCCCTCGGCCTCTCCGGTCTCGTTCGCCTCCGCTATAGCGCGCGGAGCGAGGGGTGCAAAGTGGCCGCGGATGCTGCGTCCCGACGGCTAAATCGATATAAAGGGCAGAAGGTGCGACGGTGCGCCGTGTCCGGGAACGAGAGGCAGCGATGGAGCAGACTTGGCGGTGGTTCGGCCCGCAGGATCCGGTGACGCTCGCGGATGTGCGCCAGACCGGCGCCACGGGCATCGTCAGCGCATTGCACCAGATCACCAGTGGCGAGGCGTGGACGGTAGAGGCGGTGGCCGAGCGGCGCGCCATGATCGAGAAGGCGGGGCTCACCTGGTCCGTCGTCGAGAGCATTCCCGTCCACGACGACATCAAGACGCGGTCCGGCAACTACCGGCGCTACATTGACAACTGGATCGCCTCCCTGCGCGCCTGTGCCGCCGGCGGCGTCACGACCATCTGCTACAACTTCATGCCTGTGGTCGACTGGACGCGCACCAACCTCATGTGGCAGGTCGCCGACGGCAGCTATGCGCTGCGCTTCGACATGGTGGACTTCGCCGCCTACGACGTCTTCATCCTGGAGCGCAAGGGTGCCGAGGCGAGCTATCCGGACGCCGTGCTCGCCGCCGCCCGCGCGCGCTACGCTGCCATGAGCGAGGGCGAGAAGGATGCCCTCGAGCGCAACATCATCGCCGGCCTGCCGGGCTCGGACTTCACCCACGACCGCGCCGGCATGCGCAGGCTGCTCGCGGCTTACGAAGGCATCGGCCCGGCCGAGCTGCGCGCCAGTCTCGTCGCCTTCCTGAAGGAGGTGGCGCCGGTCGCAGAGGAGGTGGGAGCGCGTCTGTGCATCCACCCGGACGATCCGCCGTTCTCGCTCTTCGGCCTGCCGCGTGTCGTCTCCACGGCCGAGGATGCCCGTGCCGTGCTGGCCGCGGTGGACACGCCGGCCAACGGTCTCACCTTCTGCGTCGGCTCCTACGGTGCGCGGGCGGACAACGATCTCGTCGCCATGGTGCGCGAGTTCGGCCCGCGCATCCACTTCGCCCACCTGCGCAACGTGAAGCGGGAGGAGGACGGCTCCTTCTACGAGGACGACCATCTCGCCGGCTCCTCCGACATGATTGCCATCGTCGCGGCGCTGCTCGACGAGGAGAGGCGCAGGCGCGCCGAGGGGCGGGCGGACGCTGTCATCCCCATGCGGCCCGACCACGGACACCTCATGCTCGACGACGTCGGCAAGAAGACCAACCCTGGCTATTCCTGCATCGGCCGCCTGCGCGGCCTCGCCGAGCTGCGCGGCGTGATGATGGCGCTGGAGCGGATGCAGGGCTTGGCTTGAGGGCTGGGCCGCACGCGCACGCAGACAAGGGCCACTCTCCCGGAGAGAGGGCGTCGGTACCGCCGACCGCTACCGCGCCATCCAGCCGCCGTCGACCGGCAGTACCGTGCCGGTGACATAGCCGCTCGCCGGGGCTGCGAAGAAGAGGACGGCGGTGGCGAGATCCTGTGGAGCGCCCCATCGGCCGGCCGGGATGCGCTCCATGAGCTGGCGCGTGCGCTCTGGGTCCGCCCGCAGTGCCGCCGTGTTGTCCGTCTCCATGTAACCCGGCGCGATGGCGTTGACGGTGATGCCCCTGGGCGCGAGCTCGTTCGCCATGAGCTTGGTCAGGCCGGCGACGCCATGCTTCGCTGCCGTGTAGGCCGGCACGCGGATGCCGCCCTGGAAGGAGAGGAGGGAGGCGATGTTGATGATGCGGCCCTGCCTGCCGGTCGCAACCATATGCCGCGCGACCGCCTGCGAGAGCAGGAAGAGGCTCTTGAGGTTCACGGTCATCACCGCATCCCAGTCCTCTTCCGTATAGTCGAGCATATCCTGCCGCCGGATGATGCCGGCGTTGTTGACGAGGATGTCGATGCCGTGCGCCTGCGCGACGATATCCGCGGCGAGGGCGGGGAAGTCGTGCGGTTTCTCGAGATCGCAGACGATCTCGCGGAACCTGCGTCCCAGAGCGGTGACGGCGCCCGCCGTTTCTGGCATCGGCCGTGAGCCGAGGCCGACAATGTCGGCGCCGGCGCTGGCGAGTGCCTCGGCCAGCGCCTTGCCGAGGCCGGTGCGGGCGCCGGTGACGAGGGCGACCTTTCCGGACAGGTCGAAGAGCCTGGTGAAGGCCGGCTCGGTCCTGGTCGTCATGGTGGGCTCCTCAGCGAAGGTCCTGCATGGCGATCATGTCCATGTCGGTGAAGGCCTGGTTGTCGCCGGCCATGCTCCAGATGAAGGCATAGCTTGTCGTGCCGGCGCCGCAGTGGATGGACCAGGGCGGCGAGACCACGGCCTGCTCGTTGCGGACGATGAGATGGCGCGTCGCCTCGGGGCGCCCCATGAGATGCACCGTGAAGGCGTCCTGCGGCAGCTCAAAGTAGAGGTAGGCCTCCATCCGGCGGTCGTGGGTGTGGGCCGGCATCGTGTTCCACACGCTGCCGCTGTCGAGACGGGTCAGGCCCATGACGAGCTGGCAGGTGGGCAGCACGTCGGGGTGCAGGTACTGATAGATGGTGCGTTTGTTGGCCGATTCCTGGCTGCCGAGCGGGATGGCCTTCGCCGCCGCCTTCGTGATGAGCCGGGCGGGATGGCGCGCATGGGCCGGCGCCGTGTTGATGTAGAACTTCGCCGGATTGTCGGGATCGACGCTGGCGAAGGTGACACTGGCCGTGCCCGCGCCGATATAGAGCGCGTCCTGGAAGCCGAGGTCGAACGTTGCCGCGTCGGCGGTGACGCGACCGGGCCCGCCGATATTGATGAGGCCAAGCTCGCGGCGGGCGAGATGGTGCTCGCTGCCGACCAGCCTGGCGTGGGCATCGGTGAAGGCGAGCGGGGTGGCGAGCGGCACGGCGCCGGCCAGCATCAGCCGGTCGTAGTGGGTGTAGGTGGCGTTGAGCGCGCCGGGCGTGAGCAGATCCTGCACGAGGAAATGCGCGCGCAGCGCCTTGGTGTCGAAGGTCTCGGCCTCGCGCCAGTGGACGGCGTGGCGGGTCTCGACGGACGCGGTGGTTCCTTGGGCGGGCATGGTTTGGCCTCGTGGTTGCGGGCGGGGCGGCGGCTGTTCACTCAAAGAGATGAGGGTGGGCGGCCTCCACGCGCGGCAGCGCGCGCAGGATCTCATTGAGGTGGTGGCGCATGGCCTTCTCGGCGGCGTCGGCATCCCGCGCGTCGATGGCGGCCATGATGTCGCGATGCTGGGCGACGAGCGGGCGCATGGCCTCCGTGCCAGGCAGGGTCAGGTAGCAGACCCGGTCCATGTGGGCCTTGAGGTCCTCGATGGCCTGCCAGGCCAGCATGCAGCCGGTGCCCTCGACGAGTGCGAGATGAAACAGCTCGTCCGCGCGCTGGAAGGACGTGTGGTCGCCGCGCTCGGCCGCCTCCTCCTGCAGGTGGAGCAGATCATCGATGCGCTGGCGGCTTTGCGGGGAGAAGCCCTCGCAGGCGCGGCGCACGACGGCCGCCTCCACTGCCTCGCGCACGAAGCGCGCCTCCATCATCTGCCGCACTGACAGGCGGGCGACGACTGTGCCGCGCTGTGGCAGTGTCTCGACCAGGCGTGACTTGGCGAGGGAGATGAGCGCCTCGCGCACCGGCTGGCGCGACACGCCCCAGCGCTGGGCGATCTCCACCTCCGAAAGGCGCGTGCCGGGCGCAATGCTGAGCGTGATGATGGCGCGGCGCAGCTCGCGCTCGACGCGCCGTGCTGCGGATTCGAAGGGGTTTGGGGTCTCTGCCAGCACGGTGGTTCCGCCGTCGAGGTCATGCATTGCCGTTGCCTGATATAGCAGCGTATACCACCATACACAAATATACGATTGCACGCGGGCCGGCCGACGGGCACCTCTAGGCAGGACTCGTGATTGCAGACGACGCCGGACGGCAGCAGCCGGTCGCGGGCGGCCGTCATGGGAGGATGAATGCAGGACTGGCAGGCGCCGCCGGCGACGGCGGCCGACATTGCGAACGGTTTCGTGGCGGCGCGCCGGGCGGCACGGCCGCTTGCGCATTTTCCCGGTGAGCTGCCGGCTTCGCTCGATGCAGCATATGCCGTGCAGGACGAGGCGATACGTCTGTGGGGCGCGCCCGTCGTCGGCTGGAAGGTGGCGCTCATCCACCCGGACCTCCGTGCCCGTCATGGTGGCGAGGAGCGGCTCGTCGGCCCGGTCTTCGCCGGCACGCTCGTGGACGCCCGCAACGGGCCGGTCGAGGCGCCGGTGTTCGACGGTGGCTTTGCCGCCATCGAGGCCGAGCTTGCGGTCCGCCTCGGCGCGGACCTGCCGGCGCGCGAGGCGCCTTACGGGCTCGACGACGTGGCGCGGGCGGTGGAGGATCTCTTCCTAGCCGTCGAGGTCGCCAGCAGTCCGCTCGCCACCATCAACGACCTCGGGCCGACGGCCGTCATCAGCGGTTTCGGCAACAATGCCGGCATCATCCTCGGCCCGGCGGTAACGGGCTGGCGCGATGCGCCTCCCGAGGCGCTTGCGACCCGGGTCGTGATCGACGGTGAGACCGTCGGTGAGGGGAGTGCGGCGAAGGTGCCGGGCGGCCCCCTCGGGGCGCTCGTTTTCGCGGCCAACTGCCTGTCGTCCCGCGGTCGCGGCCTGAAGGCCGGCGACATCGTCTCGACCGGCGCGACCACGGGCATCCATCCGGTAAGGCCAGGCATGGCGGCGCTCGTGTCGAGCCCCGCCGCCGGCGAGCTCCGTCTTTCGGTGACCCGCGCCGTGGGCGAGGGGTGATCTGCGGCTGGCGCACGGCGGGGGCAGCCCGCCGTGCGCCTCCGCTGCGGCCGTCGCGGCCGCCAAGAACACGAGGGCAAAAAAGCCCCGGTTCCATTTCCAGGGAGGCAATTCAATGCTCAGGTTCAGCACATTTCTCGGCACGGCGCTCGCGGCTGCGGCGTTGGCCATCGCGCCTGCAACGGCGCAGACCGTGCTCCGTTCCGCAGACGTCCACCCGGACGGCTACCCCACGGTCGAGGCCGTGAAGTACATGGGCTCCCTCATCAAGGAGGCCACCAACGGGCGTTACGACATCAAGGTCTTTGTGTCCGAGCAGCTCGGCAGCGAGAAGGACACCATCGAGCAGACGCGCTTCGGCGTGCTCGACCTCAACCGCGTCAACATGGCGCCATTCAACAACCTCATCCCCGAGACGGGGGTGCTTTCGCTGCCCTTCCTCTTCCGCTCGGTCGACCACATGCACAAGGTCGTCGACGGGCCGATCGGCGAGGAGATCCTCAAGGCCTTCGAGGCGCACGACCTCGTCGGGCTCGCCTTCTACGATTCCGGCGCGCGCAGCCTCTACACGACGAAAAAGCCGGTGCGCAGCCTCGAGGATGTGAAGGGGCTCAAGATCCGCGTGCAGCAGTCGGACCTCTTCATCGGCATGGTCAAGGCCATGGGCGGCAACCCGACGCCGATGCCCTACGGTGAGGTCTATTCGGCCCTGCAGACGGGCGTCATTGACGGGGCCGAGAACAACTGGCCGAGCCTCGAGAGCTCCAAGCATTACGAGGTGGCGAAGTACTACACGCTCACCGAGCACTCCCTGTCGCCGGAAGTGCTCGTGATGTCCAAGAAGGTTTGGGACAAGCTCTCTCCCGAGGACCAGAAGATCTTCCGCGAGGCGGCCAGGAAGTCGGTCGCCAAGATGCGCGAGCTCTGGCAGGCGCGCGAGAAGAAGTCCGAGGAGATCGTGCGGCAGGCCGGCGTCGAGGTGATCCAGATCGACAAGAAGCCGTTCGAGGAGGCGATGAAGCCCTTCTACGATTCCTTCGTGAAGGATCCCAAGCTGAAGGCGCTGGTCGAGCGGATCCGCGCGGTACAGTGACAGCATCGGTCGAGCATCGCTCTCCGGGGTGCGCGTTCGCCGTCCGGTGAACGGCGCGCCCCCACCGGTGTCGATGTCCGCGCCGGCGCGCGCATCGACACCGGGACGCCGGGGACCGATGACGACGAACCGCTCCGGAGCGACCATGACTGCGCTCTTCAAATCCCTGCACCGCCTGCTGTCCGCACTCTCGACAGCGGCGCTCTGGCTCTCCGCCGCCGGACTCGTGGCAATGACAGCAGCCGTCGCCTGGCAGGTCTTCGGCCGCTACGCGCTCAACGACACGCCGAGCTGGACGGAACCGATCTCCCTCCTTCTCATGAGCTGGTTCATCCTTCTCGGTGCCGCAGTCGGCGTGCGCGAGAACTTCCATCTCGGGCTCGACATCGTGCGGTTTTTTGCGCCAGGGCGCGTGGCCCGCGTCATGGACGGGATCAGCCTCCTCGCCATTGCGGGCTTCGGCATTGCCATGTCGTGGTTCGGCTCCACGCTCGTCGTCGGTACCTGGTCGGCCACCATTCCGGTGCTCGGTATCCCGGGCGGCATCGACTACCTGCCGCTTGTGGTCGGTGGCGCGCTCATCGCGCTCTTCGCCCTCGAGCGGCTCGTGGGGATGATCGCCTTTCCGCGGCAGGACGTGGTGATCGCCCAGGCCGCTGCTGATCCGGAGGCGGGCTGATGGAACTTTGGGTCCTGTTCGGAACGTTCCTTGGCCTGCTCGTGCTCGGCACGCCGGTCGCCTTCTGCCTCGGCATCGCCTCGCTGGCGACGGTGCTCTACATGGGCATGCCGCCCTTCATCGTCTTCCAGCGGCTCAATTCCGGCATCAATGCCTTCGCACTGATGGCCATCCCGTTCTTCGTCTATGCCGGTGACCTCATGGTGCGCGGCGGCATCGCCGGCAAGCTCGTGCGCCTCGCGGCCGCGCTCGTCGGCCACCTGCGCGGCGGGCTCGGGCAGGTCAACATCGTCGCCTCCACGCTCTTCGGCGGGGTCTCCGGCTCGGCGGTGGCAGATGCCTCGGCCGTCGGAGGACTGATGATCCCGCAGATGCGCGAGCGCGGCTATGCCGCCGACTACGGCGTCAATGTTACGGTGACGTCGGCCATCATCGCGCTGATGATCCCGCCCTCGCACAACATGATCATCTATTCGATGTCGGCGGGTGGGCGCATTTCGATCGCCGATCTCTTCACGGCCGGCATCATTCCGGGCCTGCTGCTCGCCATCGTGCTCATGGTGGCGGCCTATGTCGTCGCCCGGCGACGCGGCTATCCGGCCGGCACCTTTCCTGGATGGGGCGCCATGTTGCCGATCTTCGTCGGGGCGGTGCCGGGCATTCTTCTCATCGGCATCATTTTCGGCGGGGTTCGCTCGGGCGTGTTCACAGCCACCGAGAGCTCCTGCATCGCCGTCGTCTACGCGCTCGCCGTGACGGTTCTCGTCTACCGCGGCATGGGGTGGCGGGATTTCCTGGATGCGACGTTCGGCGCCGTCCGCACGACGGCGATGGTGCTGCTCGTCATCGGCAGCGCCGCGTCCTTCGGCTGGCTGCTGGCGCTGCTGCAGGTGCCGACGGCGATGGTGGAGGGGATGCGTGCGCTCTCCGACAACCCCATCGTCATCTTCCTGCTCATCAACCTCATTCTGCTGGTGCTTGGCTGCTTCATGGACATGGCGCCGCTGATCATCATCACGACACCGATCTTCCTGCCGGTCGTCACGGCCTTCGGCATGGATCCGGTGCACTTCGGCGTCATCCTCATCCTCAACCTCGGCATCGGCCTGTGCACGCCGCCCGTGGGCTCGGTGCTCTTCGTCGGCTGTGCCATCGGCCGCATTGGTATCATGGAGGCGGTGCGGACCATCTGGCCGTTCTACGGGGCGTGCTTCGCAGTCCTGATGCTCGTCACCTACATCCCGGCGCTGTCGCTGTGGCTGCCGGCACTTTTCCGATAGGAAGCAAACGCCATTCGCAATTGTGCGAGCACAAACGAAAACCGTCTTGCAGGTCATCCGGCGTGGTGAAACCATGCCGGATGACAGCGATCCGAGACGGTCATGGCGATCCGGGACGTTTTGAGAGCCGTTGAAGACCGGCGCGACGATCTGGCGGCCCTGACGGCCGATCTGGTCCGCATCCCGACGGTCAACCCACCTGGCGAGAACTATCGCGACTGCGCTGAGTTTCTCGGCAACAGGCTCCGCCGCCGCGGCTTCGATGTCGTCTACGTCCGTGCCGAGGGAAGCCCCGGCGACAGCGACCGCTACCCGCGCTGGAATGTCGTGGCGCGCAAGGAGGGCAGCCGTCCGGGGCCCTGCGTCCACTTCAATTCCCATATCGACGTCGTCGAGCCGGGGGCGGGCTGGACCCGCAATCCCTTTGGCGGCGAGATGGAGGACGGCAGGGTCTACGGTCGCGGTGCCTGCGACATGAAGGGCGGACTCGCGGCCTCGGTCGTCGCCGTGGAGGCGTTCATCGACCTCATGCCCGACTTTCCCGGCGCCATCGAGATCTCGGGCACGGCGGACGAGGAATCCGGCGGGTATGGCGGCGTCGCCTATCTCGCGGGCAAGGGCTTCTTCTCGAAGCCGCGCGTCGACCACGTCATCATCCCCGAACCGCTCAACAAGGATTGCATCTGCCTCGGCCATCGCGGCGTGTGGTGGGCGAAGATCGAGACGAAAGGGCGGATCGCGCACGGCTCCATGCCCTTTCTCGGCGATTGCGCCGTGCGCCATATGGGGGCGCTGCTCCACGCCTTCGAGTGCGAGCTCATCCCGGTGCTCGCCGCACGCCGCACGGAGATGCCCGTGATCCCGCCGGGCGCGCGCAGCTCGACCCTCAACATCAACTCCATCCACGGCGGCCAGAGAGAGGATTATGAGGGCCTGCCCTCACCATGCGTGCCGGATTCCGCTCGCCTCGTCATCGACCGCCGCTTCCTGATGGAGGAGCGCATCGAGGACGTGAAGGCCGAGGTGATCGGCATTCTCGACCGTCTGGCCGAGGAGCGGACGGATTTCTCCTACGCGATCGAGGACCTGTTCGAGGTGCTGCCGACCATGACGGACCGTGACGCGCCCGTCGTGCGGGCGGTCGCCACCGGCATCCGCGAGGTCATGGGCCGGGAGCCGAACTACGTCGTTTCGCCCGGCACCTACGACCAGAAGCACGTTGACCGCATCGGCCGGCTGAAGGACTGCATCGCCTATGGCCCCGGTATTCTCGACCTGGCGCACCAGCCCGACGAATATGTCGGCGTCGACGACATGGTCGATTCGGCGAAGGTCATGGCGCGCGCCTTGCACGAGCTCCTGACGGGTGGCAGCAGGGCGTGAGCGAGTCGCTTCGCCGCTGGTGCTGCCCGTCAGGGATCCGAGATGAACGTTGCGATGGAGGAGGGGCCGGTATGTATCGCCGTCTGATGCAATGCCTGGTGAGGGGGGCTGCCGCCGGCGCCGTGTCGGCGGGGCTCCTCCTCGGCACGCCGGCCCTTGCGGCGCGGACCGACATCGTTCTCGGCATCCGGCTGGAGCCACCGCACCTCGACCCGACTGCGGGCGCGGCGGCTGCAATTGCGGAGGTCGTCTACAACAACGTCTTCCAGGGGCTGACGCGCATCGACCGCGACGGCTCGGTGAAGCCCTCGCTGGCCGAACGCTGGGACGTGTCGGAGGACGGCAAGGTCTATACCTTCCACCTGCGACAGGGCGTGAAGTTCCATGACGGCACGACCTTCGACGCCGAGGACGTGAAGTTCTCGCTCGACAGGGCGCGCGCGGCCGACAGCGTCAATCCGCAGAAGGGCCTGTTCGAGCCCATCGAGACCGTCGAGGTGGTCGACCCACAGACGGTGCGGATCACCCTGAAGCGTCCGAGCGGGAACCTGCCGTTCAACCTCGGCTGGGCCGCGGCGGTCATCGTGGCGCCGGAGAGCGCGGCCGACAACAAGACGCAGCCGGTCGGTACCGGTCCCTTCAAGCTGGCCGAATGGGTCAAGGGAGACCACGTTACGTTGGTGCGCAACGACGATTACTGGGGCGAGCCCGTCGCGCTGGAGAAGGCGACCTTCAAGATCATCGGCGACCCCACGGCCTCCTTCGCGGCCCTCATGGCCGGCGATGTCGATGCCTTCCCCCTCTTTCCCGCGCCGGAGAACGTGCCGCAGTTCGAGGCCGACCCGCGCTTCACGGTCGTCGTCGGCAATACCCAGGGCAAGACGGTCCTCGCCATGAACAACGGCAGGAAGCCGTTCGACGACATCCGCGTGCGCCGGGCGATCTCCCATGCCGTCGACAGGCAGGCGCTGATCGAGGGGGCGATGCACGGTTACGGCAAGCCCATCGGCTCGCATTTCGTGCCGCAGGACCGGGGGTATGTCGATCTCACTGGCAAGTATCCCTTCGATCCCGAGAAGGCGCGGGCACTGCTGAAGGAGGCGGGGGCGGAGAACCTGTCCGTGCAGCTCGTGCTGCCGCCGCCGGACTACGCGCGCCGCGGTGGCGAGGTGCTGGCATCCCAGCTGCGCAACGTCGGCATCTCGGTCGAGATCGTGCCGATGGAATGGGCGCAGTGGCTGGGCGAGGTCTTCCGCAACAAGAATTTCGATATGACCGTCGTGAGCCACGTGGAGCCGCTCGACCTCGATATCTATGCCCGCGACGACTACTACTTCGGCTACAGGAACCCCGAATACCGGGCGCTCTACGAGCGTTTCGTCGCCTCGACGGACGAGAACGAGCGGCTCGCGCTGCTGGGCACGCTGCAGGAGAAGCTGGCGGACGATGCGGTCAACGTCTGGCTGTTCCTGCTGCCGAAGATCGGCATCTGGGACGCGCGGCTCGAAGGGCTGTGGGAGAACACGCCCGTGCCCGCCAACGACCTGACGGGCGTGAAGTGGCGCGAGTAGCAGTGACACAGGCGATGGCGCGGGGTGGTTCCCCGACGTCGTCCTCCTCTCGTCGAGGGCGGAAGGCGGGAGTTCGTGCCGCGCCGTCATCCGGGGCGGTGCGGGAGCCGGCCTGACCGATGCTCACCTTTCTCGCCAGGCGCCTCGCATCACTGCTTGTCACGCTCGCCGTCGCCTCGGCCGTCATCTTCGCGGTGATGGAGGTGCTGCCGGGCGATCCGGCGGAGATCATGCTCGGCACCAACGCGCGGCCGGACACACTAGCGGCGCTGCGAGCCAATCTCGGGCTCGACCGGCCGGCGACGGAGCGCTACGTCGCTTGGGTCTCCGGCTTCTTGCAGGGTGATCTCGGTCGCAGCTACACTTATTCCGTCCCGGTCGGAGAGCTTGTCGCCCAGCGCCTGTGGGTCAGCCTGCCGCTCGCCGCCATCTCCCTGCTTCTCACCGTGCTCATCGCCATTCCGGTCGGCGCTATCGCCGCGGCACGGCGCAACAGGCCGGTCGACATCGGCATCATGGCGGCCACGCAGGTCGGCATCGCCGTGCCGAACTTCTGGTTCGCCATGCTGCTCGTCTTCGTCTTCGCGGTGAGCCTGCGTCTGCTGCCCGCCGGCGGTTTCCCCGGCTGGGGTGCGGGCCTGTGGCCGGCCCTGCGCTCCCTCATCCTGCCGGCCGTGGCGCTCGCGCTGCCACAGGCGTCGATTCTCGCCCGCGTGATGCGCTCCTCGCTCATCGACACGCTCGGGGAGGACTACATGCGCACGGCACGCGCCAAGGGCTTGAGCCGGAGCGAGGCCGTGCGGCGGCACGCGCTGCGCAATGCGCTGATCCCGGTGCTCACCATCATGGGCCTGCAATTCTCCTTCCTGCTCGCCGGCACCATCATCATCGAGAACGTCTTTTTCCTGCCGGGCCTCGGCCGTCTGGTCTTCCAGGCCATCACCCAGCGCGATCTCATCGTGGTCAAGAGCGTCGTGATGCTGCTCGTGGCGAGCGTGGTCATCGTCAATTTCCTCGTCGAGCTGGCCTATGCCGCGGTCGATCCGCGCCTGAGGAGGCGCGCATGAGCGCGGTCGTCGCCGGCAGGCAGGGCCTTGCCGCCCGTGCCCTCGGCCATCCGAGCTTCCTCGTGGGGGCGGCGATTTCGCTCGTGGTGGCGGCGACGGCTCTCCTGTCCTTCGTGTGGACGCCCCACGATCCGACGGTGCTCGACATCGGCCGCAAGCTCCAGCCACTCTCGGCGGCGCACTGGCTCGGCACCGACCAGTACGGCCGCGACGTGCTGTCGATGATCATGGGCGGAGCCGTCACCTCCATGGCCGTGTCGTTCGTCGCGGTGGGCATCGGCCTCGGGCTTGGTGTGCCGCTCGGGCTGCTCGCGGCCGGGCGGCGCGGGCCCGTCGGCGAGGCGGTGATGCGCGCCAACGATTTCGTCTTCGCGTTTCCGGCGCTCGTCATGGCCATCATGCTGCGGGACATCTTCGGGCCCGGCGCGCTCAACGCCATGGTCGCCATCGGCATATTCAACGTGCCGGTTTTCGCGCGGCTCGCCTATGGCGCCGCATTGCCGCTGTGGACGCGCGAGTTCGTCATGGCGGCGCGTGTTGCCGGCAAGGGCAGGGGGCGCATCACCCTTGAGCACATCCTGCCCAATATGCTGAGCCTCATTATCGTGCAGGCCACCATCCAGCTTTCGCTCGGCGTGCTGGCCGAGGCCGCGCTGTCCTATGTCGGGCTTGGCGTTCAGCCGCCGGCGCCGAGCTGGGGGCGCATGCTCAACGAGGCCCAGACACTGATGGCCATTGCGCCGCGCCTTGCGCTGGTGCCGGGGCTCGCCATCGTCGTCACGGTGATGGGGCTCAACCTCCTCGGCGACGGCCTGCGCGACCTGCTCGACCCGCGCCTTGCCCGGGAGCGCTGAGCCATGAGCCTGTTCAGCATCGAGCGCCTTCAGGTTTCCATCTACGGCCAGCCGATCCTCAAGGGCGTTTCGCTCTCGGTCGGGGAGGGGGAGATTCTCGGCCTCGTCGGGGAATCCGGGTCCGGCAAGTCCATGACGGCGTTGGCGGCGATGCGGCTCCTGCCGCGCGGTGCGCGGACGCAGGGGCGCATCCTGCTCGATGGCGAGGACATCCTCGCCAAGAGTGAAGCGGAGATGTGTGACCTGCGCGGGCGCGATATCGGCATGATCTTCCAGGAGCCGATGACGGCTCTCAACCCGCTGAAGACCATCGGCGCGCAGGTGGCGGAGTGCTTTGCCCAGCATCTGGGGGCGCCACGCGACGAATGTATGGCTTGGGCGGGGCAGGTGCTGGAGCGGGTGGGACTGCCGCCGTCGCGCTTTCCACTCGACCGCTACCCGCACGAGCTTTCCGGCGGCCAGCGACAGCGAGTTGTCATCGCCATGGCGGTGGCGCTCAAGCCCAAACTGATCATTGCCGACGAGCCGACGACGGCGCTCGACGTGACGACGCAGGCCCAGATTCTCGCGCTGATGCGGGAACTGGTGACGCGGGACGGCGCCAGCCTCCTCATGATCACGCACGACCTGGCTGTGGTGGCCGAGATGGCCGATCGCGTCAGCGTGATGCGCGACGGGGAGGTGGTGGAGGAGGGCGCGACGGCCGCCTTCTTCTCCGGCATGCGCCATCCCTATTCCAGGGCTCTGCTGGCGGCTTCCACCCACGTGCCGGTGCGCCGGCGCGCCGGCTGTGCCCGGCCCTCGTCCTTGCCCCCAGCGCAGCCGCAGGGCGGGCAGGCGGAGCCGATCCTGCTCGCACAGGAGGTCGTCCGCGACTACCGGGGCCGGCGCCGATCGCTCTTCAGGGCACCCGAGAAACACCGGGCCGTCGATGGCGTGAGCCTCGCCATACGGCCGGGGGAAAGCGTCGGCCTCGTCGGCGAATCCGGCTGCGGCAAGTCCACCCTGGCGCGCACGCTGATGGCGTTGGAGCCGCCGCAGGGCGGGACGGTGCTCTTCCGTGGCCGCTCCTTCGCCGATTTCTCGTCTGCCGACCTGACGGCGCTGCGGCGGGCCGTGCAGGTTGTGTTCCAGGACCCCTACGGCTCCTTCGACCCCAGGCATAAGGCTGGCCGGCTTGTTGCCGAGCCCCTTTACCTCTTGCGTGGTGAGATCGATGCGGCCGAGCGCAACCGGCGCATCGCCGCCGTGCTGCGCGACGTTGGCCTCAAGCCGGAGGATGCGGAGAAATATCCCCACGAGTTCTCCGGTGGCCAGCGCCAGCGGCTCGCCATCGCCAGGGCGCTCATCACGCGGCCCTCACTCATCATCCTCGACGAGCCCGTGTCGGCGCTCGACGTCTCCATCCGCGCCCAGGTGCTCGATCTGCTCGCCGAGCTGCAGGCGGAGCACGGGTTGGCCTATCTCTTCATCTCCCACGACCTTGCGGTCGTGCGCGCCATCACCGACAGGGTGCTTGTGATGCGCGCCGGCCGGATTGTGGAGGAGGGGCCGACGGAGGAGGTGTTCTCGGCGCCGCGGCACGCCTATACGCGCGAGCTTCTCGCTGCCTCGCCCGATCTCTCGCGGGCCCTCGCGGCGCGCGACATGCGCGCACCCACGACAAACCGGGCAGCGGGCGAGGTTCCCCCGGGAGGCTGACGCAGCCGGAGGCTGGCCTCAATCCGTGAACACCACCGTGCGCTGGCCGTTGAGGATGACGCGATCCTCAAGGTGGTAGCGCAGGGCGCGGGCGAGTACGCGCCGCTCGATGTCGCGGCCCTTTCGTATCAGGTCTTCCGGCGTGTCGCGGTGGCTGATGCGCTCCACGTCCTGCTCGATGATCGGCCCCTCGTCGAGGTCTGACGTCACATAGTGGGCCGTGGCGCCAATGAGCTTCACGCCGCGCGCATGCGCCTGGTGGTAGGGCTTGGCGCCCTTGAAGCCCGGCAGGAACGAGTGGTGGATATTGATGCAACGTCCCGCGAGCTTGGCAGCCAGCCCGTCGGACAGGATCTGCATGTAGCGGGCGAGGACGACGACCTCGGTTTCCGTCTCGCGGATCAGCTCCCACAGGCGCGTTTCCTGCTCGAGCTTCGTCTCCTTCGTGACCGGCAGGTGATAGAAGGCGGCCCCCTCAAAGTCGAGCGAGCCATAGGTCTCGCGCGGGTGGTTCGCAACCACCGCCACCAGCTCCATGGGCAGCTCGCCGAGGCGCTTGCGGTAGAGCAGGTCGACGAGGCAGTGGTCGAACTTGGAGACGAGGATCATCACCCGTCTCTTCTCCGCCTTGTCGCGCATGGTCCAGGTCATGCCGAATCGCTCGGCCAGCGTCGCAAAGCTCTTTCTGAGCTCCGCCAGCGTCGGCGCACCGTGCAGCGGGTTGAATACCACGCGCATGAAGAAGCGGTTGCTCTCGGTGTCGTCGAACTGCTGCGCGTCGAGGATGTTGCACCCCGACTCAAATAGGTGCGTCGAGACCGCCGCCACGATGCCCGGGCGGTTGGTGCAGGAAAGGGTGAGGACGTAATGCGGCTGTGACATGCGGCCGTTTTGATCCTTTTTGCAGAATCCGCAAGGGCCTCTGCGAGGCCGCGCCCCGAATTTCACCGCACGATCGGTCTTGGCTATTGGCGATCAGTTTGATTTGATAAAAGATAGATTAAAATTTAAGTCAAATCAGCATTCTCCGATCCGACTTCCTCGACACGGGTGACGGCATGGCCGATATCGGACATCTGCGAGAGGGGATCGACAGACCCCGACAGGCGATGACCAGAGTTGCACGGCAGGCGAGCCGGGAAAAGGAAGGGCCACCCCGTACCGACATAGGCACCATCCTCCTGCACTGGCTCGTGGCCATCGTGATGGTGGTGAGCCTTCTGACGGGGCTGCGCATTTCGGCGGATGCGCCTGATGCCGTCATCTCCAAGGCCTTGGAGCCCATCCTCCCGCAGGGAGAGATCTGGAGCGTCCATTTCATCTCGAGCCTTACCCTCTTCTTCGCCTCGACAGCCTATGCGCTCTATATGCTGCGCAGCGGCCTGCGCCACCGGGTGGCGCTGAAGAAGGCGAGGGCGCTGGTCATGCCGGCCGCCAGCAAGCTGCGCTGGGGCGCTGTCAACGTCATCCTGCACTGGGTGCTCTACGGTCTCGTTACGGTCCTCACGGCGACGGGCATCGCGCTCTATGTCGGTTATGGCGGCTGGGTCGTTGCCGTCCATGCGGCCTGCGCCATCGCGGTGCTGGTCTACATTTTCGTGCACGTTATCGCGCATTTCCTCTACGGCGGCTGGGGGCAGATCCTGCGGCTGTTCCGGCCGACGCCGCTCGTCTCCAACAGCGGTATGAAGGCACGGCCCTTGCTCACGGCGGTGCTCGTTGGCGTGCCGGTCGCCGGCGCGATCGCCGCTTTCGACTGGGGCACGCGCGACAAGCTCACGGTCACCAGGGTGGACGAGGCGCCGAAGCTCGACGGCACGCTCGACGATCCGGTCTGGCGTCGCGCTGCCCCGGTGCGCATCCGCACCCAGCAGGGCGCCAACCTGGGCGGCACCGGCGAATCGGTCGTCGAGGTGCGGGCGGTGAGGGATGCCGACAACATCTACTTTGCCTTCCGCTGGGAGGACCCGACGCGCTCGCTGCGTCGCCTGCCGCTCGTGAAGCGGGAGGACGGTTGGCACCTCGCCCACAACGGCGCCGATATCGCGGACGAGACTGACTTCTACGAGGATAAGCTGTCCGTCATCTTCTCGCGCTCACAGGCTTTCGGTGGCGGCGGGGCCACCCATCTCGGCCCCCAGCCGATGGCCGACAAGCCCGGCGCGCTCAACAGCCGTGGGCTGCATTACACCACGGACGGCAGCTACATCGACATGTGGCAGTGGAAGGCGTCGCGCGGCGGTCTGCTCGGACGTGTCGACGACCAGTTCATCGGTCCGCCGATGGAGCCGAAGGAGGCGGACTGGAACAAGACCGCCCGCTACCAGGGCGGCTATACGGGCGATCCGGGCAATGCCTTCTACGTCTACAACTTCGGTTCCGAGCCCCCCGGCGGATTCCGCGGCCCCGTGACGGTGAAGCGCCTGCCGGTCGACTACCGGCAGACCGTCGCCAAGCTCAAGACCTTCGACCTCAACCCCGAGAGCAGCGACAGCGAAGGGGCGCAGTGGTGGATGACGGAGGCGGAGACGGTTCCCTATTCGCCGGAGCTCGATGCGACCATTCCCGTCGGCACCGTGATCCCCGGCGTGCTCATCATGGGCGAGTACAGCGGCGACCGGGCCGATGTCACCGGGGCCGCCCGCTGGGAGAACGGGTACTGGACGCTGGAGGCTAAACGCGCCCTGGCGACAGGCAGCAAGCACGACGTCGATTTCGTGCCCGGCGAGCCCCTCTACATGTGGGTCGCCGTCTTCGACCACAACCAGACCCGCCACACGCGCCACGTGCGCCCGGTCGAGCTGGTCATCGAGTGATGCGCCTGCTGCGCGGCGGGCTGCGCCTTCTGCAGCGCCGCGCCAGAGGTTGAGACATGGCAAGCAAGTGCAATCTGACAGTCAATGGGCGCACGGTTCGGGCGAATATCGGCGAGACGCTGGTCGATGCGGCGATGGGGGCATGGATCGCGGTGCCGCATGACTGCTGCTCGGGCCAGTGCGAGACCTGCCGCGTGCGGGTCGTCTCGGGATTAGTCGACGCCCGCGGCACGGGGGAGGGTGACACCGTGCTCGCCTGCCAGGCGATGCTCCTGGGCGATGCGGTGATCGCATATGACGAGGTGCCGGAGGCGACGAGGCGCGCCGGCCATGTCGCCGCCATGCGTGCCCTGTCGCGCGACGTGGTGGAAGTGATCGTCGAGCTGCGCACCCCGCTCGAGTATCTGCCTGGACAATATGTGAGCGTGACCTTCGCCGGTTTTCCGGCGCGCGACTACAGCCCCACGCTGCGCTGGGACGGCACGCGGGCCGCGCACGAACTCATCTTCCATATCCGCATGCTGCCGGACGGCATCGTCTCGTCCGAACTGGGGCGGGACATCAGGCCCGGCCACCGTGTGGAGGTGCGCGGGCCCTTCGGCCATGCCTTCTTCCGCCGCGGTGACGGCGTGATGGTGCTCGTTGCCGGCGGCACTGGCTGGGCACCCATTTGGGCCGTTGCGCACGAGGCCGTGCGGGCACGCCCGAGGCGCGACATCATTGTCATCGTCGGCGCGCGAGATCTCGACGGGCTCTATATGCGCGATTCCCTTGACTGGCTGCGCGACCACGGCGCGCGCGAGGTCATCGCCACCTCGCGGCAGGGCGGGGGAGGGCTCGTGCGGACGGGTCGGCCGACAAACTACCTGCCGCTGCTCGGCCCCTCCGACATGGTCTATGTCGCGGGGGCGCCGGGCCTCGTCGACTCCGTCAAACAGAAGGCGCTGGCGGCCGGCGCGTTCTGCTTCGCCGATCCGTTCCTGCCGAGCGAGCAGCGCATGTCCTTCATGGACAGGATGGCGCGGCTGCTGCGCGCACCTGGCCGGGGCTCCGTGCGGGATGTCGGTCTGTTCGCGCCGCAGATGGCGGGCGAGGACGGAGCCGGTCGCTCCGCTGCCGCTAGATCCGTGAACCGCCCCGCGGCCCGGCGGCCGCTGCAGGAAACGCTGTTCGCGGCCCGGCGGCTGATGCGCAGGGAATAAGGCTGCAAATGCAGACGCGCTCTTCGAAGGGTGAATCGAAAAGCGCGTCCATCACATGTTGGAAGAAGGGCTTTTTCCGACCTGATGCAGCGCGTCCGGTCTAAGCTGACACCTCGGCCAGGAAGGCGCGCACGGTCTGGTCGAGGCGGCGCGCCTCCTCGACCATGACGGTCGCCGTGTTGACCACATGCACCGACGTGCTGCGCGCGTCGCCGATCGTCGCCTTGAGACGATCGACGCTGTGCGACAGGTCGACGGTGCCGCTTGAGGCGGCGGAGACGCTGCCGGCGATCTCCTGCGTCGCGACCGTCTGGCGCTCGATGGAGACCTCGATCGCCTTGGTGTGGGCCATGACGTTCTCGAGGGTGCGCGCGATCATCTCGATGGAGCTGACCGCTTCCCCGGTCGCCTCCTGAATGGCGGCGACCTTGCTCGCGATCTCGTCGGTGGCCTTCGCCGTCTGGCCCGCCAGAGCCTTCACTTCGTTGGCGACGATGGCAAAGCCCTTGCCGGCCTCGCCGGCGCGGGCTGCCTCGATGGTGGCATTGAGCGCGAGGAGGTTGGTCTGGGCCGCGATCTCGTCGATGAGGCGCACGACCGCGCCGATCTTGCTCGCCGCTTCGGCCAGGCTGTCGACCTTGGCTGTGGCGGCGCGCGCAACCGCATTGCCGTCGTCCACAACGGTGGCCGTTTCCTGCACCTTGCTGGCAATTTCGGCAATGGAGGTACTGAGCTGCTCCGTGGCGTGCTTGACGAGCGTGACGCTGGAGACGGTGCTCTCCGAAGCGGCAACGGCCTCGACGGCTTCCCTCTCGGCGGCGGCTGACACGTCAGCGAGCTGATGGGCCATGGCGTCCATCGTGTCGATGCCGTTGCCGACACGAGTCAGCACCGAGCGCATTGTCTCGTCGAAGCGGTGGATCGCCTGCTCCAGCGCCTCCCGGCGCTGCTTGACGGTCTCGGCGAAGGCGACGTGCGTGCGCAGCTGGTCGCGTTCCTGCAGCGAGCGCTGGAGGAGCACCACGGCGCGCGCGATGTCGCCCACCTCGTCCTTGCGGTTGGCGCCGGAGACATGGGTGCGCCAGTCGCCCTGCGCCACGGCGCCGACCGCCTCCGTGATGCGTGCCAGCGGCCGCGTGACGTGGCGAGCTGTTGCCAGGGCGATGGCGGCGAAGGCGATGAGCGTAACGCACCCGCCGCCGACGAGCCACGCTACGAGCGCACGCGTCTCGGCCGCGCCGATGCGCACGGTCTCATCCCTGAGCTGGTAAGCCTCCGTGCGCGGGGCGAGGGCGCAGATCTGCAGGTCCGCAGGAAAGCCGGTACACCGGGCGAAGTACATCCCATCGGGAGTCTCGAGCAGGTTGCTCGGCTCGTGCAGGGAGAAGCCACCCGTCAGTGGCGGTGCTCCCGCGCGGGAGACAACCGTTTCGCCGGAGAGGACGACGATGCCGGTATTTGTCAGGCGCGAGAACTCGCTGAGAGAGGGCTCGTTCATGCGCAGCGCCCGGTGGGCGATGAGAGCGGCGACCACGTCACCGAAATCGTCGAAGATGGGCGTGACGACGATGGCGGCAGCCGCCACCGGGGCAGGGGCGCCGACGGCCGTTGCCAGCGCCTCGTCGAGCGGTGTGATCAGTTCCAGGATATGCGGCCGGCGTCGGTCGTTCTCCGCGAGCAGCGGGCGGATGCGCTCGGCGAGCGGGCTCTTCTGCAACGCGGCGTCGGCGCCGAGAATGTCCAGCCACTGATCGTGCGCGCCCATGACGCGCATCTTGTTGTCGATGACGAGAATGCCGTCGAGCTTCGCGATCTCGGCCGCGCGCGACAGCAGCTCGCTCATTGCCACGACGTTTCTGGAAGCGATGGCGCGGCTGACATCGGCCCGCTGCGCGATGGCGTTGATCTGGTAGGTCACCTCGTCGAAGACGTTCTTCAGGCGGGCAGCCGCGAGCTTCGCGTCAGCCTCGAGCCGTTCCGAGAGCTTGGCTTCGGCGAGTGCCTCGAGCTGAAGCGCCTGCCGGTTCAGGCCCCGGTCGAGGCGCATGACCGTCAACGCCACCAACGCCGAGCATGCCGCCAGCGCCGTGGCGACGATCGCGATGGTGAAACGCGTGCCGAGGGACGACAGGCTTTTCACGTCGACCTCACTTTGCGGTGGGGACGCCGCCCATGCGACGCACGATCTCGCGGGCCTCGGGAGAGGAAATGAAAGCGAGGAAGTCGCGCGCCTCGGGCGTCACAGTCTTCTCGTTGTAGATGAGCTCGATGGTGTTTGCGCTGGGGTAGCCCTCGTCCGTGGGGAACAGGCCATCCACGCTCAGCACAACAATCTGTTCGGGCAGGCTGGTGGAATAGGGCCCCCAGCCGATGGCCCCTTCGACATCGCGCACGGACTCGATGCCCTCCTGCGTGGTGAAGGCGGTCTTCGACTTGTCGGTGATGACGAGGTTGTCCCAGCCCGGCATGGTGGCCCGCAGGACAAGCAGCGTGCTGTCACGGTCCTCGCGGCGCACGACGCGCACACGCAGGTCGTTGCCGCCCACCTCGCGCCAGTTCTCGATGTTGCCGGCGAAGATCGCGCGCAGCTGCGCGCCGGTCAGGGAGGAGATGCCGGCGCTACGATGAACATAGAAGGCTGAGGGAAGCTTGAGGAAAGGAACGGCGACGATGCCCTGGGCCTTCTCGGTGTCGGTGAGGGGGCGGGCGATGCGGCCAAGAATTTCCTGGCCCGAACCGACGGCGAGGATGCCACCGCCCGAGCCGACGCTTGGCGGCACGACAATCGTCGTCTGCGGATTGCGCTGCGTGTAGAGTTCACCGACGGCGCGCAGGATGTCGACGCCGTCGCCGGTTCCAACGATGCGCAGTTCTTCCGCCTTCGCGGTGGTGGGGAGACTGAAGCCGACGATGGCGGCACAGATCAGGCCGACGAGCGTGCGCATGCTTTCTCTTGTCCCGCTATTGTCCGAATGTCGGAATGATAGGAGACAGAGGGTAATGAAAGGTGAACTTGTCGAAAGTTGTGGCGTTCAGTGCAGAGCGCCGGCAACTCATCAAAGCGTTGGTTAACTGTCCGCTACTTTCGAAGATTCGCCCAGTATTTGCCGGCGTATGACAAACAGCGCGTGCCGTATCACGCCGAATGCTCAGCGAGATTCGCCACGAGGTCGCCGAAGCGTTCACCCTGGATGATGATGTGGGCCTTGAGCAGGCTGGAGGCGGCTTCCGCATCTCCGCGCTCGATGGCGGCGAGAATGCCGTCGTGCTCGGCGAGCGAGGTCTGCAGGCGGCCCCGGACGCGCAGCTGCAGGCGGCGGTAGGGCTTGAGGCGCCTGTGCATCAGCGTTGCCTGCTCGGCGAGGAAGCCGTTGCGGGAGGCTTGATAGATGGCGTGGTGGAATCGCTCGTTGGCGTAGTAGTAGCCGTCCGTGTCGTTGGCCTCGGCGGCCGCGCGGCATTCGCCCTGCGCCGTTGCCAGTGCGGACAGGTCGCTGCTATCGGCCCGGCGTGCGGCGAGACGGCCGCACATGCCTTCCAGCTCCGCCATCACCTCAAACATCTCCATGAGGCGGGAAGGCCCCACCTGTGCGACAACGGCGCCGCGGTGCGGGCGCAGCTCAACGAGACCCGTGGTGGCGAGCTGTAGCAGGGCCTCGCGGATCGGCGTGCGGGAGACGCCGAAGCGCTGCGCCAGCGATGCCTCGTCCAGCCGCTCGCCAGCCTTGAAGACGCCCATGGCGATGTCGTTCTCGAGGGCGTCTCTCAGGACAAAGCCGCGCTTGCCGCTCATGGAACCGGACCGTCGCATACGAACCAGATCGAATTGTATACGAAATCGTTGACAGCGGATGCAAGTTTGACTTCGATAACTCCAAGGCCCGCAAGAGGCCCGGCTCCTCGACGAGCCATCACTTCGGAGGAAACGACATGCGCAAGACGTTGTTGGCGACGGCCGGTGCCGTGGCCGTCCTTATCGGCGGTTTGCTGCCGGCCGCTGCGGAAATTGTGCTCAAGGCGTCTCATCAGTTTCCGGGCGGCAAGGGCGACCCGCGCGACGAGATGGTGCAGATCATCGCCCGGGAGGTGGAGAAGGCGAACGTCGGGATCAAGATCCAGGTCTTTCCCGGTGCCTCGCTCTACAAGCCCAACGAGCAGTGGGGCGCTGTGACCAAGGGGCAGCTCGACATCACGGCCTTCCCGCTGGATTACGCGGCCGGTCGCCATCCCCAGTTCTCGGCCACGCTCATGCCCGGCCTCGTACGCAACTACGAGAGGGCGCAGCGGCTCAACAAGTCGCCCTTCATGGCCGACATCAAGAAGATCGTCGAGGATGCGGGCGCCATCGTCATTGCCGACGCATGGCTGTCGGGCGGATTCGCCTCCAAGAAGAACTGCATCACCGGCCCCGATTCCATCAAGGGGCAGGTGACGCGCGCTGCCGGCCCGGCCTTCGAGCAGATGCTGGCGGCAGCCGGTGCCTCGATCTCGTCCATGCCTTCGTCGGAAATCTACACCGGCATGCAGACAGGCGTGCTGGACGCGACCAACACCTCCTCGTCGAGCTTCATCTCCTATCGTCTCTACGAGCAGGTGAAGTGCCTGACCGCGCCCGGCAAGAACGCGCTGTGGTTCATGTACGAGCCGGTGCTCATGTCCAAGCGCGTCTTCGAAAAGCTCACGCCCGAGCAGCAGAAGGCCATTCTCGACGCCGGCAAGGTGGCCGAGGAATATTTCAACGAGGAGGCGAAGAAGGGCGACGAGCTCCTCATCGAGACCTTCAAGAAGGCGGGCGTCGAGGTGATCGAGATGTCCGAGGAGGACTACAACGCCTGGCTCAAGGTGGCGCAGGAGTCATCCTACAAGCACTTCGCCGAGGAGGTGAAGGGCGGCCAGGAGCTGATCGAGAAGGCGCTCGCCGTCGAGTGAGCGAAGCGCCTCAGGTAGGCGGAGCCTGTGCCGGGTCGCGCGGACGGCCAGGCTTCACCGACAGCGGGAGGAGGGGGGGCTCCGCTTCCCGCCTTCGGGAAGACACCGCGAAAGGGTGCCGGGCGCCGCAAGGGTGCTGCAGGTGCATCCGGAACGCCGGCCGTGTCGTCCGAATGGTCCCGACGGGACCCGCCGGCACGAGCGTTTCTCTGGGAACGGAACAAGGAAATGGTTCGAGCCTTCGTTGCCGGTGTCGACAGCGTATCGCGCCTGTTCGGCATTATTGCCGGCATCCTCATTGCGGCCGCCATGGTCGTCGTCTGCCAGATGATCTTCATGCGCTACGTCTTTCGCGCGCCGACCATCTGGCAGAGTGATTTCGTCGTTTTCAGCGCCACGGCGGCCGTCTTCCTCGGCGCTCCCTACGTCCTCATGCGCAAGGGCCATGTCGGGGTCGACGTCATCGAGACCATGGTGAGTGCGCCGGTGCGGCGGCGGCTCGCCATCATCGGCGCCTTTCTGGGCCTTGCCTTCTGCGTCGCGATGTTCGTTGCCTCGGTGATCTATTTTCACGAGGCGTGGGAGGGCGGCTGGACGACGCCGACCGTCTGGGCGCCGCCGCTGTGGATCCCGCTCCTGGCGCTGCCTGTCGGCTTCGGCCTGCTCACCCTGCAGTACGTGTCCGAGATCCTGAAACTCTTCATGGCGGCTGAGACGGCCCAGTCCGTGCCGCACACTGCAGGAGCCGGTGCATGACGCTCTCGATCGCCACCTACGTCATCGTCGGCTCGCTCTTCGCCTTCCTTGCGACGGGCATGCCGATCGCCTTCGCTCTCGGCCTCGCCGCGATTGCCGGACTCCTCGTCGAGGAGGGATTCGGCATCTTTGAGGTTCTCGGCGAGACGATGTACGCCGGCATCGCCAACCTCGCCTATGTCTCGATCCCGATGTTCGTCCTCATGGGCGCTGCGGTCGCGGCCTCGCCGGCCGGCAAGGATCTCTACGAGGCGCTTGACCGCTGGCTCAACCGGGTGCCGGGCGGGCTGGTCCTCTCCAATCTCGGCGCCTGCGCCATCTTCTCGGGCATGACCGGCTCCAGCCCGGCGACCTGCGCCGCCATCGGCAAGATGGGCATCCCCGAGATGATGGGGCGGGGCTATCCCGCATCCGTCGCGACCGGCTCGATCTGTGCCGGGGGCACGCTGGGCATCCTCATCCCGCCGTCGGTGACGATGATCGTCTACGGCATCGCCACGGAGACCTCCATCGGCCGGCTGTTCCTTGCCGGCGTGATGCCCGGGCTGATGCTGACAGTGATGTTCATGGCCTGGGCGCTGATTGATGCCAAGCGAAAGGGCTACCGCTTCTCCGACGGGGGACAGCGCCGCTTTACCCTAGCGGAGAAGTTCTCCGCGCTACCGCGCGTCCTGCCATTCCTCGCCATCATCGTCGGGGTGCTCTACGTGCTCTACGGGGGCGTCGCGACACCGTCCGAGGCCGCCGGGGCGGGGGCCTTCCTGACGCTCGCCGTCGTCCTGATCGTCTACAGGCTGTTCCGCGCCGGGCCGGTGATCGAGATCTTCGGCACGGCCATGCGCGAGAGCATCATGATCATGATGATCATGGCTGCGGCGGAGCTTTTCGCCTTTGCGCTCTCCTCGCTCTTCATCACGCAGACCATCGCCGGCGCCATCGCCTCGCTGGAGATCAACCGCTGGCTGTTGATGCTCGTCATCAACATCTTCCTGCTGGTGGCGGGCATGTTTCTGCCGCCGGTGGCGGTCATCGTCATGGCGGCGCCGCTGCTGTTCCCCATCGTGACGCAGGCGGGCTTCGATCCCTACTGGTTCGCGGTGGTGCTGACGATCAACATGGAGGTCGGCCTCATCACGCCGCCGGTCGGACTCAACCTCTTCGTCATCAATGCCATCGCGCCGCAGGTGCCGACGCGGGAGATCCTTTGGGGCTCGCTGCCATATGTCGTGGTGATGTTCATCGGTATCATCCTCCTGTGCATCTTCCCGCAGATCGCCACCTGGTTGCCCGATGCGGTGATGGGGCCTGCGGTCTGACAGGATGGAGGAGAGGCGGATGGCGAACTCGTTCTTCAACGAACTGCTGCAGCAGCTCAGCGAGCGGGGGCGGGCGATGCTCGGGCTCGCCCGCGACGCGGCGGCGCGCGGCGACATCGTAGAGCTGTCGGAACACCTGCTTTCCGGCCGCGGCGAGGCCTCGGGCGTCGCGCTCGCCAAGGCTGTGCTCGACAGCTATGCCAACGCGCCGACCGCCACCCGTCTCGCCTTCCTCACGGCGCTCGCCGAGCGTTTCGGCGCCGATCCGCAGAAGGTCGAGGAGGCGATCCAGGCCTATCGCGAGAAGCCGAGCGCGGCGACGCTGCACCGCCTGCATACCGCGGCGGAGGCGCGCCGGCAGGAGCTGATGCGCCGGCTCAACCTGGCGCCGGGCGGCACCGCCGCGCTCGTCAAGATGCGGGAGGAGCTCATCGAGCATCTGCCGAACCGCCCGGATCTCAAGGCGGTCGACGCCGACTTCGTGCATCTCTTCTCGTCTTGGTTCAACAGGGGGTTCCTGGTGCTGCGCCCCATCGACTGGACGACGCCTGCCAACATCCTGGAGAAGATCATCCGCTACGAGGCGGTTCACGAGATCCATGACTGGGACGACCTGCGCCGGCGCCTCGAGCCGCCGGACAGGCGCTGCTTCGCCTTCTTCCATCCCCAGCTTGTGGACGAGCCGCTGATCTTCGTGGAGGTGGCGCTGACGCAGGACATTCCTGACGCCATCGCGCCGCTGCTCGCCAAGGACCGCAAGCCCATCGCCGCCGAGACGGCGACGACGGCCGTCTTCTACTCCATCTCCAACACCCAGCGCGGGCTCGCCGGGGTTTCCTTCGGCAACTTCCTGATCAAGCAGGTGGTGGACGACCTCAAACGCGAGCTGCCCAACCTGAAGACCTTCGTCACGCTGTCGCCGGTGCCGGGCTTTGCCAGATGGCTGGCGCGGGAGCGCGCCGCAGAGGCCTCGCAGGTGCTCGACGGCGAGGCGAAGGCGGTGCTGGCCGCGCTCGACGAGGAAGGGTGGCATGAGGACGCCGCGACGGCGCAGAAGGTGCGCAAGGTGCTGCTGCCCGCCGCCGCGTGGTACTTCCTGAAGGCCAAGACGCCCAACGGGCGGCCGCTCGACCCGGTGGCGCGCTTCCACCTCGGCAACGGAGCGCGGCTGGAGCGGCTCAACTTCCTCGGCGACACGAGCCCCAAGGGCCTCGTCCAGGCGCACGGCCTGATGGTCAACTATCTCTACGCGCTTGAAGACATCGAGAAGAATCACGAAGCCTTCGTCGGCTCGGGAGAGGTCATCGCCGCCGCGGCGGTGAGAAAGCAGCTGAAGGGCGAGCGGGCCTCACGCACGCTCGTGCCCATCAGCGACTGAACACAAGAAGACAGAACGCAGACAAAGCTCATGCCATCCTATCTTTTCGCAAAGCTCGCCGCCCGCATGCCCTCCGCCGACCGGACGTTCATCGAGACGCCGACGGGGCGGATCATCACCTATGGCGATCTCGTCGAGGGCACAGGCCGAATTGCGCGTGCGCTCGTGGCACGAGGCGTCCGGCCGGGGGACCGTGTCGCGGTCCAGGTGGAGAAGAGCCCGGAGGCGGTGATGCTGTATCTCGCCTGCGTGCGGGCGGGTGCTGTCTTCCTGCCGCTCAACACGGCCTATACGCTCGCCGAGCTTGACTATTTCCTGGGCGATGCGGAGCCGGCGCTCGTCGTCTGCGATCCGAAAAGCCGGGATGGCCTGACGCCCGTCGCCGAGCGCTACGGGGCCCGCATCGACACGCTGGACGCGGAGGGCAAGGGCAGCCTGATGGAACGCGCGGCCGCGGAGGCGCCGGACTTTGCCGACGTGGAGCGCGGGCCGGACGACCTTGCCGCAATCCTCTACACCTCCGGCACCACCGGGCGCTCCAAGGGCGCCATGCTCAGCCACGACAACCTCTGGTCCAACGCGCTCACGCTCGTCGACTACTGGCGTTTCACCAGTGAAGACGTGCTGCTGCACGCGCTGCCGATCTTCCACACGCACGGGCTCTTCGTGGCGACCAACGTCATCCTCGCGGCAGGGGCGTCCATGATCTTCCTGCCGAAGTTTGACGCCGACGAGGTGATGCGCCTGATGCCCAAGGCGACCACGATGATGGGCGTGCCGACCTTCTACGTGCGCCTTCTGCAGCACGAGGGCCTGACGCGCGAAGCGACCGCCCACATGCGGTTGTTCATATCCGGCTCGGCGCCGCTGCTGGCCGACACCCATCGCGCATGGCGCGAGCGCACGGGGCACGCCATCCTCGAGCGCTACGGCATGACCGAGACGAACATGAACACCTCCAATCCCTACGACGGGGATCGTGTTGCCGGCACCGTTGGCTTCCCGCTGCCCGGGGTGTCGCTGCGAGTCGTCGACCCCGAAAGCGGCAAGGAGCTGCCGCAGGGCGAGATCGGCATGATCGAGGTCAAGGGGCCCAACGTCTTCAAGGGTTACTGGCGCAATCCCGAGAAGACCAAGGCCGAGTTCCGCGAGGACGGCTTCTTCATCACCGGCGACCTCGGCAGGATTGACGAGCGCGGCTATGTCCACATCGTCGGCCGCGGCAAGGATCTCATCATCACCGGCGGCTACAACGTCTATCCCAAGGAAGTGGAGACCGAGATCGACGCCATGCCCGGCGTGGCCGAGAGCGCCGTCTTTGGCGTGCCGCACCCCGACTTCGGCGAGGGGGTGACCGCAGCCGTCGTGCCCGAGAAGGGGGCGAGCCTCGATGCCGCCGCCATCGTGAAGGCCCTCGAGGGACGCCTCGCCAAGTTCAAGCAGCCCAAGCAGGTGGTGGTGGTGCCCGAGCTGCCGCGCAACACCATGGGCAAGGTCCAGAAGAACGTGTTGCGGGAGACCTACAAGGATCTCTACATGCGCTGACGGCCTCCGGCGCCGGCGGCCTGGCGGACCCTAGCCGCCGGTGCAATCCACCGCCACGATGCGAGCCTGCCACGCGGCGGCTGCGGCGCCGAGGCCGGTCGCGTCGTCGGTCGCCGTGGCTTCGGGCAGACCGACGCCTTCGGCAAAGCGCTCCGCCAACGTCGCCGGAACGCCTGGGCTCAGAGCGATGCCGGCCACGCGCGCCATCGTCTGCGGCAATGGCCCGGTGAGGGCGACAAGCGCGCCCGATCTGTCGATGACCGGGGCCCCCGCCATGCCGGGCTGCACCGGGGCCGCAAGGCGGGCGGTGCCATCGCTCGCCACCTTCAGCCGTCCGGGCGTGGCGATGAGGCGGCGCTCGCCCCCGACGGTGGCATGGCCGAGGACGAAGACCTCGACATCCGCCCCCGCCGGACGGTGCCAGGCGACGGGCGCTCCCTGCATCCGGAACGAGCCTTCGGTGAGGGCCGTCTCGCCGCGCGCCGTGAACGTCACCGGCCTGCCGGCGACCGTGGGAGCCTTGCAGGCCGTTGCGGCTGCGCTCGTCAGCGCCTTGCCGCTGTCGAGGATGACGGCGGTGAAGGCGTTGTCGCCCGGGACGGTGGGAGCGGCCGGTGCCGCACCGACTGCGTCGGCCGTTGCGGGCGCCGCAGTCCCGGGCTCCGGGTCGAAGCTGTTCGTGATGGCGATGGCAAGGCGGTCGAAGGTTGCGGCAGCGGCCGGCGGGTAGGTCACCGTAAAGCCGCTGAGGCCGTCACGGGTTGCGGCGAAGCGGGTGAAGAAGCGCATGCCTCCCTGTTCGCCGCTAACGACGAACCACGTGTCCCGCAGCACCTTGTAGGTGATGCGGCGGCCGGGCAGGGCGGCGATGAGATCGGCGTAGAGATCCTCGAGTCTGGCGCCGGTCGAGGCGGGGATGGTGTCCGTCATCAGGGAGCCGCCGCCGCGCTTGGCGCGAAAGATGGCGCCGCGCGCCGTGTCGCTGCGTTCGGTGAGCATCTTCCGGGGCACGCCGATGCGGATCCCGCTGCGCGGCTCGTCGATGACGGCGAAGCCGGCCGCGTCTCGCTCGCGGCGCGCCGCTGCGAGGAGCGCGTCACGCTCTGCCGGGGTGAGGATGCCGTCTGCGGCCAGGCCGCTGCGCGTCTCGAAGGCGCGGATGGCGTCGAAGGTGCGCTTGCCGAACGTGCCGTCGACCGTGCCGTTGTAGTCGCCGGTCCAGACGAGCGCGTCCTGGATGGCCTTGCGCTCGGCTTCCGGCAGAGCCTCGAAGACCGCGCGGGCGGCATCGAGCGCGTCGCTCGCCACCGGCTTCTGCTGCGCGATGGCCGGGACGGCCGGCACGGTGAGTGCGCCGGCCAGGGCGAGGATCGTGGCCCCTATCCGCGCCTTGCTGCGTGGCTGCCTGCGGTCGCGTCCCGTCTGCGTCATCGCGCGCTCCCCGTTTGTCCCTCGCGCGACTATGGCAAAACGGCATGGTGTCGTCACGACATGCAGTGCAGCCGTGGATTGCAGGCCCGAACCGGGGCGCTTAGTCTCGCCTTCGTCGTCGGGGCGGTGCTGCTTTTTCCCGGACGCTGCCGGCAGACCCGCTCAGGGAGGGGAGCATGATTCGTGCTGCGCAACTGCTTGCCGTCGCTGTCGCAACCCTCTTGATGCTTGCAGCGGCGCCGCCCGCATCGGCGCAGAAGTCTTTCGAGCGGAGCGATCTCGCCAGCGCCGCCGTCAGGCTGCAGGCGGACCTGAAGGCGGAGGCAGGGCCGGCGGCGGGGCGCCCGGCCGAGGAGCTGCGCCGCGAAAGCGCCCGCGCGCTCGCCCGGGGCAACGCGCGGCAGGCGCTCGCCTCTGCCGCTGCCGCTGTTGCGGCCGACCCGGCGAATGCCGCCGGCTGGACGGCCTATGCGCGGGCCGCCATGGCGGTGGCGCCGACGAACTACAGCGAGCGCTACCAGCTCGCCGAACGGGCGACGAGCGCGGCCTATGCGGCCTATGTGAACGCGCGAGGCGCGGCAGCCGAGGCCTCGGCACTGGCGCTCCTCGGCGATGTCTTCGCCTGGCGGCAGTTCTGGCGCCCGTCGCTCGATGCCTACAGGACGAGCCTCGCGCTCGCAGACAATCCGCGGGTTCGGTCGGTCTACGAGGATCTGCGCGAGAAGTACGGTTTCCGCATTCTCGACTATCGGGTCGATTCCGACTCGGCCTCGCCGCGCGTTTGCTTCACCTTCTCCGAGCCGCTGGCGCGCGGCAGGGTCGATTTCTCGCCCTTCGTCGCCGTTGCGGGCAACGGGACGCCCGCGGTCACGGCGGAGGACCGCCAGCTGTGCGTCGACGGGCTGAAGCACGGCGAGCGCTATGCAGTCGTGCTGCGGCAAGGCCTGCCCTCCGCCGTCGAGGAGACGCTATTGCGCAACGCGGATTACGAGGTCTACGTGCGCGACCGCTCCCCGCAGGCCCGTTTCACCGGCCGCAACTACATCCTGCCGCGCACGGGGCAGGAGGGCATCCCCGTCGTGACCGTGAACACGGACAAGGTGGATGTGGAGCTCTACCGCATCGGTGACCGCAACCTGCTGCCGACGCTGCGCTCTGACGAGTTCCTTTCGCAGATCGCCCGCTGGACGGCCGACAACATCGCCTCCGACCAGGGGCAGAAGGTCTGGACGGGTACGCTCGATGTGGAGCGGCGGCTCAACGAGGACGTAATCACCGCCTTTCCGGTGCTGGAGGCCACGGGCGGCAAGCTGGAGCCCGGCGTCTACGTGATGACGGCGCGCCCTGCGGGCGGGCCGCCGCCGGATGAGGACTACAACCCCGTCGCGACGCAGTGGTTCATCGTCTCCGACATCGGCCTCACGGCCCTGTCCGGCGAGGACGGCGTGCATGTCGTCGCCCGTTCGCTCGCCTCGGCTGCGCCGCTGCAGGGCGCTACCATCAGGCTCATCGCGCGCAACAACGAGGTGCTGGGCGAGGCAAAGAGCGACGGCAACGGTCGTGCCGTCTTCCCGCCGGGGCTCTCGCGCGGCAAGGGCGGCCTCGCTCCTGGGCTCGTGGTGGCGACGACGGAGGCGGGGGACTACGCCTTTCTCGATCTGTCGCAGACGCCCTTCGACCTCACGGACCGCGGCGTCGCCGGCCGGCAGACGCCGGGGCCTCTCGATGCGCTGGTGTTCACGGAGCGGGGCGTCTACCGCACGGGCGAGACGGTCCAGGTCACGGCGCTGCTGCGCGATGCGCGCGGCGATGCCGCCGCAGGGTTGCCGCTCACGCTCGTCGTGCGCCGGCCGGATGGCGTCGAATACCGGCGCGCGACGGTCGACGACCAGGGGCTCGGCGGGCGCGCCTGGTCGCTGGCCATCCTGCCGGGGGCCATGCGCGGCACCTGGCGGCTCGCCGCCTATGCCGATCCGAAGGGCGCGCCCATCGGCGAGACGACCTTCCTCGTCGAGGATTACGTGCCGGAGCGGCTGGAGCTGACGCTGGCCCCGCAGGCGCCAACGGTCGTTGCCGGCGGCGTGGCGAATGTCGACGTCGCTGCCCGTTATCTCTACGGCGCCCCGGGTGCCAGGCTCGATGTCAGCGGCACCGTGACGGTTGAGGCCGCGCCTGACAACGCGATGCAGGGGCTCGAAGGCTATGTCGTCGGCCTCGACGACGAGCCTTTCGAGGCGGTGATGCAGGAGGTCGAGGAAAGGACCGAGACCGACGCCACCGGCAAGGCGACCTTCGCCGTGCCGCTGCCGGAGGTGACGGCGCCGCGGCCGCTGCGCGCCACCATCGCCGTGACCGTGGCCGAGCCGGGTGGGCGCGGCGTGACGCGCTCACTCAGCCTGCCCATCGCGCAGGAAGGCAACGTCATCGGCGTGCGCAAGCTGTTCTCGGACCTGTCCGACGGAGCCACCGCGACATTTGACGTGGTTGCCGCCACGGCCGGCGGCGAGCGCATCGCCATGCCGCTGCGCTGGAGCCTCTACCGCATCGACCAGCGCTATCAATGGTTCAATCAGGGGGGCGCCTGGTCCTACGAGCCGGTCAGGACGACGCGGCGCGTCGCCGATGGCCGGGTCGAGCCGGGCGCCGACGCGCCCGCGCGCATCGCGGCGCCCGTCGGCTGGGGGCAGTACCGCCTCGACATCGAGGCCGAGCGCGGCGATGCGGCGCCGACGAGCCTGTCCTTCTCCGTCGGCTACACGGGAACAGTGAGCGCCGACACGCCGGACGTGCTCGAGATGCGTCTCGACAAGGCCGCCTACGCGGCCGGCGAGCGGATGGAGATCAGCCTCAGGCCGCGCGCGGCGGGGAAGGGCACTGTGCTCGTCGTCGGCGACAAGGTGCACGAGGAACGGCTCGTCGATCTCGACCCGGCGGGAACCACCGTCGCGCTCGAAGCGAAGGCCGAGTGGGGGCCGGGGGCCTATGTGGTGGCGCTGGCGCACCGGCCGCTCGATGTCGGCGCCAAGCGCATGCCCGGCCGGGCGCTCGGCGTCGCCTGGTTCTCCGTGGCGCGCGATCAGCGCGACATCGACGTGTCGCTCGAGGTGCCGCAGGCGATGCTGCCGCGGCAGACGCTCGCCGTGCCGGTGAGGCTCGGCGGGCTCGCGGCGGGGGAGGAGGCCTACGTGACGGTGGCCGCTGTCGATGTCGGCATCCTCAACCTCACGCGCTACGAGGCGCCGCGTCCCGGCGACTACTTCTTCGGCCAGCGGCGTCTCGGCACGGAGATCCGCGACGTCTACGGCTACCTCATCGACGGCATGCAGGGCACGCGCGGCGCCATCCGCTCGGGCGGCGACGCGGGCGCGCCCCAGCTCGACGGCGCGCCGCCCACGCAGGAGCCGCTCGCGCTCTATTCCGGCGTCGTGCGCGCCGGCGTGGACGGTGTCGCCCATGTCTCGTTCGACATTCCGGCTTTCAACGGCACCGTGCGCGTCATGGCCGTCGCTTGGTCGAAGACGCGGGCGGGATCGGCCACGGCCGACGTGGTGGTGCGCGACCCCGTTGTCGTCGCCGGCACGCTGCCCCGCTTCCTCAACGTGGGCGACACCTCCCGCATCCACCTCGCCATCGACAATGTCGAGGGGCCGGCCGGTGACTACGTGGTCGAGGTCGATGCCTCCGGGCCGGTCATCCTGCCGCTCGAGTCGACGCATCGCACGCTGAAGCTCGACAAGGGCGCACGCACGGCCCTGTCGCTGCCGGTCACGGCCGGCGGGATCGGCACCGCGCGGCTGACCGTGCGGCTGAGAGGACAGGGAATCGACGTGGCGCAGGACTTTGCCCTCGGCATCGCTCCCGGCACGCCGGCGCTCACCCATCGCACGGTGCGGCCGTTGCCGGCGGGCGGCAGCGTCTCGATCAGCAATGACGTGGTGGCCGACCTGATGCCGGGCTCGGGTGTCGTGTCCGTTTCAGTGACGACGCTTGGCGCGCTCGACGTGCCGGGCCTGCTGCAGGCGCTCGACCGCTATCCTTACGGCTGCTCGGAGCAGGTTGTTAGCCGGGCGCTGCCGCTGCTCTACGTCAACGAGCTCGCCGGTGCCGAGGCGCTGCCGATCGACCTGCAGCGCGAGGAGCGCGTGCGCAATGCCATCGAGCGGGTGCTGTCGCGACAGGATTCCAACGGCAGTTTCGGCCTGTGGTCCGTCGGCGGCGACGACATCTGGCTCGACGCCTACGTGACCGACTTCCTCACGCGGGCGCGGGAGAAGGGCTTCGCCGTGCCGCAGACGGCCTTCGACCTCGCGCTCGAGCGGCTGCGCAACTACGTGGCCAACACGACGGAATTCGAGCGAGGCAAGGGGCAGGAGCTGGCCTATGCCATCTACGTGCTGGCGCGCAACGGCCGCCCGGTGATGGGCGACCTGCGCTATCTCGCCGACGTCCGCCTGTCGCAGTTCGGCAGCGCCATGGCGCAGGCGCAGATCGCGGCCGCGCTCGCTCTGCTGGGCGACAGGCGCCGGGCCGAGACCGCCTTCGCGACCGCCATGGCGACGCTGCGCGGCGAGAGGGACACGCCCGCCTCGCGGCCCGACTATGGCTCGCGTCTGCGTGACGGGGCCGCCCTCCTTGCCCTGCTGGGCGAGGCTGGCACGGGCGGCGCCGAGATCCAGCAGGCGTCTCTCGTCGTCGACGAGGCGCGCGCTGACAGTCGTTACACCAGCACTCAGGAACAGGCCTGGATGGTGCTCGCCGCCGGCGCCCTGCAGCAGGAGAACGCGCGACTCAGGCTCACCGTGGACGGGCGCGGGATTGACGGTCCCTTCTACCGCAACTATCGCGCCGCCACCTTGGACGAGGGGGCGGTGACGATCGCCAACACGGGGTCTGTCGATGCGCGCGTCGTCGTTACCGTCTCCGGCAATCCGATGGCGCGGGAGGGGGCCCTGTCCCGCGGTTACACGGTGCAGCGCAGCTACCACCGGCTCGACGGAACGGAGGTCGATCCCTCATCGGTGCGGCAGAACGAGCGGCTCGTCACCGTGCTTAAGGTGACAGAGGACCAGGCGCGCTTCGCCCGCCTGCTGCTCGTCGACCATCTGCCGGCCGGGTTCGAGATCGACAATCCGAGCCTCGTCGATGCCTCGTCGGCGGCGGGGCTGTCGTGGCTGCAAGGCACGGTCCAGCCGGCGCATGTCGACTATCGTGACGACCGTTTCGTCGCCGCCTTCGATCGCGACAGCAACCAGTCGGCCTTCATCACCGTCGCATACATGGTCCGCGCCGTGGCGCCGGGCCGCTATGTCCACCCGCCGGCGACGGTCGAGGACATGTATCGCCCCGAGCGCTTTGGTCGCACGGGCTTCGGCACGGTGGAGGTGACGGAGGCGAAGTAGCCGCGGCCGAGGAGAGGCGGAGGTCGCAGGATGCCGGCCGCATCGAGACGAGGAATCGTCGCCCTGGTCTGCTCCCGCGCATTGCGCGGGGCGGTGGGGGTCTGTGTCGTGCTACTCGTCGCGGCCGGCATCGGCCTTGCGCATTTCATCGCCTCGCTGGGGCCGCTCGACCTGGCGCAGGTCGAGGAGCGCTCCATCGTCGTCTCGGACAGGGAGGGCCGGCTGCTGCGCGCCTTCACCACGCCGCAGGGGCGCTGGCGCCTGCCCGTTGGCGTCGACGATGTCGACCCTCGCTTCATCACGCTGCTCACGGCTTACGAGGACCGACGCTTCCGCTCGCATTTCGGCATCGACGTGCTCGCCATGATGCGTGCCGCCGCCCAGGTCGTGCTTAACGGGCGCGTCGTTTCGGGGGGCTCCACGCTGACCATGCAGGTGGCGCGTCTGCTCGAGCCGCGCGAGGAGCGCGACCTCGCCGCCAAGCTGCGCCAGGCGGTGCGTGCCGTGCAGCTTGAGCGGCGCTTCGACAAGGACACGATCCTTGGCTTCTATCTCACCATGGCGCCCTATGGCGGCAATCTCGAAGGCATCCGGGCGGCGAGTCTCGCCTATTTCGGCAAGGAGCCGAAGCGCCTGTCGCTGGCCGAGGCGGCACTGCTCGTTGCCCTGCCGCAATCGCCCGAGACGCGGCGACCGGACCGTTTCCCCGAGGCCGCCCGTGCGGCGCGTGACCGGGTGCTGGCGCGGGCACTCGTCCAGGGCGAGATCACGGACGCGGAGGCGCAGGCGGCGAGGGAAGCGCCGGTGCCGACGGGGCGCCAGCGGGTGCCTGTGCTGGCGCCGCATCTCGCCGAGGCGGTGGTGCGCGCGGCGCCCGGCCGGCGCGAGCATCGCCTGACGCTCGATGCGCGCCTGCAGGCCCGGCTTGAGGATCTGGCGCGGGAGACGGCCGAGCGGGTCGATCCGCGCGCCTCGGCCGCCATCATCGCCATCGACAACTCCAGCGGCGCCGTGCGCGCCTATGTCGGCGCGGCGGACTATTTCTCCGCCGAGCGGGCCGGGGCCGTCGATGCCGTGCTCGCTGTGCGCTCTCCCGGCTCGGCGCTGAAGCCGTTCATCTATGCGCTCGCCTTCGAGAGCGGCCTCGCCCATCCCGAGACCGTTCTGGACGACCGGCCCTCGCGCTACGGCATCTATCAGCCGAAGAACTTCGACCTCACTTTCCAGGGCACGGTGACGGCGCGGCATGCGCTGCAGCTCTCGCTCAACGTGCCGGCGGTGGAGCTGCTCTCCGAGATCGGGCCGGTGCGGCTTCTGGCGCGGCTGCGCGCGGCCGGCGCCGATATCGTCCTGCCGAAGGATTCTGCGCCAGGCCTTGCCATCGGCCTCGGCGGCGTCGGCGTACGCCTCTTCGACCTGGCGCGTCTCTATGCTGCCTTCGCGCGCGGCGGCGTCGTGCCGACGCTGTGGTGGCAGGACGGCGCGGCGCCCGCGGGCGAGGGGCCGCGCCTGACGGAGCCGGTCGCCGCCTGGTACGTGGCGGACGTGCTGCGGGGCGCGCCGGCGCCGCAGAATGGACTGCCGGGGCTCATCGCCTACAAGACGGGTACCTCCTACGGCTATCGCGATGCCTGGGCCATCGGCTTCGACCGTCGCACCACCATCGCTGTGTGGGTCGGCCGGCCCGATGGCGCAGCGGTGCCCGGCCTCGTCGCGCGGCAGGTGGCAGCGCCGATGCTGTTCGAGGCCTTTGCCCGCCGGGGCGGGGTGAGCGAGCCCGTGCCCGAGCCCCCGGGCGTCATCCACGCGACGACGGCGAGCCTGCCACCGCCGCTGCGCCACCTGCGCAAGGACGTGCCGAAGACCGTCGCCGCCGTGGCGCAGGCGCCCCTGCGCATCGCGTTCCCGCCCGACGGGGCGCGGGTTGATCTCGGCCTTTCGGAGGGAGGCGGTGCGCCGCTCGCGCTCAAGGCGAGCGGCGGCAGCCCGCCCTTCCTGTGGTACGTCAACGGTGCGCCGCTTGGCCCGCACAGCCCCCGGCGCGAAGCGACGTGGGAGGCGGATGGGCGCGGCTTCGCGCGCGTGACCGTGGTGGACGGCCGCGGCGCGACGGACAGCGTGACGGTGCGGGTGGAATAGCGCGCCCGAAAGCGGCCCTTGCCCAAAAGGAAAGAGGCGGGCACCAGCCCGACTCCTCACGTCCTCTTATCCGCCGCGGCGGGAATGGAGCCGTCAGACCGGCAGGGTGTAGGCCGTCTTGACCGTGGTGTAGAACTCGATGGCGTAGCGACCCTGTTCGCGCGCGCCGTAGGACGAGCCCTTCGTGCCGCCGAAGGGCACGTGATAGTCGACGCCCGCGGTCGGCAGGTTGACCATGACCATGCCGGCCTCGACGTTGCGCTTGAAGTGGCTGGCGTACTTCAGGCTCGACGTGCAGATGCCGGCCGACAGGCCGAACTCGGTGTCGTTGGCAAGGGCGAGCGCCTCCTCGTAGTCCTTGGCGCGGATGACGCTGGCGACCGGGCCGAAGATCTCCTCGCGTGCGATGCGCATGGAGTTGGTGCACTCGGTAAAGAGCGCCGGCGCCATGTAGAAGCCAGGGGTCTCGCGGTTCAGCACCTCGCCGCCGATGACGAGCCGGGCGCCCTCGTCCTGGCCGATCTTGACGTAGGAGAGGTCCTGGTCGAGCTGGTTCTGGTCCACCACCGGGCCGATGTGCGTACCGGCCTTCAGGGCGTCGTCCACGACGAGGCCCTTCATGCGCTCGGTTACGGCGTCGACGAAGCGGTCATGGATGCCGGCCGTCACAATGATGCGCGAGGAAGCCGTGCAGCGCTGGCCGGTGGAGAAGAAGGCGCCGTTGACCGCGCATTCCACGGCCGTCTTGAGGTCGGCGTCGTCCAGCACCACGAGCGGGTTCTTGCCGCCCATTTCGAGCTGGAACTTCTTCATCGTGCCGACGCAGGCCTCGGCCACCTTTCGGCCGGTGGCGACCGAGCCGGTGAAGGTGATCGCGTTCACGTCACGCGACTTCAGCAACGCCTCGCCGACGACGGAGCCGCGGCCCATGACGAGGTTGAAGACGCCGGAGGGAACGCCCGCCCGCACGATGATCTCGGCCAGCGCGTGGGCGGAGCCGGGCACCAGGTCGGCCGGCTTGAAGACCACCGTGTTGCCGTAGCAGAGCGCCGGGGCAATCTTCCACGCGGGAATCGCGATGGGGAAGTTCCACGGGGCGATGACGCCGACGACGCCCACCGGCTCGCGCGTGATCTCAATGTCGACGCCGGGGCGGACGGAGGCAATCTTGTCGCCTGCGAGGCGCAGGGCCTCCTGCGCGAAGAAGAGGAAGATCTGTCCCGCGCGCACCACTTCGCCGATGCCTTCGGGCAGCGTCTTGCCCTCCTCGCGCGACAGCAGGCGGCCGAGCTCGTCCTTGCGGGCGAGAATCTCGTCGCCGACTTTCTTGAGGATGTCGTGACGCTCCTGGGGCGTCGTGCGGGCCCAGGCAGGGAAGGCCGCCTTAGCGGCCGCGATGGCACGCTCGGCGTCGGCGGCGCTCGCGCGGGCGTATTCGCCGATGACGTCGTTGGTGTTGGACGGGTTGATGTTCTTCGTCGTGTCGTGTCCGGCGACCCACTCACCGGCGATGAAGTTCTGGAAATGTGCGGTCATGCCTCTTCCCTGTCGTTCGTCTGGGGTTGCCGTGCGGCGCTGGGCGCCGATGGATGTGGGCGCACCATAAGCTCCCGGGCGCATATTGCAAAAGCGTGAGCATTGCATGGCGGTCGCGCCTGCCACGCGCCGAGCTCACTCCACGGCTGGCTTCTCCCGGCGCAGCGACTTCACGCTCGCGCGGCGCTGCTTGCTTTCAAGACGTCGCTCGCGGGAGGCTTTCGTCGGCTTCGTCGGCCGGCGTCGCCTGGGGCGCAGGCTCGCCTGCCGAATGAGGTCCACCAGTCGCTGCAGTGCCTCCTCGCGGTTGCGCAGCCGGCTGCGGTGTGACTGGGCGGTGATGATGATGACGCCGTCCTGCGTCAGGCGGCTGCCGGCGAGCTTCATGAGGCGAATGGCCACGTCGTTCGGCAGGGAGGGGGAGCGGCGGGCGTCGAAGCGCAGCTGCACGGCGCTCGCCGTCTTGTTGACGTGCTGGCCGCCGGGGCCGGAGGCGCGGATCGCGCTCTCCTCGATTTCGCTTTCGTCGATTCCTATATGGCCGGTGATGTGCAGCATGGCGTATCCGTCAGGTCGCGTGCAGGGCGCGCGGCTTGAACCGGCCTCGCCCGCCTGATAACTCGTGGCTCGAATTTCCCCGGTGCAGTCGGCGGTCCCCGCATGCGTGGTACACGCCGGGACCATGTGACCCTTCCGTTTGAGAGAGATCGAATGGCCTCCTATCAGTACGTCTACCACATGCGCGGCCTGTCGAAGACCTATCCGGGCGGCAAGAAGGTCCTCGACAACGTGAATCTGTCCTTCTACCCGGGCGCCAAGATCGGCGTGCTCGGCGTCAACGGCGCCGGCAAGTCGACGCTGCTCAGGGTGATGGCCGGGCTCGACAAGGAGTTCACGGGCGAGGCCTGGGCGGCCGAAGGCGTGCGCATCGGCTACCTGCCGCAGGAGCCGCAGCTCGACCCGACCAAGAGCGTGCGCGAGAACGTAATGGAGGGCGTGGCCGAGCAGAAGGCGGTGCTCGACCGCTACAACGAGCTCGCCATGAACTACTCGGACGAGACGGCTGACGAGATGACGCGGCTGCAGGACGAGATCGAGGCCAAGGGCCTGTGGGATCTCGATTCGAAGGTCGACCAGGCGATGGACGCCTTGCGCTGCCCGCCGGACGACGCCGACGTCACGTCGCTCTCGGGCGGCGAGAAGCGCCGCGTGGCGCTGTGCAAGCTGCTGCTCTCGCAGCCGGACCTGCTGCTGCTCGACGAGCCGACCAACCACCTCGACGCGGAGACGGTGGCCTGGCTCGAAGGACACCTGCGGACCTATCCGGGCGCGATCCTGATCGTCACCCACGACCGCTACTTCCTCGACAACGTCACGGGCTGGATTCTGGAACTGGACCGCGGCCGCGGCATCCCCTACGAGGGCAACTATTCCTCGTGGCTGGAGCAGAAGCAGAAGCGCCTCGCGCAGGAGGGGCGCGAGGAGGAAGCACGCCAGCGCACGCTCGAGCGTGAGCGGGAATGGATCGCGGCCTCGCCCAAGGCGCGCCAGGCCAAGAACAAGGCCCGCATCCAGCGCTATGAGGAGCTGGTGCAGAAGGCCGCCGAGAAGGCGCCGACCACTGCCCAGATCATCATCCCGATCGCAGAGCGCCTCGGCAACAACGTCATCGAGTTCAACGGCCTCACCAAGGGCTTTGGCGACAGGCTGCTCATCGACAACCTGTCGTTCAAGCTGCCGCCCGGCGGAATCGTCGGCGTCATCGGCCCGAACGGCGCCGGCAAGACCACCCTGTTCCGCATGATCACCGGGCAGGAGAAGCCGGATGCGGGCACGATCACCATTGGTGAATCGGTGCGCCTCGGCTACGTGGACCAGTCGCGCGATGCGCTCGACCCCAACAAGACCGTGTGGGAAGAGATCTCCGACGGCAGCGACGTCATCTATCTCGGCAAGCGCGAGATCAACTCGCGCGCCTACTGCTCGGCCTTCAACTTCAAGGGCGCCGACCAGCAGAAGAAGGTCGGCATGCTCTCCGGTGGCGAGCGCAACCGCGTGCATCTCGCCAAGATGCTGAAGTCGGGGGCCAATGTGCTGTTGCTCGACGAGCCGACCAACGACCTCGACGTCGACACGCTGCGTGCGCTTGAGGAGGCGCTGGAGGATTACGCCGGTTGCGCGGTCATCATCAGCCACGACCGCATGTTCCTCGACCGCATCGCCACCCACATCCTCGCCTTCGAGGGCGACAGCCACGTGGAGTGGTTCGAGGGCAACTTCCAGGATTACGAGGAAGACAAGAAGCGCCGCCTCGGCATCGACTCCACCATTCCGAAGCGCATCCAGTACAAGAAGTTCTCGCGCTGAGCGGAACCGTCTTGCGAGCGCCCGCGGATCCCTCCCGCGGGCGCTTTTCTATGCGTTGAGGACGGTTTTCAGGGTGCGCAGCACCGCCGCGTAGTGAACGCCGGCCGCGGCGACGACGAAGCCGTGCCAGATGGCGGCTTGGAAGGGCAGCCGGTCAGCGAGGTGGAAGACCACCCCTACCGAATACAGCACACCGCCGACAGCGATAAGCATGAGCGTAGTCAGGCCGAGCGCATCCGTCAGCGGGGCGAGGGCGACGCCGCCTGCCCAGCCGAGGATGAGGTAGGCCGCAATCGTCAGCCGGTCGAACCGGCGCGGGAACAGCAGTTTGAGAGCGGCGCCGGCGAGAGCAGCCAGCCAGACGAAGCCCGTCAGGCCAATGGCCCAGGGGCCGCCGAGGCTGAGAGTCGTGAAGGGCGTGTAGGTGCCCGCGATCATCAGGAAGATGCCGGCCTGGTCGAACTGGCGCAGCCGCTCCTTTCGCGGCGACTCCGGCGCTAGGTTGTAGGCGCAGGAACAGCCCAGCATGACGAAGAGGCCGAGCGTGTAGAGTGCGAGGGCGGGCAGGGCGCCGTAGGCGCCTCCGTGCAGCGCGAAGGCGACGAGCACGACGGCACCGATGCCGGCAGCAACGAGGCCGATGGCATGGACGATCGCATCGGCGACGATCTCGCCGCGCGAGCGCGGACGACAGGCGCAGGTGGAGAAGCGCCCTTCCTTTGGGGGGCTGTCGGACGCTCGCATCATTCCCCCGGTCGTGCAGTTCGTTTCTGTCTCACGGCGCAGGATGAATGCGGATCGTGGCAGCATGCTGGCGGCACGCGCCGGGGCGCCACAGACGCCGCGACGCATGCAGGCCCACGTCAGTGATGGCGTCCGGGCGTCGGGGCGTCGCCGCGACGACGAGCCGGACGCATGAAGTCCATGCTTTCCAGCCGGTCGGCTCCGCCAGAGGCATGCCGCCTGTCCGGGCTGCGCTGCTGGTCACGCTGCTGCGGCTTGCCGCTGCCCTGCGAGGCCGGCCGCGCCCCGCTCCGCCGGGGCGCGCTGTCTTGCTGATGCGAGCGGCTGACCTGGCCGTGACCGTTGCCGGCGTTGTGGTGGCCGGGCTGGGAGGCGTTGCGCCCGCCGTTGGGCGAGTGCCTGCCCTTGGCTGCGGCAGGCTTGCCGGCTCTGTTCCTGCTGCCGCCGTTGCGGCCGCGCGGGCGCGCCTCGGCGGGCTCCTCCGGCTCGGCGCCGGGATCGGCGCGGCGGTCGATGGCGGGGATCTTCTGGCGCGTCAGCTTCTCGATAGCCCGCAGATAGGCGCGCTCCTCGCCGTCACAGAAGGAGATGGCGCTGCCGTCGGCGCCGGCACGCGCCGTGCGGCCGATGCGGTGGACATAGGATTCCGGCACGTTCGGCAGATCGAAGTTGATGACGTGGGTGACGCCCTCCACGTCGATGCCGCGGGCGGCGATGTCCGTGGCCACGAGAATCGGTGTCTCGCCGGTGCGGAAGCTGCCGAGCGCCCGCTCGCGCTGCGACTGGCTCTTGTTTCCGTGGATCGCGGCCGCGCGGATGCCGTCCTGCTCGAGGTGGAGCACCACGCGGTCGGCGCCGTGCTTGGTCCGGGTGAAGACGAGCGTGCGGCCGAGCTTCTCGTCCTTCAGGATCTCCGCGAGAAGGGCGCGCTTGCGCGCGGCCTCGACGAAGATGACGCGCTGGTCGATGCGCTCGGCCGTCGTGGCGACGGGCGCCACCGACACCTCGACCGGATCGCGCAGCAGATCCGACGCCAGCGCGGCAATCTCCCTGGGCATGGTCGCGGAGAAGAAGAGGTTCTGCCGCTCCTTCGGCAGGCGCGGCACGATCTTCTTGATGGCGTGGATGAAGCCCATGTCGAGCATCTGGTCAGCCTCGTCGAGGACGACGACCTCCGTCTCGGCGAAGCTCACGGCACCCGTCTGCATGTGGTCGATCAGCCGGCCGGGCGTGGCGACGAGCACGTCGAGCCCGCGCGCCAGCGCCTCGGATTGCGGGCGGTGGCCCACGCCGCCGAAGATCACGGCGATGCGCAGGTTGAGATGGCGGCCGTAGGCGCGGAAGCTCTCGCCGATCTGGCTGGCGAGTTCGCGCGTGGGACTCAGCACCAGGACGCGACAGCGGCCGCGGACGGGGCGCTTCGGCGCATTGGCGAGGCGGTGGAGGATGGGAAGGGCGAAAGCCGCCGTCTTGCCCGTGCCCGTCTGGGCAATGCCGAGCAGGTCGCGGCCGGCAATGACGTGGGGAATGGCCTGGGCCTGGATCGGAGTCGGTCGCTCGTAGCCCTCGCTCTCCAGCGCCTTGAGCAGCGGTTGGGCGAGGCCGAGATCGGAAAATGAAGTCACTGAGTGTCTTTCATGGTAGCGCCGGACCCACCGCCGGCCACGGGCCGGGCGGGCGCACGAACGCGGGGAAACGAACGCCCCGCGTGAATTGGGCTGTTCCGGAAGATCGGTCGCAGGACGAACGGCTCATCGACGAGAGATCGTCGCTCACGCAGCCGGACGTGAAGGGAAATCGATGCGACCCGCGCCACTTGTGTCTCCTGGCGCCCGTTTTGTCAAGGCGCGGACTGACACTGCCGCTCAAACAGGCAGATGCACAGTGCGGGTGGGAAAGTCTATGCAGTTATGTCTAGACAATTGACAGCGGGGCTGCGGCGTGCTGCCATCCGGTGAGAAGAGGGGTCAACGGACCGGTAGACACGTCATGAAGCGCACTTCGGTTTTCGGGCTCGCTGCGGCGATCCTCATCGGCGCGGCGGGCGCCGCCTCGGCCGCCAACACGAAGGTGGCCATCGGCATCAGCGGGTGGACGGGCTTTGCGCCGCTTACGCTCGCCAAGGAGGCCGGCATCTTCGAGAAGAACGGCCTCGACGTCACGCTCAAGAAGATCCCGCAGGCGAGCCGCCACCTCGCCATTGCCTCCGGCGACATCCAGTGCGCGGCCACCACCGTCGAGACTTGGGTGGTGTGGAATGCCAATGGCATCGCCACCAAGCAGATCTTCCAGATGGACAAGTCCTACGGCGCCGACGGCATGGTGGTGCGCAACGACATTCAGTCCATCAAGGACCTTAAGGGCAAGACGGTGGCCGCCTCCGCGCCTGGCACGTCGCCCTATTTCGTCCTCGCCTGGATGCTGAAGAAGAACGGCCTGTCGGTGAAGGACGTGCAGGTCGTCAATCTCGAGCCTGGCCCTGCGGCCCAGGCCTTCGTCGCCGGCCAAAACGACGCGGCGATGAGCTACGAGCCCTATCTGTCGACGGTGCGCGACAAGCCGGAGGCCGGCAAGATCATCGCCACGACGCTCGACTATCCGGTCGTGATGGATACGGTCGGCTGCACGCCGAAGTTCCTCGAGGAGAACCCGAAGGCGGCCAAGGCGCTCGCCGACAGCTACTTCGAGGCGCTCGATATGATCAAGGCCGACGAGAAGAAGGCTTTCGAGATCATGGGGGCCGACGTGAAGCAGACGGGCGAGCAGTTCGCCAAGTCGGCCCAGTACCTGCGCTGGCAGGACCGTGAGGCCAACAAGGCCTTCTTCTCCGGCGAGCTTCAGAAGTTCTCCGAGGAAGCGGCCGACCTGCTTCTGGAGGTCGGAATCATCAAGGCGAAGCCGGACATCTCGACGATCATCGATCCCAGCTTCATCAACTGAGGGCGATGCGGCCCCGGTGAGGGCCGCAGTTTCCGGCGAAGCCGAACGCACCGGAATGAGAGACATCGGTTCCCCTTCGTCCGCGGAGGGAGGGGAACACAACGGACGGGGGCAGGGCGGTGGTCCGGGCTCGACCACCGCCTGCTCGGTTCTTGACTCGTGACGCGGGAAAGGTTGCACAGCGCCCTTCCTCGCTTCCTGGCCGCGAGTCCTCACGAGACGGCACGAACGGAATGTCATGCTGAGACCACTGGAACCGATCGGGCAGGGGGCACGCATCGCCCTCGGCATCTCCTTCTTCATCCTCTTCGTGCTGGGCTGGGCCTTCGCCACGTTCGGCGGTTATGTGTCGCCCACCTTCCTGGCCGACCCGCTGACAATGCTGGCGGATGGTTGGTCGCTCCTCGTGGACCACGGTTTCCTGTTCGACATCTTCGTGACCATCTGGCGCGTGCTCGGCGGTTTCGTGCTGGCGGCCATCGTCGCCGTGCCGCTTGGGATCCTTATGGGTGCCTACAAGCCCATCGAGGCGTTCTTCGAGCCCTTTGTCTCCTTCGCCCGCTACCTGCCGGCCTCCGCCTTCATTCCGCTGCTCATCCTGTGGGCCGGCATCGGCGAGGTGCAGAAGCTGCTCGTCATCTTCATCGGCTCGGTGTTCCAGATCATCCTGATGGTGGCGGTCTCGGTTGGTTCCACCCGGCGTGATCTTGTCGAGGCAGCCTACACGCTCGGTGCGCGCGACACGGGCATCGTGCGCCGCGTCATGATCCCGGCCAATGCGCCTGAAATTGCCGAGATCCTGCGCCTCGTCCTCGGCTGGGCCTGGACCTACGTCATCGTCGCCGAGCTCATCGGCTCCTCGTCCGGTATCGGCCACATGATCATCGACAGCCAGGCGCTGCTTGCAACCGGTCAGATCATCTTCGGCATCATCATCATCGGCCTCATCGGCCTCATCTCCGACTTCCTGTTCAAGGCGGCCAACCGCTGGCTCTTCCCCTGGAGGTTCGCGTGACCAAGCTCGTCATCGACAACGTTTCGCGCACCTTCCCCGGCGTGCGCGGAGGGGCGCCGGTGATGGCGCTGACGCCGACGAACCTGACCGTCGCGGCGAACGACTTCATCACCATTCTCGGGCCATCCGGCTGCGGCAAGTCCACGCTGCTGCGCATCGTGGCCGGTCTCGACAGGCCGAGCACAGGCGAGGTGCGCCTTGATGGACGCCGCATCACCGGCCCCGGCGCCGACCGTGGCATGGTGTTCCAGTCCTACACCCTCTTTCCCTGGCTCACCGTGGCACAGAACATCGCCTTCGGCCTCAGGGAGCAGGGGCGGCCGGAGGCCGAGATCCGCGAGATCGTCGCCTCCTACATCGAGAAGGTCGGTCTGCGCGGCTTCGAGAACCACTGGCCCAAGCAGCTCTCGGGCGGCATGCAGCAGCGCACCGCGATTGCGCGCGCTCTTGCCAACGATCCCGAGATTCTGCTGCTCGACGAGCCTTTCGGCGCCCTCGACAACCAGACGCGCTCGCTGATGCAGGAGCTGCTGCTCGGCATCTGGGAGCGCGAGCGCAAGACGGTGCTGTTCGTCACCCACGATATTGAGGAAGCGATCTTTCTCGCCTCGCGCGTCATCGTCATGTCGGCGCGGCCGGGCCGCATCAAGGCGGACCTCGCCGTCGACCTGCCGCACCCGCGCGACTACAAGATGAAGACGAGCCCCGAATTCTCCGCGCTGAAGGCGAGACTGACGGAGGAAATCCGCGTCGAGGCCGTGCTCGCCGCAGCGGAACATTAAGAATACCTTCCGGAAAGCGGCCCCGTTTCTTTGCTTCGCCCGGCGCGCGCGCTATTGTCGCCGGGCATTTGGGGAGACGGGTCATGCTGTCCGGGCCCCTCTTCGCCCGTGTTCGGGCAGCGTTCGGGGGTGCAATGGTCAACATGCTAAATCAGAGTTCGCTCGGTGCCGCTGCCAGCGGGATCAAGGGCAAGTGGGGCTGGTTCGTCGCGCTCGGCGTCGGTCTGCTCATCTTCGGCGGCATTGCCTTCGCCCATCTGTTCGTCGCGACGGTGGCCACGGTCTACTACGTCGGAGCGCTCATGCTCGTCGGCGGCATCATCGAGATCGTGCATGCCTTCGGCGTGAAGACGTGGGGCCGTTTCTTCTTCTGGCTGGTGAGCGGCATCATCTACGCCGTGGCAGGGTTCATCGCCTTCTATAACCCGCTGCTGGCGTCGAGCGCGTTGACACTTCTTCTGGCGGTGTCCCTCATCGTCGCCGGGCTCATGCGCATCTGGGTCGGTATCGGTACCAGGCCCGAGAAGGGCTGGGGCTGGATCGTGGCTGCGGGCGTGCTGACGCTCGTCACCGGCCTCATCATCGCTGCCGGCTGGCCGGTGAACAGCCTCTGGGTGCTCGGCCTGCTGATGGCGATTGACCTCATTTTCCAGGGCTGGGCTTTCATTGCCTTTGGCCTTGCCCTCAAGGCGGCGCGCTGAGCCTCACAGGCGCCAGAGATCGACCGTGTAGACGACGGCAGGGCCGTCCGCCGCGAGGTGGACGGCCTTTTCATCGACGATGGCCGTGTCTCGCGCCATCAGCGTCTCTGTGCCGGCATCGCCGGTTACGGCGACACCGTCCTGGGCTGCAATGACGAGCATCAGGTCGCCGAGGCGTGGCAGCGGATGCGGGTTCTCGAGCGTGACGCGTTGCACATGATGGCGCCAGCGGCCGCGCCGCGTCATGACGTTGAGATCGACGACGGAGCCGTCTGTCAGCAGGCCGCTGACGGCGACATCGCCCGGAAAGGCATAGGGCGGCGTCGCGGCAGCGATCACGACGCTGCTCCGCCCCTCGAAGGAGAGCGTCAGGGCTTCGCCTTCCAGGAGCGACAGGGTGCGGTCGATGCCCGGAAACAGCGAGAACGGCCCGTCCGTCGCCACGCGCGCCATGCTCACGCGCCAGTCGAAGGCATCGAGCCCGGCCCCATCGGGGAAGGCGGCGATCTCGGTGGTCTCGCCGCCGCCGTTCTTCCATGGCATCACGCGATAGTCGGCCGCCCGGAGAATGCGCATGGGCCTTACCCCAGAAGATGGCGCGCGATGATGTTGCGCTGGATTTCGGACGAGCCCTCGTAGATGCGGAAGATGCGGCAGTCGCGCACGTAGCGCTCCAGCGGCAACGCCGTGGTGAAGCCATAGCCGCCGTGGATCTGCAGGGCCTTGTCGGTGACGCGGCCCGCCATCTCCGAGGCGAAGAGCTTGGCCATCGAGGCTTCCATGGAGAAGCGCTCGCCCTGCTCGCGCTTGCGCGCGGCGGCGAGGCCGAGCTGGCGCGCCGCGGCAATGTCGGTCGCCATGTCGGCGAGCATCCACTGCAGGCCCTGGAAGTGGGCGATGGGCTCGCCGCCGACCTTGCGCTCCTTCGCCCAGTCGAGGGCCGCGGCGAGAGCGGCTTCCGCGATGCCGACGGCGCAGGCGGCGATCTCGAGCCGGCCAGCGTCGAGCACCTTGAGGGCGGTGCGGAAGCCTTTGCCTTCCTCGCCGAGGCGGTTTTCCGCCGGCACGAAGCAGTCGAGCGACACCTCGAAGACATGGCCGCCACGCAGACCCATGGTCGGCTCGGGTGGCGAGCAGCGCACGCCGCCAGCCTTCGGCTCAACGATGAAGGCCGAGATGCCGCGCGCGCCCGCTGCCATGTCCGTCTTGGCATAGACGACGATGAAGTCGGCTTCGCCGGCATTGGAGATGAAATGCTTGGTGCCGGTGATGCGGTAGCCGTCGCCCTCGCGCACGGCACGCGTCGTCATGTCGGCCGGGTTTGAGCCGGCGCCAGGTTCGGTGAGGCCGAAGGCGCCGAGCGTCTTGCCGGCGGCTGCGTCCGGCAGGTAGCGCTGCTGCTGCTCGGGCGAGCCGCCGATGAGGATGGAGTCGGTGGCCAGCCAGTGGGCCGTGACCATGGAGGCGGTGGAGCCACAGGCTCCCGCGATGGCCGCCACGGCCTCGAACAGGGCCGTGGCCGGCAGGCCGATGCCGCCGCAGGACTCCGGCAGGTTGAGGCCCATGATGCCCATCTGCGCGAGCCGCGGCAGATGCATGGTGGCCGAACGCCCCGTGCGATCGATTGCGGCGGCAGCCGGCGCCAGCACGTTGCGGCTGAAGTCGCGCACCGCCTCGACGAGCGCGGCGGCATCCTCGGAAGTCATGGTGGGGGCGTTCACGTCCGGTCTTCCTCCAGATCGGCCAGGATGGAGGCGCGGTCGCCGTCAAGGCGAGGGGCAGCCGTCAGGCCGCCGCGCGGTGCGCCGGAAAAGCGGGCGGGTTGCTCGGGCACCCGGTTGAGGCCGGCGCGCGCATCGGCCAAGTCCTGCAGCAGCCCGCGGGCCCGGGCGTGTGGGGAGGCGAGTGCCTCGGCCATGTCGTTGATCTCGGCTGCGGGCACGCCGTGTGCGACGAGCGCCGCCACGGCCTCGCGCGCGCTGTATTGCCGCGACCAGCCCTCGATGATGGCGCGCAGGGCGGCCTCGTTGGCGAGCCTGTCGCTGTCGGTCGCAAAACGCGGATAGGATGCGATCTCGGGCGCGCCGATGCACTCGGCCAGCCGCTGGAACAGCTTGTCGTTGAGCACCGCGAGCACGAAGCTGCCGTCGCGGGCCGCGAAGGCGCCGAACGGGGCCGACAGCGGATGGCGGTTGCCGACGCGCTTTGGCGCCTCGCCGGTTGCCAGATAGCGGGCGACGACGAGCGGCTGCAGCGCCACCATGGCGTCGAACATGGCAAGGTCGATGTGGCGGCCGCGCCCGGTGGTGTGCCGCTCGTAAAGGGCGGCGAGGATGGCCCAGGAGGCGAATAGGCCCGCTGCAACATCGGCGATGGACTCGCCGACGAGGGTAGGCGGCCCGTCCGGCTCGCCAGTGACCGCCATGATGCCGCTCATTGCCTGCAGGATCACGTCATAGGCCGGGCGCCTGGCGAGCTCGCCCTCCTGCCCGAAGCCCGAGATCGAGGCGTAGACGAGGCGCGGGTTGAGGGATGAAAGCTGCGCCCAGCCGATGCCGAGCTTGTCGGCGACGCCCGGACGGAAGTTCTCCACCACCACGTCGGCACGGGCAGCGAGCGCGTGGGCGATGGCGAGATCGTCCGCCCTGGCGAGGTCAAGGACGATCGAGCGCTTGCCGCGGTTCACCGTGGCGAAGAGCACGCTCTCGCCGTCCACGAAAGGACCGATGTGGCGGTAGTCGTCGCCGCCGGGCGGCTCGACCTTGATGACCTCCGCGCCGAGGTCGGCGAGGAGGGCGGTGCAGTAGGGGCCCGCCAGCACGCGGCTGAAATCGAGCACCCTGAGATTGGCCAGCGGCTTCATGGCGACAACCCGTCACGTTCCTGCCGGCGGTTCAGCGAAGGCTCGGCAGGTTGAGACCGTGCTCCCTGGCGCATTCGATGGCGATCTCGTAGCCGGCGTCGGCATGGCGCATGACGCCCGTGGCCGGGTCGTTCCACAACACACGCTCGATGCGCCGTGCCGCCTCGGGCGTACCGTCGCAGACGATGACCATGCCGGCGTGCTGGGAGAAGCCCATGCCGACGCCGCCGCCGTGGTGCAGCGACACCCAGGTGGCGCCAGAGGCGCAGTTCAGCAGCGCATTGAGAAGCGGCCAGTCGGACACGGCGTCGGAGCCGTCGCGCATCGCCTCGGTCTCGCGGTTCGGCGATGCGACGGAACCAGAGTCGAGATGGTCGCGGCCGATGACGATGGGGGCCTTGAGCTCACCCTTGGCGACCATCTCGTTGAAGGCGAGGCCGAGCCGGTGGCGATCGCCGAGGCCCACCCAGCAGATGCGCGCCGGCAGGCCCTGGAACCGGATGCGCTTCTGCGCCATGTCGAGCCAGTTGTGCAGGTGCTTGTTGTCGGGCAGCAGCTCCTTCACCTTGGCGTCGGTCTTGTAGATGTCCTCCGGGTCGCCGGACAGCGCCGCCCAGCGGAAGGGGCCGATACCGCGGCAGAACAGCGGGCGGATGTAGGCCGGCACGAAGCCGGGGAAGTCGAAGGCGTCGGCGACGCCTTCCTCAAACGCCATCTGGCGGATGTTGTTGCCATAATCGACGGTGGGCACGCCCATCTTGTGGAAGGCGAGCATCGCTCGCACGTGCTCGGCCATGGAGGCCTTGGCGGCCTTCACCACGGCCTTCGGGTCGCTCTCGCGCTTCGCCTCCCATTCGGCGATCGTCCAGCCCTTGGGCAGGTAGCCGTTGACAGGGTCGTGCGCGGAGGTCTGGTCGGTCACGCAGTCCGGCCGCACGCCGCGCCTCACGAGCTCCGGCAGGATCTCGGCCGCGTTGCCGAGGAGGGCGACGGAGATGGGCTTCTTGTTGCGGGTAGATTCCTCGATGATGGCGAGCGCCTCGTCGAGATCCTTGGCCTGCACGTCCACATAGCCGGTGCGCAGGCGGAACTCGATGCTGGAGGGGCGGCATTCGATGGCCATGCAGGAGGCGCCGGCCATGACCGCGGCGAGCGGCTGGGCGCCGCCCATGCCGCCGAGGCCGGCAGTCAGGATCCACTTGCCCGACAGATCACCCCCATAGTGGCGGCGCCCCATCTCCACGAACGTCTCGTAGGTGCCCTGCACGATGCCCTGCGAGCCGATGTAGATCCACGAGCCGGCCGTCATCTGGCCGTACATCATGAGGCCCTTGCGGTCGAGCTCGTTGAAGTGCTCCCAGTTGGCCCAGCGCGGTACGAGGTTGGAGTTTGCGATGAGCACGCGCGGCGCGTCGGTGTGAGTGCGGAACACGCCCACCGGCTTGCCCGACTGGACGAGCAGCGTCTCGTCGGCCTCCAGACTCTTGAGCGCGGCGACGATGCGGTCGAAGCTCTCCCAGTCGCGCGCGGCGCGGCCGATGCCGCCGTAGACCACGAGCTCGCCGGGCTTCTCGGCCACGTCCGGATCGAGGTTGTTCATCAGCATGCGCAGGGGCGCTTCAGTCAGCCAGCTCTTGGCATTCAGCTCGGTGCCGCGCGGGGCGCGAATGACGCGGGCGTTGTCGATGCGGGTCATGGCGAGGTCCTCGATCAGGATTTCGAGCGGGCGAAGCCGATGCAGGCTTCGAGAATGCGGGTGAGGGTGGCGCGCATGGGCGCGGCATGGGCCTCGTCGTAGGCGACGGGCCAGGAAGCCTCGTCTACGGGGCCGACCGGCTCGCGCATGTAGCCGCGGCAGGCGAGCTCCATCTGGATGGCATGGACCCCGTCCGCGGGCCGGCCGTTGTGGCGGGTGATGAACCCGCCCCGGAAGCGGCCGTTGACCACGGTGCTGCGGCCGCTCGCCCGGCAGAGCTCGGCCACTGCGGACTCGAGAGCCGGGTCGCAGGTGACGCCGCCGTTGGTGCCGATGTTGAACTCCGGCAGCGTGCCCTCGAACAGCCGCGGGATCACTGAGCGGATCGAGTGGCAGTCGTAGACGACGATGTGGGGATGGAGCGCACGCAGGCGTGCGATCTCGTCCGCGAGCGCCCTGTGATAGGGCTCGAAGAACAGCGCCTTGCGCCTTGAGATGGAATCGGAATCCGGCTCCCGGCCGGGCGCGTAGAGCGGCTCGCCGTCGAAGGTCGTCGTCGGGACGAGCTCGGTGGTCGCCTGGCCGGGATAGAGCGAGGCGCCAGAGGGATCGCGGTTGACGTCGATCACCGTGCGAGAGATCGACGTGTGGATGACAGTCGCGCCAAGGCCGGCGGCGAAGTCGTAGAGCCGCTCGACCCACCAGTCGCAGTCCTTGCGGGCGAGCCAGGGCGAGACGAGGCCGGCCACGTATTCCTCCGGAATTTCCGTGCCCGTGTGCGGCAGGCTGACGAGCAGCGGCGCCTCGCCGCGGGTAATGGTGAGGAAGGAGGGGAGGCTCATGGTTGGGTCTCCGTCACCGCCGGCAGCGTCGCCGCCCCCACCGCCGCCACGAGGGCGCCGGAGCGAACGAGATCGGTCGCCGCGGCCATGTCAGGGGCGAAATGCCGGTCGTCGGCGAGCGTCGGCACACGGCCGCGCAGCAGGGCGCGGGCCTTTTCCAGCGCCTCGCTTGAGCGAAGCGGCGCGTGGAAGTCGCAGCCCTGCGCCGCCGCCAGATACTCGATACCGATGACGGCGGCGGTGTTCTCGGCCATAGGCAGCAGCCGTCGCGCCCCGTGGGTCGCCATCGACACGTGGTCTTCCTGGTTCGCCGAGGTCGGAATGGAATCGACGCTGGCCGGATAGGCCCGCTGCTTGTTTTCCGAGACGAGCGCGGCGGCCGTGACCTGCGGGATCATGAAACCGGAGTTGAGACCGGGCTTCGGCGTGAGGAAGGCCGGCAGGCCAGAGAGCGCCGGATCGACGAGCATGGCAATGCGCCGCTCGGCCAGCGAGCCGATCTCGCACAGGGCCATGGCGATCATGTCCGCCGCGAAGGCGACCGGCTCGGCGTGGAAGTTGCCACCGGAGATGACCTCGCCCGCCTCGGAGAAGACGAGCGGGTTGTCCGAGACGCCGTTCGCCTCCGTGGCGAGGAAATCGGCGGCCTTGCGCAACAGGTCGAGGCAGGCGCCCATCACCTGCGGCTGGCAGCGCAGGCAGTAGGGGTCCTGCACCCGGTCGTCGTTTGTGAGATGCGAGGCGCGGATGGCCGAACCGGCCATGAGGGCGCGCAGGGCGGTGGCGGTGTCGGCCTGGCCGCGGTGACGCCTGAGCTGCTGGATGCGTTCGTCGAAGGGGCCGTCCGAACCCTTGGCGGCGTCAGTGGCAAGCGCTCCGGTAACGAGGGCGGACTGGAACACCAGCTCGGCCTCGAACAGGCCCGCGAGTGCCAGCGCCGTTGAGACCTGCGTGCCGTTGAGCAGGGCGAGGCCCTCCTTGGGGCCGAGCGCCAGCGGTGCGAGCCCCGCTTCGGCCAGCGCCCTGTCCGCCGGCACGCGGGCTCTGCCGACGAAGAACTCGCCGACGCCCATGAGCGCCGCCGTGAGGTGGGCGAGGGGCGCGAGGTCGCCAGAGGCGCCGACTGAGCCCTGGCCGGGCACCACGGGCACGAGCCCCCGGTCGAGGCAGGCGAGGAGGTGGCCGATCGTCTCCCAGCGCACGCCCGAGGCTCCCTGGGCGAGGCTCGCGAGCTTCAGCGCCATGGCGAGCCGCACGACCGGCACGGGCAGCGGCTCGCCGACGCCGGCGGCGTGCGAGAGCACGATGTTGCGCTGGAGCGTGGCGAGGTCGCCGGCGTCGATGCGCACGCTCGCCAGCTTCCCGAAGCCGGTGTTGATGCCGTAGACCGGCTCGCCCTTGGCGATGATGGCGTCGATGGTGCGGGCGCCGGCCTCCACGGCCGGGCGGCACGAATCATCGAGAGCGACTCGGGCGCCGCGATAGACGCGGCGCCAGTCGGCGAGGATGACGTCCCCGGGGCGAAGGGTGATCGTCTGGTCGGTCATGTCAGGACACCCGATGGCAGCGGCGGCGATGGCTGGCGATCTTCACTTTCCCCTCCACACGCGGGCGTGAAGCGGGTTGAAGCCGATGCGGTAGACGAGCTCGGCCGGGCGCTCGATGTCCCAGATGGCGAGGTCGCACCATTTGCCGGCTTCGAGCGTGCCGACACAGTCGAGGCGGCCGAGGGCGCGTGCGGCTTCGCGCGTCACGCCGGCGATGCACTCCTCGACCGTCAGGCGGAACAGCGTTGCGCCCATGTTCATCGTGAGAAGCAGCGACGTCAGCGGTGAGGTGCCGGGGTTGCAGTCGGTCGCGAGGGCGATGCGTGTTCCGGCCGCGCGGAAGGCCGCGACCGGCGGCTTCTGCGTCTCCCGGATGAAGTAGAAGGCGCCGGGCAGCAGCACGGCGACCGTGCCGGCGGCTGCCATGGCGGCGGCGCCTTCCTCGTCCGTATGTTCGAGATGGTCGGCCGACAGGGCGCCGAAGCGGGCGGCGAGGGCCGCGCCGTGGAGGTTGGAGAGCTGGTCGGCGTGCAGCTTTACCGGCAGGCCACGCGCCTTTGCTGCCTCGAAGACCCGAGCGGTTTCCTCGGGCGAGAAGGCGATGCCCTCGCAGAAGGCGTCGGCGGCATCGGCGAGGCCTTCGGCCGCGACAGCGGGCAGCATCTCGTCGACGACCTTCGCGATATAGGCCGCCTTGTCGCCGTTCGCCTCGGGCGGCAGGGCGTGCGCGCCGAGGAAGGTGGTGGTGACGGTGACGGGCCGGACTTCGCCCAGGCGGCGGGCGGCGCGCAGGCAACGCAGCTCCGGCTCGGTGTCGAGGCCGTAGCCCGACTTGATCTCGATGGTGGTGACGCCTTCGGCCATGAGGTGGTCAAGTCTGGGCAGGGCGCTGGCGACGAGCTTATCCTCGCTCGCGGCGCGCGTGGCCTTCACGGTCGAGACGATGCCGCCGCCTGCGCGGGCGATCTCCTCATAGCTTGCACCCGCCAGACGCATCTCGAATTCCTGCGCGCGATCGCCGCCGAACACGAGGTGGGTGTGACAATCGACGAGGCCGGGCGTGATCCAGCGGCCGCCGCAGTCGATGCGCTCGGCGGCCTCCAGCGAAGCGGGCAGGTCCGCCATCGGGCCGGCGTAGACGATGCGCCCGTCCTTGCAGGCGATGGCGCCATGCTCGACGATGCCGAGCCCCGGCGAACCTTCGGCGAGAGTCGCCAGTCGCGCGTTGATCCACAACCTGTCGACGTCCATGCGGCCTGCTCCCCTGTCATTCTTATTGTCTATACATAATCAGCGGCCAGATTTATTGTCTAGACAAAATTGCGCCCGGTCACGCACACTGGTTGCGGCACGAACGGCCTTGCTCCGTTGTCGGCGCTGGGCATTTCGCGGCCGTTTCCGCCATTGTGCTCGGGCGCAGCAGGTGGGCGCGAAGCGCGGCAGGTGCGGGTGCGCCGTTCGGCGGAGCGGAGCCGTTGCCACGGGGAGAGATCATGCAGAAGCTGTTCTTCGATCATGCCCTCATCGGCGATGGCTGGGCTGACAATGTCACGATCACCCACGAAGCGGGCACGATCACGGCCGTCGAGCGCGACAGCACGCGGGGGGATGCGGCCTATGGCGGCTCCATCGCGCTGCCGGGCCTGCCCAACCTGCACAGCCACACCTTCCAGCGCGGCATGGCCGGGCTCGCGGAGACGCGCGGCCCGTCCGGCGACAGCTTCTGGACCTGGCGGCAGGTGATGTACGGCTTCCTCGGTGCCCTGACGCCGGAGGACGTGGAGGCCATCGCCGCCTATGCCTTCCTCGAGATGCTGGAAGGCGGCTTCACGGCCGTGGCCGAGTTCCACTATCTCCATCACGCCATCGGCGGCGTGCCCTATGCCAATCTGGCCGAGCACTGCGAGCGCATTGCCGCGGCCGCGGAAGCCACGGGCATCGGGCTGACGCTGCTGCCGGTGTTCTACGCCCAGGGCGGCTTCGGCGGGCAGCCGGCGGGCGAGGGGCAGCGGCGTTTCCTCAATGATCCCGACCGTTTCGCGGCGCTGCTTGAGGGCGCACGCAAGGCAGTGGCCCGGCTGCCCGATGCGCGCATCGGCATCGCGCCGCATTCGCTGCGGGCGGTGACGCCGGAGAGCCTCGCCGCAGTCCTGCCGCTCGCCGGCGATGCACCCATCCACATCCATGTCGCCGAGCAGACCAAGGAGGTGGAGGACTGCCTCGCCTGGTGCGGCCGTCGGCCGGTCGAATGGCTCCTGGACAACGCGCCGGTGGACGGGCGCTGGTGCCTCATCCACGCCACGCACCTGACCGACGCGGAAGTCGCCGGCATCGCGGGCTCAGGCGCCGTCGCGGGTCTGTGCCCGATCACCGAGGCCAACCTAGGTGACGGCATCTTCGCTGGCGTCGACTTTGTCCGCCACGGCGGGGTCTATGGCGTCGGCAGCGATTCCAACATCGAGATCACGGCGCCGGGCGAGCTCCGGCAGCTCGAATACAGCCAGCGCCTGGCGCTGCGCGGGCGCAACCTCATGGCGCGGCATCAGGGCGAATCGACGGCCCGCCGACTTTATGACGAGGCCTGCCGTGGCGGGGCGCGTGCGCTCGGCCGCGCCGTCGGCGCGCTCGCCCCCGGCCACCGGGCGGACATCGTGGTACTCGACGGGGCCCATGTCGACCTTGCACCGATGCGCGGCGATCGCTGGCTCGACGCCTATCTCTTTGTTGCCGGCAAGGCAGTGCTCGACCGGGTCTACGTGGGCGGCCGGCAGGTCGTCTCGGGCGGCCGCCACGAGGCGCGCGAGACGGTCGAGGCGGCCTATCGGCGCACGCTTGCCCGGCTCGTGACGACATAGGAGCGGAGCGTGAGCATCGCCGAACCCCTGCCGCGCTACGCCGAGATCCGCCGGGCGCTCGAGGAGAAGATCCTTTCCGGCGAGTGGCCGCCCGGCCACCGTGTCCCCTCCGAGCATGATCTTGTCGCGCAGTTCGGCTGCTCGCGCATGACGGTGAACAAGGCCCTCTCGGCCCTTGCGGCGGCGGGGCTTGTGGTGCGCCGGCGCCGCTCCGGCTCCTTCGTGGCGGCGCCGAAGTCGCAAGAGACCGTGCTCGAGGTCCACGATATCAAGGCGGAGATCACCGGCTCCGGCCGCACCTACCGCTACGTGATCCTGGACCGCGAACGTCGCCGAGCCCGGCCGGAAGATCTTGCGCGGCTCGGCGTGGCCAGGGGCGTCATCGAAGTGGAAGCGATCACGGTGCTGCACTTCGCCGACGAGTGCCCCTTCGTCCACGAGAAGCGGCTCATCAACCTCGCCGTGGTGCCGGCCGCGGCGCGCGAGCCCTTCGCCGTCTCGCCGCCGGGCACCTGGCTGCTCGAGCAGATCCCCTGGACGGAGGCGGAGCACACCATCCGGGCCGAAAATGCCGCGGCGGACGTCGCGCACCATCTCGCCATCGCCCGCGGGGCCGCCTGCCTCGTGGTGGCGAGGCGGACCTTCCAGGCAGGCACGCCGATCACGGCGGTCACCCTGACCTATCCGGGCGAGCGTCACCAGCTCGTTGCGCGCTTCAGCCCCGCGACGCGGTGAGGGCGAGGGCGCCGCCCCCGCACGGATGCCAAGGCCGGATGCCGCGCTTTGCGGCATGGCGCCCTCGGGCAGGCTATGGTCTGTTGGCTGCGACAGCGACAAGATCTGCCGCCGGGCGCACCGGCGCGCTCCGTGACCGAGAGAGGTGACTCGTGCTCGACAGCGTCCTCATCGCCAACCGCGGCGAGATCGCCTGCCGCATCATCCGCACGGCGCGACGGCTCGGCATGCGCACCATCGCCGTCTATTCCGACGCGGACGCCGATGCCATGTTCGTGCACATGGCGGACGAGGCGCATCGCATCGGCCCCGCTCCGGCGGCGGAGAGCTACCTCCTCGTCGACCGCATCATCGCCGTGGCCAGGAAGACCGGCGCCGCCGCCATCCATCCGGGCTACGGCTTCCTCTCCGAGCGGGCGGAGTTCGCCGAGGCCTGTGCGGCGAACGGCATCGTCTTCGTCGGCCCGCCGGCATCCGCCATCCGCGCCATGGGGCTGAAGGACGCGGCCAAGGCGCTCGTGGAGAAGGCGGGCGTGCCGGTGGTGCCCGGGTACCACGGCAGCCGGCAGGAGCCTGATTTCCTGCGCCAGAAGGCCTACGAGATCGGCTATCCGGTGCTCATCAAGGCCGTAGCCGGCGGTGGCGGCAAGGGCATGAAGCGCGTTGACAAGGTGGCCGACTTCGATGCGGCGCTTGCGAGCGCCCAGCGCGAGGCCCAGAGCGCCTTCGGCGATCCGCGCGTGCTCGTCGAAAAATACGTACTGTCGCCCCGGCACATTGAAATCCAGATCTTTGCCGACACGCATGGCAACGTCGTGCATCTCTTCGAGCGCGACTGCTCCCTGCAGCGCCGCCACCAGAAGGTGATCGAGGAGGCGCCGGCGCCGGGCATGACGGAGGAGATGCGCGCTGCCATGGGGCGGGCAGCGACCGAGGCAGCGCGGGCCGTGGGCTATGTCGGGGCCGGCACGGTGGAATTCATCGCCGACGGCCGCGAGGGCCTGCGGCCCGACCGCTTCTACTTCATGGAGATGAACACGCGGCTGCAGGTGGAGCATCCCGTGACGGAGGCGATCACCGGCCTCGACCTCGTCGAGCTGCAATTCCGCGTGGCCGCCGGCGAGGCGCTGCCTTTCACCCAGGAGGATCTCGCCATAGACGGCCATGCGGTCGAGGCCCGGCTCTATGCCGAGGATCCCGAAAAGGGCTTCCTTCCCTCGACCGGCAAGCTCTGGGCGCTCGATTTCGGTGAGGGCGAGGGCATCCGCATCGACACCGGCGTTGCCGCGGGGGACACGGTGACACCGTTCTACGACCCGATGATTGCCAAGGTCATTGCCCACGCCCCGACGCGCGCCGAGGCGCTCGACAGGCTGGCCGGGGCGCTCGGCGCCACGACGGTCGCGGGCCCGAAGACCAACCTCGCTTTCCTCAAGGCATTGTGCGGGGCGTCGGAGTTCCGCGAGGGGCGTTTCGACACCGGCTTCATCGATCGCAACATCGAGGCGCTGGGCGCCGTGCCGCGCGGCTTCGACCCGGCGGCCGCGGCGGCTGGCGCGCTCGCCCTCGTCAACCGCGAGAGCGAGCGCATCGCCTTCTCCTCCTCGTCGTCCCTGCGGGACGAGGAGGCGGGCGGCTGGTGGGTGGACGACGGCTTCCAGCTCGTCGGGAAGCGGCGCACTGGCCTGCCGCTCATTGTCGAGGGCGAGCGGGTGGAGGCGGTGCTGGAATACGGCCCGGAAGGGCCGGCCGTTTCCTTCCCCGGCCATCCGGTGCCGGAGGGTGAGCACGATCTGACGCTCGTGGAGGCGGAGGATGCGATGCTCGTCCTCGCCAGTGGGCGGCAGACGAGCGTGCGCCTCTACGATCCCTTCGCCGTCGATCTCGAGCACATGGACGGCGACGGGCTCGTCAAAGCTCCGATGCACGGCAAGCTCGTCGCTGTCTTCGTCGCGGTTGGCGATGCGGTGGAGAAGGGCGACCGGCTCGCCGTGGTCGAGGCGATGAAGATGGAGCACGTGCTCGTCGCGCCCTGCGCCGGCACCGTGACGGAGATTGCGGCGGAGCCCGGCGCCCAGGTGGGCGAAGGGGCGCGGCTGATCGTCATCGCGGCAGAGGAGGCGGCGACATAGCGTCCCGGCGCCTGGTAGGGCCTGTGCGCATGGACCGGCCTTCGCTCCCTCCCGTTATCCCCCGTCCCGTGCGCCGTGCCCGTTGCCTCGTGCCGTGGCGGCGCTAGATAGTGGGCCATGGCCCTCCATCTCATCAAGCTCTGCGTCGGGGCAGAATCCATCCGCGACCTCGAGGAGTGGATCGAGGAGCGCATGCGCGAGCGCCGGCGGCAGAACCTGCCGCAGGAGCAACTCCACACGACGCGCATGGTGCCCAAGCGCATCGACGAGATCCTCGATGGCGGATCGCTCTACTGGGTCATCAAGGGACAGGTCTGCTGCCGCCAGCGGCTGCTCGATATTCGTCCCTTCACCGACGGCGAGGGCATCTCACGCTGCCATCTCGTCATGGAGCCGGTGGTGGTGCCTGTCGTGCCGCGGCCCTTCCGTCCCTTCCAGGGCTGGCGTTATCTCGCCGCCAAGGATGCGCCGCCCGATCTCGGGGGCGGCAGCGAGACTGGGGCCGAGATGCCCGAGGAACTCAGGCGGGAGCTTGCCTCGCTCGGTCTTTTGTGAACCGGTGCGCGCCCGCACCGCTTTGGCACGACCCATCTGGCATCGTTGATGCATGAGATTGGCCGATGGAGGCGCTCATGCTGATCGGTGTCGCAGAAGGGGCCGTGCGGTCCTTTGAAATTGACGAGCGGGCGGAAGGCTATCTCGTGCGTCCGCGCCAGCGCGATACAGGCCAGGTCGAGATTGAGGCGGGCCGCGTTTTCCGCACGGTCGTCGCCGCCTTTGCCTTTGCCGAGCGCGAGGCGCTGCTGGAGCACTATGCCGCGGCGCGGCTCGAAGGAGGACCTGAAGGGGCGATGCCGTTCGCCCGCGACTGGTCGAGGGCCGAAACGCTCTTTACCACCATCAGTCGCAACCTTGCCGACGAAGGCGTCGGCGGCGACCTCCTCCTCGCGTGGGCGGCCTATGAGGACGCTCAAGAACGCCGCAGGCTGCACTGACACTGTTCCGAAAATGATTCCGCTGATGGGTTCAAGTTCCTGATCAGGAACGGCTTTTACGTGCGCGTGGTGGCTGTCAGACGGCAATGTTGTCAATGAGCCGGGTTACCCCGAGCCGCGCGGCAACAAGCAGGCGGGCGGGTGCGGCAAGTCCACTGACGGGGGCGAGCGTCTCGGCATCGCGCAGGGCGAGATAGTCCACCGCAAAGCCGGCTGTAGCCAGGGCCGCCTCGCCGGCCGCCATGACGGTCGCGGCATCCTCGCCGGCGCGCAGGCGCGCGGCGCAATCCTGCAGCGTGCGATACAGCGTGGGCGCGAGGGCCCGTTCCTCCTGCGAGAGGTAACGGTTGCGTGAGGAGAGGGCGAGGCCGTCGGCCTCGCGCACCGTCGGCGCGCCGACGATCTCGGCCGTAAGGTCCAGATCGCGCGCCATGCGGGCAACGACCTTGAGCTGCTGGTAGTCCTTCTCGCCGAAGACGGCGACGTCGGGCAGGGCCTGCAGGAGCAGCTTGGCGACGACGGTGGCGACGCCCGCAAAGTGGGTGGGGCGGAAGGCATCCTCGAGGCCCACGGCGGCCGGGCCGGCAAGGCTCACGGTGGTGGCGAAGCCGGCCGGATACATCTCCTCCAGAAGCGGCGTATACGCGAGGTCGGCGCGGCCGGCGAGCTTCGCACAATCCTCGTCCAGCGTTCGGGGATACTTCGAGAAGTCCTCGTTCGGGGCGAACTGGGTCGGGTTGACGAAGATGGAGACGACGACCCGGTCGGCCAGCTCGCGCGCGCGGTCGACCAGCGATAGGTGCCCCTCATGCAGCGCCCCCATGGTCGGCACCAGCGCCACGCGCTTGCCCGCCGCGCGCCAGGATGCGACCGCCTCGCGCAATCCCCTGACCGTATCGACCGTTGCGACCCTGTCCATGCCCTCGTTCCCTCCTTGCCCGGTCTTGGCCGCCGTGCATAGCTTCTGCCTGTAGCAAAGCGACGCTGCGCCGCCAACGGCCATGTTGCGGCGCACAGAAGCTCGCGGGAGCGCCCCGCTTGCAAGGACGCGGGTGCGCGCCACATGAAGACCGAATAAGAAGGGAGGCAGCCCGGCCATGGGCGACGACAAGCGGGACGGCCGCGACAGGACCCTGGCGCAGTGCGGGTCATCTGTGCCGGGCGTCAGCACCTCGCGCGATGTTGACGCGTTCCTCGAAAAGGCGAGGGCGGTCGCCACGCCTGCCCAGCCGGCCGGCCGCCTCATCTTCGCGCTCGACGCCACCATGAGCCGGCAGCCGACGTGGGACCTTGCCTGCCGGCTGCAGGCAGAGATGTTCGACACGGCACTCTCCGGTGGTGGCCTTGGCGTGCAGCTCGTCTACTTCCGTGGATACGGCGAGTGCCGGGCGTCGCGCTGGGTATCCGATCCGGATGCGCTGACCGCGCTCATGACACGCATCGAGTGCCGCGGTGGACTGACACAGATCGGCCGCGTGCTCGCACATGCGCGCAAGGAGGTATCGCGCAGTGGGGCGAAGGTACTTGTGCTGGTTGGCGATGCCGTGGAGGAGGATGCGGATGCCCTCTGCGCCCTTGCCGGAGAGCTTGGCCTGCTCGGCGTGCGCATCTTCGCTTTCCAGGAGGGGCATGACGCGGTGGTAACGCAGGTGTTCAAGGAACTGTCCCGCCTTACCGGCGGGGCCTATGCACGCTTCGACAGCGGCGCGGCCGCAACGCTCGGGGCTCTGCTGCGCGGCGCGGCAGCCTATGCCTCGGGCGGCCTGCCGGCGCTGCAGCGGCTAGCCGAGCGTGATGGCGGCGTGGTGAAGGGACTGCTGACCGCGATGGGTGGCAAGCGGTGATTGCACTTGCTCTGGGACTTCTGGCGCTCGTGTTCCTGTGGTGGCTCGGGCACAGCTATGCGAACGCGGACGCCAAGACACTGGCCAAGGTGTTGCGCAAGGCCGGCGGCTGGGGGGCGCTGGCGCTGGCGGCCGTTCTGCTCATTCGCGGCCGCTTCGACATGGCGTTGGGGCTCGCCGGCCTCGGCTGGTGGCTGCTCGGCCTGCCCGGCGGCAGCTATGCCAACCCACGGACCTGGCCGGGATCCTGGCCGGGGTCTCGGTCTGGCTCTGCCGGCGGCGGGGCGCCCCGCGTGTCGCGGGTGCGTTCGGTGATGGTCGAAATGGAGCTCGATCACGCGAGCGGCGAAATGGAGGGGACGGTCCTCGCCGGCCCGCTGGAAGGCCGCGCCCTGTCAGGGCTGGGGCAGGAGGAGCTGCTGGCGCTGCGTCGCGAGTGCCTCGCCCGCGACATGGACGGTGCGCGCCTCCTAGAGGCTTATCTCGACCGCCGGTTTCCCGCCTGGCGTGTAGACGCTGATGGCGATGCTCACGCGCGGAGCCGCAGCGAGGCGGGCACGGGAACGATGACGGAAGAGGAGGCTCGTGAGGTGCTCGGCCTTCCGCCGGGTGCCGGAGAGGCCGACATTCGTCGAGCGCACCGCACGCTCATGAAGAAACTCCATCCCGATCAAGGGGGCTCGACCTATCTGGCCGCGCGGGTAAATCAGGCCAAGGACATCCTCTTGAGCCGACATCGCTGATACTCCGACCGAATGCGGCGTTTGACGTTGGGGACTGGCGGACCTGCGAGCGGGCCCGCCCATTCTCGCGCGGCTCAGCCGCGCGTGGCGAAGCAGGAGAAGCCGCGCTTCTTGAGGGTCTTGCAGGCGGCCTGGGCGCTGTCCGGGTCGAAGCCCGAGAAGCGAGCGCGGTAGTAGGTGGTGCCGTCCTTGACGAACTTCTCGGTGAAGGGCGAGGCCTTCGACAGGAGGTCGCGGGACTTGCGGCGGGCCTCGCTCAGGATGTCGCGGGCGCGCGCCTCGTCTCCGGTCGCGGCAAGCTGGATCACCCAACCGGCCGAGCGGGAGGGAGTAGAATCCTTCGTCTCTTCCGCGGCCTGCTTCTTTGGCTCCTCCACCGCCTGCTTCTTTTCCAGATCGGCGATGGCCGAGACGGCGACCGGCGCTGCCGAGGCCACCTGGGTGCCGGCGCGTGGTACAGGCTGCGGGCCCGTGGACCACTGGCCGGACGAGGGCGTGGCGGCGGAGCCCGCAGCGGAGGCGACGACCGGCCGGATGCTGGTGAGGTCGAGCGGGGCGCCGGCGGGCTCCGGCCGCCGTGCGGGATGCGGGATCGACGCCGTGCTGTTCACTTCCTCGGCGCTGGCGACACTGACCGGCTTCGGCGCCGGTGCCCGGTCGGTGATGGGCGCCGTCCGCCGGGCGCCGGCATAGGCACGCGGCAGATTGTTTTCGACGAGGCTGGCCATGATCTGGTCGCGGTGCGGGCCCGAGCGGCCGCCGAGCACGACGGCGACGATGTGGCGGGTGCTCGTCTTGGCCGAGGTGAGCAGGTTGAAGCCGGAGGCGCGGGTGAAGCCGGTCTTGATGCCGTCGACGCCATCGACGCGGCCGAGCAGCCTGTTGTGGTTGGCATGGGTGCGGCCCGCGAAGGTGAAGCTGCGCCGCTGGAAATAGCTGTAGTAGCGCGGGAAACGGTCCTGGATGGCCTGGCCGAGGATGGCGAGGTCGCGCGCCGTCGTGATGTTGGAGGGCGACGAGGGCAGGCCGTGCGGGTTGTAGAAGGTGGTGCGGTTCATGCCCAGCGCGCGGGCCTTGCGCGTCATCATCTGCGCGAAGGCGCGCTCGGAGCCGCCGATGTTCTCGGCCACGACCATGGCGACGTCATTGGCCGATTTCGTCACCATGGCGAGGATGGCATCCTCCACCGAGATGGTGGAGCCGGGCTTGAGTCCGAGCTTGGAGGGAGCCTGGGCGGCGGCGTACGCAGAGACCCTGAGCGGCGTGTCAAGACGCAGCCGCCCGGCCTCGAGTTGCTCGAAAAGCAGATAAAGCGTCATCACCTTGGTGATGGACGCGGGAATGCGCGGGGCGTCGGCATTGACGGCGTGCAGCGTCTTGCCGGTCTTGACGTCGACGACGATGGCCGCATACGGCGGGCTATATTGCTCGGGAGCCCGCTTCTTGGCCATGGCCGGAGCCGATGGCAGGAGGCCGAGCGACGCAGCAAGCCCGACTACGCCCAGGGCGGCGCCCCATCGCCGCCACCGGGCCGATACGCAACGCATGTTCATCTGTCCGTCCCCGACATCAGACGCCTAACTTTTCCTTCCTCGCCGGATCGTCGAGCCAGTCACCGGCGGGTCACTGTCAACAACGCTAGGTCGACGCGGTTACGGATGCGTTAAATCGGCCATCATGCCCATGTTGCACCGCAACAAGGCGGTTGACATTCATTGTGCAATGCACATATATGAAGCTGACCGGCTTCAGCAGGCGGTTTCCAGTCACGCCGGACGTGTCTCCGGCCAGCTCAGGGGCGGCGTCGGGTGACGCCGAAGAGGACATGTTCGCTCAGTTTGACGATCTGCAGAAACTCGGTAAGGAACAGATGGACGTCGCCATGAAGGCTTTCGGCGCCGTCTCCAAGGGGGCCCAGGCGATCGCCGTGGAGCTTGCCGACTATTCGAAGAAGAGCTTCGAGCAGGGAACTGCCGCGGTTGAGAAGCTCGCCGGTGCCAAGACGCTCGACAAGGCCTTCGAGATCCAGTCGGCCTATCTCAAGAGCACCTACGAGAATCTGGTCGCCCAGACGACCAAGCTCGGTGAGCTCTATGCCGACCTCGCCAAGGAGGCGGTGAAGCCCTACGAGAGCCTCTACGCTCGCGCGCAGACGGGCGCGAGCGCCGGCAAGTGAGACCGGCGGCAGCGTTTGCTGCCGGTTGAGATTTCTATCCTCCCGACTGGCCCGGCTCGATGCCGGGCCTTTTCATGTCCGCTTTCCGTTTTTCCGTTGGCTGTGCCGCCGCAGTCGGCCGTGTGTCGCCAGCGTCGATGCTTTTTGATCTCCGTACGGTACGCCATGCACTGGCGAAGCAGCACGGTGGGCATTAGATTAGTCGGGCGCCCGATCTTGGGCGTGAGGGATCAAGCGCGGGATCAGTTGCGGACACGATGCCGACAGGGACTGTGAAGCTGGACGAGCGGACCGTGGGGCAGACGACGGGCATGACGGAGCGCCGGCGTGGTGGATTGCGTCCCTCGCAGGGGAACGATGGTCCGGGTTCGGCGCTTCTTACGAAGACCAAGCCGCGTACCAAGCGGCCCAACATGTACCGCGTGCTGCTGCTGAACGACGACTACACGCCGATGGAGTTCGTGGTGCACGTGCTGGAGCGCTTCTTCAACAAGCCCCGGGAAGACGCCACCCGGATCATGCTCCACGTGCACCAGAACGGCGTCGGTGAATGCGGCGTCTTCACCTATGAAGTCGCCGAGACCAAAGTCACCCAGGTCATGGATTTCGCACGGCAGCATCAGCATCCGCTGCAGTGCGTGATGGAAAAGAAATAGGGGAGAGACCCTTTTGCCCACTTTCTCCCGCAGTCTCGAACAGGCGCTGCATCGGGCCTTGGCCTTTGCCAACGAGCGTCGCCACGAATACGCGACTCTCGAGCATCTGTTGCTCGCCCTTGTCGACGATCAGGACGCGGCTGCCGTCATGCGCGCCTGCAACGTCGACCTCGAGTTGCTGCGCCGCAATCTCATCGAGTATGTCGACACTGAGCTGACCAATCTCATCGCCGACGGTCGGGAGGAATCGAAGCCGACCGCCGGTTTCCAGCGCGTCATCCAGCGGGCGGTGATCCATGTGCAGTCCTCCGGCCGCGAGGAGGTGACGGGCGCCAACGTGCTCGTCGCTATCTTCGCCGAGCGCGAGAGTCATGCCGCCTACTTCCTGCAAGAGCAGGACATGACGCGCTACGACGCCGTCAACTACATCAGCCACGGTATCGCCAAGCGGGCCGGGCTGTCCGAGCCGCGCACGCCGCGCGGGGTGGACGAGGAGAGCGAGGGGCGTTCGTCGAGCACCGACGAGACCGAGGGCCAGCGCAAGAAGAAGGGCGACGCGCTTGAGGCCTATTGCGTCAACCTGAACAGAAAGGCACGCGAGGGGCGGATCGATCCGCTCATCGGCCGCGATGCCGAGATCCAGCGCACCATCCAGGTGCTGTGCCGCCGCCACAAGAACAATCCGCTGCTCGTCGGCGACCCCGGTGTCGGCAAGACGGCCATCGCCGAGGGGCTCGCCCGCAAGATCGTGATGGGCGAGGTGCCGGAGGTGCTGGCCGATGCGACGGTCTTCGCCCTCGACATGGGAACCCTGCTCGCGGGCACCCGTTATCGCGGCGATTTCGAGGAACGCCTCAAGCAGGTGATGAAGGAGATCGAGCAGCACCCTGACGCGATCCTCTTCATCGACGAGATCCACACGGTGATCGGCGCCGGCGCGACCTCCGGCGGGGCGATGGACGCGTCCAATCTCCTCAAGCCAGCGCTCGCCTCCGGCACTCTGCGCTGCATCGGCTCGACCACCTATAAGGAGTACCGCCAGTACTTCGAGAAGGACCGGGCCCTTGTGCGCCGGTTCCAGAAGATCGACGTCAACGAGCCGAGCATCCCGGACGCCATCGCCATCCTCAAGGGGCTGAAGCCCTATTTCGAGGAGTTCCACAAGCTCCGCTACACCAACGATGCCATCAAGGCGGCGGTGGAGCTCTCGAGCCGCTACATCCACGACCGCAAGCTGCCGGACAAGGCGATCGACGTCATCGACGAGACCGGCGCGTCGCAGATGCTGTTGCCCGAGAGCAGGCGCAAGAAGACGATCGGCGTCAAGGAGATCGAGGCGACGATCGCCACCATGGCGCGCATCCCGCCCAAGACGGTGTCGAAGGACGACGCCGAGGTGCTCAAGAACCTCGAGGAAACGCTGAAGCGCGTCGTCTACGGGCAGGATCGTGCCATCGAGGCGCTCGCGGCCTCCATCAAGCTCGCCCGCGCCGGCCTGCGCGATGCCGAGAAGCCCATCGGCTGCTATCTCTTCGCCGGCCCGACGGGTGTTGGCAAGACGGAGGTGGCGCGTCAGCTGGCCACGACGCTGGGGGTCGAGCTGCTGCGCTTCGACATGTCGGAGTACATGGAGCGGCACACGGTATCGCGCCTCATCGGCGCGCCGCCCGGCTATGTCGGTTTCGACCAGGGCGGCCTGCTGACTGACGGCGTCGACCAGCACCCGCACTGCGTGCTGCTGCTCGACGAGATCGAGAAGGCCCATCCGGACCTGTTCAACATCCTGTTGCAGGTCATGGATCACGGCAAGCTGACCGACCACAATGGCAAGCAGGTCGATTTCCGGAACGTCATCCTCATCATGACGACAAACGCCGGTGCGGCCGACCTTGCCCGGCCGGCCTACGGCTTTACGCGCACCAAGCGCGAGGGCGACGATCAGGAGGCAGTCAACCGTCTCTTCGCGCCGGAGTTCCGCAACCGTCTCGACGCAATCATCTCCTTCGGGCACCTGCCGAAGGAGGTGGTGGCGAAGGTGGTCGACAAGTTCGTCCTTCAGCTCGAGGCCCAGCTTGCCGACCGCAACGTCACCATCGAGCTCAGTGACGAGGCGCGCGAGTGGCTGGTGGACAATGGCTATGACGAGGCGCTGGGGGCCCGGCCGATGGCGCGGCTCATCCAGAGCACGATCAAGACGCCGCTCGCCGACGAGGTGCTGTTTGGCCGGCTGCGGAACGGCGGTGCCGTGCGTGTGGTCGTCGTCACGGACGAGACAGGCACGCGCAGCCTCGGCTTCGAATATCCGGAAGGGCCAGTGACGCCGAAGCCGGAGAAGGACGTGGCCGATGCCGCCAAACGCCGCCGCGTGACGCGCGCCTCGACAAAGCCTGCCAAAAAGGTGCAGAAAGGCCGCAAGTCGGGCGGCGGTGAAACCGGCGGGCGGGGCGGCAAGGGCAACCTGCCTGCGCCGGTCAGCACCGTGCCCAAGGTCCCGCTCGTCAGGGGTTGAAGGTGGCAAGCTGGTTTCAGCGTAGACGGGAGCGCCGGCGTCGCCGCCAGCGCGCCGAAGAAGTGATGTCTTGGTTCTTCCTGCCGATCATCGTGCTGATCAGCTTTTTCCTCGGGTCGCTCGTCTGGGACCAGGTGAGTGACCCCGCCCGGACTCTGATCAAGGCCGTGGCGAGCGGCGACCTCCTGCGCTGAGGCCGCCGCGCCGCTCAGGCAGCGTCAGGCGGCGCGCACGTCCGCCAGGAAGGCCGAGATCGCGCGCTCGATTGTTTCCGTCTGGTCGGCCAGGCGGTCGGCGAGGGCGTCGACATCGCGGGCAGCTGCCCGGGTCGCCTCTGCGGCCTCGGCGACGCTTTTCATCGCGCCGGCGCCGTTGGCGGCCTCGCCCGACGCCCTGTCGACATTGTCGGCGAGGGCGCGCACGACACGCTCCTGTTCGCGCACGGCATCCGACACCGTCCCTGCCATCGCCGCCATCTTCACGATGATCTCGTTGACATTGCTGATGGCGTCGACGGCCATGTCGGATACGGACTGGATGGCGCCGATCTGGCTGCGGATCTCCTCCGTTGCAGAGGCGGTCTGGCTGGCGAGGGTCTTCACCTCGGAGGCGACCACAGCGAACCCCTTGCCTGCCTCGCCGGCCCGCGCGGCCTCGATCGTCGCGTTGAGCGCGAGCAGGTTTGTCTGGTTGGCGATGGAGAGGATCAGCTGCACCACCTCGCCGATGCGGTCAGCGGCCGTGGCAAGGTTCTGGACAGTCTCCACTGTCTCTGCCACCCGGTCGCGGGCCTGGCCGGCGATGGAGGTCGAGCGGTTCGCCTCCTCGATGATGCGGTCGATCGATTCGGCAAGGGTGCTTGTCGCCGCGGCGGCCGAAGACACGTTGTCGGATGCGACGGCGACGGCACCGTCGGCCTGCGTGATGCGCCCCGCGGCCTCGCGTGACATGGCATCGAGAGCGTCCGAGGCCGAGCGCAGCTCAGCCGCCGCCTTCCGCACCTCTACGAGGCCGGCCTTCGCCGTGGCCTCGAAACGGGCGATCATCGCCTCGATCTGGGCGGCGCGCTCGTCCCGCCGCGCCTGCTCCTCCGCCTCGCGTGCGCTCAGGGCGTCGCGCTCGACGGCGTTGTCACGGAAGACGGCGACCGCCGCCGCCATGCGGGCGATCTCGTTGCGCCCGGGCACGGCGGGAATGTCGATACTCGTGTCCCCGGCTGCAAGGCGCTGCATGGTCTGCGCCAGGCCGTCAAGCGGGCGGCTGATGCTGCGGCCGATGATCCACGACAGGGCAAGGCCAACCACTGCGGACGCGGCAATCGTCACCAGCACGATATTGGTCGTCTTGCTCGCGATGCGCTGGAGGCGCTGCGTCGCGGCGCTCGAACCGTCGGCCGCAGCCTGCACGATGGTGGAGACGGCCGGATCGATGACGTCGGCGGAGAGGGCGAGCTGGTCGCCAACACGCACGAGGCGGTCGCGCTTCTCTTGCCAGCTGTCCATCTTGGCGCGGTAGTCCGAGAGCTTCTCCTGCACGAGAGTGCGCACCTCGGGCGTCAGCGTCTCGGCCCGGGCGACGAGGCGCTCGATGCGGCCGAGGGCGATCTCGAGGCGGCCTCGCTCGGTGTCGCCGCTCGTCAGCAGGAACTCGCGTTCCGCCCGGCGCAGCTGGTCCACCGCGATGAGCAGCCTGTTGACCTCGGGATCGGGATTGTCGCGGGCGAATTCGCTGAGCGACCGTTCCATGGCCTTCGCGGTGGCGTCGATCTCGCCGCCCAGCCCATCCTCGGCGGTGGCGCCGAGCTCCTGCACCAGCTCGGCGACTGTGTTGAAGGAGGACTGCACCGAGGCGAGCGTCTTGCCGAGCTCCTCGATACTCGCGGCGAGATCGCCGGCTGTTGGCTGGGCACGTAGGGCCGCCAGGGCCTCGCCGGCCCGTTTAGCGTCGTCGTGAAACTTACGCGCCGCGACGTCGGTACGCACACGCAGATAGTCCTTGACGTCGCCCTCGACCCGCAGCGTCGCCGCGCGGAACTGCTCGGCGGCCTGGGCGAGGGCGGCGTAGGCGTCCTTGTCGGCGAGCGCGGCCTCGATCTGGGCGTTGCTCGCAGTATAGATGGTGCCGATCACAGCATAGCCGACCAGAGCGGCAAGACTCAGGGCGGCGATCCGTACCCGAATGGAAAAGCGGTGGAGCCAAACTCGAGGCAGCACGTGTCACCTCGTCGAGAAAAATGGCACGGAACAATGCCATCATTCTCGCGCGGCAGGCTGACGCGGGGCTTGCCCCGAAAGGCGGGCGCGAGAAGGATCAGCCTTCCGCCAGGGCGCGGCGGATACGCTCGGCGTGGGCCTTGAGCGTCTCGGCTGGCGCCATCTCGCCGGTGTGCGGCCGCAGGGGCACATCCTTCCAGCGCGGCAGGATGTGGACATGGAGGTGGAACACCACCTGGCCGCCGGCGCTCTCGTTGAACTGCTGGATGGTGAGACCCTCGGCAGCCATGCCCTTCTTCACCGCTCGCGCCACCTTCTGCACGCTCACGGCCAGCCGGGCGAGATCCTCCGCGGGGATGTCGAGGATGTTGCGGGCAGGGGTTTTCGGGATGACGAGCACATGGCCGTCGGCTCGCGGCATGATGTCCATGAAGGCGAGCGTATGTTCGTCCTCGTAGACGCGCTCGCAGGGCAGTTCGCCGCGCAGGATCTTGGCGAAGACGTTGTTGGAATCGTAGCTGCTCATGCCATCCTCGTGGATCACCGGTTGGGGGGAAGGTTTGGCGGGCGGGTTCTTCGCCGTCAAGCGTCGCCGGTGCCGCTGTGCCGATACGGCAGCTCCTCGGCGAGGACCTCGACCTCGGCGGCGATGGCGGCGCGCTCGCGCTCCAGATAGTCCGCTACCGCCCGGCGCAGGCCGGGATGGGCGATGTCGTGGGCCGAATAGGTGAGGGTGGGCCGGTAGCCGCGGGCCAGCTTGTGCTCGCCCTGCGCCCCCGCCTCCACGCGGGCGAGGCCGTGGCGAATGGCGAAGTCGATCGCTTGGTAGTAGCAGAGCTCGAAGTGCAGGAAAGGGTGATGCTCGATGGCGCCCCAGTTGCGGCCATAGAGCGTGCTCTCGCCGATGAAGTTGAGGGCGCCGGCGATGTAGCGGCCGTCACGCCGGGCCATGACGAGCAGGATCCTGTCCGCCATGCGTTCGCCGACTAGGGAGAAGAAGGCCCGCGGCAGGTAGGGGCGGCCCCATTTGCGCGAGCCCGTGTCCTGATAGAAGGCGAAGAAGGCGTCCCAGTGGGCTTCGGTGAGGTCGCTGCCGGTCAGCAGCTCGACGGTGATGCCGGCGGCGAGGGCATCCCGCCGCTCGCGGCGGATCGCCTTGCGCTTGCGGGCCGACAGGGCAGCGAGAAAGTCCTCGAATGTCTGGTAGCCCTCGTTCGCCCAGTGGAACTGCCGGTCGGTGCGCAGGAGGAAGCCCTCTTCGGCCAGGAAGTGCCATTCCTCCTGCGGCAGGAAGGTGACATGGACTGAGGAGGCGTCGATTTCCCGCCGCAGCGCCCTGAGGCCGGCGACGAGGCCGCGCCGCGCCGTCTCCGCGCCGGGGCCCGGGCGCACGAGCAGGCGCCGGCCTGTTGCCGGCGTGAAGGGGACGGCCACCTGCAGCTTCGGATAATAGCGTCCGCCGGCGCGCTCGAAGGCCTCGGCCCAGCCGTGGTCGAAGACATATTCGCCGAGCGAATGGGACTTGCCGTAGCAGGGCGCCACCGCCCGTACGGTGCCGTCAGCGCCTTCGACGACAAGGTGCAGGGGCGTCCATCCCGTCCGCCCGCCGACCGCCCCAGAATCTTCAAGTGATGACAGAAATGCGTGTGAAATGAATGGGTTATACGGATCTTGCTGAGGCGGAGAGTCAACGTTTCCGCTGTCGCTGGCAGCACAGGCGGCTTGGCCTGAAATCAGGAAAGCTGAGTCTGGTGAGTCGCTTGCCGGCGTTTGCTCATTTCTTGCGTAAGGCGTGCCGGCGAGGGGGCGCGGATTGGCGCAGGCATCCCAGTCCGCAGCGACGATGGCGGAAATGGAGGGGGCGACACGGACGGTGAGGCCCGCGTCGTCGTCGGCTTGCGTCGTCATCGGCTGCGGCATCTCGCGGAAGGGCTCATGCCGCTAAGTTATGCGCGCCGGCTGCCAGCCGGTAGGGCCTCAGGGCACGAAACCCTCGAAGATCATCTGATCGGCGTATTTCGCGGCCGCTTCGCGATCCTCGGGCGTACGCACGGTCCAGGTCAGCACGGGCATGCCAAAATAGCGCGCCATGTTGGGCGCCGCGTGCGGCAGGTCCTTGACGTGCCAGGCGATGAAATCGGGTCGCGTGCGCTCCATGTGCAGGAGGTGGCCGAGGCTCCTCTGCGTCTCGGCTGGCAGCCGCGCCCATTCGCCGTGGTCGTAGTTAGCTTCCGCCGTAATGCCGCGCGGGCGCCCGGGCGCGAGCTCGGCCAGCGCCTCGACGATGGCCGGGTCGAAGGACATCAGCGCGATCGGATCATCACGACCCGCGATCACCTGCGCGACGCGTCGGGTGAGGGCGAGGTTGCCGTCGAAGCCGCTCTTGATCTCCACCACCACGGGCACGCGGCCGCCGACGAGGTCGAGGAATTCTCCAAGTGTGGGGATGCGGTCATCGCTGTCCCGGAAGGGGATGGATGCCAGCGCGGAGGCCGTGCGGGCGTCGACGCGCCCGCTCTCGCCGGTGAGGCGGTCAAGCGTGAAGTCGTGGAACACGACGGCCTCGCCGTCGGCCGTGAGCTGCACATCGCATTCGATGGCGAAGCCGCGCGCGATGGCAGCGCGGGCCGCGCCGGGCGTGTTCTCGAGCACGCGGTCGGCGACCACGTGGAGCCCACGATGTGCCACGGGCTGGGCGGTAAGCCAGGAGGGGGCGGGCATGTGTCGATCCTCAGGCGACTTCGAACATGGCCTCGACCTCGACACAGGCGTCGAGCGGAAGTTCGGCAACGCCGACCGTAGAGCGGGCGTGACGCCCCGTCTCGCCGAGCACCTGGACCATGAAGTCGGAGGCCCCGTTCATCACGCCGGCGAGGCCGGCGAAATCGGGCGTGACATTGATGAAGCCGCCGAGGCGCACGCAGCGCTTGATCTGCGACAGGTCGCCGAGCGCCGCACGGGCCTGGGCGAGCACGTTGATGGCGCACAGCCGGGCGGCTTCCTTGCCCGTCTCGGGCGAGACCTCGGCGCCGAGCTTGCCCTTGTGGGCGTCGGCGAGCTTGCCGTCGGGGCCGAGGCAGAGCTGGCCGGAAATGACGAGGAGATTGCCCGTGCGCACATAGGGCAGGTAGTTCGCGACGGGGGCAGCCGGCGTCGGCAGTGTGACGCCGAGCTCGGCGAGGACGGCTTCGATGTTGCTCATCATTTGTCTCCGAGTGTGGATGCATCGCCCGGCCCGGGCGCGTCTACCGGCCAAGGTTGTTGCCGATCCTCCCTCCCGCCGCAAGTCTCCCGCGGTCGAGGCCCCCTGCGCGCGGCTGTCCATGCCATTCGTGAGCCTGATGTTACGGCATACGCGATCTCAGTTGCCTTGACCGGCAGGGGCGGTCAGCCGTCTAATCGGAACGCTGCGACGCAGCGATGTCGGCGGGTCGTGTCAGTGGAGAGTAGCATGAAGGTTTGTCTCGGCACGCTGCTGGCCATCGGCTTGAGCCTCGGATCCGCCGCGGCGGGCTCGTCCACGATGCCGCTTGCGCCGCATCGGGTCGTCTACGACCTCTCCCTGCTCTCGAGCAGCAGCTCGCGCGGCGTGGAGGCGGCGCGCGGGCGCGTGGCCTTCTCCTTCACCGGCAACAGCTGCGAGGGCTACGCCCTGACCTATCGCCAGGTGACGGTGCTCGAAGGTGGCGACATCGGCCAGCGCACGTCCGACCTGCGCACCACCACCTTCGAGGACGGCAAGGGCGCCAGTTTCACCTTCAAGACCGAATCGACCTTCAGCGGCGCGCCGTCCAAGCTCGTTGACGGCCAGGCGGAGCGCGGGACGGGGGACAGTCTCGTTGTGCGCACCCGCGCTCCCAGGCGCGACCACTTTTCCCTCGACGGCGACGTGCTTTTTCCGACCGAGCACCTGAAGCGCATCATCGCTGCGGCCAAGGCCGGCGAAAGGCTGGTCGAGGCGCGGGTGTTCGACGGCTCTGACGACGGCCGGCAAATATACGACACGCTCGCCATCATCGGCCGGCAGAGGGGAGCGGACAGCGTGGACGGCCTCGAGGAGGCGGCCCGCCAGGAGGCGCTGAGGAACGTGCCGCGCTGGCCGGTGAAGATCAGCTATTTCACCAGGGAGGGAGAGGGCGAGCGCACGCCGCGCTACCAGCTCTCCTTCGAGCTTTACGAGAACGGAATCAGCCGCGACCTCGTGCTGGACTACGGCGACTTCTCGCTGAAGGGCGAGATGAAGAAGCTCGAAATGCTGGAAACGCACCCTTGTGACACGCCCTGAGCGGGCCGCTGTCAGCGACGGCTGTCGTCCTTCTTGTCCGCCGGCCGCATCGCGTCGGCGGCAAAGCCGATGCCGCGCACGACGGCCGCCTTGCCGAAACGCTCGCGCAGATTGTCGACGGCCCGCTCCATCCGCGCAAGGCGCACCGATTCTGTGTCGGCGAGGTCGCCGGTGTCGGCGAGCGCGGCATCGCACAGGTCCGAGGCGCCGATGCCGATGAGGCGAAAGGCGGTGCCGTCGCATTCGCTCGCCAGCATGGGCGCTGCGATGTCGAAGAGGCGGCGGGCGAGCTGCGTCGGCGGGAAGCCGGAGCGCGAGCGCGTCCGCGTGCGGAAGTCGGCGGTCTTGAGCTTCAGCGTCACGCTGCGGCCTGCGAAGCCTGCCTTCTTCAGGCGGAACGACAGCTTCTCCGTGAGGCGCCAGAGGATCGGCGTCAGCGTCTCCACATCCCTGATATCGTGGTTGAAGGTTGTCTCGGCGGAGATGCTCTTTGTCTCGCGCACCGGGTCGACCTTGCGGGTGTCGATGCCGTGCGCGAGGCGGTGCAGCCTCAGGCCGTCCTTGCCGACGAGCGCGACGATCTCGCCCGGGTCGCGCGCCCGGATGTCGTCGATGGTCCTGAGGCCCGCGCGCGCCAGACGCTCCTGCGTCGCCGCACCGATGCCGTGGATGATGGACACGGGCTTGCCGGCGAGGAAGGAATCCACGCCTGCCTCGCCGATGATGGAAAAGCCGCGCGGCTTGTCGAGGTCCGACGCAATCTTGGCGAGGAACTTGTTGACCGACAGGCCGACGGAGATGGTGATGCCGAGCTCCTTTTCCACCCGCTGTGCGAAGCGGGCGAGCGTGATGGCCGGGCTTGCCTTGTGCAGGCGCTCGGTACCCGTCAGGTCGAGGAAGGCCTCGTCGATCGACAGCGGCTCAACGAGCGGCGTCAGCTCCAGCATCATGCGGCGGACCTCGCGCCCCACGCGGGCGTATTTCTCCATGTCCGGCTTGATCACCACCGCATGGGGGCAGGCCTGCAGGGCCTTGAACATCGGCATGGCCGAGCGCACGCCGTAGGTACGGGCTATATAGCAGGCCGTGGAGACGACGCCGCGCTTGCCGCCGCCGACGATGACCGGCTTGTCGCGCAGCTCCGGTGCATCGCGCTTCTCGATGGTGGCGTAGAAGGCGTCGCAGTCCACATGGGCGATGGAGAGCCTGTCCCGCTCCGGATGGGAGAGCACACGCGGGCTGCCGCAGGCGGGACAGCGTGGGCGCACCGGCGCCGTCAGGGTCAGGCAGTCGCGGCAGAAGATGTTCGACGCGCCGGCCATGGTCGAAATTCCCTATCCGCCCCGTATCCGACGGAACAGCATCATCAGACGGCCCCGGGCGTTCGGCAATCGGCGGCCGCGGGCCTCGTCATGGCCGGGGAGCCGTGTGCGGATCAAGCACAGCCCTTGCAAGGGCCACATGCTCGGGGGCGAGGGCGTTGTTGGCGGCAAAGGCGAGCAGAAGGGATTCGTCAGCCAGCAGATGATCCAGCACCGAGGCGAGGAAATGCGGCTCGGCCGCCGCCGCGCGGATATTTTCAGGGCTGAGGCCGGTCAGGGCGAGGAAGCGGCCGAGCCGCTCTGGATCCGCCGCCAGAAAGGAGAGGGCGGCAATGGCGCAATTTTCCGCTTGGGCTGCGGACAGAGACTTGTTCGGCCGCATTTCGTGGATCAGATTTGCCATTCATCAACGGGTGGGCTGCTATCTCTAGCATTGATCGACAAGGAAGTGAGAGCCCGCCTGTCCCCCGCGGATGGAGCGGGCCCGCCGCGCAAGAGGCGTCGCATATGCCGAAGACCGTTCTCATCGTCGAAGACAACGACCTGAACATGAAGCTGTTCAGCGACCTCCTCGAGGCGCACGGCTATGCGACGCTGAAGACCGCCAGCGGCGTCGAGGCGATGGAAATCGCCCGCGCGCACCGGCCCGACCTGATCCTCATGGACATCCAGCTGCCCGAGGTCTCCGGCCTCGAGGTGACGAAATGGCTGAAGCAGGACGAGGAGCTGAAGACGATTCCCGTCATCGCGGTCACGGCCTTCGCCATGAAGGGCGATGAGGAACGTATTCGCGAAGGCGGCTGTGAGGCCTATCTCTCCAAACCAATTTCGGTCGCGAAGTTTCTCGAGACCGTAAGAAACTACCTCGACGCCGCCTGAACTCCTTCTGCCGTCATGACCGCTCGGATTCTCGTCGTTGACGACACGCCAACCAATGTGAAGCTGCTCGAGGCGCGGCTGACGGCGGAGTATTTTGAGGTTCTCACCGCCTCGAACGGCCCACAGGCGCTGGCGCTCTGCGCCGAGAGCCTGTGCGACATCGTGTTGCTCGACGTCATGATGCCGGGCATGGACGGCCTGGAGGTGTGCCGGCGGCTCAAGAGCGATCCGGCCACGGCCCACATCCCCGTCATCATGGTGACGGCACTCGACGAGCCGAGCGACCGGCTGCGCGGGCTCGAGGCTGGGGCGGACGACTTTCTGACGAAGCCGGTGGACGACCTTGCGCTCATCGCGCGCGTGCGCAGCCTCGTGCGCCTCAAGACGCTCACGGACGAGCTGCGCAACCGGGTGCTGGCCTCGCGCGGGCTCGGCATCGTCGAGGATCCACTGGCGGGCGCCACGAACGAGACGGGGCGCGACGCGCAGATTCTCATCGTGGAGGATCGGCCGGAAGCAGCGGCGCAGATGCAGCAGGCGCTCGCCGTCGATCATGCCGTCCATGTGGTCCAGACCCCGGCGGAGGCGCTGGCGCGGGTCGGGGACGAGGATTTTGATGTCTTCATCGTCAGCCTCGGTCTCGCCGGGGCTGACGGGCTGCGCCTGTGCAGCAACCTGCGCGTGATGGAGCGGTCACGCAACGCAGTCGTGCTGATGGTGGCGGACGAGAGCCAGCGCCCTGCGATCCTGCGCGGGCTCGACATTGGCGTGCACGACTATCTGCTGCGGCCGGTGGAGCACAGCGAGCTTGTGGCGCGCGTGCGCACACAGGTGCGGCGCAAGCGCTATGCCGACAGCCTGCGGGCCAGCGTACAGGCGTCTCTCGCCCTTGCGGTGCTCGATCCGCTGACGGGCCTCTACAACCGCCGCTATTTCGACGGGAAGCTGCGCACTGCCTTCACCCAGGCTCGGGAGAGGGGCGAGAAGCTGTCGCTGCTGATCCTCGATATCGACCGCTTCAAGCTGATCAACGACACCTACGGCCACGATGTGGGCGACGAGGTGCTGCGCGAGTTTGCCCGCCGCGTGCAGACCCATACGCGTGGCATCGACACCGTCTGCCGCTACGGTGGCGAGGAGATCGTCGTCATCGTGCCGGGTACGCCGCTTGAAGCCGCCGAGGCGGTCGCCGAGCGGGTCAGGACACGCATCGAGGAAGAGCCCTTCGTTGTTCCGCGATGCAAGATTTCGCTTGACGTGACCGCGTCCATCGGGGTCGCCAGCCTCCTGCCCAGTGACAACTCGGTGCATGCGCTCTTCAAGCGGGCGGACAGGGCGCTCTACCAGGCGAAGACGGAGGGCCGCAACCGCGTGGTGGTCGCCGCGGGAGAGTCGGCATGACGGGCAGGGAGGCGTCCTTAACCGTGCACGCAGGTTTGCACTCGTCGCGCGATTTCCACGATTGCATTCTGGCGCCGCGGATGTAGGTTGTGGGCGAGCGAGGGTTGTGACCTCGCAAGACAGTTTCCCTACGGATGCTCAGGTCCGCCGCATCTCCTGGGTCCCGTGGGGTTCGGCCGGCACGGAAGCGGTTACGTGGCCTCCTCGAATCCGCTTCCGGCCGGCCACCTGCTTTCAGGCCAGAGCGGTCTTTACATCCAGCCGGAATCGAAAAAGGCGCCCGATGGGCGCCTTTTTTGTTGGTGCCCAGGACCGCGGCCGGCGGGCGCATCCGCCTTCGGCCGCCGGTCCCGGCCCAGATCACTTGATCTTGGCTTCCTTGAACTCGACGTGCTTGCGCGCGATGGGGTCGTACTTCTTGATGGCGAACTTGTCCGTCATCGTGCGCGTGTTCTTCTTCGTCACGTAGAAATAGCCCGTGTCGGCGGTCGAGACGAGCTTGATCTTGATCGTCGTAGCCTTGGCCATGGCGGCACCTCTTCAGGCGGGGCTGCTGCGGCAAGCCCGTCGCGAAAACCAAAAGGGCCGGAGTCGTCCGGCCGTTCGGCCCGGGAGATGCAGCATTCCGCGGCGGAAGTCAAGGCGCCAGCCTTGCAAACGGCAGGACCGGCGACAGGGCCGCCGGTCCTCCGCGAGCCACGGGACCCCCGTGTCGGGAGGGCTGTGATGTCAGTCGACCGCCTCGAGAACGCGCACAACCCGGCGCGTCGACGGGTCGACCACCAGGATCTCGTTCTCGGTGGTCACATACTCATAGTCCCGCAGGCCCGGAGACGCCTCAACGATCTCGGGGGAAAAGTCGTGGAGCACCACATCCGGCGGCAGTTGGGCGCCCACCGTGACCTCGCGCTCCAGCACGATCGGTGCTTGGCGACGCTCGATCACGTAACGGCGAACGACGGTCTCCTGCTCCGGCGCGATCTCGATCGTCGGCCGCGTCGTTTCGATCACGGTCGTCTGCGCCGCGGCGCCCGTAATGCCCGCGATGAGGAAAGCGGACGCGAGCAGATAAGGTAGGCGGGTCATTCTTGATCTCCTTTTCGCCCCGGAAACAAACGTCTCGGGTGGCGGCTGGTTCCCCCTTTGGCCTGCCGGGGGCCAGGGGCGAATGTGCATGGGGCGTGGCGGGCGTGTTGCCGAAGGACGCGACTCCGCCTATAGCGGTGGCTTCAAGATGACAGCCACCATCGCTCCCCGCCCGAGCTTTCCCCATCGCCACCTGCTGGGGATCGAGGGACTTTCGCCGCTCGACATCACCGCGTTGCTCGACATGGCCGACGAGGCCGTCGAGGTGAGCCGGCAGGTCGAGAAAAAGCGCACCACGCTGCGTGGCCGCACGCAGATCAATCTCTTCTTCGAGCCGTCGACGCGCACCCAGTCCTCCTTCGAGATCGCGGGCAAGCGCCTGGGCGCCGATGTGATGAACATGTCGGTCGCCTCCTCCTCGGTGAAGAAGGGCGAGACGCTGATCGATACCGCGGCGACGCTCAATGCGATGCGGCCGGACATCATCGTCGTGCGTCATCACGCCGCCGGGGCGGTGCATCTGCTCGCCCGCAAGGTCGATTGTGCCGTCATCAATGCGGGCGATGGCGCCCACGAGCATCCGACGCAGGCCCTGCTCGACGCGCTGACTATCCGCCGCAACAAGGGGCGGATCGAGGGGCTCATCGTCGCCATCTGCGGAGATGTGCTGCACTCGCGCGTGGCGCGCTCCAACATCATTCTGTTGCAGGCCCTCGGAGCGCGCGTGCGCTGCGTGGGACCCTCGACACTGCTGCCTGCGGGGATCGAGCGTTTCGGCGTCGAGGTTTACACCGACATGCGCCGGGGACTCGCGGACGCCGACATCGTCATGATGCTGCGCCTGCAGCGCGAGCGCATGAACGGCTCCTTCGTGCCGTCGGTGAAGGAGTATTTCCGCTACTTTGGCCTTGACCGCGAAAAGCTGAGCTATGCCAAGCCCGACGCGCTCGTCATGCATCCCGGCCCTATGAACCGGGGCGTGGAGATCGATTCGGAGGTTGCCGACGGCGCCCAGTCCCTCATCCGCGAGCAGGTCGAGATGGGGGTTGCCGTGCGTATGGCGACGCTCGAGGCTCTGGCGCGCAACCTTCCGAACGGATGAGGGGGCCAGGAACGATGAATAGCCCCACCACCAGCGAGGCCCGGCCCCTCGTCTTCACCAACGCGCGCCTCGTCGATCCGGCGAGCGGACGCGAGGCGCCGGGGGCGATGCTCGTTCAGAACGGCGCGATCGCCGACATCGCTTGGGACGAGCCCGTCCGGCCAGGGCCGGCCGAGGCCGAGGTCGTCGACTGCGGTGGCCTCGTGCTGGCGCCTGGCCTCGTCGACATGCGCGCCTTTGTTGGCGAGCCGGGGGCGGAGCATCGCGAGACGCTGAAGACGGCGAGCGAGGCGGCGGCAGCGGGTGGCGTCACCACCGTGGTCTGCATGCCCGACACGGACCCCGTGGTGGACGAGCCGTCGATCGTCGATTTCCTGCTGCGCCGCGCCCGCGACACGGCCATCGTCAACATCCACCCGGCGGCGGCCCTGACGAAGGGGCTCGAAGGCCGGGAGATGACGGAGTTCGGCCTCCTCATGGAGGCGGGGGCCGTGGCCTTCACGGACGGCGCCCGCTCCGTAACCAACGCCCAGGTTATGCGCCGGGCGCTCACCTATGCGCGCGATTTCGGCGCCCTCATCCTGCACCACACGGAGGATCCCGACCTCGTCGGCAGCGGTGTGATGAACGAGGGCGAGCTCGCCACCCGCCTCGGCCTGCCGGGCGTGCCGCGCGAGGCCGAGATCATCATGCTGGAGCGGGACCTCAGGCTCGTGCGACTGACGGGCGCGCGCTACCACGCCGCCATGGTGTCCTGCGCGACCTCGGTGGCCCTCATTGAACGGGCCAAGGCCGAGGGGCTGCCGGTCACCTGCGGCGTCTCGATCAACAATCTCACCCTCAACGAGACCGACATCGGCGACTACCGCACCTTTCTCAAGCTCTCGCCGCCGCTGCGCTCGGAGGAGGACAGGCTGGCCGTGGTCGACGCGCTGGCGCGTGGTGTGATCGACGTCGTCGTCTCCGACCACAACCCGCAGGACGTGGAGACGAAGCGGCTGCCCTTTGCAGAGGCGGCGGACGGGGCGGTCGGCCTCGAGACCATGCTGTCGGCTGGATTGAGGCTGGTCCACGCCGGCCACATCAGCCTTGCGGGCCTCTTCGCCGCCATGGCGAGCAGGCCCGCCGCGCTGCTCGGCCTGCCTGCCGGTCGTCTGGCCGTCGGCGCCCCAGCCGATCTCATCCTGCTTGATCCGGATGAGCCCTACGTGCTCGACAAGGCGAACCTGCACTCGCGCTCCAAGAACACGCCCTTCGACGAGGCGAGGCTCGAGGGGCGCGTGCTGAAGACTTTCGTTGCCGGGCGCAAGGTCCACGACATCTCGCTCGCCTCCTGATGTTCGCGAAGGGGTCGGCGGCCTTTTCGTGTCCGCCGGCCGCGTGCAACATCGGCTTCGATCGAACCACAACCGAGGCTCTTCCATGCCCGAAGCGATGAACTGGTCGCTCGCCTGGCCCTATTTTCTGGCTGCGCTCGTCTTCGGCTATCTGCTGGGGTCGATCCCGTTCGGCGTGCTTCTCACGCGCCTCACCGGGGCCGGGGACCTGCGCAGCATCGGCTCCGGCAACATCGGTGCGACCAACGTACTGCGCACGGGGCGCAAGGGCCTCGCTGCGGCGACGCTGCTTGGCGACATGCTGAAAGGCACCGTGGCCGTGGCGGTGGCCGCGCAATGGGGGCCGAACACGGCGCTGCTGGCCGCGCTCGGCGCCTTCCTCGGCCATCTCTATCCGGTCTGGCTGCGCTTTCGCGGCGGCAAGGGGGTGGCGACCTTCCTCGGCTGCGCGCTCGGCCTGAAGCCGCTCGTGGCGCTCGTCTTCGCGATCGTATGGCTGGCGACCGCCTTTCTGACCCGCTACTCGTCTCTGTCCGCTCTCGTGGCGAGCGTGGCGACGGTGGCCGCATTCTTCGTCGTCGGCGAGCGGCAGATGGGCGAGCTGTCCATCATTCTCGTGGTGCTGCTGTGGTGGGCGCACCGCGCCAACATTACCCGCCTTCTCAAGGGCACCGAGGGCAAGATCGGCCAGAAGGGCTGACCGCTGCATCGCTCCAGTGATGCAACCATCGCTTGCATCCTGCGCCGCTGCCGGGCACTCTCATCCGCTGGGCCGTCTGGCGTGCCGCTGCGGCCTCGCGGAGATGGGCATGAGCGGTTTGCGCCTCGACGACGAGCAACGCCTCGACTGGCTGCAATTGTCGCGCAGCGAGGGCATCGGACCGCGCACGTTCCGCACGCTCATCGGCCGCTACGGCAGCGCGGCCGCCGCTCTCGAGGCATTGCCTGAGCTGGGCCGTCGCCTCGGTCGCCCCATTCGCGTGGCGTCGCGCGCCGACGCCGAGCGCGAGATGGCGCAGGCGTCGCGTCTCGGCGTGCGCTTCGTCGTGCCAGCCGAACCGGATTATCCGCCTCTCCTGCGGGCCATCGATGCGGCGCCGCCACTCCTCGGCCTGCGCGGCGATGCGACGCTGTTTGCCCGGCCGATGGTGTCCATCGTGGGCTCCCGCAATGCCTCCGCCGCGGGGCTCAAGTTCACCCAGCGCCTCGCGCGCGAGCTGGGCGAGGCGGGCTTCGTGGTCGTGTCCGGGCTCGCCCGGGGCATCGACACGAGCGCGCACAGTGCGAGCCTCGCCACCGGCACGGTCGCCGTCCTCGCCGGTGGGCATGACCGGCTCTACCCGGCCGAAAACGCGCCCTTGCTTGAGGAGATCGCCGCGCGCGGCATCGTTGTGTCGGAAATGCCGATGGGCTGGGAGCCGCGGGGCCGGGACTTTCCGCGCCGCAACCGCATCGTCTCCGGCCTGTCGCTCGGCGTGGTCGTGGTGGAGGCGGCGCGACGTTCCGGCTCGCTCATCACTGCGCGCTTCGCGTTGGAGCAGGGGCGGGAGGTGTTCGCCGTTCCCGGCTCGCCGCTTGATCTGCGGGCCGAGGGCACCAACGACCTCATCCGTGACGGGGCGACATTGTGCGCGAGCGCCGAGGATGTCGTGCGCGGGCTCGCCCCGCTCGTCTCCCGGCCGCCATCGGCTCCCCCGGGGCTGATGGACGCCGTGCGCGAGCGGGCCGTCGAGGAGCCGCTGTGGGAAGATCTGGATCTTGATGCGTTGGAAGGCAACGCGGCCGGATCGGTTCAGGCGGAGATCGCGGGAACAGAAGATTGGCAGGCTGTCGGCATCTGCGCGGCGTCGTTCGACGCCGGAGAGACGGTCACGGACGATATGAGCCGCATTGTCGGGTTGCTGGGCGCCGCGCCCGTTTCGGTGGACGACCTGGTGCGAGCCTCCGGGCTGCCAATCCAGTCGATACAGCTCGTGCTGTTTGAGCTCGAGCTTGCCGGCAAGCTCGTGCGTCATGGCGGCAATGCCGTTTCGCTCGCCTGACAGTCGCTCAGTCCTGCGGTTCCAGGCGACTCAACACCCCGAGTGCTTCGATTCGTGCCATTTCGAGAAAATAGGCGAGGGCATCGAATCGGGCTGAGCTTGCCATCGTGGCCAGCTCACCGCTGAGCTGCGCCACATAGCTCAAGAGCTCGTGGCGCTCGTCTTCAAGCGGTTGATCGAGGGAGGTTCCCGGCGTGTGTTTGGCGAAGGAAGAACGCTGCGGGCGACGCCGGCCACCGGGCTGAACGGGCGCTCTGTCCCCGTCACGTTTGAAGTGGCTGATCATATGCCTCTGTGGCCGGAAAAAATGCTGTGAAAAATTATCTGCAATGAATAAACACATACTTACCACGGTCATTTTTTCAAAGCTATAGTGTATTATCTGTGTCGGCTCGTCTTTCATGCATCGGGCCGGGCGATTGCTGCAGATGCAAGAAGGTTTACGCGTCGCTGTCGCGGTCCAGCGCCGCGGCGCGCCGGGCCGTCGCCAGGCGGTCGAGTGCGCCTTGCAGGATGTAGCTGGCTGCCATCTTGTCCACGAGATCGGAGCGGCGGGCCCGCGAGGCATCGGCCTCGAGCAGGGTGCGGGTGACGGCTGCCGTCGTCAGCCGTTCGTCCCAGAAGGCGACGGGCAGGGGAAGATGCGTGGCGAGATTGCGGACGAAGGCGCGCGTTGCCTGGGCGCGCGGGCCCTCGGAGCCGTCCATGTTCAGTGGCAGGCCGACGACAAGGCCGCCGACGCCGTGCCTGGCGGCGAGTTCCGCGAGCCTCTTCACATCCGCTGAGAACTTGGTGCGCCTGATGGTCTCCAGCGGCGAGGCGATGCTGCGGCTGACATCGGAAAGCGCAAGGCCGATCGTCTTGGTGCCGAGGTCGATGCCGATGAGGCGTTTCCCGACGGGCAGGGCGTCGAGGTCGGCCAGGGAAACGATGAGGGTGCTCATTATCGTTCTGGTAGCACGGCACGGACCCAAGGTCATCAGGCCGACGTGTCCGCGCCCGCGCTGGCGTCGCAATGAAGATGGCGACATCATAGGCTGCTGGATATCGCATCGGATTCTCCCGTCCGGTGCCTGGTTGTCCTTCACAACCGGGCCGGGAGGCGCATGCTCTGCCGGCGCCCCCGCAGGACGGGAAGAACGGCAAGGGAGCAGACAATGAAGATCACCTGGTTCGGGCACTCGGCCTTTCGCCTCGATTTCGGCGGCAAGGCCGTGCTCATCGATCCCTTCTTCACGGGCAATCCCGCTTTCACCGGCAAGATCGACGAGGCTATTGCCGGCGTGTCACACATCCTCATCACGCACGGCCATGGCGACCACGTGGGCGACACGCTCGAGATCGCCAAGCGCACGGGTGCGACGGTCGTGACCAACTACGACCTGTGCATGTGGCTCGCCTCACAGGGGCTTGAGAAGTTCGATCCGATGAACACCGGTGGCACCACGCAGCAGCCAGGCTTCACTGTCACCCTGGTGCGCGCGGACCATTCCGCGGGCATGGGAGAGGCCGGTGCCAGCGTGCCCCTCGGCAATCCCAACGGCATCATCGTGAAGCCGGAGGGGGGCCCCGTCGTCTATCACATGGGCGATACCGATATCTTCGGCGACATGCAGCTCATAGCCGAGATCCACGAACCCAAGATCGCCATGGTGCCGATCGGAGACCGCTTCACTATGTCGCCGGTGACAGCGGCGCTCGCCGTGCGCCGGTTTTTCAAGCTCGACGCCGTCATTCCCTGCCACTACGGCTCGTTCCCCATCATCGAGCAAACGGCGGACAAGTTCGTCGCGGCGATGCAGGGCCACGAGACGCGCGTCATTGTGCCCGAGCGCAACGTTCCGGTAGAGGTGTAAGAGTTCCGGCTGGTGCTGCATTCGGCTATGGTGGCAGCGCGGTCGCGCTGCCCGCCATGGTTGGGGGCCGGCGCAGCGATGGAGAGGCTGGGAAGCGATGCCGGATGATCGTGAGACGAGCGGTCCGGAGCCCATTCCGGCAGAGGCGGTGGTGAGGCTGCCGCGCAGTCTTCTGCAGCCAGACGCGTCTGCGCGTCCGCCGGAACCGCCCAGGTCCGAGCTGTCGAGCCCCAAGCTGCCGATGGCCGAGGCGCCCGCGCAGGAGCCCGCAAAACCCGGGTCGTCCGTGGCCGTGTCTGGCCCGGTCGAGGCTCCGTCCGCCGGGCCGGCTCCTGTGCCCCCAAAGGCCCCCGCGCCATCCGGGACGGTGGAGGTGCCGAGCGACAGGGAGAAGCGGGATGACAACGTCACCCGTCTCGAGCCGCGGCGGCGGCCACCCTATTTCGGACGGCGCGACTGGACGAGCCTCGCCATCGCCGTCATCGCGGTCCTTGGCGTGGGTGCCCTGGTGGCGCGTCTCCACGCCGCCGGCTGGTCGGACTTCGCGGAGATGTTTGCGAGGCCCTGAGGCCGCGGTCCGGCGGGTTGCCGGGGCGAAGGGCAGGGTGCTATAGCCCGGCGCAACGGCGGTGTTCTGCACCGCCCTCCCGTAATCCATCCAGGTTCGGTTCCATGTCCGTCGACGAGAAGACCGTGCGCCGCATTGCGCACCTCGCACGCATCGCCGTTACCGACGAGGAGGTGCCTCATCTGCAGGGCGAGCTCAACGCCATCCTCGATTTCGTCGAGCAGCTGCGCGAGGTCGACGTGGAGGGCGTGGAGCCGATGACCTCGGTGATGCCGATGGTCATGAAGAAGCGGCAGGATGCCGTGACTGACGGCGGCTATCCGGAGAAGATCGTGGCCAACGCGCCCATGAGCGAGGACAACTTCTTCGTGGTGCCGAAGGTGGTCGAATAGGCCGCAGCCGAATGTTGAGCGTGTGGCCGCCGTGCGGCCGCGACGACGAGAGAGCGACAACGTGACCGATCTCACCGATCTTTCCCTCGCCGAGGCGCGCGAGGGGCTCAAGGCCAGGCGCTTTTCCGCCACCGAGCTGACCCGGGCCCATCTCGAGGCCATGGAGAAGGCCAGGGCCCTCAACGCCTATGTGCTGGAGACGCCCGAGAGGGCGCTCGCCATGGCGGCCGAGAGCGACAAGCGCATCGCTGCCGGGGAGGCCCGGCCCCTCGAGGGTATCCCGCTCGGCGTGAAGGATCTTTTCGCCACCGAGGGCGTGCGCACGACGGCCTGCAGCGCCATCCTCGACGACTTCCGCCCGCCCTACGAATCGACGGTGACGAGCCAGCTCTGGCGCGACGGCGCGGTGATGCTCGGCAAGCTCAACAACGACGAGTTCGCCATGGGCTCGTCCAACGAGACCTCGGTCTTTGGCCCGGTGGTGAACCCCTGGCGCCGCAAGGGATCGGACGCCAAGCTCGTGCCCGGCGGCTCCTCAGGCGGCTCGGCGGCGGCCGTGGCGGCGCGCCTGTGCCTCGGCGCCACAGCGACGGATACCGGCGGCTCCATCCGCCAGCCGGCGGCCTTCACGGGCACGGTTGGCATCAAGCCGACCTACGGGCGCTGCTCGCGCTGGGGCATCGTCGCCTTCGCCTCGTCGCTCGACCAGGCCGGCCCCATCGCCAGAACCGTGCGCGACAGCGCCATCCTGCTGCGCTCGATGGCAGGGCATGACCCGAAGGACACGACCTCGGTCGACCTGCCGGTGCCGGACTACGAGGCTGCCGTGACGCGTGGCGTGAAGGGCCTCAAGATCGGCATTCCGAAGGAATATCGCCTCGACGGCATGCCGGCCGAGATCGAGGCCCTGTGGCAGAAGGGCGCCGAGTGGCTGAAGGCGGCCGGCGCCGAAATCGTCGAGGTGTCGCTGCCGCACACGAAATACGCACTGCCGGCCTATTACATCGTTGCGCCGGCGGAAGCCTCGTCGAACCTCGCCCGCTACGACGGCGTGCGCTACGGCCTGCGCGTGCCGGGCAAGGACATCGTCGAGATGTACGAGAAGACCCGCGCCGCCGGCTTTGGCCGCGAGGTCAAGCGCCGCATCATGATCGGCACCTACGTGCTCTCGGCCGGCTACTATGACGCCTATTACCTGCGCGCGCAGAAGGTGCGCACGCTGATCAAGCGCGACTTCGAGCACGTCTATGCGAGTGGCGTCGACGCCATCCTCGCGCCGGCCACGCCTTCTTCCGCCTTTGGGCTGGGCGAGAAGGCCAACGCCTCGCCGGTGGAGATGTATCTCAACGACGTCTTCACCGTGACGGTGAACATGGCCGGCCTGCCGGGCATCGCCGTGCCCGCCGGGCTCGACTCCCAGGGCCTGCCGCTCGGGCTGCAGCTCATCGGCCGGCCCTTCGACGAGGAGACGCTTTTTGCTGCCGGCCAGGTGATCGAGGATGCGGCCGGTCGCATGGTCCTTCCGGAGGCTTGGTGGGCGTGAGCAGGACGGCTGTCGAGGCGCGGGCCGCGGAGGTACTTGCTCCGCTCAGGGCAGAGATCGATGCCATCGACGCCGAGATCGTGGCGCTGATAGCCAAGCGGATGGCGGTGGTCGAGCGTGTCATCGCCGTCAAGCGCGCTGCGGGCATCCCGGCCCTGCTGCATGACCGGGTGGAGGAGGTGGCCAGCAACGTGCGCCGCAAGGCCGAGTCACTCGGGGCTCCGCCCGATCTCGCCGAGGCCGTGTGGCGCGCGATGATGGCTTGGGTCATCGCCTACGAGGACGAGAAGCTCCGGCAATGAGTCCGCCCCGGGATGGCGAAACCGTCCCGGGGTCTCTTCATCTGCTTCCTGCGGCCGTGTCGCCGCGAGAGCCGGGGACCCGATCAGGCATCGCCACTTGACGTGGCGGCTGCGGCGGGTCAAGCGAAGAGCTGGAATTCAGGACGAGGTTTACGACGCGATGAACGCGCATGCGCGACCGGTAGATGCGAAGAAGCTGATCAAGGGCGCCACCGGCGACTGGGAAGTCATCATCGGCATGGAGATCCACGCCCAGGTGACGTCGCGGTCCAAGCTGTTCTCTGGTGCGTCGACCGAGTTCGGCGGCGAGCCCAACGATCACGTCTCGCTCGTCGACGCGGCGATGCCGGGCATGCTGCCGGTCATCAATGAGGAATGCGTCAAGCAGGCGATCCGCACCGGCCTCGGCCTCAAGGCGCAGATCAACCTGACCTCCGTCTTCGACCGCAAGAACTACTTCTATCCGGACCTGCCGCAGGGCTACCAGATCAGCCAGTACAAGAGCCCCATCGTGGGTGAGGGCGAGGTTCTGGTGGACATGCCCGATGGCGAGCAGATTAGCGTCGGCATCGAGCGCCTGCACCTCGAACAGGATGCCGGCAAATCGCTGCACGACCAGCACCCGAGCATGAGCTACGTTGATCTCAACCGCTCGGGCGTGGCGCTGATGGAGATCGTGACCAAGCCGGACCTGCGCTCGTCAGAGGAGGCCAAGGCCTTCATGACGAAGCTCAGGACCATCCTGCGCTATCTCGGCACCTGCGACGGCGACATGGAGAAGGGCTCGCTCCGGGCTGACGTCAATGTCTCCGTGCGCCGGCCGGGTGAGCCCTTTGGCACGCGCTGCGAGATCAAGAACGTCAACTCCATCCGCTTCATCGGCCAGGCCATCGACTACGAGGCGCGCCGGCAGATCGCGATCCTCGAGGATGGCGGCACCATCGACCAGGAGACGCGCCTGTTCGACGCGAACAAGGGCGAGACGCGGTCCATGCGCTCCAAGGAGGAGGCGCATGACTACCGCTATTTCCCCGATCCGGACCTGCTGCCGCTGACCTTCGATCAGGCCTATGTCGACGAGCTCGCCAGGCACCTGCCGGAACTGCCGGACGAGAAGAAGGCCCGTTTCATGAAGGAGTACGGCCTGTCCGCCTATGACGCGGGCGTGCTCGTGGCCGAGCGCGAGACGGCCGATTTCTTCGAGGCGGTGGCCAGGGGGCGCGACGGCAAGACGGCCGCCAATTGGGTGATCAACGAGCTTTTCGGTCGCCTCAACAAGGAGGGGCTGGACATCACGCGCTCGCCCGTCTCGGCCGAGCAGCTCGGCGCCATCGTGGACCTCCTCGGCGAGGGTGTCATCTCGGGCAAGATCGCCAAGGATCTCTTCGAGATCGTGTGGAGCGAGGGGGGTGACCCGCGCCGTATCGTCGAGGAGCGCGGCATGAAGCAGGTGACCGATACTGGCGCCATCGAGGCGGCGGTCGACTCGGTCATCGCGGCCAATCCCGACAAGGTGGAACAGGTGAAGGCCAAACCCACCATGCTCGGCTGGTTCGTCGGCCAGGTGATGCGCGCCACCGGCGGCAAGGCCAACCCCCAGGCCGTGAACGACATTCTCAAGAGCAAGCTTGGGATTGCCGAGTGATCCTGATCCGTCCTGCCTGCCGTGACGACATCTCGGCCGTCTGCGCGCTCTTGGCGCGGACGTGGCACGACACCTACAATTCCATTCTCGGCGCCGATCGCGTCGCCTCGCTGAACCACGCCTGGCATGCGCCCGACCGTCTGGCGGATGAGCTCGGACAGCCCGGTCGTGCCTTCCTCGTCGCGGAGGTGGAGGGGACGCTCGTCGGCACCGTGAGCGTGACGGAGCGTGGCGACGGCATCGTCTGGCTCGACCGGCTCTATGTCACGCCGGAGGCGCAGGGCAAGGGCATCGGTCGAGCGCTCTTCGGCGCGGCCGCGAGGGCCTTCCCCGAGGCCTCCGTCATTCGGCTGGAGGTTGAGGAAAAGAACACAAGGGCCTGCCGCTTCTACGAAAAGCGGGGCATGGTGGCGCCCCCCCAGCGCAGCAGTTGCGGCGGTTGCAACAATGCGGTCGTCTACGAGGGACGGGGCCTTTCGGCGCTTCGTGGCGGCCTTGTGTTGCGGCCGGCCCGTGATGCAGACGCACAGGATCTTTTCGGGCTCCTCTCGCTGTGCTTTGCCGAGTATCCGGGCTGTTTCGTCGATCCGCACGGCGACCTGCCGGACCTCGTCCACCCGGCCCGGAGCTTTGCCGACCGGGGCGGGGCCCTCTGGGTGGTCGAGGACAGCGCCGGGCGCGTCGGTGCCTGCATCGGCGTCGATTTCCCGGCGGAGGGAACGGCCGAGCTGCACCGGCTCTATGTGCGTCCCGACCTGCGTGGCAGCGGCCTGGGCAGCCGGCTCGTCCGGCACGTCGAGGCGCATGCGGCCATGCTCGGTGCGGGGCGGATGCTGCTTTGGTCCGACACACGCTTCACCAACGCGCACCGGCTCTACGAGCGGCTCGGCTACCGGCGGACCGGTGAGACACGCCAGCTCGGGGACATCTCCAACACCAGCGAATTTTTCTTCGAAAAGCCTCTTGTATGAAACCGGGGCTGTTCCTTCTTCTTGCGCGGAGCGGAAGGACTGTTGCCGCTCGCCTCAATGCGGAGACGCAAGCGTGTCTGAGATCCTGATTCGTCGGGCTTCGGAGGCCGACCTCGAGGCGATCGTGAGCCTGCACGCTGCTGACGAACTCGGCGGCCACGGCGACGTGTGGACGCCGGAGACGGAGCCTGCCTATCGCGAGGCGCTGCGGCGCATTTCCGACAGCCCCGACAACGAACTCTACGTGACCGTGAGCGACGCGGAGGTCATCGGGTCGTTCCAGCTCACCTTCGTGCCGGCCATTACCAACCGCGGTACGCTGCGCTGCGTGCTGGAGGCCGTGCAGGTGAGGAGCGACCAGCGCTCGCGCGGCGTCGGCGCCATGATGGTTGCCTTCGCCGAGGGGCGGGCGCGGGCGCGCGGCGCCGGCATCGTGCAGCTCACCTCCAACAAGCGGCGGCTCGACGCCCACCGCTTCTACGAGCGGCTCGGCTACGAGCGCAGCCACGAGGGCTTCAAGAAGGTCCTGTAGGCGCGTCTGCCGGCGGCATCGCCAGCCGGCCCATCCTGCGGTGGTGCCCGTCAGCGTTTCGCCTGCTTCATGCAGGTGCTGGAGAACTCCCGCCACGTGCGGCCGGCGGCCTTTCCGGCCTCCTTCAGCGCGCGCCACTCTGCGCCGCAGGCCTTCATGCGCTCCCGCGCCGCGAGCTGGCCAGGCGTGGGCGGACGTCTTGCCTTCGTTGCCGGCGTCGTCTCCTTCGCCTCGGTGGCGCCGGCGGGCGAGGGGGCGGCCGCTATGACGAGGACTGGCAGGGCGAGGCAGGCGGCGGCGAGGCAGGCCCGGGCGCGGCGGACGAATGTCGCCATGGCAATCATCTCCTGAAAAAAAATCGCAAACAAACGGGGACAGGTAAAATGGCCGCCAGAACGGCCACGTTGCCGATTGCGCACCAGAGCTGCAATTTATGCAAGTCCTCAATGGGCCCGGACCGATAGATTGCGAGGGGCCATGGGCCGAGGGCTGGGCCCGCACGGGCGTGCCGGCGCGGATGTGCGTCAACGCACTTGAGCCTCGGGGCATCGCCGGCCTAGACAATATGGAACGCTCGTTCACGAAAGGAGCAAGGGGCCGATGACCACCGCGCAGCAGAAGCCGATCGATCTCTACTACTGGCCGACGCCGAACGGCTGGAAGATCTCGATCATGCTCGAGGAATGCGGGCTGCCCTACACGGTGCATCCCGTGAACATCGGCAAGGGGGACCAGTTCAAGCCGGAGTTCCTCGCCATTTCGCCCAACAACAAGATGCCGGCCATCGTCGATCCCGAGGGGCCGGACGGCGAGCCCATCTCGGTCTTCGAATCCGGCGCGATCCTGCAATATCTCGGCCGCAAGACCGGCAAGTTCTATCCCACCGACGAGCGCAAGCGCGTCGAGGTGGAGCAGTGGCTGTTCTGGCAGATGGCCGGCCTGGGGCCGATGGCCGGGCAGACGCACCATTTCCGCATCTATGCGCCGGAGAAGATTCCCTATGCCATCGAGCGCTACACCAACGAGACCAACCGTCTCTACGGCGTCATGAACAAGCGCCTGGCCGATCGCGAGTTCCTGGCCGGCGAATACTCCATTGCTGACATCGCCTGCGTAGGCTGGGTAAAGCTGTGGGACAGGCAGGGGCAGGACATTACCGAGTTCCCGCACTTGAAGCGCTGGCTCGACACGGTGCTCGCCCGTCCAGCCGTGCAGCGGGGCCTCGCCGTCAACTCTGAGGATCGCGGCAAGGTGGACCTCGCAAAGGACAAGGAGGCGCAGGCCATTCTCTTCGGCCAGCGCGCCCGCTGACAACATCATGGGCGCGGCCGGGGCCCGGAAGGTGCTTGGGCCGCCCCGAAATCCCTCTCAGCGCGCCCGCGTCCAGCGCTGCTCTTTGCAGACGAGGCCACCCATCACGCAGCCTTCCACCTTGACCTCGTCGGCACTGACGGGGGTGAGGAAGGCGGTGTAAGTCTTTCCATCCTCGGCGTTGTAGATCTCGCCCTTCCAGCGGCCCGGGCCGTCGCGCTCCATGCCGAGCAGGATCGGCACGCCGATGAGCGGTCGGTTGCGCTTGCCCGTGTCGGCATTGCGCACGTCGCGCTTGGGTTGACCATCTGCGTCGTTTGGCTCGCTCAGCCAGACCAGGGTGCCGCATAGCTTGGCGCCGCAGCTGGCGATGTTGACCCGCGCCTTGCCTCCCTGGGTCAGCCACTGGCCGCTGACATCCTGCGCCGAGGCGCCGGTGGCGGCGAGGCAGAGGCCGGCAAGGAGGGCAACCGTCCTGCGTCCTGTTGCGTTTGTCATCGTAGCTCCTCCCTGGAAGAGGGGAGCTTAGCGGACGCTCCGCTCTCTCGGCCAGCGTGCCTCTTGCCGGACAATGCGCAAACGCAGCGCCGTGTGGCTTGTGCCCTGCAGCATCGGCGGCTATAAGCCCCGCACTTCAATTCAACTCCCGTAAGCGAGACGAGCGACCGATGGCCCTCGAGCGTACCTTTTCCATCATCAAGCCCGATGCGACCGCCCGTAACCTGACCGGCGCCATTAACGCCGTCATCGAGAAGGCGGGTCTGCGCATCGTCGCCCAGAAGCGCATCCGCATGACGCGCGAGCAGGCCGAGACCTTCTACGCCGTCCACAAGGACCGTCCCTTCTTCGGCGAACTGGTCGAGTTCATGACCTCGGGGCCGGTCGTCGTGCAGGTGCTCGAGGGTGAGAACGCCATCGCCAAGTACCGCGAGGTGATGGGCGCGACGAACCCGGCCGATGCGGCCGAGGGCACCATCCGCAAGCTCTTCGCCAAGTCCATCGGCGAGAACTCGGTGCATGGCTCCGACTCCCCGGAGGCGGCGGCTGTCGAGATCGCCCAGTTCTTCTCGGGCAACGAGATCGTCGGCTGAATGCCCACGGCATTGGCACTGACCTGTGTCATGACGAAAAGGCGAGCCCGGGCTCGCCTTTTTTATGGGCATGCCCTCGACAGAGCAGGGGGGCTCCCTCATGATCGCGGGCTGTAACGCAACGTCCGTGGAACGATGACCGTCCAGCCGAAGATCACCCGCGGGTTTTCCGCGTGCCCGCACGACTGTCCCTCCACCTGTGCGCTCGACGTGGAGGTGATCGACGACAAGACCATCGGCCGCATCCACGGTTCCCGCGACAACAGCTACACGGCTGGCGTCATCTGCGCCAAGGTCGCCCGCTACGCCGAGCGCATCCACCATCCGGACCGGCTGCTCTATCCCCTCAAGCGCACCGGCCCGAAGGGGTCCGGCCAGTTCGCCCGCATCTCCTGGGACGAGGCGCTCGACACGGTGGCGGAGCGCTTCCGGGCCATCGAGGCCGAATACGGACCGGAAGCCATCTGGCCCTACTACTATGCCGGAACCATGGGCCTCGTGATGCGTGACGGCATCAACCGGCTGCGCCACGTCAAGAAGTATTCCGGCCAGTTCTCCACCATCTGCACGACTTCCGCCTGGACCGGCTACATCGCCGGCACGGGGCTGCTCGCCGGGGCCGATCCGCGCGAGATGTCGAAGTCCGATTGCGTCGTCCTTTGGGGCACCAATGCGGTGCACACCCAGGTCAACGTGATGACCCATGCCCTGCGCGCACGCAAGGAGCGCGGGGCGAAGATCGTCGCCATCGACATCTACATGAACGCGACGATGAAGCAGGCCGACATGGCGCTGCTCGTCAAGCCGGGCACGGACGGCGCGCTCGCTTGTGCGGTCATGCACGTGCTCTTCCGCGACGGCTACGCGGACCGGGCGTATCTTGCGCAATATACCGATTGCCCTGACGAGCTCGAGGCGCATCTGTCGACGCGCACGCCCGAGTGGGCCGCCACCATCACGGGTCTTTCTGTCGAGGAGATCGAGGCCTTCGCGCGCCTGCTTGGCGAGCGGCCGCGGAGCTTCTTCCGCCTCGGTTACGGCTTCGCACGGCAGCGCAACGGCGCGGTCAACATGCACGCGGCGCTCTCGGTGCCCGCGGTGCTCGGCGCCTGGCAGTACGAGGGCGGGGGAGCCTTCCACAGCAACAGCGGCATCTATGGCTGGCGCAAGACGATGATCGAGGGGCTGGACGCTCTCGACCGCTCGGTGCGCCAGCTCGACCAGTCGCAGATCGGGCGCGTGCTGACGGGCGATCCCGAGGCGCTTCGCGACGGCGGGCCGGTGAAGGCACTCCTCATCCAGAACACCAATCCCGTCTCGGTGGCTCCCGAGCAGGAGCTGGTGAAGCGCGGCTTCGCCCGCGAGGACCTGTTCGTGTGTGTGCATGAGCAGTTCATGACCGAGACGGCCCTGATGGCCGACATCATGCTTCCGGCGACGATGTTCCTCGAGCACGACGATCTCTACCAGGCCGGCGGCCAGCAGCACATTCTCCTCGGCCCCAAGCTTGTCGAGCCGCCGGGCGAGTGCCGCTCCAACCATGAGGTGATCGTGGCCCTGGCCGAGCGGCTCGGCGCCGAGCATCCGGGCTTCAGGATGAGCCCGCGCGAGCTGATCGACTGGACGCTGCGGCACTCGAACCGTGGCAGCCTGGCCGAGCTGGAAGAGAAGCGGTGGATCGACATCCAGCCGCCCTTCCGGTGCGCGCACTTCCTCGACGGCTTCAACTGGCCGGACGGCAAGTTCCGTTTCAAGCCGGACTGGACGAAGGTGCCGGCGCCGCGCAGCGGCCTCTTTGGCCCGCACGACCGCCTGCCGGCGCTGCCGGACCACTGGACGGTGATCGAGACGCCCGACGAGCGCCATCCCTTCCGCCTCGCCACCAGCCCGGCGCGCAACTTCCTCAATTCCTCCTTCACGGAGACGCCCACCTCGATCCAGAAGGAGGGAGGACGGCCGGAGCTGTTCATCCATTCCGAGGATGCGGCCGCGAACGGCATCGAGGACGGCGCGCTCGTCGCCATCGGCAACGAGCGCGGCATTGTGCGGCTGCATGCGCGCCTCTATGACGGGGTGCGGCGGGGCGTGCTGATCGCGGAATCAATCTGGCCCAATGCCAGTTTCGTCGACGGCAAGGGCATCAACACGCTGACCGGAGCCGACCAGGTGGCGCCCTACGGTGGCGCGGCCTTCCACGACAATCGCGTCTGGCTGCGGCCAGCAGAGCAGGCCTCGGCATGACGTCTTGACCAGGAGGTGCATCGTGCGTCTTGCGACTGTTTCGGGTGCATTCGTGTTCGTGGCGATGATGGCCGCCGCCTTGCCGGCGCTTGCTTCCGGAACGACGGCGCCCCTGCCGCCGCCGGACCCGACGGCCGCCAACCTCTCGCCGGCGCAGATTCGCGATCGGGCCTACAACGCCTGCCTCATCACCCAGGCGAAGCTCATGGCAGCGCCGCGCGAGACGTTGCGCGAGCCGTGCCGCTGCTATGCGCGCCGAACGATCGCGGCGATGACGAAGGACGAGATCAACGCCTTCCGCCAGACCGGCTATTTCAACGACAGCGCCCGTGCCAAGGCGCTGGAGGCGCTCGACGCGTGCAAGCTGAGAAGACCGATCTGATCTAGCGGCCAACCGGCGGGTTGACGAGCACCGCGCCGTCGGCCTGCGCCTGCGGCAGGCCGGCGATGCGACCGTCGGCGCCGAGGGTGACGGCGCCCGAGGCGACGAGGGCGAGGGCGGCCGGATAGATGCGGTGCTCCTGCGTGAGCACGCGCGCGGCGAGGCTCTCCGGCGTGTCGTCCGGCATCACCGGCACCGCGGCCTGGATGACGGCGGGGCCGGCGTCGAGCTCCGGCACTACGAAATGCACCGTGCAGCCGTGCAGCCGCACGCCCTCAGCCAGCGCGCGGGCGTGGGTGTCGAGGCCCCGGAATGCGGGCAGGAGGGACGGGTGGATGTTGAGCATTCGCCCGGTCCAGCGCTCCACGAACCAGGGCGTCAGCACGCGCATGAAGCCGGCGAGGCAGACGATATCAATGTCGGCTGCCCGCAGGGTCTCGTCCAACACGCGCTCGAAGGCCTCGCGATCCTTGCCAAAGGGCTTGTGGTCGACGACGGCAGTGGCAATGCCCGCCTCGGCGGCAGCGGCGAGTCCGGCTGCATCCGGCCGGTTGGACACGACGAGCGCAATCGTCGCCGGAAAGGCGGGATCGGCGGCGGCGGCGATCAGCGCCGTCATGTTGGAGCCGCGGCCGGAGATGAGCACGGCCACGCGCTTCCGGGGCTGGATCGGGCAGGTGGTCACAGCGCGAGATGTCCCTTCGTCGTCACCCGCTCGGCACCCTCGGCCGCCGGGACGACCTCGCCGAGCCGGCAGACCGTCTCGCCGGCATCGGAGAGATGCCGGGCGACCGTGTCGGCGTCCTTCGCGGCGGCGATGACGACCATGCCGATGCCGCAGTTGAAGGTGCGCAGCATCTCTGCCTCGGCGATGCCGCCCGTGCGCGCCAGCCAGCCAAAGACCGGCGGGACGGCGATTGCGGAAAGGTTGAGCTTGACGCCGAGCCCCCTGGGCAGGACGCGCGGGATGTTGTCCGGAAAGCCGCCGCCCGTGATGTGGGCGAGGCCCTTGATAGCGGCACCGGCCTTGAGCGCTGCGAGAATGGCGCGCACGTAGATGCGCGTCGGCGTCAGCAGCGCCGGGCCGAGGGGGGTGCCCGGCTGGAAGGGGGCGTCGTCTTCCCAGCCGAGGCCCGCGGTCTCGACCACCTTGCGCACCAGCGAGAAGCCGTTCGAATGCACGCCGGAGGAGGCGAGGCCCAACACCACGTCGCCTGCGCCGATGTCCGGCCGCGGCAGCAGCGTGCCGCGCTCGGCGGCGCCGACGGCGAAGCCGGCGAGGTCATAGTCGCCCTTTGCGTAGAGGCCGGGCATCTCCGCCGTCTCGCCGCCGATCAGAGCGCAGCCCGCGATGCGGCAGCCCTCGGCGATGCCCTTGACGATGGCGACGCCCGCCTCTGGCTCGAGCTTTCCGGTGGCGTAGTAGTCGAGGAAGAAGAGCGGCTCCGCGCCCTGCACCACGAGGTCGTTGACGCACATGGCGACGAGGTCGATGCCGACCGTGTCGTGGATGCCGGTGTCGATGGCGATCTTCACCTTGGTGCCGACGCCGTCATTGGCCGCGACGAGGATGGGGTCGGTGAAGCCTGCCGCTTTCAGGTCGAACAGGCCGCCGAAGCCGCCGATCTCCGTGTCGGCGCCGGGGCGTCGCGTCGCACGCACCAGCGGCTTGATGGCCTCGACCATGGCGTTGCCGGCATCGATGTCGACGCCGGACTGGGCATAGGTGAGACCGTTCTTCGGGGGCTTCTGCATCGTGACCTGACTCCGGGGCGGCGCCGCACGCTCTTGACGCGGGGCAGTACGATGCCGGGCGCCGCTGTGCAAGACCCGACACGACGGCTGCGCGTTTTCGCGGGCTCGTCCGGAGCGGTGATGCTGCCTAGATTGAGTGCATCGTCGTTTACGTGGCGACCTTCATGACCCTGCCCAACCTCATCACGATCGCCCGCCTCATCCTCGTGCCCGTGGTCATTGCCATGATCGTCGCGGGGCAATGGTTCGCGGCCTTCGTGCTCTTCGCCATCGCCGGCGTGTCGGATGCGGTGGACGGCTTTCTCGCGCGGCGCTTCGGCATGAAGAGCGAGCTCGGCGCCTATCTCGACCCGCTCGCCGACAAGGCGCTGCTCGTCTCGATCTATGCCGGCCTTGCCGTCGCCGGCGTCCTGCCGGCCTGGCTCGCGATCCTCGTCATCTTCCGCGACATCATGATCCTGATGGCGGTCGTCCTGTCATGGCTGATGGCGCGGCCGCTCGCCATCAGGCCGCTGTGCATCAGCAAGATGACGACCGTGGCGCAAATCGGCTTTGCAGGCCTCGTGCTGGGCGCACGCGCCTTCGGGCTCGATCTCCCCATTGTCCACGATCTTGCGCTCGCGGCCGTCGCGCTCTTGACGCTTATGTCGGCAGGCGCCTATCTCGCTCTGTGGCTGCGGCATATGGCCACGTGAATGCGCCCGGCGGGCTGCAGAGAAAACAGGCGCTGCCGCCGGCAGCGCGGGATATCGTCATGATCGCGCAGCGGCAGGTGGTCTTCTGGTTGGTGGCGCTCGTCCTTCTCGTGGCCGGGCTCTACGTGCTGCGCGACATGCTGCTGCCCTTCGTGGCGGGCCTCGCGCTCGCCTATCTGCTCGATCCGCTGGCGGACCGGCTGGAGCGGCTCGGCTTCAACCGGCTGTGGGCGACGCTCGTCATCCTCGGCATCTTCATTCTCATCTTCATCATTGCCCTCGTCCTGCTCGTCCCCATCGTGGTCAACCAGCTCGCCGCCTTCATCGGCAAGCTGCCGGAGACCGTGTCGCGCCTGCAGCAGCTGGCGGCCGAGCAGGGCGGCACGCTCCTGGAGAAGCTGGGAGGCCCGGAGGTGCTGCAGGACGTGCAGCAGTCGCTCGGCAACGTCGTGTCGGAGGGCGCGCGCTGGCTCGGCACCTTCCTGCAGTCGCTGTGGTCGGGCGGGCAGGCCATCGTCAACGTGTTCGCGCTGCTCGTTGTCACGCCTGTTGTCGCCTTCTATCTCCTCGTCGACTGGGACCGGATGATCGCGACCTTGGACAGTTGGCTGCCGCGCCGGCATGCGCCGACCATCCGCCAGCTCGCCCGCGAGATGGATGGGGCGATCGCCGGCTTCATTCGCGGCCAGGCGCTGGTGTGCATCATTCTCGGCACGTTCTATGCCGCCGGGCTCACGCTGGTCGGCCTCAACTTCGGGGCGCTGATCGGCTTCTCGGCTGGGCTCATCAGCTTCATTCCCTACGTCGGCTCGCTGACCGGCCTTGTGCTGTCCGTCGGCGTGGCGATCGTCCAGTTCTGGCCCGACTACATCATGGTCGGCGCGACGCTCGCCATCTTCTTCGCCGGCCAGTTCCTCGAGGGCAACATCCTCTCGCCCAAGCTCGTCGGCCATGCGGTCGGGCTGCACCCGGTCTGGCTGATGTTCGCGCTCTTTGCATTCGGCTCGCTGTTCGGCTTCGTCGGCCTTCTCCTGGCCGTGCCAATCGCTGCGGCACTTGGCGTCCTGGCGCGCTTCGCGGTGCGGCAGTATCTGGCAAGCTCACTCTATGACGAAGGCATGCCGCCGCCTCCGAGGCCGGAGACGGACGCGTGAGCCGCGCCGTGATGGACATGCCCCGACAGCTACCCCTCGACCTGCCGCTGACGCCACGCTACGGAGCCGAGGATTTCCTCGTCAGCCCCTGCAACGAGGCAGCCTATGCCATGATCGAGCGCTGGCCGGACTGGCCGCATCCGGTGCTGCGCCTCGTCGGGCCGGAGGGGGCGGGCAAGACGCACCTTGCAGCCATCTGGGCCGAGCGCGCCCGCGCCACGACCGCCACGGCAGCGGAGGTGACGCTCGCGGCTGTGCCCGATCTTGCCGATGCGCCGGCACTCGTTGTGGAGGACTGCGACCGGGGCGGGCTCGACGAGCACGCCTTCTTCCACCTTCTCAACGCGATGCGCAGCAGTGGCCGCAGCCTCCTGCTGACGGCCCGGTCGGTGCCGGAGGTGTGGGGGCTCGCCACGCCGGATCTGCTGTCGCGCTTGCGCCAGTCGCCGGCGGTTGACATCGGCGCCCCGGACGAGGCGCTGCTGCGGGCTGTCCTTGTCAAGCTCTTTGTGGACCGGCAGCTCGTCGTGGACACCAGCGTGGTCGAGGCCGTCTTGCCGCGCATGGAGCGTTCGCTCGCCGCCGCCCAGCGCCTTGTCGCTACGCTCGACAGGGAGGCCCTGAGTCGCGGCCGGCGCATCACGCGCCCGCTCGCGCTCCAGGTGCTGGAGACGCTCGCCCAGGGCGAGGGCTGAGACCGCGAGACGGTTGCATCCCGGCCGCACCGATGGGAGGCTGGAGCGCGGCGCCGGAAGCGGCGGGGGCGCTGCTGCGCCTGTCATGCGTCCATCTTGGAATCGGCGCACAAGGACAGGACAAGCGGCTGTGACTTTGCAAGGGAGAGGACGGTGAACCTCGAGGCGATGAAGCCGGTGGGTGGGAAAGGCGAGGCGGTGAAGATCGACCAGAATGCCGCCACGCCCGAGGCGGTTGACGTCGAGGCGTTGCGCCACTCGCCCGAGCGTTTCATCAACCGGGAACTTTCCTGGCTCCAGTTCAACCGCCGGGTGCTGGAGGAAGCGTCCAACAAACGCCACCCGCTTCTGGAGCAGCTGCGCTTCCTGTCCATCTCGGCCAATAATCTCGACGAGTTCTTCATGGTGCGTGTCGCCGGCCTGCGCGGCCAGGTGCGCTCCGGTGTCATGACGCTGTCGCAGGACGGCCTGACGCCGGCCGAGCAGCTCACGCGCATCAGCGCCGAGGTCTCCAAGCTCGCCAGCGACCAGCAGCGCCGCTGGCGCGAGCTGAGGGATGAGCTGCTCGAGAACGGCATCGTCCTCGTCGATGCCCCGCAGCTGACGAAGGCCGAGCGCGAGTGGCTCGATGACTACTTCCTGCACCACGTCTTCCCGGTGCTCACGCCACTTGCCATCGATCCCGCCCATCCGTTCCCGTTCATCTCCAACCTGGGCTTCACTGTGGCGCTGGCGCTCTTCCGCCAGAGCGACAACCGCTCGCTCAATGCGCTGATCCGGGTGCCGAACCGGGTGGAGCGCTTCGTGCGCCTGCCGGACTTCGCCGAGACGGGGGCGCAGCGCTTCATCGCTCTCGAGCAGCTCATCGTCCTGTTCACGTCGAAGCTCTTTCCAGGCTACACGGTAAAGGGGCAGGGCTGCTTCCGCGTCATCCGCGACAGCGATCTCGAAATCGAGGAAGAGGCGGAGGATCTGGTGCGCCTCTTCGAATCGGCGCTCAAGCAGCGCCGGCGCGGCAGCGTCATCCGCCTCGAGGTCGAGGCCGCGATGCCCGAGGGGCTGCGCAGCTTCGTCGCCGACGAGCTCAACGTGACGAGCGACGAGATCTTCGTGGTCGAGGGCATGCTGGCGCTCAACGAGCTCAGCCAGCTGGTCGCGCTCGACCGGCCGGACCTCAAGTTCAAGCCTTACAATCCGCGTTTCCCGGAGCGCATCCGCGAGCACGGGGGCGACTGCTTCGCCGCCATCCGCCAGAAGGACATCGTCGTCCACCACCCCTACGAGTCCTTCGACGTCGTGGTGCAGTTCCTGCAACAGGCGGCGCGTGACCCGAACGTGGTGGCCATCAAGCAGACGCTCTACCGCACCTCGTCGAACTCGCCGATCGTCAAGGCGCTGGCGGAGGCGGCCGAGGCCGGCAAGTCCGTAACGGCGCTCGTCGAGCTCAAGGCGCGGTTCGACGAGGAGGCTAACATCCGCTGGGCGCGCGACCTGGAGCGGGCCGGGGCGCAGGTGGTCTTCGGCTTCATCGAGCTCAAGACCCACGCCAAACTTTCGTCGGTCGTGCGCCGCGAGGGCGGGCAGCTTGTCACCTATTGCCATGTGGGCACCGGCAACTACCACCCCATCACGGCGCGCATCTACACCGACCTGTCGTTCTTCACGGCGGATCCCGTGATCGCACGGGACGTGGCGCGCATCTTCAACTTCATCACCGGCTATGCCGAGCCGGCGGAGCTTGAGCGCATGGCCGTCTCGCCCGTGACGCTAAAATCACGTCTCCTCAAGCACATCGAGGAGGAGATTGCCCACGCCAGGGCGGGGCGTCCCGCGCAGATCTGGGGCAAGTGCAACTCGCTCGTCGATCCCACCATCATCGATGCGCTCTATGAGGCGAGCCGGGCGGGCGTGCAGGTGGACTTCATCGTGCGCGGCATCTGCTGCCTGCGGCCGGGCATTCCGGGCCTGTCGGAGAACATCCGCGTCAAGTCCATCGTCGGCCGCTTCCTCGAGCACAGCCGCATCTACGCCTTTGGCAACGGGCACGGGCTGCCGCACGCGAAGGCGCATCTCTACATCTCCTCGGCCGACCTCATGCCGAGGAACCTCGACAGGCGGGTGGAGGTGCTGCTGCCGATCTCGAACCCCACGGTCCACGAGCAGATCCTCGAGCAGATCATGCTCGCCAATCTGCTGGACAACGAGCAGAGCTGGACTGTATTGCCCGATGGGACGAGCAAGCGCATCATCCCGGGCAAGGGGGAGCAGTCCTTCAACGCTCATCAGTACTTCATGACGAACCCGAGTCTGTCTGGACGTGGAAAGTCTCTCAAGGATTCGCGCCCCAGGACCCTCGCCAAAGGATCCTCAGTCTGACCTGCGCGCCCCGGGCCGGCTCGATGTCGGCGCGCCGGTGGCGATCGTCGATATCGGTTCCAACTCGGTCCGCCTCGTCGCCTACGAGGGTCTGACGCGTGCGCCGACGCCGATCTTCAACGAGAAGGTGCTTTGCGGCCTCGGCCGCAGCGTGACCACGACGAGGCGGCTGCGCGACGACGCGGTCGAGAAGGCGTTGCGGGCACTCGCGCGCTTCCGCGTGCTGTGCGGGCTCATGAGGGTCGGCTCGATCCATGTGCTCGCGACCGCGGCAGCCCGCGATGCCGAGAACGGGCCCGACTTTATCGCCCGGGCGGAGGCGGCCATCGGCCAGCCCATTGAGGTCATCTCGGGCGGGCGCGAGGCCCAGCTCTCTGCGCTCGGCGTCATGTCCGGCTTCCATGATCCCGACGGCGTCGTGGGCGATATGGGGGGCGGCAGCCTCGAGCTGATCGACGTGCGCGGCTTCGAGCTGGGCAAGGGCGTCTCGCTGCCGCTCGGCGGCCTTGCCCTGCAGGACGCGACCGGTGGCAGCATCCGCAAGGCCGCCAAGGTGGTGCGCGAGGCGCTGCGCAAGGCGGAGCCGCTGGAACACCTGAAGGGGCGCACTTTCTATGCCGTCGGCGGCACCTGGCGTGCCCTGGCGCGCCTGCACATGACGCAGAAGGGCTATCCGCTGCACGTGATGCACGGCTACACCATTTCCTCCAAGGACGTCACGGACTTCGCCAAGATCGTCGAGCGCGTCGATGCCGATACGCTCGAATCGATCGAGGCCGTGTCGGCCGCCCGCCGGCCGCTGCTCGGCTACGGGGCCCTTGTACTCGAGGAGATCATCCGCAAGGGCAAGCCGAAGAAAGTCGTCATCTCGGCCCAGGGCGTGCGCGAGGGGCTGCTTTACGAGAAGCTTTCCCACGAGGAGCGGCGCACCGACCCGCTGCTCTCCGCGGCGCGCGAGCTCAACCTGCTGCGCTCACGCGCGCCGAGGCACGGTGAGGAGCTGATCGGCTGGACCGACAAGCTCGTCGCCTCGCTCCACCTGGTCGAGACCGCGGAAGAACGCCGCCTGCGTCATGCCGCGTGCCTCCTTGCCGACATCGGCTGGCGCGCGCATCCTGACTATCGCGGCGAGCAGGGGCTCAACATCATCGCCCATGCGGCCTTCGTCGGCGTCGACCATCCAGGGCGCGCCTTCCTTGCCCTGTCGGTTTTCTTCCGCCATGTCGGGCTGTCGGTGGACGACATCAGCCCGCGCATCCGCGAGCTGGTGACGACGCGCATGATCGACCGGGCGCGCATCCTCGGCGGCGCGATGCGTGTCGCCTATCTCGTCTCGGCGTCGATGCCGGGTGTGCTGCCGCGGGCGCAGATCGCCGGCCAGGGCAGCAAGCTGGTGCTGACGCTGCCGCCCGATCTCGCCGCCCTCGCGAGCGACCGCCTCTTCAACCGCATGAAGCAGCTCGCCCGCCTGGTCGGGCGCGAGCCCGTCATCCAGACGGCGAAGTAGAATCTGAATGGATCAGGAAAACTGTTCCAGTTCAGATGGTTGTGTGAAGAATTGCATGTGCCGTCGCCGGCGTTTCGGCTGCCGCGGTACCGTCCGCGCGTGATAAAAGGTGGCCGCCGACAAGGGGCGGCCGTCACGATGTGAGCTGTCTCGCGCAGGCTGGCCTGTCAGTATTCGATAATGCGCACGCGCCCGCGGTCGACGGTGAGCGCCAGGCGGCCGGCCTTCAGGGCGAGCGCCTTCTCCCCGAAGAGCTGGCGCCGCCAGCCGGAGAGGGCCGGCACATCCGCCTCGTCGTCGAGGGCGATGGCCTCGAGGTCGTCGACCGTGGCGAGGATCTTGGGCGCGACCCGCTCGTTCTCCGCCACGGCCTTCAGCAGCACCTTGAGCATCTCGATGGTGGCGCCGTTGGAACCGGCCTTGCGGCTGCGCTCGCCGAGGTTGATGGACTTCGGGTCACGCGCCAGACCGCGCGCGACGGCCGCAAGAATCTCGCTGGCCGGGCGCGAGCGCTCGAAGCCGTTGGGGATGGAGCGCAGCGCGCCGAGCGCTTCCGGCGTCGTTGGGGCATGCACGGCGATGTCGATGAGGGCGTCGTCCTTCATCACGCGCGAGCGCGGCACGTTGCGGCTGCGCGCCTCGCGCTCGCGCCAGGCGGCGACCTCCATCAGCACGAGGGCTTCCCTCGGCTTCTTGATGCGGCCCTTGAGGCGCAGCCACGCATCCTCGGGGCGGGTGTCGTAGGTGGAGGGCGCGGTGAGCACTGCCATCTCCTCGTCGAGCCAGCGCTCGCGCCCGCTCTCGGCCAGGTCCGCGCGCAGGGCGGTATAGACGGTGCGCAGGTGCGTCACGTCGGAGAGGGCATAGGCGAGCTGCTGCTCGCTGAGCGGGCGGCGCGACCAGTCCGTGAAGCGGGAGGACTTGTCGATGCGCGCCTTGGCGAGGTCGTTGACGAGCTGCTCGTAGGACACCGAGTCGCCGTAGCCGCAGACCATGGCGGCAACCTGTGTGTCGAACAGGGGGGTGGGGATGACGCCGCCGCCCTGCCAGATGATCTCAATGTCCTGCCGCGCGGAGTGGAAGACCTTCACTACGTTGGTGTCGGCCATCAGCGCGTAGAAGGGGGCAAGGTCCATGCCCTCCGCCAGCGGATCGACGAGCACAGCCTCCGCTGGGCTCGCCATCTGGATCAGGCAGAGCTTGGCATAATACGTCGTTTCCCGCAGAAACTCGGTATCCACGGTAACGAACGGAAATTTGGCGAGGCGTGCACAGGCGGCGGCGAGGGCGTCGGTAGTGGCAATCAGGTCCATGGCTCCCGCGCTATAACTCAGACTTTGACGCTTGTCGCGCCCTATCCTTGACATTCGGGCCCACTCGTGGGCTTCTCCCGCGGCCGCCCCGTTGCCGTGCGCGGGCGCTCACACACCCTTCGTCCGATCGAAGAGCCGGAACACCGTGCCCATGCATCGCTACCGTACACATACCTGCGGCGCACTCCGCGAAACCCATGTCGGCGAAACCGTTCGCCTTTCGGGCTGGTGCCATCGCATTCGCGATCACGGCGGCGTGTTGTTCATCGACCTGCGTGATCACTACGGCCTGACGCAGTGCGTCGTCGATCCGGATTCGCCGGCCTTCAAGGTGGCCGAGACGCTGCGCTCGGAGTGGGTGGTGCGCGTCGACGGCAAGGTGCGCAACCGCCCGGCCGGTACCGAGAACCCGGAGCTGCCGACGGGCAACATCGAGCTGTACATCACCGAGATCGAGGTGCTGGGCCCGGCGGCCGAGCTGCCGATGCAGGTCTTCGGCGACCAAAGCTATCCCGAGGAAACACGCCTCAAGTACCGCTTCCTCGACCTGCGGCGCGAGAAGCTGCACCGGAACATCATCAAGCGCGGCCTGATCATCGATTCGCTGCGCCGGCGCATGAAGGAGCAGGGCTTCTTCGAGTTCCAGACGCCGATCCTCACGGCCTCCTCGCCTGAAGGTGCGCGCGACTTCCTGGTGCCGAGCCGCCTGCATCCGGGCAAGTTCTACGCGCTGCCGCAGGCGCCGCAGCAGTTCAAGCAGCTCACGATGATCGCGGGCTTCGACCGCTACTTCCAGATCGCGCCCTGCTTCCGCGACGAGGATGCGCGTGCCGACCGCTCGCCCGGCGAGTTCTATCAGCTCGACATCGAGATGAGCTTCGTCACGCAGGAGGACGTGTTCCAGGCGGTGGAGCCGGTGCTGCGCGGCGTTTTCGAGGAGTTCGGCGAGGGCCGGCCGGTGACGCAGGTCTTCCCGCGCATCCCCTATGCCGAGGCCATGCTCAAATATGGCTCCGACAAGCCGGACCTGCGCAACCCCATCGTTATTGCCGATGTCACCGCCGAGTTTTCCCGCGACGACGTGACGTTCAACGCCTTCAAGAACGTCATCAAGGCCGGCGGCGTGGTGCGCGCAATTCCAGCGCCGGGGGCGGCGGCGCAGCCGCGCTCCTTCTTCGACAAGCTCAATGACTGGGCGCGCAGCGAGGGGGCTCCGGGGCTCGGCTACATCGTCTTTGAGGACGAGGGTGGCGAGCTCGTGGGTAAGGGACCCATTGCCAAGTTCGTTCCCTCCGAGGCGCAGGCAGCCATTGCACTCACGGCCGGAGTGCGGGCGGGCGACGCCGTCTTCTTCTCGGCGGGCGAGGAGGCCAAGGCCGCCGCGCTCGCCGGCAAGGCGCGCACGCGCATCGGCGACGAGCTCGGCCTCGTCGACCGCGAGCGCTTCGACCTGTGCTGGATCACCGACTTCCCGATGTTCGAGTGGAACGAGGAGGAGAAGAAGATCGACTTCTCCCACAACCCGTTCTCCATGCCGAACTTCGACCACGACGCCTTCCTGGCGCTCGACCCGGCGGACGAGAAGACCATCCTCGGTATCACAGCCTTCCAGTATGACATCGTCTGCAACGGCGTGGAGCTGTCGTCCGGCGCCATCCGCAACCACCGGCCGGACATCATGCGCAAGGCCTTCGCCATCGCCGGCTACGGAGAGGATGTGCTGGAGGCGAAGTTCGGCGGCATGCTGCGAGCGCTCTCCTACGGCGCGCCGCCCCACGGCGGTATCGCGCCGGGCGTCGACCGCATCGTCATGCTGCTCTGCAACGAGCAGAACCTGCGCGAGGTCGTGCTCTTTCCCATGAACCAGCGGGCGGAAGACCTGATGATGGGCGCCCCGTCTGAGGTCTCGATGAAGCAGCTGAGGGAGCTGCACATACGGCTCAACCTGCCGGAGAAGTGAGAGAGCTTGAAGGGCGCCTCCGGCGCCCTTTTTTCTGAAGTTGCCTCCCGCTCGTGCTGTCCGGCACGCGGGGTCAGTGTCGGCGGCAGGTGGCTCCCATCCATTTCCCGCTGGGCCGAACCTGCTCTATACCGGAGGCTATCGGGGCAAGCTGCTCCTTAAGGGGGTGACGCTCACGGGCAGGGCAGGCGGGCTCCTCGCGGTCTTGCCGGCGGGCGTGGCGTTTCCGGTGCCGGGACGCCCGCAGTTCGAGAGGTTGCGGATTCATGCCCGCGGGTCTGAAGCACAAGCATCTGGAAGCGTTTCGGGCGGTGATGAAGGCCGGGAGCATCACCGGGGCGGCGAAGCTGCTGCGGATGACCCAGCCGGGCGTCAGCAAGCTCCTGACGCAGGCCGAGCAGCTGTGCGAGTTTCCGCTCTTCGAGCGCCGCCAGGGACGGATCGCCCCGACCTCCCGCGCGCTCCTGCTCTTCGAGGAGACGGAACGGCTCTTCGTTGGCCTCGACGACATCTCCCGCATCGTGGACCGGCTGCGCGAGAACGAGCCCCACCGCGCCATCATTGCCTCCATTCCCATGCTCGCACAGGAAGTCCTGCCCGATGCGGTGAGCGAGTGGCTGCGCAATCCCGCCAACAGCCGCATCCATGTCACGACGCGCGACGCGGGCGGGGTCATGGCGGTGGTGTCGGCCCGCAGGGCGGATCTCGGCGTGGCCAAGGCGATGGACAAGGTGCCTGGCATCCGCTCGCTGCAGCTGGTCCGGTGCCGTGTGCTGTGCGCTCTGCCGCCCGGACATCCGCTGTGCGAGAAGGAGGTCATCACGCCAGCGGACCTCGACGGCCAGCCCTACATCGCCCTGTCACGCCACGAAGGGCTCCAGACGGAACTCGACTTCCTCTTCGAGCGCTACAAGGTCCGCCCGGTGGAAGTGGTGGAATGTCCGCTCATCGTGGGAGCTGGGGCCATGGCGCTCGCCGGCGTCGGCATCACCTTCCAGGATGCCCTGTCCGCGCGCAGCCTCGTGCCGCGCGGTCTGGTGCTGCGTCCTTTCGAGCCGACGGTGACCTTCGACTATCGCGCCTTCTGGGTCGAGGAGGTGCAGACACGTTTCGACCGGGCGCAGTTCCTCTATCTCCTGCGCGAGACCGCACAGAGAATTCTCGCTGAAACGGATCCGCAGAGTCCGGTGAGCCAGACCGGCTGACTTGCGCACGCGGCGTCTGGCGCGCGTATTGCTGCGGCGCGCCATAACAAAACCTACATCACTATAACGGGAATAGCAGGTGACAGCGGCCGTCCTTCCATTGCACCTTTCCAAGAAGTTGGTCGCTAGCCGGTAGTCGATCCGAAGCTGCGGATTTCCAAGCACTGGGACCCATGAGCAGCGCGGGAGCTGTCTCCCGCGCACGGTCTGGCTGCGCGTTGCGGATCGGAAAACGGCACACCGCCTGAGAGGTGCATATGTTCGAGGTCGTTAACACTGGCATCATTCCCTCCAAGGGGCCGATTTCCGGCACGGTCCGCAAGGGGCCGCTGGTTCTCACTGCGCAGATTCCGAAGGACCCGGTGACGGGCGCCGTCGTCGAGGGGGACATCACGGTGCAGACGCGCCGCACCCTCGAGAACCTGAAGATGGCGATGGAAGGGGCCGGCGGCTCGCTCGCCGACGTGATGATGGTGCAGGTTTTCCTCGTCGATTCCGCCGATTCCGCCGGCATGAACGCGGTGTATCGCGAGTTCTTCACCGAGCCCTATCCGTGCCGCGCCACCGTGGTCGTCAAGGAGCTGCTGTCGCCGGGCATGCGCGTCGAGATCATCGCCACGGCCCACATCGAGGGTTGAGATGTCGGCGGCGCGATCTGCTCTGGTCCTGGGGGGAGGCGTCGTCGGCCTGTCCGTCGCGCTCAGCCTGATCCGCAAGAACTGGCGGGTCAGCATCATCGACCCGTTCCCGTCGCCGGGCGGCGCTTCCTATGGCAATGCGGGGCTTCTGTCGCCGGATACGGCGACGCCGATCGCCCTGCCGGGCATGCTGCCCAAGGTGCCGAAGTGGCTGATGGACCCCCTCGGACCGCTGACGGTGCGTGTCAGCTACCTGCCAAAGGCGACGCCCTGGCTGTTGAAGTGGATCGCGGCCGGCCGCATCGAGCGGGTGCGGGAAATCTCCCGCGCCATGCGCGCCCTGCACAAGGACAGTCTGCAGGAGTGGCGCACTCTTCTGGGTGGCGAGTCCTTTGCGGACCTCATCCGCACGGTCGGCACCGTCCAGCTGTGGGATGACGACGCACCCAACGCCACGGCGCAGATCGAGGAAGAGCTGCGCCGTAGTCATGGTGTCGAGACGCAGCCGCTGAGCCGGGAGGAGATTTTCGCGCTCTTCCCCGGCATCACGAAGGAGACCCGCCGCGGGCTCCTGATCAAGAACAACGCCTACACGGTGAACCCGCAGCGCCTGGTGCAGACGCTTGCCCGCCAGTTCGAGGCAGAGGGCGGCACGTTCATCCGCGAAAAGGTCTACAAGCTCATTCCCGAAGGCGACGGGAAGTGGCTGGTCATGACCAACGTGGGCAACCACCGCACCGGCCATGTCGTCGTCGCCATGGGGGCCTTCTCGAAGGAGGTTCTCGCTCCGCTCGGCGTCAAGGTGGCGCTCGAGACGGAGCGCGGCTACCACGCGACGCTTCCCAACCCGAGCATCACGCTGCCGCTGCCCATCCTGCACAAGTCGCGCTCGATGGCGGTGACGCCGATGGAGGGCGGGCTGCGCGTGGCCGGAACTGTGGAAATCGGGGGCCTGCACGCGGCGCCGAACGAGGAGAGGGCCAAGGTGCTGTACAAGCGGCTGCAGCAGCTCTTCCCCGACCTCAAGTCGGACCCGCCGCAGTACTGGATGGGCTTCCGGCCCTCGACGCCGGACAGCTTGCCTGTTCTCGGCCCGATTCCGGGGAAGACGGGGCTCTACGCGTGCTTCGGCCACAGCCATTTCGGCATGACGACGTCCGCGCCCAGCGGACGGCTGCTGGCCGAGATCATCAACGGCGAGAAACCGCATCTGGATGTGACGCCGTATGCGATTACCCGCTTCGCCTGAGGGCCGCATGTGACGGTCGGCATCGAGGCGAGGGGCTTTCTGTAACCGGCACACGCCTGGGGAGGCAGAGATGAAAGGCACTATCGGTCAAAGCAAGGTTTCCCGGCGGAACTTTCTCGTCGGCGCGGGCACGCTGCTCGCGGCGCCGTATGTTCTGAAGGGCAAGGCCCTCGCGGCGGGGCAGGTGGTCGTCCGCACGCCCGGCGGCGCGTATGACGACATCATGCGCAAGTTCGTCTACGACCCCTTCACCGCGGAGACGGGCATTCAGGTCGTCCCCGTCGCAGCGACGGTGTCGAAGCTGCTGGCCATGTTCAAGGCCAACAACGTGGAGATCGACCTGATCGACACGGGCGAGGGGCCGCTCATCACGCTGTCGCGCATGGGTGCGCTTGCGCCGATCGAGTACGACAAGTGGACCTGGTCGCGCCCCGAGGACGTGGCGCCCGAGTATCGCCGCCCTGACACGGTGGCCAACTTCGTCTATTCGTCGGTTCTCGCCTTCAACACCGAGACCTTTCCCGGCGACAACCACCCCAAGAACTGGGTTGATTTCTGGGACGCCGAGAAGTTCCCCGGGCCGCGCATGCTGACCGACATGGCTGCCGGTTCGCCGAGCCTCGAGTTTGCGCTCCTCGCGGCGGGTGTGAAGAAGGAGGATCTGTACCCGATCGACATCGACCGGGCATTCAAGATGCTCACCGAGCTGCGTCCGCACATCCGCAAGTTCTGGGATAGCGGAGCGGTGTCCGCCCAGCTCCTGTCCGACAAGGAAGTCGTGATGGGCTGCATCTGGAACGGCCGCCTGCAGACGATCATCGAGAAGGGCGCCCCGCTGAACTACGTGTGGGACGGCAACATGATCCAGGTGCAGGCGCTCGGCATCTTCAAGGATTCGCCGAACCGCGCTGCGGCCCAGCGGCTCGTGGACTTCATGACCCAGCCCGATGTGCAGGCCAAGTACGTCGCGGCGCTGCGCTACGGCCCGACGAACCTGAAGGCGTTCGACCACATCAGCGCGGACCTGCTCGAGATGATGCCGGGCGGCCCGAAGTCGCGCGAGCTGGGCTTTGTCCAGAACACCGAGTGGTGGGAAGACAACCGCGACAAGGTCAACCGCGTGTGGTCGCGGTGGATCCTCGGGTAAGAAAAATATGTCCGGTATCCGTCTAGAGAACGTTTTCAAGGCGTACGGTGATGCGACGGTGGTCAGGGATCTTTCCCTGACCATTCCGCAGGGTGAGTTTTTCACGCTGCTCGGGCCTTCCGGCAGTGGAAAGACCACCACCTTGTCGATCATCGCCGGTTTCACGATGGCCGACAGGGGCAGGGTCTTCATCAACGGCCGGGATGCAACCCGTGCCGAGCCGCGGGAACGCGGCCTCGGAATGGTGTTTCAGAACTACGCCATCTTCCCGCATCTCAACGTCTTCGAGAACGTGGCCTTTCCGCTCACGGTCAAGAAGGTGCCAAAGGTGGAGATCGCCAAGCGCGTGGCCGACGCCCTCGAGATGGTCAAGCTGACCGGTTTCGAGCGGCGTTATGCCCGCCAGCTCTCGGGCGGCCAGCAGCAGCGCGTGGCGCTGGCACGTGCAATCGTCGCCCATCCGCCGATCGTGCTCATGGACGAGCCGCTCGGGGCGCTGGACAAGAATCTGCGCTACCACATGCAGATGGAAATCAAGGAGATTTCCACGCGCCTCGGCATGACGGTCGTCTATGTGACGCATGACCAGGAAGAGGCGCTGACCATGTCCGATCGCATCGCCATCATGAATGGCGGCGTGATCGCGCAGATGGGCCCGCCGCGCGAGGTTTACGAGCGGCCGCAGAGCGCGTTCGTGGCGAAGTTCCTGGGCGAGGCAGACCTCATCCGTGTGGAGCGTCAGTCCGGCTGTCTCGTCGGTCCCGGCAGCCTGCCCGTCAGGGCAGGGGAGGACAACGGCAGCCTGCAGAAAGGCCAGCTGTTCCTGCGTCCGGAAAAGGTCACACTGTGCGATCCTGGGACGGGGGAAGCCGGCTGCACCCTGCGCGGCAAGGTGCATCAGGTGGCATTTCTCGGCAACGTCATCCGCTTCGAGGTTGAGCTCGAGGACGGCACGATCATCCTGAGCGACGTTGCCAACGCCGCCGGCATCAAGAACTTCCCGGTTGGGGCCGCCGTCGACGTGACGTGGCTGCCTGAGCACGCGAGGCTTCTGGAGGACTAAGGGATGCCCCTCGGCCCACTGGCCAAATGGCTGCTTCTGGCGCCCGCCGTTGCCCTGCTGCTCGTCCTTTTCCTGACGCCCGTCGGCTGGTTCATCTCGGCTTCACTGATGGAGCTGGGCAGCTGGCAGGACATCTGGGACGAGGTCGCCGCCGTGATGGGAACGGGCGTGATCGTGCGTTCCATCATCAACACCAACGGCATCTCGCTCGCCGTCACGCTGCTGACCCTCGTGATCGGCTATCCCGTTGCCTATGCGATGACGCGCGCCAGGGGGCTCACGTTCACGCTCATCCTCGTGTGTGTCGTGCTGCCCTACTTCACCAGCACGATCGTGCGCACCTATGCGTGGATGGTGATCCTCGGCCGCAACGGCATCATCAACCAGCTCCTGCTGGGCATGGGCCTCGTCGATGAGCCGCTCCAGCTCATGTACAACCGCCTGGGCGTGCTGATCGGCATGACGTACGTGCTGCTGCCCTACATGGTCCTGACCCTGTTCGCGACCATGAAGAGCGTGGACGGGCGGCTGCTGCAGGCGGCGGCCGGGATGGGCGCGAGGCCCATGACAATCTTCACCCGCGTGTTCTTTCCGCTCACCTTCCACGGTGTCATGGCCGGCTCGCTGATCGTCTACATCCTGGCGATGGGCTTCTTCATCACCCCGGCGCTCATGGGCGGACCGGACGACCTGATGATGGCCATGCTGATCGAGCGCGAGGTCGAGCTGTCGCACAACTGGCCGGTGGCGGCGATCATGACCATCATCCTTCTGGTCATCACCCTGTCGCTCTACGCCGTTTACACCCGGTTCTCCGACTCCTCCGAGGAGAGGCTCGCATGATGGCCGGAAGCTTCCTTCGCGCCGCGCTGCTGCGCTCGGTGGTGTTCGTTATCTGCGCCACCATGCTGGCGCCGATCCTCATCGTGATGATCGTGTCCTTCTCCGGCGACGGCTATCTGAAGTTCCCGCCGCAGACCTTCTCGGACCAGTGGTATCTGCGCTTCCTCACCAACGCGCGGTGGGTCGGCTCGCTGTGGAACTCGCTGCTCATCGCGCTGATGAGCTGCGTGGTCGCCACGGCCATGGGCTTTCTTGCCGCCTATGCGATGGTGCGGGGCGCGTTCTCGATGCGCAAGGCCGTCATGGCCCTGCTGCTGATGCCGCTGATCGTGCCGCACGTCGTCACGGCCATCGCGATCTACTTCATGTCGGCTCGCTTCAACCTTATTGGTTTCAAGCCGTGGATTGCCTTGGCCCATGCGGTGGTGGCGCTGCCCGTCGTGCTGATCATTCTCCAGTCAGCGCTGAAGGCGGTGGATCCGAACCTCGAGCGGGCGGCGATGATCTTCGGCTGCGGCCGGGCGGGCGTCTTCCGCCGCGTGATCCTGCCGCTCGTCACGCCAAGCGTGGTGTCGGCGCTGCTGTTCTCGTTCCTGATCTCCTTCGACGAGCTGGTCATCTCGCTGTTCCTGGCGGGTATCCGCTCCGAGACCCTTCCGGTCAGGATCTGGAACTCGCTGATGCTCGAGGTGGAGCCTACCATCGCGGCGGTGTCCACGCTGCTCATCGCGGCGACCTGCCTGGCGCTCGTCATCGAGTGGGGCATGCGACGCTACCAGGAGCACCGGTTCGGCGCGAAGGCATAACGGCGCCGGCCGGTTCCCCAACCCTTCCAGTGGGACCCAAATGCAATCGAACTATCCAAACCGCAGCGCCGACGTCGCTGTGATCGGCGCCGGCATCGTCGGGCTGTGCTCGGCGCTCTTTCTCCAGAAGCAGGGCCAGAAGGTCCTGCTCATTGATGCCCAGCCGCCTGGCACCGGTGCCTCCTACGGCAATGGCGGCATGCTTTCGGGCATGGCCTTCGCGCCCATGTCGATGCCCGGCATGGTGTGGCACGTGCCGCGGTGGCTGAGGGATCCGCTCGGGCCGCTCGCCGTCAGCCCGGGCTACTTGCCGAAGGCCCTGCCGTGGCTGGTGAAGTGGCTGCTGGCCTCGCAGATGGGCACCGTGCGCCAGGCGAGCCGCGCCAACCTGGCCCTCAATGAGCCGTGCCTCTCGCTCTATCGGGAGCTGTTGGGCGAGGAGCTCTTCGCCCGCTACATCCGCGTGAAGGGTTCTCTGCAGATCTGGGAGAGCGACACCATCACGGTCGGCCAGAAGATTGCCGCCGAGCTGCGCCGCGAGCTCGGCCAGGAAGCCGAGGAGATGACCGGCGACCAGCTGCGCGAGTTCATCCCCGCGCTCTCCCCGAAGGTGAGGCGTGGTCTCTATTTTCCGCGCAATGGCCACACCGTTGATCCCATCGGCCTGACGACGAGCCTCGCCGGGCTGTTCGTTGCCGCAGGCGGCACGATCCTGCACGAGAAGGTCATGAAGATCCTGCCTCAGGAGGGCGGGGGCGGTATCCTGATGACGAACGTGGCCAACCACACTGCGCCGCGCATCGTCATTGCCGGCGGTGCATGGAGCAAGGCCCTTGTCGAGCCGCTTGGCACGCGGCTGCCGCTCGAGACCGAGCGTGGCTACCACATGATCATGGAGGCGGATGCGGACATTGCCTGTCCGATCATCCACCAGGATCTCGGCTGCGGCGTGACGCCCATGAACGAGGGGCTGCGCTTCGGCGGCACCGTCGAGATCGCCGGGCTCGAGCGCGCGCCCAACGAGCAGCGGGCGAAGCTGTTCGCCGACAAGGCGCGGCGCTTCTTCCCCGACGTGGTGATGCGCGAGAAGCGGATCTGGATGGGCTTCCGCCCCTCGACGCCGAAGTCTGTGCCCATCATCGACGCCTTGCCCAACTGCCCCGGCATCTTCGTCGCGGTCGGCCACGGCCACTACGGCATGATCGGCGGGCCGGCGACGGGCCGCCTCGTGGCCGATCTCGTCCTGGGTCGCATACCCTTTGTCGATCGCGAGCCCTACAGGCTCGCCAACGCCTGAATGGCGCAAGACGTCAGGGGAGGGCCGGGGCGCATGCTCCGGCCCTTCTGTTTTGCGCTGGCGCTTTCGCGCCGTTTCGAGCCACCCCTTTCGGCATGGCCTTCGTCATGCCGCGGTAACTATCTGCGCGCGCCTTCCACCATCATTTGCACGGCCCGCGCCACGTGGTCGGGGTCGTCGTCGATGCGGTTCATCAGCAGGCGGAACCAGTTGAAGCCGAAATAGAGCTCGACGAGCGCCTCGACATTGTCGGGTGCGATCTCACCGCGCTCAACGGCCCGGTCGAAGACGATCTGCAGGCGGCACATGTGCTGGGCGACGAAGCGGTCTCGCAAGGCCGCGAGCGATGCAGGGTTGGTTTGCGCCTCGGCGATGAGGGCGCGGAAAGCGCCGCCGGAGGGCGTCGTGCGCCAGAAGGCCCAGAGGGCGTTGACGAGCGTGCGCAGGTCCCGCGCCAGCGAGCCCGTGTCGGGTATAGCGATGGTGGCGGCCTTGTCCGCCTGGTAGACGGCGATGAAGAGATCGGCCTTCGTCGGCCACCAGCGATAGATCGTCGGCTTGCCGGCCCCTGCGCGCCGCGCCACCTCGTCGATGGAAAAGCCGGCGTAACCTTTTTCCTGCAGAAGCGAGCGCGCGGCGGCGATTACCGCCGCCGCGCTCGCCGGGTTGCGCCTGGCGCCGATCGAGGTGCGGCGACCACTCGCGCCCATCGCGCTGGCCGGGGAGGGGACATTGCCGTCTTGCACAACGTCCGGTGTCGCCTCGTTCGGCGCGATGCCCGGCGGCGGATGAGGGGGGCGGGACATGCAGCTCCTCCGACGTTCTTCGACACTTCTTCCACACCCTCTTAACATAACGAAACGGATCGTTTATATCTACGGACAAAACGATACGGATCGTTTTGTTTCCAATGGAGACGGTGCCGATGCCCACCGCTGCTTCTTCCTCCGTTGCTGCGCCCAGGCGGCCGTCGCGCCTCAGCTTCTCGCTCGCTCTCATTCCGGGGGCCTATGTGCTCATCACCGCCATCCTCTACGGCCTCGGCCCGCTGATGGAGGGGTGGCCCATCTTCCTGCGCACGGCTGTCATCGTGCCGCTGATGGTCTTCGGCATGGTCTATGGCGTCATCCCGCTCGTGCAGCAGCTGATGGCCAGCCGGCGCGGCGTCTGAGGGCTGCGGCCCTACGCGGGCCGGCGGCTGGCCTGCGCGACTTGTCTTGCCGCGCGATTTGCGTCAAAGCCACGACGGGCCTGCGCCCGCAGGCCTTCGTGTCCTCCGGGCCAAAGGCCCTTATCGACGGGATCTGTCTTGCCGCTCGATGCCTCGTCCGTCACGGCGGTCGTCGTTTCCCACGATTCGGCCCATTGCCTGCCCGCCTGCCTGGCGGCCGTCGCGGCCTCGGGGGTGCAGGCCATCGTCGTCGACAATGCGAGCCGCGACGGTTCCGCAGATCTCGCAGAGCGTCTCGGCGCACGGGTGATCCGCAACGCCCGCAACGAGGGCTATGGCCGCGCCAACAACATCGGCGTGCGGGCCGCAACGAGCGAGTTCGTCCTCATCATCAATCCCGATCTGGTGCTCGATGCCGGCGCGGTCGATGCGCTTCTGGCCGCGGCGCAGCGCTATCCCGATGCCGGGCTCTACGCGCCGCGCATAGAGGAGCCTGACGGGCGCTTCTTCTTCCAGGCGCGCTCGCTCCTCTCGCCCTACCTGCACAATCCGTCCGGGCGCCTCGTCCTGCCGGAGGGGGACTGCTGTACACCCTTCCTGTCCGGGGCGGCACTGTTCTGCCGAAGGGAGACATTCCTTGCGCTCGGCGGCTTCGACGAGGCGATTTTCCTCTTTTACGAGGACGACGACCTGTGCCGGCGCATGGCCGATTCCGGCCGGGCACTGGTCCATGTCCATAACGCGCGGGCCATGCACGGGCGCGGCCGCTCCAGCGCGCCGCAGCCCGGCCGTATCTTCCGGTCCCGCTGGCACCAGGCCTGGTCGCGGGCCTATGTGTCGCGAAAGTACGGCCTGCCAGACCCCGCGCCCGGCATGTTTCTCGTCAACGCGCTCAAGGCAGCGGGCGCGTGCCTCACCTTCAACCGCCGCCTCATCGAGCGCTATGGCGGCTCGGCGGCCGGTGCGCTGGCGTGGCTCAGGGGCCGCTGCGCAACGACGAAACGGGAGGTTAGTCTGGAATAGTTGCATGGGGAGGGGGGCTCATGTCTCATTCCACCGCTTGGCTGCGGGCCGGCCCGACTATCGGCGCCGCCATGGCGCGGCCTTTCGACAATATCGGCGTCATCCGGCTCGCGCTCGCCCTGGCGGTTGTGGTCTCGCATGCCTTCGGCGTCAGCACCGGCAGTATCGCCAGCGAGCCGCTCATCAGGACGACGGGATTCACGCTTGGCGGGCATGCGGTCAACGGCTTCTTCGCCCTGTCGGGCTTTCTCGTGACCCTGAGCTTCATCCGCAACGGCGTCGCTGACTATGTCATCGCCCGCTTCTTGCGGATCGCGCCTGGCTTGGTGGCGGCGACGCTGTTCGTGGCGCTCGTCCTCGGCCCGGCGCTGACGAAGCTGCCGCTTGCCGACTATTTTGGCGGCGGCGGTGTTGGGCGCTTCGTCATGACAACGCTGACGGCCTTCAAGAGCAGCAACAGCCTGCCGGGTGTGTTTACGGACAATCCGTTGCCCTTTCCGCTGGCGACCGTGTGGACCCTCAAATACGAGACGCTCTGCTACGCGGCCGTCCTGCTGTTCGGCTTCGCCGGCGCCATCCGCTACCGCGCTGTGGTGCTGGGGCTTGTCGGCGGCCTCTTCGCCGCCACCGTCGGCCTTGAGATACTTGATCCCGACGCGCCCCAGGGCGTGCAGACGGCGCTGCGGCTGCCGCTGATCTTCGCCACGGGTGCGGCCCTCTGCCTCTACCGCGATGCTGTGCCGCTGTCGGCGCCGATTCTCGTCGTCCTTGCTGGGCTGACGTGGCTTTCTGCCGGCACCGGCTCCTACAAGGCGCTGCTGTTCGTCACCACCGCCTATGCCGTCATCTGGCTCGGCTTCGCGCCCGGCCTGTCGCATCCGGCCCTGACGCTGAAATGGGACCTCTCCTACGGCGTCTATCTCTACGGCTGGCCGGTGCAGCAGACGGTCTACAGCCTCTTTCCCACCATGCCCCTTGCCGGACAGCTCGGTGCCTCCATCGTGCTGGCGATGTTGCTGGCCGGGCTTTCCTGGCTATTCATCGAGAAGCCGGCCCTGACGCTCAAGGCCCGGCTGCGGGCCCGGCGCGTGCGTTCGGCGCTGGCCTCCTGACCCGGAAAGGACCTTGCATGTGGATCGAGAAGCTGTGGCGGCGCTGGACCAATCCCCACAACCTCACGCGGATTTTCCACGCGCGTGAGGCCGCCCGCTACGGCTGGCAGATCGGCGACTACAGCTACGGCCGGCTGCGCGTACGGCGCTGGAGCGAGGGCGGACGCCTCGTCATCGGTCCCTACTGCTCCTTTGCCGACAACGTCACCATCTTCCTCGGCGGGAATCATCGCACGGACTGGGTCACGACCTATCCCTTCTCGGCCCTGCCGGAGCTGTGGCCGGAGGCCAGGGGCCTGCCGGCGGCAGAGACGACGCGCGGCGACGTCATCATCGGTGCCGACGTCTGGGTGGGCTCGGGCGCCACGATCCTCTCGGGCGTCACCGTCGGGCCCGGCGCAGTCATCGGCGCGCGGGCGGTGGTGGCCCGCGATGTGCCGGCTTATGCGGTCGTCGTCGGCAATCCAGCGCGCGTCGTGCGCCTCCGCTTCGACGAGGCGACCGTCGAGGCGCTGATTGCCGCCCGCTGGTGGGAGCGTCCGCGGGGGGAGCTGGTGCCGTTGCTGCCGCTTCTTCTCTCCGGCGATGCGGCCGGGCTGCTCGCCGCCCTTTCCGGGACGGGGAAAGGCGCCGCAGCTGGCAATTGAGGCTGGCTTGCGGCGGCGCGACCTGCTAGGCCGAATCCCCCCGTTCGGCCTGCTGACGATGCTTGACCGCTACTACGACACTGCCCGCACCGAAGTGCTGCCCTTCCTGCCTGCACGTGTCACGCGCCTGCTCGATGTCGGCTGCGGCACAGGAGCCACGACGCGGGCCGTGGCGAGCCGTCACGCCGTGGTGTGGAAGGGAGGCATCGAATATATGGATGCCGTCGCGACCCGGGCCGAGCCGCACTTCGACCGGCTGTGGCGGGGCGACGCCCAGGCGGTGGCCCTGGAGGCGGAGATCGCGCCGGGTTCGCTCGACCTCGTGCTATGCCTCGACGTGCTCGAGCACATGGCTGATCCTTGGACGATGGTGAAACGCCTGTCGGCCCTCGTCGCGCCGGGGGGGCGGCTTATCGTCTCGGTTCCCAATATCCGGCACTGGAGGTTCATCTGGCGGTTGCTGGCGAAAGGCGATTTCCGGTATCGCGATTCGGGGTTGCTGGACCGCACGCATCTGCGCTTCTTCGTCAAGGAGACGGCGGCGGAGCTGGCAACCGTGGGCGGTCTGCAACTCGTCGGCGTGCATTCGGTGCAGCGCTTTCGCTTTCCCGATGTGCGCTGGTTCCTGCTGATGCTCAGCTTCGGCCGGCTGGAGACCCTGCTCGCCAAGCAATGGCTCGTGGTGGCCGAGCGAAAACCGTGACTGGAGCTGGGCCGCAGGCGGCAGGCCCTAGGAGAGGATGGTATGGCGGACAATATCTCGCAGGATCTGAAATCTGGCGCGCTGTTCTACCACCGCAACCCGCGGCCCGGTAAGCTCGAGATCCAGCCTACCAAGCCCCTCGGCAACCAGCGCGACCTTGCGCTCGCCTATTCGCCCGGTGTGGCCGCCGCCTGTCTCGAGATCGTCGCCGATCCGGCCGAGGCCGCAACTGTCACTGCGCGGCAGAACCTCGTCGCCGTCGTCTCCAATGGCACGGCCGTGCTCGGCCTCGGCAACATCGGGCCGCTCGCCTCAAAGCCGGTGATGGAGGGCAAGGCCGTCCTCTTCAAGAAGTTCGCCGGCATCGATGTGTTCGACATCGAGATCGCGGAGACCGATGTCGACCGGCTGGTCGATGTGGTGGCGGCACTTGAGCCCACCTTCGGCGGCATCAACCTCGAGGACATCAAGGGGCCCGAGTGCTTCGAGGTCGAGGAGCGGCTGAAGGCCCGCATGAACATTCCCGTCTTCCACGACGATCAGCACGGGACGGCCATCATCGTCGGCGCGGCCGTGACCAACGCGCTCGAGCTCGCCGGCAAGAAGATCGGCGACGTCAAGATCGTCGCCTCCGGCGCGGGCGCGGCGGCCCTGGCCTGCCTCAACCTGCTCGTCTCGCTGGGGGCCAAGCGCGAGAACATCTGGGTCACCGATATCGAAGGCGTCGTCTATGAAGGTCGCGAGGTCCTGATGGACCGCTGGAAGGCGGTCTACGCGCAGAAGACCGACGCGCGCACGCTCGATGACGTGATCGGCGGTGCCGATGTGTTCCTCGGCCTGTCCGCCGGCGGCGTGCTGAAGCCTGAGATGGTGGCGAAGATGGCGGACAAGCCGCTCATCCTCGCGCTGGCCAACCCGGTGCCGGAGATCATGCCCGAGGAGGCGGTCGCGGTGCGCCCCGACGCCATGATCTGCACCGGCCGCTCGGACTATCCGAACCAGGTCAACAACGTCCTGTGCTTCCCCTATATCTTTCGCGGGGCGCTCGACGTGCATGCCTCCACCATCAACGAGGCCATGAAGGCCGCGGCAGTGGAGGCGATCGCGGCCCTTGCGCGCGAGACGCCCTCGGAGGTCGTCGCCCGCGCCTATGGCGGGGAGGCGCGCACCTTCGGCGCGGACTCGCTCATCCCCAGCCCGTTCGACCCGCGGCTCATCCTGCGCATCGCGCCTGCCGTGGCGAAGGCCGCGATGGATACGGGCGTCGCGCGCAAGCCGATTGAGGATCTCGAGGCCTACCGGGAATCGCTTGGCCGCTTCGTATTCCGTTCCGGCTTCATCATGAAGCCCGTGGTGGCGCAGGCGAAGACAGCCCCCAAGCGCGTCATCTATGCCGAGGGCGAGGACGAGCGCGTGCTGAGGGCGGCCCAGGCGGTGATCGAGGACGGCATCGCGCAGCCCATCCTCATCGGCCGTCCGGCCGTCGTCGAGACGCGGCTCAAGCGCTTCGGCCTTTCGATCCGCCCCGGCAAGGATTTCGAGCTCATCAACCCCGAGGACGATCCGCGCTACCGCGACTACGTCGCGACCTATCTCGACGTCGCCGGGCGCAAGGGTATCACGCCCGATGCGGCCAAGACGCTGGTGCGCACCAACACCACGGTCATCGCGGCGATCGCGGTGGTGCGGGGCGACGCGGACGCCATGTTGTGCGGGCTCGAGGGGCGCTTCCAGTCGCGCCTCAAACACATCCGCGACATCATCGGCCTCGCGCCCGGCGTGGGCGAGTTCTCGGCCATGAGCCTCGTCATCTCGTCGAAGGGGCACTATTTCCTCGCCGACACGCACGTGCGGCCGGACCCGAGCGCCGAGGAGATCGCCGAAATGACGATGCTCTGCGCCGAGCATGTGGCGCGCTTCGGCATCGAGCCGCACATCGCCCTGCTGTCGCATTCCGATTTCGGCTCGGCGGACACGCGCTCGGCCATCAAGATGCGCGAGGCACTGGCCCTGCTGCGCGACAGGGCGCCGCATCTGGAGGTTGACGGCGAGATGCAGGCCGACACGGCCATCTCGCAGGAGATCCGGGACCGCAAGCTGCCGTCGTCGCGGCTGAAGGGCGAGGCCAACGTGCTCATCATGCCCAATCTCGACGCCGCCAACATTGCCTTCCAGTTCACCAAGGTGCTGGCGGATGCGCTGCCGGTCGGGCCCATCCTGCTCGGGCCGGCGAAACCTGCGCATGTGCTGACGCCGACGGTGACGGCGCGCGGCATCGTCAACATGACGGCTGTTGCCGTTGTCGAGGCCCAGGCGGCGCAGCGCGAGCAGGCGACGGGCTGAAAACGAATGGAGCCGCGCCGGTCCCCGGCGCGGCTCGCTGTCCTTTCGGGCGCGTGCCCGGCTATTCGGCCTTCGCCTCGATGGTAACCTGCTGGAAGAGCGTCGCCGGCTCGCCGCCGGCGGCGGCGAAGTCGGCCAGGCCGAGGCCGGCTTCGTTGTTGGCGGTCGCCGTGATGCTGAGCGCGCCGGGCTTGGCGACGAAGCGCGATATCGCGTTGGCGAGCGTTCTGGCTCCTTCCGAATTGCCGAGCAGGGCCGGCACGATGACGGCGGCGCCCATGCCGTATTCCTTGCGCAGGTCGTCCGCCTTGCGCTTCGCCTTCTTCGCCTCCTGCTCGATGAAGCGCTCGAAGATGCCGGCGTTCTCGACGGCGAGTGACAGGCGCTTGGCCGTCGCAGCCATGAGGGCGACCTGCTGGACTGCCTCGTCGGACGAGAAGACGTCCTTCGTGATGTTGCCGAGGAGGCCCGAAACCGTCACGGTGCCCATGTCCTTGCCGCGCAGCGACAGGGTCTTGATGTCGAACTCCTGCCGGTCCGGCGACCAGGCGCCATCGAAGGCGAAGGACAGGTCCAGCGCCTCGTAGCCCATGGCGCGCAGCTCCTTGAACCCGTCCTTGTCGGTACCGGAGGGCAGCGCCATGGCGAAGCTGTCGACGCGCGCGCCGAACTCGGTGGGGATGTCGTCGACGAGATTGGCGGCCCTGAGGTCGATGGCGCCGACATTTATTCTGATCCGCTCGTCGGTCTTGGCGGTGCGCTGCTTCTTGCCGCCCTCCGCCTCATCGCCGGTGGCCGGCACGTCAATGTCGATGGCCTCCAGGCGGGCGTGACCGATCAGGGGAACGAACTTCTGGATGTCGAGGTCATCGAGATCCGTGTCGGGCGCGGCGAGGGCCTCCTTCAGCCGCTCGACCATCGGCCGCCAGACCACTTCGGAGAAGCTCATGCCGCCGAAGCGCACGTTGGCATCGGGCGTGAGGAACCGCATGCCCGCGATGGAGAAGGCCGGGCCGGTCGCTTCAGCGCCCATGGCGATGCGCTCGATCTCGCCTTCAACCGGTTTGTCCTTCTCCTCGTCCTTGCCCCTGAAGGTGAAGCCGGACGCCTCGAAGCCGCCGATCTCGAAGGCCGTCATCATGTCCACGAGGCGCGTGAAGAACACCTTCCATTCCGCCAGCGACAGTTTCTCGAAGTCCTCGACCTTGCCCAGGGCCTCGATGGTGCCGAGCCAGGAATCGGCCGTGGGGCGCGCCTTGAAGTCGCGGCCGGTGATGCGCGCGATGCTGGCCTCGTTGCCCTTGGCGTCGCGTATGGTGAAGTTCTCGATGCTGAATGCGCCGTAGAGGCGCTTCGGCTCAGTGTCGTCAGGGCCGGCCTTCTCCCCGTAGACCCGGGCGACCTGCACCGTGTCGAAATCGTCGACGGTGATGGGCCCCATCGTGCCGGTGCTGAGCTCTTCCTTCTTGCCGTCGATGCGCATTGTCACGCGCGGGATGGCGATGGCCGAGATGACGCCGGCCTTGATGTCGCGCATCTCCACGTCGTGATAGGTGACCGTCTGCTCGACCCCGCCGAGGGACTGCTCCATCGTCAGCTCGGGAATGCGCACCGTGCTCGCGGTCAGAGCCGCAAGGCGCTGAGACAGCGGCTGCGCTGCCGTCTTGTCGAAGATGCGGGCGATCGTCGCCTCGTCGAGATCCGTGCCCGAAACGAGAAGGCGGGGGATGCGGATGGTCAGGCTGTCGAAGGCGACGGTGATGCCTTCCAGCGTCACATCGCCGGCGGCGAGGGCCGACGTCCCGAGAAAGCCGTGTCCCGGCAGCGAGATCCGGTCGACCGACAGCGTCGCTCCCGACGCAGAAAGGTGCAGCCCCTTGACGGTAAGGGGGCCTGCGAGCGCTCCCGAGACGGCCTCGACCGTCCCGGCCGGTGCAAGCGTGCGCGAGAGCCGCCACGCCGCGATCTCATCTGCTACGGGCGAAGCGCCGACGAGAGCGATCGTCGCAGCGCCGGCAAGAAGAGTGCTTCTGTGCCTGCGGGCGCTGAGAACGGACCGGGCGGGTCGGAATGCGGACATCTTTGCATGCTCCTCATCAACGATGGCCCGTTCATCTAGAGGAGCAAGATTACCATCCGATGTGCGCCAGCGCAGCGCCGAGCACGCTCGCCTGCCGGCGCTGGCTGAACGGGCAGCTCCGCCCCGGGGATCAGAGCGAGAAGGACGTGCCGCAGCCGCACGAGGAGGTGGCGTGCGGGTTGTTGATCTTGAACGACTGGCCGATGAGATCGTCGACGAAATCGACGACCGAGCCGTCGATATATTGCAGGGAGATGGAATCGACCACGACGGTCGCCCCGTCCCGTTCCACGACCACGTCGTCCTCGTTGCGGTCGTGTGCGATGTCGAAGGCATACTGGAAGCCCGAGCAGCCGCCGCCGTTGACGCTGATGCGCAGCATGCTGCCCGGCGGCTCGCTCTTCAGCACCTCATTGATGCGCTTGGCGGCCCGTTCCGTCACCGTGATTGCCGACATGTCAGGCAAGATCCGTTCATATTTCGTGCCGCGAGGCTTGCCTCGCCATTCACTGAAAAGGTAAGTGCGGTGCGCGTCCGCCGCAACAGGGAGCCAGACATGCATGCGCACGGCGAGCGTTGGCGCGCACCCTACGCTTGCGATCCGGCGGCGAGCCGTGGCCGGCTGATCCGGGAGGAGGCTTCGCCGACGCGCAGCGAGTTCCAGCGCGACCGCGACCGCATCATCCATTCCACCGCCTTCCGCCGTCTCAAGCACAAGACGCAGGTCTTCGTCTATCACGAGGGCGACCACTACCGCACGCGGCTGACTCATTCCCTCGAGGTCAGCCAGATCGCCCGCGCCATCGCCCGCTCACTCGGGCTCGACGAGGACCTCGCCGAGGCGCTCGCGCTGTCGCACGACCTCGGCCACACGCCCTTCGGCCACACGGGCGAGGATGCGCTCGATGCCTGCATGGCGTCCTTCGGCGGCTTCGATCACAACGCCCAGGCGCTGCGCATCGTCACCAGGCTTGAGCGGCGCTACGCCACCTTCGACGGCCTCAACCTGACGTGGGAGACGCTGGAGGGGCTTGTCAAGCACAACGGCCCCCTCGTGGATGCTGAGGGCCGGCCCTTCGGCCGCTACGGCGAGCGCGGCGTGCCGGGAGCCATCGTGGAATACGACGAGCGCCACGACCTGTGGCTCTCGTCCCATGCGAGCGGCGAGGCGCAGGCGGCGGCCATTGCCGACGACATCGCCTACGATGCGCATGATATCGACGACGGCCTCCGGGCGGAGCTCTTCACGCTCGAGGATCTGCGGGAGGTGCCCTTCCTTGCCGAGCTGCTCGACGAGATCGCCGACCGTTATCCGGGCCTCGAGCGGCCGCGGGTCATCCACGAGCTAGTGCGGCGGGTCATTACCCGCTTCGTCGAGGACGTGATCATCGAGAGCAGCCGGCGCCTTGCGGACCTCGCGCCGGCCGATGCGGACGCCATCCGCCGGGCGAGGCTGCAGGTCATCGGCTTTTCGCCCGCGATGGCCGCGGCTGACGAGGCCATCAAGGGCTTCCTCTATCCCAACATGTATCGCCACCCGCGCGTGATGCGCATCAGGCGCGAGGCGGAGGCGGTGGTTCGCGATCTCTTCGGCAAGTTTCTGCGCGAGCCGGAACTGATGCCGGAGGAGTGGCGGCTTGACCGTGAGCGGGACGATGAGCCCCGCATTGCCCGGCGGGTCGCCGACTACATTGCCGGCATGACGGACGGCTACGCCCTGCAGGAGCATCGCCGCCTGTTTGACGCAACACCGGAATTGCGCTAGGGCGCCGCCTTCGGAAAGGGCGCCCCCGGCGCGGCTCATCTTGTCTCAAGGACGGCCATGAACATCTTCGACGCGTACCAGCGCCGCCTGACCGGCGCGATCGAGCGGCTCGTTGCCGCGGGCAAGCTGCCTGAAGGGCTCGATCTTTCTCGCGTCGTGGTCGAGCCGCCGCGCGATCCCGCCCACGGCGACCTCGCCACCAACGCTGCCATGGTGCTGGCCAAGCCCGCCGGCACCAATCCGCGCGCCCTTGCGGCTCTCATCGCCGGGGAGCTGGAGAAGGAGGAGGGCGTTACGGCCGTCGAGATCGCGGGGCCCGGCTTCATCAATCTGCGCCTCGCACCCACCGTCTACCAGGAGGTGCTGCGGGCGGTCGCCACCCTCGGCACCGACTTCGGCCGTGGAGCGCCGAAGAAGGGCAAACCCATCAACGTCGAATATGTCTCGGCCAATCCGACGGGGCCGATGCACGTCGGCCATGGCCGCGGTGCCGTCTTCGGTGATGCGCTCGCCGGGCTCCTCGCCTTCGCCGGCCACGAGGTGACGCGCGAATACTACATCAACGACGCGGGCGCGCAGGTGGAGGTTCTCGCCCGTTCCGCCTTCCTGCGCTATCGCGAGGCGCTGGGCGAGGATATCGGCGCCATTCCGGAGGGGCTCTATCCCGGCGACTATCTCAAGCCCGTCGGCGAGGCGCTCAAGGAGCGCTACGGCCGCAGCCTCCTCGACATGGGCGAGGCGGAATGGCTGCCCATCGTGCGCGATGTCGCTATCGACGCGATGATGGCGATGATCCGCGACGATCTTGCCGCGCTCGGCGTCGTCCACGATGTCTTCTTCTCCGAGCGCACGCTGCACGGCAAGAACGGCGGTGCCATTGCCGAAACCATCGAGAGCCTGCAGGAGCGCGGCTATGTCTACCGCGGGCGCGTTCCGCCGCCCAAGGGCCAGCTTCCCGAGGACTGGGAGGATCGCGAGCAGCTTCTCTTCCGCGCGACCGATGTCGGTGACGACATCGACCGGCCGCTGATGAAGTCGGACGGCAGCTACACCTATTTCGCCGCCGACGTCGCCTATATGCGCAACAAGTATGAGCGCGGCTTCCGCGAGCTGATCTACGTGCTCGGTGCCGATCACGGCGGCTACGTCAAGCGCCTGCAGGCGGTGGGCCGCGCCATCGGCGGCGACGCACTTGAGGTCGTTGTGCTCCTGTGCCAGCTCGTCAAGCTGCTGCGCGCCGGCGAGCCGGTGAAGATGTCCAAGCGGGCAGGGGATTTCGTCACCCTGCGCGAGGTCATCGACGAGGTGGGCCGCGACGCGGTGCGCTTCATGATGCTGTTCCGCAAGAACGATGCGCCGCTCGACTTCGATCTCGCCAAGGTGGTTGAGCAGTCGAAGGACAACCCCGTCTTCTATGTGCAGTATGCGCATGCGCGCTGCGCGTCGGTATTCCGGCAGGCGGCCGAGGCCTTCCCCGATCTTGATGTGCGCGGTTCGGCGCTCGCGGGTGCAGACCTCGCCATGCTGGACGATGCAGCAGAGATTGATCTCGTCAGGCAGATCGCGCAGTATCCGCGCGTGATCGAGAGTGCGGCGGCGTCGCACGAGCCGCATCGAGTGGCGTTCTACTTGCACGAGCTAGCCAGCGCCTTCCATAGCTTATGGAACCGCGGCAAGGAGTCACCCCAATTACGGTTTGTTAATCAAACCGACCGAAAGTCGACCTTGGCGAGGCTGGCGCTCGTGCATGCGGTGCGGTCGATCCTTGCGTCGGGACTTGCGGTGCTCGGTGTAGCCGCTCCCGAGGAGATGCGTTGAACGCGACCTGCGTCGCGCTGCCGTAGGCATGGGGGCCGGTGCGCGTCGACTGGTCGAGCGATCGGCGCGCTGGTCATGGTCTGCGTGCGGCTGCATGGGCGGTCGGCGCAAGGAGTGCGGACAAGGCCCATGAACGAAACAGCCAAATCACGCTTCCTGCTCGATCTCGACGATCTGGAGCGGCAGCTGCGCCAGCCGTCCGAGGATGAGCGCAGCTTCGGTCCCGCCCCCGGCTCCGGCGCCGCCCCCGGCTTCGGCGGTGGCCAGGGCTCCCGTGTCGACGACCCGCTGGCGGAGCTTGCGCGCATCGTCGGGCAGGAGGACCCGTTCCGCGACCTCTTCAACGCGCCGCCCCGGCCGGCGGCGCCACCGCGCATGGAGCCGGCCTTCGATTTCGGCGACGTGCCGCTGCGCGGCGCCCAGCAGGACTTCTCCCGGGCCGACGGGCGGGCGCCCGATCCCTTCGAGGCCGCGTTCGAGAAGGCGTTGCTCGGGGACGATCCGCTGCCGGCGGCCGGCAATGCGACCAGGCGCTCCGACGATGACTTCCGGCCGGACGACTGGGACGCGCTCGCAGGCCGGCGCGCCGCGGAGCCGGAGCTGGCGGATGATGTGGAATATCCCCTGGCGCCGGTTAGTGCCTACGATCCGCGGTCGTTCGACCTCGACCAGGACTATGTCGATGAGAGCCGGGGTGACGATGAAGGGGTCGATGAGGAGGTTGAGCCGGCGCGGCGCAGCCGCAAGGGGCTGATCGCCGTCGCGTCCGTGTTCGCCATGGCGGTAGCAGGCGTCGCCCTCGCGCTCAACTACACCGGCAGGGATGAGGCAGAGGGCGAGCCGCCCCTGATCAAGGCCGCCGCCGAGCCAGTGAAGGTCGCGCCGCAGAATCCGGGCGGAGTCGACATTCCCAACCAGAACAAGCAGATCTACGAGGGCAGCAATGCGGCGCGCAAGCCGGCGGACGCGAACGTCGTGCGCCAGTCTGAGCAGCCGGTCGACGTCAATGCGCTGCTGCGTGCCAATGCAGCCCGCGCCTCCCAGGGGCAGCCGAATCCCGATGACGTGCGCCTGACGCTGCCGGAAGGGCTGGAGCCGCCGAGCCAGACGATTCCGGGGCTCGGCGAGCCGCGGCGCGTCAAGACCGTCGCCGTGCGGCCCGACGGCAGTGTCATCGACGCCGGGCAGCCGGTTCCGGCGGAGGCTCCCGCTGGGGCGCAGCAGCCTGCCCCGCAGCCCGAGCCTGCGACCGAGACCGCGGCCGCGGCCGCGACGCCTTCGCCGCCCGAGCCCGCCCCGCAGATGGCGGCCGAGCCGCCGCGGCAGCCGGCGCAGCGCTCCGCGCCGCTTTCCATCGTACCGCAGGCCTCCCAGGCCCAGCCCCGACCTGCGCCGGCGCAGCCGGCGCGCGTGGCGGCGGCGGATCCGGTGGTGCCTGCGCCTGACACGCGTCCCGCCGTCGGAACGGCACCGCGCGGTGGCGATTTCGCGGTGCAGCTCGCGGCCCGGCCGACGGAGGCGTCAGCGCGCGAATCCTTCGCCCAGCTGCAGCGCCGCTATGCAGACCTCAGCGCCTACCAGCCGATCATCCGGAAGGCCCAGGTCGGCGAGCGCACCGTCTATCGCCTGCGCGTCGGCCCCATGAGCCGGGAGGAGGCGACGAACCTTTGCTCATCGCTGCAGGCCCAGGGGGGCGACTGCTTCGTGGCCCGCAACTGACGGAATGGCGCTTTCTCGTAATGTTTCAGGCGGCGGCCCCCGGGTCGCCGCATCACTTTTGCGAGGGCCTTTTTCCACCGTCCGGATTGGGCTAGACCCGCCTGCATGATTATCCGCACTGCGATGAGAGACCGGACATGACGGCGATCAAGGCGTTCATCGCCGGCTGTGCCGGCCCGAGGCTCGATCCGGAGGAGGCGGCGTTCTTCCGTGAGGCCCAGCCCTGGGGCTTCATTCTGTTTCGGCGGAACGTCGACACGCCGGACCAGGTGCGGCGGCTGACAGATGCCCTGCGCGAGAGCGTGGGGCGCGCCGATGCGCCGGTGCTGGTGGACCAGGAGGGTGGGCGTGTGCAGCGCCTCGGGCCGCCACACTGGCCGGCCTACCCGCCCGCCGCTATCTTCGGACGCCTGCCGGCCAATGATTTCTTGCTGCGACGGGAGATGGCGCGTCTCGCGGCGCGGCTCATGGCGCACGACCTGCGGGCCGTCGGCATCACGGTGGACTGCATGCCGGTGCTCGACGTGCCCGTGCCGGGGGCCGACAGCGTCATCGGCGATCGGGCCTACGGGCGCGACGCCCGCGAGGTCGCGGTGCTGGGCCGCGCGGCCGCGGAGGGGCTTCTCGCCGGCGGAGTGCTGCCCGTCATCAAGCACGTGCCCGGCCACGGCCGCGGCAATGCCGACAGCCACCATGCCCTGCCGGTGGTGGAGGCCTCGCGGGAGGAGCTCGCCGCAAGCGATTTCCTGCCCTTCCGGGTGCTGGCGGATATGCCGCTCGCCATGTCGGCCCACATCGTCTACCGCGCCCTCGATCCGCGCCGGCCGGCGACGGTCTCGCGCCGCGTCATCGCGGAGGTGATCCGCGGCGAGATCGGCTTTTCCGGCCTGCTGATGAGCGACGACATCTCAATGAACGCGCTCGCCGGCACCATTGGCGAACGTGCTCGCGCTGCGAGCCGGGCCGGCTGCGACATCGTCCTGCACTGTAACGGCAAGCTCGACGAGATGAAGGCGGTGGCCGAGGCGGTGCCGACCCTGTCCGGCGCGGCGCGGGTGCGGGCGGCGGCGGCTCTAGCGCGCCTCGGGCACGAGCCGGAACCCTTCGATGTTGGGGAGGGGCGGGAGCGGCTGAAGTCCGTGCTTGCCATGGCGGGCGCCGGCGCCGAAACTTGATTCGGGCCCTGGGGGGGCTGCAAGAAGGTTGATCGATGTCTGTTGCTGAACTGCCCTTCGAGGAGGTTGTCGAGCGCGGCACGAGCGAGCCGGCCCTGATCGTCGACGTCGATGGTTTCGAGGGGCCCCTCGATCTGCTGCTCGAGCTCGCACGCCGGCAGAAGGTCGACCTCGCGCGCATCTCGATCCTTGCCCTCGCCGAGCAGTACATAGCCTTCATCGAGGAGGCGCGCCGCCTTCGCCTCGAGCTTGCGGCGGACTATCTCGTCATGGCCGCCTGGCTCGCCTATCTCAAGTCCCGCCTGTTGCTGCCCGAGAAGCCGAAGGGGGACGAGCCGAGTGCTGCCGATCTCGCCAGCGCCCTGACCCTGCGCCTGCAGCGGCTCGAGGCCATTCGCGCCGCGGCGCAGCGGCTGTCTAATCTCGACCAGCTCGGCCGTGACGTCTTCGCCCGCGGGGCGCCGGAGCCGATTGCCGTGGTGACGCGCCCGACGTGGGACGCGACGCTCTACGACCTGCTCGACGCCTATGCCCGCCAGCGGCAGAAGGTGGCCAACGCGCGCGTGACGCTGCGCAAGCGCTTCGTCTGGTCGCTCGTTGAGGCGCGGGAGGCGCTGGAGCGGCTCGTCGGCAGCGCGCAGGACTGGACGATGCTGGACCATTATCTCGCGGCCTACATCGCGTCGCCGGGGATGCAGGCCACCGTCCGCGCCTCGGCACTGTCCGCAACCCTCGAGATGGTACGTGAGGGCGTGCTCGACGTGCGTCAGGACGGCGCCTTCCGGCCACTGTGGATCCGGCGTCGTGCCGAAAAGCACCGGTCCGGCGGCGAGGGGGGCGGGGCCGAATGAGCGCCAGCATTGAGCGCATCGACCGGCACGACGAGACGGCCGAAGCCTTCGTCCAGGCGCTGCGCATCGCCGAGGCCCTCATCTTCGCCTCCCGCGAGCCGGTGGATGAGGCAGCCATCGCCGAGCGGCTGCCAAAGGGCGTCGACGTCTCGGCCGTGCTCGACCGGCTGCAGCACCTCTATGCCGGGCGTGGCGTCAACCTGAGGCGGGTGGCGCAGGGCTGGATGTTCCGCACGGCCTCGGACCTGTCGTACCTTCTGGCGCGCGAGCTGGCGGAGCCGAAGAAGCTGTCGCGCGCAGCGCTGGAGACGCTGGCGATCATTGCCTATCACCAGCCCGTCACGCGCGCCGAGATCGAGGAGATTCGCGGCGTCGCTACCTCGCGCGGCACGCTCGACCTGCTGCTGGAGACCGGATGGGTGCGCCTGCGCGGCCGGCGCCGCACGCCCGGCCGGCCGGTGACCTACGGCACGACGCCGGCCTTCCTGACCCACTTTGGCCTCGAGAGCATCGACGACCTGCCCGGGCTTGACGAACTCAAGGGGGCAGGGTTCATCGAGGGGCGTCTGCCGTCCGGCTTCTCCGTGCCGGTGCCCAATGATGCGCCGGAACTGCGTGATGACGAGGATCCCCTGGAGGAGGATCTCTTCCTCCTGCGGGAGCCGGAAGAGGACGAGCCGCTGACTGACGGCGACCAGTGACGGATGCGTGATGAGCGACAGTACGATGCGTGAGCCGGTGCGGTGGCCCTGGCGGGAGTGGGGGCCGCGCGGCACGGCGGGGGCGAGCTTCCCGTCCTCGCTCAGCATCGAGGACGTGTATCAGTTCTACGGCGATGTGGCGGCACTCTCGGGCGTGACGCTGTCGGCGGAGCCGGGCGAGATTGTCGGGCTGCTCGGCCATTCGGGATGCGGCAAGACGACGCTGCTGCGCATCGCTGCCGGCATCGAGCGGCCGGCGGCCGGCCGGGTGGTGCTCGACGGGCGGGAGGTGGCCGGGCCGGATACTTTCGTGGAGCCGGAGGCGCGCGGCGTCGGCCTGATGTTCCAGGACTATGCCCTGTTTCCGCACCTGACTAACCTGCGCAATGTGATGTTCGGCCTGCGGCGTCTGCCGCCGGCGGAGGCAGAGAGGGTGGCCCGGCATGCGCTCTCCCGCGTCGGGCTCGAGCGTCATGCGGACGATTATCCCCACATGCTGTCAGGCGGTGAGCAGCAACGCGTCGCCCTGGCGCGGGCGGTGGCCCCGCGCCCCGGCATCCTGCTGATGGACGAGCCTTTCTCCAACCTCGACCGGCGCATGCGCGACGTGATCCGCGACGAGACGGTGGCGCTCATGCGTGAGACCGGGGCGACCGCCATCGTCGTGACGCACGACCCGGAGGAAGCGATGCGCATCGCCGACCGCATCGTGCTGATGCGCGGCGGCAAGGTGGAGCAGATCGGTACGGCGGAGGAGCTCTATCGTCGGCCGCGGACGCTGTTCGCGGCGCGATTCTTCTGCGACTTCAATGAATTGCCTGGTGATGTGAAAGCCGGACGTGTAACGACTCCCCTGGGCACGTTCCCGGCGCCGGGCGTGCCCGACGGGCAGGCCGTCGTCTGCGTGCGTCCGCAGGGTGTCGCGCTAACCGTCCTGGACGAGGGCATACCAGGACGGATCACCATGCGGTGTTTCCTGGGGGAAGTCGACCTGCTGCACATCACGCTGGACGGGCTGGAAAGGCCCTTGCAGGCGCGCATTCGCAACGACGGGACGTTCCGCGAGGGGCAGGATGTGGGGGTGACGATCATTCCCGACGAAGTTCTTGTTTTCGCCGCGGGGGGAGCCTAGTTTCGGGGCGAAGTCGCAAAATGCGCCGAAGGGCGCGCGGGGACGCCGGGACGGCGTGGAGAAAAAGGTATGGGTGGCGCAAGCATCTGGCATTGGATTGTCGTCGGTCTGATCGTTCTGCTGCTTTTCGGTCGCGGCAAGATCTCAGAGATGATGGGTGACGTCGCGAAGGGCATCAAAGCCTTCAAGAAGGGCATGGCGGAGGACGACACTCCCGAGGCAGCGCCCGCGAGCGCGTCCGACAAGGGCAAGGTCATCGAGCACAAGGCGACGCCTGCAGCCGAGGTCGACGCGAAGTCGAGCGAGCGCAAGGTCGGTTGATCCGAGACAATCGCGTGTAGCCGGCCTGGACGGGGCGCCCGGGGCGTCCCGTCGGCTTCGTGACGCAGGTAACTGAGCGCGCCATGTTCGATATCGGTTGGAGCGAGCTTCTCATCATCGGGGCGGTTGCGCTCATCGTCATCGGCCCGCGCGACTTGCCGCGCACGCTGCGCGCCATCGGGCAGATGACGGCCAAGGTCCGTCGCATGGCCGGCGAGTTCCAGAGCCAGTTCAACGAGGCCATGCGGGAGGCCGAACTCGACGAGATCCGGCGCAACGTCGAGAGCGTCAAGGACGTGACCTCCGCCTTCGACAAGCCGTTCAACCCCATCGAGACAGCGCGGCGGGAAATCAAGAGCGCCATCGAGGGCGCGGGCACCGTCGCCAGGCAGGACGACGCTGCCACGAACGCCACGCCGGCCGCACCGGCGCCGGTCGATCTGCCGCCGCCGGAGCTGCCGCCTGCGCCCGATCCGGTCCAGTCGATCGCGGCTGCGCCGGCACCGGAACCTGCGCCGAACCCCGATCCGGCACCGAAACCCAGGCGCCGGACGAAGGCCGCTGTGGCCGACGGCGGCGCGCCGGCGGCCGGGGAGGCCAAGCCTGCCGCACCCTCCCGCAGGAGCCGGTCCAGTGCCGGGCCGAAGGCTGCTGACGGGCAGGAGGCGAAGCCTGTGACAACGAAGGCCCGGTCCACGGCATCGAGAAAGAAGACCGTCGCGTCTCCGGCTGACGGGGGCGAAGCATGAGCCAGGAAGACATCGACGCCACGCGCGCGCCGCTCATCGACCACCTGATCGAGCTGCGCTCGCGCCTCATCAAGTCGCTCATCGCCTTCCTGGCGATGTTCTTTCTCAGCTTCCTCTTCGCGAGGGAGATCTACAACGTCCTGATCTGGCCCTATGTCTTCGCGGCCGGGCCGGACGCGCAGGTCCAGCTCATCTACACGGCGCCGCTCGAATATCTGTTCACGCAGATCAAGATCGCCCTGTTCGGCGCGGCCTTCCTGTCGTTCCCGGTGGTGGCGGCGCAGATCTACATGTTCGTGGCGCCGGGCCTCTACAAGCACGAGCGCGAGGCCTTCCTGCCCTATCTCGTGGCGACGCCGGTCTTCTTCCTCATCGGCGCGGCGGTGGTCTTCTTCGTCGCCATGCCGATCGTGATGCGCTTTTCCATCGGCCAGCAGCAGGTGGCCGAGGCGGGGCAGGCGGCGATCACGCTTCTGCCGAAGGTGAGCGAGTACCTGTCGCTCATCATGACGCTGATCTTCGCCTTCGGCATCTGCTTCCAGCTTCCGGTCATCCTCACGCTGCTGGCGCGCGCCGGGCTGATCGACAGCGCCTTCCTGAAGGACAAGCGGCGCTACGCCATCGTGCTGGTCTTCGTGGTGGCCGCGGTCCTGACGCCGCCGGATGTCATCAGCCAGCTTGCCCTTGCCCTGCCGACGCTGCTCCTTTACGAGGCTTCCATCTTCTCGGTTCGGATGATCGAGAAGAAGCGCGCGGAAGCCGAGGCCGCGCGCGAGGCGACCTGACGGCTGATCCGGAAGGCCGCTGCCTTGACCTTCGGCCGGTCCGGATTGCCATGCACGATATCCGCTTCATTCGCGAGAATCCGAAAGCCTTTGACGAGGGCCTCGCCCGCCGCGGCCTCCCAGCCCAAGCGGAGGCCCTGATTGCGCTCGACGAGAAGCGCCGGTCCGTCATTTCCGAGCTGCAGGCCGCGCAGGAGCGGCGCAACGCCCTCTCGCGCGAGATCGGTGAGGCGAAGAAGGCCAGGGATGAGGCGCGGGCCCAGGCCCTGATGGCGGAGGTGGCCGCGCTCAAGGAGGCGATGCAGGCCGGCGAGGCTGCCGAGCGCAGGGCCATCGCCGAGCTTGAGGCTGCGCTCGCTGCCATCCCCAACCTGCCCAAGGCCGACGTACCGGATGGGCCGGACGAGACCGGCAATGTCGAGCGTCACCGGTATGGCGAAAAGCGCTCTTATGCTTTTGAGCCGAAAGAGCATTTTGATCTCGGCGAGGCGCTCGGCCAGATGGATTTCGAAACCGCGGCCAAGCTCTCGGGTGCCCGTTTCGTGGTGCTGAAGGGGCAGCTTGCCCGGCTTGAGCGCGCCATCGGCCAGTTCATGCTGGATGTCCACACGAGCGAGCACGGCTACACCGAGGTCAGCCCGCCGCTTCTCGTGCGGGACAACGCGGTTTATGGCGTCGGGCAGCTGCCGAAGTTTGAGGAGGATCTCTTCCGGACGACGGACGACCGCTGGCTGATCTCGACAGCCGAGGTGCCGCTGACGAACCTTGTCCGCGAATCGATCCTGTCCGAGGAGGAGCTGCCCAAGCGCTTCACGGCGCTGACGCCGTGCTTCCGCTCCGAGGCGGGCTCGGCCGGGCGCGACACGCGCGGCATGCTGCGGCAGCATCAGTTCTCCAAGGTCGAACTCGTGTCGATCACGACGCCGGAGGCGTCCGCGGACGAGCACGAGCGCATGCTCGCCGCTGCCGAGGCCGTGCTGAAGAAGCTGGACCTGCACTATCGCGTCGTGACGCTGTGCACTGGCGACATGGGCTTCGCCTCGCAGAAGACCTACGACATTGAAGTGTGGCTGCCGGGGCAGGGCGCCTACCGTGAAATCTCGTCCTGCTCGGTCTGCGGCGACTTCCAGGCCCGGCGCATGCGCGCCCGCTACCGGCCGAAGGATGCGAAGGAGCCGCGCTTCGTCCATACCCTGAACGGTTCAGGCACGGCTGTCGGGCGTGCGCTCATCGCCGTCATGGAGACGTGGCAGAACGAGGATGGCTCCATCACCGTCCCTCCGGCGCTGGTGAGCTACATGGGCGGCGTTACGCGAATCGAGAGAGCGGGCTGACATGCGCATTCTGTTGACCAACGACGACGGCATCCACGCCCCTGGCCTCAAGGTGCTGGAGGAGATCGCGCGCGAGCTGTCGGACGACCTGTGGATTTTCGCGCCGGAGACGGACCAGAGCGGCGTCTCGCACTCGCTGTCGCTCAACGATCCGCTGCGCCTGCGCATGGTCGACGAGCGCCGCTATGCCGTGAAGGGCACGCCGACGGATTGCGTCATCATGGGCCTGCGCCATGTGCTGAAGGACAATCCGCCCGATCTCATCCTGTCCGGCGTCAACCGCGGCCAGAACGTCGCCGAGGATGTGACCTACTCCGGCACCATCGCCGGGGCGATGGAGGGGACGCTGCTCGGCGTACCGTCGATTGCGCTGTCGCAGGCCTACGGTTCCTACGGGCGCGCGGCCATTCCGTGGAACTGCGCCCGCACGCATGCGCCGGGCGTCATCCGTCGCCTCATCGAGGCGGGAATCGAGCCGGGCATCCTCGTCAACGTCAACTTCCCGGCCTGCGAGCCCTCGGAGGTGAAGGGCACGGCCGTGACGGTGCAGGGGCGGCGCGACCAGGCGCTCCTCAACATCGAGGAGCGGCACGACGGGCGCGGCAATCCCTACTACTGGCTGATCTTCGCCCGCGAGAAGCAGGAGGCCGGAGCCGGCACGGACCTGCGCGCCATCGCCGAGAACCGCATATCCATCACGCCGCTCGAGCTCGATCTGACGCACGAGCCGACTATGACGCGCTATGCGCGAATTTTTGGGTAAGACCGGCACCTTCGACGACGCGGACGACGACGCCGGGCCGATTACCGGCGCGGAGGAGACTGTCGCCTTCCTTCTGAGCCTCAGGGCCAAGGGCATCCGCGACACGGCTGTGCTGAGGGCGATGGAAGTGGTGCCGCGGGACCTCTTTGCCCCGAGGCGCTTCGCCGATCTTGCCCGCGCCGACGTGTCGCTGCCGCTGCCCTGTGGCCAGACCATGACGGCTCCCGGCATCATTGCCGCGATGCTGACGGCGCTCGCCGTGCAGCGGCACCACCGCGTGCTCGAGATCGGCACCGGCTCCGGCTATCTCTCGGCAGTTCTCGGCAATCTCGGGCGCGAGGTCATCTCCATCGAGCGGTTCCGCACGCTGGCGCTCGCGGCGGCCGAGCGGGTGGCTTCGCTCGGCATGCCACACGTGCGCATCATGCCTGGCGACGGCCTCGGCATCGGCAATCTCGGCGGTCCCTTCGACCGCGTCATCCTCAACGGCCTCGTTGCATCCGTGCCAGCGGCCCTCACATCGACCCTGCCTCCCGGAGGCCGTCTGGTGGCGGCGCGGGTCGTGGACGGGGTCTCGCGCATCGTTATGATCGAGCGCGGCGCCGACGGCGAGCTGGCAGAGACGCCATTGCAGCCGGCGCGCATGCCGCCGCTCGTCCGCGGCCTTGCCCGTGCGCTTTGAGGCGAGGGGAAAAGGCTTTCCCGCGTTGCCAGCCTTACCATGCGTGCGGCCCGCGGCCGGCATCGCAACGGTTGCTTAACCTGAATCTCTTTTAATCACCCTAGATGCGTTGCGTTCTCGTGGGTGGTTCAATGGGTCAGAGCGTTGTCAACGAGCAGTCGCGGCTCCTGGTGCGCCTCGCTGCTGTCAGCCTGGTGGCAGGCGTTGCGGCCGGCTGCAGCTCGGATGTGATGCGCTTCACGGATGATCCGTTCTCGAACCCCTTCAAGGATCCCGGCGTGACCGGCAGCATCCAGCCCTCGCCGCCGGCGCCCGTCGCAAGCCAGCCGCTGTCCTCGCCCGCCGTGGCCTCCACCTACCGGCCAGCGCAGTCCGTGCAGCAGGCAGCCTATGCAACGCCCCAGCCTGCGAGGGCGACCAGCGCGCCGCCCCCTGTCACCGGCAGCGCGAACGGCTGGACGGCCCAGGGCGGAACCCCCATCTACGTCGGCACCGGTGACACCCTCGCGAGCATCTCCGGCCGTTACGGAGTGCCCATGGCCGCCATTCTGGCCGCCAACGGCCTGACCAGCGCATCGCAGATCACCCCGGGGCGCCAGATCGTCATCCCCGTCTATAATCCCGGCGCGTCGTCCGTCGCTGCTGCGCCGCAGCCGGTGAAGGTGGCCGCTGCCGGCAATAGCGTGCCCGCGCCCGCCCCGGCGCCTGTTCCGCCGCGGGCCTCGCGTCCGGTCGTCCAGGCGGCTCCGCAGTCCGCGCCGTCCAGGCCGGCCGAGAAGCCGGTTCAGGTGGCAAAGCTCGAGCCCAAGGCCGAGCCGGCCAAGCAGGAGGTGAAGGCTGCGCCGGCGCCGGCGCCGGTCGAGGCCGCGAAACCGGCGGAAAAGGCGCCCGAGCCCACTCGGACGGCGAGCCTCAATCCATCGGAGGTCGCGGGCGGGCTCGAGTTCCGCTGGCCGGCGCGCGGCCGCGTCATCGCCGGCTTCGGTGGCAAGGGAGGCAACGAGGGCATCAACATCGCCCTGCCGGAGGGCACGCCCGTCAAGGCGGCTGAGAGCGGCACGGTGGCCTATGCCGGCAACGAGCTCAAGGGCTACGGCAATCTCATCCTCATCCGCCACGATAACGGCTGGGTGAGTGCCTATGCCCACAACAGCGAGCTGCTCGTGAAGCGCGGGGACACCGTGCGCCGTGGGCAGACGATCGCCAAGTCCGGGCAGACCGGCAACGTGTCCTCCCCGCAGCTCCACTTCGAGCTGCGGCGCGGCTCGAGCCCGGTCGACCCGATGCCGTATCTCGCGGGATTGTGAGAGGGACTCTTCGCGCCACGGCCCGATGATCAGGGACGAACGATCGGTACGCGTGAGACCCCGTACCGATCCCAGGAGGCGGGCCCGGCGTGTGCCGGGCCCGTTTTCCTTTGCTCAGGCGTCGAGTCGGCGGCCGAGCCGCCCGGCGAGGTCCTGGATGAACTGCCAGGCCGTGCGGCCGGAGCGGGCGCCGCGCGTGGTCGCCCATTCGAGCGCCTCGGCACGCAGACGCTCCGGCTCGTAGTCGAGGCCGAAATGCGCAGCGTAGCCGTTGATCATGTCGAGATACTCGTCCTGGCTGCACTTGTGGAAGCCGAGCCACAGGCCGAAGCGGTCGGACAGGGAGACCTTCTCCTCCACGGCCTCACCCGGGTTGATGGCCGTCGAGCGCTCGTTCTCCATCATGTCGCGCGGCAGCAGGTGGCGACGGTTGGAGGTGGCGTAGAAGATGACGTTTTGCGGGCGCCCCTCGATGCCGCCTTCGAGCACGGCCTTCAGCGACTTGTAGGAGGTGTCGTCGGTGTCGAAGGACAGGTCGTCGCAGAAGACGATGAACCGGTGCGGATCGGCCTTGAGCAGCGCCATCAGGGCCGGCAGGCTCTCGATGTCCTCGCGGTGGATCTCCACCAGCTTCAGCGGGCGGGCACCGTCACCGGCCAGCCGCACGTTGGTCTCGGCGTGGATGGCCTTGACGAGGGAGGACTTGCCCATGCCGCGCGCGCCCCACAGCAGGGCGTTGTTGGCGGGCAGGCCGCGGGCGAAGCGCTCGGTGTTCTCCGCCAGCACGTCGCGCATGCGGTCGATGCCGCGCAGGAGGACGAGATCGACCCTGTTGACCTTCGGAACGGGGTCGAGTCGGGCCGGGGAGGGATGCCAGACGAAGGCGTCCGCCGCATCGAAATCGGGCGCCGTCGGGGCGGGCGGAGCGATTCTCTCGAGGGCGTCGGCGATCCGCCTCAGCGTCGCCAGCAGGGCGTCCGTGTTCGGGCTGTCGGTGGTCGGTTGTACGGGCATTCCTCGGCCTGTCATTCCTCGTTAGACTTGTGCCTGCGTGCCCGCGGCGGCAGCCGGCGGCCGGCGCCGGACAAACGGCAGCGGCCACGCCGACGGACGGGTGATGTCGTGCCGTCGGCCGTCACCACGGGCGGTTTGCTTTCAGCGGGCTCATCGTTATAGTCCGCGCGCTCTAATAACCCTTTGCGCCGCATGCATGCCAGCGATGCGGTTTCTCGCCGGAGGTCCGTCAGTGATCACGCCAGCCTTCGCCCAGTCCGCCGGATCGGCCGGTGGGGGCGACATGCTCATCCAGCTCGTTCCGTTCATCCTCATCTTCGTCATCATGTGGTTCCTCATCATCCGTCCGCAGCAGCGGCGGGTGAAGGCCCACCAGGAGATGATCAAGAACGTGCGGCGCGGTGACACCGTCGTCACCTCCGGCGGTCTCGTCGCCAAGGTGACCAAGGTCGTGGACGACGGCGAGATCGAGGTGGAGATTGCCGAGGGCGTCAAGGCGCGCCTCGTCCGCGGCATGATCTCCGAGGTCCGTTCCAAGTCCGAGCCGGTCAAGACCGAGGCACCGAAGAGCTGATTGATATCGCGCGCGGCGCCGCCCACGGCCGCCGCGCCCCGCCCTGCGTCAAGGCTGTCCCATGCTGCGCTTCTCGACCACCAAGGTCGTCCTCATGCTCGCCGTCACGGTGTTCGTCTGCCTTCTGGCAGTACCGAACCTGATGGCGCCTGATACCCGCAACGCCCTTCGCGAGGCCATTCCGGGCTGGGTGCCGTCGTGGCTCGTGCCGACGCAGGCCGTGGTGCTCGGCCTCGACCTGCAGGGCGGCTCGCACGTGCTGCTCGAGGTCGATTCGAACGATCTGGTGCGGTCGCAGGTGGCGACCCTGCGTGACGATGTGAGGCGGATCCTGCGCGAGACGCGCGTTGCGCCGCAGGGCGGCATCGTAGCGATGCCGCGCGGCGTGCAGCTGCGCTTCGCCAGCGAGGCCGACCGCGACAAGGTGCTGCCACGGCTTCGGGAGCTGTCGCAGCCCATCGGCAACGCCATCCTCGGCCAGACGGGCGAGCGCAACATCGACATCACGACGAACGGGGACACCGTCCAGCTCACGCTGAGCCAGGCGGGCATCGACGAGCGGGTGCGCCGCGCCGTCGACCAGGCCATCGAGGTGCTGCGTCGCCGCGTCGACGCGCTCGGCACGACGGAGCCGAACATCCAGCGCCAGGGCGCGGACCGCATCCTGGTGCAGGTGCCGGGTCTGCAGGATCCGCAGCGCCTCAAGGAGATTCTCGGCCGCACCGCCAAGCTCCAGTTCCGTTTCGTGGCTGATGCCGGCGCCAATCCTTCCGACGTGGAGATGATGCCCTCGCGCGACAGCGGGGGGCAGATGATGCCCGTCGAGCGCCGCGTCATCGTCGAGGGCGAAGACCTCACCGACGCACAGCCGGCCTTCGACCAGCGGACGGGCGAGCCCATTGTCAACTTCCGCTTCAATGTGCGCGGTGCCCAGCGCTTCGGCCAGGCAACGAGCGAGAACGTCGGCCGTCCGCTCGCCATCGTGCTCGACAACGAGGTCATCTCGGCGCCGCGCATCCTGCAGCCCATCACCGGCGGCTCGGGCCAGATCTCGGGCAACTTCACGGTGGAGCAGGCGAACAACCTCGCCATCCTGCTGCGCGCTGGCGCGCTGCCGGCCAAGCTCACCATTGTTGAGGAGCGCACGGTCGGCCCTGGCCTCGGCCAGGACTCCATCGAGGCCGGCAAGATGGCCGCCATCGTCGGCACCGTGCTCGTCGCGGTCTTCTTGATCGCGAGCTACGGCATCTTCGGCCTCATCGCCGACCTTGCCGTGCTTATCAACGTCATCATGATCATCGGCCTTCTGTCTGCCCTCGGAGCCACGCTGACGCTGCCCGGCATCGCCGGCATCGTGCTGACGGTGGGCATGGCGGTGGACTCGAACGTGCTGATCTACGAACGCATCCGCGAGGAGAAGCGAGCGGGACGCTCGGTGATCTCGGCCCTCGACGCCGGTTTCAGCCGGGCGCTGTCCACCATCATAGACTCCAACATCACCACGCTGATCGCGGGCGTCGTTCTGTTCCTGCTCGGATCGGGGCCGGTGCGCGGCTTCGCCGTCACGCTGTCGATTGGCATCGTGACGACGGTCTTCACGGCATTCACCCTGACGCGGCTGATGACGGCGCTGTGGTTCCGCACCGTGCGTCCCACGACGATCCCGCTTTGATCTGCTGCAGCGAGTGACGAAACCATGCGTCTTCTGCGCCTTGTCCCGGACGATACCAAATTCGGCTTCATGCAGTATCGCCGGGTCAGCTTTCCGCTGTCCGCGATTCTGTCCATCCTGACGGTCGTCCTGTTCTTCACCGTCGGCATGAACTTCGGCATCGACTTCCGCGGCGGTACGCTCATCGAGCTGCAGGCCAAGAGCGGGGAGGCCGATCTTGCCGCGATCCGCGCGAAGGCCGGCTCGCTCGGCTTCGGCGATGTCGAGGTGCAGACCTTCGGCGGGCCCGACCAGGTGCTCATGCGCTTCGGCCTGCAGGGAGACAGCGAGCAGGCCCAGCAGTCGCTGGTCAGCGCAGCGCGCGGTGCGTTCGAGACCGACTACGACTTCCGCCGCATCGAGGTGGTCGGTCCGCGCGTGTCGGGCGAGCTCGTCCAGTCGGGCACGCTCGGCGTCGTCGTGGCTGTCATCGGCGTGCTCATCTACCTGTGGTTCCGCTTCGAGTGGCAGTTCGCCGTCGGCGCCGTCATCGCGACCCTGCACGATCTCGTCCTGACCATCGGCTTCTTCGCGCTGACGCAGATCGAGTTCAACATGACCTCGATCGCGGCCATCCTCACCATCGTCGGCTATTCGCTGAACGACACCGTCGTCGTGTACGACCGCATCCGCGAGATGATGCGCAAGTACAAGCGCCTTTCGATCGCGGACATGATCGACGTTGCCATCAACTCGACCCTGTCGCGCACCGTGATGACGTCCGTGACGACCTTTCTCGCGCTGCTCGCCCTCGCCATCTATGGTGGCACGGTGATCGAGAGCTTCTCGTATGCGATGATCTTCGGCGTCGTCATCGGCACCTATTCGTCGATCTTTATCGCCGCCCCGGTGCTCATCTACCTCGGCGCGCAGATGGGCAGCGAGAGCGAGGCCGGTGAGAAGGCGCAGGCGGCGGCGCAGCGCTCGGCTCCCTGAGCGGGAGGATGGTGATGGCCGGACCGCGCTATGACGGCTTCGTACCGGGACGTCACCAGATCGACGCCTACGGCAACGGCGGCTTTCGCTTCGCCGACATGTCGCACAAGGGCTCGATCCTGGCGCTGCCATCGGGGATCAAGGCCTGGGAGGCGACGTCGGCGCAGAACCTCGGCCCCGCCGATTTCCTCCCGGTGCGGGCGGAGGCCGACGACATCGAGCTGCTGATCGTCGGCACCGGTACGGAACTTGTGCCGCTGGGCGAGCACTTGCGCTGGCACCTGCGCGAGCTGCGCATCGCCGTCGAGGTGATGCCGACTGGCGCGGCCGCCCGCACCTACAACGTGCTGGTCGCCGAGGGGCGCAAGGTCGCCGCGGCGCTCATCGCCGTCGCGTAACCCGTCGCGCAGCACGGAAAGGGAGCTGCCGTGAACGACGCCGCCGGGCCGAATACAGACGCCTTTGCCTATTGCGCCGGCGAGGTGCGCCGTCACGACCCGGACCGTTTCTTCGCCACCCTGTTCGCGCCGGCCGAGAAGCGGCCCTATCTGCACGCGCTCTATGCGTTCAATCTGGAGATCGCTCGCGTGCGGGAGGTGGTGAGCGACCCGATGCCGGGCGAGGTGCGTCTGCAATGGTGGCGCGACGAGCTCGAGGGAAGGGCGCGTGGTGACGCGCTGGGCCATCCGGTCGCTGCTGCGCTGCGGGAGACCGTCACCCGTTTTGGCCTGCCCGTCGGGGCGCTCATGGCGCTCATCGATGCGCGCAGCTTCGATCTCTACGAAGATCCGATGCCGAGCCTCGTCGATCTCGAGGGCTATTGCGGCGAGACTGCCTCGGCGCTGTTCCGCCTGGCATCCCTGATCCTCGCCGACAGCGGTGAGGTCGGGCCGGCCGATGCGGCGGGACATGCCGGCGTCGCCTATGGCATCACCATGCTGCTGCGCGCCTTCCCGTGGCATGCGGCGCGCGGCCAGCTCTACCTGCCGGCGGATATTCTCTCGCGCCATGGACTTTCGCGCGAGGAGGCGCTGTCGAGGGAAGAGGCGGCGCGACTCGCCCCCGTGCTGGCCGAGATGCGCGCCATCGCCGAGGACCACCGGCGGAAGGCACTCGCCTTCATCGCCGAGACTCCGGCAGTTGTGCGCCCCGCCTTCCTGCCGCTGGCCATCGTCGCTCCCTACCTTGCGCGGATGAAGCGGCGCTACGATCCCTTCTGCGACGTTGTGGAGGTGGCACAGTGGCGCCGTCAGTGGGCGCTGTGGCGCCTCGCGCGGCGGCTCTGAACGCAGGCAGTCCCTATTCCGCGGCGTGGCGGGCCTGCCCCTCGAGCCAGGCGGCGAGGTCTGCCCGCGCACGGTCGGTGAGGGCCTTTTTCTTGGCGAGTGCCTTGTCCTTGCCGCGCAGCCGGCGACCGTCCGCCCCCTTCGGCTCCGCTTCGAGCGGCGGGAAGAGGCCGAAGTTGATGTTCATCGGCTGGTAGGACTGCGGGCCGCCGTCGATGGTGCTGATGTGGCCGCCCGTGATGTGGTTGAGCAGCGCACCGAGTGCTGTCGTCGCCGGCGGCGGCGTGAGCGGCTCGCCGAGTCGCTCGGCCGCCGCGAAGCGCCCGGCGAGAAGGCCTATGGCGGCACTTTCCACATAGCCCTCGCAGCCGGTGATCTGGCCGGCGAAGCGAAGGCGCGGTTCGGCCCTGAGGCGCAGGGTGCCGTCAAGCAGGCGGGGCGAGTTGATGAAGGTGTTGCGGTGCAGGCCGCCGAGGCGGGCGAACTCCGCATTCTCCAGCCCCGGAATCATGCGGAAGATGCGGACCTGCTCAGAGTACTTCAGCTTGGTCTGGAAACCGACCATGTTGAACAGCGTGCCGAGGGCATTGTCCTGCCGCAGCTGCACCACCGCGTAGGGGCGCTCGTCGGGCTTGTGCGGGTTGGTGAGGCCCACCGGCTTCATGGGACCATAGCGCAGCGTCTCGCGGCCGCGCTCGGCCATCACCTCGATAGGCAGGCAGCCGTCGAAATAGGGCGTGTCCTTCTCCCACTCGCGGAACGCGGTCTTCTCGCCGGCGAGAAGCGCATCGACGAAAGCCTCGTACTGCTCCCGCGTCATGGGGCAGTTGAGGTAGTCGGCGCCGGTGCCGCCGGGGCCGGCCTTGTCGTAGCGCGACTGCGCCCAGGCGACCGACATGTCGATGCTGTCGCGATAGACGATGGGGGCGATCGCATCGAAGAAGGCGAGCTCGCCCTCGCCGGTGAGGCTGCGCACGGCCTCGGCGAGCGCGGGTGAGGTGAGGGGGCCGGTGGCGATGATGACGCTGTCCCAGTCCGCCGGCGGCAGGCCGGCGACTTCCTCGCGCACGATGGTGATGAGCGGATGCGTGGAGAGCGCCTCGCTGACGGCGGCGGAGAATCCGTCACGGTCGACGGCGAGCGCGCCGCCCGCCGGCACCTGGTGGGCATCGCCCTTGGCCATGATGAGGGAGCCGAGCGCCCGCATCTCCTGGTGCAGCAGGCCGACGGCGTTGCTTTCGGCGTCGTCGGAGCGGAAGGAATTGGAGCAGACGAGCTCCGCCAGGCCCTCGGTCTTGTGGGCCGGCGTCATGCGCACGGGGCGCATCTCGTGCAGGATGACGGGCACGCCGCGCGAGGCGAGCTGCCAGGCGGCCTCCGAGCCGGCGAGGCCGCCGCCGACGACATGGACAGGTGCGATCTTGGTCATGCCGCCTATGTGTCCGCAGGCCGGGCCCGCGTCAAGGCGCGCCGGGGGCAGACCCGGAAAACACGAACGCCCGCTGGCGGCGGGCGTTCCGAGCAAACAGTCCGGTGGATGGCGCAGCGGGCGGAGAAGCCGCAGCGCTCACCCTCAGACGGCAGCGTGCTTCTTCGCGACGAAGGGAATGTCCCAGCGCGAGATGCCGAGGTCGTTGAGCTCCCGGTCGGTCAGACGCGACAGCTCACGGACGGTCTCGCGGTAGCGAAGGTACGCCTTGATCCTGGCAAGGATGTAAGAAACGAACATGGGGCTCTCTCCTGTTCTTGCGGTCGCAACATGCTCGTTGCGCCGAACCGGACACACACTAGTTGTTGCGGTGCAGCATATAAGTGCGGCAACGCACATTGAGGAGAGGCAAGTTTGTATGTCAGCCCCGCGTCACCTGCATAACACGGCGGCAGTCGTGCCACAATTCGGGCACCGTTATGCTCCCGATGTGGGCAAAAGGGCGCTCCAGGTCTATTCCGCGGCCTGTTTGCGGTTGCGAAGGGGGCGCCGCGCCAGGACCTCGGCAAGGAAGCGTCCGGTGTGGCTTGCAGGCACCTTGCAGATCGTCTCGGGCGGGCCTTCGGCCACGATGGTACCGCCGCCGTCGCCACCCTCCGGGCCCATGTCGATCACCCAGTCGGCCGTCTTGATGACCTCGAGGTTGTGCTCGATGACAACGACGGTATTGCCCTGGTCAACGAGCTCGTGCAGCACCTCGAGCAGCTTGGCCACGTCGTGGAAGTGCAGGCCCGTCGTCGGCTCGTCGAGGATGTAGAGCGTGCGGCCGGTGGCGCGCTTCGATAGTTCCTTGGCCAGCTTGACACGCTGGGCCTCGCCGCCCGACAGGGTCGTGGCCTGCTGGCCGACCTTGACATAGTCGAGCCCCACGCGGGCCAGCGTCTCCATCTTGTCCCGGATGGCGGGTACCGCCTTGAACAGTTCCTTCGCCTCCTCGACGGTCATGTCGAGCACGTCGGCGATGGACTTCTCGCGGTACTTTACCTCCAGCGTCTCGCGGTCGTAGCGCTTGCCCTTGCACACGTCGCAGGTGACGTAGACGTCGGGCAGGAAGTGCATCTCGATCTTGATGACGCCGTCGCCCTGGCAGGCTTCGCAGCGCCCGCCCTTGACATTGAAGGAGAAGCGCCCCGGCTGGTAGCCGCGCGCCTTTGCCTCGGGCAATCCCGCGAACCACTCGCGGATCGGCGTGAAGGCGCCGGTGTAGGTCGCCGGGTTCGAGCGCGGTGTGCGGCCGATGGGCGACTGGTCGATGTCGATGACCTTGTCGAGATGCTCCAGCCCCTCGATGGCATCGAAGGGGGCGGGATGCTCGATGGCGCCGTTGAGGCGTCGCGCCACTGCCTTGTAGAGCGTGTCGATGACGAGGGTGGACTTGCCGCCGCCGGACACGCCTGTGACGCAGGTGAAGAGGCCCAGAGGCACGTTCACCGTCACGTTCTTGAGGTTGTTCCCGCGGGCGCCGACGAGCCGGAGCATCCGGCTCTTCTGCGGCTTGCGCCGCTTCTCCGGCACAGGCACGGACAGACGCCCGCTCAGATACTGCCCTGTCAGCGAGTTGGGGTTGGCGATGATCTCCTCGGGCGTGCCCTGGGCGACGATCTGCCCGCCGTGTATGCCGGCGCCGGGCCCCACGTCCACCACATGATCCGCCGACAGGATCGCGTCCTCGTCATGCTCGACGACGATGACGGAATTGCCGAGGTCGCGCAGGCGGCGCAGCGTGGCGAGGAGCCGCTCGTTGTCGCGCTGGTGCAGGCCGATGGAGGGCTCGTCGAGCACATAGAGCACGCCCGTCAGGCCGGAGCCGATCTGCGAGGCGAGTCGGATGCGCTGGCTCTCGCCGCCCGACAGCGAGCCCGAGTTGCGGGAGAGGGTCAGATAGTCGAGGCCGACGTCGAGCAGGAAGGTCAGGCGCTCGCGAATTTCCTTGAGGATGCGTCCGGCGATCTCGTTCTGCTTGTCGGTCAGCTTGCCGGGCAGGGCCTCGAACCACTTGCGTGCGTCGGCGACGGACATCTGCGCCACCTCGCCGATGTGCAGCCCGTCGATCTTCACCGCCAGGGCCTCGGGCTTGAGGCGGTGCCCCCCGCAGGCGCCGCAGGGCGTCTCCGACATGAAGCGGCCGATCTCCTCGCGCGCCCAGTCGCTCTCCGTCTCCTTCCAGCGGCGCTCGAGGTTGTTGACGACGCCCTCGAAAGGCTTCCTCACCTCGTAGGAGCGCAGGCCGTCGTCATAGGCGAAACGCACGGCCTCGTCGCCCGTGCCGTAGAGGATAACGTCGCGCGCCTTCTGGGGCAGCTCCTCCCAGGGCACGGTGAGGGAGAAGCCGAAGTGCTTCGCCAGCGCCTCGAGCGTCTGGCCATAGTAGGGCGAGGTGGACTTCGCCCACGGCGCGATGGCGCCGCCGCGCAGCGTCAGCCGTCTGTCCGGCACGACGAGGTCGGGGTCAATCTGCATCTCGTGGCCGATGCCACCGCAGACCGGGCAGGCGCCGAACGGGTTGTTGAAGGAGAAGAGCCGCGGCTCGATTTCGGGGATGGTGAAGCCCGAGACGGGGCAGGCGAAACGGGAGGAGAAGACGAGGCGCCTGGGTTGGCCCTTTTCGTCCTTCTCGTCGGCGAATTCCATCACGGCGATGCCGTCCGCGAGCTCGAGTGCGGTCTCGAGCGACTCCGACAGGCGCGCTGCGATGTCACGGCGCACCACGAGGCGATCGACCACCACGTCGATGTCGTGCTTGAGCTTTTTGTCGAGGGTCGGCGCCTCGGCAATCTCGTAGAACTCGCCGTCGATCTTCACGCGCTGGAAGCCGCGCTTCATGAAATCGGCGAGCTCCTTGCGGTACTCGCCCTTGCGCCCGCGCACGACGGGGGCGAGGAGGTAGAGGCGGGTCTTCTCCGGCAGTGCGAGCACCCGGTCGACCATCTGGCTCACCGTCTGGCTCTCGATCGGCAGGCCGGTGGCCGGGGAGTAGGGCACGCCCACGCGCGCCCACAACAGGCGCATGTAGTCGTAGATCTCGGTGACAGTGCCGACAGTGGAACGCGGGTTCTTTGAGGTCGTCTTCTGCTCGATGGAGATGGCCGGCGAAAGGCCGTCGATCTGGTCGACGTCCGGCTTCTGCATCATCTCCAGGAACTGGCGGGCATAGGCCGACAGGGATTCCACGTAGCGGCGCTGGCCCTCGGCGTAGATCGTGTCGAAGGCGAGCGACGACTTGCCGGAGCCGGACAGGCCCGTGAAGACGACGAGCTTGTCGCGCGGAATGGTGAGGTCGACGTTCTTGAGGTTATGCTCGCGCGCCCCGCGGATCGTGATGGTGCGGGTGGCGGCCGCCTCCGCGGCATGGTCGAAGAGATCGTCGATGGAAGCCATGGGTCCACAAACCGGCTGAGCTGCGCCGAAGCCTCGACGCCGCAGGAAAAGCTGCTGTCACCGCATCACGTGCGGGGTCCCTGAAGCCGTCCTCAGGGGAGTGCGCCGCCACATCCCTGGAAACGACAGTCGGACCCGTGAGCCAACCCGATATAGTGCGCCTTGCGCCAATTGCCCACTGGAGCAGATCGCCGCCGGCGGGCGCGGCCGCCGCGGCCCGGCCGGCGCCGTCGTAACGGGCAGCTTGCGCGCCGCGAGTCGGAGCGGTAAGAACATACCAAGAACAACTGGGCATGCAACTGTGGACAAGCCGCCGTGGGGACCGTCCGGCGCTATCAGGCGTCGGGTCGGCTCTGGTTTATGGTCGGTGGAGAGAAGATCGGAGGTGCAGGTATGGCCGGCAGCGTCAACAAGGTGATCCTCATCGGCAATCTGGGACGCGACCCGGAAGTGCGCACGTTCCAGAACGGCGGCCGTGTCTGCAACCTGCGCGTCGCGACATCCGAGACCTGGCGCGACAAGGCGACCGGCGAGCGGCGCGAGAAGACCGAATGGCACTCGGTCGTCATCTTCAACGAGAACCTGCTGCGCGTGGCCGAGCAGTATCTCAAGAAGGGCTCGAAGGTTTACATCGAGGGCCAGCTCGAGACCCGCAAGGCGACGGACGCCTCGGGTGCCGAGCGCTATTTCACCGAGGTCGTGCTTCGCCCCTACCGCGGCGAGCTTACCATCCTCGACAGCCGTGGTGGCGGCGGCGAAATCGTTGACGACGAGGGTGGCTTCGGCGGCTCGCGCGGCTCAGACTTCGGCCGCGCCTCGCCGATGGAGCGCAGGCCGGCGGCATCGGGCGGCGGTGGCGGCTACGCGGGCGATCTCGACGACGATATCCCGTTCTGATAGCAAGGATTCCACGGAAGTTCGGGCGACGGAGGCATCCGTCGCCCGTATCGTGTGGGGCTGGGGACGGCGATGACGAGCGAGTTCGACACGGATGCGATGGTGGCGGGCCTGTCGCGCTGGGTACTGGAGGAGAGCCCGACCCGGGATGCTGCTGCGATCAACCGCATGATCGACCTCGTCGCCGCCGAGGTCGAGGGGCTGCCGATCGCGGTCGAGCGGCTGCCCGGCAGGCAGGGGCTCGGCGACACGCTCGTCATGCGTGCCGGCCCTCGCACGGATGCCAAGGGTATCCTCGTCATGTCGCATGTCGACACCGTCCACCCGAAGGGCACCATCGACGGGCCTTTGCCGCTGCGCCGCGACGGGGACAGGCTCTACGGGCCTGGCGTCTATGACATGAAGGGTGGTGCCTATCTGGCGCTCGAGGCCTTCAAGCGCGTGGCCGTGGCGGGATCGGCGCAGCTGCCGATCACCTTCCTGTTCACGCCCGACGAGGAGATCGGCAGCCCGACGACGCGCGAGATCATCGAGGACGAGGGCCGCCGGGCATCCTATGCGCTGGTGACGGAGCCGGCGCGCGACGGCGGCAAGATCGTCACCGCCCGCAAGGGGGTGGGGCGCTTCGACGTGCGCGTCGAGGGGCGGCCGGCCCATTCGGGCACCAGCCACCAGCTCGGCCGCAGCGCCATCCGCGAGGCGGCGCGGCAGATCCTCGATATCGAGGCGATGACCGATTACGGACGCGGCATCACGACCACGGTCGGGCTCGTCTCTGGCGGCACGGCGGCCAACGTCATTCCGCACTTCACCTATTTCTCCGTCGATCTCAGGGTCATCAACGAAGCCGACGGCGTCGCGGCCGGCGAGAAAATCCTGTCCCTGAAGCCCTATGATCCGGACGTGAAGCTCACGGTCACCGGCGGCATGAACCGCCCGGCCTATGTGAAGACTGACGAGATCGCCCGGCTGCTCGCCCATGCGCAGCAGCTCGCCGCCGACATCGGCTTCGAGCTCGTCGATTCGCCGATGACCGGCGGCGGCAGCGACGGCAACTTCACCGCCGCGCTCGGTGTGCCGACCCTCGATGGCCTCGGCATCGACGGCGACGGAGCGCACACGCTGCAGGAATACGGCCTCATCTCCTCGCTCGCGCCGCGCGCCAGGCTGATGCAGCGCCTGCTCGAGACGCTGGCCTGACGACCTTCTTCCGGCAGGCTTCGGGCAAGCTTCGCCCTGCAGTTTCCTCCGCGATGCGGCTTCACTCCCGTCGGCCTGCCCGGCGGGCTCTTGTTGCGTGCCTGATGGAGGCGTTCGGGCGCGCCGGGTGACAGCTTGGGGCGAAACGTCTGAGAATGGACGCGGATCGGGCACTGAAGCGCACGGCCGGGCAAGCTGCCCGCCAGAAGCTGGAGGACGAAATCGCCCTCGTCGGCTTTGATCGCAGGGACCGCGAGAGGCTGCGTCAGCTCAAGCCCGTGGTTGCGGAAGAGCTTCCGGCGATCCTCGACGATCTCGTCGATCATCTGGGTGCCAGCGGCGTGGCTGGTGACCTCTTCGCGCGCAAGGACGTGCGCCGCAACGTCCGCACCGTGCTGCTGGCGCACTGGCTGCGCGTCTGTGATGCGCGCTTCGACGAGGGCTATCGCCAGTCCGTCAAGGCGGTGGCGGAGATGTACGCCAGCCTCGGGCTGTGCCCGCGCCTGTGCCTTGGCGGCTACGCCCGCACCACGAGCGCCCTCACGCGCTCCGTCACCCGGGCCATCCTGCGCTCGCGCCATATCTGGGGCCACAACAGCCTCGGGGCCAATCTCGACCTTGCGCTGGATGCGCTGATCAAGGCGGCGATGTTCGATCTCGACCAGTGCACGGCCGCCATGGAGGCACGCCGGAAGGAGGACGAAACGGCGCAGCGTCAGGCGATTGTGGAGGAATTCGAACATCTTGCATCAAGTGTCGTCGAGGCTGTCGCCGCAGCCTCGCGGAACGTGGAGACCATGGTCGGCAAGCTGCAGGCGGCTGCCGAACAGGCGAGCCGGCGCTCGCACCAGGCTTCCGCCGTGGTCGATGACGCCGGCGCCGGTGCGTCGGCGGTGAGCCAGGCGGCGGACGTCCTGCGGCAGGCCATTGCCGAGGTGGCGCGGCGTGCCGGCGAGGCCGCGCAGTCGGCCAACGAGGCGAGCAGCCAGGCCGGCCGCACGCGCGAGACGGTCGGTGCACTTTCGGAGGCCGCCCGGCGCATCGGCGAGATCCTCGGCGTCATCGAGGCGGTGGCCAAGCAGACGAACCTGCTGGCGCTCAACGCCACCATCGAGGCGGCCCGCGCGGGCGAGGCGGGACGGGGCTTTGCCGTCGTCGCGTCCGAGGTCAAGCAGCTTGCCCAGCAGACGGCTCGCGCCACCGAGGACATCGCCGGCCACATCCGCGACATCCAGGCGGTGGTTGACCGCGCCGTGGAGGACATCGGCGCCGTGAGTGCCAGCATCGAGGGCATCAATCTCGCCTCGGCGTCGATCTTCTCGGCCGTCGAGCAGCAGAGCGCCGGCGCGGCGGAGATCGGCACCCATACCGGCCGGGCCAGCGACGGCGTACATCGCGCCAAGGACGAGCTCGGGCTGCTCATGGCCGATGCCGAGGCAGCCGGGCGTCTGGCACAGGAGGTGGTGGAGGCGTCCCGGGCGCTTCTGGCGCAGGCGGACAGTTTCAAGGGCGAGACGGCCCGCATCCTCGCGCAGCTGAGGGCTGCCTGACCGGCCCGCATGCCGCGGCCGGGCTCCGGGGCGCACCTCGGGAACAAAGCGTCGACGGTCCGGTTCCTGCGATCTCGGACAGTGCCGGAGATGCGCATGGTGACGGACAGCGGCTTCTCACGCGCCCGGAAGGCTCTCGTGACCCATGGTTGCCACGGCGGGCGGGACCATTCCGAGATGGGCCATCTGTCGCTCGCGCGGATACTCGCCGCCACCCTCGACCTTGACTATGCGGGACGGGTGGAGGACAGCGTGGGGGCGGGCAGCCTCTATCATTTCCCCCGCCGCACGCTGTGCGGGCGCGACGAGGTCGAGCGCCTCCGGGTCACGGGAGAGGATGACCTGTTCGGCGGTTGGGTTGCCGAGCCGTTCATGGCGACGAAAGCCATCGTCCATCCGCTCGTGTCGGACCGGGCCGAGGCGCCGCCCTCGTGGCTGCCTGCCTTTCCGCGTGACGTGGAGGGGGTGGTGCTCGACGGCCTCACCGTGTTCAACGCTGCTGACGCGCAGGAGGCTGGCCGTCGCCTCCTCGCGCGCGGGCCGGTCCGCCTCAAGCCGGTGCGAGCCGAGGGAGCGCGCGGGCAGGTTGTCGTCCACTCCCGGGAGGAGTTCGGGCAGGCGCTTGCCGCTGTCCTCGGCTTTCACGACGTGCGCCACGGTCTGGTGCTCGAGGAAAACCTCTCGGATGTCGACACCGCCAGCGTGGGCGAGGTGCGGGCAGCCGGGCTCACGGTGGCCTATTTCGGCATCCAGAGCCTGACACAAGACAACGCGGGCGAGACGGTCTATGGCGGCTCGTCGCTCTATGTCGTGCGCGGAGGCATGGCCGCGCTCCTCGACCATCCACTGGATGAGAAGGCCCGGCGATGCGTCGAGGTGGCCCGCGTCTTCGACCGGGCGGCGGATGCCCACCTCGGCGGCTTCTTCGCCTCGCGCCGTAACTATGACATCGCCTTCGGCACGGCGGCGGATGGGAATGAGCAGCTCGCCGTTCTCGAACAGTCGTGGCGCGCCGGCGGCGCGACCGGAGCCGAGATTGCGGCGCTCGCCCTGTTTCGCGCCGACCCGCGCGTCTTCGCCGTGCGGGCCAGGACCGTCGAGTGCTACGGCGACGCGCATGTGCCGGACGGGGCCGTCGTGCACTATCGCGGCGACGATCCCGAGCTCGGCCGGCTGGCGAAATACACCATCGTCGACGACGTCATCCGGTCCTGAGCCGAGGGCGCAGGGAGCGGCCGCCGCACCGCGAACCAAAGGCAGACCGGCGCGTTATCCCGTTGGGGGCAGGTCCGGATCCGCCGGACAGCCATGCCTGAGACGGCGCATCGCTATGGAAACGGCTGGCCTGGGACACGCAACGCGCGCCCGACGACGCGGCAAGGTTCTGCGTGACACAGGCCGGGCGCTGGGCGGTGCATTGATCTTCTCCATGCCGATGCTGATGACCATGGAGATGTGGTGGCTGGGCTTCACGATAGATCCGCTGCGCCTTGTGTTGCTGGTCATCTTCTGCCTGCCACTCCTCGTTCTTCTGTCACGGCGGGTCGGTTTCGAGGCCACCCGTGGCTGGTGGGAGGACGTGGTCGACGCGCTCTTCGCGCTCGGCATCAGCATGGTGACGAGCACCGTGTGCCTCGTCGCTTTCGGCGCCATCGGCCCCGGCATGTCCGCCCGCGAGATTGCGGGAAAGATCGCCATTCAGGTTGTGCCGGCCAGCATCGGCGCCCTGCTGGCGCGCAGCCAGCTCGGCTCTGACGGGCCGGACGAGGGGAAGCGGCAGGAGAGCTATGGCGGCGAGATGTTCCTCATGGCTGTCGGTGCGCTGTTCCTCGGTTTCAATGTGGCGCCGACGGAGGAAATGATCGTCATCTCCCACCGCATGACGCCCTGGCATGCGGCGGCGCTCGTTGTGCTCTCGCTGATGGTGATGCACGGCTTCATCTTCGCCGTGGGCTTCCGGGGCGGGACAGAGCTGACGCCACAGACGCCCTGGTGGAGCGCCTTCATCCGCTTCACGCTGCCCGGGTACGTGATCGCAATGGCGATGAGCCTCTATGTCCTCTGGACGTTCGGCCGCTTGGACGACGCGGCGTTTGAACAGGTGATCGCCACGACGATCGTGCTTGGCTTTCCGTCTTCTGCCGGCGCAGCCGCCGCCCGGCTCATTCTCTAGGAGGCGGCCATGAACGCCAGCCGAAAACGCAGGGACGTCTCCGCGAGCCACGGGAAACGGTTCGAATGGGCCGTGGGCGCTGTGGCCTTCGTCATTGTCGTGGTCCTGCTCGGCTATCTCCTCGGCCTCGGCACCGCGTCCGGCAGGCAGCCGCCGCACTTCTCCATCACGGCCGGCGATGTGGTGCGGGTTGGCACCGGATACCAGATGCAGGTGGTCGTGACCAACGAAGGAGATGAGACTGCAGCGGACGTGACGTTGCGCGCGGTGCTGCACCGCGACGCCGGCGAGGAGGCGCGGGAGCTGCGCTTCGACTTCGTGCCGCAGCGCTCGACGCGGCGCGGCACGCTGATCTTCGAGCAGGATCCGGGCAGCCGCGCGGCAGTGCGCCTCTCCGTCAGCAGCTACGTGGAGCCCTGAAGAGCCGTCAACCGGAGGCGGTCTTGGGCAGGGATTCGGTCGGGAAGGTCTCCGTCCGCTCGATGCAGCTCGATGTCGAACGCTCGTCGAGCTCCTCAAGGAGCCGCAGCCGTGCCCGGCTGAGGCGACTCTTCACCGTGCCCAGCGCGCAGCCGCAGATCGCGCCCGCTTCCTCGTAGCTGAGGCCGAGCACGCCCACGAGAACGATGATCTCGCGATGCTGGGGCTGCAGGCGCTGGATGGCGTCGCGGAGCTCGCGCCCCCGCGTCGACCACTCCTGCGTCGCGTCGACCCGAAGGCGTGTCGAGGCGCAGTCGCTGGCGCCGGGGGCCTCGCGCCGGGCAAGCTTTGCCTGCGTGTAGAAGGTGTTGCGCATGATGGTGAAGAGCCAGGACTTGAGGCTGGTGCCAGGCTCGAACTGCTCGATCTTGGCCAGGGCCTTTGTCAGCGTCTCCTGAACGAGGTCGTCGGCATCGGTGGCGTTCCGGCAGAACGTCCGCGCGAAGGCGCGCAGGGCTGGAATAAGCGTGACGATCTCGGAGCCGGGTTCCTGGTGCGAGGCGTGTCCTTTCTCGAGCCTTTGGTCAGGCTGCATGGCGTGATGCCTCCGCAAATGCTGTGCTTTTGGCCGGCCCCCCTTCCATCCCCGTCTACAGGGGACAATGTCCGCCCCGCTCGATAGTTCCGCCCTTCGGGAGAAATGGGCGGGAGCGGAGAGCCGGCCCCGATGCGGCCGGCGTCCCGAGCGGACGGGGCAAGCTGCGGAGACTGCCGGACGGAACAACCCGGCCCGTCCGGCCGTTGAGCCAATGGACCATTTTGCAAGGATCAACGGAGGAGCGCGCCATGGCCGAGCGCCCGGTCTGGAAGGGGCAGCTGCGCCTGTCGCTCGTCTCCATCCCGGTGGAGATGTATTCGGCGACGAACTCGTCGGCGCGCGTTGCCTTCCGCCAGATACACAAGCCGTCTGGCAAGCGGGTGCAGTACCAGAAGGTCGTCCCCGGCGTCGGGCCGGTGAAGAACGACGACATCTGGAAGGGCTACGAGGTGGAGGACGACGAATACGTGCTGATCGATCCGGATGAGATCGACGCCATCCGCCTCGAGACGAAGAAGACGCTGGAACTCGTCCATTTCGTCGACGCCTGCGAGATCCCGCCACTCTATTTCGACCGGCCCTATTTCCTCGCCCCCACCGACGAATTGGCGGAGGACGCCTTTCGCGTTGTGCGCGATGCGCTTGCGCAGACCCGCAAGGCGGGGCTCGGCCAGCTCGCCATGCGCGGCCGGGAATATCTCGTCGCCGTGCGTCCGTGCGGCAGCGGCCTGATGGCGGAGACGCTCCATTACGAGGAGGAGATCCGCAAGACGGACCCCTTTTTTTCCTCGATCTCGAGCAAGCCCGCCGAGAAGGATCTGCTCGACGTTGCCAGGCAGCTCATCGAGCGCAAGAGCGGCCCCTTCGACGCCAGCGCCTTCGAGGACCGTTATGCCGAGGCCATCCGCAACCTCGTCGAGGAAAAGGCCAAGGGGCGGAAGCCCCGGCGCGTGCGGGCCGAGGAAGAGGCGCGGCCGCGCGGCGGCAATGTCGTCGACCTGATGTCGGCTCTCAAGCAGAGCCTCGAGAAGTCTGGCAAGAAGCAGCCGCAGAAGAAGCCGGCGGCGAAGGCGGGCTCGTCCTCGCGGCGCCGGAAGTCGGCGTGAGGGGTCCATGGCCGTGACGCAGAACCTCCTGCGGGAGTACAGAGAGCGGCGGGACTTCACCAGGACCGCCGAGCCCGACATCACGGACCGGGAGGCCCAGGGTGGCGAGGGACTGCTGTTCGTCGTGCAGAAGCATGCCGCCACCCGCCTCCACTACGATTTCCGCCTTGAATGGAAGGGCGTCCTGAAGAGCTGGGCGGTGACGCGCGGGCCGAGCCTCGACCCCGGCGACAAGCGCCTTGCTGTGCGGACGGAGGACCATCCGCTCGCCTACGGCGAGTTCGAGGGCGTCATTCCCGAGGGGCAGTACGGCGCGGGCACGGTCATGCTGTGGGACCGCGGCACCTGGGAGCCGGTGGAGGACCCCGAGAAGGGCCTGCGCCGCGGCAAGCTGACCTTCCGCCTGAACGGGGAGCGCCTGAAGGGCGAGTGGGCGCTGGTGCGCATGGCGCCGAAGCCGGGTGAAAAGCGCGAGAACTGGCTGCTGATCAAGCACCGGGAAGGGCAGGCTGGCCGGCGTCGCCCGGCCGACATCCTGGCGCGGCATACCCGCAGCGTCGCATCCGGCCGCACGATGAGGGACATCGCCGCTGCCGGGCGCACGATCGCCCCCGAGGATGTGGCGCCCGAGCGGCGCGCCCGCCGGCCATCGGCAAAATCCGCGGCTCCAAAGGCGGCGAAGGGGCGACGCGGCGAGCACGCGCTGCCGCGCTGGGTGGAGCCGCAGCTCGCCACGCTGGTCGACGCCGCCCCCGAGGGCGGACAATGGCTGGCGGAGATGAAGTATGACGGCTACAGGGCCCTCGTCGCCATAGGCCGCGGCGCCTGCCGAGTCTATACGCGCAACGGCAAGGACTGGACCCACCGTTTCGGCGAAATCGCACGGGCGGCCAGCCGTCTGGACACGTCGGGCGCGCTGATCGACGGCGAGATCGTTGCTTTCGACGACAAGGGCAGGACCGACTTCTCCACCCTGCAGGCGGCGCTGCAGGCGGGTGGCAAGGGGCTTGCGTTTTTTGCCTTCGACCTCCTGTGGCTCGACGGGGCGGATATCCGCTCGCGCCCGCTCGTGGAACGCAAGGACCTGCTGCACCAGCTGCTGGCCGAGGCCGGGCCGCCACTTGTCTACTCGACGCATGTTGTCGGCAACGCGCCCGAGGTGAACCGGCGGCTGTGCGCCGCGGGGCACGAGGGCATCGTGGCCAAGCGCGCGCAGGACGCCTATCGTTCCGGCCGCGGGCGCAGCTGGCTGAAGGTGAAATGCGCGGCGCGGCAGGAGTTTGTCATCGGCGGTTATCGGCCCAGCGACAAGAAGGGCCGCACCGTCGCCTCGCTTCTCATCGGGGTGAACGAGGGAGGTCGGCTCGTCTACAAGGGGCGTGTCGGCGCCTTCGAGGGGGACCATCTGGCCCGGCTCGAGCGCCTGCTCGCCAGCCGTGGCCGCAAGACATCCCCCTTCGTCGAGCTTCCGCGCGACATTGCGCGCGAGGCGCGCTTCGTGCGGCCGGACATCGTCGTCGAGGTGGGGTTCGCCGAGTTCACGCGCGAGGGCGTCGTGCGCCATGGCGTGCTCAAGGGCATCCGCGAGGACAAGCCGGCGCGCGAGGTGGTGATGGAAACTCCGGGGGCAACCGCCATGCAGGACCATGAAGCGCGGGATGTCATCGCCGGCGTGAAGCTGTCCAACCCCGATAAGGTGCTCTTCGCCGGGCAGGGTGTCACAAAAGCGGACCTTGCGGCTCACTACGAGCGGGTCGCCGGGCGCATCCTGCCTTTCGTCACCGGGCGACTCCTCAGCCTCGTGCGCTGTCCCGAGGGGGCCGGCACGCAGTGCTTCTTCCAGAAGCACGGCAACAAGACCGTGGCACGGCAGTTCCGGCGCCATGAGATCACCGAGAGCGACGGCGAGCGCGGCATCTATCTCTATGTCGACGACCTTGCCGGCCTCGTGGCCGGCGTGCAGATGGGAACGCTCGAATTTCACATCTGGGGCTCGCGCATCGACCGACTCCAGCAGCCGGACCGGCTCGTCTTCGATCTCGACCCTGACGAGGCGCTCGACTTTGCCGCCGTGCGCGCCGCCGCCTTCGATCTGCGCGAGCGGCTGGCTGCTCTCGGTCTGACGACCGTGCCGCTGTTGACGGGCGGCAAGGGCATCCATGTCATCGCGCCGCTGGCGCGCCGGGCCGCGTGGCCGACGGTCAAGGCTTTCGCCCGCGCCTTTGCCCGGCATGTCGCCGCAGAGGCGCCGGAGCGCTACGTTGCCCAGGCCGCGAAGGCCAAGCGCACCGGCCGCATCTTTATCGACTGGCTGCGCAACGAGCGTGGCGCCACCGCCATCGCGCCCTATTCGACACGGGCGAAGAAGAACGCGCCGGTTGCCACGCCGGTGGGCTGGGACGAGCTGACGACCATCTCATCCGCGCAGGCCTTCACCATTGCCGACATGGAAGCGCGCCTTTCCGCCCCCGACCCCTGGGCGGATGAGGCCGAGCTGCGCCAGACCATCACCAAGGCCATGCTCGGCAAGGTCAACGCGAGGGACGACGACTGAGTCTCGGCGCCGGGAACCGTCTGCTCGCGGGGCGGTTGGAGGAGTTCCCCCACGAGCAAGGTGAATGTCCATGACCGATGCACGACCGATGAAGGCCCCGTCCGACGATCCGGCCGCCGTAGCGCGACTGCGACACGACGTCGATCTCGGCAGGACGAGGGACAAGGTGGCCTTTCCCGACCCGGCCGCCGCGCCACTCGGTACGGACGATGAGGCGGCTGGCACGCCCGCAACCACTGCGGAACTGCACATGGAGAACGAGGCGCTGCCGCCGCCGCCGTCCCGGCCGCCGGACAGCCGCCGCGCCATCCTAGTCGGCGCCAGCATCGCCGCGGCCGCGGCCGTCGTCATCGTCGCTGTCGCGGCCCTCGTGTGAGGGGCGCGCAGGGCGCTGGCGGCAGCGTGCCGGGGATGGTCGGGGCCGGCCCGCAGCCCCGAAGACGGCCGAAGGGCCGGCGGAGGAAGGGCCCAGCCGGCGTCTGCCACGTCGCAGACCAGGGGAAGGGGGGTTGGGGGCGACGCACCATCGCCGGCTGGACGTCTACCAACCAGCGGCAAGGGACGAGGTTCCGCCGCTCACGAAAAATTCTTGCGGGCCGTGATCGCGGTTCCGCCGCCAGGGCTGATCGGCGTTGGCAGAAGCGTCAGGTTGTGGAGCCGGCAGGCTCGGGGCCGCTGGGGAACTCGGCCGCGACATCGTGCAGCCCGCTGCAGAAGGCTTCCGCCTTGCGGTTGTGGTTCCGCCGGCGCAGCGTGACGTAGTCCTGCCCGCTGTCGATGAAACCGTAGGGCGCGACGAGCCGGCTCGCGGCGATGTCGTCCGCCACGAGAGGCCAGGGGGCGATCCCGACGCCGAGGCCGCCGACGGCGGCCTCCAGCATGAAGTAGAAGTGCTCGAACTCGCTGGCCGGCCGCAGTTCCACGTCAACAGCGGCACGCTCGCACCAGTCGCTCCATGCCGAGCGGCGCGTCTGCGTCTGCAGCATCGGCAGCGAGAAGAGGTTGTCCGGCCCCGCGCCGAGCTTCGGCGAGCAGACCGGGCCGAACCGCTCGGCGAAGAGAGGGATCACTTCGGCGTCCTCCGGCCAGGGGCCGGCGCCGACGCGGATCGCGACATCGAAGCTCTCCCGCGAGAAGTCGACCGGCGTGTCCGCGGTGCTGAGCCTGATGGTGATGGCGGGATGGCTCTGGCGGAAGCGGTGGAGCCGCGGGATCAGCCATTTCATCAGGAAGGTGCCGAGGCAAGACACGTCGAGATGACCTTCCTCCGCGCTGGCGACGAGGCGCACCGCCGCGTCGATACGGTCGAAAGCCTCGCTCAGCGCCGGCAGCAGCGTCCGGCCCGCGTCGGTCAGCCTCGGCGCGTTCTTCGGCCCTTCGAACAGGCGCACGCCGAGCGCCTCCTCGAGATTCTGGATCTGGCGGCTGATGGCGCTGTGGGTGACGTGCAGCTCCTCGGCAGCCAGCTTCATGAGGCCGTGCCGCCCGGCGGCCTCGAATGCACGCAGGGCGTTGAGCGAGGGCAGGCGGCGCGCCATGTGCGTTTTCCTTGTATAGGAAGTGATTACTTCTCGTTTTTCGCGCCCGTTTTTCCCCATTATAGCGTGCAGCCATGTCCGCTGCGAAGTTCATAAAACTGAATTTTCCTCGCCGCCTCCGACCGTCCCTGGTGCGTCCGTGCGCCGGACGGATCGCGCCCGGCGTCCGGGCGGCTTTTGGAAAATGCAGGGGTGCGAATGCAGCACACCTTTCCGGAGAAAGCAGGATGAGCCTTTCACTCTGCCTCGCCCGCCCCGGCAGTGATCGGTGCACCATGAAGCGCCGGGGGCGGGCATGACCTTTGGCCCGATCCTGCTCGTCATCACGGCAGCCTTCGTCCACGCGACCTGGAACCTCCTGGCCAAGCGTGCCTCGTCCGCCGGAGCGGCCTTCGTGTTCGTCTACAATGTCGTCGCCTGTGTCGCGTACCTGCCGTGGGTGGTCTACCTGATGGCGGGCGGAGACATGCGATGGAGCTGGGAGGGAGTTACCTTCATCGTTCTCAGCGGCCTCGTCCATCTGGCCTACAGCCTGTGCCTGCAACGGGGCTACCAGCACGCCGACTTTTCCGTCGTCTACCCCGTCGCCCGGGGCACGGGTCCGATGCTCTCGAGCATCGGGGCGGTGCTGATCCTCGGCGAGCAGCCGACGCTCGCGGTCGTCGCGGGCCTCGTCGCCGTCGTGACCGGCATCGGCCTGATTGCGACGCAGGGTGACCTCTCCGCCTTCCGCAAGCCGGGAGGGCGGGTGGGCGTCAGCTGGGGGACGGTGACGGGCGGCCTGATCGCCTCCTACACCGTGGTTGACGCCTATGCCGTCAAGGCGCTCGGCATCGCGCCCGTGATCCTCGACTGGTTCTCGAACCTGGTGCGCTTCTTCCTGCTGGCGCCCGTCGTCATCGCCAACCCGCGCCGCGCCGCAGCCGCCATGCGCGGCCACTGGCTCAGAGCCATCGGCGTCGGCCTGCTGTCACCGCTCTCCTACATTCTCGTGCTGACGGCGCTGAATCTTGGCGCTCCGCTGAGTGTCGTCGCACCGATGCGCGAGATGTCGATGATGGTCGGGGCACTCATGGGCATGTTGATCCTGCGCGAGAAGGTGGGCCCGTGGCGGCTCGTCGGCTGCGCGGTCCTGATTGGCGGCGTCATCCTGCTGACGTCCCGCTGAAGGCCGCCTTCGACGGTCATGGGGCTGGCTTGCCGGCCCGCCTGTCCGGTCAGTCACGCCCGGCAGCGGGTTCCGGCTGTCTCGGCAACGGTCTCGACTGCGCGCCGCGCCGGCCGAGGCTGTTGACGATGACGACGCCGGCAAGCGCGAGGCTGCCGCCCAGAAGGGTGGCGAGAGACGGTGCCTCGCCGAGGGCGATCCAGGCCAGGACTACCGCACAGGGCGGGATGAGATAGAGAAACATGCCGGCGCGGGCAGCACCGAAGCTGCGGATCGCATAGGTCCAGCACGCCTGTCCGACGATGCCCGGCCCGATGGCTAGGAAGATCACTGACAGCATGGTGTCCGTGCCGGCTGCACGCACCTCGGAAAGGCCGTCGCGCAGCCAGGGCAACAGCATCACCGCGCCAGCCAGCAGCACGAAGGCGGTCACGTCGGGCGGGGCCAGCCGCTGCAGCAGGTCGCGCTGGAGCACGGAGTAGAGCGCGGCACAGACAGCGGCGCCGAGGACGAGGCTTGAGCCGGCGCCGAACGCGATGCCGCCCGGCTGCCCCCAGGCGATCACGGCAACCCCGGCGAGGCCGGTCACGGCCCCCAGCCAGCCCCAGGGCGTGAAGACCTCGCGGAGGAAGATGACGGCGAGCAGCGCCATGAAAAGCGGCTGGGTATTGACGATGAAGCTCGCCGCCCCGGCGGACACCTCGGCCTGCCCTAGGTTGAGCAGGATGTTGTAGAGCGCGATGCCCAGGCACCCGCACAGCGCCACCCGCCCGTAGTCCCGCGCGGAAAAGCCCCGCGGCCGCCGCCAGGCGAGCCATGCGCCCACGAAGAGCGCCGCAAGGGCGAAGCGCAGCGAGGCGAGCGGCAGCGGAGAAAGCTCGCGCAGGGCAAACCGGATGGCCGGGAAGGACGCCGACCAGGTCAGCACCGTGCCGGCGACGGCGAGGGCGGGCAGAAGCCCCGGGATGGAGCGTGTGTTCGACATACGAGCTATGTGCCACAGACGCAGCTATTGACATATCGCGCCGATCTACATTCAGCTATGAGCGTCATGCACATCTTGTCTCTTCCTCCGCTCGAATACCTGCAGGCGGTGGTGGCTGCTGCAACGCTGGGATCCTTCAGCGCCGCAGCGGAACGGCTCGGCATCACGCATGGTGCGGTGAGCCGCAGGATCGCGGCGGTGGAGCACTGGGCCGGTCGGCCTCTCTTCATGCGGCACGGCCGGGGCGTCCGCCCCACGCTGGAAGGTGAACAGCTCGTCGCCCGGATTGAAACGGCCATCACCATGCTGGAGGATGGGCGGCCCTCCCGCAGGGGGGAGGGTGAGCTTCCGGTCATCCGCGTCGGCGTGGTGGCATCCTTCGCGCGGCTGTGGCTGATCCCGAACCTGCCGTTTCTGGAAGGGACACCCGCCGATCTGCGTGTCGAGCCCGACGTCGACGATCGCCTGATGACGCTGTCCGATGCGCGTATGGCGATCCGGCTCGGCAAGGGCGACTGGCCTGGCGTCGTTGCCGAGCCGCTCGTCACGGAGACGCTCTATCCCGTCGCGGCGCCCTCGCTCGCCGGCGCCCTCGGCTGCTCCCCTTCGCCGGAGAGGCTGCTGGAGCATCCGTTGCTTCACGATGCCTCGACGATCGGCTGGCGCCACTGGCTGACCGGCCTCTCTGTCGACTATGCGCTGCGGCCGCAGGATCGTATCCTGCAGGGGCACGACCTCGCCCTGCTGGCTGCTGCGGCTGGCCTCGGTATATCCCTCGTGCGCGATCCCTACGGGCTCGCCTTTTCCCGCAGCCTGGGGCTCGTGCCCGTCCACGAGCAGAGGGCCGTCAACCCCAACCGTTTCCATGTCGTCACACGCCCCGGCCAGCGCCACCCGGCGATGCAGAGGCTGATCACGCGGTTCCACCAGCTTTTCACGCCGGCGCCGACCGTGCCTGAACATTCGCCGGTCTGACGCGGCACGGCCAGCGCGCCGGACTCCTGCCGCCGCCATGGGCCTGCGGGTCGCCACCGTCGTCCAGATTCCACGAAATGTTGCCGAATTGACGGGGGTCAATTCAGTGGCCGGCAGTCCTTGCGAAGCTCTCCATGCGGCGGTCAAGCATGGAGGACTATCGGTGTCATGAGAAATCAGCTGAAAGAACGTGTCGCCATTTCCGGCGTCGGATGTTCCCGTTTCGGTGATTTGCTTCGAACGCCCGACCTCAAGGGTCTCACCATCCAGGAGCTGACGGCGCGCGCGGTCAAGGAAGCGCTCGATGATGCGGGACTGACCGGACAGGACGTGGACGCGGTGTTCGCCGGCAACGCCATGGTTCACAGCTCGCAGGTGCCTGCGACCTATTCGCAGCTGTCGAAGTGGACGGGCACGCAGTTCAAGGCGGGCGTGCATTTCGAGGCCCAGTGCTCGACCACCAACATCGGTGCCATTCTGGCGGCCATGTCGATTGCGGCCGGTGTGTACGACACGGTCCTCGTCTTCGGCCTCGAGACGACGCGCACCAAGGTGAAGGGCCACAGTCCCTATGAGCGCGAGCCGATTTCCCACCAGCAGACCTGGTTGTGGACCGACATGGCCGTGAACCAGGCCTATGCCGTGGCCCAGGGTTACGACATCTTCTCCACCTACAATGGCCTCGTCTCGCTGGGGTACTGCCGCAAGTACGGCGTCTCGATCGAGGATTTCGACCGCTCCATGTACGAGCTCTGCCGCACGCGGCGGTTCCACGGCTCGCTGAACCCCAAGGCCAATATTCAGGAGACGCTGGAGGCCCGCGCGGCCCGCGCCGGCTACTCCGACCCCTACGAATACTGGCAGTCGGACGAGCACAATCCGTTCGTCGCCTGGCCTTCGCGTCTGCTCAGCTTGGTGACGACCGCCGACGGCGCTTCCGCCATGGTGCTGACCCGCGCCGACCTCGCCAGGGGCGGCAAGTCGCAGCCCGTCGAGGTCAAGGGCTTCGGCGTCAGCTACAGCGACCTGCCGTGGTATGGCGAAGACCCGACTTATTGGGAGTTCGACAGGCGCGCGGTCGATGCGGCGTTCGACATGGCGGGCATCAAGGCCGCTGACATCGACTACCTGCACACGCACGACTGCTCGCACATCAGCAGCATCTGTACGGCCGAGACAATCGGCTACCTAGAGCCGGGCAAGGGACTTCAGGCCGCCCGTGAAGGCCGCCTGCGGTTTGACGGCGACCGCCCCATGTCCACCCATGGCGGGCGTCACGCCTTCGGCCATGCCTGGGGGGCGAGTGCCGGATCGGACACCTACGAGGCCGTCCTGCAGATGCGGGGGCAGGCCGGGGCGCGGCAGATCCCGAAGGCCCCGGAAGTTTCGGTCATCCATACCCACGGCTACGCCATGATCGGTGCCGTGCTTGTCCTGGGGAGCATGTGAGATGAACGCCGTTCAAGAACAGCCGAGCGTGATCCGCTCCTACTACGAGAAGCTGGCGCAAGGAAAACTGCTGGCCGTCACCTGCAAGTCCTGCGGCACTCACACCTTCCCGCCAACCGGCTGTTGCGAGCGTTGCGGAAGCTGGGAAGTCGAGCCGGTGGAGCTGAGCGGGGAGGCGACGTTGCTCTATGCGACCCACAACCTCTCGCCCGCCTGCCATCCGCGTTTCGAGAAGATCGCGCCCTATGTCTACGGCCATCTGCGGCTGAAGGAGGGGCCGATCGTTCAGGCGATCATCCTGGGCGTTGAGCCGAAGCCCGCCGCGTTGCGGGAGCTTTTCGAGCGCGGGCCCGTTCCCGCGGTCGCCGAAACGCTCCAGATGGATGACTTGCCGGTTCTTGCCTTCCGCATCAGGGCGTGAAGGCTGCGGTATCGGCTCTCGATGGGCGTGCAGGCCGCTGAGGCTGCCTCTCCATCGACTGGCCGAGGGCAGGGCCGTGCCGCTGCGACGCGGGGCACGGCCCTGGCGCTGAAGCCCGTGTGGGGCCACATGCCCTCGCGGTATCATCGCCGAGGCCTTGGCCTCTACGCATTTCGGTACGTTTGCGACTATCTCAATTTCGTCAACATCTTGCCGGCTGCTTTCGGGCGTCACTGGAGAACGGCAGGCCGCAGACGGCGGAGCTTCACGACAATGGACAATCAGGACCGGCAGGCGATCGAGGGCTTGTTTGCGCGCCTCCGCGAGGTCGAGCGCCAGGCGGGCCCGCGGGATCACGAGGCTGAGAACTTCATCCGCGAGCGCATCGCGCAGCAGCCGGGCGCCCCGTACTACATGGCGCAGACTATCGTCATGCAGGACTATGCACTTCAGGAAGCGCAGCGACGCATCAAGGAGCTGGAGCGCGAGGCGTCGCGCCGGACCGGCCGCCTCCTGACGGGGGTCTTCGGCGGCGACCAGCCGAGCCGCGGCTCCGTCCCCTCGGTGCCGTGCAGCGCGGCGGGGCAGGAGGACCTGGGGACGGCCCCGCCGGCCGAAAAACGGCAGTCCGGCCATGGCAGCTCCCTGGCCGGCGCAGCGCAGACCGCACTCGGCGTCACCGGCGGCATGCTGCTGGGTGCTGCCATAGGAAGCCTGTTCGGCGGCATTGCGACGCAGGCTGCTGAAGTGCCGCCCGCCGCAGCGCCTGAACACGCGGCCAACGACGAGGGGGGCGGCTTCTTCGATGGATTCTTCGGTGACCTCTTCGGCGGCGACGAGGGGCCGTGAAGCGCGTCCGCTGACGGGCCGGGCACCTCATGCTAGCAGGTCGTACAGCTCTTTCGATATGCGCCTGAAGCGGTTGGCGAGGAAGTTCACCAGCGTGCGCACACGCACCGGAATGAAGCGGCCGCTGGGCAGGATCACGTTCAGCGGATAGTGGTCGAGCTGCCAGTCCGCCAGCAGGCGAACGAGACGCCCGTCGCGCATCTCGTGCCGCATCTCGACCGGGGTCTTGAGGAGGATGCCGGCCCCCGCGACGGCCCATTGGCGGGCGAGCGACGCGTCGTCGACGCTGCGGTTCCCGCTCACGTGCACCTCGATCGACTGGCCGTAGCGGGTGAAGCGCCAGGTGCGGTGAGGCCGGCCGGCGCGGTCGTAGGCAAGGCAGTTGTGGCGGATGAGGTCCATCGGCGTCTTCGGTGCGGGGTGCCGCACCAGATAGGCGGGCGCGGCGACGACCACGGGCGCGGTGTCCATGAGGGGGCGGGCCACCAGCCGTGAGTCGACGAGGTGCCCGTAGCGGATCGCGAGATCGACCTCGTCGCGCACCACGTCGAGCGGCCGGTCGCCTACCGACAGGGCCAGCTGCACGCCGGGGTGCGCCTCCAGAAATTCGTCCAGCATGGGCAGGAGCGTCGAGCGCGTCAGGTCGGACGGTGCCGCGACGCGGATCAGGCCCACCAGGCCGGCCCTGTCGCTGGTCGCCTGTGCCTCGCCCTCCGCGATGAGATCGAAGGCCCGGCTCGCATAGTTCAGCAAGATCTGCCCTTGCGGCGTCAGCCGCATGGTCCGCGTGGAGCGTTCGAACAGGCGAACGCCAAGCTGCGTTTCCATCCGTTTCAGGGCCGCACTGGCTGCTGCCGGCGTGACGCCGAGGGCCCTCGCTGCCCCCGTGAGGCTGCCGGCGCGAGCAGTCTGCAACAGCACCCGCAAATCACCGATATTTTCAATCATCATTTGAATATGTATCAATATGGCTTCTCTTATCAAACACTTATTGAAGGATATCGTGCGGTCCGTTCTTCCTCTCCTGAAAGGACGGCCACCATGAAAGCTGTTGGATACCGCCAGAACCAGCCGATCACGGACGACAGGTCGCTCGAGGATGTCGAGCTGCCAACCCCGGCCTTCCGCCCGCGCGACCTGCTGGTCCGGGTCAAGGCCATCTCTGTGAACCCGGTCGATACGAAGATCCGCCAGGCACGCAAGCCGGCGGAAGGACAGGTTGAGGTGCTCGGCTGGGATGCGGTCGGCGTGGTCGAGGCCGTGGGGCGCGACGTCAGCCAGTTTGCCCCGGGCGATCGCGTCTACTATGCCGGCGCCATAAACCGGCCCGGTGCCAACAGCGAGCTGCACGCCGTGGACGAGAGGATCGTCGCGCGCGCGCCGCGCTCGCTCGACGATGTGGCGGCTGCCGCCCTGCCGCTGACGTCGATCACGGCCTACGAGATGCTCTTCGACCGCCTGCGTATCGGCAAGGGCGGGGGCGTCGGGCAGACACTGCTGATCGTCGGCGGTGCCGGCGGCGTCGGCTCCATCCTGATCCAGCTCGCCCGGCAGCTCACGCAGCTGTCCGTCATCGCGACGGCGTCGCGACCGGAAACCCGCCAGTGGTGCCTCGATCTCGGCGCCCATGCGGTGATCGACCACCGGCAGCCGCTGTCGGCCGGGCTGAAGGCAGCGGGCGTCGGCGCGGTCGACTACGTCGCTGCGCTGACCCGGACTGGGCAGCACCTCGACGAGATCGTCGAAAGCCTCAGGCCGCAGGGCGCGATGGCTGTGATCGACGATGATCCGCTGGACATCCTGAAGCTGAAGACGAAGTCCATCGCGCTGCACTGGGAGCTGATGTTCACCCGTTCGCTGTTCGAGACGCCCGACATGGGCGAGCAGGGACGGCTGCTGACGGAGGTGGCCGAGCTGGTGGACGCCGGCCGCATCCGGAGCACCGTCAATCACCAGCTGGGCGCCATCAACGCGGAGAACCTGCGCCGCGCCCACGCGCTCATCGAGAGCGGAAAGGCGCAGGGCAAGGTTGTACTCGCCGGCTTCTGACAGCGGGAAGTTCGGACGGACGAGAGAAGGGGCAGCATTGCCGCCAGCCTGATTCCCGGCTGACATGCCGCTGCATCGCTGGTCCTGTTTCCGTGGCCGCGGCATCGCCGCGGCCATTTCTTCGTCTGTATCTCCGATCCCAGCTGTCGGGCGGCGGACGTCATGTCCGGGGACGTCTGTCATGCCGGGTCGTCGATGGTCGGGCGCCGATGCTCGGCCAGCTGGGCCATCCAATCATCGGGTTCCAGTAAGTCATGAATGGCAACTATTTATGGTCATTTGGTCAAAGCAGTATGTGAGGACGTAGTGCTGAGAGAAGAGGGCTTGGCTGCCGCTGCCCTGATCGCAGTTCCTCATCCGGGCAAGGGGCGGCTCCTTGGGTGGGCCTGCCGCGACCGCACGGGGCATCTTTCATGACAGCAGCCCCCTCGGGCTTGAGGGTCCGAGGGGGCTTCGATGGGGCTGCCGGGCGTCCGGGCAGGGCGCATCATGCATCCCATGCAGCGGACGCCGCTTCGCCGGAGTTGCCCCCTGCTCGCGGCACAGGGGGCGACAGCGGATCAGTGACCGAGGCGCGCGCGCAGGTAGCCTTCAACGTCGGTGACCTTGATGCGGCGCCGCTCGTTGAAGGTGCCGGACTTGTCCCACCACATGCCGTCGCCGAGGGCGAACGCCGCGCGATAGCGGACCATCACGTCGCTCGGTGCTTCAGCCAGGTCGGCCCGCAGCTTGTCCAGGGTCCACTCGGTCTTCTCGAACGTGCGGCCCGTGACACGCTCGACAACCTCGGCGAGGTGGCCGTAGGAGATGGTGTCCCCGGCGACGAAAACCACCTCGTTGGCGATGCGCGGCTCCGAGAGAAGAATTTCGGTGGTCAGCCTGCCCACGTCCTCGGGTGTCGTCACCGTCACCTTCGTGTCCCAGCTGCCGAGCCCGTGGATCGTACCGCGGTCGAGATTGACCACGTCGAACGAGGGCTCGAACAGGAAGCTGGTGAACATGCCGGTCGAGACGATCACCCACTCCACCGCATCTTGGGAGCGGAGCAGCTGACGCACCTCGTACTGCTCGTCAAAGACGGGCTGTCCGCTTCCACGCCCGACGATGTCGTAATCGACGCCGAACTGCCACGGGAAGTACCGTCTGACACCCGCCTTGATCACTGCGCGGGTGATGCGCAGCTGCGTGCCGGGTCCGGCGACGAAGCCTGTGCAGTTCACGACAGTTCGGTAGGGGCGGAAGGCCTCGGCCAGCGAGTCCTCGTCCGCGCTCAGGTCGAGGCTGATGACCGTCACGCCGAGCGAGCGCAGCTCCTCGAGATTGGCCTTTTCCTGCTCGGAGGGATTGTTCAGCATCTGGGGCGCCACCAGGCAGGTGATGGAATTGCCTGCCGCGCGAATTCGCGGCGCGAGCGCCCGCAGGACGGCCATGCCCAGCTGTCCGGCGCCGAGCACGAGGATGTCGCGCGTGTCGACCTTTCCGTTGTCCGTAGCCATTTGCGTGTCCTTTCACTTGCTCACGTTGAATCTGCTGGAAGGGGGCGGTCAGGCAGCCTGATTGATGACATTGACCTGGCAGAACTCGGCGAGACCGAGCTCCGTCCACTCCACCCCGATGCCGGATTGCTTGGCGCCCGCGAGCGGCACGTCCGGGCCGAAGTTGAGATGCTGGTTCACCCAGACCGTGCCTGACTGCATCCGCTGCGCGAGCTCCTTTGCGCGCGCGGGATCGCCGGACCAGACCGAGCCGCCCAGGCCGAAGTCGCTGTGGTTGGCCAGTGTGAGAGCTTCCTCGCCGTCCGCGACGCCGACGATCGGCAAAATCGGGCAGAACTGCTCCTGCGCGACGAGCTCGCTGGAATCGTTGATGTCGCGCACCACGGTCGGCCGGACAAAGTAGCCGGGTCCATCGATTGTCGAGCCTCCGGCGATGATGTGTCCGTCGCGGCGTGCGACCTCGAGGAAGTACTTCGCCTTCTCGAACTGCTGGCGGTTCTGCAGTGGGCCGAACCGGGAGGCCGGGTCGTTGCCCGGGCCGACGACGGCTTCGCGGGCGCGGCGCGCAATCGCTTCGCTGAACGCGTCGTAGATCGTGTCCGCGACATAGACCCGCTTGATGGCGAGGCATGCCTGGCCCGTGTTGAAGAAGGCGGCGTTGAAGATGCGCTCCGTGGTCTCTTCGACGTTCACGTCCTCAAGCACGATCGCCGCGTCGTTGCCGCCCAGCTCCAGCGTCAGCCGCTTCAGCGTCGGCGCCGCGCTCGCCATGATCCGCCGCCCGGTCGCCGTGGAGCCCGTGAATGTGACCTTGGCGATGTCCGGATGCGAGGTGAGCAGGTCGCCTAAGTCATTCTGGTCCGTGATGACGTTGAGCACGCCCGCAGGCAGAATGGCGGCTGCCAGCTCACCGAGCATCAGGGTGAGGATCGGTGTCGTGGGCGCCGGCTTCATCACCATCGTGTTTCCGGTGACGAGCGCCGGGGCGATCTTGGCCGCGGGAATGAGCAGCGGGAAGTTCCACGGGCTGATCCCCGCCACGACCCCGAGAGGGCGGTGGCGCAGCTCGACCCGGCCGCCCTGCATCCGAATGTCCTTCTCGGGCAGTCTGAGCCCAGCGAAGTGGCGGATGAAGGCGATGGAATAATCCACCTCCTGCGCGGCTTCGACGCGCGGCTTGCCCTGTTCGGCGACCATCGTGTCGATGAAGTCCTGCCGCCGTTCTTCCACGGCGTCGGCGAGAGCCTTCAAGAGATCGCTTCGTGCATCCCACTCCAGCGCGTCCCAGGCCGGCTGGGCCCTCTTCGCAGCCTCAATGGCCGCTTCCGCCTGCCGGCGAGACGCGCGTGCCACCGTCGCAAACACTTCGCCCGTGGCCGGGTTGACCACGTCGAGGGTGTAGTCACCGGCCACGAGTTCCCCGTCGATGAGGAGTCTTGATCCGAATGTCATGGGTATAGCTCCAGTTGAAGAGCCAGCTTCGGTCCGGTCGGGAGGACGGGAGCCGGGTTATTCGTCCTGGGAGGGAAGACCGCTGCCGTGCTCGCGGATGATGCGCCATCCGTTGGCGGATCGGCGCCAAACGAGGCTCGAAAGCGTGTGCGCCCGGCCTTCCTCGCCTTCTGCAGTCACGAAGGAGGTGATGAACTGGACGCTTGTGACGGCGAGGTCGGACGACACGAGCGTGCTCGGGCGTCCCACAAGGATGTTTGTGAGGCGCCGCATGCGCGGAATGACCTCGTCCCAGATCGCGGCATACTGGGCGACATTTCTGTTAACGCGCCGCTTCTGGTCGAAATCGTCGAAGAACTGGGTTCCCTCGGATGACCAGTCGTAGAAGCGTTCGAGGCGCTCGCGGAAGTCGAAAGGCGCTTCCGGGGTATGTCGCCAGCCTGTCTCGACCCAATCCTGGACGAGATTATTTAGTATAATGATGTCAGATTGTGAGTTTTGGATATCCGTCGTATGTATGTTCATCGTTCTTGTCCTTGTGCGTTAGAAGCATGACGGTGATATCTGAACGCCTTTGCATCCCGTCACCGAGCATATGGCTGCGGACGCACGTGGGATAAGAGCGAAGAAACTGATCTCGTTGTTCGTATAGAATGAATAATCGCCGGAGCACGCGCGCATGGTGCAATCCGTGCGCCGCTAGTCGCGGCGCACCAGGGCCGGATCGGCAGGGCGGGGAATGAAAAGATGGATCGGCTTCAGGCGATGGAAACGTTCACGCTCGTCGTGGAGACAGGAGGCTTCAAGCGCGCTGCCGAAACGCTCCGTATCCTGCCCTCAACGGTGACCAAGACCATCAAGGATCTGGAGGCGCATCTCGGTGTCCAGCTGCTCAACAGGACGACCCGGGCGGTCAGCGTCACCGACGCGGGGTTGCGCTATTACGAGAGCTGCAAGGCCATCCTGCGTGACATCGAGGCCGCGGAGGGGGAGGTGGCCGGCCGGGGCGGCACGATCCGGGGAACCGTGCGCGTCGGTACAACGCCCACGCTCGCGCGCCACGTCATCATTCCGGCGCTTCCGCAGTTCGCGGCGCGGCATCCGGGCATCTACATCGACCTGCACCTGAGCGATGCGGTGATCGATCTTGTTCATGAGGGGGTCGACTGTGTCATCAGGGCCGGTGAGCCACAGCTGTCAAACCTCGTGCTCCGGCGGCTCGCCCGTTTCCCGTGGTACGTGTGCGCGTCGCCCGCCTATCTGCGGCGATACGGCGAACCGCGGAGCCTGGCCGACCTGCAGGCTCATCTGGCCGTGGGCTACGCCGACAGTCGCAGGAGCCGCTCCACGAACTGGACGTTCCGGGACGGCGATGAGACTGTCATCGTGTCGATGAAGGACAGTATCACCGTGGATGACACGGATGCATATGTCGCCGCGGGAGTGGCAGGGCTGGGCCTCATCCGCGCGGGGAGCTTCGTGGTGCGTGAGCATCTGGCCGAGGGGCGCTTGGTCAGGCTTCTGGCCCATGCGGAGCCATCGACCGACCCGTTGTCGGCGCTCTATCCGCAAAGCCGCCATCTTTCGCCGGCCGTTCGCGCTTTCGTTGACTGGAGTGTGGAGGTCATCGGCCGGGAGGCGAGAGGCTGGTAGTCGCAGGTCGCGCGTTGCCGCCGTCGGGGAGATCTCTGCCGGCGATCAGAACTCGCGCCGGATCACGAGCCGGTCGATCGAGAAGGGACCTCCGCCAAAGGCGGCGATGAGACCGGCGCCGGCGGCCCAGAACGTCGAGTTGAACACCGCCTTCTCCTGCACCTCCATCAGAAACGCGTGCCCTCCATCGACCAGGAGGCGTTGCTGGCCCGCCTGTGTCAGGTAGTGGGAGGCGTTCGACAGGAATCTCAGGCCCTCGGCGGTCAGGAACGCCTCGCCGTAGGGATGGACGGCGTGAAACCAGAGGGTGACGAGCAGCATGACCGCATTGGCAAAGGCGACGGGGCGCGTCAGCAGGCCGAGGCAGATCAGGAGCCCGCCGACGAACTGGAGCGCCGCCAGCACCGGCGAGAACAGCCAGCCGGGATAAAGGCCGATGCTCTCCACGAAACCGGCCTGGGCCAAGGGCGCGAGGATCTTGGGCCAGCCCGCGACCACCAGATGACCGCCGATGATGAGCCGAAAGGCGGCCCAACCGACCGGCTGGGCGACGTTGGCGTAGAAGCCAGCCATGAAGGGCAGGAAAAGGCGCTTTTCGGCGCAGAAGCTCTTTCCAGTCATATCGGATCTCTCTTGCAACTTAGGCCTGCTTTTCCTGTGCGGGATCGGCGCTGCGCGTGTGCCGCATTTCCGCCCGCGCGGGAGCGGAGCGGGCTTCGCCCACCTGCTCTCAGCCTTCTGTCGTCCAGCGTGTGTGGGGAAAGAGGTTGAGCGCCCGGTGCAGCAGCGAGATGAACACCAGCATCAGTGTGATTGAGATGACCACGGATACACCGCGGTACAGCGAGTTCTGGATCATGTCGTCGGTCGGCGTGAGCAGGCCGAAGAGGATTGCGAGCGCCGTGACGGCGGCAAAGCCCTTACCGGGGATTCCCTCGCGGGTGTGCGCCGCGCTGAACCAGATGAGGCCCACCAGGAAGGCGCAGGCAGTCAGCGGCCAGAAGCTCGAGTGACCTGAGATCGCCAGTTGGGCGAGCGTGGCATGGACCGAGCCGATGACCGAGCCGTAAAGGCGCGTGCGGCCGGCGCTCCAGATGCCGTCGTGGCTCAGCGCGAGCAGGATAAGCACGGTCGCCATCTGCGCGCTCAGCGAGTCGCTCATCTCGAACAGCTGGAAAAACGTGAACGACCCTGTTGCGCCCAGTGCGCAGAGCAGGACGATGTGGCGCCGCTGCGCCGGGGTCCGGGGTGGCGGAACGCGGGGCGCGCGGGGCTCCGCGTCCGGAAAGATGGTGAACGCCGCATAGTACAGGGCGACGCTGCAGACGATGGAGCCGCAGGCAGCCCAGAACAGCTCCTCCCACAACATCTGCGGATAGCTGCCGTAGTGGACGAGGCCGCTGGAGATGGCCAGCGACAGGGCGCCGAACATGAAGAGCTTTCGCGGGCTGGTCATCAGCCAGAAGCAGATGCTGACGAAGCCCAGGTAGGCCGCCGTCATGACGACGGGATGCGTGGACAGCACGGCCACCATGATGCCGGCGGCAACCATCCCCGTCGGGGCGCTGACGAGGAACTGCAGGGCGATGTGCCGGTCGAATGCCGGCGCCAGACCGATCAGGACCAGCGGGTAGACGGCGTAGTAGACGGCATAGGGCCAGGCAAGGAGCGTTGCCAGCGTCCAGCCGGCGAAGGCTCCGAACGCCATGCGGCAGGCCTGCCGCCAGTCGTTCGCGCTCATGACGGGGGTCCTTTCAGTAGACATAGCGCACCAGGGCGAAGAGCCGGATCTGGGCCTGCGCGAGAGCGCGGGCAATGACGGAGCCGTTCGGCACGAGTTGCACGGTCGCGCGGGCACCGCTGACGAGCCTGGGCGGGGCGTCGAGGCTCACGTTGACGCGCACGCGCTGGGCACGCCGGATCCAGCGATCGGTTTCCACCGTCTGGGCCAGCGTGCCGTCCGCATTGACCTGCCCCTGCGCGACGCCGGCATCAATTGATGCGACGCGTCCTGCGAATACCCGGCCGGGCAGGGCATCGAAGCTCACCAGCGCCTCGTCGCCGACGCCAACCCGGGTCAGGGCCTTCTCCCGAAAATCGGCCGCAATGATCGGATTGAGGCCGACAACAGCGAGGACTGGAGTGCCAGGGGCGACATAATCGCCGGGACGCAGCCGCATGTTGGCAATGACGCCGTCTTCCGCCGCGACGACCCGTGTCTGCGCGAGATCGCGCCGCGCCAGGGCCAGCTTGTTGCGGGCTTCCCGCAGGTAAAGGTTGTCGGGTCCATCCTCGCCGCGCTGGACGAGGCTGGCGCGCAGTCGCGCCTTCGCCACCTCCACGGCGGCAAGCGCCGCATCGCGTTCGGCCGCTGCAGTTTCGGCGACGCTGAGCGAGACGGCATTGCGCTTGCTCAGCTCCCACTTCCGGGTCGCCTGGCGGACGGCTTCCTCGGCCGTCGCCTTTGCACTGACGATGGCGGCACGCGCTTCGGCGATATCCGCATCCCGCTGCTGGATCGTCTGCTTGGCTTGGTCGAGCGCCAGTTCCGCCGCATCGACGGCGATCTGGTAGCGTGTAGGGTCGATCTCGAACAGCACCTGCCCGGCCTTCACCCGCTGGTCGTTGGTGATGTGGACGCGGACGACGGTGCCGGACACTTCCGGCGCTACGCGGGTCGTGTCGTAGAGCACCCGTGCCTCGGGGGTGATCGGCATGAATTGGTCGGCCACCACGGCGTAGAGGAGCAACAAGGCTCCAGCGGCGGTTGCGGTGTAGACGCTGCGGCGGAAGCGCTGCTCCGGCGTCAGCGCGGGGCGCGTTGTATCGGTCATGGCAAGTGGCGCTTTGATAGTGTCAGCCGTTGCTTGTCGCCGGCTATTTGGCTGCCCGCGCCCGACCTTGTAGCCGCAGAAATTTGCAGGCATCCTTCCGAAAAACGGAAGGATGCTGGTGACGGACGATCTCAACGACCTGCGCTTGTTCGTGCGTATCGTCGCCGCCGGAAGCCTCTCGGAAGCGGCGCGACGCATGCAGAGCTCGCTGCCCGCCGTGAGCCGGCGCCTCGCCGCCCTGGAGGCGCGCCTCGGCGTGCGGCTGATCGAGCGCGGTCCGCGCCGCTTCACGCTGACGGAAGAGGGCAGCTTCCTGCTGGAGCGCGCCGAGGCCATTTTGCGCGACCTCGACGCCGCCGAGGCCGAGGTCATGGCCCGCGCGAGGTATCCGCAGGGACATATGCGGATCGGCGCGCCGCTCGAAATCGGCCGGAACCGCATCGCGCCGCTGGTTGCGGAGTTCACGGCGCGCTATCCTGGCATCAGCATCGAGCTGGTGCTGAACGATGCCCACGTCGACATTCTCGAGGATGAGATCGACATTGGCATCTTTCTCGATGAGCCAAGCGACGGAAGCCTCATCACGCGAACCCTGCTGCGCAGCCGGCGCGTGACCGTCGCATCGCCCCGGTACCTCGCAACGCACCCGCCGATCACCCGGCCTGCCGATCTTCTCCATCACGATTGCGCAAGGCTCGTGCGCGGCCGCCGGATCTTTGATCGCTGGCTGTACAGGGAGCACGGCCAGGTGCAGGATATCCGGGTCTCGGGAAGGCTGCTGTCGAACAGCGCCGAGGTGGTCCACCAGTGGGCCCTCGCCGGCGAGGCCATCGCCTACAAGGCCCTGTGGGACGTGGAGCAGGATATCCGGGCAGGAAAGCTGGTGCGCCTCCTGCAGGATTTCGAGTGCGACGAGATCAATCTTTACGCCGTCTATGCGTCGCGCTCACACCTGCCACTCCGCATGCGGCTGTTTCTCGATTTCGTCGCCGAACGGCTCCAGGCCGAATGCTGGCAGCTCACCCGTGATGCCTCCGAGCCCGGCTGGCACGCAACGCATTCCGAGATGTGAACTGCCCGCCGCAGGGGGCTGCGGCGGGCAGTTGCCTGGATTGGGGCGTCAGATGCGCGACTTGCGCAATTCGAGAATTCACAGAGGACTGAAAGCAAGGCGTCCGAGCAAGTGGATGGAACTCTTCTACGTGCAGGACGGCGCGCGTTGGTCGACCGGGATTACCGGAAACGGCCTCGCGCTCGCCTGATGAGGCAGGATCACGGCCGCTGCGTGAGCGCTGCCATCGCAGGGGAGCTGGTGGTTTTCCTCCATCAGCTCAGAGAGAAGGGAGTTCACGGACCGGGACGCCGTCCACTGGACAACGCCCGGCGCTCCGCAAACAGTGCTGAAAGGGCTTGTGACGCGGCTATCGCCCGCGGGAAGCCGGCCGTGACCGTCGTCAGATAGACGATTTCCTTCAGTTCCTCTTCGCTCACCCCGACGTTGAGCGCATAGCTGGCATGGATCTTCATGAATGCGGGCTCGCCCATCGCTGCGAAGGCAGCCACCGCTGCGAGCTGGCGTGTCCGGGTATCGAGACCCGACCGCGACCAGACCTCACCCAGCGCGTATCCCCGGGTCGCATCGGCGAGGAACGGGAACTCTTCCTTCATTCGCTCGAGCGCAGGTTGGGTGGCACCGTTGTTCAGTTCCTTGACAACGCCGTCGCCGCGGCGCTGCCGTTCGTCAGCAGACTGGGCCTGAGCCGTTGCGGGAGAAGCCGCGAGCAGCAACATGACAGCAACGGCACGAGGATGAAGAGAGAAGGTCATGGCGGCGGCTCTCACATTGTCGCCGTCGGACGCACGACGATCTCGCTGACGTCGACATCCTCAGGCTGCTCGATTGCGTAGCGCACCGCACGGGCGATGGCGTCAGGCTTGAGCGCTATGGCGCGGTAGGTCCGCATCAGCTCGGCGGCGGTGGGATCGGTGATCGTGTCAGCGAGTTCACTTTCCACGACGCCGGGATGGATGCAGGTGACGCGGATCCGGTCATTCTCCTGTCGCAGGCCATCCGAGATCGCACGCACGGCAAACTTCGTCGCGCAATAGACGGCAGCCGTTGGCGAGACTGTCAGAGCACCGATCGAGGCAATATTGATGATGTGGCCCGAGCCGCGCGCCCTCATTTCCGGCAGCACGGCAGCGATACCGTAGAGCACGCCCTTGATGTTGACATCGACCATCCGGTCCCATTCGTCGACCTGGAGTGAGGACATCAACGACAGCGGCATGACGCCGGCGTTGTTGACGATCACATCGACGCGCCCGAAGGCTTCGCGGGCAGTCTCTGCAAAGGCCGAAACATCGGCGCGCTCGGTGACATCCAATCTCCGGGTCAGCGCCTCTCCGCCTCGGCTGCGAATTTCTTCGGCGAGCGCCTGAAGCCGGTCCGTTCGGCGGGCGCCGAGGACCAGCTTCGCTCCGGCCTTGCCAAGTTCGCGAGCAATGCCGGCCCCGATGCCGCTGGATGCGCCGGTGATGAGAACCACTTTTCCCATGCTGGTCTCCTTTCAACCTCTTCACGGCGGTTGAAAGGACGGTAGCTGTAGGCGACTGTTGCGATAAGCCGCCCCTTGCTTCCCAGAATGGAAAGCTATTCTAACCAATGGCACCGGATCTCAACGCCCTTTCCGTCTTCGCCCTGGTGGCGGAGGAGCGGAACTTTCGTGCTGCGGCGGAGCGCCTTGGCGTGAGCCGCTCGGCAGTGAGCCAGAGCGTGCGCCGGCTGGAGGAAGGGCTCGGAATTGCACTCGTTCGGCGGACAACACGGAGCGTCAGCCTGACCGAGGCCGGGGAACGCCTCTATCGGCAAGTTGCTCCCGCAATCGCTGAGATGCAGTCAGCCGTTGAAACGGCCAGAAGTTTTCGGGAGCGTCCGCGCGGGCAGCTGCGTCTAGCGGTCTCCTCGATAGCCGAACACTTCCTGGCCGGTCCGTTCCTGGCGCGCTTCACCGAAGCCAATCCCGAGATCCAACTGGACGTCTACGTGACGGACGACGAACTCGACATCGTCGCCGAGGGGTATGATGCCGGTGTTCGTCTCGGGGAGGTCATCGAGCAGGATATGATTGCCATACCCGTCGCCGGGGATGAACGCCAGCTCGCGGTCTGCTCGCCTGCCTACCGGGACAGATTCGGCGTCCCTTCGCATCCGAGCGAACTTGCTGCCCATCGCTGCATCGGCTGGCGGCCGTCTCCAAAATCCGCGCCATACCGCTGGGAGTTCGCGGATGAAGGCAAGGCGTACAGTGTCGACGTGGCGCCCGAGATCACCACCAACGACATGGCCTTGATGATCAAGCTCGCCGTCGCAGGCGCCGGCATCACATTTGGAATGGAGGAGAGTTTCCGGCCCGCGATCGATCGAGGCGAACTCATCCCTCTGCTCGAGGATTACTGCCCCTACTTCTCAGGTTTTTATCTCTATTATCCGAGCCGCAGGAACGTCGCTCCAAAGCTGCGTGCGCTCATTGAACACCTGCGACGGCGAGAGTGACCATCCTCGGTTCCCCGGAGCGCGGACGCTTCGATCTGACAGTCGAGAATAGATGGCCAATCCGCCAGCTTTGCCGACGTGAGGCCGCGGCATGCCGGCTGTCTCTGGCGATCCGGGGGAGCCAGGCCCCTGCAAGGAGGCTCCTGACATGGGAAGAAAATGCCCGCCGCAGGGGCCTGCGGCGGGCAGTTGCTTGGATTGGGGCAGTCAGATACGCGGCTTGCGCAATTCGAATGACGATTCACATTCGCCAGTTCGCTGGCGGTCTGCGCTCATGAGCACCCGGTCGTGCCGCCGCAGGTGTCGCACTTCATGCAGGTGCCGTTGCGGACGAGCGTGAAGTTGCCGCATTCGGGGCAGGCTTCGCCTTCGTAGCCCTTCATGCGGGCTTCGGCGCGGCGGTCGGCGAGGGAGCGGTCCTTGCCCGTCTCCGGCTGGGCGGGGGCGGCGAAACCGAGGCGGGACATCTCCTGCTCGCCCAGGGGCTCCTCGTCTTCCTCGAAGGCGGGCTCGCCCTTGAGCGCCGTTGCCCCCGCGAGGGAGACGACCGTCGAGCTGCGGCCGGCCGTCGGCGCGGGGCGGCTGTCGCCGCCGCCGGCGATGGTGAGGAAGTTCGTCGCCCGTCCGCGCACGAAGCCGCGCGAGATGACCTGCGGGGCCGGCGCCTGCGGGGCAGGGGCCTTGCCCTGGTCCACGCCGCCGCCGAGCACGTCGTGACCGATCTCGCCCGGGTCGACGTGGGCGAGGTCATGGCGCCCGAGGTAGGAGATGGCGAGCTCGCGGAACACGTAGTCGAGGATCGATGTCGCGTTCTTGATCGACTGGTTGCCCTGCACGAAGCCGGCCGGCTCGAAGCGCGTGAAGGTGAAGGCCTCCACATATTCCTCGAGCGGCACGCCATACTGCAGGCCGAGCGAGACCGCGATGGCGAAGTTGTTCATCATCGCCCGAAAGGCCGCGCCCTCCTTGTGCATGTCGATGAAGATCTCGCCGAGGCGCCCGTCAGCATATTCGCCGGTGTGGAGATAGACCTTGTGGCCGCCGACGATGGCCTTCTGGGTGTAGCCGGTGCGCCTGTCAGGCAGCTTCTCGCGCTCGCGCACGCGCTCGACGCGCTCGATGACCTTCTCGACGATCTTCTCGGCCACGTGGGTGGTCCGCGCCGCCGGGGCCTGGGCGAGGAACGCCTCCACCGCATCTTCCTCGTCATCGTCCTCATCGGCGATGAGGGCGGCGTTGAGCGGCTGCGACAGCTTGGAGCCGTCGCGGTAGAGGGCATTTGCCTTCAGCCCGAGCCGCCAGGAGAGCAGGTAGGCGTTCTTGCAGTCCTCCACCGTGGCGTCGTTCGGCATGTTGATGGTCTTGGAGATCGCGCCCGAGATGAAGGGCTGCGCCGCCGCCATCATGCGGATGTGGCTCTCGACCGAGAGGTAGCGCTTGCCGATGCGGCCGCAGGGATTGGCGCAGTCGAAGACCGGATAGTGCTCCTCCTTGAGATGCGGCGCGCCCTCGAGCGTCATCGCACCGCAGACGTGGATGTTGGCGGCCTCGATCTCGGCCTTGGAGAAGCCGAGGAAGGGCAGCAGCTCGAAGGACGGGTCGTTCAGCTTCTCGGCCGGCACCTTGAGAGTGTCGCGCAGAAAATCCTCGCCCAGCGTCCACTTGTTGAAGACAAACTTGATGTCGAAGGCCGACTTCAGGCTCGCCTCGATGGCGGCGATCTTCTCGTCGGTGAAGCCCTTGGCCCGCAGTGAGGTGTGGTTGATGCCCGGCGCCTGGGCAAGCGAGCCGTGGCCAACGGCGTAGGCCTCGATCTCGGCGATCTGGGCTTCGGAATAGCCCAGCACGCGCAGGGCGTCCGGTACGGCGCGGTTGATGATCTTGAAGTAGCCGCCGCCGGCGAGCTTCTTGAACTTCACGAGCGCGAAGTCAGGCTCGATGCCGGTCGTGTCGCAGTCCATCACGAGGCCGATCGTCCCCGTGGGGGCGATCACCGTGGCCTGCGCGTTGCGGTAGCCGTGCTGCTCGCCCAGCTCGAGCGCCTTGTCCCAGGCGTGCTTGGCGCGCGCCACGAACTCCTCGCCCTGGGGCAGCTTCTCGCAGGAGGCGTGGTCGAGCGGCACCGGGGGCGTCGACAGCTTCTCGTAGCCCTCGGTCTTGCCGTAGGCGGCGCGGCGGTGGTTGCGGATGACGCGCAGCATGTGCTGGGCGTTCTTCCTGTAGCCGGGGAAGGGGCCAAGCTCGCTCGCCATCTCGGCCGAGGTGGCGTAGGCCACGCCCGTCATGATGGCCGTGAGCGCACCGGCGATGGCGCGGCCTTCATCGGAATCGTAGGGCAGGCCCATCGTCATCAGGAGGCCGCCGATGTTGGCATAGCCGAGGCCGAGCGTGCGGAACTCGTAGGACAGCTCGGCGATCTCCTTCGACGGGAACTGCGCCATCAGCACCGAAATCTCGAGCACGATGGTCCACAGCCGGCAGGCGTGCTCGTAAGCCGCGATGTCGAAGCGGCGCGACGCACGGTCATAGAACTGCAAGAGGTTCGCCGAGGCGAGGTTGCAGGCCGTGTCGTCGAGGAACATGTACTCCGAGCACGGGTTCGAGGCGCGGATCGGCCCCGAGGCCGGGCAGGTGTGCCAGTCGTTGATGGTGGTGTGGAACTGGATGCCCGGATCGGCGCAGGCCCAGGCGGCGTAGCCGATCTTCTCCCACAGGTCGCGGGCCTTCACGGTCTTCGTGACGCGGCCGGTGAGGCGCGCCTTCAGCTCCCAGTCGCCGTCGGCCTCGACGGCCTTCAGGAAGGCGTCATCGACGCGCACCGAGTTGTTGGAATTCTGGCCGGAGACCGTGGCATAGGCCTCCGAATCCCAGTCGGTGTCGTAGGTCTCGAAGTCGATGTCCTTGTAGCCCTGGCGGGCGAACTGGATGACGCGCTTGATGTAGTTGTCCGGCACCATGGCGCGGCGGGCGAGCTTGATCTCGCGCTTGAGCGCCGGGTTCTTCTCGGGATCGAAGCAGGCGTCGCCCTCGGCCTCGCAGTTCACGCAGGCCTTCATCAGCGCCTTCATGTGCTTCTTGACGATCTTGGAGCCGGTGACCAAGCTCGCGACCTTCTGCTCCTCCTTCACCTTCCAGTCGATGTAGGCCTCGATGTCGGGATGGTCGATGTCGACCACCACCATCTTGGCCGCGCGGCGCGTGGTGCCGCCGGACTTGATGGCCCCGGCCGCCCGGTCGCCGATCTTGAGGAAGGACATGAGGCCGGAGGATTTGCCGCCGCCCGAGAGCTTCTCGCCCTCACCGCGCAGGGCCGAGAAGTTGGTGCCGGTGCCCGAGCCGTACTTGAACAGGCGCGCCTCACGCACCCACAGGTCCATGATGCCGCCCTCGTTGACGAGGTCGTCCTTCACGGACTGGATGAAGCACGCGTGCGGCTGCGGGCGCTCGTAGGCCGACTTGGACTTCACCACCCGGCCCGTCGTGTGGTCGACATAATAGTGGCCCTGGCTCGGCCCATCGATGCCGTAGGCCCAGTGCAGGCCCGTGTTGAACCACTGCGGCGAATTGGGCGCCACCATCTGGTTGGCGAGCATGTAGCGCAGCTCGTCGAAGAAGGCGGAGGCGTCCTCCTCGCTGGAGAAATAGCCGCCCTTCCAGCCCCAGTAGGTCCAGCAGCCGGCGAGGCGATCGAACACCTGGGTGGACGAGGTCTCGGAGCCGTAGCGCTCGTTTTCGGGCAGGGCGGCGAGGGCCTCCTCGTCCGGCACGGACCGCCAGAGGAAGGAGGGAACGTCGTTCTCCTCCACCTTCTTGAGGCGTGCGGGCACGCCGGCCTTGCGGAAATACTTCTGGGCGAGGACGTCCGTGGCCACCTGGCTCCAGGACGCGGGCACGCTGATACCCTCGAGGCGGAAGACGACGGAGCCGTCCGGATTGCGGATCTCGCTGGTCGCGAGCCGGAACTCGATTGTCGAGTAGGGAGATTGGCCCGCCTTCGTGTACCGCCGCTCGATCCGCATTGTCGTCATCCCCATGAGCCGGGCAGAATCTGCCCGCGAAGCCGCCAACCGGCGGCTCCCACCCGCAGCTCTGTTTGTTGCCTCTAGAACATCCGGGGCAGGCTCCGCCTGCCTCGCTCGTGAACCGCCGCCAGCGACCGCATGCCCCACAAGGACAAGAACCGCCCCAGGGACGCCCTCACGACGCCGCCCGGCTGCCTCGCTACCCATCCGCGGGCACTCTTCAGGACCGCTGAGAGCCCCGTGCGGCGCCGCCGCGACGTAAGGTTTAACCTAGTGCCAGAACGCCATATCCGTCAAGAAATGGTGCCGGCCCAAATGGGCGCCCCCTATATCTTGTGACGAGATGTGAACAGTGGGGAAGGCCCCCAAGGGCGCTGCATAAGTATCGAAAATTCTAGCAGGATTTGCGAGCCGTTGAAGTGTCGCTTGAACGAGCGGGCCGGTTCAGGGGCTCCACGCCGGTGCATGGCGGGGCCCGCCGAAATGCACCTCGCAGGTGGTGGTCCGGCAGGGCCTACAAGGGCTGATTGTCCGATGGTCGAGGCACCAGGGGCGCTGAAAGCCGTGCTGGCCAAGGGGCGAATCGGACTTGCCCGCCGGGCGGGCGAGGGAGCCGGCCACGCAGGAGCCGGCAATGATCGCGACGAATTGGCAGGACAGGGGCCCCTTGACGCCCTTCGCGCCGCCGAGACGGCGATTCTCTTTCGGTGCTGCGGCAAGGCGCAGCTGGACATCGGGCGAGGAGGCAGTCATATTCGCGCGCGATTTCGCTGCGTCGCACCAGCGGCCGCAGCCCATGCAACGAGAGTCAGCCTTGAAGAACTTCCTGCTTCAGTTCTTTACCTGGTGGAGCGGCCAGACGCTGGGCACGCGCTTCTACACCTGGCGCAACGGTGAGTTTGTCGGCGAGGACGAGTTCGGCAACAAGTACTATCGCACCCGCGGCGGCAGGAAGGATCCGGCCCTCGGCATCGAGCGGCGCTGGGTCATCTACAACGGCGAGGCCGAGGCTTCGATGACGCCGCCTGGCTGGAACGGCTGGCTGCACCACACGGTGGACGTGCCGCCGACGCAGGAGGATTACAAGCCCCGCGAGTGGCAGAAGCCGCACCGCCCCAACTACACCGGCACGCCGAAGGCCTACCGTCCCGCCGGCTCGACTCTGGCGAGCGGCCGCCGGCCGCAGGCCACCGGCGACTATCAGGCGTGGTCGCCGGGCAGCTGAGCCGGCGCCTCATCGCGACGGAAACCGACGGGGCCGCGATGCGGCCCCTTTTCGTTTCGCCGGCAGCCCTGCTGTCTTTTCTGCGTCTGCGCCCTTTTTCCACCATGCCTGCCATGTTAACCGGAACGCGGCGCTGGGTTGCTGTGGCGCCGGCCGGCATGTCCGGGATCATGCGAACGAGGCTTGGTTGATGCGCTTGGCTGTGCCCCTTCTTTCCGCCCTGGTGCTGAGCACACTGGCCGTCTCGCAGGCCAGCGCGGACAAGATCCGCAATCCGACGGCCATCTTCTCCGGGCTCGACAAGGTGACCGGACGCATCGTCTCGTTCGAGGTCGCGATCGACGAGACGGTCCAGTTCGGCGCCCTGCAGCTCACGCCGCGCGTCTGCTACACCCGGCCCGAGACGGAGACGCCGAATACCACCGCCTTCATCGAGGTGGATGAGGTGACGGTGAACAACGAGTACCACCGCATCTTCACGGGCTGGGTGTTCGCCGCTTCGCCCGGCCTGCACGGCATCGAGCATCCGGTCTACGACATCTGGCTCACGGGATGCAGCGGCGGGACCGAGATCATCCCCGACCCCAAGCCCGCGCAGCCTGCGGCGAACGGCGGCTGAGGCGGCCGGCCGGCGCCTAGCGGGCCGCCGAAACGATGTAGCGGCCGTCCCTGTGGGCGTCGACGGGGAGAGCGTCCCAGTCGGCCGGCGTGGCTATGCTCTTCTGCAACATCTGCAGATAGGTCTTCTTCGGCACCTCGGTGGCGCCGAACTGGCGCAGATGCTCGGTGACGAACTGCGTGTCGAGCAGGGTGAAGCCACCCCGGCGCAGGCGGGCGACGAGGTGGACGAGCGCCACCTTCGAGGCGTCGCGCTCGCGGTGGAACATGCTCTCGCCGAAGAAGGCGCCGCCGAGTGCCACGCCATAGAGGCCGCCGACGAGCCTGCCGCCGTCCCACACCTCGACGGTGTGGCAGTGGCCGAGGTCGAAGAGTTCCCCGTAGAGCGTTCTGATCTTCTGGTTGATCCAGGTCCGCTCGCGCCCCGGCGCGGCTTCGGCGCAGCCTGCGATCACCGCATCGAAGGCGCTGTCGATGCGAATCTCGAAACGGCCCGACGCAACGGTCCGCGCCAGGCGACGCGGCAGGTGGAAGCCGTCGAGCGGCAGGATGCCGCGCTCACGCGGCTCGACCCAGAAGAGCCCCGGCTCGTCGGCGCTCTCGGCCATGGGGAAGAGGCCGCAGGCGTAGGCTTTGAGCAGAAGCCCCGTCGTGATCTCGCCGCTGCTCCCACCTTCGCTCATCGGTTCGGCGTCCGCTATTCCGCCGCCTCGTCATAGGCCGGGCGGTCGGCCGGCATCTCCTCGGGCAATCCCGCGAGCAGCGCCAGCAGCGCCCGGTCATGCAGCAGCACCATGCGCTCCTTTGGCTTCAGCCAGGCCACAGCATCGTCGATCGAGCGGGCATCGACAAGCTTGGCCTGCGCCAGCGCACGCTCGGCCTCGATCATGCCGCGCGGGCGCGGCTCGGCCGGCGGCAGCATCGCCTCGTGCGCCGCGCGCAGGACCGGGTCGGCATGGATGGCGCGCAGGCCATCGGCCTCGTCGAATCCGTGGGCCGCGAACTCCTTCGTAAGCGCGGCCGCGCGCAGGGCGATCGGCGGCGGGGCGGCTTCCTCCGGCGTGAGCAGGAGGCCCCACCGCTTGAGGGCGAGGCCCGCCGCCAGCGTGCCGCTGAGCCACGAGAGCGGTATGGCGAGCACGAGGCCGAGAATCGTCGGCGACATCCAGGCGAACAGCGACGTGGAAATCAGGAAGGCGGAGACGCCAGTGATGATGCCGAGCAGGACATGCATGCGGTGGCGCCGCACGATGTCGCGAAAGGGAACCGAGCCGTCGTCGCGCCGCTGCGGCTGCCAGCCGGTGTCGCGCCCGGCCAGGATCTGGAAGACCGCCCCGGACTGGATGAGCATCATCATCGGGGCGAGCATCGCCGAGAGCACGATCTCGATCAGCGCCGAGAGCACGAGCCGGAGGCCGCCGCCGCTCGGCCGCCGGATCGAGCCGCGCAGCAGGGCGAGGATGAGGCCGAAGAGCTTCGGCGCCAGCAACACGGCCATGGTCAGCGCGAAGAGCGCGAGCGCCCGCTCGGCGTCGAAGCGCGGCCAGATAGGAGACAGGGCGAACTCGCTCGTGAAATACTCCGGCTTCACGTAGCGCGTCTGCAGCACGAGGACGAGACCGACCACGAGCTGCATGAGCCAGAAGGGCGAGGCGAGGTAGGACATGATGCCGGTGGCGAAATGCTGCCGGCTGGCGAGTTTCAGTCCCCGTGCGCCGATGACGCGTATGTGCTGCAGGTTGCCCTGACACCAGCGGCGGTCCCGCGCGGCCACGTCGATGAGGGAGGGCGGGCTTTCCTCGTAGCTGCCCTGGAGGTCCGGCAGCATGTAGACCGACCAGCCGGCGCGCCGGATCAGTGCCGCCTCGACGAAGTCGTGGCTGAGGATGTGACCGCCGAACGGCGGCTTGCCCGGCAGGTCCGGCAGGCCACAGTGGGCCGCAAAGGCGGCGGTGCGGATGATGGCGTTGTGGCCCCAGTAGTTGCCGTCACGGCCCATCCAGACGGCGAGTCCCTTGGCAATGACGGGGCCATAGATGCGCGCCGCGAATTGCTGCAGGCGGGCGAACAGCGTGTTGCGGTTGATGACGAGCGGCAGGCTCTGGATGATGCCGGCGTCGGGGTCCGCCTCCATCGCCGCCGCGAGCCGCACGATGCAGTCGCCGGTCATCAGGCTGTCGGCATCGAGCACCAGCATATGATCGTAGCGGGCGCCCCAGCGCGTCACGAAGTCCGCGATGTTGCCGGCCTTGCGGTGGGTGTTCTTCGGACGGTGGCGATAATAGAGGCGGGCATTGGGGCCAAGGCGCTGGCGCAGTGCCAGGAAGGCCCGCTCCTCCGCGATCCACACGTCGGGGTTGGTGGTGTCGGAGAGGATGAAATAGTCGAAATGGTCGCCGAATCCGGTTTCCTCAACGGATTCCCGGATGGCCGCGACCGCGGCGAAGACCCGCGCGGTGGACTCGTTGTAGATCGGCATCACGACGGCGGTGCGTCGCGTGAGCGCCGTGGGTTTCGGCGGGACCTGCCGGCTGAAGAGCAGGGCGAGAAAGCCGACGACCGCCGAGCTGAAGGCCAGCGCGATCCACGAGAAGTTGACGGAGAAGAGCGCAACCAGCACCCACTGCAGCACCGTGGTGCGGCTGACGGACACGACCTGCACCATCTCCCACACGCCGTAGGCGGTCACGGCCGCTCCGCCGCCGAAGACGGCGAGCCGCGCGAGCCAGGGCACGGGAAAGGGCTTCGTCGGCTGGCGCCGCTCGGTCCGCGGGTCGAAACGCCGCAGGGACTGGGTCGGCATCGCGAGCGGTGCCTCGGGCGGCATCGCGTCCGGGATGGGCGTCATCAGGCGTGGATCGGCGTGGTCCGTCATGGCGTCCAACGATATAGCCACGTCTCGCTCGCAGCCTTGCCGGCCGCCTCAAGCAGCAGGCGCAACTCGGAAGCCGTCTCGTTTCCCGGATCGAGCTCGAAGGTCACACGCAGTGTGCGCCTTTCGGGGTAAGACCACAATCTGAGATCGTGGATCTGGCCCGGCGTAGCCGAAAGAGACGGCTTTATTTCGACAATTGCGGCAGGGTCTGCCAGGCGCTCGCCGACGAAATCGATGGCGAAGCGCCGCCGGTTGCCGGAGCTGCCCCGGCCGGCGCGGGTGTTGGCGACGATGGCGAGCGGCGGGCGCTCCGGCGGCGTCCAGCACCAGTAGAGGCGGTAGGAGATGTTCGCCTCCACGCCGGCCTTGTAGGGCGCGGCCGGGCGCCAGTAGGCGATGACGTTGTCGTTCCGGTCCGAATCCGTGGGCACCTCGATGAGCTGCACGTTGCCCTTGCCCCACTCCCCGAAGGGCTCGAGCCAAAGGCTGGGGCGCAGCTCGAAGCGGCGCACGTCGTCCTGAAAGGCCGAGAAATCGCGGTCGCGCTGTAACAGGCCGAAGCCGCGCGGATTGTCGTCGATGAAGGCGGAGATCTGCAGCGTCTCCGGGTTCGACAGCGGGCGCCATATCCACTCGCCGCGGCCGTTGAGGATCTGCAGACCCTTGGCCTCGTAGGCGGCGACGCGCACGTCGTCGGCCGCCCCGTCATTGGGTCCGAAGACGTAGGTGGCGTTCATGGGACCGATGCCGACGTGGTCGAGGTTGGTGCGCGGGAACAGCGCCACCTCCACGTCCGTGATCGTCATGTCGCCGGGGCGCAGCGTGAAGCGCACCGCGCCGGCAGCGCTCGGCGCATCGAGAAGTGCGTGCATGGCGAGACTGTCGGACCCCGGCGCCGGCCGCTCGATCCAGAAGGCGCGGAACAGCGGAAACTCCTCGCCGCGTGCATCGGCGGGCTGCAGCGCCAGCGTGCGGGCCGTGACGCCGTAGTTCTGGCCGGAGGCGATGGCGCGGAAGAAGGTTCCGCCCTGAAAGACGGCAACCTCGCGCTTGGGCTCGCGCCCGGAGCCGAAGAACACCTTGAAGCCGGAGAAGTCGAGGTTGCCGACGTCCGCCGGCGGCTGCCGGTTGCCGAAGGAGAAGCGCCCCGGGTCGTAGACCACCCGGCGGATGATGCCGTCCTCGACGACGTAGATCGTCACGGCATTCGTGTAGATGAACCCGCGGTGCAGCGGCTCGATGGAGAAGCTGCGGCCCTCGCCGGCCCACACCCGCGCCGTCTCGTGCAGGCGGATGGTTGAATAGTCCTCGAAGGAGAGGTTGGCGAACGCGTCGGGCAGATTCGTCGGCGGCGGGACATAGTCCTTGCGCGCGATGGTGCTCGCCACCTCCGCCACGCGGGCGGCGTGGAACGGCTTACCTTCGGAGAGGACGGCCTCGATCGCGACCTGCGGAAAGGACTTGTCCTGGGCGAAGGCGGGCCTTCCCGGCAGGCCGAGCGCCATCCCGCCCGCAAGGCCGAGGCCGAGACGTAGCGCCTCCCGGCGATCGAGACGGAGTGCGGACGCGACGGAGCCGGAGGGGGTAGGCGATTCGTTCAGCACTTTGGCAGTCAACTCGGCCTATCGTTCAATTCGGAGTGCTGGCGCGGCCTTCTATCACGCTTTCTTTGCCAGCGGCGAAATTTCATAGAGTCGCGAACAGCTTCCATGTCGGACGCAAGCACCTTTGACAGTGGCAACGATTTGCGGTCGTAAAGAGGCCGAAATTTGGACGCTGTCCGCGGGGAAAAAGCGGATGAGACGCGGGAGAGGACATTGGTGAACGCATCGAATCCGGCGGCGGCCCGTCGCTGCCTCGTCGTCGTGCTGGCTGCGGGCGAGGGCAAGCGCATGCAGTCGCATAAGCCCAAGGTTCTCCATGCGCTGGCCGGGCGTAGCCTTCTCGCCCATGTGCTCCATGCCGTCTCGGCCGCCGGGGCTGATGCGGTGTCCGTCGTCGTCGGCCCGGGCCGGGACGACGTGGCGGCCGAAGCGCGCCGCGTGCGCCCGGACGCCACGGTGTACGTGCAGGCCGAGCGTCTGGGCACCGCCCATGCTGTGCTGGCGGCGCGCGAGGAGATCGCGCGGGGCTATGACGATGTCATCGTCGCCTTCGCCGATACGCCGCTCGTCACGGCCGAGACCTTCTGCCGCCTGCGGGCGGAGCTCGCCCGCGGGGCGACCGTCGCCGTGCTCGGCTTCGAGGCGTCCGACCCCAACGGCTACGGGCGCCTCATCGTCGAGAGCGACGATCTCCTCGCCATCCGCGAGCACAAGGACGCGACGGAGGAGGAGCGGCGCATCCCCCTGTGCAACGCCGGCCTGATGGCGCTCGCAGGCAGCGAGGCGCTCGCGCTGCTCGAGGCGATCGGCCAGGACAATGCCCAGCGTGAGTTCTACCTGACCGACGCCGTGGCGGTGGCGCGCGCCCGCGGCCTCACGACCCATGTCGTGGTTGCCGATGAGGCAGAGGTGCAGGGCATCAACGACCGCGTGCAGCTTGCGCAGGCCGAGGCAACGCTGCAGTCGCGCCTGCGCCTTGCCGCCATGCGCGAGGGCGCGACGCTGCAGGCGCCGGAGACGGTCTTCCTCAGCGCCGACACGCGTCTTGGCCGCGACGTGGTGGTGGAGCCACACGTTGTCTTCGGGCCGGGCGTGACGGTGGAGGACGGGGCCGTCATCCATTCCTTCTCGCATCTGGAAGGCGCGCGTATCCGCGCCGGCGCCTCCGTAGGCCCCTATGCCCGCCTGCGTCCGGGCGCCGACATCGGTGAAGGGGCGCGCGTGGGTAATTTCGTTGAGATCAAGAACGCGACGCTCGGGGCGGGCGCCAAGGCCAATCACCTGAGCTACCTGGGCGATGCAACGATCGGCGCCAAGGTCAACATCGGCGCCGGAACCATCACCTGCAACTACGACGGCTTCCGCAAGCACCGTACCGAGATCGGCGCAGGTGCCTTTGTCGGTTCCAACTCCTCCCTCGTTGCGCCGGTCGTGATCGGGGAGGGAGCCTTCATCGGGTCGGGCTCCGTGGTGACGATGGACGTGCCGGCGGACGCGCTCGCCGTGGGCCGCGCGCGGCAGGTCACCAAGGATGGCTGGGCACAGAAATTCCGCGAAACGTTTAGTGACGCTTCTACCAAAAAGAGCGAATGACGGGCATGCTTGGCTGAAGCCCGACGTCACAAACGGATATCGAACGTGATTTGAACCTGCGCGCCGCGATCGTATACCACGTCGTCCCGTCTGGGTCGGCGATACGACTGTTCCGGCCTTTTCGGGGAGTAGAACATCCATGTGCGGCATCGTGGGAATACTCGGACGGCAGCCGGCTGCTCCGCTCGTGGTCGATGCGCTGAAGCGTCTCGAATACCGCGGCTACGACTCCGCTGGCGTCGCCACCCTCGAGAACGGGCGGCTGGAGCGTCGCCGGGCCGAGGGCAAGCTGCGCAACCTGGAGGAGAAGCTGGCCCGCTCGCCTCTGTCGGGCCCGATCGGCATCGGCCACACCCGCTGGGCGACGCACGGGCGCCCCAACGAGACCAACGCGCACCCTCACGCGACGGACCGCCTCGCCGTGGTCCACAACGGCATCATCGAGAACTTCCGCACGCTCAAGGAAGAGCTGCAGGCCGAGGGTGTCGTCTTCGAGACCGAGACCGACACGGAGGTTGTCGCCCAGCTCGTGACGCGCGAGATGCGGGCGGGCAGGGGCCCGGTCGACGCCGTTGCCGCCGTCCTGCCGCGGCTGAGGGGCGCATTCGCGCTCGCCTTCCTCTTCGCGGGCGAGGAGGACCTGCTCATCGGTGCCCGCCACGGGGCGCCGCTAGCCATCGGCTACGGCGACGGCGAGATGTACCTTGGCTCGGATGCGCTGGCGCTGGCCCCGCTCACGGACGAGATCTGCTACCTTGAGGACGGCGACTGGGTGGTGCTGTCCCATCAGGGTGCCGTCATCCGCGACATGTCGGGCAAGGTCGTGCAGCGTGAGCGCCAGCGCTTCGCGCCGGGCGCCTTCATCGCCGACAAAGGCAACCACCGCCATTTCATGGCCAAGGAGATCCATGAGCAGCCCGAGGTTGTGGGGCGCACCATTGCCCACTACGTCGATCTCGCGGCCGGCCGGATCAAGATGCCGGCGGAGCTCGACGTTGATTTCCGCAAGGTGAACCGCCTCGTCATTTCCGCCTGCGGCACGGCCTATTACGCCGGGCTCGTCGCTCGCTATTGGTTCGAGCGGCTGGCGCGCCTGCCGGTGGAGATCGACGTCGCCTCCGAGTTCCGCTACCGCGAGACGCCGCTCTTTGAGACGGATCTGGCGCTGTTCATCTCGCAGTCGGGCGAGACCGCCGATACGCTCGCCTCGCTGCGCTATGCCAGGGCGAGCGGTGCCAAGGTCCTGTCCGTCGTCAATGTGCCGACCTCGACCATCGCCCGTGAAAGCACGGCGGTCCTGCCCACGCTCGCCGGCCCGGAGATCGGCGTGGCGTCGACCAAGGCCTTCACCTGCCAGCTCGCTGTCCTGCTGGCCTTGGCCATCGCCGCCGGGCGCGCGCGGGGCACGCTGAGCGAGCGGGACGAGGAGGGGCTCGTCTCTGCTCTCGTCTCGGTGCCGGGGCTGATGGCCGAGGCACTGAAGAGCGAGCCCGAGATCGAGGGCTTGGCGCGCGAGCTGTCAAAGGCGCGCGACGTGCTCTATCTCGGCCGCGGCATGGCCTATCCGCTCGCGCTTGAGGGGGCGTTGAAGCTCAAGGAAATCTCCTACATCCATGCCGAGGGCTACGCCGCTGGCGAACTCAAGCATGGTCCCATCGCCCTCATCGACGAGACGGTGCCCGTCATCGTGCTGGCGCCGAACGACGCCGTGTTCGAGAAGACCGTGTCGAACATGCAGGAGGTGGCGGCGCGCGGCGGGCGCATCATCCTCGTCGGCGAGGAGAATGCGGCACGCGAGGCGGCTGTGGACACGATGGCCACCATCGCCATGCCCGCGATGAACCCGATCATCGCACCCATGGTCTACGCCGTCCCGGCGCAGCTGATCGCCTATCACACGGCGCTCTTCATGGGGAAGGACGTGGACCAGCCGCGCAACCTCGCCAAATCCGTCACCGTCGAGTGAGGCAGCGGGCGGGGCCCGTCGCTCACGATTCTGCGATGGGCTCCGGCCGCGTCACGATATAGACCGCCACCGCGATGAAGCACGCGGCGGCCGCGATGCGGCCGATCAGCGGTGCGGCAGAGGCTAGTACCAGGCCGTAGCTGGCGACGAGGCTGAGGCAGGCGATCCACTTCACCCGGCGCGGGATGGAGCCGTTGGCGCGCCATGCGCGGACGGAGGGCCCGAGATAGCGGTGCTCGAGCAGCCATTGCTCGAAGCGCGGCGAGGATCTGGCGAAGCAGGCCGCCGCGAGGATGAGGAAGACCGTGCCCGGCAGCAGCGGCATGACGAGGCCGACTGCACCAACGGGGACGAAGAGGCAGCCGAGACCGAGATAGACGAGGCGCACGGCCGGCGAGCGGGGCGCAATGCGGCGCTCCGCACGGGTCGCTTCGCCTGGGCGGTCCTCTCTGCTCGTCCTGTCTTCCACGGCCCCTTCCGTTGCGAGCCGACCGGGTGCCGGTCGCGGGTTGGCATCCTTGCAAGGAAAATGGCAAAGGCCCATCAATTGTGGAAGGGCTTCGCGGCGGCGGTGCGGCCGCATGACACGCCCGGGCAAGCCTTGCAGGGCAGGTTGAGCGGATGGACGACAGACAAACACATCCGGAAGAGGGAGGCGCCATTCCGACGGCGCACCAGATCGCCCAGGAGGTGGCCGCTTCGGCGGTGGGGCCGCAGACAGCCGGCTCGCGCGTGAGAAACTACTTCCTGACGGGCGTCGTTGTCGCCGGGCCGCTCGCCATCACCGCCTACATCGTCACGTGGATCATCGGCCTCATCGACGGCTGGGTGAAGCCGCTCATTCCCGCGGCCTACCTGCCGGACACCTATCTGCCCTTCGCCATCCCCGGATTCGGGCTGGTGGTGGCCTTCGTCGGTCTGACGCTGCTCGGTTTCCTGACGGCGAATCTCGTCGGACGCTCGCTGCTCAATTTCGGCGAGCGCATCCTGGCGCGCATGCCGGTGGTGCGGGGGCTCTACAAGGGGGTGAAGCAGGTCTTCGAGACGGTGTTCTCGGAGCACGGCACGTCGTTCCGCTCGGTGGTGCTCATTCCCTATCCCTCGCGCGAGGTGTGGTCGATCGCCTTCCTCTCCGCGCCGCCAAGCCCCGCCATCGCCGAGCGTCTGCCGGAGGCCGGCGAGTATGTCGGCGTCTTCATGCCCTGCACGCCCAACCCGACGACGGGCTTCTTCTTCTATCTGCCGCGCAAGGACGTCATCGAGGTCTCCATGACGGTGGAGGACGCAGCCAAGCTGATCATGTCCGGCGGCGTCATCCAGCCGGACAGCGCCGCGTCGGCGCCCAGAACGCTGCCGGCGCACAGGCGCAAGGACCTCGAGGCGGCGTCGCCGTAGTCAGCCGGCGCGCAGCAGGCGGATGGCCTCATCGCGCTCGAAGAGATAGAGCAGCAGCCGCAGGGCCTCGCCGCGCGGGCTCGCGAGCTTCGGATCGCGCTCGATGATGAGCCGGGCGTCGTCGCGGGCGGCGGCGATGAGGTCCGCGTCCGTCTCCGTGCGCACCAGGCGGAAGTCGGGCGCGCCGGATTGACGCGTGCCGAGGATCTCGCCCTCGCCGCGCAGCCGCAGATCCTCCTCGGCAATGCGGAAGCCGTCGTCCGTCTCGCGCATGATCCTGAGCCGCGCCTCGGCGACGGGACCCGGCGGCGCCTTGTAGAGGAGAAGGCAGGTGGAGGCGGATGCCCCGCGGCCGATGCGTCCGCGCAGCTGGTGAAGCTGCGCGAGGCCGAAGCGCTCCGCATGTTCGATGACCATGACGGTGGCCTCGGGCACGTCGACGCCCACCTCGATGACCGTCGTCGCGACGAGGATCTTGATGACTCCCGCCGCGAAGCGGGCCATGACGGCGTCCTTGTCCCGCCCCGCCATCTTGCCGTGCAGCAGGCCGACGGCCTCGGCGCCGAAGGCAGCGGCAAGGCTCGCGTACCGCTCCTCCGCCGCCGCAACGTCGAGCGTTTCCGATTCGGCAACGAGCGGGCACACCCAGTAGACGCGCGCCCCCGCGCGGATGGCGCGGCCGGTGGCGCTCACCACTTCGTCGAGCCGCTCGAGCGGCACCGCGCGCGTGTCGATGGGTTTGCGGCCGGCCGGCTTTTCCCTGAGCACGGACACGTCCATGTCGCCGAAATAGGTGAGTACAAGAGTGCGCGGGATGGGCGTGGCGGTCATGACGAGGACGTCCACCGCCGCGCCCTTGGCGCCGAGGGCGAAGCGCTGGTGCACGCCAAAGCGATGCTGCTCGTCGATGACGGCGAGGCCGAGATCCCGGAAGGCGACCTCGTCCTGAAAGAGCGCGTGCGTCCCCACCACGATGTCCAGCCCGCCGTCGGCGAGCGCGGCGAGTGTGCGGCGCCGCTCGCTGCCCTTGTCCCGTCCGGTGAGAAGGCCGAGGCGCAGGCCGGCGGCCTCGGCGAGCGGCGCGAGACGCTCGAAATGCTGGCGGGCGAGGATCTCCGTCGGCGCCATCATCGCAGCCTGACGGCCAGCCTCGACGGCGCTCGCCATGGCCATAAGGGCGACGACCGTCTTGCCCGAGCCGACGTCGCCCTGCACGAGGCGCAGCATCCGCTGCGGCGCAGCAAGGTCGCGCCGGATGTCGGCCACCGCCTGCTCCTGCGACGCGGTGAGCGCGAAGGGCAGGGCCGCGCGCAGGCGGGCAACGATGCGGCCGTCGCCAACGTTCACCCGTCCCGGTGCGCGGCGCAGGCTCTTGCGCAACAGCGCAAGGGCGAGCTGGGTGGCCAGCAACTCGTCGTAGGCGAGGCGGCGTCGCGCCGGACTGTCGGGTGTGAAGGCTGCCATGTCCTGCGGGGCGTGCAGGCGCTCGAGCGCTGTGCGGAAATCGGGAAAGTCGTTGCGGGCCAGCCAGCTCTCCTCCTGCCACTCGGGCAGGGCCGGCACCCGGGCGAGGGCGGCGCGGGCGATGCGATTCACGTAGCGCGCCGACAGCCCCTCCGTCAGGTTGTAGGTCGGTTCCACCGCCGGCATATCCGCGAGCCCGGCGGCATCGACGATGCGGTCCGGATGGACCATCTGGCGCCGGCCGTCCCACAGCTCGATCTTGCCCGAGACAAAACGCTGCTCTCCAGGAGGCAGCAGCTTGTCGAGGCGCCGCCTGTCGGCGTTGAAGAAAACGAGAGTCACATCGCCCGTCTCGTCCTCGACGACGACGCGATAGGGCGCGCGCGAGCGGCCGGGGGGCGCGGGGTGATGCGAGACGACGCGGACGCAGAGTGTGACAACCTCGCCCGGCACGGCGTCGGCCACCGTCGGGCGGGCGCGCCGGTCGACCGCGCCGTGAGGCAGGTGGAAGAGCAGGTCGAGCACCCGCGCAGGTTTGCCCGGCTCGCCCACGAGCCGGTCGAACAGCAGTCTCATGCGTGGGCCGACGCCGGGCAGAGAGGTCACTTCAGCAAAGAGCGGATCGAGGGACGAGGGGCGCATCGCCGTGGGCTCGAGGCTCGGAGGAGAGAATCGCGGGCGTATCGTGTGACAGCTGCCTATCATAGCTGCCGACAGCCGTGGGCGGCCCGACGATAGACCACGCCAGACCGCCAGCCACGGGGACCGGGGCAGCGGAGCCCGATGACAGGTGGTCGCGGATCGGCTGACAGGATGCCGGCAAGGGCTTATATGCACGTGACTCGTGCAGACGGGAGAAAGCCATGGACAGCGCGACCGAGGCGATGGATATGCGCCGCCGGCGCATCCTTTACCGGGCCTGGCATCGCGGCATGCGGGAAATGGATCTCATCATGGGCCGCTTTGCCGATGCCCATGTCGCCGGCCTGAGCGAGCAGGAGATCACGGAGTTCGAGAAGCTGATCGAGCTTCCCGACCAGGATCTCTTTTCCTGGATCGCCGGCAGCGTGCCGGTGCCGCCCGACTACGATACGCCGCTCTTCCATCGCATGCGGGATTTCCACGCCAGCGGCAATCCCTCGGGATCGTAACGTTCGAGAACCCTTGCGCCCCGGCACGATCCGGCTGACGGGTGCGTTCGTCATCCAAGAAGATCATGCAGCTCAAACGCGCCATCGAAGCCCTGCAGCGGGCGGAAAGCCTCACCATCGCGAGCGCTCCGGATGGATTGGATGCCATCGTGGTGGCCGATCTCGCGCGTGGCCTCGCCAGGGGCGAGGAACGTCCCGCGACGCTCGTGCACGTGGCGCGTGACGGCCAGCGCATGGCCGCCATGGAATCGGCGCTCGCCTTCGTCGCGCCGGAGATCGACGTTCTCTCCTTTCCTGCCTGGGATTGCCAGCCCTACGATCGCGTCTCACCCAATGCCGCGATCACGGCGCGGCGCATGACGACGCTCTCCCGCCTCGCCCGCACCCGCGCGGGGGAGGACAAGCCGCGCATTCTCCTCACCACGGTCAACGCCATCCTGCAGCGCGTGCCGCCCATTGCCCGCATCGCTACCGAGACCCTCTCTGCGGCGCCGGGCAACGTCATGGACATGGAGGCGCTCATCAGCTGGCTGGAGGTCAACGGCTTCCTGCGCACCGGCACCGTGCGGGACACGGGCGAATATGCCGTGCGCGGCGGCATTGTGGATCTCTATGCGCCCGGAATGCCGGAGCCACTGCGCCTAGACTTCTTCGGCGACACGCTCGAATCCATCCGCGCCTTCGACCCGGAGACGCAGCGCTCGACGCACCAGCTGCGCGCGCTCGATCTTGTGCCGATGAGCGAGTTGCAGCTGACCACCGAGACGATGCGGCGCTTCCGCCAGGGCTACGTCGCGACCTTCGGGGCGGCGACCCGGGACGACACGCTCTACCAGGCGGTGAGCGAAGGGCGCCGCCATCCCGGCGTTGAGCACTGGCTGCCGCTGTTCCACGACCATCTCGACACGCTCTTCACCTACCTGCCGGGCGTGCCCTTCATCTTCGACGCGCTTGTCGACGATGCGGCGGGCGAGCGTCTCGCGCAGATCGCCGACTATTACGACGCCCGCAAGGCGGCGCTGGAGCAGCCCGCCATGGGCGGGACGCCTTACAAGCCCCTGCCGCCGGATGCGCTCTATCTCGGCGCGAGCGAGTGGGCGGAGCAGATTGAGAAGGAAGCCGTCGCGCGCCTGACGCCCTTCGCCCAGCCGCAGACGAGCGGACGGCTCGTGGTCGATGTCGGCGGCCGGCAGGGGCGCAGCTTCGCCGCCGAGCGGGCGGACGAGACGGCGAATGTCTTCGATGCCGCCGTGCGCCACGTGCGCGAGCTGCAGAAGGCGGGCAAACGCGTGGTGCTCGCCGCCTGGTCCGAGGGCTCGCGCGAGCGTCTGGCGCACGTGCTGGCAGACCACGGGCTGACGCAGGCCAAGCCGGTATCGCGCCTTGCCCATGTCTCGGCGCTCGCCCGCAACGAGGCCGCGCTCGCCGTCTGGGGGCTGGAGCATGGTTTCGAGACAGATGATCTCGCCGTCATCGGCGAGCAGGACATCCTCGGCGACCGGCTGGTGCGCGCCAAGCGCAAGACCAGGCGCGCGCAGGATTTCATCGCCGAAGTCTCGAGCCTTACCGCCGGCGACCTCGTGGTGCATGTCAACCACGGCATCGGCCGCTTCGTCGGGCTCAAGACCATCGATGCCGCCGGCGCGCCGCACGACTGCCTCGAGCTGCACTACGCGGGCGGGGACAAGCTGTTCCTGCCGGTGGAGAATATCGAGCTGCTGTCGCGCTACGGCTCGGAGGACACCGAGGCGGTGCTCGACAAGCTCGGCGGCGTCGCCTGGCAGGCGCGCAAGGCCAAGCTCAAGAAGCGCATCCGCGAGATGGCCGGCGCGCTCATCAAGATCGCTGCGGCGCGCGCCCTCAAGGAGGCGCCGCGCATCGAGCCCCCCGCCGGGCTCTACGACGAGTTCGCGGCGCGGTTCCCCTACGAGGAGACGGAGGACCAGCAGAACGCCATCGACGCGGTGCTCGACGATCTCGCCGCCGGTCGGCCCATGGACCGACTCATCTGCGGCGACGTTGGCTTCGGCAAGACCGAGGTGGCGCTGCGGGCCGCCTTTGCGGTCGCCATGTCGGGTTACCAGGTGGCCGTGGTCGTGCCGACGACGCTCCTGGCGCGCCAGCACTACAAGGCCTTCACCGAGCGTTTCCAGGGGCTGCCGGTGCGCATCGCCCAGGCTTCCCGTTTCGTCTCCGCAGGTGAGATGAAGAAGGTGAAGGAGGGGCTCGCCGATGGCACCATTGATATCGTCATCGGCACGCACGCCCTGCTGGGCAAGACCATCTGCTTCAAGGAGCTGGGCCTCATCATCGTCGACGAGGAGCAGCATTTCGGCGTGGCTCACAAGGAGCGGCTGAAGGAGTTGCGCGCCGAGGTGCACGTGCTGACCCTGACGGCCACGCCCATCCCGCGCACCCTCCAGCTTGCCCTGACGGGCGTGCGGGAGCTGTCGATCATCGCCACGCCGCCGGTGGACCGCCTGGCGGTGCGCACCTTCATCACGCCGTTCGACCCGCTCGTCATCCGCGAGGCACTGCTGCGCGAGCGCTATCGCGGCGGCCAGGCGTTCTACGTCTGCCCGCGCATCGAGGATCTCGCGGAGGTGAAGGCATTCCTCGATGCCGAGGTGCCCGAGGCACGCGTGGTCGTCGCTCATGGCCAGATGCCTGCCGGCCAGCTCGAAGACGCCATGACGGCTTTCTACGATGGCAAGTTCGACATCCTCCTGTCGACGACGATCGTTGAATCGGGCCTCGACATCCCGCGTGCCAACACGCTCATCGTCCACCGGGCGGACATGTTCGGCCTCGCCCAGCTCTACCAGCTGCGCGGTCGTGTCGGCCGTTCGAAGACGCGCGCCTATGCGCTCTTCACCGTGCCCGCCAACCGCACGCTGACGGCGACGGCCGAACGCCGGCTCAAAGTGCTGCAGTCGCTCGACACGCTCGGCGCCGGCTTCCAGCTCGCCAGCCACGACCTCGACATCCGCGGCGCGGGCAACCTCCTCGGCGAGGAGCAATCCGGCCACATCAAGGAGGTGGGCTACGAGCTCTACCAGCAGATGCTGGAGGAGGCGGTGGCGCAGCTCAAGGCTGGCGTCGCCGACGAGGAGACGGAGGAGCAGTGGTCGCCGTCGATCACCATCGGTACGCCGGTGATGATCCCCGAGAGCTATGTGCCGGACCTGCAGCTGCGCCTCGGCCTCTACAAGCGCCTGTCCACGCTGGAGCGCGACGACGAGATCGAAGCCTTCGGCGCCGAACTCATCGACCGCTTCGGCCCCCTGCCGGAGGAGGTGGACCAGCTTCTCAAGCTCGTGGCCATCAAGGCCCTGTGCCGGCGCGCCAATGTGGAGAAGGTCGAGGCCGGTCCCAAGGGCCTCATCGTTGCCTTCCGCGACAATGCCTTCGCCAATCCGGAGGGCCTCATCGCCTATGTGGCCGGTGAGGGCACGCTGGCAAAGGTGCGGCCCGACATGCGGATCGTCTTCATTCAGGACATGGACACCGCAGAAGCGCGCCTCAAGGGCACGGCCCGCGTGCTGCGCGACCTCGTGCGCATCGCGGAGCAGAAAAAGGCAGCGTAACGCGTCGCTGCGCCTCATCCGGCGGCGGCGCCCCGGGCATCGCGATATGATGCGTGCCGCAGCGAGTCTCTCGATCATCGCGCGACGTTGAAGAAGCGCCGACACGGCCAGGTGACGGTGATCGGATTCCTTGTATGGCGCTTCAATATATCTGCATAAGTTATTGCATATTATGCATATTACCGTCTTGCTGGCGATCAGCTCTGCCGGGTTGACAGCAGGAGCGGAACGTTTCTTAATAAATCAACATGATTTATAAAAAGGTCGCTGCTGGCGGCCGGGAAACGTCAGGACGGGCCATGCGTGCCATGCGGTCCGGGCAGGGGACGAATTCCCTGCAGATCCGGCAGTACAATCAGCGTCTGGTCTTGCGCTGGCTGCGCCGCCTCGGCGAGGCGTCCAAGGCGGATCTCGCCCGCGCTGCGGACCTCACCAGCACGGCCGTCGGCCAGATCGTCGACGAACTCGACGCCCTCGGGCTCGTGGAGACGGTCGGCAAGCGTCATCGCGGCCAGCGTGGCCAGCCGGCGACGATCCTGCGGCTCAACAGAGCGGGCGCTTACGGCATCGGCGTCCGGCTCGACCGCAGCCGTATCGAGACGGCGCTCGTTGATCTGGGCGGCCATCTCCTTGCCCAGTACACACATGACATCGACCTGCCGTCGCCGGCCGCGACGCTCGAGATCGTCCAGCGTGACGTGGAGCAGCTGCTCGCCTTCTGCACACCCGAGATGCGCGAGCGTATCACCGGCATCGGCATCGGCCGTCCCTACAATCTCGGCAGCTGGCTTCAGCAGCTCGATCTCGTCGAGGTGCCATCGCTGCGCGAGTGGGATGATGCGGATTTTGCCGGCGACCTTGCCCGCGCCACGGGCCTTGCCACGGTGGAGGAGAACGACGGCGCCGCGGCGGCGATTGCCGAGCTGTTCCATGGCCTGGGCCACGAGGCGGACAACTTCCTCTACCTGTTCATCGGCCCTTGCATCGGCGGCGGGCTCGCCATGGGCGGGGATTACCTGCGCGGCGAGACCGGCAACGCCGCCGACGTCGCCGTGATGCCGGTGGGGCCGAGCCGGCTGCCCTCGGCGCCGCAAGGCCCCGAGACCAACATTCTCCTCACACGCGCCTCGCTCAACGCGCTCATCCGCCATCTGCGCCACTGCGGGGCGCGGGTGACCGGCCTCGGCGACCTGGCGGCGGCGATGAACGCCCATCCCCGAGCGGTCGAGGAATGGATGGACGACTGCGTCGACGCGCTCGTCGGGCCGCTCCTCTCCATGCGGGCCTTGCTCGACATCTCGCTCGTCGCGCTCGACAGCGACCTCGACCGGGTGTGGATCGACCGTCTGATCGTGCGGCTCGAGAAGGCGCTTGCCGCCGGTGTTGCCGAGGCCCGTACGCCGCCGCTGGTGCGGGCCGGCCATTTCGGCCCCTATGCGGGCGCGCTCGGCGCGGCGAGCCTGCCGCTCTTCGTCCACCTCAGCCCGCGGACGGGCATCCTTACCGGCGAGGCAACCGTCGGCGTCAAGGGAGGCAGCGAGCATGTCTTCGCCTGAGCCCATCCTCGAGATGCGCGGCATCTCCAAGACCTTTCCCGGGGTCAGGGCGCTCTCCGACGTGCAGCTCACCATCTATCCGGGCGAGATACACGCCCTGATGGGCGAGAACGGCGCCGGCAAGTCCACGCTGATGAAGGTGCTGGCCGGCGCCTATCAGGCCGACCCCGGCGGCGAGATCCGCATTGACGGCAAGCCCGTGACCATCGACGGGCCGCTCGCTGCCAAGGCGCACGGCATCGCGATCATCTACCAGGAGCTGGCACTCGCCCCGAACCTCACTGTGGCCGAGAACATCCATCTCGGCATGGAGATCAGCCGCCATGGCATGATCGACCGCCAGGCCATGGCGGAGGCCTGCAGCGAAGTGCTCAAGCGGCTCGGTGCCACCTTTGGCCCGCGCACGCTGGTCGCCGACCTGTCGATCGCCGAGCGCCAGCTCGTCGAGATTGCGCGAGCGGTGCATGCGAGGTCACGCATCCTCGTCATGGACGAGCCGACCACGGCGCTTTCCTCGCGCGAGACGGACCGTCTCTTCGCCCTCGTGCGCCAGCTGCGGGCGGAGGGGCTGGCCATCATCTACATTTCCCACCGCATGGCCGAGGTCTACGAACTGTCCGACCGTGTCTCGGTTCTGCGCGACGGCACCTATGTGGGCACGCTCGGCCGCGACGAGATCAGGCCCGATACCATCGTGCGCATGATGGTGGGGCGCGACCTGTCCTCCTTCTACAAGAAGGACCATACGGCAGGCGTGCGCAACGCGCCCGTGCTCGAGGTGCGCAACGTCGGCGACGGCACGCGCGTCAGGGGCTGCTCCTTCACGCTCCACGCAGGCGAGGTGCTCGGGCTCGCCGGCCTCGTCGGGGCCGGGCGCACGGAGCTCGCGCGCCTCATCTACGGCGCCGACAGGCGCACTAGCGGCGAGATCGTCGTGGGGGGCAGGCCGGTCGACATCCGCAGGCCGCAGGATGCCATCGACGCCGGACTCGTCTATCTCACCGAGGATCGGAAGGCACAGGGCCTCTTCCTCGACATGACGGTGGCCGAGAACCTCAATCTCGGCGTCATCGGCCGGGATGCACGCGCCGGCGTGCTCAATCGCAGCAAGGCTCGCTGGCGGGCAGAGCGAGCCATCAAGTCGCTCGCCATCCGCGTGGCGAGCCCGGAGGTGACGGTCGGCTCCCTCTCGGGCGGCAACCAGCAGAAGGTGCTGCTCTCGCGCCTTCTCGAGACGGAGCCCAGGGTACTCATCCTCGACGAGCCCACGCGCGGCGTGGACATCGGCGCCAAGTCGGAGATCTACCGCATCATCGACCAGCTGGCGAAGAGCGGCGTCGGCGTCCTCGTCATTTCCTCCGAGCTGCCCGAGATCGTCGGCATCGCCGACCGCGTCCTCGTGATGCGCGAGGGCGAGATCGCGGGCGAGGTCGGCGGCGACACCGGCCTCGCCATCACCCAGGAAAACATCATCGCGCTCGCGACCGGCGTCGACCGCGCCCTGATGGCGGCCGAGTGAGCGACCAGAGGAGAGGGACCCCCATGTCCGCAGCCGAAGAAGCCGCTCTTGCAACGCATCGGCGCATCATGCTGCAGGGGCTCGTGCGCACTGTCGGCATGCTGCCGGTACTCGTCATCCTGTGTATCCTCATCCACCTGCTCACCATCTACGTGGCCGGGGAGGGGCGGTTCCTGACGGCGCAGAACCTGTCCATCGTCGCCCAGCAGGCATCGATCAACACGGTGCTCGCGGCGGGCATGACCTTTGTGATCCTCACAGGCGGCATCGACCTGTCCGTCGGCTCGATCCTCGCCGCCTCGGCTATGATTGCCGTCATCGCCTCGCAGGATTTCGGCAACCTCGGTGTGCCGGCCGCCATGGCGACGGGCCTGTTCTTCGGCCTCGTCAACGGTGCGCTCATCGCCTTCGTGCGGCTGCCGCCGTTCATCGTCACGCTCGGCTCGCTCACGGCCGTGCGCGGTATCGCGCGTCTGCTCGGCAACGACACGACCGTGTTCAACCCGGAGCTGCCCTTCGCCTTCATCGGCAACGGCTCGCTCGTCCTCGTGCCGGGGGTCATCGCCATCCCGTGGCTCGCGGTCATCGCCATGGCGGTGATCCTGGCCTCGTGGTTCATCCTGCGGCGCACGGTGCTTGGCGTCCACATCTACGCCGTCGGCGGCAATGCCGACGCGGCCCGCCTGTCGGGCATCAAGGTCTGGGCCGTCCTGCTCTTCGTCTATGCGGTCTCGGGCCTGCTCGCCGGGCTCGGCGGGGTCATGTCGGCGGCGCGTCTCTATGCCGCCAACGGCCTGCAACTCGGCCAGTCCTACGAGCTTGACGCCATTGCCGCCGTCATCCTCGGTGGCACGAGCTTTGTCGGCGGCATCGGCTCCATCTGGGGCACGCTCATCGGCGCGCTGATCATCGCCGTGCTGTCGAACGGCCTCATTCTGCTCGGCGTCTCCGACATCTGGCAGTTCATCATCAAGGGGCTGGTCATCATCGGCGCTGTGGCGCTCGACCGCTTCCGCCTGCAGGGCAGCGCCCGCACCTGACGGGCCGTCGGCTCACCCAGAAGGCGCCGTTCTGGTCCGGCGCCAGGATCTCAACGACCGACCAGGGGAGGAAAACACCATGCTGAAACGCGTTCTGCTTGCCGGTGCCGCGCTCGCGCTCGCGACCTCCGTCGCCAGTGCCAAGGAGCTCAAGTCGGTCGGCATCACCCTCGGCTCCCTCGGCAACCCGTTCTTCGTCACCCTCGCCAAGGGGGCCGAGGCCAAGGCCAGGGAGATCAATCCCAACGTGCGCGTCACCTCGGTTTCGGCCGACTACGACCTCAACAAGCAGTTCACGCAGATTGACAACTTCATCGCCTCCGGCGTCGATCTCATCCTGCTCAATGCTGTCGATCCCAAGGCCATCGAGCCTGCGGTGAAGAAGGCCCAGGCGGCCGGCATCGTCGTCATGGCGGTTGACGTCGCGGCGGCGGGCGCGGATGCGACGGTGCAGACCAACAACGTTCAGGCCGGCGAGATCGCCTGCCAGTACATCGTCGACAAGCTCGGCGGCAAGGGCGACGTCATCATCCAGAACGGCCCGCAGGTCTCGGCCGTCATCGACCGCGTCAACGGCTGCAAGGCGGTGTTCGAGAAGGCGCCGGGCATCAACATCCTGTCGTCGGACCAGGACGGCAAGGGATCCCGTGAGGGCGGTCTCAATGTCATGCAGGGGCACCTGACGCGCTTCCCGAAGATCGATGCCGTCTTCGCCATCAACGACCCGCAGGCTATCGGCACCGATCTCGCCGCCAAGCAGCTCAACCGCAAGGGCATCATCATCACCTCGGTTGACGGCGCGCCGGACATCGAGGCGGCCCTCAAGGGCGACACGATGATCGAGGCTTCCGCAAGCCAGGATCCCTATGCCATGGCACAGCTGGCGGTGGAGGTCGGCTATGGCATCATGAACGGCAAGAAGCCCGAGCAGCCGATGGTGCTGATGCCTTCGACACTCGTCACGCGCGACAACGTCAAGGACTACAAGGGCTGGTCGGCGCCGCGCGGCTGAGCCGGCCCGTTGCGGAAGGCGGGCGCCGGTCATTCCGGCGCCCCCACGACAAGAAGGCATGCAAGGGCCATGATTCTCGTTTGCGGCGAGGCACTCGTCGATCTGTTCATCAAGGCACGCGGCGAGGGAGGGCTCGACGCAGCGGCAGTCGTTGGCGGCTCGCCCTTCAACGTCGCCGTCGGCCTCGCGCGCCTCGGCTGCCCGGCGGCGTTCTGCGGCGCCATCGCCCGCGACCCGCTCGGCGAGGAGCTCGTCGCCACGCTGGTACGCAACGGGGTCGACGTGGCGCATGTGCGGCGCAGCGACCGGCCGACGACCCTCTCGCTGGCCTCCGCCACCCCGGATGGTAGTGTGCACTACCGCTTCTATGGCGAGCAGGCGGCGGACCGGGACCTGCCCGCCGCGGCGCTGCCAGACTGCAGCGGCTTTGCCGCCATCGCCGTGGGTTCCTACAGCCTCGGCGTCGAGCCGGTCGGCTCCACAATCGAGACACTCCTGGCCCGCGAGGGGGGCCGCCGGGTCGTGAGCATCGATCCCAACCTGCGGCCGGACATCATTGGCGACATGGGCCGCTGGCGCGAGCGCTTTGCGCGCCTTGTCTCCCACGCCACCATCGTCAAGGCGAGCGCCGAGGACATCGCCACGGCCTACGGGCAGGACGCGGATGTCGGCGCCATGGCGGCGGCCTGGCTCGCGGCCGGTGCGAAGCTCGTCGTGGTCACCCGGGGCGAGCAGGGCGCCAGCGCCTATCTTGCCGACGGCGCCGTGCTCGATGTGCCGGCACGGCCTGTCGACCTCGTCGACGCGGTAGGCGCCGGCGACACCTTTCATGCCGCACTGCTTGCGTTCCTTGCCGAACGAGGCAAGCTCGACCGTCAATCGATCGCGACGGTCGACCACGAGACCGTCACCAATGCGCTGCACTATGCGGCGAGCGCCGCCTCTGTCACCTGCAGCCGCAGGGGCGCAGACCTGCCAACGCGGCAGGAGGTGGAAGCGATTTTGCACGAAAGAACAGTGGCATGACGAGCCGTGTTATTCCTGTTTCTCCGTTCGTGCTCGTGGTCTTCGGCGCGACGGGCGATCTCTCCCAGCGCAAGCTGTTGCCCGCGCTCTACCATCGCGATCAGGCGGGCCAGCTTCCCCCCGAGGCCAGGATCGTCGGCGCCTCGCGCCGTCATCTGAGCGACGAGGATTTTCGCGCGCTGGCGAGGAAAGCTCTCGAGGAGCACGTCCCGGCGCGCGACATCGAGCCCGGCGCGCTCGAGCGGTTCCTCGCCCGGCTGAGCTATGTTGCGGTGGATGCGACCGGCAAGGATGGCTGGGATGCGCTCGCCCGTGCCGCCGGTGCGGCGGAACATTTCGTCCGCGTCTTCTATCTTGCCACCTCGCCCGATCTGTTCGGGCCCATCTGCGAGCAGATCGGCGCCCATGGCCTGGTCGACGGGCGCACGCGTGTGGTGGTGGAAAAGCCCCTCGGCAAGGATCTCGCCTCTGCCCAGCGGCTCAACGCTGCCATCGGACGCGTCTTCCCCGAGGAGAGCATCTACCGCATCGACCACTATCTCGGGAAGGAGACGGTCCAGAACCTAATGGCGCTGCGCTTCGCCAACGCGCTGTTTGAGCCGCTGTGGAACGCCGCCCATATCGACCACGTGCAGATCACCGTGGCCGAATCCCTCGGCGTGGAGGGGCGGGCCGGCTATTACGACACGGCCGGCGCCATGCGCGACATGGTGCAGAACCACCTGCTGCAGCTGCTCTGCCTCGTCGCCATGGAGACGCCCACGTCGCTTGCGGCAGACCCGGTGCGTGACGAGAAGCTCAAGGTCCTCAAGGCGCTCGTGCCCATCGGCCGCCACAACGCTGCGCAGGTGACCGTGCGCGGCCAGTACCGCGCCGGCGCCTCGGCCGGGGGCGCTGTGCCGGGCTATCTGGAAGAGCTCGGCGCGCATGCCAGCAACACCGAGACCTTCGTTGCCCTCAAGGTCGAGATCGCGAACTGGCGCTGGGCCGGCGTGCCGTTCTACCTGCGCACGGGCAAGCGGCTCGCCACGCGTGTGTCGGAGATCGTCGTCACCTTCCGGGCCATTCCCCATTCGGTGTTTGATGCGAGCGCCGGGCCGATCACGCCCAACCGCCTCGTCATCAGGCTGCAGCCGGACGAGGGGGTGAAGCTGTGGCTGATGATCAAGGATCCTGGCCCCGGCGGCATGCGCCTGCAGCACCTGCCGCTCGACATGAGCTTCGCCGAAGCCTTCGGCGTGCGCAATCCGGATGCGTACGAGCGCCTCATCCTCGATGTCGTGCGCGGCAACCAGACGCTTTTCATGCGCCGCGACGAGGTGGAGGCAGCCTGGGCCTGGATCGATCCCATCATCGAGGCGTGGCAGGAGACGCGCGACGCCCCCAAGTCCTACACGGCGGGCACCTGGGGGCCCTCGGCGTCGATCGCGCTCATCGAGCGCGACGGCCGCACCTGGTACGAAGACGGCGCGATGTAGTGCAGCCCACGGAGATTGCCATGACCGTTCAAGCGCGGATCGGCGAGGTCACCGAACGCATCGCAAGGCGCAGCCGCGACGCGCGCGCCCGCTATCTCGAGCGCATCGCCGCTGCGGCGGAGGCGAAGCCGCGGCGCGGCCATCTCGGCTGCGCCAATCTCGCGCACGGTGTCGCCGCCTGCGGAGCGATGGACAAGGAGCGGCTCGCCGGCTCGGACGCGCCGAACCTCGGCATCGTCACCGCCTACAACGATATGCTCTCGGCGCATCAGCCGTTCGAGCGCTTCCCCGGGATCATCCGGGACGCTGTGCGCGAGGTGGGCGCCACCGCCCAGGTCGCTGGCGGCGTGCCGGCCATGTGCGATGGGGTCACCCAGGGCGAGGCCGGCATGGAGCTGTCGCTGTTCTCGCGCGACGTCATCGCGCTGTCGACGGCGATTGCCTTGTCGCACCAGATGTTCGACGCCGCCGTTTTCCTCGGCGTCTGCGACAAGATCGTGCCGGGGCTCGTCATCGGCGCCCTGTCTTTCGGCCATCTGCCGGCCGTCTTCGTGCCTGCGGGGCCGATGACCTCGGGCCTGTCCAACGACGAGAAGGCCCGGACCCGCCAGCTCTATGCCGAGGGCAAGGTGGGGCGCGAGGCGCTGCTGGCATCCGAGATGAAGTCCTATCACGGGCCCGGCACCTGTACCTTCTACGGCACGGCCAATTCCAACCAGATGCTCATGGAGATCATGGGCCTGCACCTGCCGGGTGCGTCCTTCGTCAACCCCAACACGCCGCTGCGCGACGAGCTGACGCGGGTGGCGGCCAGGCGTGCAATCGCCATCTCGGCCCTTGGCAACGAATACACGCCCGTCGGGCGCATCATCGACGAGAAGGCCGTGGTCAACGGCGTGGTCGGGCTGCACGCCACCGGCGGCTCGACCAATCACACCCTGCACCTCGTTGCCATGGCGGCCGCTGCCGGCATCACGCTGACCTGGGACGACTTCGCCGATCTCGCCGAGGTGACGCCGCTGCTCGCCCGCGTCTATCCCAACGGCAAGGCGGACGTGAACCACTTCCACGCCGCCGGCGGCATGGGGTTCCTCATCCGCGAGCTTCTGGGCGCCGGTCTGCTGCACCGCGACGTGACCACCGTCTGGGGCACGGGGCTCGAAGGCTACCTCGTGGAGCCGGGACTCGACGAGAACGGTGGCATCGTGTGGCGCGAGGCGGCCGCGCAAAGTGGCAACACCGACATCCTGCGCGGCGTCGCCGAGCCCTTCCAGCCGACGGGCGGGCTGAAGGTTCTGGACGGTCCGCTCGGCCGGGCGGTGATCAAGACCTCCGCCGTGGCACGCGAGCGCCACGTGATCGAGGCCCCGGCGCGCGTCTTCCACAGCCAGGAGGAGCTGCAGGCGGCCTTCAGGGCCGGCACGCTCACCGGTGACTTCGTCGCGGTGGTGCGCTTTCAGGGGCCGAAGGCCAACGGCATGCCGGAGCTGCACAAGCTGACGCCGCCGCTCGCCGTGCTGCAGGACCGCGGCCAGCGCGTGGCTCTCGTCACGGACGGGCGCATGTCCGGCGCATCCGGCAAGGTGCCGGCGGCAATCCATGTCACGCCGGAGGCAGCCGACGGCGGAGCCATCGCGAAAATTCGCGATGGCGACATCATTCGCGTCGATGCCCTCAACGGCCGGCTCGACGTGCTGGTCGACGCGGCGGAGTTCGCGGCGCGTGCGCCGGCTGAGGCGGACCTCTCGTCCTCGCATGTCGGCGTGGGGCGGGAGCTCTTCGCCGGCTTCCGCCATCTGGTCGGCCCGGCGGAAAAGGGAGCGGCGATCTTCGCGGCCTGACACGGCAGGCGGATGCGAGCTGACAATCGTCAATAAATCCGATTATCGTGTTGACGGTATTTGCCTAATCGGCCTGAAACACACCCCTCAACGCGCGGTAGAGGCGCTTGAAGCGGGCGAAGGTCGGCCGATAGGCCTCGGCGAGGTTCCTGTCCGGTTCGATGATATCCGCAACGGGCGGCGTCCGGCATACTGCCGCCGGCCCTTCGCCGGTCGTCGCAATGCGGGCGAGGCGGGCGGCGCCGAAGGCCGGCCCCTTCGCGCCGCCGCTGTAGAGCACGACGGGACGCTCCAGGGCGCTCGCCATCAGGCGCATCCAGAAGTGACTGCGCGAGCCGCCGCCGATGGCCGCAACCGAGGCGGCGTGGGTTCCTGCCCGGGCGAGACATTCCTGCGCCTCGGCGAAGGAGAAGGCAACCCCCTCGAGCACCGCCTGGACCATTTCCTCCTGCGTCACGTCCGGCGAGAGGCCGAAGAAGACGCCGCGAGCGTGCGGATCGTTGTGGGGCGTCCGCTCGCCCGTGAGATAGGGCAGGAAGAGGGGCCGGGCGGGGCGGCCCGAGAAGGCGGCCTCGGTGCGCGCGAGCAGGGCTGCGATGTCGTCGGCGCCGAGAATCCGGGCCGTCCAGGCGAGCGCGCTCGCCCCGTTGAGCAGCGCCGCCATCTGGAACCAGCGGCCGGGCAGGGCGTGGCTGAAGGCGTGGACATAGGCGTCCGGGAAGGGGCGAAAACTGTCGGTGGTGACGAAATACTGCCCGGAGGTGCCGAGGGAGAGGAATGCATCGCCGTCCTCCACGGCCCCGATGCCGATCCCGCCGGCCGCAGCGTCGCCTGCACCGCCGGCGACCGGCAGCCCCGGCGGCAGGCCGAGCGCCTCGGCGGCCTCGGCCCGCAGGGCTCCGGACACGGCCGTGCCCTCGACGAGGCGCGGCACCTGCGCACGCGTAAGCCCCGTGGCGGCAAGGATCTCGTCCGACCAGTCGCGGTGCGCCTCGTCGAGCCAGAGTGTGCCTGCCGCGTCGGACATGTCCGTGACCGCTTCTCCCGTGAGCCGAAAGCGAACGTAGTCCTTCGGCAGGAGCACCATGGCCACTTTGCGGAAGGTCTCCGGTTCATTTTCGGCGAGCCACAGGAGCTTCGGCGCCGTGAAGCCGGGCATGGCGGGCACGCCGGCGACCTGGCCGAGCCCCGGCAGGCGGCGGGCGAGCTCGGCGCATTCGGCATGGGCGCGGCCGTCGTTCCAGAGAATGGCCGGGCGCAGGAGCTCGCCGGCCGCATCGAGCAGCACCGCGCCGTGCATCTGGCCGGAAAGGCCGAGGCTGCGCACGGCCGCGAAGGCTCCGGGTGCCGCGAGGCGCAGCCCGCCGAGGGCCGTCTCCACAGCCCGCCACCAGTCCTGCGGGTTCTGCTCGGCCCAGAGCGGGTGAGGGCGGGAAACGGTGAGCGGCACCTCCGCCTCGGCAAAAAGCTGCTCGTCCTCACCGACGAGGACGGCTTTCACTGCCGACGTGCCGATGTCGATGCCGAGATACATGCGCTCACCGGGCGCGGAAGCGCCCGCCCTGGTCGCTGCAGCGCCTACCGGCCGGAGAACAGCGGATGCTCCACCTTGTCGCCCGGCTTCGCACCGATGCGGGCGGCCGTGCCCGCATTCAGCTCCAGCACCGAGAGGACGGGCTCGCCAGAGGGCACGATGCGGGTCGACAGCGGCTCTGTGCGCTGCGCGATGCGCGCGATGGTGCCGTCAGCCCGGATGAACAGCATGTCGAGCGAGATGTAGGTATTCTTCATCCACATCGCGACTGGTGCCGTCTCGCCGAAATCGAAGAGCATGCCCCTGTCGGCCGGCAGGAACCGGCGATGCATCAGGCCGGTGGCGCGCTCCTCCGGCGTGCGCGCGACTTCGACAGCGAAGGAGTGGGCCCCGCTTGCCGTGTGGATCGTCAGGGTTTCGAGAGACTGTGCAGCGGCGGTCGCGGCCCAGGACAAGGCAAGAACAGCCGCAAGGCCAAGGCGCGAGCGCAGCCAGCGGCTCACAGTGACACCGGCCTCAGTGGGTCGCGGGCGCATGGCCCCCGTCCGCCGGCCGCACCTCTGCCGCCATGAGGCCTTTCGGCCCCTGGCCGAAGCGCACGAGAAGCTGCTGGCCCGGCTTCACATCGGTAATGCCGTAGCGCCGCAGGGTCTCCATGTGCACGAAAATGTCGGGCGTGCCTTCCCCGCGCGTGACGAAGCCGAAGCCGCGAAGGCGGTTGAACCACTTTACAGTGACCATCTCGAGCGCGCTCGTCGGCACGACGGTGACGTGCGTGCGCGGCGGGGGCAGTTCGCTCGGGTGGACGGCGGTCGACTGATCCATGGAAATGATGCGCACCGCCTGCAGGCCGCGCGGGCGGCGCACCACCTCGCAGACCACGCGTGCCCCTTCATTGGCCGTCTCGTAACCGTCACGCTTCAGACAGGTGACATGCACCAGCACGTCCGGCAGCCCATTGTCGGGCACGATGAATCCGAAGCCCTTTGCAACATCGAACCACTTGATGTGGCCGGCAAGCTCGACGATCGGCTCGGTGACCGATTCGAGTCCTTCGCCCGAAAGGCGCGCGTCGTCCGACGGGGCTACCTTGGGCATGAAACCTTTAGAAGAAAATTCGTCAGACATGAAAACCACCAGCCGAATCGTAGAGAACGATTCCCCATACAAGGATAACACTCACAGACAGGGCGCAAAGTCAGAATTCATGAATTAATCAATACCTCTCCCTTCGTCACCGGACAGTTGGGCAAGTTGCATGCAGATTGTGCCGATCTCACCGTTCAGGACAAGGTCGGCGATGCCGTCGAGCGGTGTCGGTTCGCGGTTGACGATGACGAGCCGCGCTCCGTGCCGCTTCGCTGTGACCGGCAGCCCTGCCGCAGGGTGGACCAGCAGCGACGAACCGATGGCAATGAAGAGGTCGCTCTCCTCCGCCAGCGCCTGGGCCCGCTGCAGGGCCTGCTGCGGCATGGCTTGCCCGAAGGAGATGGTGGCGGCCTTCACGATGCCGCCGCAACGCTTGCAGGCGGGCGGCTCGCCGGTGGCTTCGAAGGCCGGGCGGATCTCTGCCAGCTCATGTCGCTCGCCGCAGTCGAGGCAGGTGGCATAGGTGCCGTTGCCGTGCAGCTCGATCACCTGGTCCGCCGGCACGCCGGCGGCCTGCTGCAGGCCGTCGATGTTCTGGGTGATGATGGCCGGTGCCTTGCCCGAAGCGACGAGCTCGGCAAGGAAATGATGCCCACGCCCCGGTTTTGCGCCGGCGTAGAGATCGTCCATGACGAACTTGCGCCGCCACGCCTCGCGCCGCGCCTGTGGGCTAGCGACGAAGACGTCGAAGGGGATGGGCTGGTTCGCGAGCCAAGGGCTGCCCGGCGAGCGGAAATCGGGCACGCCGCTCTCCGTCGAGATGCCTGCCCCGGTGAAGGGGGCAACGACCTCGGCGCGCGCCAGCCAGTCGGCCAACACCTCGATATCCTCCTCGAGTGCGGCGGGGTCGTATGGAGTCATCGGCCAGGGCCATTTATACGGGCGCCCATTGAAGCAGCCGGAAAGGCGCGCCGCAACTGGTCAGGCCGCTCGTATTTCGTCTACCTTCCTGCGGGCCCTGGCGGCCTCGTCGCGGATCGCGCCCCAGTCTCCGGCGGCGACCGATGCGGCGGGCGTGAGCCAGGTGCCGCCGACACACATCACCGTCTTGAGGGCGAGATAGTCTCCGAGATTGTCGGTGTTGACGCCGCCCGTCGGGCAGAAAACGACGTTGGGGAAGGGGCCGGCCAGCGCCTTGATCATGGCGATGCCGCCGGCCAGCTCGGCCGGGAAGAACTTGAGGGCCGTGCGCCCGCGTTCGCCGGCCCGCATCACCTCTGATGCCGTGGCGACGCCGGGCAGCCAGGGCAGGCCGGCCGCCCGGGCGGCGTCGTCCAGCGTCTCGCTGAAGCCGGGGCTGACCACGGCCTTCGCGCCGGCGTCGCGAACCTGGGCAAACTGTGCGGGCTGCACCACCGTGCCGGCAATGACGAACATCCCGGGACAGCTGCGGGCAACGGCCTCGATGGCGGCGAGACCCGCCGCGGTGCGCAGTGTAAGCTCGATGACGTCGATGCCGCCCTCCAGCAGGGCATTGGCCAGCGACACGGCCGCCGCTGCGTCGGGCACCGAAACGACCGGGATGACACCGCAGGCCTTCATTCGCTCGATATGGATGTCGCTCATCTCTGGCTCCCTCGGTTGTCCGGTCCCCTTGCTTTTGACGCGAAGCGAAGGCGCCCGCAAGCCAAATTCAAACGATTTAGCTGCCGGTGGCTCCTTGGCCTTCGTCTGGTCTTCGTTTCTCGCGCGGGCAAAAAGCGTCTATGAGCGAAAGGCCCGCGCAGGAGACGGGTGGAGTCGGAGGGAGAATGCATGACGTCCGCCAGGCACGGGCCGACCCTGTCCGCGACTGTCGCCGACGTGGCTTCCCGCCCGCCGGCCGAGGCCGGCCGAGGCCGGCTTCTCGGCATCGACGTGATGCGAGGTGTCGCGCTCCTGGCCATGGCGGTCTATCACGGCGCGTGGGATGCGAGCCACCTCGGGCTCACGGGCGTCGACATCGTCCATGAGCCCGGCTGGCGGTTCTTCGCCCGTGCCATCGCCACCTCATTTCTCCTGCTCGTCGGTTTCAGCCTTGTTCTCGCCCACGGCCAGGGCATCCGCTGGCGCCCCTTCCTGCGGCGGCTCGCGTCGGTTGCCGTGGCGGCCGCGGCGATCACCGTCGCGACGTTCATCGTCTTTCCGCGCAGCTACATCTTCTTTGGCATCCTGCACTGCATCGCCCTGTCGAGCCTGCTCGCCCTGCCGTTCCTGCGTCTGCCGCCGGTGCTCACCGCAGTTGTCGGCATTGCGGTTGTAGCCGCACCCTCCATGGTTTCGGCGCCCCTCTTCGATCTGCCCGTCCTTGCCTTCGTGGGCTTGGGCACGGAGACGCCGGTGTCGAATGATTACGTGCCGCTCTTTCCCTGGTTCGGGCCGGAGCTGCTCGGTGTCGCGGCGGGGCGGCTCGCGGTCGACAGGCATCTGACCGGTTGGCTGCGGGCGCGCCGGGAGCCGGGCAGGGGCGTGCGCCTCATCGCCTGGATGGGCCGGCACAGCCTCGCCTTCTATCTGGTTCACCAGCCCGTGCTGTTCGGCCTCATGTTCCTCGCCGCCCAAGCACTCGGCGTCACCAGTCAGCCGGCAGCGGCGACGGGGGTTTTTGCGCAATGCCGCGCGAGCTGTGAGGCCACCGGCGTCTCGGCTGCCTCGTGCACGCGCTATTGCACCTGCGCCGACGGAGCGATCCGCGAGGAAGGCATCGACCTTGCCGACCCGTCGGACGAGGAGAGGGCACGTATCACGGCCGTCATCAACCGCTGCCGGGCGACGGCGAAGCCCTAGCAGAACGAAAAACGGCGGGCCGAGGGCCCGCCGTTTCCGACGAATGGACGCCTGCGACGGCTCAGCCGCCGGTGAGGCTCGCCTTGGCGCGAGCCCACCAGCCCGTCCGCTTCGGCCGGTTGGTTTCCTCCGCCACGGGCTTGGGCGCGGCAGGCTGTTGCGGCTCGGGCGCGGGCGCCTCGGCGGGGGCGGCAGGCGGCTCCGGCTGCGCGGCAGCGTCATTCTCCTCAGCAGCGGCCGGCGAAGCGGTCACTTCGGCAACAGCCCCGGCATCAGCCCCTGTGGCAGCGGCCGGAGGAGCATCCTCCTGCGCGGCGGGGGCGGAGACGCTCTCGTCGGGCGCACGCTTGCCGGAGGAACGGCGCGAGCGCCGCCGCCTTGCCGGCGTTGCTGCGGCTTCCTCGGCCGGCTGTTCGGCACCCAGCTCCGGCTCGGCCCGTGTCTCGGCCGCGACCTCGGCCACGGCCTCGGCTGCGTCGTCGGCTGCGGCGACAGGGGCGGCGGGTTCGGCCTGGTCCTCGGTGTCAGGCCCGGAAGCGTCGGACGTGGGCGCACCCTCGGCAGTGGCCGCGGCAGCCGCCTCGCGGCCTTCGCCACCGCGCCCGCCGCGACGGCGGCGACGCCGCCGGCGACGCTTGCCGTTGCCTTCCTCGCCGGCGGCGCCTTCCTGCGTCGCACGAGCCTGGGGCGCAGCCTCCTCGGCCGCGTCCTGCCGCTCCTCGGCGGCTCCGGTCTCGTCCTCGGCGGCCGGCGCGCTCTCGATGCGGATGCCCGTAGCCGGTGCGCGCGCCTCGGTTCGGGCGACGGCATCGCCGCGCTCGATGGTGAAGTTCGTGGTGCCGGACAGCGTGTCGTCGCCGAAGATCGAGATGCTCACATCGAAGCGCGTCTCGAGCTCGCGCAGGTGCACGCGCTTCTGGTTGAGGATGTAGAGCGCCACCTCGGTCCGCGTCTTGACGATGATGTTGTGCTGGGCGCTCTTGAGCAGCGCCTCCTCGATGGAGCGCAGGATGTGGAGCGCGACCGACGCCGTAGCGCGGACGAAGCCGGAGCCGCCGCAATGGTGGCACACCACCGTGGAACTCTCCAGAACGCCGGTGCGGATGCGCTGACGCGACATCTCGAGCAGGCCGAAGGCCGAGATGCGGCCGACCTGGATGCGGGCCCGGTCGTTCTTCAGGCACTCCTTCAGCTTCTTCTCGACGGCGCGGTTGTTGCGCTTCTCCTCCATGTCGATGAAGTCGATGACGATGAGGCCGGCGAGGTCGCGCAGGCGCAGTTGGCGCGCGATTTCCTCGGCTGCCTCGAGGTTCGTCTTCAGCGCCGTGTCCTCGATGTTGTGCTCGCGCGTGGAGCGACCCGAGTTCACGTCGATGGAGACGAGCGCCTCCGTCTGATTGATGACGATGTAGCCGCCGGACTTCAGCGTCACCTGGTTGGAGAACATCGCGTCGAGCTGGGCTTCGACGCCGTAGCGGGCGAAGAGCGGCTGCGGATCCTTGTAGGGCTTCACCACCTTGGCATGGCTCGGCATGAGCATGCGCATGAAGTCCTTAGCCTCGCGGTAGCCTTCGTCGCCCGCGACCAGAACCTCGTCGATGTCCTTGTTATACAGGTCGCGGATGGCGCGCTTGATGAGCGAGCCTTCCTCATAGACCAGCGCAGGGGCGGTGGACTTCAGCGTCAGCTCGCGCACGCTCTCCCACATGCGCAGCAGATATTCGAAGTCGCGCTTGATCTCCGCCTTGGTGCGCGTGGCGCCCGCCGTGCGCAGGATGACGCCCATGCCCTCCGGCACGTCGAGCTCCTGCGCGATGGTCTTCAGCCGCTTGCGGTCGGTGACGTTGGTGATCTTGCGCGAGATGCCGCCACCGCGCGCCGTGTTGGGCATCAGGACCGAATAGCGGCCGGCGAGCGAGAGATAGGTCGTAAGGGCGGCGCCCTTGTTGCCGCGCTCCTCCTTGACCACCTGCACCAGCAGAACCTGCCGGCGCTTGATCACTTCCTGGATCTTGTACTGGCGGCGCAGCGGGCGTTGGCGGCGGTCCGGCACCTCCTCGCCCACGTCGGCGCCGCCGAGCTGCTCGATGACCTCATCCTCGCCGTTGGCCTCGGCCGAATCGGCGTCGGCAGCGGCCGCATCCTCGGTCTCTGCGGCTTCGCTGACGGAATCGTCGCCCTTGCGCGAGCGCTTGGCCTGCTTGCGACGGGCGGCGCGTTCCTCGTCCTTCTCGGCCTCGCGCTCGGCCTGGGCCTCTTCGGCCAGCAGCGCCTGACGGTCGGCGACGGGGATCTGGTAGTAGTCGGGATGGATCTCGCTGAAGGCGAGGAATCCATGACGGTTGCCGCCGTATTCGACAAAGGCGGCCTGCAGGGACGGTTCGACCCGCGTAACCTTGGCGAGATAGATATTTCCGCGAAGCTGCTTGCGATTGGCGGATTCGAAGTCGAACTCTTCGACGCGGTTACCGCGGACGACCACCACCCGGGTTTCTTCCGGGTGGGAGGCGTCGATGAGCATCTTGTTTGCCATGTTGAACTCTCATACGGGCGACCTCCGGCGTGCCGCTGGGCAATCCGTGCGAAACAACGTCTGCTCCGCCAACAGGAAGGCGGCAGGCGGCGTTCGACGATAGGTCGCTGGCGCTCCGCTGGACACGGGCGCGTGGGGTGATGGGAATGCGGTGTTGTGGAGGACGAGAGGCGAGCCGTGCGAATATCCCCTGTCCATCGCGCCGCGTCCTGCGGTCTGCGATGGAGTATGCCGGGCGATCGCTGTCAGGCTGCCCATAATCCTCCGATCCTTAGCCTCAAAACGCCGGCGCCGCGGCAAGGACCGGGGTCGACGTGAAAACGCTGCGGACGATCCCGCAACGAAAATGACAACCGCCGCTCCGGCGCGCCGCTTCAAGGCCGCGCCCGCCTGCCCATGGGGAGGGGGAATTGCCGCGGCACAGCCGCCCGATTCGAGGAGGCGACCAACGGCGACGCCGAAAACAGAGTCGCCTTTTCATTACAGACGGGTGCGGCGGTTTGGCAAGAGTCATACGTGATTGTTGCAGGAAGGCCACGGAGGGAATGCGAGGCCCGCCGCATTGGTGAAGAAGTGTTAACCAGCTGCTCCCTATCTCTTAATGGATGGTTTCTCACAGAGACGGCGGCGGGACAGGGGCCGGATGAAACGCATCGGCATCGACGCAGGCGGCACGGGCGAGGCGGTGGTGCGCCGCCGGGCCGCGAGGCTGCTCGCGCTCTGCCTCGGCGCGCTCTGCCTTGTCCTCGCGGAACCGGTCAAAGCCCAGGATCCGGCGCCGGCGCCCGCGGGGGCGGCCGTGGCTGTGGCGGCCGAGGTCAAGCCGGACGGCGCAACCACCCGCCTCAGCCTGACCATTTCGCGCCCCGTTGAGGCCAGGGCTTTCCTGCTGGAGCGGCCCGACCGTGTCATCATCGACCTGCCGGAGGTGAACTTCCAGCTGCCAGCCAATGCCGGGCGCAAGGGGGCAGGGCTCGTCGCGTCCTATCGCTTCGGTCTCTTCGCCCCCGGCCGCTCGCGCATCGTCATCGACCTCGCGCAGCCGGCGCTCGTCGAGAGCATCGAGAACCGGGCGCTCGGGGAGGCGACGCTGCTCGTCATCGAACTCTCGCGTACCGACCGGGCTACCTATCACAGGATGGCCTTGAAGCCGATGGTGGAGCCGGAGCCGTTGCCGGCCGCCGCCATGTCGCAACCGGCCGGGACGACCGACGACAAGCCGCTCGTGGTCATCGATCCAGGCCACGGCGGCGTCGATCCCGGGGCCATCGGCGTCAACGGCGTCGCCGAGAAGGATGTCGTCTTCGCGTTTGCCGAGCGCCTGAGGCAGCGTCTCGAGGAGACGGGGCGCTACCGCGTGATGTTGACCCGCACCAGCGACACCTTCGTTTCGCTTGCCGGGCGCTGGCGCATGGCCCAGAAGGCGGGCGCCTCGCTGTTCATCTCCATCCATGCCGACACCCTGTCCGATGGCAGCCGCGTGCGCGGAGCAACCGTCTACACCGGCTCGGGCTTCGCCAGCGACGCCGAGTCCGAGCGACTCGCCGCCAAAGAGAACCTGGCCGACCAGATCGCCGGCCTCGACGTGGTGGAGGATCCGAACGAGATCGCCGGCATCCTGGCCGACCTGACTAAGCGCGAGACGCGGGTGTTCTCGCTCGACTTTGCCCAGAAGGTGGTGGACAGCCTGCGCGACGTCGTCACGCTCAACAAGAATCCACTGCGCTCGGCCGGGTTCATCGTCCTCAAGGCGCCCGACATCCCCTCCGTGCTCATCGAGCTTGGCTATCTGTCGAGCGCCAAGGACGTGGACCTGATGACGTCTGACGCCTGGCGCGACAAGTCGAGCGCCGCGCTCGTGAAGGCGGTGGACAGCTTCTTCGCAACGCGCCTCGCGGCCCAGCCCGGCGCCGCAGTTTCTCCATAGATGCGCAGGATAAGTCCGACTCGCCCGGCTTTTTCCGCGTCGTTCCCGTCTTCGGTTTCTGGTCACACCGGGCGGGCTCGTGTTAGGGAGGGGAAGCCGGCGCATCGGTGGATGACCATCGACCTCGCTGCGGCGGCGAGGACAAGCAACGGGCGACGGGCCTTCGACGGATGCGTTTGATAGTTCGCTTTCTTGGATTTCTGTTCGCGACCGGGGCGATCGTCTTTGCCATCGGCGCGGCCGTCGTCGGGTTCTTCGTCTGGAAGTATTCCCAGGACCTGCCGGATCACAAGCAGCTCGCCAATTACGAGCCGCCGGTGATGACGCGCGTGCATGCGAGCGACGGCAGCCTCGTGGCCGAATACTCGCGCGAGAAGCGCATCTTCCTGCCCATCCAGGCGGTCCCCAACCTCGTCATCCAGGCTTTCCTCTCCGCCGAGGACAAGAATTTCTACAAGCACAACGGTATCGACCCCGAGGGCATCGCCCGCGCGGTCATCACCAACCTGCGCGCTCCGGGCCGGCGCCAGCAGGGCGCCTCGACCATCACACAGCAGGTCGCCAAGAACTTCCTGCTCACCAACGAGCAGACCTACGAGCGCAAGATCAAGGAAGCGCTGATCGCGCTGCGCATCGAATCCGTCTACTCGAAGGACAAGATCCTCGAGCTCTACCTTAACGAGATCTATCTCGGCCTCGGCAACTACGGCATCGCGGCGGCTGCTCTCAACTACTTCGGCAAGTCGGTGCACGAGCTGACGCTGCCGGAGGTGGCCTATCTCGCAGCACTGCCGAAGGCGCCGAACAACTATCACCCCTTCCGCCAGCGCCAGGCGGCCATCGAGCGGCGGAACTGGGTCATCGATCGTATGCGCGAGAACGGCTACATCACGCGTGAGGAGGCTGATGCCGCCAAGCGCACGCCGCTCGAGGTCAACCCGCGCACGCTGTCGCCCAACACCTATTCCGCCGGCTACTTTGCCGAGGAGATCCGGCGCGAGATCGTCGAGCGCTATGGCGAGAAGGCCCTGTACGACGGTGGCCTGTCCGTGCGCTCGACCTTTGATCCGAAGCTGCAGGCGATGGCGCGCAAGGCTCTCGTGGACGGCCTCGTGCGCTACGACGAGGCCAGGGGGCTGCGCGATCCGGTCGACACCATCGATCTGTCGCAGGGCGAGTGGGGCGCCGCGCTCGCCGAGATTCCGGCGCTCGGTGACGTGCACCCCTGGCGGCTTGCCGTGGTGCTCGACGTCAACGACCGCGAGGCCACCATCGGCCTGCAGCCGGCGCGCGAGGTCTCGGGCAAGCTCTCGAGCGTGCGCGAGACTGGCAAGATCCTGCCCGAAGGCATCAAGTGGACGCGCAAGGCCCGTCTCACCCAGGCGCTCAAGCCCGGCCACGTCATCTATGTGGAGCCGATGGCCGACAAGCGCGGGCAGTATCGTCTGCGCCAGATTCCGGAAGTGTCCGGCGCCATGGTGGTCATGGATCCGAACACCGGGCGCGTCTTTGCCATGGTCGGCGGCTTCTCGTTCGACCAGAGCGAGTTCAACCGCGCAACGCAGGCGCTGCGCCAGCCGGGCTCCTCGTTCAAGCCCTTCGTCTACGCCACCGCCATCGACAACGGCTACACGCCGTCATCGATCGTCGTCGACGGGCCGATCGAGATTATCTCGGGCAACGAGGTGTGGCGGCCCAAGAACTACGATGGCAAGTTCACCGGCCCGCACACGCTGCGCTACGGTATCGAGCGCTCGAAGAACCTGATGACGGTGCGCCTGGCGCGCGACGTGGGCATGCCGCTGATCGGCGAATATGCGAAGCGCTTCGGCATCTACGACGATCTCGCGCCCTATCTGCCGATGTCGCTCGGTGCCGGCGAGACGACCGTACTGCGCATGACCACTGCCTATTCGATGTTCGTCAACGGTGGCAAGCGCATCAAGCCGACGCTCATCGACCGTATCCAGGACCGTTGGGGCCGCACCATCTACAAGCACGACGAGCGCATCTGCCAAGGGTGCGACGCCGACGAGTGGCGCAACCAGCCGGAGCCGCAGCTCATCGACAACCGCGAGCAGGTCATCGATCCGCTGACGGCCTACCAGATGGTCTCGATCCTCGAAGGCGTCGTGCAGCGGGGCACCGCGACGGTCGTGAAGAGCGTCGGCAAGCCGCTCGCCGGCAAGACCGGTACGACGAACGATGCCAAGGACGTGTGGTTCGTCGGCTTCTCGCCGGATCTCGCCGTGGGGATCTATCTCGGCTACGACCGTCCGCGCTCGCTCGGCAACTCTGCGACCGCCGGCCAATATGCGGCGCCCATCTTCCGCGACTTCATGGCGATGGCGCTCGAGGGCAAGCCTGCGACGCCCTTCCGCGTACCGCCGGGCATCAAGCTGATCCGCGTCGACGCTGCCACGGGTCAGCGTGCGACGGGACAGGGCGGGCGCACCATTCTGGAGGCGTTCAAGCCCGGCACGGCGCCGCCGAACGGTTATGTGGTCGGCTACAGCGGGGCCCCGGCTGAGACCGATGCCCCATCGGCCGGTGTCGGCAGCGGTTCCGGCGGCCTTTATTGACAGCGGGCCGCCCAGCTGGCTCTCCCCGGTTTACATCCGGGGCGGGGCTGGCTAAGAGCCATACACGCCCGGCGAGAACGGCATGGCCGGGCGGAATCTTCCATCGATTGCAGGACGAAGGCGAGCATGCGCGCCGAAATCGAGACGTTGGTTGATGCCGTCAAGCAGTCTGTCGGACTGCTGAGGAGGCATCTTTGACTGGGATCAGGCGAAGCGGCGTCTAGCCGAGCTCAACAACCTCGCCGAGGATCCCTCGCTGTGGAACGATGCGGAAGCCGCGCAGAAGATCATGCGCGAGCGCAATGCCCTCGAGGAGAGCATCACGGCTGTCGAGCAGATCGAGCGCGATCTCGCCGACGCCATCGAGCTCATCGAGCTGGGTGAGGCGGAAGGCGACGAGTCCGTCGTCAGGGAGGCCGAGGAGAGCATCCGCGCCCTGCAGGCGGAGGCTTCGCGGCGCCAGATCGAGGCGCTGCTGTCCGGCGAGGCGGACCAGAACGACACCTACATCGAGATCCACTCCGGCGCCGGGGGCACCGAGAGCCAGGACTGGGCGCAGATGCTCATGCGGATGTACATCCGCTGGGCCGAGCGACGCGGCTTCAAGGTCGAGGTCATGGAAGTGACCGAGGGCGAGGAGGCGGGCATCAAGTCTGCCACACTTCTCGTCAAGGGGCACAACGCTTACGGCTGGGCAAAGACGGAATCGGGCGTACACCGGCTCGTCCGCATCTCGCCGTTCGACTCGAACGCGCGGCGGCACACGAGCTTCGCTTCCGTGTGGGTCTATCCCGTCGTCGACGACCGCATCGAGATCGCCATCAACGAGGCGGACTGCCGGATCGACACCTTCCGCTCCTCTGGCGCCGGCGGTCAGCACGTCAACACGACGGACTCGGCCGTTCGCATCACCCATATCCCGACCGGCATCGTCGTGGCCTGCCAGGCGGAGCGGTCCCAGCACAAGAACCGGGCGACGGCCTGGGCGATGCTGCGCGCCCGCCTCTATGAACTCGAGCTGCAGAAGCGCGAGGAGAAGGCCCAGGCCGAGGCTGCGTCAAAGACCGACATCGGCTGGGGGCACCAGATCCGCTCCTACGTGCTGCAACCCTACCAGCTGGTGAAGGACCTGCGCACGGGTGTCCAGTCCACGAACCCGCAGGAGGTGCTCGACGGCAAGCTCGACCCCTTCATCGAGGCTTCGTTGGCCCAGCGTGTCTATGGCGGCAAGGTCGAGGTCGAGGATATCGACTAGCTTGCGCGGCGGGCGCCGAGGCAACCGCTTTCAGTGGATCTCGGCGAGGCGCCTGCCGGCTGCGATGAATCGCTGCGGATCGACGGGTTGTCCGCCGATCCGCGTTTCGTAGTGGATATGGGGGCCGGTCGAACGGCCCGTGCTGCCGGCGTTGCCGACCACGTCGCCCGCCGCGACCGCATCTCCCTCCCGGACCGTGATGGCGGACAGATGCGCATAGCGCGTCGTGACGCCGCTGACGTGCTCGATCTCCACCACGTAGCCATAGCCGCCGCCACGGCCGGCGAAGACGACCTTGCCGGGCCCGGTGGCGCGCACCGGGGCGCCGTAGGGGGCGCGAAAGTCGATGCCCGTGTGGAGTGCTGGCGAGCGCAGGAAGGGGTCGAGCCGGACACCGAAGGGGCTCGTCGTGTCGCCCGTCTCAGCAGGGCGGCCGAGAGGCAACCGGTTAACAACGTCCGCGGCCCGCTCGGCGAGCGTCAAGGTGTGCCTGAGGCTTTCCGCCAGGCTGTCGAACTGCATCGAGGCGCCGGCCTGCACCGGCACGTAGGGGCCGCCGATGCCTTCCCCGGCCAGGCCGTCCGGCAGGCGCTCAAGCGGCTCGGTGGGCAGGCCCACCGCGCGCACGACGTCGAGATAGCGGTCGAGGCGCTGCCGGGAGGAGGCCAGTATGCCGGACAGCGCCGCCGCCTGCTTCTGCGCGAGGCTGGCGAGCTGCGCATCCGTACGGGCGAGGCGCTCTGAAACCGGCACGTAGCGGGCCGCTCCCAGCCGGGCTTTCTCGGCATCGCCGTGCCGGGCTCCCTTGGCAGCCGGGATGTGGTGGCCCGCACCGGCGCTCGCGGCGACGGGAGAAGGCATGTTGTCTCGGGCGCGGTCGAGGCCGTTCGCCTGCTGCTGCAGCGCATCGACCTGTGCCTGCCGATGCTCCAGTTCACGCTGGCGTTCCAGCTGCCGGGCGAGGCGCTCCTCGACACGCTCCTGCTCCAGATACTGGCGACTGGCGACGAGATCGAGCTGCCGGCGCAGGGCGACGAGCTGGTCCTCGTAGGCGAGGGTCAGTCGCTGCTGGCGCACGATAAGAGAGGCGACGACGTCATCGCGGAAGAGGAGCATCCACGTCGCCACGCCGGCCCAGGTCAGCACTGCCATGAAGGCGATGATGGCCGCAACCTGCACGTGGACACGCGGCATCCGGGTACAACGCGCCGGAAGGCGCAGGCGCAGGGGAAGCGGGAAAGGGCCGAGCAAGCGAATGTCTCCAGGGCTTCGAGCACCCTGAAGATTAAGAGTTGTTAGGGTTAAGCATTCGCAAACGGTTCCTAGAGCGCCCGGGCGGCGGCGAGAACCTCATCCGCGTGGCCGTCGACCTTCACGTTCCGCCAGATGCGGGCGATTCGCCCGTCGCGCCCGATGAGGAAGGTGGAGCGCAGGATGCCCATGAACTTGCGTCCGTACATGGTCTTCTCGCCCCAGGCGCCATAGGCCTCGATGGCCTTTCGGTCTTCGTCCGAGGCGAGCGTGATCGCGAGATCGTGCTTGGCGCGGAACCGGTCGTGGCGGGCGACGCTGTCGGCGGAGATGCCGACCACGTGCGTGTCCGCGGCCTCGAACTCGTTGCGCAAGGCATTGAAGGCGATGGCTTCCTTCGTGCATCCGCTCGTGTCGTCCTTGGGGTAGAAGTAGACCACCACCTTCTTGCCGGTCATGTCCGAGAGACGCACTTCGGTGCCGCCCGCAGCGGGCAGGCAGAAATCGGGTGCCTTGTCGCCTTCCTGAACCATCGTCTCGCCTTCCTTTCGTCCGATTCTGCTCGCTATGCCTCCAGCGAGGCGGCGAAGCCTCCGCCTACCCGCCCATCGATTGCTTACGCGGAACAGGCTGGCCGTTCCACCCGCCTCGTCAAGGGCGGTGCTGGAAATGACCACGCGAATGCAAGCACGCGAACCGTCGCGGCCACGCCGGTGGTCGGATCAGCGTTCCCGTGTCGCACGAATCGTGGGAGACGATTGAGACGCCCAGGGGAACCGGACCGGAGTGACGACGCTGTTCGCCAGGAGATGGAATGAGGCCGGCGACGGCACCGGACAGGCGCAGCGGGTGCTGCCTTCGCGTCGCCGCACGGCGCGCCGCGTGCTGCTGTCGCTCATTGCCCTCATCATCCTGCTCGTCGGCGGCCTCGTGGGGCGAATCGCCTGGTCTCCCATCGAGATCGAAGGATTGTCGACCCGCATCGAGGCTGCTCTGTCCGAGCGCGTGGGCAAGGGCTGGGACGTCGGTGTCGCGAGCGCCGCCATCGACTACACACGGTACGGGCCGACGCTGCGCGTCTCCGGCATCGACATCCGCAATGCCGAGGGAGCGAGCGTCCTCAAGGCAAAGGCGGGGGAAATATCGCTCAGCTTCCTCGGCCTTCTCGTCGGGCGGATGAGCCCCAGCGCCGTGGTCTTCAGTGGCCTCGACCTGCGTCTCAACGTCTCGCAGTCGGGCGAGCTCTCCTTTGCCGCGACTGACGAGGAACCAGCGCCGTCGCTGGCCGAGCCGCAGGGGCAGCAAGCGTGGCCTCCCGCGGTGGCCGAAGGGGAAGCGCAGGAGCAGCTGCCGCTCGCCGCCGCTGTCGTCTCCCTGGTCGACCTCATTACCGACCGCGACACGCTCTTCGGCTCCATTGACCATTTCGGGCTGAGCGATGCCCGGCTCGTGATCGTCGATGCCCAGCGCCGGCCCCGGGCGCGCTTCGGCGATGTCTCGCTCCAGTTCAATCGCAAGACGGGGCTGACACGCTTCAATTTCGGCCTTCGGGGCGAGCATGGCCCGTGGAGCGTCTCCGGCGTGGTGCGTGGCGAGCACAACGGCACCCGTGAGGCCCAGCTGCATGTGTCGCGCGCGCCGGTGTCGGATCTCCTCCTGTTCGGCGGGATGAGCCATTCGCTCGTGACGACGCGTATGCCGCTCTCGGGCGAGGTATCGCTGGCAGTCGACGGGGAGGGGCATCTCAAGGCCCTCGACGCGAGTCTCAACGGGGATGCAGCCATCATCTACATCGACGATCCGGACCAGCCGCCCATCGACGTGGACGACGTCGGCCTGCGCCTGAGCTGGAATCCTGAGACCCGGGCGTTCGATGTGCCCTCGGCCTCCTTCACGGCGGGTGAGACGCGCATCAATCTCACCGGGCGGCTTTCCGCGGGCGAGGGGCCGGACGTGCCGTGGCAGCTCGACGTCGCCGGAAAGGCGGCCGTGATCGAGCGCCTGACAGGCGCTGAAAAGCCGCTCACGATCGACGACATTGCGGCCGAGATCGTTGGAGGAGAGGCAGGCGGCGTCATCGTGCGCCGCCTTTCCGTGACGGGCCAGCACTTCGCGGTCGTCCTCTCCGGCAGCGCCGGCACGCCGGATGATCGAGGAGGCGTGCGGGTTTCCCTCACGAGTACGGAATCGGACGCGCGGGCCCTCCTCAGGCTGTGGCCGGCCTTCGTCGCATCCGGCGTGAGGCGTTACCTCATCGACAACATGCGGGCGGGAACGGTCCACGAGCTGTCCGTGAACGTCAATCTCGACGCCGAGGAGCTGGTGGCCTCGCGTCAGAAGAAGCCGCTGCCGCCCGAGACGGTCGATGTCCGCTTCCGCATGACCGGCGTGGATCTCCTGCCGACGAAGGGGCTGCCGGTGCTGAGGGACACGGCAGCGCGCGGGACGGTGGACGGCAACAGCGTCAGCGTCTACCTGCCGCGCTCGGAGGCCGTCCTGGAGGGTGGCCGCAAGTTGGCGCTGTCGGAGGGCTTCTTCGCCGTCGCCGATCTGCGCAGGCCGGCGCAGGCACTCATCAGCCTGCGGATCCAGGGCGGGGCGGACGCTGTCCTTGCGCTCGTCCGCAGCGACGCCATCCGCGAGCGGATGGAGGTCGATCTCGACCCGGCGCGCGTCACCGGCAATGCGGACCTCCGGCTCGAGCTGTCCCTTCCCCTCATCGACGAGCTGAAGGCCGAGGACGTCAGGGCAGAGGCAAGCGGAGAGCTGACCAATCTGGGTGTCACAGGCATCGCTGGTGACAAGAGCCTCGAGAAGGGCCGCTTCGCGCTCACGCTCGACGGCGACCTCCTGACGCTTGACGGGGAGGGACGTTTCGCGGACTTGCCGGCGACCGTCACGCTCAGGCAGCCGCTCGCCGGAGCGGAGGGGCAGGCCGCGATCAGGCTGACGGTGGACGATGCGGCCCGCGCCCGTCTTGGCTTCGATCTCGGCCGCAAGCTGACGGGGCCCGTCACCGTCACGGCTGACCTGTCGCTCGGTGACACTGCCCGGCAGCCGAAGAGCATCGGGATCGACTTCACCAGGGCCGCCATCAACGAGCCGCTGCCGGGCTGGACAAAGCCGGCGGGCCGCGAGGCGAGTCTGACGTTCAATCTGGTCGAGAAGGACGACGGCTTCGTCCTCGAGAAGCTCGCGCTCGACGGCGCCGGTATGTCGGTGAAGGGCGGCCGCGTCGTCCTTCGTGGTGACGGAAGCTTCACCGAGGCGGAGTTCTCACAGATCAAGATATCGCCCGGCGACGACGTGCGCCTGCAGGTTGCCCGCGTGCGCGACGGCTACAAGGCCACGGTGCGCGGCAACGTACTCGACGCGCGGCCGTTCCTGCGCAAGGTCTTCGCCCGGGGCGGCAGCAACGACGCATTGGACATCGACCTCGACGTTGCCGTGGACATCCTCGGCGGCTTCAACAGCGAGATCGTCTCCAAGGCGGTCCTGAAGCTTGCCATGCGCAACGGCAATGTGACCGGGCTCGCTTTCAGCGGCTCGTTCGGGCGCTCGCCGGTCACCGCCTCGCTGTCGCGCGGCGGCGGGGGTGAAACCTACACGGTCGTTCAGACGGCGGACGCGGGGGCCGCGTTGCGTTTCGTGGACATCTACCAGCGCATGGCGGCGGGCCAGCTTGTGCTGCAGTGGCCGCCGGCAAACGGCAACGCTGCCGGCATCCTCAACATCCGGGACTTCTCGCTGGTCGACGAGCCGGCCCTGCGCCGCATCGTCTCCGCCCAGCCGCGCGAGGGCGAGCGCGTGACCGTCAACGACGTGCCCTTCACCAAGCTCAAGGTGGATTTCACGCGCGCGGGCGGGCGCATCAACATGCGCGAGGCGGTGATCTGGGGGCCGCAGGTCGGCATCAGCCTGGAGGGCCATCTCGATCTCACCAATGAGACGCTCGACCTCTCGGGTACCTATGTGCCGGCCTATGCCCTCAACAACATCTTCAGCCAGCTGCCCGTGATCGGGCTGCTGCTCGGTGGCGGCCAGTACGAGGGACTGTTCGCAGTGAACTTCCGCGTCCGCGGCCCGATGTCCGGGCCGACCATGACGATCAACCCTCTTTCGGCCATCGCGCCAGGCTTTCTGCGCAAGTTCTTCGACGCCGGGCGGGCAGACAGCGGCCAGGGCGGCACCGATCCGTTTCCGCCGGTGCCCGCGAATCCGCAGTGAAGCGCGCCGGCCATGCTCCCCGGCGCGCCCATGAGCCGCGGCCAGCGTGAGGCCGGCCGTTCGCGCCCACCGGGCCGAAGCGGGCGAGCCGGGCCGGATCCATCGGCGGCAGGTCCGGGTCACCCTCGTCGAAGACGCAGGAGCTGACGAGCGTCAGCGATCGCACCCGTTGCGGCTGCTCGAGGGCCACGAGCTGGGCGATCATGCCGCCTAATTGAGGACGTTCGACGTCCGGGCGGACGCCGACCGCCGCTGCGATCCTGCATCACAGGACCGGTGCGACCCGATGCGTCAGACCGCCCGCAGCAGCACGTGCTTCTTCTTGCCAAACGACAGCTTGATGACGCCGTCGGCGGTAAGCTGATCGGGATTGAGGATGGCGCGCTCGTCGCTCACCACCACATCGTTCACCTTGAGGCCGCCGCCCTTGATCTGGCGTCGCGCCTCGCTGGTGGAGGCAACGAGGCCGGCCCTGACGAAGGCGGCCAGCACGCCGAGGCCGGCCTTGAGCTCGTCGGCGGGCACCTCGACGCTCGGCAGATTCTCGGCCAGCGCGCCCTCCTCGAAAGTCTTCCGCGCCGTCTCGGCCGCCGTCTCGGCCGCCTCGCGGCCGTGGACGAGCGCGGTGATCTCGGTGGCGAGGATCTTCTTGGCCTCGTTGAGCTCCGCGCCCTGGAGCTGCTCCAGCCGCGCGATCTCGTCGAGCGGCAGGTCAGTGAAGATCCTGAGAAAGCGACCGACGTCGGCATCCTCGCAGTTGCGCCAGTACTGCCAGAGCCCGTAGGGCGGCAGCATGTCCTCGTTGAGCCACACGGCGCCGGCGGCCGACTTGCCCATCTTGGCGCCGGAGGCGGTGGTCAGCAGCGGGCAGGTGAGGGCGAAGACCTGTGTGGAATCAACCCGGCGGGCCAGTTCGATGCCGTTGACGATGTTGCCCCACTGGTCCGAGCCGCCCATCTGCAGGCGGCAGCCGTAGCGGCGGCTGAGTTCGAGGAAGTCGTACGCCTGCAGGATCATGTAGTTGAACTCAAGGAAGGAGAGCGGCTCTTCCTTGTCGAGGCGCGTCTTCACCGATTCGAAGCTCAGCATGCGGTTGACGGTGAAGTGCCGGCCGATATCCCGCAGGAAGGGAATGTACTCGAGCCTGTCGAGCCATTCGGCGTTGTCGACCATGATGGCATCCGTCGGGCCGTCGCCGAAGGTGAGGAACTTCGAGAAGACCTTACGGATGCCCTCCTTGTTGGCAGCGATCTGCGCATCGTCGAGGAGTGGCCGCGCTTCGTTGCGGAAGGAGGGGTCGCCGATGCGCGTCGTGCCCCCGCCCATCAGCACGATGGGCTTGTGGCCCGTCTGCTGCAGGCGGCGCAGCATCATGATGTTGGTCATGTGCCCGACGTGCAGGCTCGGCGCGGTCAGGTCATAGCCGATATAGGCGACGATCCGTTCCTTCGTGGCGAGGTCGTCGAGCGCCTCGGCATCCGAGATCTGGTGGATGAGCCCGCGCTCGTCCAGCGCGCGCAGGAATTCGGAACGGTACGTCGTCATGTCAGTCTGTCTTGCGTTGGAATGGGACGGGGCGCCCTGAGGCGCCCCGCGATCTGGAGCCTGTCTGCGCTCCTGCGTCAGGCGGCATTTTCCCGCGGCGTGCCGATGCGCTTGTCGAGATAGGCGTCGACCGTCCGCATCAGCTCGTCGATTTTGCCGTCGAAGAAGTGGTTGGCACCCTCGATAACCGCGTGCTCCAGCACGATACCCTTCTGGGTCTTGACCTTTTCGATGATGCTGATGACCTCCTTCGCCGGCGCAACCCGGTCCTCGGAGCCGTGGACGAAGAGGCCGGAGGACGGGCAGGGCGCGAGGAAGGAGAAATCATAGCGGTTGGCCATGGCCGCGATCGAGAGGAAGCCCTCGATCTCCGGCCGGCGCATGAGCAGCTGCATGCCGATCCATGCGCCGAAGGACACACCCGCAATCCAGCAGCTGCGCGCGTCAGGATTGAGCGCCTGCACCCAGTCGAGTGCCGCCGCCGCATCCGACAGCTCGCCGTGCCCGTGATCGAATGTGCCCTGGCTGCGCCCCACACCACGGAAGTTGAAGCGCAGCACGGCGAAGCCCCTGTTCACATAGGTGTAGAACAGGTTGTAGACGATCTGGTTGTTCATCGTGCCGCCAAACTGCGGGTGCGGATGAAGAATGATCGCGATGGGCGCGCCCTTCTTCTTCGCAGGCTGGTAGCGGCCTTCAAGACGCCCGGCAGGGCCGTTGAAAATGACTTCAGGCATGATCCGGCACCGTTACCGCAAGTGAATCGGCGCCACCGGGGGCCACGCCAGTGGCCGTGGGAATCTTGACATGCCGGTCGCGCACTTCTAAACCACGGTTAGAACTGTTCTAAGAGCCAACCTATACGTGCATCGGGTTGCATATGCAACCGACAGCGTGGGTGGTGGCTCCGGTGATATGGTCGCTCTTCTCTACCACATCAACTGGGGCAAAAAGCAAGGTTTGTGATCGACGAGACGAGGAGGCCGGCAGGAAGAATGGCGGGCATGCGTCATTACCTCGACTACAACGCCTCGGCGCCCCTGCGGCCGGCCGTTCGCGAGGTGATGCTGCGCGCCTTCGAGGAAGCCGGCAATCCGTCCTCCGTCCATGCCGAAGGGCGCAGGGCGCATGCGCTGATCGAGAGGGCGCGCGAGCAGGTTGCGGCCCTCGTCGGAGCCCGGGCCCGCGACGTGATTTTCACGAGCGGCGGCTCGGAAGCCAACAATACAGTCATGACGCCGTCGCTGCGGCGCGAGCCGTCCTTCGAGATGCTGGCGCTGCACCTCATGGGCGCCACCGAGCATGCGAGTGTTCTTTCGGGCAGCCGCTTTCCGGAGGAGGCACGCGAGACGATCCCCGTCGGCGCCGACGGCGTCGTGGATCTCGACAGTCTCGATGGCCGGCTGCGGCGCCTGGCTCAGGAGAGGGCGGGCGCCCTGGCGCTCGTCAGCCTGCAGGCGGCCAACAGCGAGACGGGTGTCATCCAGCCGCTCGCCGCGGTGGCGGAGGTCGTGCACCGCCACGGCGGACTGCTGCATGTCGATGCCGTGCAGGCGGCGGGCAAGATGCCCGTCGACATGGCCGCCTGGGGGGCGGACGTCATCACCCTGTCCGCCCACAAGATCGGTGGACCGAAGGGCGTCGGCGCATTCGTCACCCGTCCCGGCGTCGAGGTGCGCGAGCGGCTCGTGCGCGGCGGCGGCCAGGAGGGCGGCTACCGCGCGGGCACGGAGAATGTCGCGGGCATAGCCGGCTTCGGGACGGCTTGCGCGCTTGCGCGCGAAGAGCTTGCGGATTATGCCGCCGCCACACGTGCACTGCGGGACGGGCTGGAGGCCCGTCTTCGCGCGATCGAACCCGCAGTGGTGTTCTTCGGCGCCGCGGCCGAGCGGCTGCCGAACACGAGTGCCTTCGCAATCGACGGCCTGAAGGCGGAAACGCTCCTCATGCTGCTCGACCTCGAGGGCATGGCGGTGTCGTCCGGCTCCGCCTGCTCGTCGGGCAAGGTGCGCCGCTCGCACGTGCTCACGGCGATGGGGGTTCCACCCTCGCTCGCCGAGGGGGCGCTGCGCGTAAGCTTCGGCTGGGCTTCCACCGAGGCGGATGTGGAATCCTTCGCGACGGCCTTTCATAAAGTGGTCGGCGCTCTCATCTCTCGTCGCAAGGGGCTCAACGCCGCCTGAGACGAGGTCACCAACCCGCGGCCCTTGAAGCCGTGAGAGGAGGTAGTGCAATGCCTGCGGTGCAGGAAACGGTAGAACGCGTAAAGGCGATCGACGTCGAGCAGTACAAGTACGGCTTCGAGACGCAGATCGAGATGGACAAGGCCCCCAAGGGGCTCAACGAGGACATCGTCCGCCTGATCTCGGCCAAGAAGGGCGAGCCTGAGTGGATGACCGAGTGGCGCCTCGAGGCGTTCCGCCGCTGGCAGACGATGCGCGAGCCCAAGTGGGCGCGCGTCAACTACCCGCCGATCGACTACCAGGATCTCTACTACTACGCCGCGCCGAAGAAGAATCCGGCGCCGAAGTCGCTCGACGAGGTCGATCCGGAGATCCTGAAGACCTACGAGAAGCTTGGCATCCCGCTGCGCGAGCAGGAGATCCTCGCCGGCGTTGAGGGCGCAGGCTCGCGCGTGGCGGTGGACGCCGTCTTCGACTCCGTGTCGGTGGTCACCACCTTCAAGGAGGAGCTGAAGAAGGCGGGCGTCATCTTCTGCTCCATCTCCGAGGCGATCCGGGAATATCCTGACCTGGTGCGCAAGTACCTCGGCTCGGTTGTGCCGGTGTCGGACAATTTCTTCGCCACGCTCAACAGCGCCGTGTTCACGGACGGCTCGTTCGTCTACGTGCCGGAGGGCGTGCGCTGCCCGATGGAGCTGTCGACCTACTTCCGCATCAACGAGCGCAAGACCGGCCAGTTTGAGCGCACGCTGATCATCGCCGACAAGGGCGCCTACGTGAGCTACCTCGAGGGCTGCACGGCGCCGGCGCGTGACGAGAACCAGCTGCACGCCGCCGTCGTCGAGCTGATCGCGCTTGACGATGCCGAGATCAAGTACTCGACGGTCCAGAACTGGTACCCCGGCGATGCCGAGGGCAGGGGTGGTGTCTACAACTTCGTGACCAAGCGCGGCGACTGCCGCGGCGCGAACTCGAAGATCTCGTGGACGCAGGTGGAGACGGGATCCGCCATCACGTGGAAGTACCCGTCCTGCATCCTGCGCGGCGACAATTCCCGCGGGGAGTTCTACTCCATCGCCATCTCCACCGGCCATCAGCAGGTGGACAGCGGCACCAAGATGATCCACCTCGGCAAGAACACGACGAGCCGGATCATCTCCAAGGGCATCGCTGCCGGCCGCTCGGAGAACACCTATCGCGGGCTCGTCTCGGCACACCGCAAGGCGACCGGGGCGCGCAACTTCACGAACTGCGATTCCTTGTTGATCGGCGACAAGTGCGGCGCGCACACCGTGCCCTATATCGAGTCGAAGAACGCCTCGGCGATTTTCGAGCACGAGGCGACGACGTCGAAGATCTCGGACGACCAGATGTTCTACTGCCTGCAGCGCGGCCTGGACGAGGAGGAGGCGGTGGCGCTCATCGTCAACGGCTTCGTCAAGGATGTGCTGCAACAGCTGCCGATGGAATTCGCGGTCGAGGCCCAGAAGCTCATCTCCATCAGCCTCGAAGGCTCGGTGGGCTGACGCGCAAACGCAACCCAGGCCGTGAGGCGCTGCGGGCGACGTGGAAACCTTCCTTACCGCCCGCATCCTCGGCGTCACGAACGGACGGAATTGGAAAAATGCTCCAGATCAACAACCTCGTCGTCGAAATCGAGGGCAAGCGCATCCTTAACGGCCTCGATCTCACCGTGAAGGCGGGCGAGGTCGCCGCCATCATGGGCCCGAACGGCTCGGGTAAGTCGACGCTGTCCTATGTCATCGCCGGCAAGGAGGAATATGAGGTCCTCGACGGTGAGATCCTCATCAACGGCGAGAACATCCTCGAGCTGGAACCCAACGAGCGCGCGGCCAGGGGCGTGTTCCTCGCCTTCCAGTACCCGCTTGAGATCCCCGGCGTCTCGACCATGACCTTCCTCAAGGCGATCATGAACGCCCAGCGCAAGGCGCGCGAGGAGGAGGAGCTGACGACGCCCGAGTTCATGAAGCGCGTGAAGGCCGCTGCTGAAAAGCTTCATATCGATCAGGAAATGCTGCGGCGCGGCCTCAACGTCGGCTTCTCCGGGGGCGAGAAGAAGCGCATGGAAATCCTGCAGATGGCGCTGCTGGAGCCGCGCTTCTGCATCCTTGACGAGACTGACTCCGGCCTCGACATCGACGCGCTCAAGATCGTCGCCGACGGTGTGAACTCGCTGCGCGACCCGGCCCGCGCCTTCCTGGTCATCACGCACTACCAGCGCCTGCTCAACCACATCGTGCCGGACACTGTGCACGTGATGGCCAACGGCCGCATCGTGCGCTCGGGCGGCAAGGAGCTGGCGCTTGAGCTCGAGGCGAGCGGCTACGCGGATTACCGCGAGCAGGCTGCGTGAGGGCGGCACCATGGCTGAGATCACACCAATCAGGACCGCCGCCGAGGTCGCGCTCGTAGAGCGCTTCGCCAGCCTCAAGGACCGCCTTCCCGGCTCGGGAGACATTGCGCGCAGGCGTGACGAGGCTTTCGCCCTCGTCGCCGCCGCAGGCCTCCCCAATCGCCGGGTGGAGGAATGGAAGTATACCGACCTGCGCAACGCCGTGCGCGAGGCGGCGCCGCTCGCCGAGCGCCCTGCCGATGCGGCCGGGCTCGTCGACAGGGCCAGCGCCTTCGCCGGGGTGGATGCGGTGCGCCTGTCCTTCGCCAACGGCCATTTTGTGGCCGAACGCTCTGACCTTGCTGTTCTGCCGGCGGGGGTGACGGTGACGCCGCTCGCCGCGGCGCTGGCGCAGGGGCATCCGCTCCTCGCCGAGATGGGCAAGGTGGCAGTCGCCAGGGGCAACTTCGCCCTCGCGCTCAACAGTGCCTTCATGGTGGACGGCGCGCTGGTGAAAGTCGCCGCCGGCACGGCCGTCGACAAGGCCCTGCATCTCAGGTTCGTCAATGGCGGCACCGCGCCCTTCGCCACGGCGCCGCGCGTCGTGATCCTCGTCGAGGACGGGGCCTCGGTCACGATCCTCGAGAGCCACGAGGGCGTCGGCACGGCGGCCTACCAGGCCAACTCCGTGGTCGAGCTGGTTGCCGGCAAGGGCACGGCGGTCGCCCACACGCGCCTCAATGCCGAGCAGGTCGATGCCATCTCGCTCTCGACCCTCGCGGTGACGTTGGGCGCCGAGGCTAGGCTGACCTCGCTCGGTGTGGTGACGGGTGGAGGCCTGTCGCGGCACCAGGTGTTCCTCGCCTTCTCTGGTGAGCAGTCCAGCCTGACGCTGGGCGGGGCGACGATGCTGCGCGGACGCCAGCATGCCGACACCACGCTGGTCGTCGACCATGCGGTGCCTCACTGCGAGAGCCGCGAGCTGTTCAAGACCGTCGTGGACGGGGAGGCGACCGGCGTCTTCCAGGGCAAGATCATCGTGCGCCCGGACGCGCAGAAGACCGACGGGCGCATGATGTCCGCCGCGCTGCTACTCTCCGAGACGGCGACGATGAACAACAAGCCGGAGCTGGAGATCTTCGCCGACGACGTGCAGTGCGCCCACGGCGCCACCTGCGGCGCGCTTGACGATGACCTCTTGTTCTACCTCATGGCGCGCGGCCTGCCGCGGGCTGCGGCCGAGGCGCTTCTCGTCCAGGCCTTCATCGGCGAGGCGCTGGAGCTGGTGGAGGACGAGGCCGTGCGCGGGGAGCTCGTCGCGCGGGCCGAGGCCTGGCTCGCCGAGCGTGCGTGACCGACGGGGCGCGGCGCCGCCGCGCCCTTCACTCTTTCACGGCGTCGACGTCCTGCGGCGGGCGGTGCCACTGCGAGTGATGCGACCATGAACAGGATCGAACCGGCCTTCGACGTCGCGGCGGTGCGCCGCGAGTTCCCGATCCTCGCGCGCGAGGTCTACGGCAAGCCGCTCGTCTACCTCGACAGCGCCGCCTCGGCCCAGAAGCCGCGTGCGGTCATCGAGGCGATGACCCACACCTTCGAGAACGCCTACGCCAATGTCCACCGCGGCCTGCACTACATGGCCAATGCGGCGACCGAGGCCTTCGAGGACGCACGGGAGGCCGTGCGCGGCTATCTCAACGCCGAGAGCACGGACGAGATCGTCTTCACCCGCTCGGCGACCGAGGCCATCAACCTCGTCGCTGCCTCTTACGGACGGCTCGCGGGAATTGGCGAGGGTGACGAGATCGTGATCTCCATCATGGAGCATCACTCCAACATCGTGCCCTGGCACTTCCACCGCGAGCGCAGCGGCGCCGTCATCAAGTGGGCGCCGGTGGACGACGAGGGCAACTTCCTCCTCGACGAGTTCGAGAAGCTGCTCACGGAGCGCACGAAGATTGTCGCCATCACGCACATGTCGAACGTGCTGGGCACAGTGACGCCGGTGAAGGACATCGTGCGCATCGCCCACGCCCGCGGCATTCCCGTGCTCGTCGACGGCAGCCAGGGCGCCGTGCATCTGCCGGTGGACGTGCGCGATCTCGACGCCGACTTCTACGTGTTCACCGGGCACAAGGTCTACGGGCCGACGGGCATCGGCGTGCTCTACGGCAAGCGCAAGTGGCTCGAGGCGATGCCGCCCTTCAACGGTGGGGGCGAGATGATCGAGACCGTGACGACGGACACCGTGACCTACAACGCTCCGCCGCACCGCTTCGAGGCCGGCACGCCGCCCATCGTCGAGGCCATCGGGCTCGGCGCCGCGGTGCGCTTCGTCCAGAAGCTCGGCCGTGCGGCGATCCTCGCCCACGAGGAGAAGCTGCGCGACTATGCGCACGAACGGCTCGGCGCCCTGAATTCCATCCGCATCATCGGCCGCGCTGAGAACAAGGGGGCCATCGTCTCCTTCGAGATGAAGGGAGCGCACGCGCACGACGTGGCGACGGTCATCGACCGGGCGGGCGTCGCCGTCCGCGCCGGCACGCACTGCGCCATGCCGCTGCTCTCGCGCTTCGGCACGACGTCCACATGCCGCGCCTCATTTGCCCTGTACAACACGCTCGAGGAGGTCGATAACCTCGCCGAAGCATTGATCAAGGCAGAACGGCTGTTCGCCTGAGGAGGCATTTGTGACGCAAGCCGACAGCAGCGACGTGAAGCCGAACGCGCCCGACATGGAGCTTCCCAGCCAGCTCCCGCCCGAGGAGGTGGATCGGCTGACCGCGGACATCGTGGCGGCGCTCAAGACCGTGTACGACCCCGAGATCCCGGCCGACATCTACGAGCTTGGCCTGATCTATCGTGTCGACATCGACGACGCGCGTAACGTGACCATCGACATGACGCTGACGGCGCCGGGCTGCCCCGTGGCCGGCGAGATGCCGGCCTGGGTCGAGAGCGCGGTCTCTGCCGTGCCCGGCGTGCAGTCCGTCGTCGTCAACATGGTCTTTGATCCGCCGTGGGATCAGAGCCGCATGTCCGACGAGGCGCGCATCGCCCTCGACATGTGGTGAGGCGGCCGTGACGGACGCAGCAGCGCCGCGGATCACCGCCGTCGTCGAGACGGTGCTGTACGTGGACGACCTTGCGCGGGCTCGCCGCTTCTACGAGACGGTGTTCGGGCTCGAGGCCGAGGTCAGTGACCGGCGCTTCACGGCCTATCCGCTCGGGCCGGGGAGTGTTTTGCTGCTCTTCAAGCGCGGCGAGACACTGGCGCCAGTGACGCTTCCGGGCGGCACCATCCCGCCGCACGACGGGAACGGGCCGCTGCATGTCGGCCTCGGCGTGCCCTCCGAGGACATGGGCGCCTGGGAGGCGCGGCTCGCCGCACACGGCATCCCCATCGAGGGACGCACAGAGTGGCCGCGTGGCGGGCGCAGCATCTATTTCCGCGACCCGGACGGGCATCTCGTGGAGCTGCTCACCCCAGGCGTCTGGACGGTCTACTGAGCCGCTCGGCACCGGATGAGACCGGCCGGGGGAGCCGTGACCTCGACGCCGGCCGTCGCAGTTACTATCTTTTATCCAGGAATCTCGACCTCAGGGCCTTGAACCCTGCAAGGAGGCGCCGGAATGGGTGCTGTTCGCCCCCTTAAGATCATGAGCCTGAGCGACGCGGCTGCGGAGCGCGTCAAGGCGATCATCGCCAATGCCGACCGGCCGATCGTCGGCGTGCGCGTCGGCGTCAAGAACGGCGGCTGCGCCGGCATGGAATACACCATGGAATATGCCGAGGAGATCAAGCCCGGTGACGAGGTGATAGAGGACAAGGGAGTCACCATCCTCGTCGATCCCAAGGCTGTCCTTTTCCTGCTCGGCACGGAGATGGACTACAGGGTCGACAAGCTGTCGGCCCAGTTCGTCTTCAATAACCCCAACCAGACGTCTGCCTGCGGGTGCGGCGAATCTGTCGCCATCACGCCGGCGCGGCCGGAGCAGCTCGTAGGCATCTGACTGCGCGGCGCGGACGATATAGCCGCTTTCTTCGCGCCGTTCCGCCCCATACGCGTCCGTCGCATGTTCGGCGGTTTCGGCGTCTATGCGGACGGGACGATGTTCGGGCTCGCGGCCGGCGGTGAGGTCCACCGCAAGGCGGACACCGCCTTTGCCGAAACCCTCGCCGACCTCGGCTCGCAACCGTTCGCTTTTTCGCGCAGGGACCGGCGTACGGGCGTGTCGTGACCACGTCCTACTGGCGGCTGCCGGCGGCGGCCTATGACGATCCGGACATGCTGGCGGATTTTTGTGCGCGTGCCCTGGGCGTTGCTGGAGCGCGGCGTTGACGCCGCGCTCCTGTCGTCGGTTCAGTCACCCGCCTCGGCGACTTCCGCCTTGCGGCTGCGCGGCTTCTTGGCGGCCGGAGCGTCCGAGGCCGTAGCCGCGGTCTTCCTGGAAGCCGCCTTGGCGGAAGATTTCTTCGTGCCTGTGCCGGCCGTCTTGCGGGATGCCGCCTTCGTCTTCGTGGCGGGAACGGATTCGCTCGCCGCCTCGTCGGCCTTTGCCTTGCGAGAGGAAGCTTTCTTCGGCTTGGCAGCGTCGGAAGGCACCTCGGCATCGGCCGCAGCCTTCTTGCGACGGGCCGTCCGCGGTGCGTCGGCCATCCCGGCCTCGGCAGCGGTCGCCTCCGTGTCAGCGTTGCGGGCCGGCTTGCGGCTGGCCGCCTTGCGCGGCGCCGGGGCCTCGGTCTCGCCGGCAGGTTCGGCGTCTCGCGCTGTGGCCTTGCGACTGCGCTTCTTCGGCGCGGGCTGCTCTCCGGCGCTCTCGGCCGTCTCCGCCGCCTTACGCGAGGTGCGCCGGCGGGGCTTGGGGGCCGTCTCAGGTTGCGCCGCCGGCTCGTCCGCCGTCGCGGCACGCTGTGACTCGGCCTCGGCCAGGGCAGGGGGCTCGTCCGGCTGCTCGGGCTCCGACGCGGGCTGCGCCAGCTCCTCGGCGGCAGGCGCTTCCGGCGCGGGAACGGTGGAAGCCTCGACCGGCGCTTCGGCCGGCGGCGGAGCCTCGGCAGCGACTTCCGTCACGGCATGCGCGCCACGCCTGCGCCCGCGACGCCGGCGACCAGAAGACCTTTCGTTCACCGGTTCCGCCGCCGTCTCAGCCGGCGCAACGGCCTCCTCGGCCACCGGGGCAGCCGCGCTGTCCTCGTCGCTCGCAGGCGGTATGACCACCGGCCGCAGAATGAAGCTCGGCACGTGATCGCCAAAGCCGACGACGACCTCCTCGTCCCTGTCGCCATGGTGCCGCTGCTGGTTGCGGTCACCGCGGCGCTCCTCTTGACGCGGCGAGGGGCGCCCGTCCGGCGTGATCGGCGCATGCTGCGCCGGCGCCTCGGCCCGACGCTCGCCCTTTCCGCGGCCACGGTCCCGATCGCGGCTGCCGCGCTGTCCGCGACGATGGTCGCCGTCCTGCTGCGAGGTCTGGCCCACCGAGGCGATGAACTCGGCCAGGGTCGGGCCGTCCCATGGAATCGTCTGGCCCGTCAGCGCCTCGATGGCAGCGAGTGCCTTCTCGTCACCGGGAGCGACGATGGTTGTCGCATAGCCCGTACGGCCGGCGCGGCCCGTGCGGCCGATGCGGTGCACGTAATCCTCGGCGTGGTGCGGCACGTCGAAGTTGAAGACGTGGCTCACAGCCGGAATATCGAGGCCGCGCGCCGCGACGTCGCTCGCGACGAGCAGATTGACGCTGCCGTTGCGGAAGCTGTCCAGTGCCTGCATGCGCGAGCGCTGGTCCATGTCGCCGTGCAGGGCCACCGCGTTGAAGCCGTGGCGCTGCAGCGAGCGCACGACGATGGCGACGTCCCGCTTGCGGTTGCAGAAGATGATGCCGTTCTGGAGCTCGTCTCCGGCGCTGCGGATGAGGCGGCGCAGCGTCTCGCGCTTCTGGTGCTGCTCGCTGCCCGAGGCGACGAGGCGCTGGGTGATGGTCGCCGCCGTCGAGGAGGCGCGCGCAACCTCCACCTTCACGGGATTGTGCAGGAAGGTCTCCGTCAGGCGCTGGATCTCCGGCGGCATCGTGGCCGAGAAGAACAGCGTCTGGCGGGTGAAGGGCACCAGCCGGCAGATGCGCTCGATGTCCGGGATGAAGCCCATGTCGAGCATGCGGTCGGCCTCGTCGATGACGAGAACCTCAATGCCCGTCAGCAGCAGCTTGCCGCGCTCGAAATGGTCGAGCAGGCGCCCGGGCGTGGCGATGAGCACGTCAACGCCGCGACTGATCTTGGCGTCCTGGTCGCTGAAGGAGACGCCGCCGATCAGCAGCGCCACCGACAGCTTGTGATTGACGCCATACTTCTCGAAGCTCTCCTGCACCTGCGCCGCGAGCTCACGCGTCGGCTCGAGGATGAGCGTCCGCGGCATGCGGGCGCGTGCCCGGCCGTGCTCCAGCAGTGTCAGCATCGGCAGCGTGAACGCCGCTGTCTTGCCGGTGCCCGTCTGGGCGATGCCGAGAACGTCCCGGCGCTGCAAGACGTGCGGGATCGCCGACGCCTGGATCGGTGTCGGCGTGGTGTAGCCTGCGGCCGCGACGGCTTGTTGAACCTTCTCGCTCAGGCCAAGATCAGAAAATGACATCGACGTCCGTGATAATGCGTCTGCGGATGGGGTTGAGGCCAAGGGAGACCTTGGACGCGTACGGCGCGTCAGTCGCCGCTCACTGCCCGCTACGCTTGCGCGGACCATAAGAGGATCGCGGGCAAAGTCAATGTCGCAAAGGCTGCTTGTCGAACGCTTGCATAGCATTGGCACCGAGCCGCTCGTTCTTGTGCCTGGGCTCAACTGCACCGCCACGCTCTTCGCTGCGCAAATACGCGCTCTGTCGGCGGAGCGGAGTGTCATCGTTGCGGAAAACCGCCTCGACGACACGCTCGAAGGCATGGCGAGGCGCCTTCTGGCGCAGGCGCCGGAGCGCTTCGCCCTCGGCGGCCTCTCCATGGGCGGCTACGTGGCTCTGTCGGTTATGCGCCTGGCGCCTGAACGGGTGACGCGCCTTGCATTGCTTGACACAACGGCGCGCCCCGACACCGAGGAGGCGAGCGCCAACCGTCGCCGCCTCATCGCTCTCGCCGAGCAGGGACGTTTCGAGGATGTGCACCCCGTGCTGTGGCAGCGCCTCGTTGCGCGCGAGCGACTCTCTGACAGGGCGCTGGAAGGGCAGGTGCGCGGCATGATGGTGGAGACGGGCGCCGAGGCCTTCATTCGCCAGCAGCGCGCGATCATGGCGCGGCCGGACGCGCGGCCGCTGCTGCCTCACATCGGCGTGCCAACGCTTGTCCTCGTCGGGGAGGAGGATCAGATCACGCCGCTGCCCATTGCCGAGGAGATGGCGGCGGCCATCCCCGCATCCACGCTCGTCGTCGTGCCCCGCTGTGGCCACCTCTCGACGATGGAGCAGCCGGAGGCGGTCAACGCGGCGCTGGCGCACTGGCTGGCGCGGGGCTGAACGCGGGGGTCAGATATCGAGCTCGCGCGCGAAGGGGGCGCGCTCCTGGATGAAGGCGAAGCGCGCCTCCGGCTTGTTGCCCATGAGCCGGTCCACCGTATCCGTGGTGTCGCCCCGCGACTCCGGCAGCACGACAACCTTGTAGAGAAGGCGGTTGGCGGGAGACATGGTGGTCTCTTTCAGCTGGGCCGGCAGCATCTCGCCGAGGCCCTTGAAGCGGCCGATCTCGACCTTTTTGCCCTTGAAGACAGTGTCCAGCAGCTCCTGGCGGTGGGCATCGTCGCGGGCGTAGATCGTCTTGCCGCCGTGCGTCAGGCGGTAGAGCGGCGGCACCGCGAGGTAGAGGTGGCCGTTGTCGATGAGCTTGGGCATCTGCTGCCAGAAGAAGGTGATCAGCAGCGATGCGATGTGGGCGCCGTCCACGTCGGCGTCCGTCATGATGATGATCTTCTCGTAGCGCAGGTCGTCCTCGCGGTAGTGCGAGCCCGTGCCGCAGCCCAGCGCCTGCACCAGGTCGGCAAGTTGCTGGTTCTGCGCCAGCTTCTCGCGGCCGGCGGAGGCGACGTTGAGGATCTTGCCGCGCAGCGGCAGGACAGCCTGGGTGGCGCGGTCGCGCGCCTGCTTGGCGCTGCCGCCGGCCGAGTCGCCCTCGACGATGAAGAGCTCGGAGCCCGCGGCGCCGGCGTTGGTACAGTCGGCGAGCTTGCCCGGCAGGCGCAGCTTGCGCGTCGCCGTCTTGCGCGCCACCTCCTTCTCGGCCCGGCGGCGCAGGCGCTCCTCGGCGCGCTCGATGGTCCAGTCCAGCAGGCGCGAGGCCTGTTGCGGCGCCGCTGCCAGCCAATGGTCGAAGGCGTCGCGCACGGCGCTCTCGACGATACGGGCAGCTTCCAGCGTCGCCAGCTTGTCCTTGGTCTGGCCCTGGAACTCCGGTTCGCGGATGAAGACCGAGAGCATGCCGGCACAGGTCGCCATCACGTCGTCGGTCGTAATCTGGCTGGCGCGCTTGGCCTGGCCGACACGCTCGGCATGGTCGCGCAGGCCGCGCAGCAGGGCCATGCGCAGGCCCGACTCGTGCGTGCCGCCCTCCGGCGTCGGGATGGTGTTGCAGTAGGAGGAGAGGAAGCCGTCGTCGCGCGTGAGCCAGGCGATTGCCCACTCCAGCGAGCCGTGCCCGCCCGGCTTGTCGATGCGGCCGGCGAAGATCTGGTCGCAGACCAGCTCACGCCCCTCGATCTCACGCGCCAGATAGTCCTTGAGGCCGCCGGGGAACTTGAAGATCGCCTCGGCCGGCACGCCTTCCTGCTTCTCGGCGAGGGAGGGGGCGCAGCGCCAGCGGATCTCCACGCCGCCGAAGAGGTAGGCCTTGGAGCGCGCCATCTTGAACAGGCGACGCGGGTTGAAGCTGGCGCCCTCCCTGAAGATGGTGGGATCGGGCTTGAAGCGGATGGTGGTGCCGCGCCGGTTGTGCACCCGCCCCACGGTCTCGAGCGGCCCCATGGCGACGCCGCGCGCATAGACCTGACGGTAGAGCATCTGGCCGCGCGCCACCTCGACCTCGAGCCGCTCGGACAGCGCGTTGACCACCGAGACGCCGACGCCGTGCAGGCCGCCCGAAGTCTCGTAGACCTTGGAGTCGAACTTGCCGCCGGCATGCAACGTGGTGAGGATGACCTCGAGCGCCGACTTTTCGGGAAACTTCGGGTGCGGATCGACCGGGATGCCACGGCCGTTGTCGGTCACGCGCAGGAAGCCGCTCTCCTCGAGCTCCACCTCGATGAAGGTCGCGTGGCCGGCCACGGCCTCGTCCATCGAGTTGTCGATCACCTCCGCAAAGAGGTGGTGCAGCGCCTTCTCGTCCGTGCCGCCGATATACATGCCGGGGCGGCGGCGTACCGGCTCCAGTCCCTCCAGCACCTCGATGGATGCGGCGGTATAGTCGGCCTCCGAGGGCGTGCCGTTGGCGCGGCGCGGGGAGGAGGCCTGGTCCGCCGGCGGCTTCGCGGAGGCGCGTGCCTTGCGGGCCGCCGCTGCGCTGCCTCCGTTGCCGAACAGATCGCCCGCATCCGTCATTGCCGGTGTCCAACCCCTCGTGAAAAAACGATTCGTCCTGCCGGCAGTATCGCATGGCCGCCGGGCAGACGGGAACGGATCGGAAACACCACGGCGGCGGGTGCGCGGTCAAGGCCGTTTTTCCCCAACTGGCGCGGATGCCGCGGAAAAGGCGTCAGCCTGCAGACGTGTCCGACGGCCCGTGGGCGGTGAAGACCACGCAGGCGAAGATCACCATGGAGAACAGCGTCGCAAAGGATGCCGCGATGGCGACCGGCTCGCCCCAGGCGTGCCCCAGGACGATGCCGGGAAGGCCGATGGCGAAGAGCACGAGCCCGGCCGCCGCCAGACAGTAGTGCGCCTTCGCGAGGCGGGCGGAAGCCGCGCCCACCAGGGTGTAGAACAACCCAAACAGGAAGAGCGACACCCAGCCGACGAGATTGATGTGCACATGCACGGTGCGGAACGTGTGGTCGTGCGACGCGCCCATGAAGATGCCGAGGCCGAGGCCGGCGAGGGCCGCGATGACGGCAGTGCGCAGGAAGAGCAGCCCGACGGCGTGCGTCGGGTTCGTGGAGGCGGTGCGGGCTGTCATGGTCGTGGTTCCCCTCGGTGACCCGGTGGCAGAATGCCGCGTCCGCCGCCGTTCCGCCACGGCTCCTTCGGGGGAGGGGGAAGCGGGATTCAAGGAGTGTTAACCATAAGCGCCGTACCATGACCGGCAGTCGGAGGGTGCCATGATCGCTGTCGCGCTGCTCGAGGAGATGCACGAGGCCCACCTTTACCGGGCCGCCGAGGCAGCGGGCCGCGCCTTTGGCCGGTGCTGGGACAGCGACGAGCCCTGGCTGCTCGCGCCGGACCCCGTTCCCGTCGTCTGGCGGCAGATCGTGCCGTCCGAGTTGCGGCCGGAGCCATCGAAGCGTCCGGCCTTCCGCCGGCGTCCGGCCTCCAGGGCCGCCTGAAGACTTTTCTGCCGCCTTCGGCCGTTTCAGTCGCGCGCGGCCAGCCAGGCAGTGTGGCCGCCGCAGGATGGATCGTCTACCACATGGCCGAGCACGCGGAAGCCGGCTGCGGCGAGGAGGGCCTCGTATTCCGCGCCGTCGAGGCTCGCGCGGTAGAGCGGATCGCCCTCGAAGATGCCGAGAGCCTCGCCCTGCGCCGGGCCGCTCGTGCGTCGGCGCGCCTTGCATGGATCGACCCCCGCGGATGCGCCCTTGGCCCTTGTCAAGAGCGCCCTCTGCCGTCAGAAGAAGGCAGCCGGCGAGGATGGGTGGCCGAGTGGTTTAAGGCAGCGGTCTTGAAAACCGCCGTGCGGGCAACCGTACCGTGGGTTCGAATCCCACCCCATCCGCCACATCGAATTGCAGCGCCCCTCTCGGCCAACAGAAAAGCCGCGCCTCGGAAGGCGGGCTGTCAGCCTTTGGGCTTGGCATCGCCATAGTAATATGGCCCGCCATCTCTCGGTGGACTTGAGGCTGAGTGTGGATCTCCACACGCGCAACCATGATGAACTATGTGCTGACGTCGCGCCTGTTCCTCACGGTTGCGGGCAACGCAGCCCGGCAGTCCCATCCGGGCTGCGCGTCGGCCTACCTGCCGAACCTTTCGATTACCTCGGCAAGCGGCACGTGGCCGAGGAGAGCGCCGGTGCCGGGAGAGGGCTCGCCGTTCTCCAGCCTCGTGGCGTGGATGACGGCGGGGTCGCCTTCCAGCCGCGCGCGCAGGGCGGAGAGTTTTGGCCAGCGTTCGCGGTCGGCGACCTCGTGGACGTCGAGCCAGCGGGCAACGCCGACGAGGATGGCGTCCGCGAGGCTCGGCCGCTCGCCGACGAGGAACGGGCGCTGCCCGATCATGCCTTCCAGCTTGTCGTGGCGCTCGATGACGGCGCGGTGGCCGAAGTCGCGCAGGGTCGTCTGCACGACCGGGTCGGCATCCTCCATTTCGAGGATGGCCCACAGAGGTGAGAAGGCGCCGGTGAAGCCGGTGTTGATGAAGGCCATGAGCTGGTGCATCCGGTCCGCCTCGCGCGACAGGGGCGGGAAGCTGATGCGGCGTTCCTCGTCCCGCGCCTCGAGCCAGGTGGCGATGGCCATGGTCTCCGTCAGGGGCTCGCCCGCGTCCGTGATCAGCACCGGGGTCTCGTGGCGCGGGTTGATGCGGCCGTAGGACGGCTCGCGCATTTCGCCCAGCATGTCGACGCGGCACAGCCTGTAGGGTCTGCCCAGCCATTCGAGCGCCGCGACGAGGCCCATGGAGCTTCCCGAGGGGAAGCCGTAGAGTAGGATCGGCTCCAAAGTCTTTCTCCCGTGATTTCTGGCGATCACGCTGCGCAGCGAGCCGGACCCTACCTGCTGCGGGAGGCGAGTAAATTACGCACTTTTTTGCAACCATGAGGCGCCGATGAAGGACCTTGTCTCCCGCTGCCCCATCGAGGAGGTGATGCAGGTGCTCGGCGGGCGCTGGCCGACGCTGCTCATCTACTACCTGAAGGACGGCACCAAGCGCTTCAGCGACCTGCGCCGGGCCAACCCCACCATCTCGCACAAGATGCTGGCACTCGAACTGCGCAAGCTGGAGGCGGCTGGCATCGTCCGGCGTACGGAGTTTGAGGGCTACCCGCTGCGCGTCGAGTACGACCTTACGCCCGCGGGGCAGAAACTGGTGCCGCTCATCGATGCGCTCGGCAACTGGTGGGAGGAAACCGCCGGCGCCGGGGTGGAGGAGGGCGGCTGCGACAGGCGCGCGGCGGACATGCCGCAGGCGTCCTGACGCAGCGCGCCGGGCGCCGCCTGCGCCTGCCGGTTCACGGGGCCCGCTTTGACACTGCTGATTTATGTTGATATCAACATAATATTGAAGCGCAGCGCAGGCTGCGCACCCCCGTGCAAGGAGGATGCGTCATGCCCTATGTGGAAGGGTTCGTTGCCGCCGTGCCAGCCGAGAACAGGGAGGTCTATCGCAGGCATGCGGCGGAAGCCGCGGTGCTGTTCAAGGAGTTTGGTGCCACCCGCATGGTCGAGTGCTGGGAGGATGACGTGCCTGACGGCAGGCTCACTGACTTCCGTCGGGCCGTGCAGGCGAAGGAGGGCGAGGTCGTCGTCTTCAGCTGGGTGGAATATCCGTCGCGGGCGGTGCGCGACGCCGCCAACGAGAAGATCATGACAGATCCGCGCATGCGCGCCATGGGCGAGCAGATGCCGTTCGACGGCAAGCGCATGATCTTCGGCGGCTTCGAGGCGATCGTCGACGTCTAGCCTCCGGACAGACCGTTCAGGCCGGCGCCGCATGGCGGCTGCCGGCCTTGCTTTCTGCCGGCAAGTCTCCCAATCTCGCCTCGTTCATGCCTTATGCGTCCGGTGCGGCGATCGTCGCAGTTTGACGGCGGCCCGGGCGCCTTCCCAAGAACAATGGCGATCCGGGAGAGAATGCCCATGCTGAGCAATGATTTCGAGGTGATCGATCCGCGCTTCACGCGCCTTGTCCTCGGCAATGTCCATCTCGAAAAGCTCTACACTGGGTGCCGCTGGGCCGAGGGGCCGGCGTATTTTCCGGCCGGGCGCTATCTCGTCTGGTCGGACATCCCCAACAACCGCATCCTGCGCTGGGACGAAACGGACGGGTCTGTCTCCGTCTTCCGCCAGCCTGCGCGCAACACCAACGGCCACACGGTGGACAGGGAAGGGCGCCTCGTCTCCTGCGAGCATCAGGGGCGCTGCATCTCGCGCACGGAGCATGACGGCACCGTGCGGGTGCTGGTGGACCGTTTCGAGGGCAAGCGGCTCAACTCGCCCAACGATGTCGTCGTGAAGTCTGACGGCACCATCTGGTTCACGGACCCGACCTACGGCATCGATTCCGACTACGAGGGTGATGCGGCGCCGTCCGAGATCGGGGCCTCCTACGTCTACCGCTTCAACCCGGCGGACGGCTCCCTCGCCGCCGTGGCGACCGATTTCGTCAAGCCCAACGGCCTCGCTTTCTCGCCGGACGAGAAGCTGCTCTACGTGGTCGACACTGGCGCCACCCATGTCGAGAACGGGCCGCGCCACATCCGCCGCTTCAGGGTCGGCGCGGACGGGCGTCTCGAGGGCGGTGAGGTTTTCGCCACGTGCAGCTACGGCCTCTTTGACGGTCTGCGCGTCGACGTGCACGGCAACATCTGGACGAGCGCCGGCGATGGCGTGCACTGCTTCGATCCCGACGGCGTGCTCTTGGGCAAGATCCGCGTGCCGGAGGTGGTCGCCAACGTCTGTTTCGGCGGCCCCAAACGCAACCGCCTGTTCATCTGCGCGACGACCTCGCTCTACGCGGTCTATCTCAACACAAGGGGCGCAACCCGGCCGGGCGAGGCCGGCACACCCTGACCCGGGACCGATGCCATGACCTTCCACGCCCTTAATTCGCAACGCCTCGAAGGGCGCGCCGCGATCGTCACGGGCGGGGCGCGCGGCATAGGCCTTGCCGTCGCGCGTCGCTTCGCCGCCGAGGGCGCGACAGTCGCCATCAACGACCTCGCCGATGCCGGGACGATGGCGGCGGCGCTCGCCGCGGTGAGGGCGGCGGCCGCAGAGGCTGGCCACGGCGAGCGTCCGCACCTGGCGCTTGCCGCGGACGTCTCCGTGCCGAGGGCGGTCGAGGCCATGGTCGAGGAGGCGGTCTCCGCCTGGGGGCATGTCGACATCCTGGTCAACAACGCCGGCATCCAGGCGCCGACGCCAGGCGACTCGTTCGACGATGCGGTCCTGTCTCGCATCCTCGCGGTCAATCTCGTCGGCGCGGCCAACTGCGCCCGCGCCGTCGCGCGGCACTTGCTGGCACGCCGGGCGCCCGGGGCGATCATCAACACGACGAGCGTGCACGAGATCATCCCCAAGCCGGGCTTTCTCGCCTATTCGATCAGCAAGGGTGGCCTCGCCAACCTGACGCGGACGCTGGCGCTGGAATTCGCGGCCCATGGCATCCGCGTCAACGCCGTCGGGCCTGGGGCCACGGCGACGGAGCTGAACAAGAGCTGGGTCGAGGATCCGGCGGCGCGCGCGGTGGTCGAAAGCCATATTCCCATGGGCTTTGCCGCGGAGGCGGACGACATGGCGCCCGTCTTCGCCTTCCTCGCTTCGGACGAGGCCCGCTACATCACCGGCCAGACGATCTTTGCCTGCGGCGGCCTGACGCTCTATGCGGATTTCCAGCACAACTGGGCGTCGTAGCAGCGCAAAAAAGAATAAAATTGCATCTATTTTCGTTGGCCGCGCAGTGCATGCCGGCACGCGAAACGCAGTCTTTTCGTATAAGACATTTTCATGAGGCATTTTCCGTGCGAATCTGCTATCGATATTTTGGATGGTGAAGCCTTCGTCTGGCTGGCTGTTTCAGTGCAGCTGGGGTTGTCTTCCTCATGCGGTCTCGGCTGGCTCCTCCCGAAAGCCTTGAGCCCGGCAGTAACAAGGTGCTGCCGGGCTTTTCTTGTGATCCTGTGCCGCATCAAGACCGTTGCGTCCGCGCCCTTTCCGTGCCAATCGAAGCGCCGGATCCAGGCTGGAGCGGTTCCAGATGCTGGCGAAGGCCCGGCCACGATCCGATTGCGATCATCAGCGAGAACGTGATGCGTCGTCCGCGACACCTGTCGCGATGCCGGCGCGCAAGCGGTGGCGACAGGCATGGGCGAGCACGCTCCCAAGATCAGTTTTGTTTCCCTCGGCTGTCCGAAGGCGCTCGTCGATTCCGAGCGCATCGTCACGCGCCTGAGGGCTGAAGGCTATGAGCTGACCAAGACCCACGAGGGTGCGGACGTCGTCATCGTCAACACCTGCGGCTTTCTTGATTCCGCCAAGGCGGAGTCGCTCAGCGCCATTGGCGAAGCCATGGCCAAGAACGGCAAGGTCATCGTTACGGGCTGTATGGGGGCGGAGCCGGGCCAGATCCGCGAGCAGTTCCCGGACGTTCTCGCCATCACGGGGCCGCAGCAGTACGAGACGGTGGTCGAAGCCGTGCACCAGGCCGTGCCGCCGGCGCACGACCCCTTCATCGATCTGGTGCCCGAACAGGGCATCAAGTTCACACCGCGGCACTACGCCTATCTGAAGATTTCCGAAGGCTGCAACAACCGCTGCACTTTCTGCATCATCCCGAAGCTGCGCGGCAATCTCGTCAGCCGTCCGGCGGCGGATGTGCTGCGCGAGGCCGAGCGGCTGGTGAAGGCCGGCGTGAAGGAGCTGCTCGTCATCTCGCAGGACACGAGCGCCTACGGCCTCGACCTGAAGTATGCGACGAGCACCTATGCCGGCCGCGAGGTGAGGGCGCGTTTTCTCGACCTTTCGGCAGCCCTCGGCGAGCTCGGCGTCTGGGTGCGGTTGCACTACGTCTATCCCTATCCGCACGTGGACGAAGTCATTGGGCTCATGGCGGAGGGCAAGGTGCTGCCCTACCTCGACATTCCCTTCCAGCACGCGGCGCCATCCGTGCTGCGCAACATGCGGCGCCCCGCGCATCAGGAAAAGACGCTCGAGCGCATCCGACGCTGGCGCGAGGAGTGCCCCGACCTCGCCATCCGCTCCACCTTCATCGTCGGCTTCCCCGGCGAGACGGAGGAGGATTTCGAGTTCCTGCTCCAGTGGCTGCAGGAGGCGAAGCTCGACCGTGTCGGCTGCTTCCGCTACGAGCCGGTGAAGGGCGCGCCAGCCAACGACATCGCCCCGGCGGTGCCCGACGAGGTGAAGGAGGAGCGCTGGCACCGCTTCATGCAGACGCAGGCCAAGGTCAGCGCCCAGCGTCTCAAGACCCGTGTCGGCCGCCGCATCCCGGTCATCATCGACGAGGCGGGGCCGTCCGTTGCCAAGGGGCGGTCCAAGTGGGATGCGCCGGAGATCGACGGCAACGTCTACGTGTCCTCGCGCCGCCCGCTGCGTGTCGGCGACATCGTCACCGTGAAGATCGAGAGTTCCGACGCCTATGACCTGCACGGCATCGCCGTGTGAGGCGCCTCACCACATTGATTGCCTTGCCCGCTCGGGCCAGGCGCGGTCGTAGTCCTCGCCGCCGACGCGGTTCTGCGACAGGGCTGCGAGGATTGTGCCCGGCGTCGGCAGCGCAGCGGGCGCCACGTGGCTCGACGGGTCCCAGAGCCGGGAACGGATGATGGCGCGGGCGCACTGGAAGTAGACTTCGTGCACCTCGATCACGATCACCGTCCGCGGCAGTTTTCCCTCAACGGCAAAGGAGGCGCGCAGGGTCTCATCCGCGGTCAGCCTGGCATGGCCGTTGATGCGCAGCGTGTTGCCCGAGCCGGGAATGAGGAAGAGCAGCGCCACGCGCGGGTCGCGCACGATGTTGCGCAGGGAATCGATCCTGTTGTTGCCCTGCCTGTCGGGCATCATCAGCGTGCGCGCGTCGTGGATGCGCACAAAACTGCGGCCGTCGCCGCGTGGCGAGCAGTCGAGCCCCTCCGGTCCGACCGTCGCGAGGGCGACGAAGGGCGATGCCTCGATGAAGGAGGCATAGTGGGGCGTCACGTGGTCCGTCACCTTGACGCGCGCCGTCTCGCCGGGCTGTCCATAGATCCCCTCGAGCTCTGCGATGGTGGAGATGGTCTGCATGGCGCCTCCTGGTCTGCCGTGTCCGGCTAAAGGTTGGCTGACCTCCCAGGACGACCGCGTTGCGGCCGGCTGCGGGCCTGCGACGAGCGCGCGCGGCACTGACGGCCATAATAGGGCAATAGCGCCGCAATTTCGTCGCAATCGGAAGGCTCGTTTCGCGGCCGGGCGTCGGTTGCAACTGTCACATTGCAGGCTTGCTTTGTGGGAAGTGAGGCCTTAACGCTCCATTCATCGGAACCCAACGACACTTCGGTGGTGATGACAAGTCCAAGGTCAGGCGCAGCGATCGCGCCCTTCCGACGGTAGCTTGCAGCCATCGACAGGCAAGAACGGAACGAGCCGATGCAGCAGATGGATCGTGCGACGACTGGGCTTTGTGCCGTCAAAGCGAAGGTTTCCCCATCCATCCCATCGGTATCTGCTTCTGAAGTCGCCGTTGAAGGTCGCTCGCCTCTCCGCTTCGCCCTGCAGGGCGCCGGAGTCGTTCTTCTCGCCCTCGGCCTCGCTAATTGCAGCAGCGGCTCGCAGAAGGTCGGCTCCGCCAAGATCGACCCGAAGTATGGCGTCGCTCCGAGCCCGAAGGTCGTTGCCGACGGCAAGCCGATCCCCAAGGGCGGTGGACGCCACCATATCGGCAAGCCCTACAAGGTGGCGGGCAAGACCTATGTTCCGCATCTCAACGAGAAATACACCGCCATCGGCACGGCCTCCTGGTACGGGGCCGACTTCCACGGGCGCCTGACGGCGAACGGCGAGGTGTTCGACAAGCACTCGATCGCCGCAGCCCATCCGACGCTGCCGCTGCCGAGCTACGTGCGCGTCACCAACCTCGCCAACAACCGCTCGATGGTGGTGCGCGTCAACGACCGCGGCCCGTTCCACGGCGGCCGTATCATCGACGTGTCGCGGAGGGTGGCGGAGGCGCTTGACTTCCGCCGTGCCGGCACGGCGAAGGTGAAGGTCGAATACCTCGGTCGGGCCTCGCTGCGCGGCAGCGATGACCGCAAGCTCCTCGCCACGTTGCAGATCGACGGCCGGCCGGCCGGCGGCGTGCCGGCGACGCTTGTCGCGCCTGCTGCAGCGCCGGTCATGGTGGCCTCGGCTGAGCCCACCCCGGCCCGGTCGGGCGAAGCGGAGGCGATGCCTTCCTCCGCTCCGGTCATCATGGCGTCTGCGGCGACCGCGCCCCAGCCTGCGCCGGCATCTGCTTCCGCTGCAGAGCGGATCGTCACCGTGCCGCTGCCTGTGCCGCGTCCGGATTTCGGGCAGCCCAGCGTTGCTGTCGCCGAGGCGGCACCGGCGCCTGCCCCGACCACGCATCTGCAGCGGGCGGAGGTCGCCTCCATCGACGACCTGCTCGACCTCAGCACGATCCCGAACGCCGGCGTGCCCGTCGCCGTGGCTGTGCCGCCCGTTTCCAGGACTGCCGGCAAACCCGTCGTCGCGAGCCTGTTCTATGCGGCGCCGCAGGACGCGAATGCCCGCTTCGGCAGCAGGGCGCCCTTCTCGCTTGTGAAGGAGCAGCGTTTCGTCTCGTTCCGCGAGGGGGCCGCCAACTAGCGATCCGCCGCGGCGAACGTTGATTTTGCCGCCGCGACACCACACATTCCCCCTCCACATGGGGGAGCGATGTCGGTTATCTCGTCCGTTGCAGGGAGCAGCCGGTTCGTTCGCAGGCTGCTGTTGTCGGGTTTGCTCGTGCTGGCCTGGCTCGCCGCGGCTGCAGGGGCGGCGAGGGCGCAGACATTTCAGACATCGGCGGAATTCGCCATCCTGATGGATGCGCAAACGCGCGGCGTCCTCTATGCGAAGGCGCCCGACGCGCCAATGATCCCGGCCAGCCTCGCCAAGCTCATGACGGCGGCCGTGGTCTTCGAGGAGATCAAGGGGGGGCGCCTGTCGCTCGACGACACTTTCGTCATCTCCGAGAACGCCTGGCGGCGCGGCGGCGCGCCCTCCGGCGGCTCCACCATGTTCGCCGTCGTGAACAGCCGCGTTTCCGTCGCGGACCTTCTGCGCGGGCTCATCGTCCAGTCAGGCAACGATGCGGCCATCGCCCTGGCCGAGGGCATCGCGGGCACCGAGGAGAACTTCGCCCGGCTCATGAACGAACGGGCGAAGGCAATCGGCCTGCGTAGCAGCACCTTCCGCAACGCCACGGGCTATTCCGATCCGGAACAGCGCACGACAGCCCGCGACCTTGCCGTGCTTTCGCTATATCTCATCGAGAACTTCCCGGACCTCTATCCCATCTTCGGCGAGCGCGAGTTCACCTGGAACAAGATCCGCCAGCAGAACCGCAATCCGCTGCTGGCGATGGAGATTGGTGCCGACGGGCTGAAGACGGGCAATCTGCCGGAATCCGGCTATGGCCTCGTCGGCTCGGCCGTGCGCGACGGTCGGCGGCTCGTCGTCGTGCTCAACGGCCTGCGCAACGCGCGTGACCGGGCCAACGAGGGACGCAAGCTGCTCGAGTGGGGCTTCAACAATTTCGAGACACGCGAGATCTTCAAGGCTGGCGAGGTCATCAGCGAGGCGCAGGTCTATGGCGGCGCCCGGGGGCGGGTGCCGCTCGTCGCCAGGGAGCCGGTGCGCGTGCTGGTGCCGCGCGGCGCGAGCGACCGTCTCGACGTGAAGGTGGTCTACCGCGGTCCGCTGAAGGCGCCGGTCGCGGCAGGGACGCAGGTTGCCGAGCTGCGGGTCACGCGCGACGAGGTCGACGCGCTCGTCCTGCCGCTATACACAGACGAGGCGGTGGAGTCGGGCAGCCTTTCGCAACGCGCCTTCGACGCGCTGTTTGAGCTCGGTACCGGCGCCATCCGCGATGCGTTGAGCAAGCTATTGTAAGAGGCCGTCTTGCCGGAAAAAGCGCCGTCGCGGGGCCGGTTCGTCACCTTCGAGGGCGGCGAGGGGGCAGGCAAGTCCACCCAGGTGGAGTTCCTGCGCGCCCGCCTTTCGCAGCGCGGGATCGACGTCATTGCGACGCGCGAGCCCGGCGGTGCGCCGCGCGCCGAGCGCATCCGCAACTTTTTGCTCGCCGGCAAGGCCAAGGCGCTCGGGCCGGCGGCCGAGGCCATCCTCTTCTCGGCGGCCCGCAACGACCATCTCGAGACGACAATCCGCCCGGCGCTGGCACGCGGCCAGTGGGTGCTGTGCGACCGCTTCAGCGATTCCACCCGTGCCTATCAGGGCGCGCTCGGTGATCTCGACCCGGTCTTCCTCAACCGTCTCGAGCAAGTTGTCGTCGGCCCCACGCGCCCGGACCTGACCTTCATCCTCGACCTGCCACCCGAGGTGGGGCTCGCCCGCGCAGGCGCGCGCCGGCAGGCCCGCAGCGAGGCGACGGACCGTTTCGAGGCAGAGGACATCAGCTTCCACCGGGCGCTTCGCACGGCCTTCCTCACCATTGCCAGGGAGGAGCCGGCGCGCTGCGTGGTCATCGACGCCAGCCGCGACGCCGATACCGTCGCCGCCGACATCTGGGCCGAGGTCGAGGCCCGTTTGCTCGGAACAACGACGCAGGAGTCCGCCGATGGCGCGTGAGCCGGTTTCCGCGCAGGAGATGGAGGCCGATCGCTACGGCCTCGCCCCTCATCCGCGCGAGCGCTTCGATCTCGTGGGCCACGAGGAGGCGGAGCGCTCCTTCCTCGATGCCTGGCGGGCAGGGCGCCTGCACCATGCCTGGCTCATCGGCGGGCCGCGCGGCATCGGCAAGGCCACCTTTGCCTACCGGGTGGCGCGTTTCCTGCTCGCCTATCCCGACCCTGCCGCCGCGCCGGACGTGCGGGATCTCACCGTCGCGCCGGACCATCTCGTCGCCCGCAAGGTGGCCGCTCTCTCGCATCCCGACCTTGTCGTCCTGCGGCGCACGCCGGGCACGGACAAGAAGGGCCCCTCGAGTGTCATCGCCATCGATTCCGTGCGGCGGGCCCTTGCCGTCTTCGGCTCCACGGCCGGGGCGGGCGGCTATCGCGTCTGCATCGTCGACAGCGCCGAGGACCTCAACGTCGCCAGCGCAAACGCCCTGCTGAAAGTGGTGGAAGAGCCGCCGCCGCGCTCCATCTTCCTCATCGTCTCGCACAGCCCCGGCCGCGTTCTGGCCACGATCCGCTCCCGCTGCCGCAAGCTCACGCTGGGAGAGCTCACGCCGGGCGACATCGAGAGGGTGATGCAGGGGCTCGGCCCGCCCTGGGATGCGATCGACCCCGCCCTGAGGGCGCGTGCCGCGGCCCTGGCGCAGGGCTCCGTGCAGGGCGCGCTGGAGCTGCTGGACGAGGAACGCATCGCGCTCGTCGAGCGGGTGCAGGGCATGCTCGTCCGCCTGCCGGCCGTCGACCTGCGCGAGGTGCTCGCACTCGCCGAGCTTACTGCGGGCAGGGACGGGGAGGAGGCGTTCGCGGCCCTCATGGCGACGATCGACATGTTCGTCACCAAGACCATTCATGAACGGACGGCAGAGGGTGCGGCTCGCCTTGCGCCCTTGGTCGAGGTGTGGGAGAAGAGCCGCGGTGCGGCGCGCGAAGCGCAAGTGCTCAATCTCGACCGCCGCCCTTTGGTTCTGTCTATTTTCAACGACCTGGCCGGCGCGCTGCGCCACGGTGAAGCCGCCTGAGCCAGCGAGATTCGGACACGGTTGGGCATGGGCCATCCCGAGACCTTCTACATCACGACCGCCATCTCCTATCCCAATGGCGCCCCGCACATCGGCCACGCCTACGAGGCGGTGGTGGCGGACGCCATCGCGCGCTTCAAGCGGCTCGACGGCTATGACGTCTTCTTCATGACGGGCGTCGACGAGCATGGCCTGAAGATGACGCAGACGGCGGCGAAGGAAGGCATCAGCCCGCGCGAGCTGTCCGACCGCAACACGGCGCTCTTCCAGGAGATGTGCGATGCGCTCGCCGTGTCGCGCGACCGCTTCATCCGCACGACGGAGCCCGCCCATTACGCTGCCTCCCAGGCGCTGTGGAAGCGCATGGTCGAGGTCGGGGACATCTATCTCGGCACCTATGCCGGCTGGTACTCGGTCCGCGACGAGGCCTTCTACGACGAGAGCGAGACAACGCTGAACGCTGACGGCGTGCGTCTGGGCCCGCAGGGCACGCCGGTGGAGTGGACGGAGGAGCAGACCTATTTCTTCCGCCTCTCGGCCTATCAGGACCGGCTGCTGGAGCTCTACGAGAGCAACCCGGACTTCATCGGCCCGGAAGGTCGGCGCAACGAGGTGATCAGCTTCGTCAAGGGCGGGCTGCAGGATCTCTCGATCTCGCGCACCACGCTGACCTGGGGCGTGCCGGTGCCGGACGCGCCGGGCCACGTGATGTACGTGTGGGTCGATGCGCTCACTAACTACCTCACAGGCCTCGGCTATCCCGACACGCAATCGCCGCGGTGGCGCTACTGGCCGGCGGACGTGCACATCATCGGCAAGGACATCGTGCGCTTCCACGCGGTCTACTGGCCCGCCTTCCTGATGTCCGCCGGGCTGCCGGTGCCGAAGCGTGTCTTCGGCCACGGCTTCCTGTTCAACCGGGGCGAGAAGATGTCGAAGTCGGTCGGCAACGTCATCGACCCGTTCGCGTTGGCCCGGACCTACGGCGTGGACCAGCTGCGCTACTTCTTCCTGCGCGAGGTGCCGTTCGGCCAGGATGGCAACTATAGCCACGAGGCCATCGTCAACCGCATAAACGCGGATCTCGCCAATGACCTCGGCAACCTCGCCCAGCGCTCGCTGTCGATGATCGCCAAGAACTGCGACGGCAAGGTGCCCGAGCCCGGCCCCTTCACCGCGGCCGACGAGGCCCTGCTCGCGGCGGCGGACGGCCTCCTCGCCAAGGCGCGGGCGGCCATGCAGAACTTTGCCCTGCACACCGTGCTGGCTGATGTCTGGGCGGTGGTGGGTGAGGCGAACCGCTATTTCGCCGGGCAGGAGCCCTGGGCCCTGCGCAAGACGGACCCGGCACGTATGGCGACGGTGCTGTACGTGACGGCGGAGGTGCTGCGCAACGTCGCCATCCTCGCCCAGCCGGTGACGCCGGCGGCGGCGGGGCGCCTGCTCGATCTCCTGTCCGTTGCGGAGGACAAGCGGCGCTTCGACTCGCTCGGCCCCGCCGGGCGCCTCGTTCCCGGCACGGCCCTGCCGGCCCCGGCCCCCATCTTTCCGCGCTTCGTGGAGGAGGAGCAGCAGGAGACCAAGGCCTGATGCTGGTCGACAGTCACTGCCACCTCGACTTCCCCGATTTCGCCAGCGAGCTCGACGCCGTCGTGGCGCGCGCGCGCGCGGCCGGCGTGGGCCATCTCGTCACCATCTCGACGCGCGTCAGGCAGTTCGCCACCTATGCCGCGCTGGCCGAGCGCTTCGAAGGCGTCTCTTGCACAGTGGGCACCCATCCGCACAATGCGGGTGAGGAGCCGGACGTCACGGCGGATGAGCTCGTGGCACTCTCGCGCCACCCGCGCTGCATCGGTATTGGCGAGGCGGGGCTCGACTATCACTACGACCGCAGCCCGCGCGACGTGCAGAAGGCCGTGTTCCGCACCCATATCGCGGCGGCGCGGGAGACGGGCCTGCCGCTTGTCATCCATGCGCGGGCGGCCGACGAGGACATGATCGCCATTCTGCGGGACGAGATGGGCAAGGGCGCCTTTCGGGCCGTGCTGCACTGCTTCTCGTCGGGGCCGGAGCTGGCGCGCGTCGGAGTGGAGCTGGGGCTCTACATCTCCTTCTCGGGCATCCTGACCTTCAAGAGCTCGCAGGAGCTGCGCGACATCGCCGCACAGGTGCCGCGCGAGCGGCTGCTCGTCGAGACGGACGCGCCCTATCTCGCGCCCGTTCCCAACCGCGGCAAGCGCAACGAGCCCGCCTTCGTCGTCCATACGGCCAAGGTTCTTGCTGAACTGCACGGGGTGACACCGGCCGAGATGGCGGCGATCACCACCGGCAATTTCCGCCGCCTCTTCACCAAGGCGCAGCTCGGCCAAGGCGCGGGAGACGCCGCCGCATGACGCTGACCGTGACCATCCTCGGTTGCGGGTCCTCCGGCGGGGTGCCACGCGTCGGAATGGGGTGGGGCGCCTGCGACCCGGCGGAGCCGCGCAACCGACGCCGCCGCTGCTCGATCCTCGTCGAAAAGAAGGGTCGGGGAGAGGCGGCGACGACGGTCCTGGTCGACACGTCGCCCGATCTGCGCGAACAGCTGCTCGACGCCAACGTCCGCCATCTCGACGCTGTCCTCTTCACGCACGAGCACGCCGACCACACGCACGGGATCGATGACCTTCGCCCGCTGGTGCTGACGATGCGCCGCTGCATCGACGTCTATCTGGACGAGCGCACCAGCGAGAAGGTGCGCACCCGCTTCGACTATTGTTTCGTTACGCCGCCCGGCAGCGACTATCCACCGATCCTCGTCGAGCACCGTCTCACAAGCGGGCAGGAGGTGCACATTGAAGGACCAGGCGGCACGGTGTCCGCCTTGCCCTTCCGCATGGTGCACGGGAACATCGACGCGCTTGGCTTCCGCTTTGGCAAGCTGGCGTATGCGAGCGACGTCAGCCTCATGCCCGACGAAGCGAAGGCGGTGCTGTACGGCCTCGAAGTGCTGATTGTCGACGCACTGCGCTACACGCGGCACCCGAGCCACTTCAACCTCGAGCAGGCCCTGGCGCTGATCGAGGAGGTGGCCCCACAACGGGCCGTGCTCACCAACCTGCACACCGACCTTGACTATGCCACCCTGCGCCGTCAGGTGCCGCCCCACGTGGAGCCGGCCTATGACGGGATGACGATTACGGCTTCCGATTAAGATCGGCCGATAATCAGTTGTTGTTATTCTTCTTTTTCCGCTTGGGTGCAGGCTGCGTCTGCGACGGGGGATCGCTGGCGGGGAAGGAATCCTCCAGCTCCTCGTCGAGCACCTCGTCCTGATGCTGCTTCTTCTCGGCTTTCTCGCGCTCCCGCTCGCTGCGGGACTTGTGCGGATCGTCCATGCCCGGCTCCTCGCTCTGGCCTCGTGCCACATGTGTCTGAGGCATATCAAAGCAACGCCGGCCACCGCCTTGCGGTTCCAGTGGCCCGGCGGTGCGGGGCAGGCAACGGGGCGCAGGCTGCTCAGGTGGCGGCCCGGTCCTTCTCCTTGCGCAGGCGGCGGAACCGGTGGAGCAGGGGCTCGGTGTATCCGTTCGGCTGCCGCGTGCCCTCGAAGATGAGGGCGCAGGCCGCCTGGAAGGCGAGCGAATTGTCGAAATCGGGCGCCATGGGGCGATAGTTCGGGTCGCCGGCGTTCTGCCGGTCGACCACGGCGGCGAGCCGCTTCAGCGCCCCCATCACCTGATCGCGCGAGACGATGCCGTGGCGCAGCCAGTTGGCGAGATGCTGGGCCGAGATGCGCAGCGTGGCGCGATCCTCCATCAGGGCGACATCGTGGATGTCCGGCACCTTGGAGCAGCCGATGCCCTGGTCGACCCAGCGCACCACGTAGCCGAGAAGGCTCTGGACGTTGGTGTCGACCTCCTCGGCAATCTCCGCCGCCGACCAGTTCACGCGGTCGGCCAGCGGCAGGGTCAGCAGGTCGGCACGCTGCGCTGGCGCCCGCTTGCGGATCTCTGCCTGGCGGGCCGCCACGTCAACCGCCAGATAGTGCAAGGTGTGCAGCGTCGCGGCCGTGGGTGAGGGCACCCAGGCAGTGCTCGCCCCGGCGAGCGGATGGCCGAGCTTCTGCTCGAGCATGGCATGCATCAGGTCGGGCATGGCCCACATGCCCTTGCCGATCTGCCCGCGGCCGTCGAGGCCCGTGGCCAGGCCGGTGTCGACGTTGCCGTCCTCGTAGGCCTTGATCCACGTTGAGGCCTTCATGTCGGCCTTGCGGATCATCGGGCCCGCTTCCATCGACGTATGGATCTCGTCGCCCGTGCGGTCGAGGAAGCCCGTGTTGATGAAGCAGATGCGGTCCTTGGCGGCGCGGATAGATGCCTTGAGATTGACGCTCGTGCGGCGCTCCTCGTCCATCACGCCCATCTTGAGCGTGTTGCGCGGAAGGGCCAGGGCATCCTCGATGGCGGCGAAAAGTGCATCAGCGAAAGCCACTTCCTCAGGGCCGTGCATCTTGGGCTTGACGATGTACATCTGACCCGTGGCGGAATTGGCGCGGCGGCCCGAGGGGCCGATGTCGTGGAGGGCGATGGCCGCCGTCACCATGCCGTCGAGGATGCCTTCGGGGATCTCGTTGCCGTTCTCGTCCAGCACAGCATCGGTCGTCATGAGGTGGCCGACGTTGCGCACGAGCATGAGGCTGCGCCCCTTGAGGCGCAGCTCGCCGCCGCCGGGGCGCCTGTAGACGCGGTCTGCAGCCAGGCGGCGCGTCACCGTGCGCCCGTTCTTCTCGAAGGTCTCGACGAGGTCGCCCCGCATCAGGCCGAGCCAGTTGCGGTAGACGACGACCTTGTCCTCCGCATCCACAGCCGCGACCGAATCCTCACAGTCCATGATGGTCGTCAGCGCGGCCTCCAGCTCGATGTCGCTGATGCCGGCCTTGTCGCTGCCGCCGATGGGATGGTTGCGGTTGAAATGCACGATGACGTGGAGGCCGTGCTTGAGGAAGACGAGCGCCTCCGGCGCATCGCCGTTGCCCGCGAAGCCGGCGAGCTGCGCCGCATCCTTGAGGCCTGTGACGTTGCCGTCCGCGAGCTGCACCGTGAGGGCCGCGCCATCCACCGCGTAGCGCACGGCATCGGCATGCGAGCCGGAAGCGAGCGGCACGTGCTGGTCCAGCATACGCCGGCCGAAGGCAATGACCTCGGCGCCGCGCGCCGGGTCATAGGGGCCCGGCGACGGCCGCTTGCCGTCCAGCGCATCGGTGCCGTAGAGCGCGTCGTAGAGGCTGCCCCAACGGGCGTTGGCGGCGTTCAGCGCATAGCGCGCGTTCATCACCGGCACGACGAGCTGCGGCCCCGCGATGGTGGCGATCTCGGGGTCGACATTGGTCGTTCCGACGCGGAAATCGCCTATATCATCAACGATATAGCAAATTTTCCTGAGAAAGCGCTCGTAGGCTTCCGCATCGTGTGGGCGGCCAGCGCGGCTGCGGTGCCATTCGTCGATCTGTGCCTGCAGCGCGTCGCGCTTGGCCAGAAGCGCGCGGTTCTGCGGCGCGAAGGTGGCGATGATCGCCTCGAGACGCTGCCAGAATGCATCGGGCGCGATCCCGGTGCCAGGCAGCGCTTCCTCAGTAATGAAGGCATGGAGCGGTGCGGCGACCTTCAGCTTGCCACAGGCGACATATCCATTTGCCGACACGCCGGAACCGACCATCGCTCGCTACCTCCCTGATATTCCTGACGGCAGTGCTGCCGCATGCCTCTGCTTTAGCCAACTCCTAGCCCTCGGACACCGTGCCGCAATGAGATGGACTTTCAACCTAACGGAAAAAATGGTGATGAGCCGTGTCGCTCATTGCGATCCCGCGGCCAGTCCTCAGCTCGGCGCCCGGGCCGGAACTCTGGCAGAAGGCAAAGGGCCGGCGTCAGTCTCCGCCAGGTGCAAAGCGGCAAGGGTCAGGCCGGAGGCCGGGGTCATACCGCAAGCCACCGCAAGCCTGAGTGCTCGAATGTCGCGATTTTGGTTCCATAATCTTCCTTATGCGAATTTTGGCTAAGCACACGGCGGGGCTCTCCCCCTTGCACCTGGATGGCCGTGCTCTCGGGCTGGCCGTATCGCGTTGCCACGGCATCGCCGTCGCTGCCCGCTTCGGTGCGCCGGCAATGCGGCCGTGACCGGCCTTACTCCCATGGACCTCTCTTCCGCGGCGCGGATGATCCGGCCGGCCCGCGTCCGCCTCGGATCTAGTCTAGCCAGACCGCGGATCCGACCTCGCCGACATGCGCCGCTGCTCCGCCGGGTTCTGTCACCGACGCTGCGCACCGGTCGGTCATGGCTGCGTGTATCGACGTTTCAAGCCGCGCGGTCCGTCCCGGCGCCGCCGAGCGCCGCTGCGCCATTCGGCCCTGTCGGCAACAGAGTTACACCCGCGACGCTGATGACCGGCGCCCCCGTGGCCTCCCAGCGTCGTCCGGCGTTCGCATTCATCGCATGACGAATGTTTCCATTTTTGACCCAAACAGGAAGCAGAATATATTTCCAAATTCAACGTAAAATATAGATATACATTTATGTTGCCTTCTGAGAATTCGTCGTAAATATTTAATGCATATGTCATCCGGGAGGGCGCTATGCCTGCTGGAACTGAAGACGATGACAGGTTGTATGGGACGGCGGCGGTCGATGTGCTCGAGGGGCTCGGTGGAGACGATGATCTCGTCGGCTATGCCGGCGACGACAGTCTTCGGCGGGGACGGCAACGACCGCCTGTGGGGCGGACCGGGAGCCGACCTCCTCGACGGTGGCGCGGGCCGCGACGCCGCGGTCTATTCGGCCTCCCTCGCCGGAGTCATGGTGGATTTGCGCCACTCCGGCCCGCAGGCCGGCGCCGGCGATGCCGCAGGTGACGTCCTTGTCGACATCGAGAACATTACTGGCTCGCGCTACGGTGACATCCTGATCGGCGACGCCGGCAACAACACGCTGCGCGGCGGCGCCGGAGCCGATGTCATCGACGGCGGCGAAGGCATGCGCGACAGGGCGAGCTACGCCTTTTCGCCCGAGGCGGTCGATGTCAGCCTCAGCCGCCTTGGGGCGCAGGTCGGCGGCGACGCCGAGGGCGACACGCTCGCCGGCATCGAGGATCTGACGGGATCGAGCCACGACGACCGGCTGACGGGCAACAGCCTCGACAACATTATCAACGGCGGCGCGGGCGCGGACATCATCGACGGCCGTGGCGGCTCTGACACGGTGGAACACACGGGCTCGCGCGCAGGCGTGTACGTGGACCTCACGCACGACGGGCCGCAGATCGGCGGCTATGCCCAGGGCGACGTGCTCATCTCCGTCGAGAATATCTACGGCACGGAGCACGACGACTATATCGCGGGTGACGATGGCTCCAATCGGCTGTCCGGCGCAGGCGGCAACGATATCATCATCGGCGGCAGGGGCTGGGGCTACGATCACATCAACGCCGGCGCGGGCGACGATCTCGTGGTGCTGAACGGCGCGGGGCGCGCCGACGGTGGCGAGGGCACGGATCATCTCATCCTCGATTTCCGCACCGCGCCGACGCAGCTCGCGCCGACGCTGGACGGTGGCAGGGAGGCAGTCGGCTACAGTGCTGCCGCCATCGGCGAGGCAGGCGCCATCTCCCTCTCCCAGCTCGGCGTCGGCCGGACGGGTGGCGCGGTCGGCTTTGAGAAGCTGACCATCGAGGGCTCGACCGGCGGCGATCATTTTATCGGTACCTCCGGAGCAGATGTCATCCGCGGGCATGAGGGTAACGACGTCATCATCGGCGGCGGCGGGGCCGATTTCCTGGATGGTGGCACCGGCTTTGACCGGCTTGTCATTGTCGAGCGCGACGCGACCGAGGACCTCGTCGTCGACGTCAAGGCGGGCCTCCTGCCCGGCGGCGCGACAGCGGCCGGTTTCGAGCGGCTCGACGTGATCGCCGGTTCGGGCAACGACACGGTCTACGGGCTCGATGGCGACAGCGGTCTCGGCGACCGGCCCGGTGTCACGCTGACGGGGGACTATTTCGATCTCGGAGCCGGCGACGACACGGCCTACGGCGGCGCCGGGGGTGACCGGCTCGATGGCGGTTCGGGCAACGACAGGCTTCATGGCGAGGACGGCAACGACCACTTCTACAGTGGCGATGGCGAAGACCAGCTCTGGGGCGGCGCGGGCGAAGACGTCTTTAACTACATCGGCAACGAGACCGGTTACGACCGCATCGAGGACTTCGAGAACGGCATTGACCGGATCCGTTTCCTCGGCGGGTCCCTGACCAGTCCGGACGAGGTGCTCGCCGCCGCCCGCGAGGCGGATGGCGGCGTCGTCATTGATGTCGGGGAAGGCGGCCTTTTCCTCGCCGGCGTGGATCTCGAGAACCTCGACGCCAGCGATTTCGTGTTCGGCTATTTCTGATCGCGGGCCTTGTAGAGAGGGCGCCGGAGAGCCAAGGCCGTGACGGCCGGGCAGCCCCTGCCCCGCTCGCGCCGCGAAAGCCTTGTCTCATGCCACGCTGAAGCGATGCCGGTACTCGTTGGGCGTCAGGCCGGTGGCGCGCCGGAAGATCTTCCGGAAGGCGGCCGGGTCGGTGTAGCCGACCTGCCAGGCGATCTGGTCGACAGGCTGCCGCGTCAGCTCCAGCGTCTCGCGGGCCCTGGCGATGCGCACCTGCTGCAGGTACTCCACCGGGCGAAATCCGGTCGCTGCGCTGAAGCGGCGCAGGAAGGTGCGCTCCGTCAACCCCGCAAGTCCGGCGAGAGCGCCCACCGCGAGGGCATCCGCATAGCGGGCGTGGATGTGCTGCTGCACGCGCAGCACCGCCGCATCGCCGTGGTCGAAACGCGGGATGAACTGGCTGAACGGCAGCTGGTGCCGCCGCGGCGGGTCGATCAGCAGAAAGCGGGCCGTCGCCAGCATCACGCTGGCGCCCATCAGGCGCTCGACGAGCGTCAGGCCGAGGTCGGTCCAGGCCAGGATGCCTCCTGCCGTAACAATGTCACCTTCGTCGATAACCATTCTTTCTTCCGCCACCTCAACCTCGGGGAAACGCTCCGCCAGCTGCCTGGCAAACGCCCAGTGGGTGGTGGCGCGCCGTCCGTTCACCAGACCCGTCTCTGCCAGCACGAAGGTGCCAGCGCAGACCGAGCACAGGATGGTTCCTTCCGCGTGACGGGCCTGCATCCAGGCCGCCGCGGTGGGCATGGGGCGCATGAGCTCGGGCATGATGATGCTCGGCGGAGCGATGGCATGGGTCAGCCGATGAGGAGAACCCGGGTGGCTATCCCAGATGCAGACGACCTCCCCCTCCTCCCCATCCCCAGCCTGCCAGTGGGAGACGCGGATGGCCGGCACCTCGGTCTCGATGATCCGCTCCGCCCACTCCCCGGCGATGCGGAACAGGTCCGTCAGGCCGTGCACGGCTGCCATCTGGCAGTCCGGGTAGACCAGCAGGCCGATTTCGGCCACGCGCTTTCTGTTCTGCGGCATCTGTCCGTTTTGCCCCGCTTATTGTCTGTTCCGCCAAGTTTCTCGCCTGCCAGCTTCCCCTAGCGTTGTCCACGTCGACAACACCTCAGCGAGGCCAGCGACATGACACTCGGACCAGAGCTCACCGTCACGCGGCGCACCTTCCTGATCACGGGAACGGCGGCGCTCGCAGCCCTCGGTTTGCCGGTCCCGGCGAGCTCCAGCGGAGAAACGAAAGGATCGACCATGACGAGCAACAGCCTGACCACCACCGACGGCACCCGCATCTTCTACAAGGATTGGGGCCCCCGCGATGCACAGCCCATCGTGTTCCATCACGGCTGGCCGCTCTCTGCGGATGACTGGGACAACCAGATGCTGTTCTTCCTGTCTCAGGGCTACCGCGTGATCGCACATGACCGCCGCGGCCACGGCCGCTCGGACCAGACCGACACAGGCAACGAGATGGACACCTATGCCGCCGACGTTGCCGAGCTGGCTGCTGCCCTCGACCTCAGGAACGCCGTCCACATCGGACATTCTACCGGTGGTGGCGAGGTGGCGCGCTATGTCGCCCGTGCCGAGCCGGGCCGTGTGGCGAAGGCGGTGCTGATCGGCGCCGTGCCGCCGATCATGCTCAAGACGGAGGCGAACCCGGATGGTCTGCCCAAGGAGGTCTTCGATGGCTTCCGCTCACTCCTGGTGGCCAACCGGGCGCAGTTCTTCCGCGATGTGGCGTCCGGGCCCTTCTACGGCTTCAACCGTCCGGATGCGAAGGTAAGCCAGGGGCTGATCGACAACTGGTGGCGGCAGGGTATGGCCGGCGGTGCCAAGGCCCAGTACGACTGCATCGCGGCCTTCTCGGAGACCGACTTCACGGAAGACCTCAAGGCGATCGATGTGCCGGTCCTCCTGCTGCACGGCGAGGACGACCAGATCGTGCCGATTCAGAACTCGGCCCACAAGGCGATCAAGCTGCTGAGGAACGGCACGCTGAAGACCTACCCTGGCCTGTCGCATGGCATGTTCGCCACGCATCCGGACATCATCAACGCCGATCTGCTGGCCTTCGTGCGCGGCTGATCGCCTGTCGGCAAAAAGCCCTCGGACAGCGATGCCCGGGGGCTTTTCGTGTCTGGTGGCGAGACCCTTCCTTTTCCGGTCAGACGCGGGGCGCGTCAGGCGACCACTGCGCAGACGCGGGCATCGAGCAGCGCGACGATGTCGCGCGGGGCGAGCCTCACCTGCAACCCGCGCTGGCCGCCGTTGACATAGACGAGGGCGTGGGCGAGCGCCTTCTCCTCGATGGCCGCCGGTACCTTCCGCATCTGACCGAAGGGGCTGATGCCGCCCACCTTGTAGCCGGTGATCCGCTCTGCATCGGCAGGCTTCATCATCTGCGCCGACTTGCCGTCGAAGGCGGCGGCGAGCTTCTTCATCGCCACCTCGTGGTCCGACGGAACGATGACGCAGGCCGGCTTGCCGTCGACAAGAGCCATCAGCGTCTTGAGCACGCGGCCGGGATCCTCGCCCAGGGCTTCGGCGGCCTGCAGGCCCGTGCTCTCGGTATCGGGATCATAGGCGTAGCTGTGCAGCGTGAAGGCGATGCCTGGCCTGACGAGCATCGTCGTCGCGCGCGTTGCCTTCGACATCGATGTCTCCTTGCCTTCATCGGGCGGCCGCAGCTTCGTGCGCCTTCGCTGCGGCCGTGAGCCGGGCCCGCACCAGGGTGGCGGCCGCCTCGCCGGCCGTTTCCATATAGCTCGGGTCGCGATGCAGCAGCACGACGGAAAAGGCCCCGTCGATGAGCAGGATGACCTGTCGCGCGAGCTGCCGGGCGTCCGCCTCCGCGATGCCGGCCGCCACGAACATGTCGCCGAGCCAGCCCTCTACCCGCTTCTTGTGCGCACGTCCGGCGACCATGGCCGGATGACCGGGCATGTTGACGAGCTCCACCGACGTGCGCAGGAAGCCGCACCCCTTCCACTTGGGATGGCGCGCCGAGCGGGCGAGGTGCTGGAAGATCGCCGCCACCTTGTCTGCCACGTCGCCGGGCGCCTCGTCGAACCATTGCCGGAACACGACGAGGTTGGGCTGGTCGCGCGTCTCGAGATACGCCGCGATCAGGTCATCCTTGCTGCGGAAGTGGTAGTAGAGCGTGCGCTTGGTGACGCCTGCCTTGTCGGCGATGGCGTCGACGCTGACGGCGCGGATTCCCTCTGCGTGGAAGAGCTTTACCGCAGCCTTGACGATGCGCTCGCGCGTGGTGGCAGACCTCTCACCCATGGCCCTATGTATACCGACTAGTGAATATACTCAACGGGCGGGCTCGCTCTATCTTCCGGCCCATGAACGAGCGAGCCCAGTTCCCCCCTGTCGTCGAGGACAGCGAACCCTGCGAGATCGTCTGCACGGACGGCGTACGGCTCGGCGCGCGGCTCTGGCCCGCACGTACGCAGAGCGTCGCCGGCAGCGTCATCATCAATCCGGCCACGGGCGTTCTCGCGCGCTACTATCACCGCTATGCCCGGTTTCTCGCCGGGCACGGCTTCGATGTCCTGACCTACGATTATCGCGGCATCGGCGCGTCGCGTCCGGACAGCCTGAAGGGCTGTGGCTATCGCTGGCGCGACTGGGGCGAGCGCGACGTCGAGGCGGCCATCAACCTGATGCACGTGTGCCGCCGGGCGGGGCCGCTGATTGTGGTCGGCCACAGCATCGGCGGTTTCCTGCCGGGCCTTGCGCGCAGCGCGCGCCTGATCGACCGGATGCTCACCGTTGGCGCGCAATATGCCTGGTGGGGCGACTATGCTCCGGAGCGGCGGCTCTTTCTCCTCTTCAAATGGCATGTCGCCATGCCGCTGCTGACGGCGGCGTGCGGCTACTTCCCCGGACGTCGCCTTGGCTGGCTGGAGGATCTGCCGGCCGGCGTCGCCAACGAGTGGAGCTTCCGCCGCCGGCGTTTCGAGCGGAACTATCCGCCCGCCGCGCGAGCGAACGTGCTGGCACGCATGGCGGCCGTGACGGCGCCGATCCTCGCCGTCACCGTCACCGACGACGAGTTCGGCACCGTGCCGGCCATTCGCCGCACGCTGCGCTACTACACGGGGGGCGAGCGGACCCTCGTCAGCATCGCGCCGGGCGACTACGGGCGCGCTTCCATCGGCCACTTCGGCCTTTTTCACGACAGCCACGCATCCGGCTTCTGGCTCGACACCCTGCTGTGGCTGCGCGAGGGCCGCAATCCCTGGCCCTGTCGCGTCGTCGCCGCTTGAGCAGCGCGCCCGGCTGGTCAGACCTTTTCCCAGGCGCCGCTCTGCGCCGAGCGGAAGAGAGCATCGAGAACGCGCATGTTGGCCACGGCATCGTCGACGCCGAATGCGAGCGGTTCCTCACCGCGCACAGCCCGCGAGAAGGCTTCGCCCTGCAGCGTGTACTGGTCACACGGCGGAAAGGAGACGACACGTGCCGCCGCGTCGTCGTGGGCCGTGCCGCTGTCGACCAGTATGCGCGTACCCTCCCCTTGCGGCGCGTTGAAGGGGATGCGGATCTCGATACGCCCCTTCGTGCCGAGCACCTCGACGCGCTGGAAGGGCACGAGCTGTGTCGAGACGGTAAAGACGAGCCGGCGCCCGCCGCCGAAATCGGCAAGACCGCTCGACAGCCGGTCCGTGCCGAAGGCCGGGTCGCGCTCCACCAGACTGACGACGCGCTGCGGTTCGGCCCCGAACAGAAAGCGCCCGCTGATGACCGCATAGCAGCCGATGTCGTATAGCGCGCCGCCGCCGATCTCTGCCTTGTTGCGGATGTTGGCCGGGTCGGTGTTGAAGTAGGAGAAGAGCACGTGGACGAGGCGCAGCTCGCCGACCTCCCCTGCCCGCACCATGTCGCGCACGGCGAGCCATTGCGGATGGTGGCGGATCATGAAGGCCTCGGCGATAAGCACCTTGTCGGCCGCCGCGCGCAGCTGCTCCGCCTCCGCGGCATCGAGCGCGACAGGCTTCTCGCACAGCACATGCTTTCCCGCCGCGGCTGCGGCGAGTGTCATCGGCACGTGCAGGTGATTGGGCAGCGGGTTGTAGACCGCCTCGATCTCCGGATCGGCGAGAAGCTCCTCGTAGGAGCCGTAGGCGCGCGCGATGCCGAGTGCGGAGGCCATGGCGCGCGCGGCCGCCGGATTGCGCGAGGCGACCGCAAGCACGTTGCACAACGGGCTCTTCATCATGGCGGGCACGACCTTCTCGCGGCCGATCTTGGCCGTGCTCAGGATGCCCCAGCGAACAGGTTCCACGGACCTTCTCCCTCGTCTGATGCGGTTATAAGGCGGCGCTTGCCGCCTCCGGCTGGCCCTTCCACAATGCCTCTGCCTCATCTTCCGAAAGGGGCGGCGGCTGGTCCAGCGCTTCGGATCGACCTGGCCGCGCCTGTCGCGCCCGGCGACGCCCGCGTTATAGTTGCGCAGAGCGGGCGCACGGCTCGCGCCCGACCGTGGCGAGTGTGCGAGGGCCGGATGATTGTCTGCCCGCCGGGAAGCCGTGTCAGGAGGAACGGCCGCCTGCCGTTGCTCCTCCTGTTGATTCTCGTCGCACTCGGCGGCGCCGGCCGAACCGCCACCGCGCAGGAGGTGATCCACGTCTGCCACGGCTACGGCTGCTGGTTCCGCACGATCCTCCATCTCGGTCCGGCCGACGCACGGCGTTTCGCCGCCATCTTCGCCTCCGGGCGACGGTCTCCGGCCGCTGAACGCGCGGCGATTGCCGCGGCGGTGCGCTATTTCGAGCGCCGCGTCTTCGACGTCATCGGCGTGCGGGACGAACCGGGCTCGCGCTTCGGCGCGTCGGGAGAACGCGGCCAGATGGATTGCATCGACGAGTCGACCAACACGCGCGCCCTCCTCCTCTATCTCGCCGGACGCGGGCTCCTGCGCCATCACACGGTCGGTGCCATCGCCTCGCGCGGCTTTCTTCTCGACGGTCGCTACTTCCATTCCACCGCCGTCATCCGCGACGCGGAGGGCACGGAATGGGCGGTCGATTCCTGGTATGCCCCGATGGGCGAAGCCCCCGACATCCTGCCGCTCGCTGAATGGAAGGCGCAGGGGTATTCCTCGAGGTCGGCACGCCAGGCGCATTGAGACGGTACCGCGATTTTGCAGTCGGAGCCTTCCAACCGGCGCCGCTGGCGTCGACAATCGGTCGGAAGAAATCACCACAGGGACTCGGCGCCCGGACGGCCGCCGGCTGGCCCGTGAGGATGACCCATGCAACCTGCAATCGACGACGACAGGCTTCGCGGCATCATCGATTTCATCCAGGCGGCCGAGCGGCTGAAGGATACGCTGCGCAGCGGGCGGACCTCCGGCGGCCGTGCCGAGAGCTCCGCCGAGCACAGCTGGCGCCTGTGCCTGCTGGTGATGCTGTTCGAGAAGGAGCTTGCCGGCTGCGATCTGCTTCGCCTGCTCAAGCTCTGCATCGTGCACGATCTCGGCGAGGCGATCTCAGGCGACATCCCTGCCATCGTGCAGCGCGGCGACGATGGCAAGGCGGTTCGCGAGCGAGCGGCCATGGCGCAGCTCTGTGCGCCCCTGCCCGCTGACCTTCGGCAGGACATCCTTGCCCTGTGGGACGAATACGATGCCGCCGCAACGCCGGAGGCCATCCTCGCCAAGGGCTTCGACAAGCTGGAAACGATGCTCCAGCACACCGTGGGCCGCAATCCAGCCGGGTTCGACTACGCCTTCAATCTCGCCTATGGCCTCCAGCACACGGCCCGCCACCCGCTTCTTTCCCAGATCCGGGCGATGGTGGATGAAGCGACACGGGCGCGCATGCGCATGGCGCGACACCATCCCGACGCATGACCGGCTGAAGCGATCGCGCCTTCCGGCTTGCTGGAAGGGGCAGCGCCGCAATCTGCCGTGTCTCAGAGCAGCAGGCGTTCGACTCCGTGTCAAAAGCCGGTCTATATGATCAGGCGGGAGGAACGACAGGTCGCATGAACCGGCACCGGCGGCGACATCTGATCATTTTGGGCGCGGTGGCATTCGCGCTGTGCCTGCTGATCGCCAGCTTCGGCCACCGTTACGCCACCGCGCTCTATCTCGACGAGGCGGCCGCACGCGGTCACAACACGCTCGGCCTCGCCGTCACGGCGCTGCGCGGCCAGCTCGCCCGCTACGAGAAGCTGCCCCAGCTCATTGCCGACGATCCGGACATCAAGCTGCTGGTGTCGAACCCGCAGGACCGGGAGAAGATCGATGAGGTCAACCACTTCCTCAAGCAGGTCAACCATCTGCTCGAGTCGTCCGACATCTACGTAATGCTGAACGACGGCGTCACCATCGCCGCGTCCAACTTCGACCAGACGCCGACCTTCATCGGCGAGAACTTCAGCTATCGCCCCTACTTCCACGACGCCCGGGACCACGGCGAGGGCCGCTTCTTCGCGCTCGGCACCACCTCCCTCAAGCGTGGCTACTATTTCGGCGCTCCCATCCGTACCGAGACGGGCGTCGCTGGCGTCGTTGCCTTCAAGATCGATCTCGATGCCATCGAAAGCTCCTGGCGGGGCAGCGATTACGAGATCATCGTCACCGACCGTGAAGGCATCATCTTCATGTCTGGCCGGCAGGACTGGCTGTTTACGGCCATCGAGCCTCTCACGCCGGACCGGCTGGCGCGCACGGCCGCCACACGCCGCTATGCGAATGCGCAGCTGCGGGAACTGCCGGTCACACGCTCGGCGACGCCGGACGGGCACGATCTCCTGACCGTCACGGACACGAAGGGTGCGCGGCAATACCTCGCCCTGAGCGAAGAGATGCCGGAGGCAGACTGGACGGTGCGCGTGCTGCTCGACACCGCGTCGGTGCGCGTGCAGGTGCTGACCACCATCGCGGCGCTGGTACTGCTCGTGGCGCTCGGCGCCATGGGCTTCGCCGTCTGGCTCGAGCGGCGCGCCCGGCTCGCGGAGCGGCTGCAGGTGCAGCGCGAAGCCCAGGAGGAACTGGAGCGGCGCGTCGCAGAACGCACGGCGGACCTCGCCAACGTCAACCACCTCCTGCAGGCGGAGGTCGCCGAGCGGCGCGCGACCGAGCGGGCACTGCGCAAGACCCAGGCCGATCTCGTCCAGGCGGGCAAGCTTGCCGCTCTCGGCCAGATGGCGGCGGCACTGTCGCACGAGTTCAACCAGCCGCTCGCCGCCGCGCGCACCTATGCTGACAATGCCCTCCTGCTGATCGCTCACGGGCGCAACGCCGAAGCCGCCGAGGCCATCGAGCGCATCGTCAGCCTGACGGAACGGATGGCCTCGATCAGCCGGCACCTGCGCAACTTCGCCCGCAAGCCCAACGAGAAGCTCGGGCCGGTGCGCCTCGACGACATCATCCACGACACGCTGGAAATCATGGGCTGGCGGTTGAAGGCGGCCGATGCGGATTTCGTCGTGAATCTCGGCCCCGGACCGCTGTGGGTGAAGGCGGGGACGGTGCGCCTGCAGCAGGTGCTCGTCAACATCATCTCCAACGCAGCCGACGCGGTGGAGGGAACGGAGCGGCGGACGATCACCCTCGCTGCGGAGCGCACCGGCGAGGGCAAGGTCGCCATCACGGTGCGGGATCACGGCCCCGGCATTCCGGCTGCCATTGCCGGCCGCATCTTCGACCCCTTCTTCACAACCAAGGGCGTAGGCAAGGGGCTGGGGCTCGGCCTCTCGATCTCCTACAACATTGTCAAGGACTTCGGCGGCACGCTTTCGGTCGAGCAGCATCCCGAGGGCGGCACCATTGCCACGATCGTCCTCGACGAGGAGCCCCCCGCCCAATCGCTGGAGGCCGCCGAATGAAGCAGCCCTGCGTGCTCCTGATCGACGACGAGGAGGATATCCTGCGCTCCATCCGGCAGGCGCTGGAGCTGGCTGGTTTCAAGGTGCGCGAGCTCACCTCTGCCGACGCCGCGCTCGATCTCGTCACACCCGGCTTTCCAGGCATCATCGTCTCCGACATCCGCATGCCGGGCATGGACGGCATGACGCTGCTGACGAGAGTGCGCGACATCGACGCGGACGTGCCCGTCATCCTCGTCACCGGCCACGGCGACGTGCAGCTCGCCGTGCGCGCCATGCGCGAGGGTGCCTACGACTTCATCGAGAAGCCCTTCTCTGCCCAGCATCTGGCGGATGTGGTGGCGCGCGCGCTCGACCGGCGCAGCCTCGTGCTGGAGAACAGGCTGCTGCGCGCCGCCGCCGGCAAGCGTGACGACCTCGAGACGCGCCTGCCCGGGCGCTCACAGGCGATGATCGACTTGCGCCATCGCCTGCGCGCCGTCGCCGGCACCGACGCGGATGTGCTGATCGTCGGCGAGACCGGTGTCGGCAAGGAGGTGGTCGCCCGCGCGCTGCACGACAACAGCGGCCGCGCCGACCGGCCCTTTGTCGTCATCAATTGCGCCGCCCTGCCCGCCAATCTCATCGAAAGTGAGCTGTTTGGTCATGAGGCCGGGGCGTTTCCCGGCGCCATCCGCGCCCGCTACGGCAAGTTCGAGCATGCGCGCGGCGGCACCATCCTGCTCGACGAGATCGGCCAGATGCCGCTCGACCTCCAGGCGCGGCTGCTGCGCGTCATCGAGGACCGGGTTATCGTCCGCCTCGGCTCCAACGAGCCGATCCCGCTCGACATCCGCTTCATCGCCACAAGCAAGGTGGAGCTTGAAGAAGAGGTAGCGGCGGGGCGCTTCCGCGCCGACCTGCTCTACCGGCTCAACGTCGTCACGTTGAGGGTGCCGCCCCTCGCCGCGCGGCGCGAGGATGTGCCGATCCTCTTTCTCCAGCTGCTCAGGGAAGCGGCCGGACGATACCGGCGCGAGCCCGTCGACCCGCCCCCGCACGTCATCGAGGCGATTGCCCGGCGCGACTGGCCCGGCAATGTCCGTGAGCTGCGCAACGCAGCAGACCGCTACGTCCTCGGGCTCGGCGTCGACGGGCTCGATGCTGCGGCTGAGGAACAGACGGGCCTGACCCTTGCGGAGCGCATGGCTCGCTACGAGAAATCGATCATCGCCAGCGCGTTGCAGGCACACGGCGGGGCGCTGAAGCCCGTCTACGAGGAGCTCGGCATCTCCCGCAAGACGCTCTATGAAAAGATGCAGCGCTATCGCCTCGGCCGGCGCGACGCTGCCGAGTGAGCGCGATGTGTCGGTCCCCACACATCTTCCGGGGCCGATGTTACGAAATCCACCCATCGAGATGATTTGATGCGCCAGGAGCCATCCGGCGTGCGACCGCCGGTGTTGAAAAGGCGTCGGCGCCGTTTCCTACTGCGCCCCAGGGCCGGCCGGGGATCACCCCGTGCCAGCCGTTCAAGAACGATCTCCGGGAGGAAGACATGAAGAAACTGCTTGCGACGCTTTCCATCGCCGCGCTGGCACTGTTGCCGCAGGTCGCCGGAGCCCAGACCTATCCCGAGCGCACCATCACGATGGTCGTGCCGTTCTCGGCCGGCGGCCCGACCGACACGGTCGCCCGGCTCGTGGCCGAGGCGATGAGCCGCGAGCTCGGCCAGCAGATCATCGTCGAGAATGTCGGTGGTGCGGGTGGGACGGTCGGTGCGGCCCGCGTCGCCCAGGCCGCGCCCGACGGTTACACGCTGCTCCTGCACCACATCGGCATGGCGACCAGCGCCACGCTCTATCGCAAGCTCCCCTACAACCCGCTCGAGTCCTTCGAGTATGCCGGCCTCGTGACCGAGGTGCCGATGACGATCATCGCCCGTCCGGATTTTCCGGCCGACGACCTGCAGGGTCTGATCGCCTACCTGAAGGAGCACAAGGACGACGTCACCTACGCCAATGCCGGCATCGGCGCGGCCTCGCACCTTTGCGGCATGCTGTTCATGAGCGAGATCGAGACGCAGCTCACCACTGTGCCCTACCAGGGCACGGGCCCGGCGATGACGGACCTGCTCGGCGGCCAGGTGGATGTCATGTGCGATCAGACCACCAACACGACCAGCCAGATCCAGGCCGGCGCGGTGAAGGCCTATGCCGTGACGAGCCCTGAACGCCTCGAGCAGCTGCCCGACCTGCCGACGGCGGCTGAGGGCGGCCTCGCCTCGATGCAGTTCGGCATCTGGCACGGTCTCTATGCGCCGAAGGGCACCGATCCGGCGATCATGGAGCGGCTCAGCCAGGCACTGAAGGTTGCGCTCAAGGACAAGAACGTCGTCGAGCGTTTCGCCGCCCTCGCGACCAAGCCGGAGCCCGAGGAAAACGCCACGCCCCAGGCCCTCAAGGCCAAGCTGGAATCTGAAATCGCGCGGTGGAAGCCGCTGATCGAGGCCGCCGGCGTCTACGCCGACTGATTGCCGCTTCGAAAGACTTGCCGACGCGACGGCCCGTCGCGTCGGCACTTTGCATCGGAGGGGAGCAATGACCTTCAACAGAAGCGATGTTGGAGCAGGGGCGATATTCGTCGGCATCGGCCTGTTCTTCGGCCTCATGACGCTCTACGGGCTCGACATCGGCACTGCGAGGCGCATGGGGCCGGGCTATTTCCCCATCGTTCTGTCGGGCCTTCTGGTCGTCTTCGGCATCACGACGATCCTGAAGGGCATTGGGCACGAGGATGTCGAGCGCGGGCCGCTGCCGTGGCGTGGCATCGCCATCCTTCTCGGCGTGCCAGTGATCTTCGGTCTGCTGATCCGCCCGCTCGGCATCGCGCCGGTGCTGCTCGTCACCACCTTCATCACGTCCTTCGCCAGCCGCCGCATGTCGCTGATCGTGGCCCTCCTCCTCTCCCTCGGGCTCACCGTCTTCTGCATCCTCGTCTTCGTTATGGGCCTCGGCCTGCCTCTGCGCATCTTCGGTCCGCTCGTCGAGCCCTGGACCCGGCCGATCTTCGGGGTGCGCTGAGATGGACCTGATTTCCAACCTCTCCCTGGGGCTCTCCATTGCCCTGCAGCCGCACAACCTGGCGTTCTGCTTCGTGGGCTGCCTGCTTGGCACCCTCGTCGGCGTGCTGCCGGGCATCGGGCCGACCGCGACCATCGCGATGCTGCTGCCGATCACGCTGGGGCTCGACCCGTCGACCTCGCTGATCATGCTCGCAGGCATCTACTATGGCGCGCAGTACGGCGGATCGACGACAGCGATCCTCATCAACCTGCCGGGTGAATCCTCCTCCGCCGTCACGGCCATCGACGGCTACCAGATGGCGAAGCGCGGCCGCGCGGGCATTGCGCTCGCCGCTGCGGCGCTCGGCTCGTTCTTCGCCGGCACGGTCGCGACTGTCGTCCTCGCCCTGTTCGCTCCCCCGCTGGCCAAGGCGGCGCTGAAGTTCGGCTCGCCCGAATATTTCTCGCTGATGGTCCTCGGCCTCGTCTGCGCCATCGCGCTGGCGCACGGCTCGATCCTGAAGGCGACGGCGATGATCATCGTCGGCCTGCTGTTCGGCCTCGTCGGTGCCGACCTCTATTCGGGAGCCCAGCGTTTTACCTTCGGCATCCCGGAGCTTTCGGACGAGCTCAATTTCGTTTCTGTCGCCGTCGGTGTCTTCGGCATCGCCGAGATCCTGCGCAACCTGCAGAACGAGACCGACCGCGACGTGATGGTGAAGAAGGTCACAGGCCTGTGGCCGACGCGCGAGGACTTCCGCCGCATGGCCGGCCCGGTCGTGCGCGGCACGGCGCTCGGCTCCATTCTCGGCGTGCTGCCGGGCGGCGGCGCCATCCTTGCCGCCTTCGCCTCCTACACGGTGGAAAAGCGCATATCGCGCAGGCCCCAGGAGTTCGGCAAGGGCGCCATCGAGGGCGTGGCGGGCCCGGAATCGGCCAACAACGCCGGCGCGCAGACCTCCTTCATCCCGATGCTCACCCTTGGCATTCCGGCCAATCCGGTGATGGCGCTGATGATCGGCGCGATGATCATCCAGGGCATCGTGCCGGGCCCCAACGTCGTCAACCAGAACCCCGAGCTGTTCTGGGGCATCATTGCCTCCATGTGGGCGGGCAACCTGATGCTGGTGCTGCTCAACCTGCCGCTGATTGGCCTGTGGGTGCGGCTCCTGACGATCCCCTACTACCTGCTGTTCCCGGCAATCATGGCCTTTGCCGCGATCGGCATCTACTCGATCAACTCCAACCCCTACGACCTCTACACGCTGACGCTGTTCGGCGCGCTGGGCTATGCCCTCGTCCGCTTCGGCTGCGAGCCGGCGCCGCTGCTTCTCGGCTTCGTGCTGGGCCCGATGCTGGAGGAGCACCTTCGCCGCGCCATGATCATCTCGCGGGGTGACCCCACGGTGTTCCTGACCCGCCCGATCAGCGCCGTGCTGCTGGTCATTGCGGCGATCGTGCTCGCCGTGGTGCTGATGCCGTCTGTGCGCAGGAAGCGTGAGGAGGTCTTCGTCGAGGAAGACTAGCCGCCGGCTCGCAAGAGGCTGGAAAAGCCCGTGTCGTCCTCGGCGGAGGCTCGGCGCGGGCTTCCTGCCGTGGCCGCAACCGGCGAGCAGGACGAAGGGCCTGCGCAAGCGCCCTGCCCTTTCCTCGGCGCCTTCCGTTCCCTCAGAATGCGAGCGACTGATCCGCCGCGCCTGCGGCGCGCGGGCTTGCCGGAGTCGCCATGATCGAGCAGCTTCGCCTTCGCCTCGATCCCATCCACCTGCGCCAGGCCGTGCGGGGGGCGATTGCCGCCATCGCAGCCTATGTCCTGGCCGAGGCCTGCGGCCTGCCCAAGGGCTACTGGTCGGTGCTGACGGCGGTGATCGTCATGCAGGCCACGCTCGGCGCGACGCTGAGCGCCACCGTCGACCGGCTGCTCGGCACCATGCTCGGCGCTGCCTTCGGCGTCGTCGGGGCGCTTCTGGCCGGCTCGTCCCAGCTGCGCACCGGTGTCGTCCTGCTCTTTGTCATGCTGCTGACGGTCTACATCGCCGCGCGCCGGCCCAGCCTGCGCCTCGGCTCGGTCACGGCGGCCATCGTCCTGTTGTCCGATCCCAGCCATGCCGATCCGCTCGGCGCGGCCTTCCAGCGCGTGGCGGAGATCGGCCTCGGAGCCGTGGTCGGCGTGCTCGCGGCCCTGCTGATCCTGCCCGCACGGGCGCGCGACCATCTGCGCGGAACGAGTGCCGAGGCCCTCGGCCTGTGCGGGGCGCTGCTGACGCTCATCGCCGCCCGGCTCGCGGGAGCGGATGAGAATCCGGCCACGCTCAACGAGCGCATCCGCAAGCTGCTGCGCAAGGGTGACGCCCAGATCGACGAGGCGCGGCGCGAGTGGCCGGGCGCCCCCGACCATCTCGACCCCGCCCCGATGCTCCGCTCGATCCGCCGGCTCTGGCACAGCGAGATCATCCTGCTGCGCGCCGCCCAGAGCCCACTCTCGACGCAGCTGAAGGCCGCCCTCGGGACGACGCTGGACGACGTCGTGGCGGCGGCAAGAGCGCGGATGGCGGACCTCGCGGTGGCTCTCGACGGGAAAAAGATGACGGGCGACGCGGCTGCCCTCGACACCGCCGTGGCCATGCTGCAGGCCAGCGTCGAGGCGCTGCGCGGAGAAAGCGGCCAGGGGCTCGACGGCCACGATTTCGGTCAAGCCTTCGCCATTGTCTTTGCTTTTGCTCAGATCCGCGACAATCTATCCGACCTGGCAGAAAGATTGCTTGAGCAGACGGGCGAGGCGGCGCCGCGACGGGCGGACTGAGCCTGGAGAGGCGCCACCGCCGCGGCCGATATTCGGCATTTGTTTAAACAAGAAGCGTAGCGTTCCCGCGTCCCTATACTGCGTTGACAAAATTTTTTTTGGGCTGTTATTCCATCCTCAAGGGGGGGGTGAAATGGCAATATTAAGAATCCGCGACAAGCGGAATGATCTATTATGCGTCGATCTCAAGGATTTGCTGCGCCTCTTGGCCCCCGAGTCGCTGGGGGCGACCTGGATCGTTTCCTCGATCAATTCTGAGCTCGGTCACGAGTGGTTCGACGCAACGGGCGAAGGTGGAGCGTTTCTGGAAAGCCTGGCCCACCGCAACGCCCGCCTCTGCGGAAGGCAGTTGACCGCGTTGGCGGAAAGGGCGCGGCAGGTTGTCTGGGGCGAGTTTGTCGGCTGGACGTCCGGCAAGACAGACCGGCCATGGGTCAGGATACGCGCGATCGACGGAATGTTCTACGATGTCGACTCCGACGACCCGGCCGTGCTGCGCAAGATCCGTGCGACTTATGAGGATGTCGAGCTGATCGCGACAGCCGACTGTCAGAACGAAAGCGGCAAACAGCCTGGGCTTACGGCTCGGCCTTGCTGAGGCTGCGGGAGGGATAGCGCAGCGAGGGGTCGAACGGGTTGATCTCGGCCCCGAGCTTCGCAGCTTCCGTCTGCAGCATATGCACCACGCTGGGCAACCGCTCCGGGCCGAGCCGTTCAGCAAGCGTGCCGATGCTGAGCGCCGCCACCGGATAGCCGCGTGCGTCGAAGACCGGGACGCCGAGGCCCGCCATGCCGGGGATGAGGCCGGTGTTTAGATTCACCCAGCCGAGCCTGCGCGCCTCCGCGATCGCCGCGCGTAACCCCGCTTCGTCGATAAAGCCGCGGTCGATGAGCCGCGGGACGTTGAAGCGGATGACCTCCTCCTGCTCCGCCTCGGGCAGGTGCGCGAGGATGGCGAGGCTGCCCTGCCCCAGACCGAGCGGCACGCGCCCGCCGATATCGCCCGTAAAGGAGCGGATGGGAAAAGGGCCTTCCACACGGTCGAGGCACACGGCGTCGTAGCCGTGCCGCACCAGCAGGAAGATCGTGTCGTGCAGCGAAGCCGCGAGGCGCAACAGGACTGGCCGCGCCAGATCGCGCAGGCCGTTGGCCTGCCCCGCCTTGGCCGCGAGCACGAAAAAGTCGAGTGACAGCCGGTAGCGCTTGCCGCCCGCCTCCTGTTCGACGAAGCCCTCCGCCATCAGGTCTTGCAGCGCCCGGTGGGCCGTCGGCTGCGTGCAGCCGGCGGCCTCGGCAATGTCCTTGAGGCGAAGCCCGGCCGGGTCGCCGTTGGCGATGATCCGCACCAGCGAGAGGGCACGGCGAAGGCTGGAGATCGGCGCGGCTGCTTCCGCCATGAGTCTTCGAAAACCATCGACACAGATCGCTCTGAAAATTTCATATGCCGGAATTTTGTCAACAAAAATTCGTCAATATGAAATTTTGAGTTGACCCGGCAGGCCCGGAGCGGCCTGCTTAAGAAAAGCTTAAAATTGCGAGGCAGGGTCAAATGGGCTTCCTGACGCTCGAAGGGGTGAGCAAGGTGTACGGCGGCGTCCCCGTCGTGCGCGATGTCAATCTGGCCGTGGCCAAGGGAGAGTTCGTCTCGCTGCTGGGCCCCTCCGGCTGCGGCAAGACAACGACCCTGCAGATGATCGCCGGACTGGTGGAACCCTCGGGCGGTCGCATCCGCCTCGACGGCCGCGACATCACGCAGGAGAAGCCCAACCGCCGCGGCCTCGGCATCGTCTTCCAGAGCTACGCGCTCTTCCCGCACATGACGGTGGCCGAGAACGTTTCCTTCGGCCTCGAGATGCGCAACGTCCCGCGCGCGGAGCGCGACAAGCGCGTCGCCGAGATGCTCGGCCTCGTTCACCTCGCCGACATGGCAGATCGTTATCCGCGCCAGCTCTCAGGCGGCCAGCGCCAGCGCGTGGCCATCGCCCGCGCGCTCGTCATCACGCCGCCGGTTCTGCTGCTTGATGAACCCCTGTCGAACCTCGACGCGAAACTGCGCGAGGAGATGCAGTTCGAGCTGCGCCGCATCCAGCGCCGTGTCGGCACCACCACCATCATGGTGACGCACGACCAGGCCGAGGCCCTCTCCATCAGCGACCGCGTGGTGGTGATGGAGGGCGGGCGCATGACGCAGATCGACGCGCCCTACCGCCTCTACGAACAGCCGGCGACGCCCTTCATCTCCACCTTCGTCGGCAAGATGAACCGCATCGCGGGCGTGTGGCGCGACGGCACGGTCACCGTCGGAAACGCCATTCTCGAGAGCGCGCCGGCCGACATTGCGCCCGGCACCGCCGTCACCGCCCTCATCCGGCCGGAGAAGCTGCGCCTCTGCCGGCCAGGCGAAGGCCGCCTCGCCGGGCAGGTGGCGAGCCGCTTCTTCCTCGGCGGTCACTGGCTGCTGACGGTCGCGACTGAGGCCGGCGAGATCATGGTATCGGTGCCGAACACCGGCGAGGAACCGGCGCGTGAAGGCGAGCCCGTGGGTATCGACTGGACGCCCGCCACCCTGCGTGTCGAGACCGCATCCGAGGTGGCGGCATGAACCGCTCGGTCGCCACGCCCTGGCTTCTCGTCGCGCCGGGCGCCTTGCTGTTCACGGGGCTCGTCCTCGTGCCGCTGGTGCTGACGGTGGTCCTGTCGTTCCTGGCGTATGACCACACCACGGGTATCCAGGACGAGTGGACGGTTGCCCACTATGTCCATGTCCTTACCGACGGCTACTACCTTGCCATCTTCTGGCGCACGCTGCGCCTCGCCGCGCTGACGACGCTGATCTGCGCCCTCATCGGTGCGCCGGAAGCCTACATCCTCTCGCGCATGGGCAAGCCCTGGCGCTCCATCTTCCTGCTCGTCATCATCGGTCCCCTGCTCGTCTCGGTCGTCGTGCGTGCCTTTGGCTGGAGCATGCTGCTCGGCTCGACGGGGCTGGTGAACGCCGCCCTGCAGGCCATCGGCCTCGGTCCGGTGCGCCTGCTCTACACCGAGACGGCCATCGTCATCGCGCTCGTCCACGTCATGCTGCCCTTCATGGTCATCCCGGTTTGGACAGCCCTGCAGAAGCTCGACCCGATGGTGGAGGCGGCAGCCTGGACGCTGGGCGCCTCGCGTTTCACGGCGCTGCGCCGTGTGGTGATGCCGCAGGTTGCCATGGGGCTGCTGTCGGGCAGCCTCATCGTCTTCGGCCTGTCGGCGAGCGCCTTCGCCATCCCCGGCCTGCTCGGCGGCCGACGCCTCAAGATGGCGGCGACGCTCGTCTACGACGAGTACATGCACGAGCTGAACTGGCCGCTCGGCGCGGCCATAGCCATCCTCGTGCTCGTGGCCAACCTCGTCATCATGCTCGCCTACAACCGGGCCGTCGAAGCGCGTGCCCGCCGCACGCTGGGGTGAGGCCATGCAGAAGAACGGTCCCATCGCGCTTCTCTTCCACGCCCTCGTCGTCGGCTTCGTGTTGGCGCCGCTCGTCGTCATATGCCTCGTGGCCTTCACGCCCGAGAACACACTGACGATGCCGACCACCGAGTTCTCGCTGCGCTGGTTCCGGGCGGTCTTCGAGCATCCTGACTTCGTCACGGCCTTCGGCAACTCGCTGTGGCTGGCGACAATCGCGGCCAGCCTCTCGGTCGCCATCGCCGTGCCGGCGGGCCTCGCCATCGACCGATACCGCTTTCCGGGGCGGGATGCGCTCAACGGCCTGTTCCTGTCGCCGCTCATCATTCCGCACCTGGTGCTGGGCGTTGCCTTCCTGCGGCTTTTCGCGCTCATCGGCGCGACAGGCTCCTTCCTCTGGCTGACGCTGTCCCACGTCATCATCGTCACGCCCTATGTGCTGCGCCTCGTGCTGGCGGCCCTCTCCGGGCTCGACCGCAGCGCCGAGCAGGCCGCGCTGACCCTGGGCGCCTCGCGCTTCACGGTCTTCCGCCGGGTGACGGTGCCGATGATCCTGCCGGGCATCAGCGGCGGCTGGCTTATCGCCTTCATCAACAGCTTCGACGAGCTGACGATGTCGATCTTCGTCACGTCGCCCGCCACCGTGACGCTGCCGGTGCGCATGTACATGTACGCCACCGAGTCCATCGATCCGATGATGGCTGCCGTCTCGGCGCTGATGATCGCGCTCACCGCGGTGGCCATGGTGGTGCTCGACCGCGTCTTCGGCCTCGACAAGATCCTCGTCGGCGAGAAGTGAGACACGGCTCATGTCGCTTTTCCAACGCATAGCGCGCCAGGACCACGCGCCCGTTCCCTTCATGCTCGACGGAAAGCCCTGCGAGGGGCGCGAGGGGGACACGCTGCTCACGGCCATCCTGACCAATGCCGACAAGGTGCGCGTCAGCGAGTTCTCGGGCGCGCCGCGCGCCGGGTTCTGCCAGATGGGCGCCTGCCAGGACTGCTGGGTGACGCTTGCGGACGGGGAGCGCGTGCGCGCCTGCACGACGCCGCTCGCCCCCGGCATGCACATCCTGACGGGGGCTTCCGCATGAGCCGCGCCCAGCCGCTCATCGTCGGTGCCGGCCCGGCCGGCGTGCGCGCTGCCGAGACGCTGGCGAAAGCCGGCCTTCGTCCGCTCGTGGTGGACGAGGCGCCCGCCTGCGGCGGCCAGATCTACCGCCAGCCGCTGGTGAAGGACGGGCGCGATGCGCACGACCTCTACGGGTCGGAGGCCGAAAAGGCGGAGCGCCTGCACCGCGCCTTCGCCGCCCTGTCGGGCCGCATCGACCACCTGCCGCGTGCGCTTGTCTGGAACCTGCGGGACGGCCGCGCCGACATCGCCGTCGATGGCGTGAACCGCACCGTCAACTATGACGGGCTCATCCTCGCCACCGGGGCGAGCGACCGTGTCCTGCCCGTGCCCGGTTGGACGCTGCCGGGTGTCTTCACCCTGGGCGGCTCGCAGGTGGCACTGAAGGGGCAAGGCTGCGCCATCGGCCGGCGGGTCGTCTTCGCCGGCACGGGGCCGCTGCTCTATCTCGTCGCATGGCAGTACATGAAGGCGGGCGTGCGGGTGGTGGCGGTGCTCGATGCGGCGCCGCTGTCCGCCAAGCGCAACCTGCTCGGCGGCCTCGCCCTTTATCCGGCCATCATCCTGCGCGGGGCACGCTTTGCTGCCGAGCTCAAGCTTCGCGGCGTGATGCTGCGCCATGGCATCTCGGACCTCTCCTTCGAGGGTAAGGACAGGGTTGTCGGCGTGCGCTGGCGCGAGAAGGGACGCGAGAACTACCTCTCCTGCGACGCCGTCGGCTACGGGCTCAACCTGCGTCCGGAGACGCAGCTCGCCGACCTTGCCGGCTGCGCCTTCATCTTCAACGAGCGCGACCGGGTGTTCGTGCCGCAGCGCGAGCCCTCCGGCCGCACCAGCGTGCGCGGCGTCTACGTGGCGGGCGACGGCGCGGGCATTGCCGGGGCAGACGCTGCGGAGCTTGCCGGCGAGCGGGCGGCCCTCGCGCTTCTCGAAGACCGCGGCCTGCAACATGCGGCCGGCCGGGCGGCCGAGCTCGAGCTCGAGCTCGCCAGGATCAGCCGCTTCCGCGACGTGATGGAGGCGGCCTTCCCCTTCCCCGCGCACTGGGCGGCCACCGTGGCGGACGACACGGTCGTGTGCCGCTGCGAGGAGGTGACGGCGGGCACGCTGCGCAGCTGCGTGCGCGATTTCGCGCTCGACGAGATCAACCGCCTCAAGGCCGTGAGCCGCGTCGGCATGGGCCGCTGCCAGGGCCGCTTCTGCGGCGCGAGCGCCGCCGAGATCCTGGCCGCGGAGACGGGACGCAGCGTCGCTGCCGTCGGTCGCCTGCGGGGCCAGCCGCCTGTCAAGCCCGTTCCGCTGACGCTGATACCGAGGGAGGCTGCGGAATGATGACGCCCCTTCGTGTCGATGTCGCCATCATCGGCGGCGGGCTCGTCGGCAGCTCGGCAGCCCTGGCGCTGCGCCGGATGGGCATGGATGTCGCGCTACTCGACCGGCGCTATTGTGGCGCGCAGGCAAGCGGCGTGAACTACGGGGGCGTGCGCCGGCAGGGGCGCCCGCCCGAGCAGTTGCCGCTCTCCCAGCGCTCGCACGCCATCTGGCCGAAGCTGAAGTCCCTCATAGGCATCGACGGCGAGTTCCTGCGCTCGGGTCACCTGAAGCTCGCGACGACCGAGGCGGACATGGCCTCACTCGAAGCCTATGCGGCGAAGGTTACCGACGCCGGCCTCGAGCTGGAGCTGATCGGCCACAACGAGCTGCGCCGCCGCTTCCCCTGGGTCGGCGACGCGGTGGGGGCGTCGTTCTGCCCCGGTGACGGTCACGCCAACCCGCGCCTTGTCGCGACCGGCTTTGCCGCGGCGGCACGTCGCGCCGGCGTGCATGTCCTCGAGAACACGCCCGTCACCGGCGTCACCCGCAACGGCGAAGGCTTCGTGCTGGAGGCGGGACAGGGCCTCAAGGTGATGGCCGGCACCGTCATCAACAGCGCCGGCGCCTGGGCGGACGAGTTCGCCGCCAGCTTTGGCGAGCCGGTGCCGCTCAAGCGCATCTACCCCTCGATGATCGTCACCGAGCCGATGGCGCCAGTCCTCACCGTCAACATCGGCATGGAGGGCGGCGGCATCTACGCCCGGCAGGTGGAGCGCGGCAACTGCATCGTCGGCGGCGAGCGGGGCGAGCCCCTTTCCGACCCCGACTTCTCGCGCCCGCGCTCGGACGGCGCCATGACCATCATGCATCGGGCGGCCACGCTGTTTCCCGGCCTCGCCAAGGCGCAGGCCATCCGCTTCTGGAGCGGCACGGAGGCCGAGATGCCTGACAGGAACCCGGTGCTCGGCCCGAGCCTGACGACGCCGGGGCTTATCCACGCCTTCGGCTTTTCCGGCGCCGGCTTCCAGATCGCGCCGGGCGTCGGTGAGGTCCTCGCCGAGCTCGTGCGTGACGGACGGACGCCGACGCCGATCGAGGCCTTTTCCATCGCCCGCTTCACGGCGGGCAGTCCTCCGGCCCGCACCACCGTCGGCTCGGGTGCGGGCGAGAAGCAAGAGCCGTAAGGAAGGGGAACCTGACACATGATGACCCACCGCATCATCCTCTTGGCCGGTGCCGCGGCCCTTGCCCTCGGCCACGCCACTGCCGCTTCCGCGCAGACGAAGACGCTCTACGTGGGCATGAACGGCGGCAACTTCGAGCGCGCCTACACGCAGGCGGTGTTCCCGCCCTTCGAGAAGGAGCACAACGTCAAGATCGTGGTCGTGCCTGGCACGTCCTCGGACATTCTCGCCAAGGCGACGGCGGCCAAGGACAATCCGCAGATGCACGTCATGTTCCTCGACGACGGCGTCATGGCCCGCGCCATCTCGGCGGGGCTGTGCGAGAAGCTGCAGCCGAGCCCGGAGCTCGACGAGATCCTGCCCGCCGCCCGCTTCAAGGATGACATGGCGGCTGGCGTCGACCTCGGCATGACGGGTCTCGCCTACAACAAGAAGATGTTCGACGAGAACGGATGGGCGCCGCCCACCTCGTGGATGGACCTCGCCGATCCCAAGTTCAAGGGCAAGGTCGTCTTCCAGTCCGCCTCGGCCTCGTCCTTCGGCCTGCACGCCTTCCTGATGTTCAACCGCATCCAGGGCGGCTCGGAGGACAACGTGGAGCCGGGCTTCGAGAAGTTCCGCGATACCATCGGCAAGAACGTCATCGAGTTCATCCCGAACTCGTCGAAGATCTCCGAAATGGTACAGACCGGCGAGGCTGCGATCTTCCCGCTGACGCCCACGGGCGTTGCCGGGCTGCAGGACAAGGGCATCCCGGTCGAGTACGCACAGCCGAAGGAAGGCTCGGTGCTGCTGATGGTGGCCGAGTGCGTCATCGCCAACAACTCGGAGCCGGAGCTGGCCCAGAAGCTCGCCGCCTACCTGCTGTCGGCGGACGCGCAGACGAAGGCGCTTGAGGCTGGCAACATCATCCCCTCGAACCCGAAGGCGACCGCCAGCACGCCGAAGGCCGAGGAGAAGCTCAAGAAGTTCCACGAGTACATGAAGACGGTCGTCACACTCGACTGGGATGCAATCAACGCCAAGCGGCCGGAGTGGAACAGCCGCTGGAACAAGACGATCGAGCAGTAAGCGCGGCTGGATGCCGGCGTGGCTCCACACGCCGGCAGGCTCGCGACGAAACGGCAACCCCGGCGGCCATCTGCCCGCCGGGGCTTTTTTCGTCCGCGTCCGGCCTCGTCGCGCAGGCCGGCCGGATGGCTGTTCAACAGGTCAATAGTTCAGGCGGATGTTGAGAGACACCGGCGCGTTCCCCACCTCGAATGCCGCGTCGTTAAAGCTCGGCTGGCCGAAAGTGATGGAGGGGTTGCGCGAGAAGCCGACGCCCTGCTTGGGCTTGCCGAACAGGCCGTACTGCAGTTGCATCTCGTTGTGCTCGGCATGAAAGACGGCGACCGCATACGTGCCGCTGGGCACGGACTTGAACGAACAGGTGGCGGTGCCGCCACTGACCTTGCCGACCGCCTCCCCCACCCGGTTTTCGGGCTTCGGAAAGCCCGCGGCCGAGGAAAACAGTCCGCAACGAACGACACCGTCATCGTTGCGCGCACCGGTCACGGTCACGTTGATCGGCCCGGCCACGGCCGTGGTGACCCAGGCCGACGCGCAGACGAGTGAAGCTATCAAGGCAAGCGGTTTCGAAACAAATCTGTGGCCCATGGTCACATCCTGCTTCCAGAAGCGAGCCGCCAGAGAATGGGCCGGCCCGTGCAGAATGCTCCGTAGGACAAACTGCCGCACTCGCAAAGCGGGCTCTTTTGCCTGCGTGCCGATTCCGGACCGGCCGGGTGCTGACGTGACGACAGCGCTCACTCCCCGATCAGCTTGCAGGCGATCTTTACCGGCGATTGGGCTGCAACCGCCACCTCGTCATCGAAGATGCCGCAATCGATGAGATTGAACGGGTCTCCGCGCCGCGCCGAGTACACGTTGGTGAGTACTCTCACTTTCCGGTCCTGCACCCAGTCGAGATGCTTGAGGGATATGCCCCGTCCCGTCACCGTGACGAGTCGTGTGGAGTTGTCGACCGTGTGATGCTCGGCGCCGAGGGAGATTCCCTCCTTGATCTCCTTCCTGGGAGCGTTGGGCGACGGATAGCCGTAATAGTAGGCGGCGACGACTATTTTCTCCTTGAGGGCCTGGAGCTTCTCCGCTGCCTTCGGGGTGAGCGTGAGCTCCACCATGAAAGCGAAACTGCTGTCCGTTGCATGGGACGGAGGCGCCGCTCCCATCAGCGCCAGGACGAAAGCAAGAGCCGCCGCAATCCGCCGCATTCCAGCCTCCCACGTCTCGGTCGTCCCGCAACCTGAAAGGCTAATACGGGTGATTCGACAAGTTGAGGCGCCGCCGTCTGGAACATCGCATGCGCTGTCTTGTTGGGACGGCTTCTGCAGCGATGGAGGTGTCCTATGTTCCTGCGTGTCGACAAGCTGCAAGTGGAGCTGCCCGCCCCCAAACGGCAGGACCCGAACGCCGCCGCCGCCCTCCAGGAGCTTCTGGGCGGCAAGTACGGCGAGATGTCCACTCTCGGCAACTACATGTTCCAGAGCTTCAACTTCCGCAGCAAGAGCAAGCTCCGCCCCTTCTACAGCCTGGTAGCAGCCATCACGGCAGAAGAGCTGGGCCACGTCGAGCTCGTCAGCAATGGCGTCGCCATGCTCAACAACGGCCCCGACGACGCCAACGACGATGAAGCCGGCGGGGCGGACATCTCGGACGCGCCCTTCGAGGACATGAAGGACATCCGTCTTGCGGCAGCCTTCCTCTCCGGCGGCGGTGGTGCCATGCCGGTCAACAGCAACGGGCAGTCCTGGAACAATGACTTCATCACCACAACCGGCAACGTGGTGCTCGACCTGCTGCACAACTTCCATCTCGAATGCGGCGCGAGGCTCCACAAGCTGCGCGTCTATGAAACCCTGACGGATCCGACCGGGCGCGAAGTTTGTGGCTATCTCTTGGTGCGCGGCTCGGTCCACGCCCACGCCTATGCCCTGGCGCTGAAGAAGATCACCGGCGTCGAGATCGAGAAGATGCTGCCGACGCCGAACATTCCCCTCGGCAACATTCCCGAATGCCAGAAGTATCTCGAGGAGGGCTCGCACCGCCGCCTCTATACCTTCAGCCCGGACGACTACAGGGAGATGGCCGGCATCTGGGGGAATGGCGAGGTGGCTCTGCCGGACGATCCACCGGGCGAGCTGACGGTTGTCGACGGCATGCCCGAGGGCGGCAAGATCCACCAGCTCACCGGCATCCCGTCTGCATTCACCCCGGACTATTCGCCCGAGGAGATGTTCGAGATCGCAACCAAGCTCTACAAGGCGTCGCGGTAGCAGGTTTGCGCCGCTGCCAGACAGGCCTGATTGCCATACATAGGCCGGAGCAACCTGCCCCCGGCTCGACCAAGCAGCCCGCCACAGCCCCGGCGGGCTGTTACATTTCGCCCTGGCGGAAGCCGCTGGCGGCGAACTCTTGATGTGCATCAACGATGTGGGTGGAGGTCGGATCAGATATTTGGAACTGGAACAAGTCTGAATCGGCTGTCGTCACGGCCGGGGAGCATCCGATGGTGCAGATCAAGGCAGTATTCTGGGGCGCTCTGGTGCTGCTCGCCGGCCTTTGGTTGATTGCCGATCCAGCGGCGCTCTTCCCCAGCGGTTTCTTCCCGCTTCGTGGCTCGATGGTGCAGCTTACCGGTGTGCTCGCCATGGGCTGCATGAGCCTTGCCATGATCCTCGCCCTGCGGCCGCGCTGGCCGGAGCGGTGGCTGGGCGGCCTCGACAAGATGTACCGCCTGCACAAGTGGCTGGGCATCGGTGCGCTGGTGCTGTCGGTCACACACTGGCTCTGGACTCAGGGGCCGAAATGGGCCGTCGGCTTCGGCCTGCTGGAGCGGCCGGTCCGTGGCCCGCGCGCGCCTGTCGACAACATGTTTCACCAGCTCCTGCTGTCGCAGCGCGGGCTGGCGGAAGACGTCGGCGAGTGGGCCTTCTATGCCGCCGTGGTGCTCATCGTCGTGGCGCTGGTCCGCTGGATCCCGTACCACATCTTCTACAAGACACACCGTCTGCTCGCGGCGGCCTATCTCGTGCTCGCCTTCCACGCCGTCGTGCTGCTCGAGTTCGGATACTGGCTCACCCCGCTCGGGCTCATGATGGCTGTGCTTCTCGCCTCGGGATCCGTCGCGTCCGTCCTGGTGCTGCTGCGCCGGGTCGGAGCCCAACTCAAGGCCGAGGGCCGGATCACTTATCTCCGCTACTATCCGGAGCTTCGCGTTCTCGAGGGCGAGATAGACATTCCGCAGGGCTGGCCCGGGCATAAAGCGGGACAGTTCGCCTTCGTGAGCGGCGATCCCACGGACGGCCCGCATCCCTTCACCATCGCCTCGGCCTGGCATCCGTCACAGCACCGGCTGACCTTTGTCGCCAAGGAGCTGGGCGACTTCACCAGCACCCTGCGCGACAGGCGCTATGTGGGCGAGCCGGTGACGGTCGAGGGGCCATATGGCTGCTTCACCTTCGATGACGATCGCCCGTGCCAGATCTGGGTCGGCGCCGGCATCGGCATCACGCCCTTCATCGCCCGCATGAAGGAGATCGCGCTGGAGCGGCAGAGCGCACCGGACACGTACCGCCCGCAGGAGATCCACCTGTTCCACCCCACGGCCGACTACAGCGAGGAGGCTATCGCCAAGCTTCAGGCAGATGCCGGCGCGGCCGGGGTGCAATTGCACGTTCTCTACGACAAGCGCGACGGGAGGCTGAACGGCGAGCGCATCCGCGCCGTGGTGACGGGATGGCGCGAGGCGAGTATCTGGTTCTGCGGCCCCTCGGCCTTCGGACGCGCGCTCAGGCAGGACTTCGCGCGCCACGGGTTCGACGTGTCGAAGCGCTTCCACCAGGAGCTGTTTGAAATGCGCTGAGCGTCGTCTCCGGACGCGCCGTCTGATTTCGTGCTATCCTCCCGGCTTGAAGGAGGCGCCGATGTCGAAAGCACGGAAGCAGGAAACCGAGCAGGAGGCTCTCGACAAGGAGCTGGACCGGGAGCTGGAGGGAACCTTTCCTGCGAGCGACCCGCCCAAGATCACGCGATCGTTGCCCAGTTCCCAAATCACGCCACGCCCGCATGGTGGTGCGGAGCCGGACGACGAGGCGTCCCGAAAGCCGAAAGGCTGATATCGGGGCTCACCGGCCAAGCGTGCCGCCTGACCGGCGCGATGCATGCTGGCGGAACCATCATGCTCGGAAGGCACATCCCATGACCGCATCCGAAACCTCCGCCGGCGCGCCCATGCGGATCGGCACGGTCGCCCTGACCGTGCGCGACCTCGATACAGTCAGCCACTTCTACCAGCAGGTCATTGGCCTTGCCCCGGTCGAGACCGGCACGGGGCGCGTCCGGCTGGGTGTGGGCGATGAGGTGTTGCTGGAACTGCGCCACGATCCGTCGGCCCCGCTGGCCGACCGGCGATCAGCCGGTCTCTTCCACAACGCCTTTCTGCTGCCGACGCGGGCGGACCTCGCCCAGTGGCTGCTCCACGCCGCCGAGCTGCGGGTGTTCCTGCAGGGCGCTTCGGACCATCTCGTGAGCGAGGCGAACTATCTCGCCGACCCGGAAGGTAACGGCATCGAGGTCTACTGGGACCGGCCCAGCGAGCGCTGGGAATGGCACAACGGACAGGTGAGAATGAACACCCTGCCGCTCGACCTCGACAGCCTCGTGGCCACGGCGACGCGGAAGTGGTCCGGCCTGCCGGCCGGCTCCCTCATCGGTCACGTCCATCTTCAGGTCGGCGCACTCGACAGGGCCGAGGCGTTCTATGCGGGGCTCCTCGGTCTTGATGTCGTCTGCCATTATCCGGGCGCGACCTTTTTCTCGACCGGCGGCTACCACCATCACATCGGCACCAACATCTGGAACAGTCGCGGCGCGCCGGTACGCCCGGAGCCGGTGACGGGGCTGGTGGATGTCGAACTCCTCGCGGATGCGGCGACGTTCGCGGCCCTGCGTGCGCGCCTGCCGGAGGAGCGGGCGGCCGAAGCGACGGCGACACGTCTGCCGCTGCGCGACCCGTGGGGCACGTCCCTGACGGTCGTGGCGCGCTGACGGCATCTGCGCTACGCCTGCGCGGCGGCCCGCTCGCCGTGCGATGCTCAGGGCTCGCCCCGGATGTCCTGCAGGCGCTTGCGGATCCGGGCGAAGGCATCAACCATCACGTCGAGCTCGTCGTCGCCGGTGTCGCGCAGCAGGACCAGTTCTGTCTCGGCCACGATGGCGCGGATCCTGCGACCGCCTCCCACCAGGACCGAGCGGTCCTCCGCCGGAGCGGTTCTTGAACCCGTTGCCTCGCGCTGCCCTGTCCGTCAGGTTTCCGGACGGGCGGCGGGGCGGGCCCTGCCGCTGCCTCGGCCGTGCCCATCATTCCGGTCGATGAGATGTTCAGAAGGAGGCGAGCATGGACCGTTTCACCGGGGGCTGCCTGTGCGGCAACGTGCGGCTCGTCGCATCGGGGCGCCCCTACAGGGTAGGCCTCTGCCACTGCCTCGATTGCCGCAAGCATCACGGCGCCCTGTTCCACGCCTCCGCCGTCTTTCCGCAGGAGGCGGTGACGATCGAAGGCGAGGTGCGCGACTATGCCGGGCGCTTCTTCTGCCCGCGCTGCGGCTCGTCCGTCTTTTCGCGCACCGGCGACGAGGTGGAGGTGAACCTCGGCTCCCTCGACGCACCCGACCAGCTGAAGCCCACCTACGAGCTCTGGACCATCCGCCGCGAGTCGTGGCTGCCGCCCTTCCCGCTCGCGCGGCGCTACGAGCGGGACCGGGACAGCACCGGCCGCCTCGAGGAATAGGCGGTATCGCAAGCGTGACCTCCTGCCCGGCCGGAACGATCTATCATCCGCCGGCCTATCATCCGCCGGCAAACACGGAGGGCACCATGACGAGACTGACGGCCAAGGATTTTCCGCAGGAACTGCTCGAGCTCTACGACTTCTACGCGCACGGGCGGATCACCAAGCGCGAGTTTCTTGACGGGGCGGCCAAATTCGCGGTCGGCGGCACGACGGCCGCGGCGCTGCTTCACATGCTCAGCCCCAACTATGCCCTGGCCCAGCAGGTGGCTCCGACGGATCCCGACATCGTCGCGCAGTACGTCACCTATCCTTCCCCCAACGGCCACGGGGAGGTGCGCGGCTATCTGGTGCGGCCGGCGAAGGCGCCGGGACCGGTGCCCGGCGTGGTCGTGGTGCATGAGAACCGGGGCCTCAACCCCTACATCGAGGATGTCGCGCGGCGCCTCGCCAAGGCAGGCTTCGTGGCGCTGGCACCGGACGGGCTGACATCCGTCGGCGGCTATCCGGGCGACGACGACAAGGGCCGCGAGCTGCAGCGCCAGGTCGACCCGGCCAAGCTGATGAACGACTTCTTCGCGGCTGTCGAGTTCCTCCCCACCCTCGACACGACGACTGACAAGGTGGGCATTGTGGGTTTCTGCTACGGTGGCGGTGTGGCGAATGCGGCCGCGGTGGCCTATCCGGAGCTCGGGGCGGCAGTGCCGTTCTACGGGCGGCAGGCCCCGGTGGAGGACGTGCCGAAGATCAAGGCGCCGCTCCTGCTGCACTTCGCCGAACACGACCAGAACGTCAACGCCGGCTGGCCGGCCTACGAGGCGGCGCTGAAAGAGCATGGCAAGATCTACGAGGCCTATGTCTATCCCGGCACGAACCACGGGTTCCACAACGACACCACGCCGCGATATGACGAGGCGGCGGCGAAGCTCGCGTGGGAGCGCACCATCGACTGGTTCAGGCGCCATCTGAACTGACGGTGCCCTTCCGCCAGACGCCCGCCGGCTGGCAGGCAGCTTCCTGTGGTGGCGCCTCCGCCGCCACAAGACTTCCGCGCGGTGTTTCGCTAAGCATACGCGCCGATGGAGAAGAAGCGGCCGTCCGGTATATGGCGGTGGCTTCAGGGCTCACCGCCGGGCGCGACGAGGCTTCATGACCATTTCCAGCGAAGACGAACTCGAGAAGCTGCGCGAGATCGGGCGCATCGTCGCCAGCACACTCGAGGCGATGGGCGCGGCCATCGAGCCGGGCATGACGACGGCGGAGCTCGACGCGATCGGCCGCAGCCTTCTGGAGCGGGCGGGCGCCCGCCCCGCACCGGAACTGTGCTATGGCTTTCCCGGCGCGACCTGCATCAGCGTCAACGAGGAGATCGCCCACGGCATCCCCGGCTCGCGCCGCATCGCTGCCGGCGATCTCGTCAACATCGACGTCTCGGCCGAGAAGGACGGCCTCTTCGCCGACACCGGCGCCTCTTTCCTCGTGCCGCCGGCACCCAAGGCGCTGGAGCGGCTGTGCCGCGACGGACGGCGCGCCATGTGGGCAGGCATCCGGCAGGTTGGTGCCGGAAGGCCTCTTGCGGCCATCGGGCAGGCAATCGGCGAGTTCGCGCGTAAGCACCACTACACGCTGGTGCGCAACCTCGCCAGCCACGGCGTCGGCCACTCGCTGCACGAGGAGCCGAAGGAGATTCCCAACTGGCCCGACAAGTCGGAGCGTCGCGTGATGACGGAGGGCATGGTCTTCACCGTTGAGCCCTTCCTCTCTCTCGGGGCGGAATGGGCGGAGAACGGTGACGATCCCTGGACGTTGTTCAGCGAGCCGCGCGCCCCGACCGTGCAGTTCGAGCACACGGTGGTCGCAACGCGCAAGGGTGCCCTCGTCGTCACCCTGCCCAGCTGAGCATGAGCGGAGGCCTCAGGAGCGGGAGACGTCCAGCCGCCCCTCTTCAGCCTTGTAGAAAAACTGGCTGGCGACCAGCCATCCCTTGAGCGGCCTCAGCGGCGGCACGCAGGTGAGGAGCATGAGCGGCAGTGTCGTGACGAGGTGCACCCACAGGGGCGCCGAATAGACAACCTCAAGCCACAGCGCGAAGATGACGCTCGGCACGCAGGCAAAGCACATCACGAAGAAGGCCGGACCGTCCGCCGGATCGGCGAAGGAATAGTCGAGCCCGCAGACCTCGCACTCCTTGCGCAGGGCGAGGAAGCCGTTGAAGAGATGGCCCTGGCCGCAGCGCGGGCACAGGCCGCGCAGCCCGGTCTTGTAGGGGGAAATGGGCGGCCACTCGTCCTTCGCAGACATCTCGCGTCCTCCGCTGGGCGCTACACCGGCGGCCATGCTCCGGCCTGCGCCGCATTCAATGCAGTCATTGGCAATTCATAGGCCGCAATTGACAGGATAGCGATGCGGCATGTCGGCGCGCAGATCAGAAGAAGGCGGAGGCCATCTCGGGCCGCCCGGCGAGCGAATGGGCCATGAAGGCCAGCCCCTCGCGCAGGCGCTCGCGACCGATTGGCCCGCCGAGGCAGATGCGCACGAACTCCTGCGGCGGCCCCGCCACGGTGAAGGCGTCGCTCGCCACCGCCGCGATGCCGGAAGCGCGCATGTGGGCCGTGAAGGCCGAGCGGCTCCAGCCCTCGGGCAGCGGCATCCAGATGTTGAAGCTGAGCGGATCGGCACGGAAGCTCCCGGCGGGCAGGATCTCGGCGGCGATGCGCTGCCGTGCCTGCGTCTCCCGGCGGATGAAGGCGAGGATCTCATCCGCCGTGCCGTCCTCGATCCAGCGCGTGGCGAGCGCCGCGGTCACCGGCGAGGCCATGAGCGTCCCGGCCCGCATGGCACTGGCGAAGAGCCACGCCGCCCGCGTCTCCGGCACGGCCACGTAGGCGAGGCGCAGGCCGGCGCCGATAACCTTGGACAGGCCACCGATGTACCACACGATGTCTGGCGCCGTCGCCGCCATCGCCGGCGGCGCCTGCTGCGGAATGAAGCCGTAGGCGTCGTCCTCGATGATCGGGACGCGATATCTCCGGGCCACGGCGCAGAGCGCGTCGCGCCGTGACGGCGGGATGGTGAGCGTGGTCGGGTTCTGAAGGGTCGGGTTGAGATAGAGGGCCTTGGGCCGCAGGCGCTCGCAGGCCTCCGCAAAGGCCTCCGGCAGGATGCCCTCCCCGTCCATGGACAGGCCGGCGAGCTCGAGCCCGAGCTGGGCGGCGATGGAGCGCACGCCGGGATAGGTGATCTCTTCGGACAGGATCCGCTCCCCCGGCTTCGCCAGCACGGAAAGAATGGCGAGCAGCGCTGGATGCGCTCCCGGCGCGATGAAGAAGCGCTCGTACGGGCAATCGAGCCCTCGCCGGGCGAGCCAGAGCGCCGCCGCATCCTTGTCCCGTCCGTCGCCGCCGAAAGCCTGGTAGCGCAGCAGCGGCACGAGGCTGGCCGAGACGACACTCAACCCCTCGCGCATCCGGGCGAGCAGCGCGGGATCATCCGGCTCGGGCGGCAGGTTCATCGACAGGTCGGCCACCGTGTCGCGATGCTCGTCGGCGGCTGGCGACGACTGCGCTGTCCCGCCGGATGGATCGCGCACGAAGGTGCCTCGGCCGACATGCGAGACGACCAGCCCGCGCTTCTGCGCCTCCACATAGCCGCGCGCGACGGTGGTGAAATCCACCTTGAGGCGGGCCGCCAGCTCGCGTTGTGGCGGCAGCCGGTCTCCCGGCCGCAGGCGGCCGCGCGCCACATCGCGCGCGATGAGATCGGCGATGGCGATGTAGCGGGGCGCGCCGCTGCGGGCCAGTTCAAGCTTCCAGTCGTCCATCGGGCGTCGTCAATGTATGCAGTCAATTGCTTGTACATTGACTGCATGGCGGCTGTCACGCGGCAATGCTGGCCGGGCAGGCCGGACGGGGCGGGCGCCGCGCATTCCACGCTGCCCGGGACTTCTTTCCACGCTCGCTCCCACGCCCGTTTCCATGTGCCGGGCGGATTGAGAGGAGACCACTCTCGGGAGCAGGCACATGCAGAAGCAGCAACCCGCCGCCGGCACCATGGGCGGCAGCACGGCCGCCGCGGTGCCGGTGTCCGCCATCCTGGCGGCCGCTGGCGCAACCACGGCCATGGCCTTCGGCTTCGGCGCCCTTGCCCTGCCGTCGGTCTTCATGCGGCCGCTGGAGGTCGAGTTCGGCTGGTCGCGGGCGGACCTCAGCCTCGTCTACACGCTGTCCACCGTCGGCATGGCCCTGGGCGGCCTCGTCTGGGGGCGCCTGTCCGACCGTTTCGCCCCTCGCCTCTTCCTCACCTTCGGCTCCGCGGCAATGGTTGCGGCGCTCGGCGTCTTCACGCTCGCGCAGTCGCTCTGGCACTTCTATGCCGCGAGCCTGGTGCTCGGCGGCCTCGGCTTCGCCTGCCTCTATGCGCCGGTTCTTTCCGTCACGGCGCTCTGGTTCGAACGCCGTCGCGGCCTCGCCATGGGCATCGTCACCGCGGGCGGCGCGCTCGGTCAGGGTGTGATGCCCTACACGGCCAACCTGCTTATCGACAGTGTCGGCTGGCGACCGGCCTACGGCATCCTCGCCGCCGCCACCATGCTGGCGCTCGGCCTGCTGCTGCCGGCTGTCCGGCCTCCCGCGTCTGCCGCTGCAGCGCCGATGCAGGCTGGCGCAGCACAGAGCGCCGGCGAGGCCCGCCCCTCGCCCGTGCCGATGCTCGCGGCCGCGGCCTTCCTGTGCTGCGCGTGCATGGGCTTTCCGCTGGTTCAGCTCGCCAGCTTCGTTACAGCCGTGTGCGGCTCGTCCGATCTCGGCTCGACGAGTCTGCTCGTTGCGATGCTGTTCGGCACCGTCGGGCGCGTGGCCTTCGGCCTCCTCGCCGACCGGATCGGCAACCTCGCCGCCTACGCGACGGCCTCGGCCGCCCAGACGGCATGTGTCGCGATCTACCCCATGCTCGACGACCGGCTCGGCCTGCTCGCGCTTTCGGCGGTGTTCGGCTTCGGCTTTGCCGGCAACATGACCTGCCTCATCCTGTGCGTGCGCGAGCTTGTCCCCGCAGCGCGCTTCGGCCGGGCCATCGGCGCGGTGATGCTGGTGGCATGGGCCGGAAGGGGCGTCGGCGGCTACCTCGGTGGCCTCGCCTATGACGGTTTCGCCAGCTACACGCCCGCCTTCCTCATCGCCTTCGCCGCGGGCGTCGCCAACCTTGCCATCCTCGCCCTGCTGGCCGCCGGCACCACGACGCGCGGCAAGCCTGCCCCGCACGGCCTTTCCCCCGCCCCCGGCCGCTGAGCGGCGCGGGCTCCGCCCGGCATCACCCTTGAAAGGAATGGCAATGATATCAATGCCATACGAGAGCATCCTCGACACGATCGGCAAGACACCCGTGGTACGCCTCGCCCGCATGCAGACAGGCGGCGCCGCGCTCTATGCCAAGCTTGAGGCCTTCAATCCCGGCGGCTCTGTCAAGGACCGGCTGGCCGCGGCGATCATCGCCGAGGCGGAACGCTCGGGCGCGCTGAAGCCTGGCCAGACCGTGGTCGAGGCGACCAGTGGCAACACGGGCATCGGCCTCGCCATGGTCTGCGCCCGCAAGGGCTACCCGCTCGTCATCGTGATGCCGGAGAACGCGAGCATCGAGCGGCGCAAGCTGATGCGCTTCTTCGGTGCGCGCGTGGTGCTGACGCCGGCGGTCGAGCGCGGCAGCGGCATGCTCGCCAAGGCCATCGAGCTCGCCGAAACGCACGGCTGGTTTCTGTGCCGGCAATTCGAGACGCCGGTCAATGCCGCCGTTCACGCCCGCACCACGGCGCGGGAAATCCTGGAAGCGTTCCGCGACCGCCCCCTCGACTACTGGGTGACAGGCACGGGAACGGGTGGCACCCTCGCGGGCGTCGCCAGCGTGCTCAGGCGCGAGCGGCCACAGACGCGCATCGTGGTCTGCGAGCCGGACAATTCAGCGCTCCTGTCGAGCGGCATCGCGCAGCAGTTCGACGAGCGCGGCATGCCGACGCGCGCGCACACGCGCTTTCGCCCCCATCCCATCCAGGGCTGGAGCCCGGATTTCATTCCGCAGATCGTCGGCAAGGCGATGGCCGAGGGGCTCGTCGACGAGATCGTGCCCGTTTCGGGTGACAGCGCACTCGCCGCGGCGCGCCGGCTCGCGACGGAAGAAGGCATCCTCGCCGGCATCTCCAGCGGGGCGACGCTCGCTGGCGCCATGGAGGTCGCCCGCCGTGCCAAGGCGGGGCGGAACGTGCTGTGCATGCTGCCGGACACCGGCGAGCGCTATCTGAGCACCATCCTGTTCGACCACATCACCGAGGAGATGTCGCTGGAGGAGGAGGAGATCTCCCGCTCGACGCCCGGCTATCGCTTCGACCGGCCACCGTCCTTCGCCGGTCCGCAGACGGCAGCCGGCGAGGTCCGCATCGATCCGGCCGCCGACGCGTTTGTCGACGAGGCCATTGGCGATCCTGACCACCCGGTCGTCCTCTTCTCCCTCACATGGTGCGAGTTCTGCTGGAGCGTCCGCAAGCTGTTCGACCGTGCCGGCATCCCCTACCGGTGCATCGACATCGACACGCCTGAACGGCAGAGGGAGGCGATGGACGGGGAGATCCGCAAGGCGTTAAGAGCCCGCGTCGGTTCCCCCACCATCCCGCAGGTCTTTGTGGCCGGCCGGCACCTGGGCGGCTGCACGGAGACGCTGGCCGCCTGGCAGGACGGCTCGCTCAGCGCGCGCCTTGCGGCGGCGGGCATCGCGCATGACCGCGACGCCTGTCCCGATCCCGACAGCCTCCTGCCGCAATGGGTGCGCGCGAAGGCTTGAGCCAAGCCTGCATCGCGCCACGGCGGACCGAAGGGGAGCGGCCCTCGCCGCTCCCCTTCCTCGTTTCATCCTGCCCCGGCGAGGTGAAATTCAACGCTTGTGCGCTCCGGCGGGCACCCGGAGCCCATTTTCCACCCTCATTCAAACGGCGCGTCACACGGCGAGGCGCGAGACATGGCGGTGGCCGGACGAGAACCGGCGAGTTCCTCCCCACTCTGGAGCGCGACATGCACACGACCACGCAGGACACCACCACGACGATGACCAAGCCGGCCCGCAAGGAGCCGCCGTCACCGCGCAATGGCGTCGACACGCCGACGCTGTTCGCCACGATCAACGCCGTGGCCGGGCAGCCCGAGCTGGCGCAGTTCCGCTTCCGTGCCCGCAGCCGCTGGGTTTCCGGCACGCACAGCGTCACGACAATGAAGGAGTTTTTCGGCGCCGGTGGCGAGCAGTCCCACGTCACCGGCTATGAGGCGCACGGTGACCATCCGGCCGTGCTGTGCGGGACCGACAAGGGGCCGACGCCGGTGGAGTATCTCCTCGGTGCGCTCGCAGCATGCCTCATGTCCGGCATCGCCAACATCGCGGCCGCCCGCGGCGTCACGCTGCACAAGGTGGAAGCGACGGTCGAGGGCGACATCGACCTGCGCGGCATCCTCGGCCTGTCGAAGGATGTGCGCAACGGCTACGAGGGTATCCGCGCGCATTTCACCATCGCCGGCGATGCCCCGAAGGAAAAGCTCGAGGAGATCGTGGCGCAGGCCCGCGCCCGCTCGGCCGTGTTCGACGTGCTGACCAACGGCGTTCCCGTCTCCATCGGCGTCGCCGCCTGAACCATCGCATCCAAGACCTTCCCTTTCGCCGGCGCCATCACCAGTGGGGCCGGCGATCTGCGGGCGCCTCTCATGAAGCACACCGATATCGTCATCATCGGCGCCGGCCAGGCCGGCCTCGCCATGAGCCGTTGCCTGAGCGCGCGCGGCATCGCGCACATTGTCCTGGAGCGGGGCCGCATTGGCGAGCGCTGGCGCAGCGAAAGATGGGAATCCCTGCGCCTGCTGACCCCGAACTGGATGACGCGCCTTCCTGGCGGCGGCTACGACGGGCCGGACCCAGACGGATTCATGACCATGCCGGAAACGGTCCGCTTTCTGGAGGGCTATGCGCACAGCATCGCGGCACCTGTCGAGAGCGGTGTCGCGGTGAAGTCCGTCAAGCGCTCGGGCGACGGATACCGCGTCGTCACCGACGCGGGCGAATGGATGGCACGCGGCCTCGTGATCGCCACCGGCCATTGCGACCAGCCGCGCATTCCCCTAATGGCCTCCCGCCTCGGACGGCGCATCCTGCAGGTCGTGCCGCGCGACTATCGCCGGCCCGGCCAGCTTCCCGAAGGCGGCGTCCTCGTGATCGGCGCTTCGGCGAGCGGCATCCAGCTGGCCGAGGAGATCCACGCTTCGGGGCGGCCTGTCACGCTCTCCATCGGCCATCACACGCGCCTGCCGCGCCGCTACCGCGGGCACGACATCCTGTGGTGGCTCGACCGCCTCGGCAGCCTGCGCAAGGCACGGACGGAAGTGCATCCCCACGACACCCAGCGCGAGGAGCCCTCCCTGCAGCTCATCGGCAGCCCCGACCACCGCTCGATCGACCTTGCGCTCCTGCAGCGCAAGGGCGTGCGGCTGGTGGGGCGGGCGACCGCGGCGCGCGGCCGGCGCCTGCGCTTTGCCGCAGACCTGCTGCAGACCACCGCCGCGGCGGATCTGCGCCTCCTGCGCATTCTCAACGGCATCGACGCGGCGGCGGAGCAGGGTTTCGGCGAGGTTGCCGCACGCGAGGCGGCCGAGCCAATCCTCCTGTCCGGGGGCGCAGCTGAACTGGACCTCGATCGCGAGGGCATCAGAACGGTGGTGTGGGCCACGGGCTACCGGCGCAGCTATCCCTGGCTCCACATTCCGGTTCTCGATGCCTGTGGCGAGATCGTCCACGACGGCGGCGTCTGTCCGCTCGCGGGCATCTACGTCCTCGGACTCAACTTCATGCGCCGGCGCAACTCGAGCTTCATCGACGGCGTAGGCGCCGATGCCGAGGCCCTCGCCGCGCATATCGCGGGCTTTCTCGGCTTGCGCCGCCGCAGCGCGGCCTGAAGCGAATTCCAACAGCAGCCGGGCGCAAAACCGACGCTCCCTTCAACGCTCACGCTCACGCTCGCCGCGGACAACCGGGCCGTCGGCGCCCTCCGGCGACCGGACACGGAGACCACCATGAGCACTCTCGACAATGTCACACCCTTCCCCGCCCGCCGCCCGGCGCGCCGCCCTGCCCTCAGCGTTCTGACGGCTGCCGTCTCCAACCTCAGGCACTTCGTCCGCCTGCGGCGGGCGCGGCAGGACCTGCACGAGCTGCCCGATTATCTCCTGGCAGACATCGGCCTCGACCGCTCCAAGATCGACGAGGTGACGGCTTTCGGCCTGCGCCGCCGGCACTGAGCCGAGAACACATGCGTCAGCGCGGCGCCCCGCGCCTGCAACGATCCCTGCCGTAGACGAAGCGTGCCAAAGCTGACGCACTGCAGGCGGAAGACCGAGCGACTGCCGCTTCCTGTTCCATTCATGGGACGCGACGACCCGGTATCGCCGGCTACTCGGCAAGACGATGCAAGTCCACCTTCGCCTCGTCGGGCTAAGCCAGCCCCGAGCGAAGGAGAAGGACAATGACTGCGAACCTTTTGACCCCTGACAATCATGCACTTCTGCTGATCGACCACCAGTATCTCCAGCTTCTGACGCTGCGCTCGCACGAGGCGTCGCAGGTCATCAACAATGCTCAGGCGGTGGCCAAGGCCTCGAAGATCTTCGGCATTCCGACCCTGCTCACCACTGCAATCGCGGAACGGCAGGATCTCATCAAGGAGATCCAGGACGTCTTCCCCGAACAGGTCCCCCTCGACCGCACCACGCTCAACACCTGGGAAGATACGCGCGTTGTCGATTGGGTTCGGCAGACCGGAAAGAAGAAGCTGGTCATGGCCGGCCTTTGGACGGAAGTCTGCCTGCTGTTGCCGGTCCTTTCGGCCTTGGCCGATGGCTACGAGGTCTATTTCATCACCGACGCGTCCGGCGGCGCGAGCCGTGAGGCGCACGACATGGCCGTGGCGCGCATGATCCAGGCCGGCGCGGTTCCGACCACCACCTGGTCCTATGTCAGCGAGCTGCAGCGCGACTGGGCGCGCGAGGAGACCGCGGGCGAGGTGACGAAGCTCTTCGAGGAGCACGGTGGCGGTTTCGGCCAGGGGCTGCGCTGGGAATGGCAGCTCCTCGGCCTCAAGGAAGGCACGAGGTGATTGCCTTGCCGCAGCGGCACGATCGGGCCGCTGCGGCATTCACGCTTGTTCCGAGCCGACGGCGATCCGAAAACCAGGCGAGCCCGCCACCGGAGGCCGGGATCTTCAGAAGGCGGTTCCCGCCGGTGCGCCCCGAGAAACGAGGGCGAACTCCTTCTCGATGAAGTCGATGAAATGTCTCACGGCCGGAGCCAGCCCCCGGCGCGAGGCGAAGACGATATGCACGATGCCTGCCTTCGGCTTCCATTTCGGGAGCACGACTTCCAGCTCCCCGGCGCCAATGTGGTTGCGAACCATGTATTCGGGTAGCTGAACGATGCCGATCCTGTTGAGGGCGGCATCACGGAGCGCCGCCATGTCATCGGAGACATAACGCGGCTGGATGGGGACTGTGACCGTGTCGCCCTCCTCGTCGGTCAATTCCCAAGCATGTCGCGGCATGACCCGCGTGAGGTCCATGGTCGGAAGGGCTGCCGCCTGCCCCGGATCGTCGGGGCGTCCGTGCATGTCCAGGAAGGCGGGATGCGCGACGAGCAGCTGCTCGCTGCTGCCGAGGTTCTTCATCACCAGATTGCTGTTTTCGAGCGGCGGGAAACGCACGCGGAAGGCGAGGTCCACCCCTTCCTCAATGACATCGACACGGCGGTTGGTCGCCGAAAGGTTGACCGTGATCAGCGGATAGGCGGCGAGGAAGCGAGCGATCATCTGCGAGACGAGCGCCTGCAGCAGGGAAACCGGGCAGGTGACCGAGATGACGCCGCGCGGCTCCGCCTTGGTGCGATCGATCACCTCCTGCGCCGCTTCCGCCTCGACGATCATCGCCTGGCACTGCCGGAAATACAGCTCGCCGATGTGGGTCAGCGAGAACTTGCTCGCATTCCTCTGAAGCAGGCGCACGCCGAGCCGTTCCTCCAGCGCCGCGACCCTCCGGCTGAGGGTGGATTTTGGCACGCCGAGCGCCCTGCTCGCGGCTGCGAAGCCCCTATTTTCGATCACCTTGGCGAAATAATAGAGGTCATTCAGGTCCTGCATTTCCCGTTCCATCCGTGGGACACGATGATCCGGCATCGGTCACTACGCGGCGCCCTGCTGTACTTATATATATTTATCATCAACTCATCAAAGCATTCGAATGGTGAATGACCATCGTCTGCGCAATGAACCATTAGAGAAACCGATGTCGACCGTCGAAGTCATCAACAACGAAATCCTCAAGGCACCGAGGACTCGGATCATCCAGCGTCAGGGGCCGTTCACGCTGCACATCAACCTGCCCGGCTTCAACCTGCCGGAGCCGAGCGATCACGGGCACGGTCCCCTGGCCCTCATCGTTGAATCGACCCTGGAACCAGGCACGCACATCCGCCTGCACGAACACACGAATGACGAGATCATCTCGTGGGTGCCGGGCGGCGTCATGCGGCACAACGACCTGACTGTTGGCGAGCTCGTTGTCGACGACAGGCACCTGATGGTCATGAACGCGGGCTCCGGCTTCTGGCATGAGGAACGCGTCCTGTCGTCCGATCCTTATCTGCGCATGCTGCAGATCTTCGTCCGGCCCCGCGCTGCGGATCTCGAACCCCGCATCCAGTTCGGCGAAATGCCGACAGGACGGCCGAACGAATGGCGCTACCTCTTCGGGCCGGAAAACTCGGATGCGCCCTTCTTCGTACGCAACGACGTGAAGTTCTTTGACATCCGCCTGTCCAATGGATCAGTGACGGCGTTGCCCCCACCGCCGAAAGGCTGGGACAGCTATTTCTATGTGTTCACCGGGCAAGTCCTGGTGGACGGGATCCCGTTCGGCGAGGCCGAAACGGGCCTGATCCGCCGGCCGAGCCGGACGGTGGTCAGCGCCCTCGAAGACAGCGTGGTCGTCTGCTTCTCGATCAATCCGAACGCACCTGTCGTGCGGCTGGGCACGGTCGGAAAATAGCGACCGTCGCTGCGTGGCCATCGTGCTGGCGGGGATGCTAGAGCGAGATCGCCGCAGCCGTGCGCTTCCGGGCCGGCAACCGGTCCGCGCGTCGCCCGTCACCACCGGCGGCGCGGTCGCGCAGGCCCATCTCCTCGCAGAGGGCATCGGCCTCCGCAAGCGTTGCGGCCGCGAGCGCCGGGTCCGTCCGGCGCTGGGCGAGACCGAGGGCATGCAGCGAACGGGCGAGCTCCGGCCGCAGCTCGCTTTGCCGCGCGAGGGCGCAGGCTTCTTCCAGCCATCGGGTTGAGGCCCGCGCCGGCCTGAGCTCCGCGAACCCCCGCAGGGCGAGGATCTCGCTCCACGGGTCTTGCCGCTGGCGGGCAAGGTCGAGCGCGTGGCCGAGATTGGCCGCGGCCTCCGGCTCGCCCAAGCGGGCGCGCAGGCTGGCAAGAACGGCACGGGCATGACATTCGAACTGCGGCAGGCCCATGCTTTCCGCCTCGGTGACGGCCCTTTCGAGCGTGGCATAGGCTGTCTGGAGCTCCCCCAGCATGACCTCCGCCTGGCCGAGGATGACGAGAAGCCACCCCTGCACCAGCAGGCGCCCGGCGCAGCTCGCCTCCGACACCGCGCGGCGCAGGCGCTCCACCGTTGCCCTGTCGGGCCCGCGCAGGATCTCGACGACGCCGGTGAAGTAGACTTCCGCGCAGCTGTCCACGGGCCGCGCAACCTCGCTGACGACCTGGCGCAGCTCCGCGAGCGTCCGGTCCGCCTCAGTAAAGAGGCCGAGCCGGGCCTGCGCCTGGGCGCGGTGGCCGAGAAACCAGACCGAGCGGGCGCCGATCTGCCCGAAGCGCTCGAGCCGCCACAGCCGGGTGAACCGCTCCTCGTGCGGCGCGAGGCGCGCCAGCACCTCGCGCGCCCTGCTGCGCAGGATGAGCGCCTGCGAGGCGGCGAGATCAGACTCGCTGATGCAGCGCTCAACGCCGTTGGCGGTCGCCGCCCTGTTCAAGGTCTCGGCCGGCTCCAGCGCCTCCTCGAAGCGGCCGTGCGAGCTGTTGAGATAGCTCAGATGCAGGAGAACGTCCGAGATGCGCTGCGGATCGCCCAGTTCCATGGCGAGTTCCCGCGCTTCCAGCAGTGGGCCGAGCGCCTTGCGATACTCTCCTATCGCACCGTATGCGGGGCGCATGCGCACGCGCAGGTCGATCGCCTGGGCGAGCGTTTCGGGCGTCCGCGGCAGAGCCGCCACGGCGATGCGCGCCTTCTCCAGAAACTGTGCGGCCGCCGCATAGGCCGAGCGCTCCTCGGCCCGGCCCGCAGCGAGCAGGAGGTAATGCGCCGCCGGCTCCCACTGCTCGGCGCGGAAGGCATGCTCCGACAGCTGCTCGATGTGGTGCGTCAGCGAACCGGCATAGAGCCGCGCCATTGCTGCGAAGACCGCGCGGTGCAGCTCCCTGCGGTCTTCCCGCAGCAGGGAGTCGTAGGCGGCACCGAGGGTCAGCGCGTGCTTGAAGGTGTATTCGGTGTGCGGGAAGCTCTGCACCTCGAACAGGAACTCAAGCTCCTGCAGGCGGGAGAGCGCCGCATCAAGGTCGATCCCTCCCAGGAGATCCTGAAGCAGCGGGCGCGACACGTTGCGGCCGATGACGGCGGCGACCTGCAGCACCTGGCGCTCGACTTCGTCGAGCTGCCGGATGCGCGCGGCGATGACCGACTGTACTGACGAGGGGATGACCAAGTCGGTGACGGGGCGTGTCGCCTCGTAGCGTCCGGGTTCGCCGCCCAGGGCCCCGCATGCGACGAGTGCGCGTACCATCTCCTCCAGAAAGAGCGGCGTGCCCTCGGCCTTGTCGGCAAGGAGCGCGCGCAAGTCCTCGAGGCTCCGATGGGTGCCGAGAAGAGCCGTCAGGAACTGATCCATCTCCTCGCGCACAAAGCGTTCCAGCCTGATCTGCTGAAAGGAGCCGCGGCGCGCCCAGCCGTGCAGGTAGTGCGGGCGGTAGGTGGCGATGAGCATGATGCGGTGCGCGCCGATGACATCGACGAGGCGGTTGACGATGGCCTCGCTCTCGGCGTCGATCCAGTGCAGGTCCTCCACCAGGAGGGCGAGCGGCGTCTGCCGGCTCACGGCGACGAGAAAGGCGGTCATCGCCGTGCAGACGCGCCCTGTGCGTTCGCGCGCGTCGAACCGGAGCCAGTCCTCGTCCTCCACCGGCATGTCGGCGAGGAAGGAGAGCGGCGCGATGTGCGCCGGGTCCAGCGCAAGCTCGGCATGCCGGCGCAGGAAGCGGTCGCGCGCCTCCTCCAGCGTATCGTCGCCACGGATGCCGCAGGCGGACAGGAACAGCTTCTTGGCGACGCCGAGCGAGGTGCTCTGGTCGAACTCGTGGCCGCCGCTTTCGAGCACGGCGAAACCGGCCACCTCGTCGAGCGCGAGGAACTCGTGGGCGAGCCGTGACTTGCCGAGACCCGGGTCAGCAGCGATGCCGACGACCTGCCCGTGTCCCTCGCGCACGCGCCGCCAGGCCGTCACCAGCGTCCTCAGCTCGGCCTCGCGCGCGACAAGGCCGGTCAGCCCGCGATTGGCCCTGAGGTGCCAGCGCGACAGGGCATGGTTTTCGCTGATGAGTTCGTAGACCTTCTCGTCCCGCCCCAGTTGCGGATGCTCGGTGTAGCGCATCCGCTGCATCTGGATATAGCCGCCTGCGGCCGCCCGTGCGCGGGCCGTCGCGGCGACGGTCGTGCGCAGCAGCGACCGCATCAGGCGGTTGGCGGCGCGGGGGGCAACGCCGTTGATCTCCACCCGGAGGCCGTCGGGCCCGGATGTGTGGCGGACGACGACCTCGCCCGTGTCGATGCCGGCCCGCAGCCGGGCACAGCCCTGCGACTGCTCCTCGACGGCGAGCCGCGCCGCGAGCGCCGCACGGCAGGCAAGAAAGGCATGATCCTCCGTCGCTCGCGCGAGGCCGAAGGCGGCGCTCACCACGCCGTCGAGGCTGGCGGTGACGACGCCGCCATGCTCCTTGATGACCGCCTCGAGGCGGTCACAGATCGGCCGCAGCTCGCGCTCCGCCGCCTCGGGATCGAGCGTTTCGTCATCGTTCAGCGGTCCGACGATCTCGGCAGCCAGCATCGTCACGTGCTGGCGCGAGCGGTCGATGCCGAGACGGGCCTTGGGTTGTGCCAGCGTCTGCATCCCTTCCGGATCGGTGAGGAAGCGGCGCGTTTCCTCGAGAAAGGTGGCGAAGGCCGGCTCGTGTGACAGAAGCACGTGATTGGCGCTGTCGAGCGCCAGAAAGCGAGCGCCGGGAATGCCGGCGGCAAGCGCCTTGCCGAACTCGAACGGGATCAGCGCATCGCGGGTGGCGTGCATCACGAGGGTCGGCACGCGGATCCGCGGGAGCAGATCGGTCACGTCGACATCCCCGCCCTCCTCGAAGATGCGCTGGGCGACCTCGGGCGAGACAGTGTCGCGCTGCAAGGCGTTGTACCAGTCCTTCTGCTCCGGCGTTGCCTCCGGGATGAACATGGAGGTGAACATTTGGCGGAAAACCGGGTCATCCTGCCCCCAGCCCTCGCGGATCAGTGCGCTCATGGCCGCCCGGCGCGCCACCTCGCGCTCGTCGCCCCGCCTGCGCCAGCCGCATGCCGCGCCGCCGTAGAGCACCATGCCGGCCACACGCTCTGGATGGCGGGCGGCATAGGCGATGGATGTGGCACAGCCGTGGGAGATGCCGAGCAGGAAGACGCGGCGCAGCCCGGCGGCGTCGATGATACTCTCCAGGTCCGCGATCATCGCTTCGAACGTGAGGTCCGCGGGGTCGCGGTCCGACAGCCCGTTGCCGCGCTGGTCGTAGCGCACCAGCCGGAAGTGCGCCGAAAGGCCCTCCATCCAGTGCTTCCAGACCGGGCTGTCCCAGTCCCGCTCCAGATGCGACATCCAGTGGGCGGCGCGGACGAGGGGCGGCCCCTGGCCGCTCAGTGCATAGGCGAGCCGCACCCCGTCGGGCGTGGCGCAGCGGCGGATTTCCTGCGCAAGCGGCCGGTTGCCAACGGGCGGTGCCCGCTGCTGCGGCCCCTCCCCGGCCCCGGCGTCGGCGGCAGCGCCCTCGGCCGTCGGAGGCCTCGGCTGGACCACGGCGATGCGGCGGGCGGCTTCGCCGAGCCGGCGGATATCGGCGCGCACCGTCTCGTCGTTGGGCGCGAGGGCCTGCAGCCTGTGCGCATGGACAAGGGCACGTGCGGGCTCATCCGCCAGCCGGTCCACCAGAATGCGCAGGAGGCGCAGGTGCGTGACGTCGAGCTCGTCGCCCACAGCCGTGCGCCAGGCCTCGAAATCGGGACAGCGCGGCAGCGACAGGTCGTCGAGAAAGGGGCCGCGGAAGGTGCCGGCTAGCGCCTCGAGCCTCCCGGTGTCGCTCGCCTCAAGGTCGTCGATGCCCAGCCCGCGCAGCGGCGCCGCATCGAGCACCAGGCGATCCTTGTTGAGGAAGACCGCGTTCCGGTCCGCCTCCAGCACGCCGCCCTCGCCGTCCTCCACAATCTGGCGGATCTTCGACAGGCTCCAGCGCAGAGCGCCGCGCGGATCGTCCGGAATTTCCCAGAACATCTCGCACAGCCGCTCCCGCCGCTGCGGCCTGTCGGTCATCGCCAGATAGGCGAGCAGCGCCCGCGTCTTGCGCGACGGTGGCAGAGCCACGGTCTCGCCGGCGCGAAGGACCGTCAGTTCTCCGAGAACGCGGATTTCGAGCGACACGGCATGATGCCCCAACTCGTTTCAAATGTATCAATTGCGGCAGGGGGCTGAAAGTCATCCGCCGAAAGGCGCCTTTGCGATGTGCCGCAGCGCACGCACAGGATGCCTGATCCGTTCGCTGCGGACGCTCACCCGTTCTTGCGTCCATCTTCCGCGCGATGTCGCAGTTGATGCACAACTATAAAAAATTTTCTGAACCAATTATCGACTATGTGAAAATTCCGATTTTGTGACCGCGCTGATCCTTGTGAATGAAGCGGCCGTTCTCGCAGGCGCCCGCCTTGTGAGGCTCCGTCGGCTTCGCTATCAACATTGCACAGCGGCAATGGCGGCGCGAGCGATGCTCGATGCCCGGATGAGAATCCATGAGCCTGGAGGCCTCCCTTCTCGTGCTGCTCGGCGGCTTTCTCGGCGGGGCCTCTCGCTTCGCCGTCGCCGGCGCGGTCGATCGCCGCCTCGGTCCAGCTTTTCCCTGGGGCACGTTCGCGGTGAACGTCTCTGGCTCAGCGCTCATCGGGCTGCTCGCGGGCCTCGTCCGCCTGCTCGATGCACCCGGCGCGCAGGACATGGTCCAGGCCTTCTTCATCGTCGGCTTCTGCGGCGGCTACACCACCGTCTCGTCCTTCGCGCTGCAGACGCTCAGCCTTGCCCTCGACGGCAAGCGAGACGTTGCGGCGGCAAACGTCGTTGCTTCGGCGCTTGTGTGCCTCGCAGCCACTGACCTCGGCTTCCTGGCCGCGGCTGGCTTCGGGCGCTGAGGGCCACCAGCGATGCGTCGTGAAGACCTTCGCATCTGCCTTGCGGTCGGCTGCGGCGCTGCGCTCGGCTCGCTGCTGCGCTTTTTCGTCACTGTCGGCGTCGGGGTCTGGCCCGTCCTCCCGCTTCTCGGCGCGACTGCCGCCGTCAACGTGGTGGGCTCGTTCATCATCGGCTTCTTCGCGCGCATCTCCGGCCCCGCAGGCAGCCTCTCCATCGGCCCCGTCGGCCGCCAGTTCGTTATGGGCGGCCTGTGCGGCGGGCTGACCACCTTCTCGGCACTCAGCCTCGAAACGTTCCTCCTCCTCGGCGACAGCCCCGGCCTCGCCGCCGTCTACCTCACGGCGGTCGTCCTGCTGTCGCTCGGCGCCGTGCTCGGTGGCCACGCGCTTGCCGCCCGCCACGGTCGCTGACAGGTAGGAAACGTTTTGCGCGAACTGCGCTGCTGCGGCAGCCGGCGGCAACATCATTCTCCACAGACCGGCAAAATGAGGCAGGCTTTTCTGCGCGGGGCAGTATTATCGGCATCCGGCCGCAATCCGGCCGGCGTGTAAAAGGAATTTCTTCGGGAGATGACATGAAGGTTGCCATTCTCGGGAGCGGGGGCATCGGGCTGGCCAGCGCCGCATGGCTCGCGCATCACGGCCATGAGCCAGTGCTGTGGTCGCCCTCCGGCGCGGGCACGCGCGAGCTCGCCGCCGGCGAGAGCCTCCGCTACAGCGGCAAGATCGAGGGCGAGTGCCGGCCGCAGGTCGCCACAAGCGCGGCCGAGGCCGTGGCGGATGCCGACGTCATCCTCGTCGCCGTTCCCGGCAACGGACACCGCACCGTGATGGAGGCCGCGGCCCCGCACATCAGGCCGGGCCAGGTGGTCATCATCAGCTCGCTCTGCTCCCTCAGCGCGCTCTATCTCTCGCGCCTTCTTGCCGGGCGCGGCGTCGAGGTGCCGATCGCCACGTGGGGCACCACGGTACTGACGGCGCGCCGGCGCAGCGGCACCGAGGTGGCGATCATGACCGTGCGCACCAGCCTGCACGTCGCCACCCTGCCCGTCTCGCAGGCGGCCGTTGGCCTGGAGACGTGCCGCACGCTCTTCGGCGACCGCTTCATCGAACAGTCGGACGTGCTCGCCACCTCCCTCATCAACATCAACCCGGTGGCGCATTTCGGCCTGGCGCTCTGCAACCTCACGCGCATCGAGCGCGGCGAGAACTGGCCGCAGTACCACTACATGACGGACGCCGTCAGCCGGCTCATCACGACACTCGACCACGAGCGCCTTGCCGTCGCCAGCGCCTTTGGCCTCAAGATCCATCCCATCGAGGAGCATTTCCACCGCTCCTTCGACGTGCCGGTGGGGGATCTCGCCGACATCGCGCGCACGATCCACGCCCGGCGCGGCGGCCCGCCCGGGCCGACCACGCTCGACACGCGCTTCGTCCACGAGGACGTTCCCTACGGCCTCGTCTTCGCCGAGGCGATCGGCAAGATCGCGGGCGTCGACACGACGGTGCACTCGGCCGGCATCACGGTTATCTCCGCCATCTACGGGCGCGACTTCCGGGCCGAGAACGACCTTCTGCCCGTGCTCGGGCTCGAGGGCCTGTCGAAGGAGGAGCTGCTGCGGCGCGCCCGCGAGGGCTGGCCAGCCGCAACGGCCTAGCGGACGATCCGACCATGGCGATCGACGAATTCGACCGTCGTATCCTTGCCGCGTTGCAGGGTGATGCGACCCTCTCCATCGCCGAGATCGCGGAGCGGGCGGGCCTCTCGCCCACTCCGTGCTGGCGCCGTATCCAGAAGCTGGAGCGGTCCGGCGTCATCCGCAAGCGCGTCGCCCTGCTCGACCGCAAGCAGCTGAACGCGGGCGTCACCGTGTTCATCGCGATACGCACGAGCCAGCACACCCTCGCCTGGCTCGAGAAGTTCCAGAAGGCGGTGGCGGATATCCCGGAAATCGTCGACGTCTACCGCATGAGCGGCGAGATCGACTACCTGCTGCGTGCCCTGGTACCCGACATCACGGCCTATGACGCGGTGTACAAGAAGCTCATCAGCCGCGTCGACCTCACCGACGTCTCCTCCATGTTCGCCATGGAGGAGATCAAGTCGACGACCGAGATACCGCTCGATTTCGCCCTCGCGTCCGGCTGAGAGCCCGGGGCGGCGGCCGTCAGGCCGCCGCCGGCTTGCGCTGCCGCTTCTCGCGCCAGCTGCGGTAGAGCGGCGTCACCAGCACGATGGCTGTCAGCAGCGCGAGGATGATCGACACCCAAGACGCAACCAGCGCGGAGGGGTCTCCCTGCGAGATGGTGAGCGACAGCCGCAGCTGGCTCTCGGCCATCGGCCCAAGGATGAGCCCCAGCACCACGGGCGCCTGCGGATAGTCCAGCTTCTCCAACACATAGGCGACGACGCCGACACCCATGAGAACATAGAGGTCGAACATCGCGTTGTTGACAGCGTAGACGCCGATGGCGACGAAGAGGACGATCAGCGGCGCCAGCACAATGCGCGGCAGACGCAGCACCTGGCCGAAGATGCGCGTCGCGGCGAGGCCCCCCACCGCGAACAGCAGGAAGGCGGACAGCAGCATCTGCAGCATGAAGCCGTAGACGATGTCGGGATGGTCGCGGAACAGCTGCGGGCCGGGCCGCAGGCCGTGCACGAGCAGCCCGCCGAGAATGACCGCCGCGACACCCGAGCCCGGAATGCCGAGCGACAGTGCCGGAATGAGCGCCGCCGCATTGTCCGCGCCGTTGCCAGCCTCCGAGGCCGCCACGCCCTCCGGGTTGCCCTGCCCGAAGGTTTCCGGGCTGTGCGCCACGCGCTTGGCCTCGTTGTAGGCGAGGAAGGACGACATGCTGCCTGCGGCGCCGGGCATGACGCCGATGAAGATGCCGATGGCGGAGCTGCGCAGCCAGACGGGCAGGAAATAGCGCCATTCGCGCATGACGGAGCGCTGCTTCTTGAACCTCAGAAGCGAGGCCGACATGCCCTCCTTGATCGCTTCCTCGGCCATCTGGAACACGGGCGGCAGGGCGAACAGACCCGTCAGCAGCACAACGATGCTGAAACCGTCCATCAGCTCGAGGCTGCCGAAGGTGAAGCGCTCCGTGCCGCTTGTCAGGTCCTGCCCCACGGTGCCGATGAGCAGGCCGATGGCGGAGGCGGCGATGCCCTTGACGAGATCGTCGCCAAGCAGCGCCGAGATGGTGGCAAGGCCGAGCATTGCCAGCCAGAAATATTCCGCCGGGCCGAAGAGCAGGCTCACCTTGACCAGCGGCGGCGCGAAGAGGATGAGCGCGATGGCGGACAGCACGCTGCCGATGACGCCGGACACGACGGCCACCTGCAGCGCGTAGGCTGCCTCGCCCCGCTTTGTCATCTCGTAGCCGTCGAGGATCGTGGCGACGGAGGCCGGCGTGCCGGGCACGCGCATAAGAATGGCCGGAATGGCCCCGCCGTAGCTGCCGGCGTTGTACATGCCGGCCATCATGCCAAGGGCAAAGAGCGGGTCGAGCCCGAAGGTGAGCGGGATGAGGATGGCGATGCCTGTCGTCACCGTGAGGCCGGGCAAGGCGCCGACGACGAGACCGGCGACGGAGCCAATGGTGATGGCCAGAAGGTTCGCCGGTGCGAAGACGTGAGGCAGGGCGTGGATTATGGCATCGATCACCGCACCGACTCCCACAGGTGCATCAGGACATCCGGCGGCATGGGCCGCTCGAGGGCCACGTTGAAGACGAGCACGATCAGCACGAGCGTGCCGACGGCGAGCGGAACCGTAAGCGCGAGGCGCCGGTATCCCAGAACGAACGGCAGCGCCACGGCGAGCGCGAAGCTGGGCAGCAGATAGCCGGTCACATCGATGGCCACGACATAGGCGACCAGCGCCACGAGGGTGATGAGGAAGCGCGGCAGATGCAGGAAGAACGGCTGCGCTCCCGCCTCGTCCCTGTGCCGGAGCTGGCGCGCAGCGACCAGGACGGCGCACAGGGCGAGCAGTACGGCAAGCACGCGCGGGAAGGCCGCGCTCTCGGCCGGATAATCGGCCGAGAGGACGAACACCGCGCCCGCGACGGCGATGAGCGCCGCCGCGAACACGAACTCGACGGTGCGTCGAGAGGGGCCGGCCGTCACCGCCACGGCGAGACCTTCCAGGTCGCCTCGAGGTCGGCCGTGCTCTTGTCGAGGAAGGCCTTGTAGTCGGCCGAGGCAAGATAGTGCAGCGGGATCTCGGCCTTCTTCGCGGCCTCGAGGTATTCCGGATCCTTCAGGGCCTTGTCGACGGCCGCCTCGAGCTTCGCGACGATCTCGGCCGGGATGCCCTTGGGCGCGGCGATGCCACGCGAGGAGCCGGCGACCACATCATAGCCCTGCTCGCGGAAGGTCGGGGCATCCTTGAGATACTCCGACCGCTCCTCGCTCATCACGCCGAGGACGCGGATCTCACCCTCGCGCGCAAGTTGCAGCGCCTCGCTGAGGTTCATCGTGGCGGCAGGGATGTGCCCGCCGAGCACCGCCTGGCGGACGGGCGCCGTGCCACCGAAGGGGGCGTGCGTCAGCTTGATGCCGGCCAGACGCTCAAAGTTGAGGATGGTGATGTGCTCGGACGAGCCGACCGCGCCCGAGGTGCCGACGGCGATCGTGCCGGGCTTCTCCTTCGCCGCCTCGACGAGGTCCTTCACGGACTTGAAGGGGCTGTTCTTGCCCACCACGAGCACACCGGGGTCATAGACGAGGTTGGCGATGGGCTGGAAGTCGTCCATCTTGAACTTTGCCTTGCCCTCGACGACGAGCGCGTTGATGGCCGGCACGTTGATGAAGCCGATGGTGTAGCCGTCGGGCTTGGCCTGGGCCACCGCCGTCCAGCCGATCTCACCGCCTGCGCCCGGCTTGTTGATGACCGCGATGCGCGCACCGTCGCCGAGGTGCTTCTCCATGAAGCTGGCGATCGAGCGGGCAGCCACGTCGGTGCCGCCGCCGGGAGCGAAGGCGACGATCATCTCGATCGGCTTTGTCGGATAGTCAGCAGCGAACGCGCTGCCCGACAGTGCGATGGCAGCCGCCATCCCCATGAGCCCCGTGCGGAAAATTCGTTTCATCTTCCCTCTCCTCCGAAGAAGGCGCGCCCGAAGGCCGCGCACCCGATGCGATCGATATAACGGTCGACATGTTCTTTTCAACGTACCACACGTACGATTTCGCCTGACGATAGCCGAAGCGGAGTGGAATAAGATTTCCTTTCGCGGCCTCGCGGGGCCCTGCCCAGCAAATCCGCTGCCGTTGCGGCGGCCTGCCGGAAATGCGAGTGCGTCCGGCCGCTCGCAGGGAAATGCCGCGCCGGCCCGGATTTCTGCTATGCAGGGGCCATCCTCCGCAATGACTCGCCCGGAAGCCGACATGAAACCATCCCGCGACATCGAGGCGCTTCTCGCCATCATGGCGGCGCTGCGTACACCCGGCACCGGCTGCCCCTGGGATCTCGAACAGTCGTTCGAGACCATCGCCCCCTACACGATCGAGGAAGCCTACGAGGTCGCCGATGCCATCGAACGTCGGGATTTCCTCGACCTGCGCGACGAGCTGGGCGACCTCCTGCTGCAGGTGGTCTTCCACGCACGCATGGCGGAGGAAGAGGGCCTGTTCACCTTCGGCGACGTGGTGCAGGCCATCACGGCCAAGCTCATCCGCCGCCATCCGCATGTCTTCGGAAACGCGCGCAACCTTTCGCCGGAGGCGGTGAAGGCGCTGTGGCACGACATCAAGCAGCAGGAGAAGGACGAGCGCCGCCGTGAGCGCGTCGCCGCGGGCAAGACGGACGACAGCGCCCACGACCATGGCCTGCTCGCAGATGTGCCGAAGGTTCTGCCCGCGCTGACGCGCGCCGAGAAGCTGCAGCGCAAGGCGGCGACGGTCGGCTTCGACTGGACGGACCGGCGCGCTGTCCTCGACAAGATCCGCGAGGAGCTGCGCGAGGTGGAGGATACGCTCGATACGGCCGACCGCAATGCCCAGAAGGATGAGATCGGCGACCTGCTCTTTGCCGTCGCCAATCTTGCGCGTCACCTCGACATCGATCCCGAGGCGGCGCTGCGCGGCACCAATGCTAAGTTCGAGCGCCGCTTCCGCTTCATCGAGCGAACGGTTGAAGACAGGGGCGCCTCGTTGTCCGAACTCACCCTGGCGGACATGGAGGACATCTGGCAGGAGGCCAAGCGGCGGGAGCGCGCGGGCGCCTGAAATTCAGGCCGCGGCGGCGCGCCTTGCGCCGGGGCAGCGCCTTGTCAGGCGCGATTCCTTCTCCGGCGAGAGACGGACGGTCAGCGCGATGTGGCCGTCCTCGCCCTCCTCGCGCTTCAGGATCTCCGCCTCTTCATAGAGCCAGTTGAGCGTCGCCCCCTCGGTCGGCGCAAGTTCGACCCGATAGATTGGCCGGCCGGCGGCGATGCGTGCCTCGATTTCGGCCAGCAGTGTGTCGATGCCGTACCCGGTCTGGGCCGACACGAGCACCGGCTGGCGGCTGCCGCTCTTGCGCGCGGCGAGCGCGGCGAGGCGCTCGCGCGTTGCCTCGTCGAGCAGGTCCGCCTTGTTCCAGACCTCGATGAGGTTGCGCTGGCGTGCCTCGTCGATGCCGAGCTCGCGCAGAATGTTCTCCACATCGGCGGCCTGGGCGTCCGTGTCCTCGTGTGACACGTCGCGCACGTGCAGGAGCACGTCGGCCTCGACGACATCCTCCAGCGTCGCGCGGAAGGCGGCGACGAGCATTGTCGGCAGGTCGGAGATGAAGCCCACGGTGTCGGACAGGATGGCCTTCTCGCCGTGCGGCAGCGTGATGGCGCGCGCCGTCGGGTCCAGGGTGGCGAACAGCATGTCCTCGGCCATCACGGAGGCTGTGGTGAGCCGGTTGAACAGCGTCGACTTGCCGGCGTTGGTGTAGCCCACCAGCGCGACGACCGGATAGGGCACGCGCCGGCGGCCGGCACGATGCAGCGAGCGCGTGCGCTTGACCTGCTCGAGCTCGCGCTCGATGCGCGTCATGCGGTCCTGGATGATGCGCCGGTCGGCCTCGATCTGCGTCTCGCCGGGGCCGCCGAGGAAGCCGAAGCCGCCGCGCTGGCGCTCCAGGTGCGTCCACGAGCGCACGAGGCGGCTCTTCTGGTAGGCGAGATGCGCCAGCTCCACCTGGAGGGCGCCCTCGCGCGTGCGGGCGCGGCGGCCGAAGATCTCGAGAATGAGGCCGGTGCGGTCGATGACCTTGCACCCCCAGGCCCGCTCCAGGTTGCGCTGCTGCACAGGCGACAACGCACAGTCCATGACGACGAGGCCGATGTTCGAGGCCTTTATCGTCCCGGCCAGCTCCTCGACCTTGCCCTTGCCGAGGTATGTCGCGGGGCGCACGTCGTCGACGGTCACGATGAAGGCCCCGACGACATCGAGGTCGATGGCGCGTGCAAGGCCCGCTGCCTCGTCGAGACGCGCCTCGGGATCACGCAGGTTTGTGCTGCCTGTCTCTCGCGAGCGCGCCTTGCGCGCAGGATAGGGACCGACGACGAAGGTGGCGGTCCCCGACGCGACGGTCTTCTCGGGTTCGGCAAGGTGCGCCGCGAGCGCACCCTTTCGCTTTCTGGGTCTGGGTTCGGTCAAGTCAGGCCTTTTCGCCGCCCTCTTCGCCCTGCTCGAACAGCTGAATCGGATGACCCGGCATGATTGTCGAGATCGCATGCTTGTAGACAAGCTGCGAGTGGCCATCCCGGCGCAGAAGGACGCAGAAGTTGTCGAACCATGTGACAACGCCCTGCAGCTTCACGCCATTGACGAGGAAGATCGTCAGCGGAACCTTGTTCTTGCGGACGTTGTTGAGAAAGGTGTCTTGCAGGTTCTGCGTGCGTTCGCCCGCCATTGTTGAGCCTCGTCAGCCGTGCCGCCGCCGGTCCGCGGCGCGCTTTTGTTGTTCTTGCCCGCTGGAGAGAATCGCCCCCAGGCCCAAGGCATACCAAGACCGGTTGGTATCATTACAAAGGCATAGGACTTTGCGCGCAAGTGGTCTTGAGCGCATTAAGTCCGTTTATTGCCGTTTCAGGCCAATTCCGCCGTGGAATGCAGCGCACGCCTCAGGCCGAGCGCCACCGGCCCGGGCTTGCCGTCGCCCACCTCCACGCCGTCGATGCGCACGATGGGCATGACGATGGCGGTCGCGGCCGTCATGAACGCCTCACGCGCCTTCTGTGCCTCCTCCACCGTGAAGGCCCGCTCTTCCAGCGTCAGGCCGTGATCCGCCAGCATGTCGATGATCGTGGTGCGCGTGACGCCGCGCAGGATGGCGTTGTCGTCCGCCGGGCGCGTGATGACCTTGTCGCCGGTGACGATCCAGGCATTCGACGAGGCCCCCTCCGTCACGTAGCCGTCCCTGTCGACGAACCAGGCTTCCCGCGCGCCCGCCTCGACCGCAGCCTGGCGGGCGAGTACGTTCGCCAGCAGGCCGACCGTCTTGATGTCCACACGGGACCAGCGGTTGTCCGGACAGGTCACGACGGCAACACCCTTTTCGGCGGCGGCATCGTTGGCCTGCGGATCAGACGAGCGGGCCGTCACCACGAGGCTCGGCCGCACCGGCACCTTGGGGAAAGCGTGGTCGCGCTTCGCGACGCCGCGCGTGACCTGGAAGTAGACGAGCCCGTCGCGCACGCGGTTGCGCTGCACCACCTCGCGCAGCACCACACGCAGCGCCTCGCGCGACAACGGCCAGTCGATGCGCAGCTCCCGCAGCGAACGGTCGAGACGGTCGAGATGCCGCTTCTCGTCCACCAGCTTGCCGGCGTGGACCTCGCACACTTCGTAGACGCCATCCGCGAACTGGTATCCGCGATCCTCGACATGCACGGTGGCGTCACGATGCGGCACGTAGCGGCCATTCACATAGGCAATTCTGCTCACGATCCGATTCCCAGCGACTTGAGTTTGCGATGCAGGGCCGAGCGCTCCATGCCGATGAATTCGGCCGTGCGCGAGATGTTGCCCGAGAAGCGGTTGATCTGCGCGATGAGATATTCGCGCTCGAAGATCTCGCGTGCGTCACGCAGTGGCAGGCTCATCAGCTTCTCGCCGCCGACGCCGCTCGGCGTGGTGGGCACGAGCGATCCGATCTCGGCCGGCAGCATGTCGGCCGTGATGGAGACGTCTGGGTCTCCCCCGGCGAGGATCATCAGCCGCTCGACGTTGTTGCGCAGCTGCCGCACGTTGCCGGGCCAGTCGTGCGTCTGCAGCACCGCCATCGCATCATCGGCGATGACGCGCTTGGGCAGGCCCGTGGCAGACGAGATCTGCTCCATGAAGAACTCGACCAGCTCCGGCACATCCTCCCGTCGCTCGGCGAGCGAGGGTACGCGGATCGGCACGACGCTGAGGCGGTGGAATAGGTCTTCACGGAAACGGCCGGCGGCAATCGCCTCGGTGAGATCGTGGCTCGTGGAGGAGATAATGCGCACGTCGACGTGGACACGCGTCGACCCGCCGACACGCTGGAAGTTCTGATCGACGAGCACGCGCAGGATGCGGTTCTGCGTCTCGCGCGGCATGTCGGCGATCTCGTCGATATAGAGCGTGCCGCCGTGCGCCTCCTCCAGGGCACCCGTGCGCCGGGGCCGCCCCTCGCTGGCTTCTACGCCGAAGAGTTCGCTCTCCATGTTCTCCGGCGTGATCGTTGCCGCATTGATGACGACGAAGGGGCCGTTGGCGCGGTTGGAGAGGCTGTGCAGCGTGCGCGCCGCCAGCTCCTTGCCTGTGCCCGGCGCGCCCGTGATGAGCACACGCGCATTGGTCGGAGCCGTGCGCTCGATCACCTGCCGCAGCTGGTTGATGGCGGCCGAGCGGCCCACGATGCGGCTGGCCTGGACCGAACGCGTGCGCAGCTCCTTGATTTCGCGCTTGAGGCGCGACGCCTCCAGCGCGCGCTCGGCGACGAGCACCAGCCTGTCGGCCTTGAAGGGCTTCTCGATAAAATCGTAGGCACCGCGCTTGATGGCGGAGACGGCCGTCTCGATGTTGCCGTGGCCGGAAATCATGATCACCGGCAGTTCCGGATGGTTCTCCTTGATGTTGTCGAGAACCTGCAGACCATCGAGCCGGCTGCCCTGCAGCCAGATGTCGAGGAAGACGAGGTGCGGCCGGCGCTGCTCGATGCTGGCCAGCGCCTCGTCCGAACTGCCGGCCGTGCGCGTGCGGTGGCCCTCGTCCTCCAGAATTCCGGCGACGAGCTCGCGGATATCCGCCTCGTCGTCGACGACCAGGATGTCTGCGCTCATCCGTCCTGCCTCGTATGCAATGCTGCGGCCTTCTGGCCCCCACCCTCTTCGGCAGCGGCTTCGTCCGCATCTGTCATGGGAAACCACAGCCTGACGCGTGCGCCAGAGCGGCCGCGCTCGTCCGGTTCGGCGTCGAGAAGCTCGATGCCGCCGCCGTGGTCTTCGAGAATCTTGCCGACGATGGCGAGGCCGAGCCCGGTGCCTCCCTCCCGCGTCGTCATGTAAGGCTCGAGCAGCCGCTGCCGCCCCTCGCGCGGGAAGCCCTTGCCGTTGTCGGAGACATCGATGACGATCCGCGCGCCGTCCTCGAGCGTCACGCTCACGGCAATGCGTCCGGGCCCGCGCTCCTCCTCCGGCACAGCGAGGACCGCCTCTGTGGCGTTCTTGACGATGTTCGTCACCGCCTGGGAGATGAGGCGCCGGTCGAAGCGCGTCGTGATCGACGCCGGCTCGTAGTGCTCCGTGAAGGTAATCTCCGGGTTGCCGACACGCATCAGGAAGATGACCTGGCGCACCGTCTCCACCACATCGTCCCTGGCCAGTGTCGGCTTGGGCATGCGCGCGAAGGACGAGAACTCGTCGACCATGCGCTTGATGTCATCGACCTGCCGCACGATGGTCTCGATGCACTGGTCGAAGACCGCCCGGTCGCTGACGATGACCTTGCCGTACTTGCGCCGGATGCGCTCGGCCGAGAGCTGGATCGGCGTCAGCGGATTCTTGATCTCGTGCGCGATGCGGCGGGCCACGTCTGCCCAGGCGGAGGTACGCTGGGCCGCGACGAGATCGGTGATGTCGTCGAGCGTGACGACGAAGCCCTTGTCCTGGCCAACCGCCTGCTCGCTGGTGACGCGTACCGTGAGTGTGCGGTCCCGCCCCTCGCGATTGATGGAAATCTGCCCCTGCACGAACTGCCGGTGACGGCTATTGAGGGCTTCCTCCACCAGCTCCGCCAGCTCCGGCACCACCTCGGCGACCGGCCGGCCGACAAGACTCGTGGCCGACTGATGCAGCAGCTGCTCGGTCGAGGGGTTGACGATGGTGATACGGCCGCGCGCATCTGTGCCCACCACGCCCGCGGACACGCCGGCAAGCACCGCCTCCGTGAAGCGCCGGCGCTTGTCGAGCACTTCACTCGCCTCGGTCAGCCGGTCGTGCTGCTGGCGCAGCTCGCTCGTCATCTTGTTGAAGGTGGCGCCCAGATGGGCGAGGTCCCCCTCGGAGCGGCGGATGGGCACCTGGACGTAGAAGTTGCCGCTCGCCACCTGGTCGGTGGCGTGGATGAGGCGGCGGATGGGGGCGACGAGGCGGTTGGCAAAGCTCAGGCCGAGCCACACGGCCGACAGGAGGACGATGAGCGCCACCAGCGCGAACATGGAGGCGAAGGCGATCTGGATGCCGGCCTTCTTCGCCTCGAGTGCCTGGTAGTAGGCGACACCGGCCTCCGCCTCGCCAAGGAAGGAGATGGCGCGCGGATCGACGGCGCGTGCCACGAAGAGCACCGCATCGTCATAGGCCGGGAGCTTGATGACGGCGCGGAAAACATTGCTGTTGCTCGTGACGAGGCAGTCAGCGTCAGTCGGGCTCGCCCCAGCCAGCACCTCCTGGCTCGGCAGGGACAGGTTGTCGAGCTGCTTGGCCTCGACGCGCTCGACGACCTCCCCGTCCTGTTTCAGCAGCATGGCCACCGGGAAGCCGAGATAGAGCGCCCGCGACGTCATGAAATCCCGGTAGAGACGCCGATCGACGTCGAACATCGGCTTGGCACGGTTAAGGTCGTCCGCCATCAGGTAGGTCTCGCGCACCAGCGAGCGGCACTGGCTGTCGCGATAGGCCTTCGCGATGTCGAGCGTGTTCGTCATCAGCGCCTTGATGGAGCCGGTGAACCAGGGGTCGAGCCCACGCTCCAGCGTCACCGTTGCGACGACCGCCACGAGTACGGCGGGAAAGGCCGCGACGAGGCTGAACAGAGAGACGATGCGCACGTGCAGGCCGGCCGCGGCGGCGCCCTGGCGCCTGGCGCGGAACAGGCTCCACGTGTCCCACAGGACAATGACGACCAGCGCGACGACGAGGACGACGTTGATGAAGAGCGCCCAGACGACGACTTCGTGCGTGGGCAGTATGGGCGTGAGCCCGGCGAGCACGAGAAATGTGATGAGCGCGCTCGCCAGCGCCAGGATCACTGCAATGGTGCCGACCAGCCCGGACACGCGCGCCGAGCCCTTCTCGTCGCGCACCGTGCTGCGGGTGCCCTGGTTCGATGATGACGTCACGCGGCCTCGAATCTTCGAGCCGGATGGCTCGGCAAGCGACTCGACTGCCGACAGTGATGCATCAAAACAACAGTGTTGTCAAAATATGACAGAGCGCGGGACACTCAGCGGGTCGTCCGGATCACCTGCATGTCGAGATCGCGAATTTTCTTCCGCAATGTGTTGCGATTGAGACCGAGCAGCTCCGCTGCCTTGATCTGGTTGCCGCGCGTGGCGGCGAGCGCGGCGCCGATAAGAGGCGGCTCGATCTGCCGCAGGACGCGATGATAGAGGCCGGGCGGCGGCAGGCGGTCGGGAAACTCGGCGAAGTAGTTCGCAAGGTGTTGCTCGACGGCCTCGGCGAGGGTCGCAGGCGCAGCCTTTGCCGGCGCCTCCTCGCTCCCGAGCACGCCGACCGGTTCGAGCTCCGCCTCGATGATCGGGGCAGTGATCGTGTCCTGCGGGTAGAGCGCCGCCAGACGGCGCACAAGGTTCTCCAGCTCGCGCACGTTGCCGGGCCAGCGGTAGCGCTTGAGCTTGTCAAGCGCCTCCGCGTCGATGTGCTTCCGCGGCAGCCCCTCCTTCTCGATCATGCTGAAGAAGTGGCGCACGAGATCCGGGATGTCTTCCGTGCGCTCGCGCAGCGGCGGCAGGCGCAGCGGCACGACGTTGAGGCGGAAGTAAAGGTCCTCGCGGAACAGACCCTGGTTGATGGAGACCCTCAGGTCCTTGTTGGTGGCGGCGATGATGCGCACGTTGGTCTTGATCGGCACCCGCCCCCCGACCGTCGTGTATTCGCCCTGCTGCAGCACCCGCAGAAGGCGCGTCTGGGCCTCCATCGGCATATCGCCGATCTCGTCGAGGAAGAGGGTTCCGCCCTCCGCCTGCTCGAAGCGTCCCGCGTTGCGGCCGGTTGCGCCAGTGAAGGCACCCTTCTCGTGGCCGAAAAGCTCCGACTCGATGAGGTCGCGCGGGATGGCTGCCATATTGACCGCGACAAAGGGACCATTGCGGCGCTTGCCGTAGTCGTGCAGGGCGCGCGCCACCAGCTCCTTGCCGGTGCCCGACTCGCCGGTGATCATCACGGTCAGGTCGGTCGGCATGAGGCGCGCCAGCGCGCGGTAGATCTCCTGCATGGCCGGGGATCGGCCGACGAGCGGGATGTCCTCGCCCTCCATGCCCTGTGCCGAGACGGCCGTGCCGCGCGGCCGCGACAGGGCGCGGCCGACGATGGCGACGAGTTCCTTGAGGTCGAAGGGCTTGGGCAGGTACTCGTAGGCCCCGCGCTCGGAGGCGCGGATCGCGGTCATGAACGTGTTCTGCGCGCTCATGACGATGATGGGCAGTTCCGGCCGGATCTTCTTGATGCGCGGCAGGAGGTCGAACGCGTTCTCGTCCGGCATCACCACGTCGGTGATGACAATGTCGCCCTCGCCCTGCGACACCCAGCGCCACAGCGTCGACGCCTGGCCCGTGGAGCGCACGTCATAGCCGGCGCGCGACAGCGCCTGATTGAGGACCGTACGGATTGCTGCATCGTCGTCTGCTACAAGAACGCTGCCGCGCTGCATCTCGTTATCCCATCATGTCCTTGTTGCCCGCCCGTCGTGGGCGAGAAGCATCGGCATCAGCAGCCGGAAGGTCGTGCGCCGCGGCGCGGATTCGCACTCGACGATGCCGCCGTGATCGCCGATGATCTTGGCAACCAAAGCAAGACCGAGGCCAGTTCCCTGCGCCTTCGTGGTCACGAACGGGTCGAAAAGGTTCGGCAACAGGTCAGGCGGCACGCCCGGGCCATTGTCCCGCACGCGGATCTCGAGCGGCAGGCTGAGCCGCTCTTCCGAGCCGCGAATCTGCATGCGCACGCCGGGCCGGAAGGCCGTGGCCAGAGTGATCTCCCCGTCGACTGCGTCGGGTCCGATGGCCTCGGCCGCGTTCTTCACGAGGTTGAGCAGCACCTGGATGAGCTGGTCGCGGTTGCCGAACACGGGCGGCAGCGACGGGTCGTATTCCTCGACGAAGCGGATGTGACGGGCAAAGCCCGAGGTGGCCAGCCGCTTCACGTGGTCGAGCACGTCATGGATGTTGACCGGGCCGCGCTCTATGGGCCGCTCGTCGCCGAACAGCTCCATGCGCTCGACGAGCTTCACGATACGGTCGCTCTCGTCGCAGATGAGGCGCGTGAGCAGGCGGTCGTTCTCGCTGGCAGTCGCCTCGAGCAACTGCGCCGCCCCGCGGATGCCGGACAGCGGGTTCTTGATCTCGTGCGCCAGCATGGCGCCGAGTGCGGTGATGGAGCGGGCAGCACCACGATGCGTCAGCTGCCTGTCCATTTTTTCGGCAATTGTCCGTTCTTGCAGCATCAGGACCACGCGGTCGCTGGATTCAGACAGCGGCGTGGCAAAAACGTCGACGATGCGCGAGCCGCCGAGGCGCGGCGAGCCGATGTCAACCCGATACTCGCTGACGCTGGCGCCGCGCTGGCGCACCTCCTCCACCAGTGCGATCACGGGCGAGCCAAAGGGCAGGAGATCGACCAGGCGCTGCCGCCGCAGGAGGGTGAGCCCCGTCTCGAAGAAGCTTTCGGCAGCAATGTTGGCCTGGATGATGAGCCCTTCCGCATCGACCGTGAGGATGGGCAACGGCAGGACGTTGACGATGGCATCGCCGTCCGGTTCCGGGCCTCTGGTCATCATGGTCGACAACTCTTCGCGTCCGTTCATGCGGCGTCCTCGAGCGGCACGTCGGCGAACATCGCGCGCAATGCGGCGATGACCTGCTGCGGGGTCTCGGACGTGACGATCCGCGCCCGCTCGACGCGGGCGCGCGCACTGCCGAGCTCGATGGCGTGGTCGGCGTAGGCGGCAAGATGCTTGCGTGCGTGCCGCAGCCCCATGTCGCGGCCATAGAGTGAGAGAAGCGTCTCATAGTGCTCCACGGCCGCGGCGCCCTTGGCCTCGGCGTCGAGCACGCAGCCGGACCTGGCCGCATCGCCCGCCAGGTCGCGGGCGATCTCGCCGACGAGCCAGGGGCGGCCCACCGCGGCGCGCCCCACCATCACGGCGTCGGCGCCCGACAGCCGCAGCGCCTCGCGCGCGCTCGCCGTGTCGCAGATGTTGCCGTTGACGACGAGCGGCAGCGAGGTGGCGGCACGCACGGCGGCCACCGCGGCCCAGTCCGCGCTGCCCTTGTAGAACTGCTGGCGTGTGCGTCCATGAACCGTGACGAGCTGCACACCGGCCGTCTCGGCGCGGCAGGCGAGTTCGGGCGCATTGCGGTTCGCATCATCCCAGCCGAGGCGCATCTTCAGCGTCACCGGCACACGCACAGCCCCGACGACGGCCTCGATGAGCCGCAGGGCGTGGTCCAAGTCGCGCATCAGCGCCGAGCCGGCCCAGCCGCCCGTCACCTTCTTCGCCGGACAGCCCATGTTGATGTCGATGATGTCGGCCCCCGCTTCCTGCGCGACGCGCGCAGCCTCGGCCATCCAGTAGGGATCGCAGCCGGCCAGCTGCACGACATGCGGCGAGACCCCCTCGCCCTCCGCCCGCATGCGCGCCTCCTCGTCGCCCCGCGCCAGCTCCTGCGAGGCGACCATCTCGGACACGACCAGCGAGGCGCCGAAGCGGCGCGCCAGCCGGCGCAGTCCGACATCGGTGACGCCCGACATGGGGGCGAGGAAGGCGCGTCCGTCGATTGCGACCGGACCGATCGTGAGCGTCATTTGCCTATTTAATGGTCATGCATAGCTTTGCATCAAAATTGCGCAAAATTCTGCGTTGCACAATAGGAGAGTTAGCCGCAGCCCGGTGCATTTGCGCTCGTCCTCCCGCCGCCTTATCAGAACTGCCGTGATGCGTCGTGCCCAAAACGCGGGGCCGGCGATGACGAAGAGGTCTAGATGCCGCTCGTTGCAGCCATCATTGTCGCCGCCGGTCGCGGCACGCGCGCCCGTCCGCACGCATTGCCCAAGCAGTACCGGCCACTGGCGGGGCGGCCGCTCGTTGCGCACAGCCTCGAGGCGACGCTGCGCCATCCCGCCATCGCCAGAGTACTGTGCGTCATCCATCCCGACGACATGTCCCTCTACGAGGAATCCGTCCGCGGGCTGGACCACGACGGCAAGCTGCTGGCGCCGGGATTCGGCGGCGCGACGCGGCAGGCGTCCGTCCATGCGGGGCTGGAGGCGCTCGCTGCGCGCATGGAGCGGGCGCCGGACATCGTGCTGGTGCACGACGCCGCCCGCCCCTTTCTGTCGCCGCAGCTCATCGACCGGGCGATCGCCGCTGCCGAGCTGCACGGAGCGGCCGTTCCGGGCCTCACAGTCACCGACACCGTCAAGATCGTCGGGGCCGATGGTCTCGTGGCCGAGACCCCGGACAGGGCGAGGCTGCGCACGGTGCAGACGCCGCAGGCCTTCACCTTTCAAGCGCTTCTCTCCGCCCACCGCGCGGCGGCCGCGCAGGGCGTCGACGGCTTCACCGACGACGGGGCCATCGCCGAATGGGCAGGCGGCTCCGTCCACATCTTTCCCGGAGACGCGCACAACGTGAAACTGACCACCGGCGAGGATTTCGTCGAGGCCGAGCGGCGCCTCGCAGCGCGGCACGAGATGATCGTGCGCTTCGGCATCGGCTACGACGTCCACACATTCGGCGAGGGCGATCATGTGATGATCGGGGGCGTTGCCATCGCACACGAGCGGGGCATCGTCGCCCATTCGGACGGCGACGTGGTGCTGCATGCGCTCACGGATGCGCTGCTCGGCGCCATCGCCGACGGTGACATCGGCTCCCATTTCCCGCCCTCCGATCCGCGGTGGAAGGGCGCCTCGTCCGACATCTTTCTGCGTGACGCCGGTGAACGCGTGCGCCGGCGCGGCGGCATCATCGACAATGTCGACGTCATCGTCGTCTGCGAGCGGCCCCGCATCGGGCCACACCGCGAGGCCATCCGCCAGCGGATCGCGCAGATCCTCGGCATCGGCACCGGGCAGGTCTCCGTGAAGGCGACGACATCGGAAGGGCTCGGCTTCACCGGCCGACGCGAGGGCATCGCCGCGCAGGCGAGCGCCACGGTGCGCCTGCCGGCGTTCATGGAGGGTCAGTCATGATCGACGATGCCATTCTCGCCCAGGCGGAGGCCCTGCTCGCGGCCTGCCGCGCGCGCGCCCTGAAGATCGCGACGGCCGAATCCTGCACCGGCGGCCTCGTCGCCGGGGCGCTTACGGCCATCGCCGGATCGTCCGAAGTCGTCGATCGTGGCTTCGTCACCTATTCCAACGAGGCCAAGAGCGAGGCGATCGGCGTCGATGCCGGCCTCATCGCGTCCCACGGCGCTGTCAGCGAGCCGGTGGCGCGCGCCATGGCGCGCGGCGCCCTCGCCCATTCGCGCGCCGACCTGGCGGTTGCCATCACCGGCATTGCCGGGCCCGGCGGCGGCAGCGCCGCCAAGCCGGTCGGCCTCGTGCATTTCGCCGTCGCGGCGCGCGGCGGCGACGTGTTCCATCGGGAGGAACGCTTCGGCGACGTCGGGCGGGCGGAGGTGCGCCGCCTCTCGGTAGCGACGGCTCTCTCGATGCTGCAGGAAGCCTGCGCAAGGGCCTGAGCGTTCAAACCCGGGCAGCCATGCCCCCGCCCCGGCCGTAGACCGTGCGGGCGCGCTCCTCGAACGCCTCGGCGAACTTGTGAAAAGCGCGCTCGAAGACAGCGCCCATCACGAGGCCGAGGGCCATGCTCTTGAACTCGTAGGAAATGAAGAAGTCCACCTCGCAGCCGACGTCGTCGAGCTGGTGGAAAGCCCAACGGTTCTCGAGGTGGCGGAAGGGGCCGTCCACATACTCGACAAGGATGCGCAGGCGCGGCCTGTCGAGGGTGACGCGGCTCGTGAAGGTCTCGCGGATGGCCTTGTAGCCCACCGTCATGTCGGCAATCAGCGTCTCCACCCCCTCGCCGCTCGCCGCGCGCCGACGCACGCGCAGCGCCTCGCACAGGGGCAGGAAGGCGGGATACTGCTCCACATCCGCCACGAGGTCGAACATCTGTGCCGGAGTATACGGCACGCGACGCTTGTTACGAAACGACGGCATGTTGCCCCGTCAGGCGCCCAGCTTGGCCGCGCGTGCCGCCTTCAGCCGCTCGAAATCCTCCCCTGCATGATGCGAGGAACGCGTCAGCGGGCTGGACGACACCATGAGGAAGCCCTTGGCATAGGCCGTTGTCTCGTAGGCCTTGAACTCCTCGGGCGTGACGAAGCGCACGATGGGGTGGTGCTTCCTGGTCGGCTGCAGGTACTGCCCGATGGTGAGGAAATCGACATCGGCGGCCCTGAGGTCGTCCATGAGCTGCAGCACCTCGTTCCGCTCCTCGCCAAGGCCGACCATGATGCCGGACTTGGTGAAGATGGTCGGGTCGAGCTCCTTCACCCGCTGCAGCAGGCGCACCGAGTGGAAGTAGCGCGCGCCGGGCCGGACCTTGAGGTACTTCGACGGCACCGTCTCGAGGTTGTGGTTGAACACGTCCGGCCGCGCCTTCACCACGATCTCGAGCGCACCGTCCTTGCGCAGGAAATCCGGCGTCAGCACCTCGATGGTCGTCTTCGGCGAGCGGGCGCGGATGGCGGCGATGACATCGGCAAAATGCTGCGCGCCGCCGTCGGGCAGGTCGTCACGATCGACCGAGGTGATGACGACGTGGCTGAGGCCCAGTTTCTCGACGGCCTTGGCCACGCTCTCCGGCTCGCCGGGATCGAGCGGCTGGGGCAGGCCCGTCTTGACGTTGCAGAACGCGCAGGCGCGGGTGCACGTATCCCCCATGATCATGAAGGTGGCGTGCTTCTTCTCCCAGCACTCGCCGATGTTGGGGCAGCCCGCCTCCTCGCAGACGGTGACGAGCTTGTTCTCGCGTACGATGCGGTTGGTCTCGGCCCACTTGGGAGACCCAGGCGCCTTGACGCGGATCCATTCCGGCTTGCGCATCACCGGCTGGTCGGGCCGGTGAGCCTTCTCGGGGTGGCGCGGGCGTGGGTCGCGATTGAGCAGGTCGAGAACGACGGCCATCAGACATCTCCGCGAGGTCGCCCCTCGCGGACGACCTCTCTTGGTTATGTATTTGCAGGCCGTATCGCAAGTAGGCAAGGCTGTCAGGACGCCGCATGGCAGCCATTACCGGCGCCGATGCGTCGTCGCGCCCGCTGGCCCTAGCGCCCCCGGACGAGGCCGAGCAGGAAGAGGAACACGATGGCGCCGATGGACGATACCACCAGGCTGACCCAGAAGCCGCCGCCCACCGGCATCAGGCCAAGAATGCCGAGCACAAACGGCCCGATGAAGGCACCGATGAGCCCGACGATGAGGTTGGTGATGAGCCCGTGGCTGCGGTTCATCACCTTCTCGGCGATCCAGCCCGCCAGGATCCCGACGATGATCGCTCCGAGGATACCAACGCCCTGCATGAGTGCCCCCTTACCGTTGAGAGAAAGGCGCGAAAGCATCGCGCGACTTCCCGACAACGGCAAGGCGGCAGTTCAGGTTCCGCGCGCACGGACAACCGTGCGTTGCGCCAACCCTACACGTGGATGACGCGCCCGTAGGCATCGAGCACGGACTCGTGCATCATCTCCGACAGGGTCGGGTGCGGGAAGACGGCGTGGATGAGCTCTTCCTCCGTCGTCTCGAGGTTCATGGCGATGACGAAGCCCTGGATGAGCTCCGTCACCTCCGCGCCCACCATGTGGGCGCCAAGCAGCCGCCCCGTCTTCCTGTCGAAGATCGTCTTGACGAGGCCCTCCGGCTCGCCGAGCGCGATGGCCTTGCCGTTGCCGACGAAGGGGAAGCGGCCCACGCGGATGTCGTAGCCGGCCTCCTTGGCCTTGGCCTCCGTGAGGCCGACGGACGCGACCTGCGGGTGACAGTAGGTGCAGCCCGGGATCATCGTCTTGTCCATGGGGTGCGTCGGCAGGCCCTTGATGGTCTCGACGCAGATGACGCCCTCGTGCTCCGCCTTGTGGGCGAGCATGGGCGGGCCGGCGACGTCGCCGATGGCGTAGATGCCCGGCACGTTGGTGCGGCCGAGCCCGTCGGTGACGATGCAGCCGCGCTCGGTCTTCACGCCCAGCTTCTCGAGGCCCAGGTTCTCGATGTTGCCCACGACGCCGACGGCGGAGATGACGCGCTCGACGGTGATCGTCTGCCGGGCGCCCTTCTCATCCTCGATATGGGCGGTGACGCTGTCCGCCGCCTTGTCGAGCTTTGTCACCTTCGCGCCGGTGAGGATCTTGATACCCTGTTTCTCGAAACGCTTGCGCGCGAAGGCGGCGATCTCCGCATCCTCCACGGGCAGGATCTGCGGCATCACCTCCACCACCGTCACCTCGGCACCCATGGTGCGGTAGAAGGAGGCGAACTCGATGCCGATGGCCCCGGAGCCGACGACGAGCAGCGACTTCGGCATCTTCTCGGGCACCATGGCCTCGAAATAGGTCCACACCAGCTTCTTGTCCGGCTCGAGGCCCGGAAGCACGCGCGGCCGGGCGCCGGTGGCGACAATGATGTGCTTGGCCTGGTACGTGCCCGGCGGCTGCGCACCCTTGGGCGCCTCGATGGGCGCGCCCTGCGCCGACTTCGTCGGCGCCTTGACGACGATCTCGCCCGGCTTGGTGATCGTGGCTTCGCCCCAGATGACGTCCACCTTGTTCTTCTTGAGCAGGAAGCCGACACCCGTGTTGAGCTGGCTGGAGACGCCGCGCGAGCGCTTCACCACCGCCGCAGTGTCCACCTTCATCGTGCCCTCGAGCACGAGGCCGTAGTCCTTGGCATGGGTGGCGTAGTGGTAGATCTCCGCCGAGCGCAGCAGCGCCTTGGTGGGGATGCAGCCCCAGTTGAGACAAATGCCGCCAAGGTGCTCGCGCTCGACCACCGCCGTCTTGAAGCCGAGTTGGGCGGCGCGGATGGCGGTAACGTAGCCGCCGGGACCGGCGCCGATGATGATAACGTCGTAGCTGGACATGTCAGGTCCTCTCCTTCCCTCCCCGCGAGGGGGAGGGATTGGCGATGCTCCCGGCTTCAGACCAACAGGCCCATCGGGTTCTCGATGAGCTGCTTGAAGGCGGCAATCAGCTCGGCACCGAGGGCGCCGTCAACGGCGCGGTGGTCCGTCGACAGCGTCACCGTCATGACCGTTGCCACTGCGGGCGCATCGTTCTTGACGATGACGCGCTTCTCGCCTGCACCGACTGCGAGGATGGTCGCATGCGGCGGGTTGATGACGGCCGAGAACTCCTTGATGCCGTACATGCCGAGGTTGGATACGGCGGTGGAGCCGCCCTGGTATTCCTCGGGCTTGAGCTTGCGGGCACGGGCACGGGCCGCAAGGTCCTTCATCTCGTTTGAAATGGCGGACAGCGACTTCGTCTCGGCCTTGCGCACGATCGGCGTGATGAGGCCGCCGGGAATGGCGACGGCCACGCCGACATCCGCATGCTTGTGCCGCAGCATGGCGCTCTCGGTCCACGACACGTTGGCGTCCGGCACGCGCATCAGCGCCATGGCCAGCGCCTTGATGACGAAGTCGTTGACCGACAGCTTGTAGGCGGGCTTGCCATCCTCGCCTTTCGGCGCGGCGGCGTTGATCTGCTCGCGCAGCGCCAGCAGCGTGTCGAGCTCGCAGTCCACCGACAGGTAGAAGTGTGGGATGGTCTGCTTCGATTCCGTGAGGCGCCGCGCAATCGTCTTGCGCATGGAATCGTGCGGCACCTCCTCGTAGGAGCCGGGCTCGAACAGCTTCTTGATCTGCTCGTCGCTCATGCCGGTCGCGACAGGCGCGGGCGCCGCCTTGGGCACGGGCTGGGCGCCGGCAGCAGCGGGTTTCGTGCCGCCGGCGAGCGCGGCCTTCACGTCTCGCTCGACGATGCGCCCGTGCGGGCCCGAGCCGGCGATGGCGGCAAGGTCGATCCCGGCCTCCTTCGCGAGGCGCCGCGCGAGCGGCGAGGCGAAGATGCGGTTGCCGCCGCTGACCGGCGCGGGGCCGCCCTTGGCGACCGGTGCCGGCGCCTCCGCCTTGGCAGGCTCACCCTTCGCAGGCTCACCCTTGGGCGCTTCGGCCTTCGGCGCCTCGGCCTTGGAGGCGTCGGCCTTGGCGGGGGCCGCGCTGGGAGCGGTGATCGCCTTCGGATCCTCGCCCTCGGCCGCCAGGATGGCGATGACGTCGTTCACCGGCACGTCGCTGGTGCCCTCGGGCACCACGATCTTCGCCAGCACGCCCTCGTCGACGGCCTCCACCTCCATGGTGGCCTTGTCCGTCTCGATTTCGGCGAGGATGTCGCCGGCCTTGACCGCATCCCCCTCCTTCTTGAGCCATTTGGCGAGATTGCCCTTCTCCATGGTCGGCGACAGGGCGGGCATCAGGATGTTGATCGGCATGGGCCCCTCCCCGCGTCAGGCGTAGGTGACGGCCTTGACCGCAGCGACCACCTCGGCCACCGACGGCAAGGCAAGCTTCTCGAGATTGGCGGCGTAGGGCATCGGCACGTCCTTGCCCGAGACGCGCAGCACCGGCGCATCGAGATAGTCGAAGGCGCGCTCCATCACCCGCGCGGCGATCTCGGCACCGACGCCGGATTGCTGCCAGCCCTCTTCCACCGTGACGCAGCGGCCCGTCTTCTTCACCGACTCCACGATCGTGTCGGTGTCCATGGGGCGCAGGGTGCGCAGGTCGATGACCTCGGCCTCGATCCCCTCTTTGGCCAGCTCCTCGGCCGCCTTCAGGGCATAGGTCATGCCGATGGACCAGGCGACGATGGTGACGTGCGAGCCGGCGCGGGCGATGCGCGCCTTGCCGATGGGCAGGACATAGTCATCAAGCTTCGGCACCTCGAACGTGTGGCCGTAGAGGATCTCGTTCTCGAGGAAGATGACCGGGTTGGGGTCACGGATGGCGGCCTTGAGCAGGCCCTTGGCATCAGCCGCCGTGTAGGGAGCCACGACCTTGAGGCCGGGAATGTGGCTGTACCAGGCCGAATAGTCCTGGCTGTGCTGGGCGGCAACGCGTGCGGCGGCGCCATTGGGCCCGCGGAAGACGATGGAGCAGCCGAGCTGGCCGCCCGACATGTAGAGCGTCTTCGCCGCCGAGTTGATGATCTGGTCAATCGCCTGCATGGCGAAGTTGAAGGTCATGAACTCGACGATGGGCTTGAGGCCCGTGAAGGCCGCGCCGACACCGAGGCCCGCGAAGCCGTGCTCGGTGATGGGCGTGTCGATGACGCGCTCAGGGCCGAACTCCTGCAGCAGGCCCTGGGTGACCTTGTAGGCACCCTGGTATTCGGCGACCTCCTCGCCCATGACGAACACGTCCTTGTCGCGGCGCATCTCCTCGGCCATGGCGTCGCGGAGCGCCTCGCGGACGGTCATCTTCACCATCTCGGTGCCGGGGGGCACCTCCGGGTCGGGCTGGACGCTGACCACTGGCGGCGCCGCGACGGCGGAAACAGGCGCCTCGCTCTGCTTTGCGGAGGCCTGAGGAGCCGCCTCGGCAGGCGCCTTGGCCGGCGCCGCCGGAGCGGCCGCGCCGCTGGCGATGCTGCCGACGTCCTCGCCCTCGCCGGCGATGATGGCGATGGGCGTGTTCACGGCCACGTCCTCGGTGCCCTCGCTGATGAGGATCTTGGCGAGGACGCCCTCGTCCACGGCCTCCACCTCCATGGTGGCCTTGTCTGTCTCGATCTCGGCGATGACATCGCCGGCCTTGACGGTGTCACCTTCCTTCTTGAGCCATTTGGACAGTTTGCCGCTTTCCATCGTCGGGGAAAGCGCGGGCATCAGGATATCGATGGGCATTGGTCGATCTCGGAGCGAAGCGATTGGCGATCGAAGCAAAGGCGCTGCCCGCCGGCCCGCATCCTCCCCTGCGGATGCGGGGGCGGAACGGCTGCCTTACCTCAGGACGTCGGTGTAGAGCTCGGCAGCGTCAGGCTCGGGATCGTTCGTGGCGAACTCGGCCGCCTCGTTGACGATCTCGCGCACCTTGGCGTCGACAGCCTTCAGCTCGTCCTCGCTGAGCTTCCACTGATCGATGAGGCGGCGACGCACCTGCTCGATCGGATCGTGCTCCTCGCGCATGCGCTGCACCTCGTCCTTCGAGCGGTACTTCGCCGGGTCGGACATGGAGTGACCGCGATAGCGGTAGGTCTGCATCTCGAGGATGTAGGGGCCCTTGCCGGACCGGGCCCACTCGATGGCGCGCTCGCCGGCGGCCTTGACGGCACGCACGTCCATGCCGTCCACCTGCTCGCCGGGGATGTTGAAGGAGGCGCCACGCTTGGAGAAATCGGTCTGGGCGGAGGCGCGGGAGACCGCGGTGCCCATGGCGTAGCGGTTGTTCTCGATGATGTACACGACCGGCAGCTTCCACAGCTCGGCCATGTTGAAGCTTTCGTACACCTGGCCCTGGTTGGCCGCGCCGTCGCCGAAATAGGTCAGGCAGACGGCGTCGTTCTTGCGGTAGCGGTTGGCGAAGGCGATGCCGGTGCCGAGCGACACCTGGGCGCCGACGATGCCATGTCCGCCGTAGAAGTTCTTCTCCTTGGAGAACATGTGCATCGAGCCGCCCTTGCCCTTGGAGTAGCCTCCGCGGCGGCCCGTCAGTTCGGCCATCACGCCCTTTGCGTCCATGCCGCACGCCAGCATGTGGCCGTGGTCGCGGTATCCCGTGATGACCTGGTCACCCTCCTTCGTCGCCATCTGCATGCCGACGACGACGGCCTCCTGGCCGATGTAGAGATGGCAGAAGCCGCCGATCAGCCCCATGCCATACATCTGCCCCGCCTTCTCCTCGAAGCGGCGGATCAGCAACATCTCGCGGTAGGCGAAGAGATCCTCTTCCTTCGTGAAGGACGCCACCCCCTTCTTCTGGGCCGACGATTGCGCCTTCCTTGCAGCGCGCGATTTTACGGCAGACGGTACGGCATCGGAGCGGGATGCCTTACGAGCGGCTACGGCCATGAACATCCTCCCAATGGGGTTGTTGTGCCGTGTTGTAGCGCAGCCGCGCGTCGAAGGCGAGCCCCATCAACGCGAGATAAATGGATACGTTTGAAACTAACTGGCTGAAATCAGTGTCGTTTTTTCAGTTAACTCGATCCCGGTTAATGGCCCCGATTGGCCGTGCTCGCCCCTTTTCGCCGCTTTACCGCTTTTCTTGCGGCAACATCACGACGACATCGTTGGGGTGCACGAAACCGAGCTCCTGGCGCGCCAATTCCTCGAGAATGTCGAGGTCGACGGACTGGGCGCGCATGAGGGAGATGCGGTGCTCCCATTCCGCCTTGATCTCCTTGAGGTCCTTCAGCTCGCCCTGCAGCTCGGCGATCTCCGCCTCGTAGGACTGACGCGCCGCCAGTCCGCGCGCTCCGCTGTGCGCGTGGACAACGAAATAGCCGACCACGGCGCTCGAGACGCCGTAGAGCGCGAGCGGGATGAGGACCGAGCGGAGGCGCTTGCGAATGACCATGGGGCGAGCATGGGACCCCATGGTTAAGAACGTATTAAGGGTGCCGCCCCGCTGGAGCGGCACCCTCGTCATGTCCGGAAGGAAGCGTTCGGATCTGTCAGCGGCGGACCTTCAGCGCCGCACGCCCCGCATAGACCGCCTGCTTGCCGAGTTCCTCCTCGATGCGGATGAGCTGGTTGTACTTCGCGAGCCGGTCGGACCGGGCGAGCGAGCCCGTCTTGATCTGCCCGCAGTTGGTCGCAACAGCGAGGTCGGCGATGGTCGAGTCCTCGGTCTCGCCCGAGCGGTGCGACATCACGGCCGTGTAGCCGGCGCGGTGGGCCATGTCGACGGCGGCCAGCGTCTCGGTGAGCGAGCCGATCTGGTTGACCTTCACGAGGATGGAGTTGGCGACGCCCTTCTCGATACCCTCGGCGAGGCGCTTGACGTTCGTGACGAACAGGTCATCGCCGACAAGCTGGCACTTGCCGCCGATGAGATCGGTCAGCGCCTTCCAGCCCTCCCAGTCGTCCTCGGCCATGCCGTCCTCGATGGACATGATCGGATAGTCGGCCACCAGCTTGGCGAGATACTTCGCCTGGGCTTCGGGGTCGCGCGTCGTGCCCTCCCCCTCGTAGACATAGGCGCCGTTCTTGAAGAACTCGGTAGCAGCGCAGTCGAGCGCCAGAACCACGTCCTCGCCCGGCTTGTAGCCGGCGGCCTCGATCGCCTTCATGACGAAGTCGAGCGCGGCCTCCGCCGACGGCAGGTTGGGCGCGAAGCCGCCTTCGTCACCGACATTTGTATTGTGGCCGGCATCCTTCAGCGCCTTCTTGAGCGTGTGGAAGATCTCCGAGCCGGTGCGCACCGCGTCCGCGAAAGTGGGCGCGCCGACCGGCATGATCATGAATTCCTGGAAGTCGATGGGATTGTCGGCATGGGCGCCGCCGTTGACGATGTTCATCATCGGCACAGGCAGGGTGCGCGCCGAGGTGCCGCCGACATAACGGTAGAGCGGCAGGCCGGCGGCATCGGCCGCAGCCTTGGCGACGGCGAGCGACACGCCGAGAATGGCATTGGCCCCGAGCTTGCTCTTGTTGGGCGTGCCGTCGAGGGCGATCATCGTCTCGTCGATCTTGACCTGGTCCTCGGCATCCATGCCGCCGATGGCGTCGAAGATGTCGCGGTTGACCGAGGTGACCGCCTTGAGGACACCCTTGCCGCCGTAGCGGCCCTTGTCGCCGTCGCGCAGCTCGACCGCCTCGTGGGCGCCAGTCGAGGCGCCGGAGGGAACGGCCGCGCGGCCCATGGAGCCGTCCTCGAGAATCACGTCGACTTCCACCGTCGGGTTTCCGCGGCTGTCGAGGATCTCGCGGGCGACGATGTCGATAATGGCGGTCATGGGCTCTTTCTCCCTGGCTCGTACAGGCCTCTGCCGTGGCCCGGCTTTTAGAGCATCGTGTGGAACGGTGGCAATCGGCTGACGCCGGCAGCACGGGCGACGCTCGTCGGATCACGTTTTTTCTTGCGCCGCAGCCACGCCGGTGCGACAGCCCTCTCCGCGGGGCACGAGCAGACACGAGGAACGAGATGGCGCATCAGCACGAATCGCTGCAGCTCGGCAAGCCGGCGTCAGTGCCGGCTTCTCCCGAGGAGGCGGTGCTCGACCGTGTGCCGAACCCGCATCCCGACACGGATTACGTGGCGCGCTTCACCTGCCCCGAGTTCACCTCCATCTGTCCGGTGACCGGGCAGCCGGACTTCGGCATCATCGTCATCGACTACGTGCCCGGTGCGTGGCTGGTCGAATCGAAGTCACTGAAGCTGTTCATGTTCTCCTTCCGCAACCACGGAGCCTTCCACGAGGACTGCACGGTCTACATCGGCAAGCGGCTGTCGGCACTGCTCGAGCCACGCTGGATGCGCGTGGGGGGCTACTGGTTCCCGCGCGGGGGCATTCCGATCGACGTCTTCTGGCAGACCGGGGCGCCGCCTGCCGGCCTCTTCCTGCCTGACCAGGGCGTGCCGCCCTATCGCCCGCGCGGCTGAGCGCCGGCCAGGGTCGCGACGAGCCGGGCCATCTCGGCCGCCGGGTCGGCGGCCCGCATGATCGACCCCATCACGGCAACGCCCGCCGCGCCTGCGGCGAGGCAGTCCCCGACATTCGACGGCTCGATGCCGCCGATGGCGAGCACGGGCACGGAGCTCGCCGCGACGATCGCCGCCAGCCCGGCGCGTCCGAGCGCCGGCCCGTAGCCCGGCTTGCTGGCCGTTTCGGCAAAGGGGCCGGCAATGGCGTAGGCCACCCGTCCCGCGTCGATGGCCCTTACCTCGGCCGGCGAATGGACGGACCGGCCGATGAGCCCCTCGGCGCCTGCCGGTGCCTGCCCGGCGGCAAGATGCACGCCGTCGAGCCCGGCGCGCCGGGCCACGGCGGGGGCGCCGTGTACAGTGAGCCGCACCTCCTGCGGCAGCGCCCGGCGCAAGCGCAGGGCAAGGGCGACCTGCTCCCCCTCGCCAAGATCCTTCTCCCGCAGGCTGACCCAGCGGCAGCCGCCGGCAACCGCCGCACGAACCACATCGACGAGATCGCCCCTCGCCTGCCGGCGGTCGGTGACGAGCAGGAGCGGCGGATGCGGCAGGGGCACGGGTCAGGATCCGACGAGGCCGAACTGCGGACTCGACGGCTCGGCATAGCGCCGCTTCGGGATGCGGCCGGCCCGGTAGGCCAGCCGCCCGGCCTCGACGCCGTGGCGCATGGCGCGCGCCATGGCGACGGGATCGTTCGCCTTCGACACCGCCGTGTTGAGAAGCACGGCGGCGCACCCCAGCTCCATGGCGAGCGCCGCGTCCGACGCCGTGCCGATGCCCGCATCCAGCACCACAGGCACGGGTGAGCGCGCCGCGATGAGCTCGATCAGGTGCGGATTGGCGATGCCGAGGCCCGAGCCGATGGGCGAACCGAGCGGCATGACGGCGGCGGCGCCGAGGTCAGCGAGCTTGCGGCAGGTCACCGGATCGTCGTTGCAGTAGACCATGACGACGAAGCCCTTGCGCACCAGCTCATCCGTGGCGCGCAGCAGCTCCTCGACATCGGGATAGAGCAGTTCCCTGTCGCCGATGATCTCGAGCTTGACCCAGTTGGTCTCCAGCGCCTCGCGCGCCAGCTCCGCCGTCAGCACAGCGTCGCGCGCCGTCTGGCAGCCGGCCGTGTTGGGCAGCAGATCGACGCGGCCCGCGATGAGGTCGACGAGGCCCTCCTCCGGGTTCGAGAGGTCGAGCCGGCGGATCGAGGCTGTCACCATCTCGGTGCCGCTGGCGGCGATGGCATCGAGCATCACCTTCTGGTTGGGATAGCCCGCCGTGCCGAGGAAGAGCCGCGAGGAGAAGCTGCGCCCGGCGATGACGAGCGGATCGGCCGCCCGCGTGCCCTGTTCCACCACGTTCATCTCAGCCTCCCTGCCGGGCATGCACGATTTCGATGCGATCTCCGGCACCGAGGGGCTCGTCCTGCCAGCGTGCGCGCGGCACCACCTGCCCGTTGCGCGCGACTGCGATGCCGCGCCCTGCCGGATCGAGGCCGCGCTGGCTCAGGAATTCGGCAATGGTCGATGCCGTCAGAAGCTCGTCGGCACCGTTGACGCGTATGCGCGCCGCTGCCGCGGGCGCCTCCATGCTCATGATGCAACCTCCCTTGTCGCATCGGCGCTCGAAGCAAAGCGCGTGAAGGTGAAGGGACGCGCCACCTCGGCGAGCTGTCCCGTGAGAATCTGATCTGCAATCACCGCCGACGTGATTGGCGTCAGCAGGATGCCATTGCGGTGGTGGCCCGTCGCATAGACAAGGCCGTCGATCTCTCCGGGCCCGAGGATGGGCGCGTCGTCGCGGCTGCCTGGCCTCAGGCCGGCCCAGGTCTCGACGATCGGCAGCTCCTCGATGGCTGGCAGGGCGCGCCAGGCGGCATCCAGCAGCGCCAGGACGCCGCCCGCCGTCATGCGCGTGTCGAAGCCCTTCTCCTCCACGGTCGCCCCGATGATGAGGCGCCCGTCGCGCCGCGGCACGAGATAGGCGCCCGGCACCCAGGTCACGTGGCTGAGAAGCGGCGCGGCCGGGTCCATCTGCACGGCGACGAGCTGGCCCTTCACCGGCCGCACCGGCGGCAGGGCCGCGCGCGGCAGGCCCCCGATGCGCCGCGACCAGGCCCCGGCGGCGAGCACGACGACATCGGCGTCGGTACGCTGGCCCCGGACGACGACGCCGCGGGCACGCCCGCCTTCGACCACGATCGATTCGACCGGGCTGTCCTCGTGGATTGTCGCGCCTGCCCGTCCGGCGGCGACATAGAGGGCCGCGGCCAGCTTGCGGTTGTCGACCTGATGGTCCTCGGGGCTCCACAGCCCGCCGACGAGGCCGGGGCTGAGGAAGGGCTCACGCCGCCGCACCTCGGCAGCCTCGAGCCAGGAGACGGGAAGACCGAGCCGCTGCTGCAGGGCAAGATGGTGTTTCAGCCGCGCCTGGTCGTCGGCCGAGAAGGCGCAGACCAGCGTGCCTTCGGTGCGCAGGTCCACGGCAAGGCCGCTCGCGGCCTCCAGTTCCCTGGCGAAATCCGGCCACAGTGCCTGGCTCGCGCGGTTGAGCGGCACGAGCGGCTCCTCGCCCGGCTCAACCTCGGCGCAGGCGGCCAGCATGCCGGCGGCGGCATGGCTCGCCCCGGTGCCGCAGCGTCCCGCCTCGAAAAGTGTGACGTCGATACCCCGCGCGGCGAGACGCCAGGCGATGGAGAGGCCCATGACCCCTCCGCCGACGATGATGGCTCGATCCGGTCGCGATGATGCTTCTGCACTCACCGGCTGCTCCCTACGCTGGCATGATCCAGACAGGTTCGATGGGTGTGATCTCAGCCGCACCACCTGTGCGGCACCCCAGGCCGTGTGATCTATAGACGACAAAAAAAGCACCGCTGCAAGTACGGCAGCGGTGCAATCCTATAGCCCTGCTTCAATATTTCGGCACAAGTTCAACTGGCAAAACGCTTCTTTGCCAGCGCATCGAACGCCTTCAGTTCGCCGAGAAGCCCCTCCATCTCCTTCAGAGGCACCATGTTGGGCCCGTCGGACGGAGCGCGGTCCGGGTCCTCGTGGGTCTCGATGAAAAGGCCGGCGACGCCGACGGCGACCGCAGCCCGCGCCAGAACGGGCACGAACTCCCGCTGCCCGCCGGAGGACGTGCCCCTGCCGCCGGGCTGCTGCACCGAGTGGGTGGCGTCGAAGATGACGGGCGCGCCCGTCGTCTGGGCCATGATCGGCAGGGCCCGCATGTCCGAGACGAGCGTGTTGTAGCCGAAGGAGACGCCCCGCTCCGTCACCAGCACGTTGGGATTGCCCGCGCTCGTGATCTTGGCGACGACGTTCGCCATGTCCCACGGCGCGAGGAACTGGCCCTTCTTGACGTTGACCGCCCGCCCGGTCCTGGCGGCGGCGACGAGAAGGTCCGTCTGCCGGCACAGGAAGGCAGGGATCTGCAGCACATCGACCACTTCGGCAACCGGTGCGCACTGGGAAGCATCATGCACGTCGGTCAGTACCGGCAGGCCGAGGCTCTCGCGGATCTCGGCGAAGATCGGCAGCGCCGTCGCCAGGCCGACGCCGCGGGCTGCGGTGGCCGATGTGCGGTTGGCCTTGTCGAAGGATGTCTTGAAGACGAGGCCGAGGCCCAGGCGGTCGCAGATCTCCTTCAGCGCCGAGGCCATCTCGAGCGCGTGGGCGCGACTCTCGAGCTGGCACGGCCCGGCGATGATTGCCAGCGGCAGGCGGTTGCCGAAGGAGACGTTGCCGATCTTGACGATTGCGTTGGCGCTCATGTTTCCCGCCCCGAGAGGTGAAGGATGGCGCTCGATGGCGCAGGAGAAAGGCCGAATTGCGTCCGAACGGCCCCCGATCGCGGCATGAAGCGCCACGCGATCAGAAGGTCATGGCACCGGCGTTGAGGATGCCGGCCGCGAGCGAGGCCGCACCGAGGAAGAGCGCTGCCGCGATCTCGTTGTTGGCGATGCGCTGCGAGAGGTTGGGCAGCACGATGCGCACGAGCCAGTAGGCGCTGATCTGCACGATCATGGCCACGAGCCCCCACACCACCAGGTCCGGCCAGGTGCGCGCATGCACGACGGCGCTCGACAGCGGCAGCGCGAAGCCGATGATGCTGAGGCCGAGCGACAGGCTCGCCGCCGCGACGTCGCGGCGGATCAGCGAGAACTCGTTGTGCGCCGTGATGAAGGTGTAGACGGCGATGTAGAGGAGGACGAGAGCGAGGGCGATGACGTAGTCGAGCAGAAAATCCGGCAGATTGTTGATCGATTCGAACAGCATCGGCGCCCCGCCCCGTTCCAGTCGTCAGTTCCGGCGAAAATGTCAGACGAGGCGGCTCTGCTCGAGGGCCGCCGCGACGAAGCTCTTGAAGAGCGGATGCGGCTCAAAGGGCCGCGACTTCAGCTCCGGATGGAACTGCACGCCGATGAACCAGGGATGGTCGGCGAGCTCGACGATCTCCGGCAGGAGCCCGTCAGGCGAGACGCCGGAGAAGATGAGCCCCTTTGCCTCCAGCCGCTCGCGATAGTCCATGTTCACCTCGTAGCGGTGGCGGTGGCGCTCGGAAATCTGCGTGCAGCCGTAGATGCTCGCCACCTTGCTGCCGGGCAGGAGCCGCGCCTCGTAGGCGCCGAGGCGCATGGTGCCGCCGAGGTCCCCCTCGGCCGAGCGGCGTTCGAGCTCGTTGCCCTTCAGCCATTCGGTCAGGATGCCGACCACGGGCTCGCTGGTAGGGCCGAACTCCGTCGAGCTCGCGGCCGTGATGCCGGCGAGCGAGCGCGACGCCTCGATCACCGCCATCTGCATGCCGAAGCAGATGCCGAAATAGGGCAGCTTGCGCTCGCGCGCGAAGGCGGCCGCCCTGATCTTGCCCTCGGCGCCGCGATAGCCGAAGCCGCCGGGCACGAGGATGCCGTGCACGTGCTCCAGGAATGGCGCCGGGTCCTCGCGCTCGAAAATCTCGCTCTCGATCCAGTCGAGGTTGACCTTGACGCGGTTGGCGATGCCGCCGTGCTGCAGCGCCTCGATGAGCGACTTGTAGGCGTCCTTGAGGCCCGTGTACTTGCCGACGATGGCGATGGTCACCTCGCCCTCGGGCGTGCGCACGCGCTCGGAAATCGCCTTCCAGCGCGAGATGTCCGGCGCCGGCGCCCCCTCAATGCCGAAGGCCGCGAGCACCTCGTCGTCGAGCCCCTCCTCATGGTAGGCGATCGGAACGTCATAGATGGAGGAGACGTCGCGCGCCTCGATCACCGCGCTCTCGCGCACGTTGCAGAACAGCGAGAGCTTGCGCCGCTCCTCCTTGGGGATCGGCCGGTCGGTGCGGCACAGCAGGATATGCGGCTGGATGCCGATGGAGCGCAGCTCCGCGACCGAATGCTGGGTTGGCTTCGTCTTCAGCTCGCCTGCCGAGGGAATGTACGGCAGCAGCGTCAGATGCACATAGATGGCGTGGTTGCGCGGCAGCTCCTGGCCAAGCTGTCGAATCGCCTCAAGGAACGGCAGGCTCTCGATGTCGCCCACCGTGCCGCCGATCTCGACGAGGACGAAGTCGTAGTCCTCATTGCCGCGCATGACGAATTCCTTGATGGCGTTCGTCACGTGCGGGATGACCTGGATGGTGGCGCCGAGATAGTCGCCGCGCCGCTCTTTCGTCAGGATATCGAGATAGATGCGGCCCGTCGTGATGTTGTCGTCACGGGTGCAGGGCCGCCCCGTGAACCGCTCATAGTGGCCGAGGTCGAGGTCCGTCTCCGCACCGTCGTCGGTCACGAAGACCTCGCCGTGCTGGTAGGGGCTCATCGTCCCCGGATCGACGTTCAGATAGGGGTCCAGCTTGCGCAGCCGGACCTTGTATCCACGCGCCTGGAGAAGCGCACCGAGGGCCGCCGAAGCAAGGCCCTTGCCCAAGGACGACACCACGCCGCCGGTGATGAAAACGTATCGTGCCATGGGGACTCTCGTTTACTCCGAACTGTGCGATTCGGGAATGCGACTCATGTGAGCGGCAACCGGAATCAACAAAGGCCCCGCGGCCGCGCGCCAAGCCTTCCGCGCGCTACCCGTTTCTCCAAAAGAAGAGGGCCGGAAGCCCGGCCCTCGCGCTGCTGCCGATTACTGCGAACTCGGCACCTGCGGTGCCGCCGGCGCGGGCGACTGCGGCGAAGGCGCCTCGCTTCCGCCCTGCGCCGGTCCGCCCTGCATGCGTTGCAGCTCCTCAAGCACGCCGGGGCCAGAGCCGGTCGGCGCGGCTGGCCCGTTCTGGGTCGCAGCGGGCGCGACGCGGTCGAGGACAGAGCTTGGCCCGGTCTGGTAGCGGGCGAGCACGGTGAGCAGCAGGCTCGTCACGAAGAAGGCTGTGGCGAGAATCGCCGTCGTGCGCGTCAGCACGTTGGCCTGGCCGCGGCCGGTCATGAAGCCGGAAACGCCGCCACCGCCCATGCCGAGGCCGCCGCCTTCGGAGCGCTGGAGCAGCACGACGCCGACGAGCGCCAGCACGATGATGAGATGAACGACGATGAGGACGGTCAGCATGCTCTGTTCCACGGCCGCACGGCCACACACGGGGCGCGGCGGCAAACCCAGTTGGCGCGGCCTTTAGCACAGGCCGCGCTGCGGATCAAAGGACGTGTCGCCGCGTCGGCGGACGAGACGTCACTCGATATAGCTGCGGGCAATCGCCAGGAAATCCTCGGCAACCAGGCTCGCGCCGCCAACGAGCGCGCCGTCGACCTCGGCGACGCCGAGCAGCTCGCGCGCGTTGCCCGGCTTGACGGAACCGCCATAGAGCAGCCGCATCGCGCGGCCGGCGGCGCCGAAGCGGTCCACGAGGCTCTGGCGAATGAAGCCATGCATCTCGGCGACGTCCGCCACCGTCGGCGTAAGCCCGGTGCCGATGGCCCAGACGGGCTCGTAGGCTACCACCACAGGCGCATGCGCAGCCTCATCGGGCATGGAGCCCGCAAGCTGGGCGCCGACGACGGCGAGCGCCCTGCCGGCGTCACGCTCCTCCCGCGTCTCGCCCACGCAGACGACCGGCGTCAGGCCAGCTGCGATGGCGGCAGCCGCCTTGGCCTTGACCGTCGCATCGCTTTCTCCGTGGTCCGTGCGCCGCTCCGAATGACCGACAATGACGTAGCTCGCGCCGGCATCGGCCAGCATCGGCGCCGAGATGTCGCCCGTATGGGCGCCGTGGGTTGCGGCATGGCAGTCTTGTCCGCCGACCTTCACGGGTGTGCCGACGGCCGCGACCGCGAAGATGTAGGTCAGCGTCGCCGGGGGGCAGACGAGGAGGTCAACCTTGCTGCGCAGCGCGGCGTCGTAGCCTTCGAGTATCGCCGCAAAGGTCTTGGTGGCGGCGCGGGTGCCGTTCATCTTCCAGTTTCCCGCCACGAGCGGGCGCGGTCGTTCCGTCGTCATATGTCCAGCCTCCGTTTGCGGGGTGGACTAACAGAGGACGGAAAGCTCGGCAACGCACGACATTGCGGGAGCCGGTGTGTCTATCTATGATCCGCCGCCTTCGCGGGGGCCTCCGCTCCTGCACCCCAGGGACTGGAACCGTACCGACATGCTTCAGGGTTTTCGCAATCTCGGCAAGAGCTGGCTCGGCAAGCTCATCGTGGGCGTTCTCTTTGGCCTCCTCATCCTGTCGTTTGCGATCTGGGGCATCGGTGACGTGTTCCGCGGCTACGGCGTCAACATCGTCGCGACGGTCGGTGACCGCGACATCACCATCGACCAGATGCGCACCGCCTACCAGAACGAGCTGCAGCAGCTCTCGCGCCGCTTCGGCCGTTCGATCACCTCCGACCAGGCGCGCGCGCTCGGCCTCGACCAGCAGGTTCTCGGCCGGCTCATCGCGGAGACCGCGCTCGACGAGCGCGCGTCCGAGCTTGGCCTTGCCGTCTCCCGCGAGACGGTGGGCGAGGCCATCGTGAAGGATCCGGCCTTCCGCAATGCCAGCGGCCAGTTCGACCGCTTTGCCTTCGACAGCCTGCTGCGCGCCAACGGCCTCACCGAGCAACTCTTCATCACCGAGCAGCAGGCCGTCATGGCCCGTCGCCAGCTGGCCGACGCGCTCACCGGCGCCATCGTGCCGCCGCTTGCGATGCGCGAGGCCGTCTACCGCTACGGCGCGGAGCGGCGCAACATCGCCTATGTCGAGCTGCCCGCCTCGCTCGCCGGCGATGTCGGCACGCCCGAGGAAGCGGCGCTGCAGGCCTTCTTCGACGAACGCAAGGCGACCTTCCGCGCGCCCGAGTACCGCACGGTCGCGGTGCTCTCGCTGAGGGCCGAGGATATCGCCAAGCCCTCCGAGGTGTCCGACGCGGACGCGATGGCGCGCTACGAACAGCTGAAGGCCAGCCGCTTCACCACGCCCGAGACCCGCAAGGTGCAGCAGCTCGCCTTCCCCTCGCAGGAGGAGGCCAACGCCGCGCGTGAGAAGATTCTGGCCGGTGCGTCGCTCGCCGACATCGCCGTCGAGCGCGGCGTGCGGCCGGAGGACATCGAGATCGGCGTCTTCACCCGCGACCAGATGATCGATCCGGCGGTGGCCGAGGCCGTCTTTGCCCTCGCGCCCGGCGAGGTGAGCACGCCCGTCAACGGGCGCTTCGGCATCGTGCTGGTGCGCGCTGCCGAGGTGACGCCTGCCTCCGTGCGGCCCTTCGCCGAGGTGGCCGACGAGATCAAGCGCGAGATCGCCATCGAGCGGGCCCGTCCCCTCATCGACGAGACGCATGACCGCATCGAGGACCAGCGCATCGCCGGCAAATCGCTCGCCGAGATCGCGCAGGAATTCTCGCTCAACGCCCGCACGGTCGGCCCCCTCGACCAGAACGGCAACGGCAAGGACGGCCAGCCTGTCGCCGATATTCCCGAGCGCGACACGCTGCTGCGCTCCGCCTTCGAGACCGACATCGGCGCCGACAATGAGCCGCTGCGCCTCGCCGACGGCGGCTACCTCTGGTACGACGTGACCAATGTGGAGAGCGCGCGCGACCGCACGCTCGACGAGGTGCGCGCCGACGTCACTGTCCAGTGGCGCACGGACGAGATCGCCCGCCGCCTGTCGGACAAGGCGCAGGAACTGGTCACCCGGCTCGACCAGGGCGCAACCATCGAGGCCATCGCCGCCGAACTCTCGCTCGAGGCGCGGACCGCCCAGGGCCTCGCGCGCGGCGCGTCGCAGGATGGCCTGCCGGCCAATGTCGTGTCGCAGGTCTTCTCCGTCCACACCGGCAAGGCGGCCTCCGCCGGCATCGGCGACGGCGACCGTCGCATCGTCTTCAAGGTGACTGAGGCGACGGTCCCGGCGTTCGTGACCTCCACCCAGGAGGCGGAGCGCCTGCAAACCCAGCTCGCAGCGGCGATGAGGGACGACATCCTCAACGAATATGTCGCCGGTCTGCAGGGCGAGCTCGACGTACGCATCAACCAGGAGGCCCTGCGCATCGCGCTCGGCGGCAGCGGCGAGTTCTGAGGCACCATGCAGCCGACACCTTCGTTCGAGGATTTCGTCGCCGGCTACGAGGCCGGCGCCGCGAGCGTCGTGAGCGCCACTCTCGTGGCCGACCTCGAGACGCCGGTCGCTGCCTTTCTCAAGCTCACCGAAGGCGGGCAAGCGCCTGCCTTCCTGCTCGAATCGGTCGAGGGCGGCGCCGTCCGCGGCCGCTATTCGATGATCGGCCTGCGGCCCGACCTCGTCTGGCGCTGCCGGGACGGGCGCGCCGAAATCAACCGGGACGCGCTCGCCCGTCCGCACGACTTCGCACCCGAGGCGGCCGCCCCGCTCGACAGCCTCAGGGCACTCATCGCCGAAAGCCGCATTCCACTGCCGCGCGGCCTGCCGCCGATGGCGGCCGGCATCTTCGGCTATCTCGGCTACGACATGGTGCGGCTGATGGAGCGCCTGCCGAACCAGCCGCCCGATGCCCTGGGCCTGCCGGATGCGGTGCTGGTGCGCCCCACGGTCATGGTGATCTTCGACGCCGTCAGGGACGAGCTGTCGCTCGTCACGCCAGTGCGGCCGAAGCAGGGCGTATCCGCCCGGGCGGCCTACGAGGCGGCGCTGGCGCGGCTCGATGCGACGCTCGAGGCGCTGGAGCGCCCCCTGCCCCACGATGCGCGCTTCGACCCGGCCGCCATCGCGGCGCCGGAACCCGTCTCCAACACCTCGCCCGATGAGTTCAAGGCCATGGTGGCGCGGGCGAAGGAATACATCCGCGCCGGCGACATTTTCCAGGTCGTGCTGTCGCAGCGTTTCGAGGCCCCGTTCACGCTGCCGGCGCTGTCGCTCTACCGCTCGCTGCGCCGGCTGAACCCTTCGCCCTTCCTCTGCTATCTCGACTTCGTGGACTTTCAGATCGTCTGCTCCAGCCCGGAGATCCTGGTGCGGGTGCGCGACGGCAAGGTCACGATCCGGCCCATCGCCGGCACCCGCCGGCGCGGCGCGACGGCCGAGGAAGACAGGGCCCTTGCCGAGGAGCTGCTGGCGGATCCGAAGGAAAGGGCCGAGCATCTCATGCTGCTCGACCTCGGCCGCAACGATGTCGGCCGCGTCAGCGAGATCGGCTCGGTGACGGTCACGGGCAGCTTCTTCCTCGAGTACTACAGCCAGGTGATGCACATCGTCTCCAACGTCGAGGGCCAGCTTGATCCGCGCCACGACGCGCTCGATGCGCTAGTCGCCGGCTTCCCGGCGGGCACCGTCTCCGGCGCGCCGAAGGTGCGCGCCATGGAGATCATCGACGAGCTGGAGAAGGAGAAGCGCGGGCCCTACGCCGGCTGCATCGGCTACTTCGGCGCCGACGGGGAGATGGACACCTGCATCGTGCTGCGCACCGCCGTGGTGAAGGACGGACGCATGGCCGTGCAGGCGGGCGCCGGAATCGTCTACGATTCCGACCCCGAGCTCGAGCAGCAGGAATGCATCAACAAGGCGAAGGCCCAGTTCCGCGCCGCCGAGGATGCGGTGCGCTTCGCCATGCGCGCACGACGGGGGCAGTGATGCGAAGGGAGCGATGGCGCGGCTTCTGAAGGCTTGACCCACCACTGCCCGGACGGGCAATGCTTTGTCTTTCAGGAAGCTAGGCGCATGTTCCGCATCCTCCTCGTCGACAACTACGATTCCTTCACCTGGAATCTCGTGCACCTCATCGGGGCCCTCGGCCCCGAGATCGACGTGCGCCGCAACGACGCCCTCACGGCCGACGAGGCGCTGGCACTCGACCCCGACGCCATCGTCCTCTCGCCGGGCCCGTGCACGCCCAACGAGGCGGGCATCTGCCTCGAACTCATCGAGAAGGCGGCGCCCACCATCCCGATGTTTGGCGTCTGCCTCGGCCTGCAGGCCATGGGCCAGGCCTTCGGCGGCGAGGTCGTACGCGCCCCCCTGCCCATGCACGGCAAGATCTCGCGCGTGTATCACAAGGGTGAAGGCATCTTCCGCGGCATCAACGGCCCCTTCGAGGCCACGCGCTATCATTCGCTCATCGTGAACCGTGAGACCTGCCCCGCGGACCTCGCCGTCACCGCCGAGAGCGAGGACGGCCTCATCATGGCGCTGGCGCACCGCCGCCTGCCGCTGCACGGTGTGCAGTTCCATCCCGAGAGCATCCTGTCGGAGCATGGCGCCACCATGATCCGCAACTTCCTCGACATCGCCGCGCGCTGGAACGAGACCGGACGCCCCGCAAGAAAGAGCTGACGACGGAGCACCGATGGACGCCTTCAAACCTTTCATCGCCAAAGTCGCCACCGGTGCCTCGCTGAGCCGCGAGGAATCACGCCAGGCCTTCGAAACGCTGCTCTCGGGCGAGGTGACGCCGGCCCAGAGCGGCGCCTTCCTGATGGCGCTGCGCGTGCGCGGGGAGACCGTGGACGAGATCGCCGGCGCCGTGGAGGCACTGCGCGCCCGCATGGTGCGGGTGAATGCCCCGGCAGGTGCCATCGACATCGTTGGCACCGGCGGCGACAACTCGGGCAGCTACAACGTCTCGACGCTCGCCTCCATCATCGTGGCGGCCTGCGGCGTGCCGGTCGCCAAGCACGGCAATCGGGCCGCCTCGTCGCGCTCCGGCGCCGCAGACGTGCTCGCTGCGCTCGGCGTCAAGGTGGGCCTCGAGCCCGCCGGCATCGAGCGCTGCCTCGCGGCGGCGGGTGTCGGCTTCATGTTCGCGCCGACCCACCATGCCTCCATGCGGCATGTCGCGCCGGTGCGGGTCGAACTCGGTACCCGCACGGTCTTCAACCTCATCGGGCCGCTCGCCAACCCGGCGGGCGTGCGCCACCAGCTCCTCGGCGTCTACTCGGAGAGCTGGCTGCAGCCGCTCGTGGAGGTGCTCGGCTCCCTCGGCTCGCAGCGCATCTGGGCCGTGCACGGCTCCGACGGCCTCGACGAGATGACGACGACGGGGCCGACCTCTGTCGTCGCGCTCGAGGACGGGCGCATCCGCCGCTTCACGGTCACACCGGAGGATGTCGGCCTCGCCCGGGCGACGATCGCAGACCTGCGCGGCGGCGAGGCCGAGCACAATGCCGCAGCCCTGCGCGCCGTGCTCGCCGGCGAGAGGACGCCCTATCGCGACATCGCCGTGCTCAACGCGGCTGCGGGCCTCGTGGTCGCCGGCAAGGTTGCCGACCTCAGGGAGGGTGTCGCCGCCGCCGAGGCCGCCCTCAACTCCGGCGCCGCGCGCGCTACGCTCGAGCGGCTCGTTGCCGCATCGAACGCGTGAGGCGCCCATGAGCGACATCCTGGCGAAGATCGAGGCCTACAAGCGCCGCGAGATCGCGGCGGCCAGGGAGCGCGTGCCGGACGACGAGATGGTGCGCCTCGCCCATGCTGCCCCGGCCCCGCGCCCGTTCGTCGCCGCGATCGAGGCCCATCTGGCCGCGAACCGCCCGGCCCTCATCGCGGAGATCAAGAAGGCCAGCCCCTCGAAGGGCCTCATCCGTGCCGACTTCGACCCGCCGGCGCTCGCGAGGGCCTATGCCGAAGGCGGCGCCAGCTGCCTGTCCGTGCTGACGGACGGGCCCTCCTTCCAGGGCCATCCCGACTATCTTGACGCAGCCCGCGGCGCCTCCGGCCTGCCGGCCCTGCGCAAGGACTTCCTGTTCGAGCCTTACCAGGTCTATGAGGCGCGCACCTGGGGCGCGGACTGCATCCTCGTCATCATGGCCTGCGTCAGCGACGAGGAGGCGCGCGCCCTCGTTGCCGCCGCCGAGGATCTGGGAATGGACGTGCTCGTTGAGGTGCATGACGCCGAGGAGCTCGACCGCGCATTGGCCCTCGACGTGCGCATGATCGGCATCAACAACCGCGATCTGCGCACCTTTGAGACGTCGCTGTCCGTCAGCGAGGCGCTCGCGCCCCGCATTCCCTCCAGCCACATCGTCGTCGGCGAGAGCGGCATCTTCACCCATGCCGACATCCAGCGGCTCGCGAATGTCGGCATCCGCACCTTCCTCGTCGGCGAGAGCCTGATGCGCCAGGCGGACGTGACGGCCGCCACGCGCGCCCTTCTCTTCGGCGAGAGCGCGACGGCATGACCCGGCTCACGCACGTCGACGCCTCGGGCAAGGCCAACATGGTCGACGTGGGCGACAAGGCTGTGACGCAGCGCGTCGCGCAGGCGGAAGGCCATGTCGTCATGCTGCCGGAGACGCTTGCCCTCATCCGCTCGGGCGAGGCCAGAAAGGGGGACGTCCTCGCCACGGCCCGCATCGCCGGCATCATGGCGGCGAAGCGCACGCACGAGCTCATCCCCCTGTGCCATCAGCTCAACCTCACGAAGGTGCAGGTTGACTGCACCATCGACGAGGCGCTTCCGGGCGTGCGCGTGACGAGCGAGGCCCGCGTGACGGGCCAGACCGGCGTGGAGATGGAGGCGCTGACCGCCGTTTCCGTCGCCTGCCTCACCATCTACGATATGGTGAAGGCCGCAGACCGAGGCATGCGCATCGAGGGCATCCGCCTGCTCGCCAAGAGCGGTGGCAAATCCGGCGACTTCCGCGCCGACGACAGGCCGGGCGCGGCAACGACGACATAGGAGGCATCCATGGCGTTGACGCCGGTCGCCGACGCGCTCGCCGGCATCCTCGCCGGCGCGAGCCCCATCCGCGAGCAGGAGACGGTGCCGCTGGACCGCGCCGAGGGCCGCACGCTCGCCGCCGACGTCGCCGCGCTGCGCACGCAGCCGCCCTTCCCCGCCTCGGCCATGGACGGCTTTGCGGTGCGCGCGGCAGATGTCGCCACCGTTCCGGCACGCCTTGCCCTGATCGGCACCAGTGCAGCCGGCCATGCCTTCACCGGCACGGTGGGGCCCGGCCAGTGCGTGCGCATCTTCACCGGCGCGCCCGTGCCGGCCGGCGCCGATGCGATCCTGATCCAGGAAAATGCCCGCGCCGAGGGCAACATGGTCGAAGCCCTGTCCCCCGTGACCGCGGGGCGCTTCGTGCGCCAGGCGGGGCTCGACTTCCGCGAGGGCGAGGTGCTGCTGCGCGCGGGCCGCCGGCTCGGCCCCTCGGCAGTGGCGCTTGCTGCGGCGATGGGCCATGCCACTTTGCCGGTGGTGCGCCGGCCGCGGGTCGCCATTCTCGCCACGGGCGACGAGCTCGTCCGTCCGGGCGAGCCGACGGGACCAGACCAGATCGTCGCCTCCAACACCTATGCCGTCGCGGCCATAGCCGAACGGGCCGGCGCCGAGGCCCTCGACCTCGGCATCGCGCGCGACGACCTTCCGGCGCTCACCGCGGCGATTGACGCGGCCAGGGATGCCGGGGCGGACGTGCTCGTGACACTCGGCGGCGCTTCAGTGGGCGACCACGATCTCGTCCAGCGCGCCCTCGCCGCGCGCGGATGGGAACTCGGCTTCTGGCGCATCGCCATGCGGCCGGGAAAGCCCCTGATGCACGGGCGACTGGGAGCCATGACGGTGCTCGGCCTGCCGGGTAATCCCGTCTCCAGCATCGTGTGCTCGCTCATCTTCCTCGTGCCGCTCGTGCGGGCCCTGAGCGGCGATCCCGATGCGGGCGCGGTTGCGACGCAGCCCGCCCGGCTCGGCGTCGACCTGCCGGCCAACGACGAGCGGCAGGATTATCTGCGCGCCCGCCTCACGGCGGGCGAAGACGGCACGCTCGTTGCCACCCCCTTCCCGCGCCAGGACAGCTCCATGCTGCGCCTCATGGCAGAGGCCGAGGCCCTCGTCGTGCGAGCGCCCCACGCCCCCGCCGCGCGCGCGGGCGACCCCTGCCGCATCATCCGCCTCTGACGCCCTCCCCGCCGCAGAAACTTGCGGAACACACCGGGAACGTTTAATCTGTTCATGATTTGTTTTCGACTCGCTGCGATGATGCGATTCGACGAGGGGGAGCGGGATCGTCGGCCATGTTGACGCGCAAACAGCACGAACTCCTGCGTTTCATCCACGAACGCCTGCGTGAGACCGGTGTGCCGCCGTCCTTCGACGAGATGAAGGAGGCGCTCGACCTCAAGTCGAAGTCTGGCATCCACCGGCTCATCGTGGCGTTGGAGGAGCGCGGCTTCATCCGCCGGCTGCCGAACCGCGCCCGCGCGCTGGAGGTGGTGCGCCTGCCGGAGGGCGTCGCGACGTCGCGCGGACGCTTCAGCCCCAGCGTGGTCGAGGGCGGACTCGGCAAGGTGCGCGCGCCCGCGCCGCAGGCCGTGGAACCGGCAGTACAGACGGTGGCGATCCCCGTCATGGGCCGGATCGCGGCGGGCACGCCCATTTCCGCCATCCAGCACCGCAGCCATACCGTGTCCCTCCCCCCGGACATGCTGGGCAGCGGCGAGCATTTTGCGCTCGAGGTGCGCGGCGATTCGATGATCGAGGCCGGCATTCTCGATGGCGACACGGTCATCATACGCAAGCAGGACACGGCCGACACGGGCGACATCGTCGTGGCCCTGATCGACGACGAGGAGGCGACGCTGAAGCGCCTGCGGCGCCGTGGCTCGTCCATCGCGCTGGAGGCGGCGAACCCGGCCTACGAGACGCGCGTCCTCGGCCCGGACCGGGTGCGCATCCAGGGCAAGCTGGTCAGTCTGCTGCGTCGCTACTGACGACCGTTTCCTCGTCTTCGTCCCTCCCGTCCGACACCGGCGGCGGCCGGCTGTGCGCGGCCGCGGTCGCCGGCCGCGGCAGGCTCGGGAGTGCCGGCATCCAGGCACGGCGCTCGCCGGCCGGCAATTGCCCGATGAGACGGTCCTCGCCGTCCTTTCCGAGAACGATGGCCATCGCCCCGTTCTCGCGCAGCCTCGCCCGGTCGATCACCAGCGGCGCCGCACAGCCGGGCGGCACGGAGAGGGCGGTGACGAGAATGTCGGCCCGCGCGCAATCCTCGACAAAGGCCGGCGGCCGGCGCACCAGGGCGACCATGCGCCCATCGACCGTACGGGCGGTGCAGCCGTCACGGTCGCAGAGGACGCCGTCCGTGAGGCTCCCATCGTCCGGCCGCCGCGCATCGCCGTCGGCGCGCAGCCACTGCTCGACGACGAAAGCCGGGGCGCGACCGAGAAACGCCAGCCGCCCCTCCGGCCCCCGCACGGCGACGCTCGTGCCGTTGCGGTCGATGTAAATGTCCGGCCGGGCCGCCCCCGCCGCGACGGCGAGGGCCGTTGCGGCCGGCACGGCCGCCAGCCAGCGCAGAGGCGACACGCAGATGGTCAGCACGAGAAGCGCCAGCGAGAACAGGATGAGCGCGCCGGCGGGAAAGGCCGGCACGGCCACTACTGACAGGCTCCACTCCTGCATGGCGCGGGAGACCGCGAGCACGACGGCAGCCCCCTGCCCCGCCAGCCACCACATCGGTGCATCGAGGCCGAAGGGATTGAGCAGCATGCCGAGCACCGCAGCCGGCATGACGACGAAGGAGACGAAGGGCAGCGCGACCGCGTTGCCGAAGACGCTGAGCGGCATCGCCGTCTGGAAGTGATAGGCGCCATAGGCACCCGTCGCCAGCGAGGCGACCAGGGTGGTGACGACGAGGGCGACGGTCCACCGCCGGGCCTGGCGCAGGGCGCGCGACACGGGGCCGGACGGCGGCTCTCGCCCGCCGTGCCGTCCTGCCTGCCATTCCGCCAGCGCCACGAGGCAGGCCACGGCCGAGAATGACATCTGGAAGCTGGGGCCGAGCACCGCCTCGGGCTCCAGGGCGAGGCACAGGATGGCGGCGAAGGCGAGATTGCGCATCGACAGCGCCGGCCGGTCGGCGAGGATCGCCCCCAGCATGATGAGCGTCATCACCAGGGCGCGCTGGGTGGCAACGTCCGCGCCGGAGAACAGGCAATAGCCGCTCGCCCCCGCCATGGCCGCTGCCGCCGCGATCTTCTTGATCGGCCAGGTGAGGGCCGCGGCCGGAAAGAGTGCGAGGATCGCGCGCCCGGACCAGAACACCGTGCCGGCCGCCAGCGCCATGTGCAGGCCGGAAATGGACACGATGTGGTAGAGGCCGGCGGCGCGCAGGGCTTCGTTGGTTTCTTCCGTGATGAGGCCGCGCTTGCCGGTGACGAGCGCGGCCAGGACCGCTCCCGCCTGCCCGCCCGCCGCGGCGGCAATGCGCGCCGTCAGCGCATTGCGCGCCTCGTCGAGCCTGGCGGCGAGGGCGAGGCGCCAATCCGGCTCGCGCGGAGGCGCGGCGACCTCCACGGGCCCTACCAGCGAGCCCACGGCCCCGATGCCGCGGAAGAAGGCATCGCGCGTGAAGTCGTAGCCGCCGGGCCAGGCCGCGCCGGGCGGCGGCATCAGCCGGGCGGTGGCCTTGACGAATTCGCCCGCGCGCAGCCGCAGCGGCTCGCGCGCCGATACGCGCACCCGCGCCGGGCGCTCTGCACTGCCGAGAGCGCCGAGCGTCTCGACGCGCAGGACCATCCGCGGCCCCTGCGGCCTCTCCTCCACGCTCTCGACGAAGCCGGTGAGCGGGGCAATCATCGCTTGGGCGAGGACGGGCGCCTCCACCCGCGCCGTCCGCACTGCGCCCGCGAGGAACCCTGCAAAGAGAAAGGCGGCGGCCACGGCCGTGACGAAGGCCGCATAGCCGCGCACGAGGGCTGCGAGTCCGGCCGCGATGGCGAGGCCGGCGACGGGCGCCCATATCATGGGCTCACGGTCGGCCGCGAAATACAGCAGGACGCCGACGCCGAAGCTCACTGCCGCCCACGGGAAGAGGCGCCGATGTGTAGCCTCCTCGTCGAGGCACCGCAGGAGAAAGGCGCCGAATTCGGCCCGCGAGAGGGCTGCCGCCAGCCCGGCGCCGCTCCGGCCCGCCACGTGATCGAGCACGGCAGCATCAGCGCGGATCTGGCGGGAACCTTCCGGCGACATGCGGCGTGAGGAATTCCTTACCTTCGGCGACGGGTCATGCTACACGAGCGCCCGCCGCATTGAACCATCAAGTAGCCGGATTTTGCGAGCAGCAGAGGCGCGGTCCGCGGCACGCGCGCAACGATTCGTCACCGCCACTTTCCGAGAGTTCCGAACATCCATGTCAGGCACGGTCGTCACCCGCTTTGCGCCATCGCCCACTGGCTTCCTCCACATCGGCGGCGCCCGCACGGCCCTGTTCAACTGGCTCTTTGCCCGCCACCACGGCGGCAAGATGCTGCTGCGCATCGAGGATACCGACCGGGAACGCTCCACCGAGGCCGCCATCCAGGCGATCCTCGACGGTCTGACCTGGCTCGGCCTCCACTGGGACGGCGAGGTCGTGCATCAGTTCGCACGCGCCGAGCGCCACCGCGAGGTGGCGCAGGAGCTGCTGCGGCAGGGCAAGGCCTACTACTGCTATGCCACGCCCGAGGAGCTCGAGGAGATGCGCGAGCTCGCCCGCAAGGAAGGGCGCCCGATGCGCTATGACGGGCGCTGGCGTGACCGCGACCCCTCGGAGGCGCCTCCCGGCGTCAAGCCCGTGGTGCGGCTCAAGGCGCCGCAGACCGGCGAGACAGTGGTCGACGACCAGGTCCAGGGCCGCGTGACGTGGCAGAACAAGGACCTCGACGACCTGGTGCTGCTGCGCTCGGACGGCACGCCGACCTACATGCTTGCCGTCGTCGTCGACGACCACGACATGGGCGTCACCCACATCATCCGCGGAGACGACCATCTGACGAACGCGGCACGCCAGACCCAGATCTACCAGGCGCTCGGCTGGCCGGTGCCTGTCATGGCGCACATCCCCCTCATCCACGGGCCGGACGGCGCCAAACTGTCCAAGCGCCACGGGGCGCTCGGCATCGACGCCTACCGGTCTATGGGCTACCTGCCCGCCGCCCTGCGGAACTATCTCGTGCGCCTCGGCTGGAGCCACGGCGACCAGGAGATCTTCACCACCGAGGAGATGATCGCGGCCTTCAACCTCTCCAGCATCGGCCGCTCGCCTGCGCGTTTCGATTTCGCCAAGCTCGAGAACCTCAACGGCCACTACATGCGGCTTGCGTCCGACGAGGAGCTCGTTCAGGCGATCGAGGCCCTGCTGCCGGAGATTGGCCCGGCCCGCGGCCTCGGCACCTCGCTGGAGCCGGAGCTGCGCCGGAAACTCCTCGCCGCCATGCCCGGCCTCAAGGAGCGTGCCAAGACGCTGATCGAGCTCATCGACAGCGCCTCCTATCTCTACGCGTCGCGACCGCTGCAGCTCGACGACAAGGCACGGGCTATCCTCGACGACGCTGCCCGGCAGCGGCTCAGACCGGTGCTCAGCCGCCTCGAGGCGCTCAAGAGCTGGACGCCCGCCGAGACCGAAGCCGCCGTGCGCGCGGCGGCCGAGGAGGCCGGCATCAAGCTGGGCCTCATCGCCCAGCCCCTGCGCGCGGCCCTGACGGGACGCTCCACCTCGCCCGGCCTGTTCGACGTCATGGACGTGCTCGGCCGCGAGGAATGCCTGGCGCGCCTGCGTGACCAGGTTCGCTAAAGTTGCAGCGAGCAGTTGATGCGGCGCCGCAACCCTTTAACGCAGGGTTGCGGCGCCGGCATTGTCTCCGGCCAAGTCCCGCGTCCGCCGCTGCTTGAACGCATGCCGCGAATGCGATACGCAGGCCACGATCTTATCTCGATCGGATCGGAAACCGCGGGACGGCGGAACGGAAAGGCAAGCAAGCCAAAGGGGTCATGCCCCTGCCGATGAGCCGTTGTCCTGTGCGCTTTACCCGAAGAAAGGGGATACATCCATGAGCGCAGGAACGGGCACGTTCTCCATCGGCGGCAAGACGATCGAACTTGCCGTGCGAGAGGGAACGATGGGGCCGAGCGTGGTTGACATCGCGCCGCTCTATAAGAATGCCGGGATGTTCACTTACGATCCGGGGTTCACATCGACCGCAAGCTGCGAATCCAAGATCACGTACATCGATGGCGAGCAGGGCGTGCTGCTCTATCGTGGTTACCCGATCGAGCAGCTCGCGGAGCACGGCGACTTCTTAGAGACCTGCTACCTCCTCCTCTACGGTGAGCTGCCGACGGCGAGCCAGAAAGCCGACTTCGACTACCGCGTGACGCGCCACACGATGGTGCACGAGCAGATGACGCGGTTCTTCCAGGGCTTCCGCCGCGATGCCCATCCGATGGCGATCCTCGTCGCCTCCGTCGGCGCCCTCTCCGCCTTCTATCACGACTCCACTGACATCTCCGATCCGCAGCAGCGCATGATCGCCTCCATGCGCATGATCGCGAAGGTGCCGACGCTGGCCGCAATGGCGTACAAGTACTCCATCGGCCAGCCGTTCATGTACCCGCGGAACGACCTCGACTACACGTCGAACTTCCTGCACATGTGCTTCGCCGTGCCGTGCGAGGAGTACAAGCCGAACCCGGTGCTGGCGAGGGCGATGGACCGCATCTTCATCCTGCATGCGGACCACGAGCAGAACGCCTCCACGTCGACGGTGCGCCTCGCCGGTTCCTCCGGCGCCAACCCCTTCGCCTGCATCGCCGCGGGCGTTGCCTGCCTGTGGGGCCCGGCACACGGCGGCGCCAACGAGGCGGCGCTCAAGATGCTGGAAGAGATCGGCACGCCCGAGCGTATCCCCCAGTTCATCGCCCGGGCGAAGGACAAGAACGATCCCTTCCGTCTCATGGGCTTCGGCCACCGGGTCTACAAGAACTATGACCCGCGGGCGAAGATCATGCAGCGCACCACGCACGAGGTGCTCAATGAGCTCGGCATCAAGGACGACCCGCTGCTCGAGGTCGCCATGGAGCTCGAGCGCATCGCCCTCAGCGACGAGTACTTCATCGAGAAGAAGCTGTACCCGAACATCGACTTCTACTCCGGCATCACGCTGAAGGCGATGGGCTTCCCCACCTCCATGTTCACGGTGCTGTTCGCACTGGCGCGCACCGTCGGCTGGATCGCCCAGTGGAAGGAAATGATCGAGGATCCGTCCCAGAAGATCGGCCGTCCGCGCCAGCTCTACACGGGTTCGCCGCGTCGCGACTACGTTCCGATCGCCCAGCGCTCCTGAGCGGATCGACCAAACGAAAGGGCCCCTCGCGGGGCCCTTTTCTATGCACTGCCGCGCCTGAATCCCGGCCGCCAGGCGGCCAGTCAGCGGCCCGCCACGGAAAGCACGATGCGCGCGGCACGCTCGCTCGGTTCCTCGTCGCCGATGCGCATCGCCTCGTCGAGGCGCGCAAGTGCGGCAAGCTGGGCCCGCCTCTCCGGCCCCTCCTCAATCAATGGTGCCAGCGTGGCGGCGAGCTTGTCGGGCGTGCAGTCCCACTGCAGGCGCTCGGGAATGGCATTCTCGCCGAGGATGAGGTTGGCGAGCGTGATGGTGGACACGGTGAGGAAGTGGCGCACCTGCGACTCGAGCCACCCCACCTTGTAGGCCACCACCATGGGGACGCCGGACAGCGCAAGCTCGAGCGTGACAGTGCCCGAAGCGGCGAGCGCCGCATGGGCGCTGCGGAAAGCCGCGAACTTTGCCTCGCCGCCGTGAAGGATCTGCGGTTTCACCGGCCAGGTGGCGACCGCGGCCTCGACCTCCGCTGCCAGATGTGGCACGGCCGGCAGCAGCCAGCGCAGGGGCCGCCGGCTCGCCGCCTCGACGAGCGGAAGCGTCTCCCGAAAGACCGGCAGCAGACGGGACACTTCCGATCGGCGGCTGCCCGGCAGCACGAGGACGGTGGCCGGTCCTCCCCCTGCAAGCGGCGGACGCTCGCCATGCGCGGGGCGCAGCTCGCCCAGGCGCTCAATGAGCGGATGGCCGACATAGGTGCAGGCCGGGCCGCCGAGGCGCTGGTGCGCCGCCGGCTCGAAGGGGAGCAGCGCCAGCACGTGATCGACATAGCCGCGCATCCTGCGCGCGCGGCCGGGACGCCAGGCCCAGACGCTGGGGCTGACATAGTCCACCACCGGCAGGTCCGGCAGGCGCCGGCGCACCCGCTTGGCCACTGCATGGGTGAAATCGGGGCTGTCGATGATGACAAGAATGTCCGGCTTCGCCGCCACGACGGCATCGACCGTGCGATGCACCCGGTCGATGATGGTGGGCAGGCGGCCGATGACAGCGGTGAAGCCCATTACGGCGATATCGTCGAGCGGGAAGAGGCTCGTCAGCCCCTCCGCCTGCATCGCATGACCGCCGACGCCGGAAAAGCGGACATCCGGACACTGGGCCCGCAGCGAGCGCATGAGCTTGAAGCCGAGCTGGTCGCCCGACTCTTCCCCGGCGACGATGAAGACGTGCAATCCGCCCTCCAGCATCAGGTCTCGCCCCCCTCCGGCCGCCGCTCGATGCCAAGCAGAAAGAGGCCGCGCCGGTCGGCCTCGGCGATGGTGGCGGATGTGTCGACGATCAGCGTCGTGCCGGCACCCACGGCGATTCCTGCGAGGCCGGCCCGCGCCGCGCAGACGACGGTGCGCGGGCCGATGGTCGGCAGGTCGACGCGCAGGTCCTGGCCGACCTTGGCCATCTTGACCAGGACGCCCCCGTGGATGGCGCGCAGGCGCGAGCTGCGCCGCAGGCGCCGGGCGCGAGCCAACATTGCGTCGGTGCCCTCCGGCCCCTCGACGGCCACCACACGGCGCGCGGCGACGACCACCGCCTGTCCCACGTCGAAGGGTGACAGCGCCTCGAGCACCCCCTGCCCGACCGCCGCCGCAGCGTGGTCCTGCTCGTCGGGCGCGATGGCGCCGAGAATGCCGGCGCCGGCCAGCAGCTCCGGCGCCAGCCGGTGGATGCCGCCCACCACGAGGCCGCGCTCCTCAAGAAGGCGGATGACGCCGGCGAGCAGCCCGTCATCCCCTGCCCCGAGAATGGCGGCGATCTCCTCCCGGTTCCTAAAGGCCGCCAGTGCCCCGGCGAAGGCCGAGGGCTTGGGCCGATGCACGGTGCCGACGAGCACCACCTCGGCCGGCGCCCAGGCTTCCAGCGTGGCGAAGATGCGCTTGTAGTCGAGGATATCGATGACCGCGTCGGCCTGGCGCGCCAGTGTCCACTCGGCGAAGCCGCGCAGGGCAAGGACGCGGACGGCACGCCCGCGGCGCAGCAGCGCGGCACGCAGCAGCCCCGGCAGGGCCCCGCCGCCGGCGAGCAGGGCGACCGGCGCGCCGTCAGCCACAGTCAGCTCTCGTCGGCAGCCCGCGGGGTGCAGATGGAGCGCTTGCCGCCCTCGCGGATGAAGTCGAGAATCTCCGTCACGACGGCGTGGTCACGGAATTCCGCCGCCACATCTTCCACGCGCTCGCGCAGGCTGCCCTCGTCCGCAAAGAGCAGGCGGTAGGCACGCCGGACGGTGTGGATGTCCTCGCGCGAGAAGCCGCGGCGCTGCATGCCGATGATGTTGAGGCCCGAGAGGCGGGCGCGGTTGCCCATCGCCATGCCGTAGGGGATGAGGTCGTTCTCGAGCCCCGACATGCCGCCGACGAAGGCATGCGAGCCGACGCGCGCGAACTGGATAACCGCCGCCCCGCCGCCGAGGATGACGTAGTTGCCCACGGTCACGTGGCCTGCGAGCATCACGTTGTTCGACAGGATGACGTTGTTGCCCAAGTGGCAGTCGTGCCCGACGTGGGAATTGGCGAGGAAGGCGCAGCGGTCGCCGATGACCGTCTTCATGCCGCCCCCCTCGGTGCCGGGGTTGAGCGTCACGCCTTCGCGGATGATGCAATCGGCGCCGATCTCCAGCGTCGAGGGTTCGCCCCGGTACTTCAGATCCTGCGGCTGGTGGCCGACGGAGGCGAAGGGGAAGATCCGCGTGCGCGGCCCGATTGTGGTGCGGCCCACGACCACGGCATGGCTGATGAGCTCGCAGCCGTCGCCCAGCGACACGTCCGCGCCGACATGGCAGTAGGGACCGATGCGAACGTCCTCGCCGAGGCGTGCACCATCCTCGACAATGGCCGTCGGATGAATCTGGGGCATAACCTACTCTACGACCAGCATGGCGCTGACTTCCGCCTCGCAGACGAGCGCGCCGTTGACCTTCGCCTCACCACGATACCACCACATGTTGCGGCGGTTGGCGAGCTTGGTCATGTGGTACTCCACCGTGTCGCCCGGCACGACAGGCTTGCGGAACTTGGCCTTGTCGATGGTCATGAAATAGACCTCCTTCGGCCGCGCCTTCTGGGCGAGCTTGGAGGCCACGCACATTGCGCCCGCGGTCTGGGCCATGCCCTCGATCATGAACACACCGGGGAACAAGGGGCGGCTGGGGAAGTGCCCCATGAACTGCGGCTCATTGTAGGTGACGTTCTTGATGCCGATGCAGCTCTCGTCACCCTTGATCTCGATGATGCGGTCGATGAGCAGGAAGGGATAACGGTGCGGCAGATAGCTCAGGATCTGCACGATATCGGCAGCCTCAAGGCCCGTGGTCGCATCGTTCATTGTTTCGTTGTCTCCCCGCACAACGCAGACGCCGGGCGCCCGCTGTGCTTCCTTATCTTTCGCCGGCGTCGCCCCGCCGTGCCGCCAGATCCTTCAACGTCATCAGTTCGCGCAGCCAGGCACGCATGGGCTTGGCGGGCGAGCCACCCCATTTCACTCCCGGGGGCACGTCGGTTGCGACATTGCTCGAGGCCGCGATCTGCGCACCCATGCCGATGCGGACGTGCCCGACCACACCGACCTGGCCCCCGAGGACGACAAAGTCCTCCAACGTCGCGCTGCCGGCAATACCGACCTGCGAGACGATGACGCAATGGCGACCGATGACGACGTTATGACCAATCTGCACCAGGTTGTCGATCTTGGTGCCCTCGCCGATCACGGTGTCGCGGCTGGCGCCACGATCGACCGTCGTGTTGGCGCCGATCTCCACGTCGTCCTGGATGATCACACGGCCGATCTGGGGCACCTTGTAATGTCCCTCGGCCCCCATGGCAAAACCGAAGCCGTCCTGCCCGATCTTGGCGCCGGCATGCAGGATGACGCGGTTGCCGATGAGCGCGTGCTGCACCACGACCCCGGGGCCGATGGAGCAGTTGCGGCCTATGCGCACGCCGGGGCCGACGACGGCATTCGACGAAATGACCGTACCAGAGCCGATCTCGGCTCCGGGGCCGATGCTCGCGCCTGGATCGACGATGACGCCCGTCTCGAGCCGCGCCTGGGGATGGACATAGGCACCGGGCGAGACGCCGTCGGCGCCGAACTGCGAGCCCGGCCGCGCTGCCGCCGGATACATCAGCGTGAGCACCTTGGCGAAGGCGCGGTACGGCTCCGGCACTACCAGTGCGACGCAGCCCGCCGGCACGCGCGCGGCAAAACGCCTGGAGACAAGACAGGCGCTCGCCCGCGTGGCGCTGAGCGCGTCGGCGTAGCGCGGGTTGTCCATGTAGGCGAGATCACCCTCTCCCGCGCTCTCGAGCGGCGAGATGCCGGTGATCTCCATCTGCGGGTCGGCACTCGCAGGCAGCTCCGCACCCGTGAGAGACGCCACCTCGGCGAGCGTCGGGCGCGCGGCCTGAACGAAGAATACCGGATCCGACATCGCCAGAAATATCTTTCGCCTGAAACAGAAGCGGCCCTTGCGGGCCGCCTCGAGGTGAGCATCAGAAGCTCGTGCCGCCCGAGAAACGGAAGGCCTGGGTCTGGTCTCCCGTCGCCTTCGACAGGACGAAGGCATAGTCGAAGCGCAGCGGTCCAAGCGGCGACTGCCAGAGCAGGCTCACGCCGACCGAGGAACGGATCTTCTTGTCATCCTTGACGTTGAGACACTCCGGCTGCTGAGGATTGACCGGATCAGCATTGAGCGCCGGGCAATAGATCGAGCCATCGCCGTTGAGGTCGAAGAACTTCTTGCCCTCGTAGCCGAAAAGCGTGCCGGCGTCGGCGAAGACGGCGCCGCGCAGGCCAAACTCGCGCGGCAGGCCGAAGATCGGGAACTGCACTTCGAGCGTGCCACCGAAGTAGGTCGTGCCGCCGAGCGCGTTGGCGCGGTAGTCGCCCGTCATGTCGCGCGGGCCGATGCCGGACGGGGCGAAGCCGCGCACCAGCGACGGGCCGAGGAAGAAGTTGTCGACGATGCGCAGGTCCTTGCCGCCGAAGGCGCGGATGTGGCCACCCTGCACCTTGACCATGCCGACCACGTCGTCAAACAGCTCGTGGTAGTAGCGCGCCTCGGCCGTGGCGCGGATGAAGCGCGAGTCGCCGCCGAGGCCGGCGATCTCCGGCTTCACCTCGGCGTAGAAGCCCGACCGCGGATCGCGGATGTTGTCGAGCGTGTTGTAGGACAGGGTGGCGCCGACCAGCGACGTCCAGGTCGTGCCGACAGCTTCCTTGATCGCGATGGAAGCCTCGCCGTTCCACGTGCACTGCGGGTACATGGCGGTGCCGTTCGAGTTGAGCGGCGTCAGGCCCGGCAGCGGGATGGAGCAGTCGTTGTAGGGCTTCGAGTAGGTGTTCGGGATCTTGAGCTCGGACTGGTACAGCGAATACCGCAGCGTCAGCGTCACCTCTTCGGTGATCGGCAGGCCGAGGCGGAGCTGGCCGCCCGTCACGCGGTTCTCGTAGCGCGAGTAGTTGGTGTTGTCGGTGTATTTCGAGAACAGGTCGACACCGAAGGCCATGCGCTGGCCAAGGAAGTACGGCTCGGTGAACGAGAACTCGACGCCCTGCGCGCGCTGGCCCCAGGCACCGGCGAGACGGACATACTGGCCGCGGCCAAGGAAGTTCGACTCGGAGACAGCGACCTCGCCGATGAAGCCGTCGGAGGTCGAGTAGCCGCCCGAGATCGAGAACTGGCCGGTGGACTGATCCTCGACATCCACGTTCACAACGACGCGGTCAGGCGTGGAGCCGGGCTCGTTGGTGACGCGGACGGTCTTGAAGTAGCCGAGGTTGTTGAGGCGGCGCACAGCGCGGTCGATGAGCACCTGGTTGTAGGCGTCCCCCTCGCCGATGTCGAACTCGCGGCGAATGACATAGTCGCGCGAGCGGGTGTTGCCGCGCACGTTGATGCGCTCGATGTAGACCCGCGGCCCCTCCTCCACGACATAGTCGAGGGAGATGGTGCGCGTAGCCGGGTCGCGCGAGCCACGCGGGCGCACGGTGAGGAACGGGTAGCCACGCCGGCCGAGCTCGGCCGTCATGTTGGTGAGGGTCTTCTCGACAGCCTCGGCGTTGTAGACGTCACCAGCCGAGAGGCGCGTCATGCGCTGCAGCTCCTCGGCCCGCACCTCCGGCACCTGCGAATCGACTGTGACGTTGCCAACGCGATACTGCTCGCCCTCGTCCACCGTGATGGTGACGATGTAGCCCTCGCGCGCTTCGTCGAACACCGCATCGGCGGAGACGACACGGAAGTCGGCATAGCCGTTCTTCAGGTAGTAGCGACGGATCAGCTCGAGGTCGGCGGAGATGCGGTCGGGGTCGTAGACGTCCGTGTTCTTGAGGAACGACAGGAAGTTCATCTCCGTCGTCGTCATCAGGTTGCGCAGCTTCGACGACGAGAACGCCCTGTTGCCGACGAAGTTGATCTCCTTGACGCCGGTCTTGTCGCCCTCATCGATGGTGAAGACGACGTCGACCCTGTCGTTCGCCAGGGGCACCATGCGGGCACTGACCTTGGCCAGGCTGCGGCCGCCGCGGCGATAGATCTCGCGGATGCGCTCGATATCGTTGTCGACGGTCGACTGGCTGTAGGGCGTGCGCGCCTGCGTCTGCAGCTCGGGGCCGAGCTGCTCGGACTTCAGCTTCTTGTTGCCCTGGAAGACCACGCGGTTGATGAGCGGCGCGCTGACGCTGGCCGTCTGGCCGCCGGAGCGCGTGCTGCGCGCCGACTGGGCAGTGGCGACCTGTGCGCTCGCAACGATGGCCACACTGGCAAGGAGCACGCCTGTCAGGCGACGCGCCACTCTGGCCCGGCGGTTCTTCACATTCCGCGTCATCAGGTGCCTACCCTCTTTATTCTTTCCCGAACGAACCGTCTGTCGATTGCCCGGAGTATGGGTCGAAGACGCTTCTACAGAGTTTATGTCGGTCTGCAAACGGGCCGAAGGCGCCATCCGCGCATTTTTCAGGCAAGCGTTGCTGGCTGGTCACGTCGCTCCGAGACCGAAAACAGCGCCCAGATGCTGCAGATCGTTCCACGTCACGAAGAGCATGAGCATGAGCACCAAGGCAAGCCCAATTCTGAAGCCGATCTCCTGTGCCTGCTCACTGAGGGGGCGTCCGCGCACCGCCTCGATGGCGTAGAACAGGAGATGGCCGCCGTCGAGCATCGGCACCGGAACGAGATTTATCAAGCCAATAGAGACAGATAGGATCGCCGCCAGGTTGATGAGCCCGGCCAGTCCGCCCATGGAAGCGACCTCTCCGGAGACCTGCGCGATGCGTATCGGGCCGGAGAGCTGATCGGTCGATTCGCGGCCCGTGAGAAGCTTTCCGACATAATCGCCGGTCCGCTCCACGATGTACCAAGTATCTGTTAACCCTATCCTCAAAGAATCAACGAGACCGTATTCCTTGACGGTCCAGTCGCCGGGGTCACGGGACGCGCGCAGGCCCAGCAGACCGATGCGCTGCTTGCCGAACGGCGTCGTCATCTCGCGCAGGTCGGGAATCGCCGTCAGCGTGACTTCGCGGCCGTTGCGCTCGACGGTGATGGTCAGCTCCTCGCCCGGACGCGCGCTGATGACACGCTGCATGTCAGCGAAGCTTTCCATGGGCTGCCCGTTGATGGTCAGCACAAGGTCGCCGGGAAGGATGCCGGCGCGTTCGGCGGCGCTGCCCGCTTCCACCGTATCGACGCGCGGCAGGAGGATGGCCCGGCCGCCGAAGTAGACGCTCGCCGTGAAGATGGCGATGGCGAGCACGAAGTTAGCGATGGGACCGGCCGCGACGATTGCCGCCCGGGCGCCGACGCTCTTGTGGTAGAAGCTGCCGCGCCGCTCCTCCTCCGACATGGTCTCCAGGACCTCGCGGTCCGGCACGCTGGCGCTGTTGGCGTCGCCGGCGAAGCGGACATAGCCGCCAAGCGGGATGGCCGAGATGCGCCAGCGCGTGCCATGGCGATCCGTCCAGCCGACGAGCTCGCGCCCGAAGCCGATGGAAAAGGCCTGGACGGCGACTCCGCAGCGGCGGGCCACCCAGAAATGGCCGAGCTCGTGGAAGAAGACCACGATCGTCAGCACGAACAGGAAGGGGACGAGATAACTCAGCAATCCCCACGCCGCGCCGATCACCGTGCCCGCAATGTCCATCACCCACTCCTCGCCGGGCGCGATCTGCACCCGTTCAGTATGATTGCCTCAAATATGCACGGGTCCTTTCCCGTGCGGCCAGATCCACTGCCAACGCCTCGTCGATCTCGGCCGGCGCGGGCCCCCCGCCCTCATGCGTGCAGACCGCCTCGACGAGGCGCGCGATATCGCCGAACCTGATGCGTCCCGCAAGGAAGGCCTCCACCGCGACCTCGTTGGCCGCGTTGAGCACCGTCGGCGCGGCCCCGCCCTGCTCCAGGGCCTCGCGCGCAAGCCGCAGGGCCGGGAAGCGTGCCGTGTCGGGTTCGGCAAAAGTAAGGCACCCCATTGCGGCAAGATCGAGCCGCGGAACCGCCATGTCGAGACGCTCCGGCCAGGCGAGGCAATGGGCCACCGGCACGCGCATGTCCGGCATCGCGAGGCCGGCCGCGAGCGAACCATCCCGGAAATGCACGATGCCATGCACGATCGACTGCGGATGCACCACGGCCCGGAGCCGCGCAGCCGGAAGGCCGAAGAGATGGTGCGCCTCGATCAGCTCGAGGCCCTTGTTCATGAGCCCCGCGGAATCCACGGTGATCTTCGCGCCCATCGACCAGTTGGGATGCTTCAGCGCCTGCTCGGGCGTCGCCTCGGCTATCGCCTGTGCCGGCCAGTCGCGGAACGGCCCGCCCGAGGCCGTCAGCGTCATCGCCTCCACATCTTCGACGGTTGCGTTGCCGAGGGCCTGGAAGAGCGCGTTGTGCTCGGAATCGAGAGGCAGGACAGTTGCGCCGGCCCTTGCCGCGTCGCGCATGAATACGTGGCCGGCCGTGACGAGGCATTCCTTGTTGGCGAGGGCGATGCGGCGGCCGGCACGAAGCGCGCGGTGGGTGGGGCGCAGTCCAGCCGTGCCCGCGATGGCGGCCACGACGAGATCACACTCGCGGTCGACCGCCTCGAGCACTGCCGTCTCGCCCGCCGCGCTCGCGATGCCGCTGCCGGCCAGTGCCTCCGCCAGGGCCGGACCACCCTCACCGTCCGCCAGCACGGCGAGGCGCGCGCGCAGGCGCAGGGCCACCGCGGCGAGGGCCCGCGCATCGCGACCGCCAATGACAGCCTCGACCTCGAAGCGGTCGGGGTGAGCGGCAACGACATCGGCCACCGCCGATCCGACGGAGCCGCTTGCGCCGAGAATGGTGATGCGCGTCGCCATCGCCTGCCACCTCAAAGTGCCGACGCCCGGACGACGGCCCCCACGACAAGCCCCATACCGACGAGAAGGGCCACGGCCCAGAAGGCGTCGAGCCGGTCCATCACGCCGCCGTGACCCGGGATGATCTGGCCGGAGTCCTTCACCCCCGCCCGGCGCTTCAGCGCGGATTCGGCAAGATCGCCGAGCTGGCCGAGCGCGGAAGCAAGGGCCGACGCGATGCCGATCAGCCACAGTGGCACCTGCTGCGCAACGCCGTAGCCCTGGGCGACCGCGACGACGGTCATGCCGGCGAGGCAGCCCGCCGCGAGCCCGCCGAAGAAACCGGACCATGTCTTCTTGGGGCTCACGCTCGGCCACAATTTTGGCCCGCCGAGGGTGCGCCCTGAGAAATAGGCGGCGATGTCCGTCATCCAGACGACGGCGAACATCCACAGGATGACGACGAGGCCGACGTCGGGCAGCGCCCGCGCCGCGACCGGCACGAGCCCGATGACGGCCGCATAGAGCAGCCCCGCGAGAGCCCACAGGCGCGAGGTGCGATTGCGCCCGAGGGCGGCGAGGCCCGCGGCACCCACCGCAAGCGCGGTCAGGGCCGACGGCAGGTTGCCGCTCACCGACAGGATGATGGCAGCCACGGCCACTGCCGCGGCGCCGCCGAGCGCCAGGGCAGGCTCGTCACGCGCCGGCGACAGAGCCACCCATTCGCGGCAGACGAGCGCGCCCGCGAGGGCCCAGAGCAGGTCGAAGGCAAGGCCGCCCCACCAGGCGGTGCCAAGCGCCAGGACGACGAGGGCGATGCCGGACAGCGTGCGCCGCCCGAGCTCGGAGGAGAGGAAGGATGCGATCGTGCGGGGCGTAGCCGGCGGCGGCGGCTCGGGCGAGGCCATGACGCTCAGGAACTCGCCGACAGGCCGCCGTAGCGCCGCTCGCGCCGTGCGAACTCCGCGAGCGCCTCGTCGAACGTGGCCTCGTCGAAATCCGGCCACAGCACCGGCAGGAAGACGAGCTCGGCATAGGCCGCCTGCCAGAGCAGGAAGTTGGACAGGCGCTGCTCGCCCGAGGTGCGGATGATGAGGTCCGGATCCGGCACGCCCGCGAGGTCGAGACGGGCTGCGACAGCAGCGGAATCGATAGCCTCGGGCGCGAGGCGTCCGGCCAGAACATCCTCAGCGATGCGCCGCGCGGCTCGGACAATCTCCTGCCGCGAGCCGTAATTGAAGGCGACGACCAGCGTGAGGCCGGTGTTGTCGCGCGTGACGCTCTCCGCCTCCTCGAGCAAGGCCGTGATGTCGGGCTGGAGGTCCGCCCGCTCGCCGATGATGCGGACGCGGACGTTGGCCCGGTGCAGCTCGGCGAGATCGCGCCGCACGAAGAGCTTGAGAAGATTCATGAGGTCGGCGATCTCGCTCGCCGGCCGGCGCCAGTTCTCTGACGAGAAGCTGTAGATGGTAAGGTAGCGGATGCCCCGTGCCGCGGCAGCGCGCACGGTGCGGCGCACCGCCTCCACGCCGCGCCGGTGCCCTTCGGCGCGCGGCAGGTGGCGCTTCTGCGCCCAGCGGCCGTTGCCATCCATGATAATGGCGACATGGGTGGGAAGGCCGCCCCCGCCGGCCACAGCCCCCGCTACCTCCGCTGCCGTTGCCGGCTCGGTTACTACCGTCATCGACCTGTCCTCACGGCGCTATCGGCCAGACGTCGCACCGCGCGCCGCCCCCCTTCATGCAAGTCAGACCTGCATGATCTCCTTTTCCTTGGCGGCAAGGAGCTGGTCAATCTCGGCAATCGCCTGGTCGGTCGCCTTCTGGACGAGATCGGCCTCGCGGGCGTGATCGTCCTGGCTCATCTCGCCGTCCTTCTCGAGCTTCTTCAGCGTGTCGAGGCCGTCGCGGCGGACGTGGCGCACCGCGATGCGCGCCTCTTCCGCATACTTGTGTGCGACCTTGACCAGCTCCTTGCGGCGCTGCTCGTTCATCTCCGGAATGCGCAGGCGGATCACCTGCCCTTCCGTCTGCGGGTTGAGCCCGAGGTTAGATTCGCGGATGGCCTTCTCGACGGCCGAAACCATGCCGCGGTCCCACACCTGCACGCTCAGAAGGCGCGGCTCGGGGACGCTGATGGTCGCAACCTGGTTGAGCGGCATCATGCTGCCGTAGGCATCAACCTGGATGGGCTCGACCAGGCTGGCCGAGGCCCGCCCGGTGCGCAGTCCGCTCAGATCGTGCTTCAGGGACTGCACGGCGCCCTGCATTCGGCGCTTGATGTCGGCGAGGTCGTATGTCTGGCTCATTTTTTTGCTCGCTCCCTGCAAGATATCGCGGCGACGTTGAGCGCGCCGGAGCCTCCGGGTCAAGCCCCTCATCTCGGAACGGTGAACACGACAGTGCAAGTCACGCCGCGGGAGCGACGACCGTGGCCCGACCGCCGCCCTCGAGCACTGCGCCGATCGAGCCTGGCTCCTCAAGGGAGAATACGACGATGGTGAGCCCCGCTTCCCGCGCCAGCGCGAAGGCGGCAGTGTCCATCACCTTGAGATTGCGGGCGATGGCCTCGTCGTGTGTCAGGCGGTCGAAACGGGTGGCGTTCGGATCCTTCTTGGGGTCGGCCGAGTAGACGCCGTCGACATTCGTCGCCTTCATGAGCAGCGTACACGACAGCTCGGCCGCGCGCAGCGCCGCGCCGGTATCGGTCGTGAAATAGGGATTGCTGGTGCCGCCGCCAAGGATCACGACCTTGCCGTGGGCCATGTGATCGAGCGCGCGCTTGCGCGCGTAGCTTTCGCACAGCGAGGGCATGGGCACGGCCGACATGGCGCGCGCTGGCACCCCGGCGGCCTCGATGGCGTGCTCCAGCGCCAGGGCGTTCATGACGGTGCCGAGCATGCCGATGGAATCGGCGGTGGGACGGTCGAGTCCCTTGTTGAGGCCCTGCACGCCGCGGAAGAAGTTGCCGCCGCCCACGACGACGGCAATCTCGTGGCCGGCCCGGGCGGCCGTGGCGATGTCGTTGGCGAGCGCCGTCAGGGTTTCGCCATGGATGCCGGCCTTGTCCGGCCCTGCCAGTGCCTCACCCGACAGTTTGATCAGCGCTCGTTTACCCGACATCGTCCCATCAGCCTCCGCAAGCGCCTGCCCTGATCAGAGGATCCTGGCAGGCATCACAACATTCGTGACCGGGCAACCCGTCAGCGCCTTGTCCCGCCGGCGGGATGCCCGGCCGTCTCATCTTACAAAAACGGCGGCGCTTGGCGCCGCCGTTTCCGGGAACCTCGGCCTCAGCCGCCGACCGCCGCCGCCACCTCGGCGGCGAAGTCGGTTTCCTCTTTTTCGATGCCCTCACCGAGGCTGTAGCGCACAAAGCCCGTCAGCGAAACGGGGGCGCCCGCCTTGCCCTCTGCCTCCTTGAGCACCTGGGCAACCGTCTTCGACGGATCGTGGATGAAGGCCTGGTCGAGGAGGCAGACCTCCTTGTAGTAGGTCTTGAGGCCGCTCTCGACGATCTTCTCGATCACGTTGGCCGGCTTGCCGGCGTGCTTCTCCGAGAGAATCGCCTTCTCGCGCTCCACCGTCGCCGGGTCGAGGCCGGCCGGGTCGAGCGCCAGCGGGCTCGCCGCAGCGATGTGCATGGCGATCTGGCGGCCGAGCGTCGCGAGCTCCTTGGTCTTGCCCGTGGAGCTGAGGCCGACGAGCACGCCGATGCGGCCAAGGTTCTCGCCCGCGGCATTGTGGATGTAGGAGGCGACCACCCCCTGCGGCACAGAGATGCTGGCCGCGCGGCGCAGCGTCATGTTCTCGCCGATGGTCGCGATGGCGTTGGCGATGGCCTCCGCCACCGTGCCGCCGCCGGGATAGGCCGCGGCCTTGATGGCCTCGACGTCATCGCCGACCGTGAGGCCGACGCGCGCGATGTTGGCGGCGAGCGCCTGGAACTGGTCGTTGCGGGCAACGAAGTCGGTCTCGGCGTTTACCTCGACCACGACGCCCTTCGTGCCCTCGATGGCGACCGCAACGAGGCCCTCAGCCGCGACACGGCCGGACTTCTTGGCGGCCTTGGCGAGGCCCTTCTTGCGCAGCCAGTCGACCGCGGCCTCCACGTCGCCGTTGGTCTCCGCAAGCGCCGCCTTGCAGTCCATCATGCCCGCGCCGGTCTTGTCGCGGAGCTCCTTGACCATCGCTGCGGTGATATTAGCCATTTTGTCCTCACAATCGTCGATGCGGCACGGCCCGGCACCGAAGCGCCAGGCCGCACCATGTCCCGGACATCATCATGCCGCAGAAGCGGCACGGAATTGCGACGAGGTCACTCGGCCTCGATCAGCGTGCGGGCAAGCGCCACCCAGCCGTCGCGCGCGATGCGGCCGTTGAGCTTGAGCTCGGCGTCGAGCTTGGCGACATCGGCGTCGCTCATGGCGGCGATCTGCCAGTAGTGGAAGATGCCGGCCTCGTTCAACGTCTTCTCGAGCTGCGGGCCGACACCCGTGATCTTGGTCAGATCGTCGGGCGCGCCGCGCGGAGCGTCGAGCCGCTCGAAGGCCTCGCCAGCCTGCTCACCCTCGGCCGGCAGGTCCTCGACGAGCGGGGCCTCGGACTCGCCGAGGTCGATGCCGAGCTCGCCCTGGCTGCGCGAGATGCCGTCGATGGCCGCGCGCGCGACGAGGTCGCAATAGAGCGCGATAGCACGGCCAGCGTCGTCGTTGGCCGGCACGGGATAGGTGATGCCGTCGGGATCGCAGTTGGTGTCGACGATCGCGGCCACCGGAATGCCCAGGCGCTGCGCCTCCTTGATGGCGAGCTGCTCCTTGTTCGTGTCGATCACGAAGAGCAGGTTGGGCGTGCCGCCCATGTCCTTGATGCCGCCAAGGGCGCGCTCAAGCTTGTCGCGCTCGCGCGACAGCATCAGGCGCTCCTTCTTGGTGAGGCCCTGGGCGCCACCGGCGAGCATCTCGTCGAGCTTGCGCAGGCGCTGGATGGAGGCCGAGATCGTCTTCCAGTTGGTCAGCATGCCGCCGAGCCAGCGGGAGTTGACGTAGTACTGAGCCGAACGCTTGGCCGCATCGGCAACGGCCTCGGCAGCCTGGCGCTTGGTGCCGACCATGAGGACGCGGCCGCCAGCCGCCACCGTGTCGGAGATCGCCTGCAGCGCACGGTAGAGCGCCGGAACGGTCTGGGCCAGGTCGATGATGTGGATGCCGTTGCGGGTGCCGAAGATGTAGGGTTCCATCTTCGGGTTCCAACGGTGAGCCTGGTGACCGAAATGCGCGCCAGCCTCGAGCAGCTGACGCATCGTGAATTCAGGAAGCGCCATAACAGTTTTCTCCGGTTCAAACCTCCGCGGAGCTGCGGCCGGCGCAGGCCAGCCACCGGATGCTCTAGAGCGATCTCCGCGTGTGGGATGGCGGCGCTTATACGGGCGACGCGGCCGCGACGCAAGGCCTTGCCGCCTGCGATCCGTCGCAAAATTCGCAGGCGGTGTCCGAAGCCTGCGCCCCGCTATTGCAGCTCGACATGCACCACACCGGGCACCGCGCGCAGGGCGCCGGCAATCTGCGGCGTGGCGAGGTAGCGGCCCGGCAGGCGCAGCTCCACCTCGTGGGCGCTGTCGAGGATGAGCACCATCGACACTTCCCCTTCACCGCGCTGCTTCAGCCGTTCGGCGATGCTGGCGAGCGGCGTCTCGTCGCGCACGTAGATGCGCATGCCTTTCTGGTGCTGGGCAATGGCCTCGTCGAGAGGCTCGACGGACTGGATGCGGGCGCGCACGTCCTCGCCCTCGACAGAGGCCTGCACCACGAGCACCACCGCCCGCCCCGGCTCCAGGAAATCGCGGAATCGCTGCAACCCCTCCGAAAAGACGATGGCCTCGAACTGCCCCGTCTGGTCGGACAGCGTCACGATACCCATCTTGTTGCCGCTCTTGGTGCGGCGCTCTGTCCTGTCGAGCACCGTCGCGGCGAGGCGTCCCATCGTCGCCCCGGCCTTCACCGCCTTGGCAAAGTCCACCCACCGCTGCACCCGCAGCCGCCCCAGCATTTCCTCGTAGCCGTCGAGCGGGTGGCCGGAGAGGAAGAAGCCGACAGCGTCATACTCCTTCTGCAGCCGCACGGCGGGGGGCCACGGCTCGTAGGGCGGGATGCGCAGCGTCTCCGGCCCGGCGGCGAGACCGCCGAAGATGTCCGCCTGCCCGTCGCTGGCCGCCGCGGCCGTGCGCGCGGCGAGCGCCATCATGGCATCGATCGCCGCCGTGGCGCGCGCCCTGTCCGGCTCCAGCTCGTCGAAGGCGCCGGCCGCGATCAGCGCCTCCAGCGTGCGCTTGTTGACAAGCCGCGGGTTAATTCGAGAGGCAAAATCCGCAAGACCGGTGAAAGGCTTGTCTCCGCGAGCTGAGACGATGCTTTCAACGACCTGCCGCCCGACACCCTTGATGGCGGCGAGCGCGTAGCGGATGACGCCGGGCCCCTTGCCGTCGTGATCGACCTCGAAGGAGACGCCCGAGCGGTTGATGGACGGCGGCTCGACCCGGATGCCGAGCCGCTCGGCCTCGCGGCGGAATTCCGACAGCTTGTCCGTGTTGTCCATGTCGAGCGCCATGGACGCGGCCAGGAACTCGACCGTGTAGTTGGCCTTGAGATAGGCGGTCTGGTAGGCGACGAGGGCGTAGGCCGCGGCATGGCTCTTGTTGAAGCCGTAGTCGGCGAACTTCGCGAGAAGGTCGAAGATCTCGTCTGCAAGCTCCTTCGTCAGGCCGTTCTTCAGCGCGCCCTCGACGAAGCGTGCCCGCTGGGCGTCCATCTCGGACTTGATCTTCTTGCCCATGGCGCGGCGCAGCAGGTCAGCCTCGCCGAGCGAGTAGCCCGACAGAGCCTGGGCCACCTGCATCACCTGCTCCTGATAGATGATGATGCCGTAGGTTTCCTTGAGGATCGGCTCCAGCTTCGGGTGCAGGTACCACTTCTCCGGCGGCTCGCCCCGGCCGTGCTTGCGGTCGCAATAGACCGGGATGTTCGCCATCGGGCCCGGACGGTAGAGCGCGACGAGGGCGATGAGGTCTTCCAGCCGGTCGGCCCGCATGTCGACGAGGGCCTTGCGCATGCCCGCACTTTCCACCTGGAACACACCCACCGTCTCGCCGCGGCCCAGCAACTCGAAGGTCTTGCGGTCGTCGAGCGGGATGCGCGACAGGTCCAGATCAATGCCGCGCTGGCGCACGAAGTTCACCGCCGTCCTCAGCACCGTCAGCGTCTTGAGGCCGAGGAAGTCGAACTTCACGAGACCGGCCTGCTCCACCCACTTCATGTTGAACTGGGTGACACGCATACCGGAGCGCGGATCGCGGTAGAGCGGCACCAGCTCCTCGAGCGGCCTGTCACCGATCACGATGCCGGCAGCGTGGGTCGAGGCGTGACGGTGCAGCCCCTCCAGCTTCTCGGCGATGGCGAGCATGCGGCCGACGACCGGCTCTTCCTGGGCAGCGGCCTGCAAGCGCGGCTCGTCCTCGATGGCCTTCTTCAGCGTCACCGGATTGGCCGGGTTCTGCGGCACGAGCTTTGTGAGCTTGTCGACCTGGCCGTAGGGCATCTCCAGCACGCGGCCGACGTCGCGCATCACGCCACGGGCGAGCAAGGTGCCGAAGGTGATGATCTGCGCGACCCTGTCCTCGCCGTAGCGCTTCTGGACGTAGCCAATCACCTCCTCGCGCCGGTCCTGGCAGAAGTCGATGTCGAAGTCCGGCATCGACACGCGCTCGGGATTGAGGAAGCGCTCGAACAGCAGGCTGAAGCGCAGCGGGTCCAGGTCGGTGATGGTGAGCGCATAGGCGACGAGCGAGCCCGCGCCCGAGCCGCGCCCCGGCCCGACCGGAATGTCGTGCGCCTTGGCCCACTTGATGAAGTCCGACACGATGAGGAAGTAGCCAGGATACTTCATGCGCTCGATGACGGAGAGCTCGAACTCGAGCCGCACCTCATAGTCGGCCACCGTCAGGCCGGGAGCGGGGCCGTGCGCGTCAAGGCGGCGCTTCAGCCCCTCCACGGCCTGGCGGCGCAGCTCGGCCGCCTCGTCGCTCTCACCGCCGGCCTCGAACCGCGGCAGGATCGGCTTGCGCGTGCGGATGCGGTAGGCGCAGCGCATGGCGATCTCGACACTGGACGCCAGCGCCTCTGGCAAATCCGAAAACAGATCAACCATTTGCTGGCGTGTCTTGAAGTCGTGCTGCGGCGTCACGCGGCGCCTGTTCTCATCCGACAGGAGCCGCCCGGCCGCGATCGCCAGCAGCGCGTCGTGCGCCTCGTAGTCGTCCGGCGTGGCGAAGAAGGGCTCGTTGGTGGCGACGATGGGAACGCCGAGGTCGTAGGCAAGGCGCAGCAGCTCCGGCTCGGCGGCGGCCTGCTCGGGCAGGCCGTGGCGCTGCAGCTCCACATAGAGCCGCCCGTCGAAGGCACTGCGCAGGGTTTTGAGGCGCGCCTCGGCGGTTTCCGCCCGCCCCTCGCGCAAGGCCTGGTCGAGCGGCCCGCCGAAGCCGCCGGTCAGCGCGATAAGGCCCCGACTGTTGGCAAGGACCCGCTGTATGGGCACATGCGGCTTTTCGCTGGGGTCGGTATCAAGATAGGCCCAGCTCGTGAGCCGCATCAGGTTGCCGTAGCCCTCCTCGTCCTGCACCAGGAGCACGATGTGCGGGAACTCCCGGGCATGGGCGTTACGCTGGGTCGCGTCCGGCTCCTCGAAGGAGACCGAGAGCTGCACCCCGGCGATGGGCTGGATGCCGAGGCCCTTCATCTTCTCGGAGAACTCCAGCCCTCCGAAGAGATTGTTGGTGTCGGTCAGGGCGAGCGCCGGCATCTTGTCCGCCGTCGCCAGCTTGCCCAGCGCCGCGATGGTCAGGGCGCTCTCGAGCAGCGAATACGACGAATGCACGTGAAGGTGCACGAAACCGACGCTGCTCAGGATGTTGCCCATGGTTGGTTCCGTCCTCGTCCCTTCGGGGCCCTGCGACTCGGCCCGGACAGTGTCAGCGGGCACCGCAGTTTCACTCCCTCGCGATGCACCGTCGAGGGGCTGCGCGAGGGCTGTGGACGGCCTCCGCTCAGACCGGCGGAGCGCTGACGACCGTCGCCCAGACGCCGACCATGGCGACGAAAACACCGAGGGACGCGATCTCGACGAGCGAGGTGATGACGGCCTTGAGCATCTCTCTCTCCTCTTGTTCTTTTTATGTTCTCGTCTATTCGCGTTTTGTTCAAGCAATCCACGCATTCTGAGTCAACAAATGATTACCGCCGCGGAGGTCTGCGGCGGCCGAGGCACGCGGGATGAATTGTGAGGGCCTGCTGGCCGGCTCGGCGGGAGACGGCGAACCTGCACGGAGCGTTTCGCAAACGTGAGTCGCCGCCTCCGGCCGGAACGGTCCGGCAAGCCCCGCGAGGACCGGAGCCGCGGTTCCGCCCCGGCAGCCCTTGTCAGATCAGCCACTGCGTCAGGGGGCGCTGGACGCGCAGGCGCTCCGCAACCTCGGTGACACCGGGCTGGTTCTCCGCCAGCACCCGGATGGCGTCGCGCACGCGCTCGTCCTCCACGATGCCGTCAAGCTCGACCTTGCCGGCGTTGACGGCCACGTCCAGCGCGCCCTTTGAGGCCCAGCCCTGGCGGTCGACCTCATCGAGGATGCGCTGGCGGATCTCCATGTCCTCGGCCGTGGCCTGCGCCGCGTCCTCCAGCCGCCGTGCGAGAAGGCGCAGGAAGTTGGCCCGGCTCACGATACCGACAACCTTCCCGTCCCGCACGACGGGCAGCCGCTTGAAGCCGCGCCGCTCCATCAGCTCGACCGCGTCGGTGAGCGGCGCGTCGGGCGAGACGCTCTCTGGCGTGTTCGTCATCACGTCCGCCACCCGGCGGCCATGGCTGCGCACATAGTCTTCCGCGCGCGCCGCCGGGTCCATGAGGAAGATGAGCCAGCGCGGGCGCTGGTGCTCGGTGCCAGTCTCGGCCCGCCGCAGCAGGTCACGCTCGGTCACCATGCCGATGAGCCGCCCGTCACGGTCGACGACGGGCAGGCCGCTGATGCCGTGGTGCAGCATTAGTCGCGCCGCTTCGAGCACCGGCGTGTCTGGATAAACCGTCGCCGCGCCCAGGGTCATGATGTCGCCAACCTTCATCATCGCGCCTCCTCCTTCGTCTGCACCGTCTCCCGCCCGGCCGCGGCACCAGCGCCACACCGGCGGCATGTAGCGGTCATCAGGACAACGATCGGGCACGCCCTTTCGTTGCGCGCGCTGTCGCGGCACCCGGCCGGTCGCTGGCGCCGACAATGCCTGCTCGGCCCAGGGAGGGCATTGCGGCAGATCAACGGCGCCCGCCGCGGACGGATTCGGCGCCGCATTGCGGTCGATCAATGAACGCGCTCGTGAAGGCACGACTATCAGAGTGTCATTGATCGCCGTTGGAGTCTTCCATGCAGCTTTCCCTCCCCCACGATGCCCTCGTCGTCGTGTGCGATGCCCGCAGGGCGCTCTTCCTGCGCAACGAGGGTGACGAGGTCTTTCCAAACCTCAAGGTCGAACGGCATGCGGAGGCGCCGGAGCTTGGCTCCAATGCCGCGACGGGGATGGACCGGCCGGGCCGCACGCAGAACGTCGTGGGCCCGACAAGCGCCGTCGAGGCCGACCGGCAGCGCGAGGCCAAGGTGCATTTCGCAGAAGAGACGATACGGACACTGGAGACCCTGCACCGGCAGATGAACCCGCCCGGCCTCGTGCTGGTCGCGCCGCCGCGCATGCTGGCCGCCCTGCGCGAGTGCCTCGACGACGACATCCGAGCCACGCTGCTCGCCGAAGTTGACAAGGACCTGACGAAGCATCCCGTCTACGAGATCGAGCGACTGCTGACGAAGCAGTGAGCGCAGGCTGCTCAGGCCACCATGACGGCTACGGGGCCGTCCGCGCTGCGGGCGGCCTTTTCATGCCGGCGTCGGCCGTTGGCAGGCGGTGCGGGCAGAACCGGCAGCGTTCCCGAAGCCTCAATCGAGGCTGACGACGAGGCCGTCGCGGATGGTCACGCGCCGGTCCATCCGCGCCGCGAGGTCGAGGTTGTGTGTGGCGATGACGGCCGCGAGGCGCGAGGCGCGCACCAGGGCGACCAGCATGGAAAAGACGTAGTCCGACGTCCTGGGGTCGAGGTTCCCTGTCGGCTCGTCGGCGAGCAGCACCCGCGGCGCATTGGCCACGGCGCGCGCGATGGCGACGCGCTGCTGCTCGCCGCCGGAAAGCTCGGCCGGCCGATGGCGAAGGCGTTCCCCAAGGCCGAGGAAGCCGAGCACCTCGGCGGCACGGCTCTCCGCCTCCCGTCGCGGCAGGCCGCGGATGAGCTGCGGCAGCGCGACGTTCTCGAGCGCCGAGAACTCCGGCAGCAGGTGATGGAACTGGTAGACGAATCCGATGTCGAGCCGCCGCAGGCGCGTGCGGCCGGCGTCGTCGAGGCCTGTCGTCGGCTCGCCGCCCACATAGACCTCGCCGCCGTCGGGGCGCTCCAGAAGGCCGGCGATGTGCAGCAGCGTGGACTTGCCGCTGCCCGAGGGGGCGACCAGCGCGACGATCTCGCCGGGCCAGACGGCCAGATCAGCGCCGCGCAGAATGTGCAGCGTCGTCTCGCCCTGCACGTAGCGACGTTCAATCTTGGAGAGGAACAGGGCCGGCGTCTGTGGCATGGTCATGCCGGCTCACCCGTACCGAAGGGCCTCGACCGGGTCGAGGCGCGCCGCCCGCCAGCTTGGATAGAGCGTCGCCAGCAGCGAGAGGACGATGGCCATGACCACGACGGTCGTCACCTCGGCCGGGTCCACCTCGGCCGGCAGGCGGCTGAGAAAGTAGAGCTCGGCCGGGAAGAGGTTCGAGTTCGTGAGTTGCGAGAGGAAGCTGCGGATCCCCTCCACATTCCAGGCCAGCGTCAGGCCCAGGAGGAAGCCGGCGAACGTACCCACAATGCCAATGGACGCGCCGGTGATGAGGAAGACGCGCATCACCGCGCCGCGCGTCGCGCCCATGGTGCGCAGGATGGCGATGTCCTCGCTCTTGTCCTTCACCAGCATGATGAGGCCGGAGACGATGTTGAGCGCCGCCACGAGCACGATCAGCGTGAGGATGAGGAACATCACATTGCGCTCAACCTCCAGCGCGCCGAAGAAGGTGCGGTTCCGCTGCCGCCAGTCCGTGATCAGGATCGGCCGGCCGGCCGCCTCCTCGATCCGTGCCCGCATCGGCCCCACCTCGTCGGCATTGTCGAGGAACACCTCGATGACGCTGACGTCCCCGTCCCGGTTGAAATAGGCCTGCGCCTCGCTGAGCGGCATGTAGACGAAGGTGTTGTCGAACTCGGACATGCCGATCTCGAACACCGCCACGATGGGATAGGCCTTGATGCGCGGGGCCGTGCCGAAGGCGGTCGCGGCGCCGCGCGGCGATACGATGGTGAGGGAATCGCCGACCCGCAGGCCGAGATATTCGGCCATGCGCCGGCCGATGGCGACGCCGCCCTTCACGTCGAAATCGCGCAGGGTGCCCTGCCTGATGGTGTCGGCGATGAAGGGGATGCTGGCGATGTCGGCCTCGCGCACGCCGCGCACCAGGGCGCCGCCCGACGCAGCGGTGGAGGAGACGAGCGCCTGGCCCTCCACCATCGGCACGACAAGCTTTACGCCGTCGAGGGCCGAGAGCCGCTTGGCCACCTCGTCGTAGTCGGTCAGCGGCGAATCGATCGGCTGGATGAACATGTGGCCGTTCACGCCGACGATCTTGTCGAGCAGCTCCTTGCGGAAGCCGTTCATCACCGACATGACGACGATGAGCGTCGCGACCCCCAGCATGATGCCGAGGAAGGAAAAGCCAGCGATGACGGAAATGAAGCCCTCGCGCCGGCGCGCGCGCAGGTAGCGGGCCGCGAGCAGCCACTCGAAGAGCGCAAAGGGTCTCGTCGAACCGCTTTCGGCCGCGCGTGCGCTCATGCCGCTCCCCGCCCCGCCATCAGCCCGCGATCCGCGCCACGGCATCCTCGATGGACAGGAGCTGGCGCTCGCCCGTGGCGCGCCGCTTCAGCTCCACCTTGCCGTCGGCAAGGCTCTTGGGGCCCACGAGAATCTGCCACGGCATGCCGACGAGGTCGGCCGTCGCAAACTTGGCACCGGGGCGCTCGTCCCGGTCGTCGTAGAGCACGTCGATGCCACGCGTGGTAAGCGCATGGTACAGCCTGGCGCAGGCCTCGTCCGTCGCCGTGTCGCCGACCTTGATGTTGATGAGCGAAACGTCGAAGGGCGCGATGGGATCCGGCCAGATGATGCCGGCATCGTCGTGGCTCGCCTCGATGATGGCAGCGACGAGGCGCGACGGGCCGATGCCATAGGAGCCCATGTGCACGGGATGCTCCTTGCCATCGGGGCCGGTGACCGTCGCCTTCATCGGCAGGGAGTATTTCGTGCCGAAGTAGAAGATGTGGCCCACCTCGATGCCGCGCGCCGACACCTTCCGGTCGTCCGGAATGGCAGCGAAGGCGGCCTCGTCGTGCTTCTCGGAGGTCGCGGCATAGAGCGACGTCCATTTGTCGACGATCGCCTGCAGACCGGCGACGTCGTCGAAATCCGTGTCCGCCGACGGGATGGGAAAGTCGAGGAAGTCGCGGTGGCAGAACACCTCGCTCTCGCCCGTTGAGGCCAGGATGATGAACTCGTGGCTGAGGTCGCCGCCGATGGGCCCCGTGTCGGCCCGCATCGGAATGGCCTTGAGGCCGAGCCGGGCGAAGGTACGCAGATAGGCCACGAACATCTTGTTGTAGGAGTGGCGCGCGCCCGCCTGGTCGATGTCGAAGGAATAGGCGTCCTTCATCAGGAACTCGCGCGAGCGCATGGTGCCGAAACGCGGGCGGATCTCGTCCCGGAACTTCCACTGGATGTGGTAGAGGTTAAGCGGCAGGTCCTTGTACGAGCGCACATAGGACCGGAAGATGTCCGTGATCATCTCCTCATTCGTCGGCCCGTAGAGCATCTCGCGCTCATGCCGGTCGGTGATGCGCAGCATCTCCTTGCCGTAGGCGTCGTAGCGGCCCGACTCACGCCACAGTTCGGCGGACTGGATCGTCGGCATCAGCAGCTCGATGGCCCCGGAGCGATTCTGCTCCTCGCGCACGATTGCCGAAATTTTGGTCAGAACCCGGTGGCCGATCGGCAGCCAGGCATAGATGCCAGCCGATTGCTGCCGGATGAGCCCCGCCCGCAGCATCAGGCGATGGGAGACGATCTCCGCTTCTTTGGGGTCTTCACGGAGCGTGGGCAGGAAATAGCGGCTGAGACGCATGAGACAACGGCAACCGGGCTTGTGTGGAAGGGAGCGAGTCGTTTGCTGAGACAACACTGCCGCACGGCAAAAGACAAGGCTGGCTTTGCGAATCGCCGCCCGCACCTTCGGCTTTCGGCATGCGTATGACGGCGGCATGCAAAAAATGCGGGCAGCCTCTGCACAAATGGGTGACAAGTGCCGCACGATGGACTATGCATTTGATGCCGATCGAAAGTCCCTGCCACCATCCACAGAGCGGGGAATTGCGGTCCAGGTCTCGGGAGGAAGCCCAAAACAGCGCCGAGAGGTGCGGGAGCACCCCACTGTTCCGAATGAACAGGCGTTTCGGGTTCGAGAAGAAACTCCTACAGCAAGGCGGTCAGCCTTGCTTTTTTGTTGGAACATACGGTTTCAAGCGCAACCAACTGCGCCGGACCGCTTCCCCTCAGAATTCGATCATCGCCAGAGCAACCTTCACGACGCCCAGGATGATGGCCGACACGACGGTCGTCGCCAGCGCCTTCTTGAGAAGCTGGGGCTTCACCGGCGCGCCGGGCTCCGTGCCGCTCGTCACCTCGCCCGACTCCGCCTGGCTGCGCACGCCGAAGGGCAGTACCGCGAAGAGCACCGTCCACCAGATGATGAAATAGAGGGCCAGCCAGGTCACGATCGTCATCGGTCTACTCGCTGCAGACGGTTGGAAGCGGCCGGTCAGGCCTGCTCCAGCTCCACGAGCGTCCCGCAGAAATCCTTGGGGTGGAGGAAGAGCACGGGCTTGCCGTGCGCACCGATCTTCGGTTCGCCGCCGCCCAGCACGCGAGCCCCCTTCTCCACCAGATGGTCGCGCGCGGCAATGATGTCGTCCACCTCGTAGCAGACGTGGTGGATGCCGCCGTCGGCATTGCGCTCAAGGAAGCGGGCGATGGGCGAATCGGCTCCCAGAGGCTCGAGCAGCTCGATCTTGGTGTTCGGCAGCTCGACAAAGACCGTGGTCACGCCGTGCTCGGGCTGCTGCACGGCCGGCGACACGCGCGCCCCGAGGGTGTCGCGATAGACGGCACAGGCCTTCTCGAGATCACGGACGGCAATGGCGACGTGGTTGAGGCGGCCGATCATGAGGCTCTCCCGGCTGACGGACCTCCACGTCATACGACGATCACATGCACATGGCACGTTGGCTTTTTGCCCCAGGCATGGCGCACTTCTGCGCGCACCGCCCGCTCCACGGCGCTCGCCACCGTATCGGGGTCGCGCCGGCGCGCCTTGGGCAGCCCGTCGAGGACATCGGCCACGGCATCGCTGACGAGCTCGTGCATCGGCTCGCCCTCACGCGTCGCCGAAGGCAGGCCGGTGAGTTCCACCTGCGCGTCGCCCCGGATCTCCCCCTTGTCGTCGAGGGCGATGGCGACGGACACGATGCCGGCAAAGGCAAGCTTGCGGCGCTCGCCGATGGTGGGCTCGCCCGCATTGATGACGATGTCGCCATCCTTGTAGAGACGGCCGACGGGCACGTCGTCCACCACGGACGGCTTGCCGGGCGCGAGCTGCACCATCTCGCCGTTCATGGCCCGCACCACGGTGCCGATGCCCTCGGCGCGCGCAAACCTGGCCTGCTCGGCAAGGTGCAGGGCCTCGCCGTGGGCCGGCACGAGCACCTTCGGCCGCACCCAGCGATACATGGCGGCGAGCTCGCCCCGGCGCGGGTGGCCGGAGACGTGGACGAGCGCCTCCCGATCCGTGATCACCTCGATGCCGCGCGCCACGAGATTGTTGATGATGCGGCCGACGGCCTTCTCGTTGCCCGGGATGGTGCGCGAGGAGAACACCACCCGGTCTCCGGCCGAAAGCGCGATGTCGGGATGCTCGTCGTTTGCCACGCGGGCGAGCGCCGCCCGCGGCTCGCCCTGGCTGCCCGTAAGCAGCGCCACCACCTTGTTGCGCGGCAGGTAGCCGTAGGTCTCGGCGGAGCGGAAGGGCGGCAGGCCGGCAAGGTAGCCCCGTTCCGTCGCAACGTCGATGACGCGGTCCATCGCCCGGCCAACCACCACGACCTCGCGGCCGCAGGCCGCTGCTGCCTCGGCCACGGCGCGCAGGCGTGCGACGTTGGAGGCGAAGGTCGTCACCGCAACGCGCTCCGGCGCCTCGCGGATGAGATCGACCAGCGTCCTGGCGACATCGGCCTCGCTGGGGCTGATGCCGTCGCGCAGCACGTTCGTGGAATCGCAGACGAGGGCGAGCACGCCCTCGTCGCCGATCTCGATCAGGCGCTTCTCGTCCGTGGCCCGGCCCACGCCGGGATGGGGATCGAGCTTCCAGTCGCCCGTGTGAACGACGGTGCCGAGCGGCGTGCGGATGGCGAGGGCGTTCGATTCCGGGATCGAATGGCCAACAGCCACGAACTCGATGTCGAAGGGGCCGAGAGTGACACGACCGCCCTGCTCCACCACCGTCAGCGGGATCTTGGGCGCCCCCGGCTCGCCGAGCCGCCGGACTTCCAGCAGGCCGGCCGCGAAAGGTGTGCACACGACGGGCACGCGCAGCCGCGGCCACAGCTCGGCCAGGCCGCCGATATGGTCCTCGTGCGCGTGGGTGATGACGATGCCGACGAGATTGTCCCGCTCCTCCTCAAGGAAGCGGATGTCGGGAAAGATGAGGTCAACGCCCGGCACATCCTCGCCCGCGAAGGCGATGCCGCAATCGACGAGCAGCCATTTGCGCCGGCGCGCGGGCCCAAAACCGTAGAGACCGGCGTTCATGCCGATCTCGCCGAGCCCGCCAAGCGCTACGAATACGAGGCCGTCGTCATCGCGTGAGGCCATACCCTCTCAATCCTCCTAGGTCGCATCTCAGGATGCCGTGTCCGAGAGACCCAGATAGAGGTCTCCCGCGTCAATCGTCCGCCGTCCGTCCGGGCCGTCGAGCAGCAGCCGGCCGGCGGCGTCGAGCCCCGCAAAGGTGCCCGTGAGTTCGCCGCCGGGCAAGCGCACCCGGGCTCGCCCGCCGATGCCGGCGGCGCGGGAAAGCCAGGCTTCGCGCGTCCGCGCGAAGCCGCGCCCCCTTTCCCACTGCGCCAGCCTGTCGGCGAAGCTCGACGACAATGCCCGGAAAACCTCGCCTACGTCCACCGCCCCCACTGCCTCGGCGAGGCATCGGGCCGGATAGGGTGTATCCGTCGGCTTGTGGGCAACGTTGAGGCCCATGCCGATGACGACGGCGAAGCACATGTCCGGCCCGATCCTGTGTCCCTCGAGGATGAGGCCGGACAGCTTGCCGCCGTCCATCAGGAGGTCGTTGGGCCACTTGAGCGCCAGCCGCGGCGCGGTGAGCCCGGTGACGCCCGCCACGGCGTCATGGAGGGCCAGCCCCGCGACGAAACCGAGCTGCGGCGCCGCCGGTGGCTCGCACGGTTCCCTCAGGACGAGGCTGGCGTAAAGGTTGCCGGGCGGCGACGCCCACTGTCGGCCGTGACGCCCCCGCCCCTTCGTCTGCTCCCGCGCCACCACCCAGAGTCGGTCCGCCCCACGCGACACGGCCTGCTCCAAGGCCACGTCGTTGGTCGAGGCGGTGGTCGCCAGCACCACGACGTCGAAGCCGGCCTTGCGTGCCTCCTGCGAGATGGTCCCGCTTTCCACGTCCCTGTCGCCAGCCCCGTCAGAACAGCGAGCGGGCGGCGGCCAGCGCAGCGCCGTTCAGCGGCGCGGGCGCACCGGGCAGCATCAGGATGAGGATGACGATGCTGGCAAGGGCGAAGACCACCTTCTGGCCCGCAGACATCGGCGTGAAGGCAGCGCCCGCCGGATCGTCGAAGTGCATGATCTTGACGACCCGGATGTAGTAGTAGGCGCCGATGACGCTGGCAAGCACACCGATGACCGCGAGCGTGTAGAGCTTGGCCTCGACCGCCGCGGCGAAGACGTACCACTTGGCGAGGAAGCCTGCGAGCGGCGGAATGCCGGCGAGCGAGAAGAACAGGATCGTCAGACCATAGGCCGCATAGGGCTGGGTGCGTGCAAGGCCGGCGAGGTCATCGATGCCCTCCACGGGCCCCTCCTCCCGCCGCATGGACAGGATGAAGGCAAAGGTCCCCAGCGTCATGACGAGATAGATCGCCATGTAGACGAGCACGCTCTGCACGCCTTCCGCCGTGCCTGCCGCCAGGCCGACGAGCGCATAACCCATGTGTCCGATCGACGAATAGGCCATGAGGCGCTTGATGTTGCGCTGGCCGATGGCGGCAAAGGAGCCGAGGGCCATGGAGGCGATGGCGACAAAGACGATGATCTGCCGCCACTGATCGACGATGCCCGGGAAAGCCGTGATGAACACGCGCACCAGCAGCGCCATGGCCGCCATCTTGGGCGCCGCAGCGAAGAAGGCGGCGACCGGTGTCGGCGCGCCCTCGTACACGTCCGGCGTCCACATGTGGAACGGCACGGCCGAGATCTTGAAGGCGAGGCCGGCGGCGATGAACACGAGGCCGAAGATGGCGCCGGCATGCCCCTCGCCCTGCAGGGCCTGGGCGATGCCCGCAAAGGACACCGTGCCGGTGAAGCCGTAGATCAGCGAGGCACCGTAGAGCAGCATGCCCGAGGAAAGGGCACCGAGCACGAAATACTTGAGGCCCGCCTCGCTCGAACGGGCGTTGTCACGGTCGATGGCGGCGACGACATAGAGCGCGAGACTCTGCAGCTCGAGGCCGAGGTAGAGCGCGATGAGATCGCCGGCCGAGATCATCATCATCATGCCGACAGTCGCCAGCAGGATGAGGATGGGATACTCGAAACGGTTGATGCCCGCCCGGCGCAGGAAGTCGCCCGACATCAGCAGCGCCGCGGCCGAGCCCACCAGCGTCATCACCTTGGCGAAGCGCGCGAAGGCATCGACGACGAACGAGCCGCCGAAGGTCTCCAGCCGCTCGCCCCCCTGCGTCACGACGAGGAAGCCGGCGACGAGGAGGGCAACGAACGTGAGCGCCTCGATCAGGCCCGCGGCACGCTCGCCCCTCAGCGCGCCGATGAGCACGAGAAGAAGCGCGGAGGCGGCCAGGACGATCTCCGGCAGGGCCGGAGCGAGCGCAAACATCGGGACGGCGGCCATCGGCTGAACCTCAGTGAAGCGTCAGGGCCACGGACTTGGCAGTCGCCAGCGCGGCCTGGGTGGACTTGAGCAATTCCGCCGTCGGAGCGGCGAAGACATCGAGAATGGCGCCCGGCTGCACGCCGTACCAGATCACCAGCAACATCAGCGGCACGAGCACGACCATCTCACGGGCGTTGAGATCGGGAATGGTCTTCAGGTTCTCCTTCTCGAGCTTGCCGAAGACCACGCGGCGATAGAGCCACAGGGCATAGGCCGCCGAGAAGATGACGCCAGAGGTGGCGAAGACGGCAACCCAGGTGTTGGCCTGGAACGCGCCGGCGAGCGACAGGAACTCGCCGATGAAGCCGGACGTGCCCGGCAGGCCGACGTTCGCCATGGTGAAGACCATGAACAGCACGGCATAGCGCGGCATGCGCTCCACGAGGCCGCCGTAGGCCGCGATCTCGCGGGTGTGCATGCGGTCATAGATGACGCCGACGCACAGGAAGAGCGCGCCCGAGACAAGGCCGTGACTGACCATCTGGAACATGGCGCCCTGGATGCCCTGGGTGGTCATCGTGAAGATGCCCATGGTCACGAAGCCCATGTGGGCGACGGACGAATAGGCGATGAGCTTCTTGATGTCCTCCTGCATCAGCGCGACGAGCGAGGTGTAGATAATCGCGACGACGGACAGGGCGAACACGAGGGGCGCGAAATAGGCCGACGCCTCCGGGAACATCGGGATGGAGAAGCGGATGAAACCGTAGCCGCCCATCTTGAGGAGAATGCCGGCGAGGATGACGGAACCCGCCGTCGGCGCCTCCACGTGCGCATCGGGCAGCCAGGTGTGGACCGGCCACATGGGCATCTTCACCGCGAAGGAGGCGAAGAAGGCGAGCCACAGCCACGTCTGCATCGCCGGGGCGAACTGGTGCTTGAGGAGCGCCGCGATGTCCGTCGTGCCGGCATCCCAGTACATCGCCATGATGGCGATGAGCATCAGCACCGAGCCAAGCAGCGTGTAGAGGAAGAACTTGAAGCTCGCGTAGATACGCCGCTTCCCGCCCCAGATGCCGATGATGAGGAACATCGGGATGAGGCCGGCCTCGAAGAAGAGGTAGAACAGGACGAGATCCTGCGCGACGAAGACGCCGATCATGGTCGTCTCGAGCACGAGGAAGGCGACCATGTACTCCTTCACGCGCTTCTCGATCGAGGTCCACGACGCCAGGATGCAGAACGGCATCAGGAAGGTCGTCAGCAGGACGAACGGCATCGAGAAGCCGTCCACGCCCAGCCGGAAGCGGATGGAATCCGTCAGCCAGGAATGATCCTCAGTGAGCTGGAAGGCGGCGCTCGCCGTGTCGAACCGTCCCCAGGCGACGAGCGAGAGGACGAAGGTTGCGAGCGTCGTCACCAGCGCCACGGAGCGGGCGTTGGAGCGCACCGCCTCCTCGCTGCCGCGCACCACGAGGATGATGGCGGCACCGACGAGCGGCAGGATCAGGAGACCGGAGAGGAGACCGAGGCCGAACATCAGTGCGTGCCCCCGATGAGGTACCAGGTGACGAGAGCCGCGACACCGACGAGCATCGCGAAGGCGTAGTGGAAGACGTAGCCGGTCTGCAGGCGCACAACGCGGTTCGTCACATCGACGACGCGGGCAGAGACGCCGTCCGGCCCGAAGCCGTCGATGAGCCAGCCGTCACCCTTCTTCCAGAAGACGCGGCCGAGCCACATCGCCGGGCGCACGAACAGGAAGTCGTACAGCTCGTCGAAGTACCACTTGTTGAGCAGGAACCTGTAGAGAAGCGGCTGCTGCGCGGCCAGGGCGGCCGGCATGCGCGGGTTGAGAACGTAGAACCACAGCGCGATGAGGAAGCCGAGCACCATCATCACGAAGGGCGAAGCCACAACCCAGCCCGGCACCTCGTGCATCTCGTGCAGGATGTGGTTGTTGGCACCGGTAAAGAGCGCGCCCTTCCAGAAGTTGTCGTAGTCGTGGCCGATGAAGGCTTCCTTGAAGGCGAAGCCGGCAACGACCACGCCGATTGCCAGGACGGCAAGCGGAATGAGCATGACGAGCGGGCTCTCGTGCGGCGTGTGATCGCCGTGGCCGTGCCCGTGGTCGTCATGGCCATGGCCGTGACCGGCCCAGCGCGGCTTGCCCTCGAAGGTCAGGAAGTACAGGCGCCACGAGTAGAAGGACGTGAACAGCGCCGCGATGACCGTCGCGATGAAGGCGAAGTTGGCGCCCGGCGTGTGCGAGGCATAGGCGGCCTCGATGATGGCATCCTTCGAGAAGTAGCCCGCCGTGAAGGGGAAGCCGGTCAGCGCCAGCGTGCCGATGGTCATCATGGCCGCGGTGAAGGGAATGTGCTTCCGCAGGCCGCCCATGTGACGCATGTCCTGCTCGTGGTGCATCGCATGGATGACCGAGCCGGCACCGAGGAACAGCAGCGCCTTGAAGAAGGCGTGCGTGAAGAGGTGGAACACGCCTGCCCCGTAGGCGCCGACGCCGAGCGCGACGAACATGTAGCCGAGCTGCGAGCAGGTCGAGTACGCGATGACGCGCTTGATGTCGTTCTGCACGAGGCCGACGGTCGCGGCGAAGAAGGCGGTGATGCCGCCGATCACCGTGACGACCGACAGCGCCGTCGGCGCATACTCGAACACGGGCGACATGCGCGCGACCATGAAGACGCCGGCCGTCACCATCGTCGCCGCGTGGATGAGCGCGGAGACAGGCGTCGGGCCCTCCATGGCGTCCGGCAGCCAAGTGTGCAGCAGGAACTGGGCCGACTTGCCCATGGCGCCCATAAAGAGCAGCAGGCAGGCCAGCGTCAGCGCGTGCCACTCGTGGCCGAGGAAGCGGAACGTCGCCTCGTTGAACTCCGCCACGCGCGGGAAGATGCCGTCGAAGGTGACGGCGCCGAACAGCACGAAAAGGAGGAAGATTCCGAGCAGGAAGCCGAAGTCGCCCACACGGTTGACGACGAAGGCCTTGATGGCCGCGGCATTGGCCGACGGCTTCTCGTACCAGAAGCCGATGAGCAGGTAGCTCGCCAGGCCGACGCCTTCCCAGCCGAAGAACATCTGCACCAGGTTGTCGGCCGTCACCAGCATCAGCATGGCGAAGGTGAACAGCGACAGATAGGCGAAGAAGCGCGGCCGCGACGGATCCTCGTGCATGTAGCCGATGGAGTAAAGGTGGACTAGCGAGGAGACCGTCGTCACGACGATCAGCATCACCGCCGTCAGCGTGTCGATGCGGAAGGCCCAGTCGACCGCCAGGTCGCCTGAAATGATCCAGTTGGCCACCGTGACGCGCGTCGCGCCGTCGCCGAAGGCGACATCGAAGAAGGCGATCCACGACAGGGCGCAGGAGACGAACAGGCCGGAGGTCGTGATGACCTCGCTCGCCCGCGCGCCAATGAACCGGCCGGCGAGGCCAGCGATCAGGAAGCCGGCAAGCGGCAGGAAGACGATCGCGTGATACATGATCGCGGCCTCAGCCCTTCATCATGTTGATGTCCTCAACCGCGATGGTGCCGCGGTTGCGGAAGTAGACGACGAGAATGGCAAGCCCGATGGCCGCCTCGGCGGCCGCCACGGTCAGCACGAGCAGGGCAAAGACCTGCCCGACGAGGTCGCCCAGGAAGGTGGAGAAGGCGACAAAGTTGATGTTGACCGAGAGCAGGATGAGCTCGATCGACATCAGAATGACGATGACGTTCTTGCGGTTGATGAAGATGCCAAGCACGCCGAGGGTGAACAGCACGGCGGCGACGGTGAGATAATGCGCGAGCCCGATGGTCATGTCTGTGTCTCCGGCCTCTCTCACACGCCCTCGCGGAAGGGCACCTTCCGCACTTCGATGGCGGTGTCGCGCGTGCGCGCCACCTGCCGCGCCACGTCCTGCCGCTTGACGCCAGGCTTGTGGCGCAGGGTGAGCACGATGGCGCCGATCATGGCGACGAGCAGCACGAGGCCCGATGCCTGGAAGAAGTAGAGGTAACGGGTGTAGAGCACGTGGCCGAGCGCCGCGGTGTTCGACATCTCGCTGGCGGGCGGGATGGCCGCGATCGGCGTCTTCACGAGCGCGGGGTCGATAACGAACGAGCCGACCACAAGCACGAGCTCGATGAGGAAGATGACCCCGACGAGGGCGCCCACCGGCAGATACTGCAGGAAGCCCTGGCGCAGCTCCGCGAAGTCGACGTCGAGCATCATGACGACGAAGAGGAAGAGCACTGCCACCGCGCCGACGTAGACGACAACCAGGATCATCGCCAGGAACTCGGCGCCCATCAGGATGAACAGGCCCGCCGCGTTGACGAAGGCGAGGATCAGGAAGAGCACCGAATGCACGGGGTTGCGCGAGGCAATGACCATGAAGGCCGAGGCCACGCACACGCACGAAAAGAGATAGAAGAAGGCCGCTGCGACCGTCATGCCCCGTATCCCGTCCTGTCGCCCGTGGGGCCCCGCCCCCCAGGCATGGCGTCTATAGACACCGAATCCCTCACGAACAACCTCACCGGACCGTCACCTGTAGGGCGCGTCCATCGCGATGTTGCGGGCGATTTCGCGCTCCCAGCGCGCCCCGTTATCCAGGAGCCGCTGCTTGTCGTAGTAGAGCTCCTCGCGCGTCTCCACCGCGAACTCGAAGTTCGGCCCCTCGACAATGGCGTCCACCGGGCAGGCCTCCTGGCAGAAGCCGCAGTAGATGCACTTCACCATGTCGATGTCGTAGCGCGTCGTGCGGCGCGTGCCGTCGTTGCGACGCGGCCCGGCCTCGATGGTGATGGCCTGGGCAGGGCAGATCGCCTCGCACAGCTTGCACGCGATGCAGCGCTCCTCGCCGTTGGGATAACGGCGCAGGGCGTGCTCGCCGCGGAAGCGCGGGCTCAGGATTCCCTTCTCGAAGGGATAGTTGATCGTCGCCTTCGGCTTGAAGAAGTAGCGCATCGACAGGAAGAACGCCGATACGAACTCCTTCAGGAAGAGCGACTTTGCGGCCTGATCGAGCCTCATGATCCGGCTCCGTCCCTTTCTCTTGCCGGCCTCACGAGGCCGGAGCCCATCCCGTGACCTGCAGCACAGCCGCAACGACGATTACGGCAGCGAGCGAGATCGGCAGAAACACCTTCCAGCCAAGACGCATCAGCTGGTCGTAGCGGTAGCGCGGCACCATCGCCTTCACCATGGCGAACATGAAGAAGACGAAGCAAACCTTGACGACGAACCACACCACGCCGGGGATCCACGTGAACGGCGGCAGAGCCACCGGCGCCGTCCAGCCGCCGAGGAAGAGGATCGTGGTCAGCGAGCACATCGTCATGATCGCCACGTACTCGCCGAGCATGAACAGGAGGTACGGCGTCGACGAGTATTCTACCATGAAGCCGGCCACCAGCTCCGATTCCGCCTCCGGCAGGTCAAACGGCGGGCGGTTCGTCTCGGCCAGCGCCGAGATGAAGAAGATGACGAACATCGGGAACAGCGGCAGCCAGTACCAGTTCAGCACCGTCAGCCACGGCACGCCGAGCAGCGTCGCAAGCCCCCTCGTCTCCTGCGCGCGCACGATCTCGGTGAGGTTCAGCGAGCCGACGCACAGCAGCACGGTGATGATGACGAAGCCGATGGAGACCTCGTAGGAAACCATCTGGGCCGCCGAGCGCAGCGCACCGAGGAAGGGGTACTTCGAGTTCGACGCCCAGCCTCCCATCAGGATGCCGTAGACCCCGAGCGAGGAGATGGCGAGGATGTAGAGGATGCCGACGTTGATGTCGGCGATCGCCCAGCCGTCGGCCACCGGGATGACGGCCCAGGAAGCCAGCGCCAGTACGCAGGTGACGAGCGGCGCCAGCAGGAACAGCCCCTTGTTGGCGCCAGCCGGGATGACCGGCTCCTTCAGCACGAACTTCAGAAGGTCGGCGAAGGACTGCAACAGCCCCCACGGCCCCACCACGTTCGGACCGCGGCGCAGCTGCACCGCCGCCCAGATCTTGCGGTCGGCGTAAAGGATGTAGGCGATGAAAACGAGCAGCGCGACCAGCAGGAGCAGGCTCTTGCCGAGAATGATCGCAACCGTGGTCAGCCATTCCATCGGGTGTGGTCCTTACTCTGCAGCCTGCTTCAGCGCGCCGCTCGCGAGAGCCGAGCACTCGGCCATGACGGCAGACGCGCGCGCAACGGGGTTGGTGAGATAGAAATCGACGATGGGCGAAGCGAACGGCGCCTCCGAGAGCGCCCCTCCCTTGCCCGCGAGCGCCTCGAGAGCGGCCGGATCCGCCGGCGCGATCTCGCCGATGGCGGCCAGATGCGGATACGCCGCGAACAGTTGCTCGCGCAGCGCCGCCAGCGAGTCGAACGGCAGTCGCTTGCCGAGCACGTCGGACAGCGCACGCAGGATCGCCCAGTCCTCCCGTGCCTCTCCGGGCGGGAACACGGCCCGGTTGGCGAGCTGCGGGCGGCCTTCGGTATTGACGTAGATGCCCGACTTCTCCGTGTAGGCCGCGCCGGGCAGGATGACGTCGGCCCGGTGGGCACCACGGTCGCCATGCGTTCCCTGGTAGACGACGAAGACGCCTTCCGGCACGTCGATCTCGTCCGCACCGAGCAGGAACAGGACATCGAGCGCCCCCGGCGCCAGCATGCCCGCCACGTCGAGGCCGTCGGCCTTCGGCGTGAAGCCGAGGTCAAGCGCACCGACGCGCGCCGCGGCCGTGTGCAGCACCGAGAAGCCGTTCCAGCCCTCGCCGACCGCGCCGACGGCCTTGGCGAGCTTCGCCGCCGTGGCGAGCACGGCCAGGCCGTCCTCGCGCGTCAGGGCCCCCTGCCCCACGATGATGAGAGGCCGCTCGGCCTTGCTCAGCACCTCGAAGAAGGCGCCCTTGCCGGCCGCCAGGTCCGCCAGCGTCTGCGGGCCGGCGCCGAGATAGGCGTAGTCATAGGTCAGGTCGACATTCTCGCCGATCACGCCGATGGGCGTGCGCATCTGGCGCCAGCCCTTGCGGATGCGGGCGTTGAGAACCGGCGCCTCCTTGCGCGGGTTGGTGCCGACGAGCAGCACCGCATCGGCATCCTCAATGCCAGCGATGGTGCTGTTGAAGACATAGGTCGCACGGCCAAGCGTCGGGTCGAGCCGCGTGCCATCCTGGCGGCAGTCGATGCTGGCGACGCCGAGGCTCTCCATCAGGAGCTTGAGGGCGAAGGTCTCCTCGACGGCGGCAAGGTCGCCGACGATGGCGCCGATGCGCTCGCTCTTCGTCGCCCCCACCTTGCTGGCGATGGTCGCGAAGGCCTCATTCCAGCTCGCCGGGCGCAGACGGCCGTTCTCCCGCACGTAGGGGCGGTCGAGACGCTGGGTCCTGAGGCCGTCCCAGACGAAACGCGTCTTGTCCGAGATCCACTCCTCGTTGATGAACTCGTTGACGCGCGGCAGGAAGCGCATGACCTCGCGGCCGCGCGAGTCGACGCGGATGGCCGAGCCGAGGGCATCCATCACGTCGATGGATTCGGTCTTCGCAAGCTCCCAGGGCCGGGCCTTGAAGGAGTAGGGCTTGGAGGTCAGCGCGCCCACGGGGCACAGGTCGATCACGTTGCCCTGAAGCTCCGAGCGCATGGCGTGCTCGAGATAGGTGGTGATCTCCATGTCCTCGCCGCGGCCGATGGCGCCGAGGTCCGGCACGCCGGCGACCTCGGTGGTGAAGCGGACGCAGCGGGTGCAGTGGATGCACCGGTTCATCGAGGTGCGGACCAGCGGGCCGATGTACTTGTCCTCGACGGCGCGCTTGTTCTCGGCGAAACGCGAGGAGTCGACGCCGTAGGCCATGGCCTGATCCTGCAGGTCACACTCGCCGCCCTGGTCGCAGATCGGGCAATCGAGCGGGTGGTTGATGAGCAGGAACTCCATCACCCCCTCGCGCGCCTTCTTGACGAGAGGCGTGCGGGTGTTGACCACCGGCGGCTCGCCGTTGGGGCCGGGCCTGAGGTCGCGCACCGACATGGCGCAGGAGGCGACGGGCTTCGGCGAGCCCTTCACCTCTACGAGGCACATGCGGCAGTTGCCGGCGATCGACAGGCGCTCGTGGAAGCAGAAGCGCGGCACCTCCGCGCCCGCCTCCTCGCAGGCCTGCAGGATGGTGAACTCCGCAGGCACCTCGATCTCGTTGCCGTCGACGATGAGCTTGGCCATCGCTACTTCGTCCTTTCCCGTCCGGCGGCGAGCCACCCGGACGTGATCAATCACTCAGCTGCCTGCAGAACCGCATCCGAATGCGGGTTGGCCGCATACTCGTCGATGCGCTTCTCGATCTCGTGGCGGAAATGGCGGATGAGGCCCTGCACCGGCCAGGCCGCCGCGTCGCCCAGCGCGCAAATGGTGTGGCCCTCGACCTGATGGGTCACGTCAAGCAGCATGTCGATCTCGCGCTTGTGGGCCCGGCCTTCCGCCATACGCGACAGCACGCGCCACATCCAGCCCGTGCCCTCGCGGCAGGGCGTGCACTGGCCGCAGCTCTCGTGCTTGTAGAAGTAGCTGAGCCGCGCGATCGCCCGCACGATGTCGGTGGACTTGTCCATGACGATGACTGCCGCCGTGCCGAGGCCGGACTTCAGGTTCCGCAGGGAATCGAAGTCCATCGGGCAGTCGATGATCTGCTCGGCCGGCACGCACGGCACGGAGGAGCCCCCGGGGATGACCGCGAGCAGGTTGTCCCAGCCGCCGCGGATGCCGCCGCAGTGCCGGTCGATGAGTTCGCGGAAGGTGATGCCCATCTCCTCTTCCACGTTGCACGGCTTGTTCACGTGGCCGGAGATGCAGAAGAGCTTCGTGCCCGCGTTGTTCGGCCGGCCGAGGCTGGCGAACCAGGAGGCGCCACGGCGCAGGATGGTACCGGCGACCGCGATCGACTCGACGTTGTTGACCGTCGTCGGGCAGCCGTAGAGGCCCATGTTGGCCGGGAACGGCGGCTTCAGCCGCGGCATGCCCTTCTTGCCCTCGAGGCTCTCGAGCAGCGCGGTCTCCTCGCCGCAGATGTAGGCGCCGGCACCATGGTGCACGTAGAGGTCGAAGGGATAGTCGTGAATGTTGTTCTTGCCGATGAGGCGCGCCTCGTAGGCCTCGTCCACCGCCCGCTGCAGCGCCTCACGCTCGGCGATGTACTCGCCGCGGATGTAGATGTAGGCCGCGTGCGCCCCCATGGCGAAGGATGCGATCAGGCACCCCTCGATGAGCAGGTGCGGATCATGGCGCATGATCTCGCGGTCCTTGCAGGTGCCCGGCTCGGACTCGTCGGCGTTGACGACGAGATAGTGCGGACGCCCGTCGGACTGCTTGGGCATGAACGACCACTTGAGGCCCGTGGGGAAACCGGCGCCGCCGCGCCCGCGCAGGCCCGACTTCTTCATCTCCTCGATGATCCAGTCGCGCCCCTGCTGCAGGAGGAACTTGGTGCCGTCCCACGCGCCGCGCTTTTTCGCGGCTTCGAGGCCGGGGCTGTGCAGCCCGTAGAGATTGGTGAAAATGCGGTCCTTGTCAGACAGCATGGCCGCTCACTCCTCCGGCTTCTCGCCGACGTCGCTCGCCGGGCGCCAGCCCGTGGCGAGCTTCTTGGCCTGCTCGATCCACTTGTCACGCACCGCGCGCCCGCGGAAGGCGCCCAGATGCTGGTCAACCCACGCGAGATTCATCTCGTTCCAGGAGGCGATCTGATCGAAGTGGTAGATGCCGAGCTCGTTCAGCATGGCAGCGAGCTTCGGCCCGACGCCATAGATGAGCTTGAGGTCGTCCGGCCCCTCGTCGCGCGGCTTGGAAAGCAGCGCGGGCTTGTGCTCGTCGGGGACCACCGGGGCGGCATCATCCTTTGCCCCCTGGGCGATGGGCGCCTTGCCCTCGGCCACGCGCACCTCAGGACGATCCGAAGCCTTCTCCTCAGGGCGCGTCTCCTTCGGCTTGGCGGGCTCCGGCGTCTGGGCAGCAGACGGCGCGGCGGCGGCCGCCTCCGCCTCGGCGCGGGCCTTCTCGGCCGCCTCGGCCTCGAAGCGCTTGCGCCAGGCGCCGAGCTGCGAGCCATCGTAGAGCGACGGGTCGCTCAGCGTCGTGATTGCGCCTTCCGGCTCGGACGCGCGCCGGCCGTTCTGCGGACCGGGCTTCACCGGGCGTCCGGCTGCGAGATCGTCGAGGAGCTTCTCGAGCGTCTCGGGCGTCAGGTCCTCGTAGTAGTCGTTGTTGATCTGGGCCATCGGCGCGTTGCAGCACGCCCCGAGGCACTCGACCTCCATCCACGAGAACTTGCCGTCGGCCGTGACGTGCTTCTCCTCGCCGATCTTGCGCTTGAGCACTTCCTTGAGCTTTTCGGCGCCGCGCAGCATGCAGGGCGTCGTGCCGCAAAGCTGCACGAAATGCTTCCCGACCGGCTCGAGGTTGAACATCGTGTAGAACGTCGCGACCTCCAGCACCCGGATGTAGGGCATCTTGAGAAGGTCGGCGACGGCGCGGATCGCCGGCTCAGGCAGCCAGCCGCCGGACTGTTCCTGTGCCTTCCACAGCAGGGCGATCACCGCCGAGGCCTGCCGGCCTTCGGGGTATTTCGCGATCTGCTGCCCGGCCCAGATCGCGTTCTCCGCCGTGAAGGCGAAGCTGTCGGGCTGGAGTTCCTTGGGGGCGAGACGACGAACAGCCATCAGATCCGCCTGTCCTTGAGCTTCACATAGGTCAGGCGCGCCGGCGAGTAGCCGGTCACGCCGTGGAGATCGTCAATGTGGCGCACGGTCTCGACCCGCGCGCGGACGGCCTCGACGACGGAGGGGTCCGCCTCGTAGACGAACTCACGCCCGTTGCGCAGCCAGCGCACCGGCTCCGTCGGAATGTCGTCGAGCACCATGTCGACGGTGGGGTACGCCGGGCCACCGTGGGAATGGATGCGGTGGGCCGCGGTGTTGTCGTCGAAGACGAGATGCCGCAGGCCGCGCTTCTCCGCCTCGATGATCCGCCGCGCCTGGTCGATGTGATCGTCGAAGAAGGCGAGCGCGCGCGACAGGTCAATGCCACCGAAGTCGAAGCCGGACCAGTCGGCCTCGTAATAGATCGCCGACGGATCCCGATGCTGCAGGTTGGAGAAGACCGCATCGAAGCAGAAGATCCGCGCCTCGGGACAGGCCTTGCGCAGCACCCAGGTGGTGAGTCCCCGGAAGACGCCCGACTCGATGATCACATCCGGCTGCAGCACCCGTGCGACCACGAAGAGCTCAAGGGCGCCGTTGAAGCCGTTGCCACCGTGCTTCTGGCGCACCGGGCAGGACCTGATCTCGTCATAGAAGGAGCGCACCAGCCCTTCCATGTCCGCCGGCACCGGAAGCCCGGCGGCTTCCAGGTCGACGGCGATATGGTGGGCGGCGCCGCGCACGAGGCGGTCCACCTCGCGGCGCGACAGGGGCCGGTGCTCCCACTCCGGCACGGCCGGCAGAAGGTCGTAGCCGAGGCGCGTGAACAGCGGGCCCAGCACGCGCCGGCGCAGCGGCTCCAGCACCTTGCGGCGCGTCCGCTCCGAAGGCATCCAGCGGGGCGCGCAGGCCACCTCGCCCGTTCCCTCTATGGCCGGTGCCGAGACCATCAGCGATCGACCTCGCCGAACACGATGTCGAGCGAGCCGAGCACTGCCGAGACGTCGGCCAGCATGTGACCGCGGCACAGGAAGTCCATGGCCTGCAGGTGGGCGAATCCCGGAGCCCTGATCTTGCAGCGGTACGGCTTGTTGGTGCCGTCCGACACGAGATAGACGCCGAACTCGCCCTTGGGCGCCTCGACGGCGGCGTAGACCTCGCCCGCGGGGACGTGGTAGCCCTCGGTATAGAGCTTGAAGTGGTGGATGAGCGCTTCCATCGAGCGCTTCATCTCGCTGCGCTTGGGCGGCACGATCTTGTGATCGGTGGCGGAAACCGGGCCCTGCCCCTCTGGCGAGCGCAGCTTCTCGAGGCACTGCTTCATGATGCGCACGGACTGGCGCATCTCCTCCATGCGGATGCAGTAGCGGTCGTAGCAGTCGCCGTTCTTGCCGACGGGGATGTCGAACTCCAGCTCCTCGTAGCATTCATAGGGCTGCGCCTTGCGCAGATCCCATGCCGCGCCGGAGCCGCGCACCATGACGCCGGAGAAGCCCCACTTCCAGCACTCCTCCAGCGTCACAACGCCGATGTCGACATTGCGCTGCTTGAAGATTCGGTTGTCCGTCAGCAGCCCCTCCAGATCGTCGAGGACCTTGAGAAAGGGGTCGCAGAAGTCCCAGATGTCATCGAGGAGCTTGTTGGGCAGGTCCTGGTGCACGCCGCCCGGCCGGAAATAGGCCGCATGCATGCGCGCGCCCGAGGCCCGCTCGTAGAAGATCATCAGCTTCTCGCGTTCCTCGAAGCCCCAGAGCGGCGGCGTGAGCGCGCCGACGTCCATGGCCTGCGTGGTGACGTTGAGAAGGTGCGAGAGAAGGCGCCCGATCTCCGAATAGAGCACACGGATAAGCTGGCCGCGCTTGGGCACCGTGATGCCGAGCAGCCGCTCGACGGCGAGCGCGTAGGCGTGCTCCTGGTTCATCGGCGCGACGTAGTCGAGCCGGTCGAAATAGGGCACCGCCTGCAGGTAGGTCTTGGCCTCGATCAGCTTCTCCGTGCCGCGGTGCAGCAGGCCGATGTGCGGGTCGACGCGCTCCACCACCTCGCCGTCGAGCTCGAGGACAAGGCGCAGAACGCCGTGCGCCGCCGGATGCTGCGGGCCGAAGTTGATCGAGAAATTGCGGATCTGATGTTCGCCCAAGGCGCCCTCTCCCGCTCAGTTGGCCTTGGCCTTCTCGTCGCCGGGCAGCACGTACTCGGTGCCCTCCCAAGGCGAGAGAAAGTCGAAGTTGCGGAATTCCTGGTTGAGCCGCACCGGCTCGTAGACCACCCGCTTTTCCTCGTCGTCGTAGCGCACCTCGACGAAGCCCGTGAGCGGGAAGTCCTTGCGCAGCGGATGCCCCTCGAAGCCGTAGTCGGTGAGGATGCGACGCAGGTCCGGATGGCCGGAGAACAGGATGCCATAGAGGTCGTAGGCCTCGCGCTCGTACCAGTTGGCAGCCGGAAAGACGCCGGTCGCCGACGGCACGGGCGTCGTCTCGTCCGTCTCCACCTTCACGCGGATGCGCACATTGTGGTGCGGCGACAGCAGGTGGTAGACGACGTCGAAGCGCTTCTCGCGCGCCGGATAGTCGACGCCACACAGGTCGATGAAGCAGACGAAGCGGCAGCGGGCGTCGTCGCGCAGGAAGGTCAGGACACGGACGATCTCGCCCGCCTCGGCGCGGATGGTCAGCTCGCCGAGGCCCACGTCCGCCGCCTTCGCCGCCCCCGGCAGCGAGGCGAGGATATGTTCACCGAGCTCAGTCAGGTTGACGCTCATCGCCTTCACCCCTCAGCGCTCGATGGTGCCGGTACGGCGGATCTTCTTCTGCAGAAGAAGGATGCCGTAGAGCAGCGCTTCCGCGGTGGGCGGGCAGCCAGGGACATAGATGTCCACCGGCACCACGCGGTCGCAGCCGCGCACAACCGAATAGGAATAGTGGTAGTAGCCGCCGCCGTTGGCGCAGGAACCCATGGAGATGACGTAGCGCGGCTCCGGCATCTGGTCATAGACCTTGCGCAGGGCCGGCGCCATCTTGTTGGTGAGCGTGCCGGCGACGATCATGACGTCCGACTGGCGCGGGCTGGCGCGCGGAGCGAAGCCGAAGCGCTCCACGTCGTAGCGCGGCATCGACAGCTGCATCATCTCCACGGCGCAGCAAGCCAGACCAAAGGTCATCCACATCAGCGAGCCGGTGCGGGCCCACTGGATGAGCTCGTCCGTCGAGGTGACGAGGAAGCCCTTGTCGGCCAGCTCGTCATTGAGGCCGAGGAAGAAGGAATCATCCGAGCCGACGGGCTTGCCGGTGCGCGGGTCGATGATGCCCCTGGCCGCCGGAGCGACGGCCGGGCCGTTCGCTTCGCCGATCAATCCCATTCGAGGGCTCCCTTTCTCCACTCGTAGATAAAGCCGACGGTCAGGACGCCGAGGAACAGCATCATGGACCAGAAGCCGAACCAGCCGAGATCGCCGAAGGCCACAGCCCACGGGAAGAGGAAGGCGACCTCGAGATCGAAGATGATGAAGAGGATGGCGACGAGATAGAATCGCACATCGAACTTCATGCGCGCGTCATCGAACGCGTTGAAGCCGCACTCGTAGGCCGACAGCTTCTCGGCGTCCGGCCGCGAATATGCCACGATGAACGGCGACACAAGCAGCGCCAGCCCGATCACCAGCGACACACCGATGAAGATGACGAGCGGCAGATAGTCGGCAAGAAGGCTCTGCATCCGGCACCCGCGTTGTCGTGGCCCGTCGCCGGGACGGCGGGCTCTTGAACGGATTTCTCGCTCAGCACGAAAGCGATCCGGCGAGAAGCGGCGAAAAACGTCCGCGATCAGCTACCTTGGACCGTTTCGCATGTGCGCGCGAGGCTTATCGCAGGCGATCGGCAGGCGCAAGTGCTGCGGTGCCGCATACCAGCCATGTTCCCGGTTTTCGAGCAGCGGGGCGCAACGCTCGCGCAACCGTTGTCCCCTGTGGTCCGCTCGATCCTCCCCAGCCGCCGGTGCGGATGGGACATTTCGGCACGGCGCCACCCTACAAGAGCCGCTCACCATGGCAAGAAGGCGGCGCGTTGGCATCTGGACGGTGGAAACAGGCATCCGGCATCACCGCCCTTTGCCCGCGAAATACCGGTCTGGCACCTTGCGGCCGTATTGCTGCGGACGGGATTTCTGCCCCCTCCAAAAAGCCCAGCTACTTCCTGAGCGACCGGATGGCGCTTCGACACGGCCTCTCAATGAAGTGATACGATGCAAGCGCAATCACCAGCGTGCCCACGATCACAGCGGGAAACAGCGCGAGGCCGTCAAGACCGGTATTCTTGCGGATCGCGTGGAGCACCAGCGGATGCAGGAGGTAGACCGAATACGAAATATCCCCCTGCAGGCTGAGAAGCCGCGCTCCGAGCACCTTTTGTGCGAGCGACGAATAGCACGCGGCGGCGCAGACCGTGGTCGCCATCAGGAGCGAGGCCTGGCCGCTCCAGCTTCCCAGCCCTGTCCCGAACAGAGCGCGATAGTTTCCGGGGATCAGCAGGATAATCCCTGCCACCACAAGTGTCGCTCCGAAGACCGACGCCACTCCGTCATCTTCAGGCGGAGCGGCTCGATAAACCTCTGCGATCACCAGGCCGCTGAAGAAGAATGCCACATACCGCGGCAAATCGTTGCCCCATGGAAGCGGCTTATACATCGTCGCCACGACCGCCAGCCATAGCGCTGCTATGGACATCAAATAGGCCGCCCGACTTCTGCCCCGCACCAGCCAGAGAAGGACGAACAGACTATAGAATGTCACCTCGACGGGTATCGTCCAAAGGACACTCTGCCCACGAATAAAAAATACATGCTCCCATATGTTCTTTATAGTTACATTGTATACATGCACATATGGCATCAAAAAGGGAAATTTTTCGTTCACAACGAAGCTGAACAGCACCACCGCGAAGTACAACGGAAAAACGCGGGCAATGCGAGCAACCACGAAGTCTGCGATGGCCGGGCGTTCCGGAGGGACAGATGCATAGAGCAGCCCCATCAGGAAACCGCTCAACACGAAAAAGATCATAACGCCGGCCGCCCCAGCCCCAGAGAGGACGAGCAGCGGCTGCGGCAGCAAATTGTTGGTATGCGACAGCACAACCAGCCACGCGGCAATGCCGCGCAGCCCGTCCAATGCTGCGATGTGTGGTCGTGCCCCCTGCATCGGTCGCCAAGCTAGCGGAGTGATCTTGCGAACGCCAGTATCGATGCCAGCGAGGTTGCGCCTCTCACTAGTCGGTCGCTCAAATCAAGGCTGTCTCGCGGCGCGTCTCGACATCGCTTTTGCCAGCTCGGCGAGGCGGCGGTCCTCGCCAGCCGTCTCCACGAACTCCAAACGCCTGGTTACCCAGCCGATTCCCCAAAACGCCATGCAGGTCGGAAGATGCCGGGAGCCCGGTGAGGAAACGGCTCTGGGCACAAAAGCCCGAACCCGCCTGCCGAGTTCAGGCCGGCCCCGAACGGGGCAACTTCTCAAGGCTTGGAAATGCAAGGAGGAAAGTGGCGGGAGTGACGGGGCTCGAACCCGCGGCCTCCGGCGTGACAGGCCGTATTATATATAAGGACTCGCAATGTGAGTTCAGACTCTGATGCCGTCGATATGGCACTGATTCGGGGCAAAAGTCTGAACTGCCCCGCGGGCCTCACCGGAGTTGCCGCCCATGTGCAACCTTTACAATGTCCGGAGCAACCGCGAGGCGATCATCGACCTGACCCGAGGCATGGTCGACCGCACCGGCTGGAACGAGCCCTCTCGCGATGTCTATCCCGGCATGCTCGCACCCATCGTCCGCGTCGGCGCAGACAGCCAGCGGGAGATGGTCATGGCGACCTAGGGGATGCCCTCGCCGCCCGCCTACGTCAAAACCTATGATGATGTCCCGGGGCGTGGTGTAGCAGGATAGCGGCGGTCACCAGTGTTTTTCCGGTAGGGTCGGGTTGTTCAAGCTCAACCTGATGGAAAGTCCACCGATGACCGACGATATGATGAACCTGCGCTCGC
>NZ_JACHEH010000002.1 GCF_014201415.1 Chelatococcus composti
TTTCCATCAGGTTGAGCTTGAACAACCCGACCCTACCGGAAAAACACTGGTGACCGACGCTATCCTGCTACACCACGCCCCGGGACATCATCGAGGCATCTCTGCCTCGGATGCTGGTACGGGTGCAAGCCGGGGCAGCCAAACGTGGGGCTGCTTCAATGAGGCCGAGGCATCTCTGCCTCGGATGCCGCGGTGATCGCGCTCTACACCATCATTCTGATCCGGGAGCTTCAATGAGGCCGAGGCATCTCTGCCTCGGATGCTTGAACCATTCCTCGAATTCGTCCTGCGACATGCTCGCGCTTCAATGAGGCCGAGGCATCTCTGCCTCGGATGCCGAGAAAGCGCAGCTCATGGCAAACGGGCCGGCGTGGCTTCAATGAGGCCGAGGCATCTCTGCCTCGGATGCGGCGCGAGGCCGGCATGATGTGATCGAAGAAGTTCTCGCTTCAATGAGGCCGAGGCATCTCTGCCTCGGATGCTTCGCGGGGCATTGCTTCGCGGGCGTAGTCGTAGCGGCGGCGCTTCAATGAGGCCGAGGCATCTCTGCCTCGGATGCTCGCCACGCAGGGTTTCGGGCAGGAAGAGTGGAACCTGCTTCAATGAGGCCGAGGCATCTCTGCCTCGGATGCGGCCGCGCCGCGCAGGTGGTCGGGGTGGTGGTGGCCGTGCTTCAATGAGGCCGAGGCATCTCTGCCTCGGATGCGGCTCCGCTCCCTGCAGAAGATGGACGCTGCTACCGCGCTTCAATGAGGCCGAGGCATCTCTGCCTCGGATGCCTCGCCTATCAGCGCCGGGGCGTGGGGGAGGATGATCGGTTGCTTCAATGAGGCCGAGGCATCTCTGCCTCGGATGCCATGCTTTATCTTGGCGTGAACTTCGGGCAAATACTGGCTTCAATGAGGCCGAGGCATCTCTGCCTCGGATGCGTCCTCGCGGATCGCGTCGATCACGTCAGCGTCGTCGCTTCAATGAGGCCGAGGCATCTCTGCCTCGGATGCGAGGGCGGCACGGTCATCGACATCGGCGCCTCGACGGGCTTCAATGAGGCCGAGGCATCTCTGCCTCGGATGCGCCGCCGGCTCGCGGTACATGATGCCAAGGTCGGGCGGGGCTTCAATGAGGCCGAGGCATCTCTGCCTCGGATGCCGCGCCGCCAGCGAACCAGCATCGAGCGGCGCCTGTCCGCTTCAATGAGGCCGAGGCATCTCTGCCTCGGATGCCTGCTCTAGGTCAAGCTATTGAGAACAATGTTCCAATGCTTCAATGAGGCCGAGGCATCTCTGCCTCGGATGCGTCCGGTACGGCACGTAGTGCTTGCCGAGGTCGACGCCGCTTCAATGAGGCCGAGGCATCTCTGCCTCGGATGCTCCTACGCTACAACCCGTTGAATATTCAGGCAACCCTGCCACGATTTCGACCACCCCTGATCAGGGACAAGCAAAGCGTGCCGAACTCCCCGCATAATCCTATCAACGATATCAAATAGCAAACGATTCCAATATCTAAGCGGAATCGAGCGGGGGCGGGGTTTCCAACGGCACTTCGCCGATCGAAAGCCGCCGGCAGCGGCGGAACGCCTTCAGCCAGCCCGACCTCCCCGTTTCTGGAACCGCAGCGATCTTATGAGATTCCACTAGATGACTGTAGCGCGACGCTCGATTTTGGCGAACGTCTTACCGATGCTCTCCACAGCCAGTTCGATCCTGTCCGCAGGCCCAACATCAATCAGAAGCACGTGGTCCTCGCCATTTCTGACGAGCTCACGCAGCCGTGTCTCGAGTTCGGCGCGGCGCCGCCGCGTGAGGCGGCACTGGAAAACGGAAAGCTGCAGCCACTCACCGTATCCATGCATGACCTTGAACACGCGCCGCCAGCGTTTTGCGTCCGAAATGTCGTAAGTCACGATAAACAGGCGTTCGTCCGTCATCTGGCTTGCTCAGCGCGGCAAAAAATGCGGGTAGCTTGGCAGCTCGCCAAGCAGGAAGCGTGAGAGCAGCCGCGCCTGGATCAGCAACATGCGGCGCATGCTCACCTGGTAGCCGAAGACGGGATGTGTCGTCTCCTGCGACAGCCGGCGCTCGAATGCTCCCACAAAACGGCGGCGCCCCGCCTGAGTGAACGCGGTGCCCGTGACCGCCACCACGAAATCGTTCGGCCCGACCTCGCCGGTGTTGATCGCCGACAGCACGACGGAATCGGCGATGATCGCGCGGAACGGCTCCATAATATCGAGAGCCAGCGCCGGGCGGCCGTAACGTGGCGCGTGGTAGAAGCCGCGATAGGGATCGAGACCAACCGAAGCGAGCGTGATCGTCAGATGCCTGGTCAGCATTGCGTAGGCCAGCGACAACATCGCGTTGACCGGATCCGTAGGCGGTCGCCGATTGCGGGCCTCGAAGCGGAACGGCGCCAATTCACCGGAGACTTTCGTGTCCCTGGGCGGTTTCAACAGGCTCGCGAAGGCACGGAAATAGACAGCCGCCGCATCGCCTTCAATGCCGAGAAGCTGGGTCAGCGTCGTTGCACCATTGGCGGACTGTCTCGCAGCAGAGAGCCGGTCGAGAGCCGCCTGCCTGTCCTCTGCCGTTCCGCGCCAGTTGCGTCGAAGGATGGTACGCTGGTTCGCAATCTTTGCCGCGACTAGGTCTTTTGCAAACCTGAGGCACGCGGCTTCGTCAAAGCTCATACGATATTGTGCCGTGCGGACTTCGACATTGCGGTGACCGATGCCGTGGGCGACGCCGCGAAACCAGCCGCTGTGGCTGTGGAAGGTCACGGGAATCTCGCGCTCGAGCAGCGCCGTAAGCGCCGGCGTCGTGATCGAGACATTGCCGAACAGCGCCACATCCGAGATGTCGATGAGGCGCACCAGCGTCTCGCCCTGCTCCTCATCGACGATCTTGAGCGCCTCGCCCTCCTTGCCGATCCGCGCATGCTGGGACTGCACGACGAGTGGCAGCGCTTCGTCAGGTGGAACGGCGATCGTGCGCGGCGCGATTGAGGAGCCTGAAAGGGCCCGCATTTCGTCCGGCAGACACACCGTCACAAGCGCACAGCGCGGGCATTTCGGGCTGTCCTTGAGCGGCGGTGGAATGCGGCTTTGCGAGACCGTGAGGCGCAGCTCGCTGACCGCCGTCCGCGCTGCCATGCGCAGGGAATCATCAAGCGCTATGCGCACCCTTTCCCTGCTCTCGGCATAGTAGATGGCGCCTTCTTTGACGCGGTAGCCATGCTCCTCGAGAAGTAGCGCCTGCAGGCAGATCTGGATGCGCTCCGGCTCATATGCCCCCTGTGCCACATGTGGGCGCTTGCCGCGCTTGTAATCGACAGGTGTGACGGCACCGTCCTCTGCCTCGGCAATGTCGAGCTTGGCAATGACGCCCATCTTCGTCGAGGAGAGCGTAAGCGAGCGACTGACGATCTTGTCGTCCTCCGGTGCTCCATCGCCTTCGAGCGTCTGCGGCGCCGGCAGCGGCGCATTGGGCCTGTCGACGCGCGCGTGAACGCGTTTGCCTTCGACCGTATCGCCAGTTTCCGCCCACTCGCCCTGCGCCCACATGAGATAGGCAAGTCGCGGGCAGTACACGAACTCGTTCACCATTCGCGCCGGGATCAGTGGCATGTCGCCGCTGATGGGTGGTGCGGGAAGGTGGAGCTCGAGTTGGGGATCGGTCATGGCCTTGGTTCAGCCGTGCTGCGGCCTCCCCCGCGCAAAGTTGATGAACTTGCCGACCGAGATGCGCTCGGCGACCAGCACATGATCGACACCGAGATGCGAAAGCCCTTCCGGCTCACGAAGGTCAGGATGGCTCAGCAGCGCACGGATCGCTGCAAGCGTCGCAGGATCCCGCCAGATAGGGATGGCAAAGGAGAAGCCATCACGACCGCTCGTACCTCCAATGATCGCGGGGCGGGCTCGACCTGCTCGCACCTCCGGAACAACGGTCAGCGCCGCGAGGCCCACGGCGGCGAGCTGGTTTGCGCCATGCTGGGTGCCGCCCTTGTAGGCATCGTCGGTCGGATCGCCCGCCATCAGCGCGTAGCGGACATCCTCGGCAGGATCCCAGCGGAAGGAAGGTGTCGGGTCCTGCCGATGCCAGGGGGCGAACAAGGCCTCGGCCAGGCACTGTGCGGCAGACAGGGCCACCGCCTTCTTGCCCTTTCCCCGCGGGGGTGGCGCGGGCTCGCGCGGCACAGCGGCGATGCGCTCGAGAAAGTGCTGATGCCCCTGACCGAACATGAGGCACAGCGGCGTCGGATCGATCGGCTCCACCTTGTCGTTCTTGACGGCCCCGTCGCTCATCAGCGCCGCAAGGAGGTCGATACGCTCCCGGCAATCGCGGGAAGACGCCCGGGCTTCTTGCGTGAGAAGCTTCCGCGCATCCTCACGGGCGTAATTGAGATCCTTGCGGGAACCGAAATCATGGGCCTGCGCGAGCTGCTCGACACCCTTCGCGGCGAGTTCGGCAACCTCGTCCGTGGTGGCGGCCTTTGCGAGAAACAGCCGCGGCCGCAACGGCGGCGCGTCGAGATCCCAGGCAGCGCGCGGATAAAGCTCCCTGTCGGCCGCCTCCAGCGCCCGCAGCAGCCCCAGCAGTGCGAGGAAGGCGAGGAGGTTGTCCGGCTCCAGTCCGTCGAGGCGATGGGATGTGGTGGTCATCGCGCCTCCCCAAGGATGCGCTCGCGGGCGTCTTCGGACGCCCGGTGGTCAGCAAGCCGCAGGATCGCCTCTAGCCGTGCCAGTTCCCACACGCCATAGCGCGCCTTGAGCCGCGCGAAGAGAGACGGCCAGTCGAGCCCATTCCAGTCGAAGGCCAACGACTGCGGGCCGACGTAGGGCAGCGTGTCGGTCGGATCCTCATGCGGGAAGAGCGGCCGGCCGCACCCATGGTGCGTGCCGATGAGCCAGAGGACGAGATCGGGATCGCTGGCCTCCATGAGGCGCGCGTCGTCCCGGGCAAGCCGCACCGACAGCGCCTCGTGCCGCCAGCGAGGCGGCAGGCCGGCCTTCTCGCGCGCGATGGGCGGCAGCGGGCGGCCCGACTTGGCGAGAACATCGGCCTCATCATCGGGATTGCCCCCCAGCGGATCGCCGAAATGCATCCAGGCCTGGAAGCGCGGATCGGCCTTGCCGAGGTCGTGGAGGCTTGCGGCGAGCCCGAGGTCCGCCGCGTAGGCAGGCGGCAGGCCGACGAGGCGTGCAAACTCTTCCGCCTTGGCTTCCACATCCTCGGCGTGCTGCCTGAGCGACACTGGCATGCCGAAGATGGAGCCGGCCGTGTCGTCCTCGGTCGAGCTCGTTCCGCCCCCCTCGTCCTCCGCGTTCTCCTTCGCCGCGTCGGCAATGCCGAAGGGCGCCACCAGGACGACACCGCGCGGTTCACCGTTCTCGTTCTCGCCATAGACCCCGAAGTCGACGACGATCCTCTGCCGCCTGGCGGTGCCCAGCCGCTCGAGCGCCTGACGGAGCCCCTCCGGCAGATCGAGCTCCAGCAGCGCCTGCCGCACATTCTGCGCGCGCTCGGCGCGCAATGTCGCGAGCATGCCGGCGAGCGCCCCCTCGCTTACGCGACCTTCCAGCAAGCCCGGCGCAACCCGCACGACGAAACGTCTTCTCGCAAAGGGCTCGGCCGCCTTCTGCGCCACATCGATGGTATCGACCTTGCTTACCGGGTTCCAGCCGAAGCCGTCCACGCCGCCGTAGCTCGCCGGCACGACTATGGTGTCACCGGGACGCAGATCGGACGGCGCGACCCACTGCGACCGCTCGTCTTCCCCCTTCCAGCGGAAGACCTTCCTCCCGCCCGCCCCCTCATCATCGCCAGCGCGCGCCGGAACATCGGCCAGATCCCCGGCCGACGCCCCGCGCTCCTCAAGCCAGCGCCGCACGGCCCACAGAGGCAGCTCGACGGCTTCGCCCGGTCGCAGCGGCACGAGCGTCAGCAGGCGGGCGACGTTCTGGTCTTTCCACTCAGGATTGACGTCTGCCCGCCAGACGACTGTGATCGCATCCGGCTGACGGACCGGACCATGCAGATAGAGCGCCACCTCTGGGTCCGCGGCCGGGATGGGCGAGGTCTGGCTCAGCAGATCAAGGTGAGCTGGCAGCAGAACCGGCGCGTCGGGTTTCTCCGTCAGAGCCTCGGAAGGCGGCCGCAGCGCTTTCATCGCCTCAATGCCGAAGTCAACGAAAGCATCGCCCTTCTTCGGCGGCTTTGTCGCGACCGCCTCGAGCCAGGTCCACGCCGACTTGATCGCTTTTCCATAGACGGGATCGTCCGTGCGCGCGGCAATGTCGGTCTTGTCCGCGACGATGGCGGCATAGGGCCTGATATCGCGCCCGGCACGGTTGAGCCGGCCGAAGCGCTGCCGCAGGCAATCGAGCGGCGCCGCCTCAGTGATGAGCCCGTCGAGATCGATGTCGACGCCCGCCTCGATGCACTGCGTCGCGACGACAATGAGCGGCCGGTCGAGCTCGCGCCTTTCGTCCGGCGCCCAGGCGCGTGTGCGGATCGGTTGCAGCCTTTCGGCGAGATCGTCCCGATCGACCGGCCGCGCCGGGCCGATCATCAGGATGATCTCGGGATGCGTGGCAGCCGCGCTTTCGTCGTCAGGGGGCGCGGCGAGCTCCTTCGACAGGCGTTCGAAGACGGCGCGGGCCCGCGCCACGCGATTGACGACGACGCCGATCGCCGGCCCGGGCGCGCCGTTCCCGGCATCCTCGAAGTGGCCGAGCGCCTTGCGAACCTCGGCGACGATCGCGGAGCAGCGGCGGGCAAGCTCGGCGTCGCCGCTGTCTCGCTCATCCCCTTCGCCCTCGGTTTCAGCCGCGCCCTTGCCCTTTCCGCATCCCTTTAGCGGCCCGCGAAGAATGGCCGGCTTCGCCGCTTCCAGACGCCGATTGAGGACCGGATTTGCCCTGTCCGCCTCGTCGAGCGCGAAGGCCTCCCCCGCCCTCTTCCCCGGCGTCGCGGTCAGCAGGGAGAACCCCCAAGGAGCGGCGATATCCCTCTCCCGCCAGCCCGGTCCGCGATAAAACGCCACCCAGCTCATCGTCTGCCGGAATGGCTCGGCAAGATGCGCCTCGTCCAGGAGGATCAGGCAGTCGGATCCGACAAGGCCAGCATGGACCGGCTGCATGACGTCGCTGACACCGTAACCGCGGAACAGCAGCCGCGAGCCGATCTGATCGACCGTCGAGCACAGGACTGTCGGCTGTGACGGCGTGCGCGCCCAGTCGTTCTCGCGCGGAATGCCGCCGCGCAGCCGGCAGGCCATGAGCGGCGGCCCATCGCCGGAGAGCCGACGCAGGCGCTCGGCCACCCGTGCGGTGACGCTGCCCGGTGCGGCTGCGGCAAGCGCCGCCTCCAGCTTCCGCGCCCGCCCGAAAGCATCGTCCACCACCAGCCGGCGGTCGACGACAAAGGCGATGCGCACGGGCGCGCGCCGTTCCTCGCCGCGCTCCGCTTCGAGCGCCAGATGAAAGATCGCGATGTCGATGGCCGCCGTCTTGCCCGAGCCCGTGGGCAGGTCCAGCGTGTCCGGCCACGTCCCGTTTCGCGCCACGATCTCCGCGAGCAGGCACTTCTGCCAGGGGAACGGCGGGAATCCGTGGACCTCCTCGAAGAACGCCGCGAAGTCGTCAACGGGCAGCATCGTCCCCCCTCCGGTCGATCGGGAGGCACAGCCCCAACCCCACAAAGCGCCCTGCCCCGAGGATCACCGGCCCTTCGACCGGCTCTGCGAAGCGGATCACGGCATGAGTAAGCTGACGGCTGGCGAGCGAGGGTGGCAGCCGCCAGTTCATCCAGCGCGGAGCCCTCCCCGACGGATAGGCGGACGGGGCGCCCTCGACCGCCGAATGCTTGTCGACCACAACCGCCTCGGGCTCGGGCAGCCCAATATTGCGGCAGGCGGTGGCGATCTGCTCCGCGGCCTCCTCGAGGCGCTCGGCCCCGCTTCGCTTGAGGTGGCGATCGAGCACGATTGGTGTCACAGTTGCGAAAATTCGCGCCGGCCGCGTGTAGCGTGCCGGATCGAGCGAGGCCGGCCCTGGGGGATCGAAGGTCAGCGCCATATCGACGCCGAAGGCTTGCTCGCGAGGCGTTCGCTCCTCAGACCTCACCTCGAGCACACGCCGCCCGGCTTGATCGATCTTCGTCAGTTGGCGAAGCGCCCGCCGGAACGCCCGTGTGTCGTCTGTCTCCGGCGCTCCCGGACGCGCGAGGATGCTCGTGCCGGCAGGCGGCACAAGCGCGAAGCCCATCACATGGCCGTCGGCATAGGGAAAGCCGGCAAAGGCCAGCGGCACGATGGCAAGATGCGGATTCCGGCTCGGCGAGCCATCAGGGGCATGGCCGCTGATGACTTCGGGAATGTCGTCGCCGAGGCCGATCTTCCGGTAGCCACTGAGCAGCGCGTCGCGCACCGTCCGCGCCACGAGGGCTGAAGCCCGGACGTCCGGCATGTCACCGCCCACATGCTCAAGGATCAGCCACTGCCCGCCATCGGCAAAGACATTCGCTCGCGCTGTGGGTGGCGCGGGCCTCGGCAAAACCCGCATGCCCCTCTGCGGCCGGTCCTTCTTGTCAACAGATTGCTCGAAGCGCGCATAAGCCGCGCGCAGTTCTTCGAGCCGCCCCCTGTAGACGCTGCGCCGGGGCATGGTAGCCTTCTCGAGGTCGACCACAGGGTCGAGCAAGAAGCGGCAACGCGTGAGACTCGTGGAATGGCCGACATAGGGAGTGTCGTGCGCAAGCGCCTGCAGGGCGGAGAAGGTCGCGTCGTCAGGCTGCGCCTTCGGCCAGCAAAGGCGGAGTACCGGATCATGCGGGCGCGCTGCGGGGAAACCGCCCGCACGCTCCTGCCGATTGCGCATGGCGGGCAGCACATGGCGGGCGTGCTTTTGTTTGGCGCTGCTTGCGTCATTCGCAGGGACGTAGACGGTCACGCCCCGCCGCCGCTCTGCGTCGGACGCGAAGAGGCTCGGGACCGCAAGCTCCTCCAGCCACTGCAGGGCGCGCAGCTCGTCCTCCCTCTCGCCGCGCGCGGCCCAGCTCGCGACGAGCGCGGAGAAGATGCGGTCCGGCTGCGGCGGCCAGTCCGGCTCTGTGCTGTCCGGTCCTACGGCGGCAAAGGCGACGCCCGAGAGAAATTCAATCTCTAGAACCAACGTCATCGCTGCCCGCCTCGTCCTCATCGCCCCCCTTGCGTGCGAGCGCTAGCCGCTGGCTTTCCTTGACGATGGCGACGAGCTTCTCCTGCGGGGTCAGTCGAAGCGGTTCGGGTGAGAGGGAGAAGCCGGCGTCAAGCGCAGCATCATAGGCTGCCTGGTAGAGCGCCCGCGCCTGCGGGCGATCGATCTCGACCGCCTCGGTCGATCCATCGGGGCGGACGAACTCGAGCGGCGCCTTCCCGTCACAGACGAGATCGCACCGGGATCGCAGCGCATAGCCCCGCGCGTCCTGCTCCGTGAGCGCGACAAGGCCCAGCGCCGCGACGAGGGCACGACCAGCCGCGTCCCTCACCCCGCCGCCAAAACGCAAGCGGCGCAGTGCCGCGAAGCTCAGCACGAAGCTGTGCTCGAGATAGTCGCACGTGATGCCGAGCGGCTGGACCGAGGGGGGGATGTTCCCGTGATTGATCGCGGAAGGCTTGACCTCCTTGGCGTTCTTGCCGGCCGCTTCCTTCGTCGTGCTCCAGTCGTCTGCGCCCCTGAAGACCTTGACGTTCCTGAGCACCCCGAGCGGATCGATGCGGCTGCGGGTGCGCCGCCCCGACGTTTGGACGTCGATCTCGCCGGTCCGCGGGTTCACGACCACATCCTCGACCGGAACATTGACCGCCACGATCTCGGAAACGAGGCTGCGGGCAAACTTGGCGCCAAGCCCACCGCCCTGCCCGGTCGAATGCCAAGCGCCGAACAGCAGCGCGGTCGGGGAGATCTCCAGGAGCGCGGACGCGTCCTCGGCCTTTGCTTTCGCGAGCCGCTGGCCGACGTCGCTGTCCATGAACCCCTTGCCGTCGTAGAGGCTGTCGCGAAGGATAGCGTCATAGACGCGATGAGGCGCATCAAGCGAGGTGATCCGGCTGATGCCCTCGAGTCCTGCCTCGGTGAAATCAACCTCCACATGTGGGATGGGCACGCCATCGGCAATGGCAGCGAGAAGACTTTCTTCCAGCCGATTGGCCTGCGACTGCACGCTGTCGACGAGGACGCACCACACGTCCTCCCCGTTCACGCGGCGCTTCTCATAGACATGCCGAGGCTGCGAGTCTCGACCGGGATAGGTGGGCGGGAAGATCTTGTCGCCCTTGCCGCCGACCGGCTGAAGAATCTGGCGGCGACGCAGCGCAGCCCCCTCCTCCACCATGCCGTTCAGTTGCCTGATATCCATGCAGGCGCCCCCTCATTACTCGTTATGGTTGCATCGTGCGCAATACTTGCGAGGTTGTCAAACCTGTTAGAAAGCGTTGGGGCGCTTCCCTTGCGTGCATGCTCATGACAGGTTCTGGATGGGGATGCCAGACTATCGGGGCCCGGCGGCCAAGATCCCCGACAAGACAAGACGCTATTCATCCTGACGTTACCTCCCAGATTTCCCGTCGATTGCTTTGGCGCACTGGCAGGTGAAGCAGCGGGCACTTGCGGGGAAATGTTGACACAGCGCAGCGCGAGCGACCGTCGCGGAGCGAAGGTTCTGGCGAGCTCGCCGGCGACGATCAGTCGATCTGGATATGCGGCCGGGCCTGCGCCAGCGAAGTGAACTGCGTCTCGTTCAGGCGTTCATCGCGCAGACGGCCGTTGTCGATGAGTGCCATCCGAGTCGGTTCTGATGGGCCTGGGATGGCGTCTGATGTGAACGCGCTGCCGGTGTCGCTGACGATGATCTTCGGCCGGTTGCGTAGGGCGATCAGTCACAGCAGGGTCGCGCCGTCACTCAATAACCCTCAAACGCTGTCGCGGACTTACCCGCCGGTCAGACACAGGGTGACGGAGGGTTTCCGCGTCGACGAGCGCGTGGATCTTGCTAGTGAGCCCCCACGAAAACGACCCACGCCGCCATCGTCGAGAGCCCTTTTCCCGGGGCCCCGTGCTGGTGAACAGAGACACAGGTTGCATCGATCATGATGATGTCGCCATCCTAGACTTTGGAGATTTCCTCCGGCAGTCGATCCCGCACGCCCGCCTTGTGCCAGCGAAAGAAGCGGCTGTAGCAGGTGGTCGGCGGGCCGTAACGCTCGGGGATTTTCGCCCACGGCGAACCCGTCCGGAAGCGCCGGAGATGCCGTTGAGAACCCGACAGTCATCAACACAGGGGCACACCGCGAGGCTTGTTCGGAAGCAGGGGGTGATCATCGACCATTCGTGATCCGTGACTCGTATCGCCGCCGCGCCATCAATAGCCTTTCCGTCTCTGAGGGGATCGTTGAATCTCGGCTCGCAACGAACGTCGTCTGCTGCGCTTCCAGAAGCAGATGGCCGGCTACAAGCTGCTCATCATCGACGAGTTGGGCTTTGTGCCGCTGTCAAAGACCGGAGCGGAGCTGCTGTTCGAACTGGTCTCCCAGCGTTACGAACGCGGATCGACGCTGATCACCAGCAATCTGCCCTTCGACGAATGGACCGAAACCTTCGGGTCCGAGCGCCTCACAGGCGCGCTCCTTGACCGCCTGACCCACCACGTCAGCATCCTCGAGATGAATGGCGACAGCTATCGCCTCGCGCAAAGCAGGGCCCGAAAAGCCGCCGACACCACCCCATAAGAACGCCGACGCCGCATTCGGGAAACTCTGGTCGGGCTACGCCCTCCCGACGTTCCCCGAATGCGCCGCCAAGTGGCCTACTTTTGCGCCGCCCAATGGCCTGGTTTTGCTCCGCCGTTGACAGTGCGCAATGGTTAATGAAGTTCGGCTTCCCACGATTGCCCTGCCCGGCCTGTCGGCGGACAGCCTCGGCAACTACCTCGCGTCGCTCGGCTTGTTGCGTGTACTGTCTCGCCGGTGGCCGAGCGTGCGGATCGCGTGGCGGGATGAAGTACTCCACGTCGTCGGTGGGCCGCCGACTTTCGATGTTCTGCTGGACGAGCTCGTCCGGGTCGCAAGCGAGCGCGAGTGGACTCAATACGACAAGGCGTGGTCTGACGCGCAGAAGAGGGGCACGAAGACCAAATCAGGTGTACCGCTCGCGCTCTGGCAAGCAGAGGCCCGGGAGGATCTGCTGCCGCTCTTTGCCGCCCACGCAGTACCCCACGCTCGCGTGAGTTTCAATCCGCTCCTCGGCAGTGGCGGCAACGCGGGGCGCCGCGACTTCGCGGCAGGCTGGCGGAAAGCAGTCGACGCACTGGCGACTGCGCCAAAGCCGGCGAAGGCAGGTGGGAAAAGAAAAGCGGAAAGTGCAGCGCCATCGGATGAAAGACGGAACGCACTCCTTGCCTTGCTCCTCGGACACCCGGTCACATGGATGGTCGAGAAGCTTGCCGCTGGCTCCTGGTTCAGTGGGGCAACGAAGCTCTACAACAGCGGTCAATCGCCTGCACGTGAAGGACAAATCTCTCCGTGGGCCATGGTTCTTGCCTGCGAAGGGCTGTCCTTCCTCGCGGGGGGGGGCGTCTAGACGCCTCGGGGCTCGATCCGCGCGCGCCGTCGCGGTCCCGACGACGCGGCCCTGCACCACCACCTGCGCGCCGATCTCGCTCTGGGGCTTGAGCAGCACCGGGTTCATATGGACGCTGGGCGCGACACCGGCGGCCCGCGCCTGGAGCGCCTGGGCGCGGCCGATCTCGCCGCCATCGGCCGTCACGGCGGCATTGTTCGACATGTTCTGCGGCTTGAAGGGCCTCACCCTCAAACCCTTGCGCGCATAGACCCGGCACAGGCCCGCCACCAGGAGCGGCTTGCCGACATTCGAGCCGGTGCCCTGCACCATGAGCGCGCGCATCTAGAACTCCACGCCTTCCTGCGCCTTCACCCCGGCGGCGAAATGATGCTTCACCAGGGTCATCTCGGTCACGAGATCGGCGGCCTCGATCAGTTCCGGCTTGGCGTTGCGGCCGGTGACCACCACGTGGAGATCGGGTCGGCGCCGCTTCAGGGTCTCGACCACCTCGGCCAGGTCCAGGTACTCGTAACGCAGCGCGATGTTGAGCTCGTCGAGCACCAGGAGGCGGATGTCCTCGCGGGCCATCAGCTCCTTCGCCTTGGCCCAGGCGCGCTCCGCCGCCGCCACGTCGCGGGAGCGGTCCTGCGTCTCCCACGTGAAGCCTTCGCCCATGGTGTGCCACTCGATCTGATCGGCGAAGCGGTCGAAGGCCATTCGCTCGCCGGTTTCCCAGGCGCCCTTGATGAACTGCACCACGCCGACATGGAACCCGCGGCCGAGCGCCCGCAGCATGAGCCCGAAGGCCGCCGTCGACTTGCCCTTGCCGGGGCCCGTATGGACGATGAGGAGCCCCTTCTCGATGGTCTTCGAGGCGACCTCCCGGTCCTGCACTTCCTTGCGCTTGATCATCTTGGCGCGGTGGCGCGCCTCTTCGTCCGGGGTCATGGCATCCTGCTTCCTGTGGAGGGGTCGCACCATGAACACCCCCGGTCCGGATTTCAAGGCTGGACGATTTCGACGCTCAGGCTTGAAAGATGCCCCTGCCCCCGGTAAGCATGGTAACGACGGTGCCCCGGCGACGGGGTGAAAAGGGAATGCGGTGAGACACCGCAGCTGCCCCCGCAACTGTAAGCGGCGAGCCTTCGCTCCATAGGCCACTGGGCTCTGAAATGCCCGGGAAGGCGGCGAAAAGCATCGACCCGCGAGCCAGGAGACCTGCCGTCAGCCTTTGCTTCTATCGGGTCTGTCGGACGGGGTGTGCCGATGGTGACCGTAGTCGAATGACCTCCCGTCGTTCGGTTCCGTCCGTGGAAGCGCAACAGGCCCCCAACACGAGTCTCCCGACGGAGAGAACGATGACTGCACCGATTCTGCCCAAGACCCGCCTCCTTGCCCTGACGCTTGCCGGCGTTGTCGCCGCGACGCCCGCCCTGGCCCATCACGCCATGGACGGCCAGACGCCTTCCACCCTCGTTCAGGGCCTGCTCTCGGGCCTCGGCCATCCGGTCATCGGCCTCGATCACCTCGCCGCCCTCGTCGGCGTCGGCCTCGTCTCCGCGCGCTTCGCCCGCGGCCTCACGCTCCCCGCCTTCTGGGTCGTGGCCATGGCAGCCGGCGTCGGCCTGCACCTTGCAAGCGCCGATCTGCCCCGTGCCGAACTGCTCGTGGCGCTGAGCGTCGTCGTCATCGGCATCGCAGCCACCATGCGTACCACCCTGCCCTACGCCCTGATCGCGGCCCTCTTCGCCGCCGGCGGCGCCGTGCACGGCTATACCCTGGGAGAATCGATCATCGGCGCGGAAACCACGCCGCTTGCCGCCTATCTCGTCGGCCTCGTCGTCGTTCAGACGGCCCTGACGACGGGCATCGCCTTCGTCGCCCGCTCTCTCGCGAAAGGTTCGCTGGCCGCTCCCTCGCTGCAGGTCCGCCTCGCGGGTCTCGCGGTCCTGGTGACGGGCGTCGCGACCCTGGCCCTGCCCGCCTTCGCCTGAGCGGATCGGCCCAAGAGCGATGACCTCAACCCATGAGGAGATCTGCCTGCATGTCTGCGTCACCTGCCGCCAGGCGGGTGGCCCGGACGACAAGGCGCTCCGGCCCGGTGCGATCCTCCACCGGGCCCTGACGGAGGCGCTTCAGCATCCCGACGCGCCGAAGGTGCGGTTGGAGGCGGTCGAGTGCCTGTCCGTCTGCAAGCGGCCCTGCACCATCGCGGTCTCCGGTCGCGGGCGCTGGACCTATATCTATGGCGACCTGAATGCCGAGACCTCGGTCGAGACCATCCTCGACGGGTTGCGCCGCTATGCGGCGACGTCCGACGGCCTCGTGCCCTGGCGCGAGCGGCCTGAGGCCTTCCGCAAAGGCGTGGTCGCCCGCATTCCCCCTTTCAAGGCAAACAGCGCGGCTTGAGGAAAAGCCGCCGAAAGGCAAGCTTTCATGAGCGATCTTCGAAAGATCCCCTGCACGATCATCACCGGTTTCTTGGGAGCCGGCAAAACCACTCTGGTGCGCCACCTTTTGGAAAATGCGGGCAGGCGCCGCCTTGCGGTCCTCGTCAACGAGTTCGGCGATCTCGGCTTCGACGGCTCCTTCATCGAGGGCTGCGGCATTGAAGGCTGCACGCAGGATGACATCGTCGAACTCCCGAACGGTTGCCTGTGCTGCACGGTGGCCGACGATTTCGTCCCGGCCCTGAACACGCTCCTCAACCGGCCGAACCCGCCCGAACACATCTTGATCGAAACCTCGGGCCTGGCCCTGCCGAAGCCCCTGGTTCGCGCCTTCAACTGGCCGGACATCCGCTCCCGCGTGACGGTCGACGGCGTGATCGCCGTGGTCGACGGCCCGGCGGTCGCCTCCGGCGCCTTCGCGGAGGATCCGGAGGCGCTCGAAGCCCAGCGCGCCGCCGACACCTCCGTCGATCACGAGAACCCGCTGGAGGAGGTGTTCGAGGACCAGCTCCTCTGCGCCGACCTCATCATTCTCAACAAGACCGACCAGATGCAGGCCGGCGACAAGGGCAAGGTTGTCGCCGAGATCAACGCGCATCTGCCCCGCGCCGTGAAGGTGATCGAAACCGCGCACGGCAAGGTGGACCCGAAAGTGCTGCTGGGCCTCGGCGCGGCCGCAGAGGCCGATCTCGAATCCCGCCCCTCGCATCACGAGACGGCCGAGGATCACGACCACGACGATTTCGAGAGCGTCGCCATCCCCGTCGATCCCGTCGCCACGCCGGAGGCGCTCGTCGCCCGCGTCGAGCGCGCGGCGGAGGCGGCCGGCGTGCTGCGCATCAAGGGCTTCGCGCCCGTTGACGGCAGGCCCATGCGCCTCGTGGTCCAGGGCGTCGGCCAGCGCATCGCTCACCATTTCGACCGGCCGTGGAAGGCCGGCGAGGCGCGGGACGGACGCATGGTCGTGATCGGCCTGAAAGGCTTCGACGTGAAGGCCGTCGAGGCTGCTTTACGCGCGGGATGACATGCACCTCCTTCCGGTCACAACGGTCTCCCTCGATGAGGGCCAGGAGGCCATCGACCTCCAGCAGCCCCCGGGGGATATCGTCGTCCTCTCCTTTGCGGACAGTGACCTCGGCGCGCTGGCGGCTGCGCATCGTCTGAAAGGGCGCGGAGCCTCGCTCCGCCTCGCCTCGTTGCGCCGCCTGCGCCATCCTCTTTCCGTCGATCTCTACATCGACAAGACAGCCGCGAAAGCCCGCTTCGTCCTCGTGCGCTGCCTCGGCGGGCTCGATTACTGGCGCTACGGCATCGAACGCCTCGCCGAGACCTGCCGCTCCCGCGGCGTGAAGCTCGCGGTGCTGCCCGGCGACGACCGCCCCGATCCGCGGCTTGCGGCCTATGCGACCGTTCCACAAGCGCTCTGCAATGAACTGGAAGCCTATTTCCAGGCCGGCGGCATCGACAACATGCGCCGGCTTCTCGCGCGTATCGGTGTTGAGATCGGTGAGACGGATCAGGTCATCGAGCCGCCGCGCGTCGTGCCGCGTGCTTTCGTGTGGGTGGCAAGGAGATTGAACGCCTCTGAAAGCGCAGGCTCCGTTCCCTCCCCCTTGCGGGGAGGGATCAAGGGTGGGGGTGTGAGCGATAGCCTATCCGGGACAGGCGCCGGCACCCCCACCTCCAACTCCTCCCCACAAGGGGGAGGAAAGATTGGCCCCATCGTCTCGCCCGAAGCCCTGCTTGCCCGCCTCTCCGGCGAACGCCCCCTCGCCTATCTTCTCGTCTATCGCTCCGCCGTTCTCTCCGGCGACACGCAGGCCATCGAGGCTCTGTCGGCGGCGCTCGACGAGCGCGGCATCGACTCGCTCGTGCTCGCCGTGTCGAGCCTGAAGGATCCGGAAGCGCTTGCAGTCGCTCGGAGCGCAATTCGAGCGCGCCGTCCCGACATCGTCATCACGACGACCGCCTTCTCGTCCCGCGACGATGCGGATTTCGTGCTCGACGAAGCCGATTGCCCGATCCTTCAGGCCATCCCGGTCGGCAGCACGAGGGAGGCCTGGGAAGCCTCTCCGCGCGGTCTCTCCGCCGCCGATCTCGCCATGCAGATCGCGTTACCTGAATTCGACGGACGCATCGTGGCTGGCCCGGTCTCGTTCAAGGCGGAGGAAGCGGCCGACCCGGCGCTTGCCTTCTCCCGTCGCGTGCAGGCGCCGGACGGATCCGGCATCGATGCGGTCGCCGACATGGCGGCCGCATGGATTCGCCTCGCCCGCACGCCTCGCGTTGAGCGGCGGCTGGCGCTCGTTCTCTCGGATTACCCTGCGCGCGGCGGCCGCGCCGGCTTCGCGGTGGGGCTCGACACGCCGGCCAGCGCCTGCGCGATCCTCGATCTGCTGCGCGATGCCGGTTACGACGCCGCGCGTGATTTCACGGCCGACGACCTGATGCCGCGCCTCACCGAAGGCGAAGCATCCTTCGATGTGCCGCTTGTCGTCTATCGCGCGTGGCTCGACACGCTGCCGGAGGAGCAGCGCGCCGCGATCGACGAGCGCTGGGGCCGTGTCGAGGACGATCCTGCCTTCGGGAACGGCAGGTTCCGCTTCCGCGCCATGCGTGCGGGCAACGTCCTCGTGGCGCTGCAGCCCGACCGGGGGCACGGCCTCGACCGCAAGGGCTTCTATCACGATCCCGAATGTCCTCCGAGCCACGGCTATCTCGCCTTCTATTGCGGTCTGAGGGTCCTGGAGAAGATCCACGCCCTCGTGCATCTGGGCACCCACGGCACCACCGAGTGGCTGCCGGGCAAGGCGGTGGCGCTCTCAGGCCGATGCTGGCCGCGCCTCGCCATCGGCACGGTTCCGGTGATCTATCCCTTCATCGTCGACGATCCGGGCGAGGCGGCTCCCGCCAAGCGCCGGATCGGCGCCGTCACCATCGGCCATCTCACGCCGCAGACGAGCGAAGCGGGCCTGCACGGCGAGGCCGCCGCCCTGCGCGAGCTGGTCGAGGAGTTCTCATCCGCCCAGGTGCTCCATCCCGGCCGGGCGGAACTCGTCGCGAACGAGATTCTGGAGCGTGCTCGGACGAGCGGACTTGCTGCCGCCTGCGGCGTCGATGACGGCATGCCGATGGACGAAGCCCTGACCCGGCTCGATGCCCATCTCTGCGATCTCGGCGAGGTCACGATCCGCGACGGCCTGCATGTCTTCGGCAGCGCCCCCGACGGTTTCAAGACATGCGCCGCCGGTGAGCGTGAAGGCTTGCTGAAAGCCCTCGACGGTCGCTTCGTCGTCCCCGGCCCTTCGGGCTCGCCCTCGCGCGGCCAGAAAGACGTTCTGCCCACCGGCCGCAATCTCGCGACTCTCGATCCGCGTTCGATCCCGACCCGCGCCGCCACCGAACTCGGCTGGCGTGCTGCGGCGGAGGTGGTGCGCCGCCATCTGCAGGAAGAAGGCGACTGGCCGCGCCGCATCGTGATGGATCTCTGGGCCTCTCCGACGCTGCGCTCCGGCGGCGAGGATATCGCCCACGCGCTCGCGCTCATGGGCGTGCGCCCGACCTGGGACCATGCTTCCACCCGCGTGACCGGCTTCGAGATCGTGCCGCAGCCGCTCCTCGACCGCCCCCGCGCCGATGTGACGGTCCGGGTCTCCGGCGCCTTCCGGGACACGTTCCCGGATCAGATCGCCCTGCTCGACCGGGCCGCCCGCGCGGTCGCCGCGCTCGAGGAGGAGGACGAGTGGAACGAACTCGCCGCCGCACGGCGACGCGGCGAGACGCTCTCGCGCGTGTTCGGATCGGCGCCGGGCACCTATGGCGCGGGCGTGTCGGCGCAGGCGCTCGACGGCGAATGGAGGACGAAGCGCGATCTCGGTCGCACCTATCTCGACAGCACCTCCCATGCCTTCGGCGCCGGCGGCGAAGCGCAGGCCGATGAGAGCTTTCCGCAAAGGGTCGAACAGGCCGAGGCCTTCGTCCATGTGAGCGATGTGGCCGAGCGCGACATTCTCGACGGCGACTCGGCGGCGGATGCCATCGGCGGCTTCGCCGCGGCGGCCCAGGCGCTGGGCGCGTCCCCGGCCCTCTACAGCCTGGACACGAGCCGCCCCGAGGCTCCGAAAGCCCGCACCCTTGAGGAAGATATCGACCGGCTCGTGCGCGGCCGCCTGACGAATCCGCGCTGGATCGCGGGCCAGCTGCGCCATGGCTGGCGCGGCGCGGCGGAAATCGCCCAAGGGGTGGATGCTCTCTTCGCCTTCGCCGCCACGACGGATGCCGTTCCCGCCACGGCTCTCGATCTCGTCTTCACGGCCCTGATCGCGGACGAGCAGGTCTGGCAGCAGATTACCGCTGCCAATCCCGCCGCCGCCCAGGCCATCCAAGACCGGCTTGCCGATGCTCGCCGGCGGGGTCTGTGGGAGAGCCGCCTCAATTCCGTTGCAGCCTTCTTCGACGATGACCGGAAGGAGGCCGCCGAATGAGCGCTCACGGCCACATCGCGCGCCGTCGCGGCTGGTGTCCGGGCGTACGCCGCCCGATGGCAACCGGCGACGGCCTGCTCGTGCGCCTGCACCCGTTCGGCGGCAGGCTCACCGCCGGTCAGGCGCGGCTCATCGCCGAGGCTGCGCGGCAGTACGGCAACGGCCATCTCGACATCACCGCCCGGGGCAACCTGCAGATCCGCGGCGTCAGCGACGACACCTATCCCGACCTGCTCGCCCTCGTCGACCGCGAAGGCCTGGTCGAGCCCGAGGGCGAAGGCCCGAACCGTCTGACCGTTCTCTCGCCGCTCGCCGGTCTCGATCCGCGCGACTGCTGCGATACCCTCGCCCTGGCGCAGGCCATCGAAAATGCAGCCCATGCCATCGAGGGTCTGCCCGCAAAGTTCTTCGTGGCTGTCGATGGCGGCGGCTCGATGCCGCTCGATGCCATCGGCGCCGATCTTCATCTGGTGGCGACAGGCGAGGACGCCGCCATGGCTTTCGGCGTGCCTTCATCCAACGGCTTGCATGGGATCGGCGCGGCGTCCCTCGCCCGGGCGCCGGAAGCCGTTCACATGATCCTCTCGGGCTTTGCGGCCATGAGGCGCACGGGCCGGACCGAAACCCGGCGGCTGCGCGATCTTCAGCCCGATCTTCTTCGCGAACTGGCGGAACGTGCCGCCCTCGAACCATGCCCGGCTCCGCGCCGGCGCCCCATGGCCCCTCGCGCGGGCGCCATGCCGCTTGAAGACGGGCAGGCCGTTCTCCTCGCCCTTCCCTTCGGCCGCTGCAGCACCGGGCAACTGGATCACGCGGCGGCCTGGAGCGAGCGCTTCGGCACCGGAGAAATCCGCCTGTCCTTCACGCGCGGCGTGATGCTGCCGGGCATTGCGGGCCATCACGTATCCTCGCTGATCGATGAGGCCGGCCGCACCGGCTTCATCACCGATCCGTCTGACCCGCGCCTCTCCCTGCTCGCCTGCCCCGGCAAGCCGGATTGCGCGGGCGCCATGACGCCCGCCCCCGCCGATGCCCTGCGGATCGCGAAGGCCTGCACGGGCCTTCTCGCTCAAGGCGCCTCCCTTCACGTGTCCGGCTGCCCGAAAGGCTGCGCCCATCCCGGCAAGGCCGATCTCACGCTGGTGGGCCGCGGCGATGGCCGCTATGACGTGGTGCCGAACGGCTCCAGCCGCGATGCGGCCTCCCTTCACCTTTCCGTCGACGATCTCATGACCCGCCTATTGCCTCTAAAGACTTTGGACGACCTGCGCCGCGCCTTTCCGGGGAGCCCGCGATGAGCACCTCCCGCGATTACATCCGCGAGGGCGCGGAAATTTACCGCCGCTCCTTTGCGATCATCCGCGCCGAGGCGGATCTTTCCCGCTTTTCCGGCACGGCGGAGCGCGTCGTCGTGCGCATGATCCATGCCTGCGGCATGACGGACCTGCCGGCCGATATCGATCTCTCGCCCGATTTTGCGGAAGCCGCGGAGGCCGCCCTCAAGCGCGGTGCGCCGATCCTGTGCGATGCCAAGATGGTGGCGAACGGCATCACCCGCGCAAGACTGCCGGCGAACAACGAGGTGATCTGCACCCTCGACGATCCGCGCGTTCCGGCGCTCGCCGCGGAGCTCGGCAACACCCGCTCGGCCGCCGCCATGGAGCTGTGGCGCGAGCGGCTGGAAGGCGCCCTCGTGGTGTTCGGCAATGCGCCCACCGCCCTCTTCCGCCTGCTCGAAATGCTCGATGCCGGCGCGCCCAAGCCCGCCGCCGTGATCGGCATTCCGGTCGGCTTCATCGGGGCGGCGGAATCCAAGGAGGCGCTGGCCCGGGACGGCCGCGTGCCGTACCTCGTCGTCCACGGACGGCGCGGCGGCAGCGCCATGGCGGCCGCGGCGGTCAATGCCCTCGCGAACCCGGTCGAGTGAGGCGAGGCATGACGGAATGCTCCATCCGCTTCTTCGGCCTGGGGCTCGGCCCCGGCGACCCAGACTACATGACCGTGCGCGCCCGCAAGGTGCTGGAGAGCGCCGACCGGCTCGTTCATTTCTGCAAGCGCGGGCGGCGCGGCAATGCGCGCGTCATCGCGGATGCCGTGGTCGGACAGAATCCTGACCGGGAAATCGCCCTCGTCTATCCGGTGACGACGGAGATCCCGGCCGATCATCGTGACTACGCGGCGGCCCTCAACCCCTTCTATGAGGGAGCGGCGGCGCGGATCCTCGCCGAGGTCGAGGCCGGGCGTACCGTTGCCGTGCTCTGCGAGGGAGATCCCTTCTTCTACGGCTCCTTCATGCATCTCTGGTGGCGTCTGAAAGACCGCATTCCAATTGAAGTGGTACCGGCTGTCACAGCCATGTCAGGCGCCTGGACCCGCGCCGGCGCCCCGATCACCTGGGGCGACGACGTCCTCACCGTGGTCCCCGGCACGCTGCCCGAGGCGGAGCTGACGCGGCGCCTCTCCGGCACCGATGCGGCCGTGGTGATGAAGCTCGGACGCAACCTGCCGAAGGTTCGCGCAGCGCTGGCTTCTGCCGGGCTCCTGGAGCGCGCGATCTATGTGGAGCGCGCCACCATGGCGGAGGAAAGGATCGTCCCGCTGCCTGAACTCCCTGAGGATTTCGACGCTCCCTATTTCTCGCTCATCATCGTGCCGGGACAAGGGAGGCGCGTATGACGGGGCGCGTCACCATCGTGGGCCTCGGCCCGGGCGATCCGCGCTTTCTGACGCCCGCGGCTTCGGAGGCGCTCGCCTCCGCTACCGATCTCGTCGGCTACGGACCCTATGTGGACCGCGTGCCGGAACGGCCGGGTCAGCGCCGCCACGCGTCCGACAATCGCGTCGAACTCGACCGCGCGCGCTTCGCGCTGGATCTTGCCGCGAAAGGCTCCCGCGTGGCCGTGGTGTCCGGCGGCGATCCCGGCGTGTTTGCCATGGCGGCGGCCGTGTTCGAGGCGGTGGAGAACGGCGATCCGATTTGGCGCAGCCTCGACATCCGCGTGGAGCCCGGCATCACGGCGATGCTCGCCGCCGCCGCCCGCGTGGGCGCGCCGCTCGGCGGCGATTTCTGCGCCATGTCGCTTTCCGACAACCTGAAGCCCTGGGAGGTCGTCGAGGCGCGGCTGCGTGCGGCGCTCGCCGCCGATTTCGTCGTAGCGCTCTACAACCCGATCTCCTCCGCCCGGCCCTGGCAGCTCGGCGCGGCGTTCAAGATCGTCGCGGAGACGCAAGGTCCCGACACGCCGATCATCCTGGCGCGCGCCGTCATGCGTCCGGACGAGCGGATCAGGATTCTGCCGCTCTCCGAGGTGGAGGCCTCCATGGCCGACATGTCCACTATCGTGATCATCGGCGCGAGCACCACGCGATTGATCGAGCGGCCCGAGGGCAAAGCGCCTTTCGTCTACACGCCGCGGTCCTACGGGGTGCGGCCGTGACGGCGCTCCAGCCAATCGAAGGCCGCATCGGCGGTTGCGACCTCCTCGACGCCGCGGGGCTTCTCCGGCCGCGCCACGACGATGACCGGAAGGCCGAGAGCCCGCGCCGCCGCGATCTTCGGATAGGTCGCGGCCCCGCCGGAGTTCTTCGTCACCACCACCTCGACGCGCTCGCGCTCCATGAGCGCCCGCTCGGCCGCTTCGTCGAAGGGCGCGCGGTCGCGGATGGCGATGACGTGCGGCACGGGCAACGCCTCGCCGATCGGCTCGATGGTGCGCACGAGAAAGGTGTGCTGCGGCGCGGCTGCGAAGGGCGGAAGCTCGAGACGACCGACGGTGAGAAAGACGCGGCGAGGGATGTCTCCCAAGGCGCGGACGGCCTCCTCCATGGACGCGACCTCGATCCATCGGTCCCCCTCCTGCGGCACCCAGGGCGGACGACGCAGGGCGAGCAGCGGAACCTGCACCTGCGCGCAGGCCTCGGCCGCGTTGCGGGACATCGCGGACGCGAAGGGATGAGTCGCGTCGATCACCGCCTCGATCCGCTCTTGCGCCAGGAAGCGGGCGAGCCCCTCCACGCCGCCGAAGCCGCCGATGCGGGTCGGGACCGGCAGGGGGCGCGGGTCGCTGGTGCGGCCGGCCATGGACAGAAGCGGGCGGAAGGCGGATTGGCCAGCAAGCCGCGCCGCGAGTGCGGAGGCTTCGGAAGTGCCGCCCAGAATGAGGATGCGCATGAGCCCCTTTTCCCCGAATTCTAGCGCTAAGTCGAGCATGGCGCCGAACGCTCCCTGGCTCACCGTCATCGGCATCGGCGAGGACGGACGCGCGGGGCTTTCCTCCGCAGCGCTCGCCGCGCTTGACCGGGCGGAGTTCGTGATCGGCGGTGTCCGCCATCTCGCCCTCGTAGCGCCTCTGTCCGCGCAGACGCAAACCTGGCCGAGCCCCTTCTCCGATGGCTATTCGATGATCCTCGCCCGCCGGGGCCAGCCGACCTGCGTTCTCGCGACGGGCGACCCGTTCCATTACGGTGTCGGCGCGGAGCTGGCACGGCTGGTTCCTGCCGATGAGATCGTCTGCTTTCCGCAGCCTTCCGCCTTCAGCCTCGCAGCCGCGCGGATGGGCTGGTCGCTGCCGGATTGCGAATGCCTGAGCCTGCACGGCCGGGCCCTGGAGCGGGTCATTCCCTCCCTCCAGCCTGGAGCGCGCCTCCTCGTGCTGTCCTGGGACGGCTCGACGCCAGGCCAACTCGCGGAGCTCCTGAAAGCGCACGGCCTGGGCGCCTCGACGATCACGGTGCTGGAAGCCATGGGCGGCCCGCGCGAACGCATCCGCCATACGGTGGCGAACGATTTTACCATCGCCGACATCGATCCGCTCAACACCATCGCCCTCGAGATCGTGGCGACGGGGGACGCCCGCATCGTCCCCCTCGCACCCGGTCTCCCCGATTCCTGGTTCGAGAACGACGGCCAGCTCACCAAGGCCGAGATCCGTGCCCTGACCCTGGCGGCGCTGGCGCCCCGGGCCGGCGAGCTGCTGTGGGACATCGGCCTGGGTGCGGGCTCCATCGCCATCGAATGGTGCCTGCGCCATCCGCGCAACCGCTGCATCGGGATCGAGGAGCGCCCGGAACGCGCCGAACGGGCGCGCCGCAACGCGCTCGAGCTCGGGGCGACGGCGCTGGACATCCGTATCGGGCGCGCGCCGGAAGCCCTGGCCGACCTTCCCGCGCCGGATGCCATCTTCATCGGCGGCGGCGCGTCGGAACCCGGCGTGTTCGAGGCGGCCTGGGCGGCGCTGAAACCGGGCGGACGCCTCGTCCTCAATGCCGTGACGCTGGAAACCGAGACACTTCTCGGCATGCTCTACGCCCGCCATGGCGGCACCATGCGGCGCTTGGCGGTCTCGCGTCTCGAAGCCGTCGGCGGCATGCACGGCTGGCGGGCGGCGATGCCCGTCACGCAGTGGGTGGTGACAAAGCCATGATCGTGGCAGGCATAGGATTCAGGCGCAGCGTCGCCGCCGACGAGATCGTGGCGCTGGTGGAGCAGGCGCTGGATCGCGCTGCAATCGCAGCCGATGCGCTCGGAAAGCTTGCGACCGTCGAAGCGCTCGCCGCCCTTCCCGCCTTCACGGAAGCGGCCCGTCGGCTCAATGTCGTCGCCGCCTCCGTTGCGGAGCCCGCCCTGTCAGAAGCGGCGCCGCGCGTGCGCACGCAATCCGCCCGCTCCATCGCCGCGCATGGGATCGGCTCGGTGGCGGAAGCGGCGGCGCTCGCAGCCGCGGGGTCCCGGGCCGAACTCATCCTGGAACGCATCGCCTCCCCCTCTGCCACCTGTGCCCTCGCGCGTCTGGAGACCGGCCCATGACCATCCATTTCATCGGCGCAGGCCCCGGCGCTGCCGATCTCATCACCGTGCGCGGGCGCACGCTCGTCGAAAGCTGCCCCGTCTGCCTCTATGCCGGGTCCATCGTGCCGCCGGAAATCCTGTCCTGGTGTCCGCCCGGCGCACGGCTCGTCGATACGGCTCCCCTCGATCTCGATGCCATCACGGCTGAATATGTGCGGGCGCATGAGAATGCTGAGGACGTGGCGCGGCTCCATTCCGGCGATCTCTCGATCTGGAGCGCGATGGGCGAGCAGTTGCGGCGGCTCGATGCGCTCGGCATTCCCTATACGATCACACCTGGCGTCCCCGCCTTCGCGGCGGCGGCGGCGGCGCTCGGGCGCGAGCTGACGGTGCCGGAGGTCGGACAATCGGTGGTTCTCACCCGCACCTCGGGTCGGGCCTCCGCCATGCCGGAGACGGAGCGGCTTGCCACCTTCGCGCAGACGAAGGCGACGCTCGCCATCCACCTCTCGATCCACGTGATCGAGCAGGTGGTCGAGGACCTGCTGCCCTCTTACGGCGCCGATTGCCCGGCCGCGGTGGTCTGGCGCGCCTCCTGGCCGGACGAGCGGGTGATCAAGGGCACCCTTGGCACGATTGCCGCCATGGTCCGCGCCGAGAAACTGGAACGCACGGCGCTGATCCTGGTCGGACAGACGCTTGCAGCAAAAGACTTCCGCGACAGCGCCCTCTATTCGACCGGTTACGACCGCCGCTTCCGCCCCAGCGCCTGCGAGGACAGCCGATGAGACGCGCGGCTTCAGGCGACCGGATGGAACGGCACGCGGCCGACGAGCTCGCCCTTGCGGTCGAACACCATGATTTCCAGCGCGATGTCCGCGCCGCGCAGGGCCTTGGCGGCCGTGCGCCACGCATGCTGCGCCACCACGTCCGCGAGCGGAAGGCCGAGGCTTTTTGCGGTCTCCAGCACTTCGAGCGCCGTGTTGGCCTGGCGCGCCTCCTTGACGACGGAGGGCTCGGCGCCGGCCTCGGCAAGACGCTCGGCGAGCCAGGCGAGATCGACCGTGCCGGAGCGCGAATGCAGGTCCAGCAGGCCCTGGCCGAGCTTGGTCATCTTGGCGAAGCCGCCCGCGATGGTGACCTTGGGCACCGGGTTGCGGCGCAGATATTTCAGCATGCCGCCGGCGAAATCGCCCATATCGATGAGGGCGTGGTCCGGCAGGTCATGCAGGGCCTGCACGGCCTTCTCGGACGTGGAGCCCGTCGCGCCCGCCACATGGTCGAGACCGCCGGCGCGAGCCACGTCGATGCCGCGATAGATGCTGTGGATCCAGGCCGAGCACGAATAGGGCACCACCACGCCGGTGGTGCCGAGGATCGACAGCCCGCCCAGGATGCCGAGCCGCGGGTTGAGGGTTTTTTGGGCAATGGCCTCGCCGCCCGGAATGGAGATCTCGACCTCGATATCGATGGGCCCGCCGAGGCTGCGTGCCGCCTCATCCAGGTTGTCGCGGATCATCTGGCGCGGCGCGGGATTGATGGCGGGCTCTCCCGGCGGCAAGGGCAGCCCGGCGCGGGTAACGGTGCCGACGCCCTCGCCCGCCCGGAAGGTCACGCCCGATCCCGGCGCGCCGGCCCGAACGGTTGCGACCACCAGAGCGCCGTGGGTCACGTCCGGATCGTCGCCCGCATCCTTGACGATTCCCACCCGCGCTCCGCCTTCGACCGGCTCCATGAGCGCCAGGGAAAAGGCGGGACGCGCTCCGCCCGGGAGCACGATCTCCACCGGATCCGGGAAATCGCCGGTCAGCCAGCCCCAATAGGCCGCCTTGACCGCCGCCGTAGCGCAGGCGCCCGTGGTCCAGCCACGGCGCAACGATCCGGCGGGTTTACTCTCGTCCATACGCCCTCTTACATCGTCACCATGAATTCCAATAGCCGCATCGTGATCGCCGGTCACGGCCGGAGGCCCGCATGACCGACCTCTCCCGCCTCTCGCCCCCCTTTGCCCCTGGCACGGTCTGGCTCGTCGGTGCCGGCCCGGGCGATCCCGGCCTGCTCACGATCCATGCGCTGAACGCCCTCGCGGCGGCGGATGTCATCGTCTACGACGCCCTGGTCGATCCTGCCGTCCTGTCCTTTGCCCGCGAGGGCGCCGCCATGGAATTCGCCGGCAAGCGCGGCGGCCGGCCCTCGGCGGCGCAGCGCGACATCTGCGAGCGGCTGATCCTGCTCGCCCGCGAGGGCAAGCGGGTGCTGCGCCTCAAGGGTGGCGACCCGTTCATCTTCGGGCGCGGCGGCGAGGAGGCGCTGGCCCTCTCGGAAGCCGGCATTCCGTTCCGCATCATCCCCGGCGTCTCGAGCGGTCTCGCCTCGCTCGCCATCCACGGCGTGCCGGCGACCATGCGCAAGACGAACCATGCGGTCATCCTCGCCACCGGCCATTCCGCTCCGGATGCAGAAATCGAATGGACGTCGCTTGCCCGGACCGGCGCCCCCATCGTGCTCTACATGGCGGTGTCGAGCTTGCCTTCCATCGTGAAAGACCTCATGGACGGCGGGCTTTCCGGCGACACGCCGGCGCTCGCCGTGCACGGCGCCACGACCGCCAAGGAAAGCGTGGTGGAAGGAACGCTCGCGACCCTGCCGAAGCTCGCCGAGGACGGCCTCATCCGCTCCCCCGCCATCATCGCCATCGGCGCGATTGCCGCCTTCCGCTCGGCCATCGCCAATCATCTGCTCGAGTTTGGAAGCGAGGCGGCCCAGTGAGCATCAGCCCCGGCCTTCTCATCGCCGCGCCCCGTTCTGGATCGGGCAAGACGACCGTCGTTCTCGGCCTCCAGCGGGCGCTCGCCCGCAAAGGCCTGCATGTTCGCGGCGTGAAATGCGGCCCGGACTACATCGACCCGGCCTTCCATGCCGCCGCCACCGGTGCTCCGAGCTTCAACCTCGACAGCTTCGCCATGAACGGGCCCCTGCTCGGCGCGATCGCCTCCGAGGCCGCGCGCGATGCGGATCTCGTCATCGCGGAAGGCTCGATGGGTCTCTTCGACGGCATCCGCCAGGAGATCGGCCGTACGGGGGCCAGTGCCGACATCGCCGCCCTCTTCGGCTGGCCGGTCATCCTCGTCCTGGACGTGTCCGGGCACGCGCAATCGGCCGCCGCCGTCGCCCTCGGCTGCGCCCGCTTCGACCCGCGGATCACGGTGGCCGGCGTGGTGCTGAACAAGGTCGCGAGCGAACGTCATCGGCGGCTGGTGGAGGACGGCATGGCCCGCATCGGCCTGCCGGTGCTCGGCGCTCTCACGCGCAATGCCGACCTCGTCCTGCCCGAGCGCCATCTCGGCCTCGTCCAGGCGGGCGAGACCGAGGAACTGGATGCACGACTCGAGCGTCTGGCCGATGCGGTGGAAGGCGCCCTCGACCTCGACCGGCTCGTGGCGCTCGCCCGCCCGACGCGGCTCGATCCGGTCGAGAGCGTGGTCCCCCTGCCGCCGCCGGGCCAGCGCATCGCGCTCGCCTCCGACCAGGCCTACTCCTTCGTCTATCCGCATGTGCTCGCGGGCTGGCGCAAGGCGGGAGCGGAGATCGTGCCCTTCTCCCCGCTCGCGGACGAACCGCCGCCGCCGGACTGCGATGTCTGCTGGCTGCCCGGGGGCTATCCGGAGCTTCACGCTGGGCGGATCGCCGGAGCCCGGCGCTTTCTCGAGGGCCTCCGCAGCTTTGCCGAAAGCCGCCCGGTGCATGGCGAATGCGGCGGCTACATGGTGCTGGGCCAGTCCCTGGAAGACGCGGACGGCCGCGTGCACCCCATGGCGGGCCTCCTGCCGGTCGAGACGAGCTATGCCAAGCGGAAGATGCATCTCGGCTACCGGGTCGCGCATCTGCTTCACCATGGAGGGCTGGGAGCCTCCGGCCAGCGTCTCGTGGGCCATGAATTCCACTATGCCTCTGTCACGCGAAGCGACACGAGCCCGGAAGCCGCCTTTGCCGCAATCGCGGACGCCGAAGGCAATGACCTGGGCACCGCCGGCCACCGACGGGGCTTCGTGACGGGCAGCTTCTTCCACGTCATTGCGCGCGGGTGAGGCTCGAGCGTTTCAATTGTCAAGGCTATCGCATGTGAATGCGCCCACAGGGCATTCGCGCTCTGCTGGACGATGCTTGAATCGGGAGGCGTCCTGATGCCGCGGAGCTGGAGGAAACGGCAATTCGCCATCGTTTCGCCTCAGCCTTCATTCTTGATCCGCACCAAAGTCGGGAAGAGGCGAGAAGAAGATCGAAGCTTGGCGGCTAGGAAGAGGTGGCGTGGTGTTCCTGAACCGCTTCAAGCGCTTGTTCATCGCATCCCAAGGGATTGGAGGCGCCGATGAAAGAGGCATTCCATGTCGGACAGCTCGTCCGGATCACCAGACCCGCCACGGGCTATGCCGATCACCGAATCTATTGCATCGTCTGCCTGATTTCGCAGCCGGAAGGCGTGAGATGCCGAAATGCCTGGATGCCTCGCGCTGGCTCATGCCCCCGTCGCAAGCAACCCGAACCTTCAGATATAATTCCACGGTGTAGATCCCTCATCCCTCCCTGCGCTGCGCAGAAGGGAAATAGGTGGCCGGATTTTACGCCGCCCGCAGCAGGACTATCCCGCCGCTACCGTGGTCTAGTTTTCCACCGCCGTTCTCACCGGCCGGAAAAATAATCACCGCCTTATAGGGCAACCACTCTTCGCGGAAGTGCTTCCGCCACTCTGCAAGAAGCGCCTCGAGATACGCCTTCGCCCGGTGGTCACGTTCCCGCAAGCAAGGCGTCCCTGCGGCCTCTCACGAGGCACGAGGCGCTGCTGGGAAGGCGCCGAGCCGATCAGGGCTCCAGCTCGAGTCCGCCACGCCGTTCGCCGGCATCATGGGCGGCAGTCGCACTGACTTCGCCCCGGAACCCACCGGGATCCTTCTTCCCGACACCGAAAGTCTCCGCCAAATGCCGCGCCTTCACGCACGTTCTCGGTCCTGATCGATGGTGCTTCGCGCACGGCGTTTGCCGAACAGCGACATCTTCTCCCCCCATTACTCCCTGTAACGCCGTTTGCAGGGCAATCGATTCTGAATTCTGGGAAAGCGATTCGGGTTGCTCTGAGGAAACAAGGTGAAACTGCGTTCCTGGTCCCACCATCGCCTGAGTCTTGTCGTGCGTGAGCACGTCGGCGGACCTTCAGCCGGCGGATGTTGGTCACTCCGCGGTCTGCCCGTCACGTATTGAGGCGGACTGGGCCTCCCCTAGGAGCATCGCAAGTTCCCGGACGCCGTCCGGAGCATTCCTGACGACTGGTGCCCGATAATTTTGAAAGATCTGCAGCGAAGGCTCGTTCCACGAGGCGCTTTCGGGCAACGATCTTCATGGGGGCCTCTTCAGGGCAGCCATGTATACTGCCAAGAGCCAGGATGACCTCGATAAGGTCAGCCAGCTCCTCGCATCTGGATGCATCGTCGGACGCCGCGTGATACTCCGCCAGTTCCTCGGCGAGCTTTCCCTAAAGAGCAGAAAGCAGTTCAGCGCCTGCGAGCCTCGGGATCCGGGGATTGCTGCCCTCCGAACGGATGATCTCTGGTATCCTGTCCCGCACCAGCTTTCCGGAGGTCATGACTGCACCGAAGCCTGCTTGAAGATGTTTCGCTTGTGCCAAGTGAGGTACTTTTCGGCCGGGAAATCGGTGTCCCGCCGGGGCAGCGCAATCGGCTTGCCATGCAGGCTGTCCTGCAGTCGGCGGCCCCATTCCCCAACGACATGGTCCGAAACGAGGATCTCGTATTTCGGATCGACTGTCAGGACGCCAAGATCGAAAAGCTTGTGGTGAAGTGAGCAGAGCGCGAGGCCGTTGGGAACTTCGTCCGGACCGCCAGCGGAGTGCATCTTAATGTGGGCGGCGTCGAGCGCGACCGGAGCGCCGTTCAATCTGAGATCATATCGGCAGATCGCGCACTGTTCGTAATAGGCGGAAAGCACGGCCACCCGAAACCTTGGATCACGCTTCCGCCGCAGGACAGCCTCGAACTCGTCCTGACCAAGATGAAGGCCGACTCTTTCGAGGATGTCCGCATGAAGGCTGGGCGGGAAGTTGCGATCGAGCAGATTGATCGCGAGGAGATCGATCAGTTTCGGATTCTCTCGAAAGGCTTGCAGAACATCCTCGGAGAAGCCTGCCTTGAGGTTGCGTTCCCGCGCTTCGGAAATGAGAAGGTCTCCCGAGGGTGTCTTTGTGTGATCCTCGATCCACCAGAACCTGCCCCTGTCGTTGGCAAGTCTCACGAAAGGATGCGCAACGGTTGGCGTTTTCCGGAAGGAGCCGTAGGTACGCAGCAGCGGGTCGACCACCTTCTCGGCCTCGTTGAAGGTGATGCGCTCGGCGCCCTCATTCTTGAGTTGTGCCAACGCATAGAGAAGGAGCAGCGGCTTGTGCGGTGCCGCTTGGCCGCCACGCGAAAATCTGCGAATTGAATCAAATCGATCGAGAACGTCCTCTGACATGCCCGCCAACAGCCAGTCTTTGTTGCGCTGTTACACTGTAGCAGAAAACAAGGCAGGACAAAAAAGCACTCAGTATAGAGCTCCGCTGGGTAGACGTGTCGGCCTCGGCATGCAGAGGGCGCGTTTGAACTCATCGGCGATCTCCGGCACTTCTGCTGTTCTTATCGGGTGCATCCTCCCAGCGCTTGCCGCTCTCCGCTTCACAGATCAGGCTCAGTTGCTCTTTCTCCATCCCCCTCACTTGCCACCAGTTGATCCCCTTGCCGGGCCTCCCCACCGGCATAGCCTTCCCTGACTAGCACCTCGCCAGCGGGGGTAGGCGCATTCACACGAGAGCGCACCCGTAGCACCTTCACGCCTGGCTCCTCGATGCGCACGATCAGGCTGAGGAGTTCTTGAAGGCGTCTCTTTGAATCGCCCCGCCTTTCCCGGAGGCTCCAAACCTTGAGAGGATGGAGCCATGAGCAACAAATTGACGAGGTACGCACCCGAGGTGCGTGAACGGGCGGTGCGGATGGTCCTGGATCACCAGGGCGAGCACAGCTCCCAGTGGGCGGCGATTACGTCGGTGGCCGGGAAGATCGGCTGCAAGGCAGAGACGCTGCGGACGTGGGTCCGTCGGGCCGAGCGGGACAGTGGGCTGCGGCCGGGGCTGACGACCGACGAGCAGGCGCGGATCAAGGCCTTGGAGCGCGAAGTGCGCGAGCTGCGCCAGGCCAACGAGATCCTGCGCAAGGCGTCGGCGTTTTTTGCCCAGGCGGAGCTCGACCGCCGGTACAAGTCCTGAAGGACTTCATCGATCGCAACCGCGATGCCTACGGGGTCGAGGCGGCGCTGCCTTTGTCATTCGCCTGGTGAGCCAGCATTTGCAGGAGAATGCCCACCGCATGGGCCATCGTGCAATCGGCGCAATTGGTCATTGTCCCAGCAACTTCCGCTTGTAGTAGTCGGACCAGTTTGCCGGCGTCAGCCAGGGTTTCAGCACCGTCAGTTCGCCTCGGTCCGCCCGCTCCCTGGCGCTTAACAACAGACGGCCCATCTCGTCGATCTCGGGAGAAGAGATTTGGACAAGCTCCGAGAGATCGCGAGTGGTCAGGCGCCGCTTCCGGCCATATCGCGTCGCCACGTCCTTGCCGCCGGAATGGCCCATCACTTTGCGCCGGGTTGCATCCTTGATCTCTGTCTCATCGATCAACTGAGCGAACCAGTGTCGGGACGAGTAGAGCGCCACGTCGAAGCGATCGAGCCCGATCTTTCTCCTGAGATACTGGAAGCTCTTCGTCAGCGGCTGCCCCCATCGCATCTCGCCTCCCGGCTTCGGATAGGGTTCCCATTCAGGAAACAGCACCGGGCAGCCGATCGATCGCAGATCCTCGATCCGTTCCAGCAGCCCAAGATCCAGGATGAGGGGATGCAGCGGAATTGTCCGCTGCGACGCCGGGGTCTTGAACCGCTTCACCTCCTTGCGCGCAACGCGTCCCTTCTTCGGATCGAAGGCACGCAGCTGGAGGTAGTAGATCCCGTGCTCCTCCTCGATGTCATCGAGCTCGATCTGTCCGAGCTCTCCGGGCCGTACGCCCGTGAGGAACGACATGACGTATCCCCAATAGAGGTGGTTCTGGACGAGACACCTTCCCTCGACCCAGATCCGCTCGGCACTGAGGCAGCCGGTGAAGAGGGGCAGCGAGAAAATTCTGCTCACCTCGTCCGTGGAAAACGCATCCCGCTCCAGGGAAACGAGGTTCTCATCGCTGACCCTCGAGAACCGGGGCATCTCGCGCAGGTAGAGCTTCTTCTGGATCAGCCATCCGAAGAAGCGGGACAGGGCATTGTGATAGCCATTCTTCAGCCGTGCTTCCGTGAGGCGCTTCAGACCGTCCCAACCGTGCTTCTGCGCGTAGTCGTAGCGCGCTGCGAGACTACCGACGTGTTCGCGCGGGATGTTCTTGCGATCGGGGATGTCAGGCAGCATCGCGTCAATTCGCGCGGCCGCTTCCTCGTCGAATTCGGAAAGCAGGGGGTCGTCCATCTTGTCAATGATGAACTGAACGACAAGCTTCACGACCGACCGGGCGTCCGCGTTTCCATTGGCCTTCTCGTCGGCCTCGAGATAGGCAGCGAGGGCGTCGGAGAACCGGAGCGAGGCTTGCTGGTGAACAGGATCGGACGTTTTGTCGGCGTTCGCCAGTTCCCCTCGTGGCATCTGGACCACGCCTGGCGCCCCACTTGTTGGACCAGGAACTTCGAGGGCTGATCCGGAGACGGTTGGTGAGAATGAGGCGACGTTGCCCGTCGCGTGAATGTGCGCCGCCAAAGGATATCCCGGAACCGGCCGCCCCTGCTGCGGAAGTACGCCGAGTTCGATGGCAGCGAGCACGTCCGCCCGGCCGCGTTCGTATTCCCGGATCCTCTCTGCGCGCCTGAGCCCTTCCTCCGCTTCCACGTTCTGGAGCACGAAGCGTTCGAACAGTTCCCGGAACCCCGGTGCCACCATGTCCGGATCGTGTCCCGCCGCCTTGGTGCGCCGGATCAGGTTCTTGAGCATCTCTTCGTAGATCCGGCGGGCGCCCAGACGCTCCTCGCTCAACGGGAGGGCGTCGGCCAGGTACCCACGAAGCTGGCGGATGTTCATCCTGAACAAGCCAGCATAATCTGCGTCATCGATTTCGTTCATTCGGTGAACCCAAACCAGGCACTCGGCGAGCCGCAGCCGCGCCTGACGATAGTCGCTGGTTCTTAAAGACACCCTGAACAGGGAAATGCCGGCCAGCTTGGCCAGAGGCCGGGCGAGTCGAATCTGCAGGTAATAGCGTCCCTCGCGCCGGGACATGTAGGAGGGCAGCGCCATGGCATCTCCGCATACATCTGCGTGAGATGTCTCACAGTCGTCCGAACCTCCGTTCGGCGCTAACTGCCTGATTTTTATGGACTTTCAAGCGATGGTAGCGGAGGAGGGACTCGAACCCCCGACACGCGGATTATGATTCCGCTGCTCTAACCAGCTGAGCTACTCCGCCCCGTTCGGGCATGCGGCGCTTGGCACCGTGCGGCGCGATATAATGAGGTGGTGCGGCGGCTGTCAAGGAAGCGCGCATGCTTTCCACGCATTGTACGGCGGCCGCCGATAGGGGCCGTCCTGCCCTGGGGAAAGCGGCTGATCGCGCCCGCCCCTGCGCCGGTCAAGCGAACCTGCGCAGGCGCATCACCTTGAAGAAGCCGGCGGGGAAGACGGGCTCGAGGGAGACGACTTCCGCCACGCCGCGCGAGCGGGCCCAGCGGGCAATGCGCTCAGCCTTGAAGGCGGCGCTCCAGCCGACCTTGGTGGCCAGCGGCGCGATCGCCTCCTCGAGGCCGGCGAGCAGACCGGAGGCTGCGCCGAAATGGTTGGCGAGGATGATCTCGCCGCCCGGCCGCAGCACGCGGGCGAACTCATCGAGCGCCGCCTCAGGGTCGGGCACCAGTGTGATGACGAACTGCGAGACAACGGCGTCGAAGGCCCCGTCCGGGAAGCCGAGGCGGCAGGCGTCCATCACAGCCAGCGCCTCCACCTGGCCGAGGCCGAGGCGTTCCACCTTCCTGCGCGCGCGGCGCAGCATGTGCTCCGACAGGTCGACGCCCGTCACCCGCGCATTCTCCGGATAATCGTCTAGCGACAGGCCAGTGCCCACGCCCACCTCGAGGATGCGCGTGCCGCAGGCAAGCGCCGCCGACACTGCCCGCTGCCGGGCCGGCGCCGTCAGCTTGTCGTAGATCAGGTCGTAGACCGGTGCCCACCGCGCGTAGGCCTTGCGCATCGAGGCCGTATCGGGCCCCTTGATGTCGGCCGCTGCCATCGCCCCCCTCGTCGATAAGTCCCCGTCAGGCTGCTGCCCCTGCCAGCGCGTCACGCGCGTCGGCCGGGCGCGTGGCGCGGATGGTGCCGCCGCCCAGCACCTGCGCCCGTCCCTCCACACTGTCGTAGATGACACAGGCCTGACCGGGCGCGACACCCTCTTCGGCACTGGCGAGCACGATCTCCACACCTTCAGTGTCGTGGCGCAGGAAGGCCGGGCACGGCGGGCGGGTGGAGCGCACCCGCACGGCCACCTCGAGCCCCTCCGGCGGCAGCTCATCCAGCGCCGTGGCGCCAAGCCAGTTGACATCGCGCAGCCGGATGCTGGCGGTGCCGAGCATCTCGCGCGGGCCGACGATGACCCGGCTGTTCTCCGCATCGAGCTTGAGAACGAACAGCGGCTCGCCTACCGACAGGCCGAGGCCACGCCGCTGGCCGACGGTGTAGTGGATGATGCCCTCGTGCCGGCCGAGCACGCGGCCGTCCACATGCACGATCTCACCCGGCTTCACAGCGCCCGGCTTCAGCCGCTCGATGATCTCCGTGTAGCGGCCGTTGGGCACAAAGCAGATGTCCTGGCTGTCGGCCTTGTCGGCCACGGCGAGGCCGAACTCGTGGGCAAGCGCCCGCGTCTGGCTCTTCGTCATGTCGCCGAGCGGAAAGCGCAGGAACTCGAGCTGCTCGGCCGTCGTGGCGTAGAGAAAATAGCTCTGGTCGCGGTCCGGATCGGCGGCGCGGAAGAGCCCGCGGCGGCCGTTGGGGAGCGGGCGGCTGGCAACATAGTGCCCGGTTGCCAGCACGTCAGCGCCGAGGTCGCGCGCCGTCTCGAGCAGGTCAGCGAACTTCACCGTGCGGTTGCATTCAACGCAGGGAATGGGCGTCTCGCCGGCCAGGTAGCTCTCGGCGAAGCGCTCGATCACCGCGTCGCGGAAGCGCGACTCGTAGTCGAGGACATAGTGGGGAATGCCAAGGCGCTCTGCCACGCGGCGCGCGTCGTGAATGTCCTGGCCGGCGCAGCACGCCCCCCGACGGTGGACGGCCGCGCCATGGTCGTAGAGCTGCAGGGTGATGCCGATGACATCATAGCCCTCCCGCTTCAGCATGGCGGCGACGACGGAGGAATCGACCCCGCCCGACATGGCGACGACCACGCGCGTCTCGGCGGGCGGCTTGGCGAGATCAAGGCTGTTGAGCATGGCTCGTCCTCTCCTCCCCGCCGCAAGGCGGAGGTGCAGCTGGCTGGCGCATTCATATAATGCCCGGCAAGCGCAGTAAAACCCGGTGTTACCCTTAGGTGCGCCGTGTGTCCGCTTTGCGGCGGGCACACTTTTTCCGGTTGCACAAAGCGGCAATTTCTGCCGCCTGCGCAAGGGTGTGGCCGTGTCACGGGCCGGCAGAGCCCCCGCTTTGCTTTAGGCAAATCTTAAATCAAGCCGGCCTAAGCTCCCCCTCGACGTTGGTCAGTCGAGTTAGTGTGAGCGTATCATGACCGAACCCCAACGCCCGAGGGTGAAATACGTCATCGGGCCCGACGGCAGTCCCCTGACGATTGCCGACCTGCCGCCGTCTTCCACCAAGCGCTGGGTCATCCGGCGCAAGGCGGAAGTCGTCGCCGCCGTGCGCGGTGGCCTGCTGAGCCTCGACGAGGCCTGCCAGCGCTACACGCTGACGGTGGAGGAGTTCCTGAGCTGGCAGCAGTCGATCGACCAGCACGGCCTCGCCGGTCTGCGGACGACGCGCATCCAGCACTACAGGCAGTAAGGCGCCGCAGGTCCCCCGGGCGTAACCTCGGAACGCAAAGGAAACGCCGGCCGGCAGGCCGGCGTTTCCATTTCCGGACAGCAGTTCCTGCGAGGGGCCGGCAGGAAGTGTTTTCGCCAGCATGCGACAATTGTCACTAGTCATTTAACCGCCCGCTAACCATGAGCGCGAAAACATCCGCGCGCACACCAGCGGGCCTCGGGCTCGCGCAACACGCACGGAGAAGGCGCAATGGGAGCAAGGCCCTCGCGGCAGGCACGGTCGCATCGGCAGGCATGGATCCGGTCACGCGGCACCACGAGCCTTCCCCTGTCGGCATTCTGCGACGGTGCCCTGCCATGAGCGACGCAACGCCCCGAAGCTTCTCTCCTGCCCTGCGCGCTGCCGAGGCACTCGTCGGCCAGCCCATGGCTGTCGTCGAGCGGGAGCTGATCCTCGCCACGCTCGCCCACTGCGGCGGCAACCGCACCCACGCTGCGCGCATGCTGGGCATCTCCATCCGCACACTGCGCAACAAGCTTGCCGACTATGCCGCCGCCGGCTTCGCCGTTCCCGAAGCAGGCAGCGGCGTTGCACGCCGCACGTCGGCCTGAACGCGCCGTTTCAGCGCTTGCGCAGCCAAAGGCTTGTCTCAAAGGCTCCGTCGACGAGCGGCAGGGCGCCGGCCGCGCTCGCCGCCACAGCCTCGCCGAGCCGCGTCGCGGCATAGTGGCTCGCGAAGACGATGTCGTAACCGCCGCCCTGCAGCAGGGCACCGACGAGCAGCTGCTCGTTGTAGCCCCGCCAGGCCCAGGCCTGCGGATAGGCGTCAGGCAGGAAGACGTCATGCACGTGCACCAGCACCCCGGCGGGCAGCCGCGGCAGGATGTCGAGGAAGAGGCGGTCGACATCATTGCCCGGCATGGCGACGTGACTCGAGTCGACGAACAGGATGTCTCCCTCCGCCAGCTGCGGGAGGGCGTCATCGGCAACCTCCTCCACCACCGCGGGCAGGTGGGTGACGGGAAGGGAGGCGATGTCGGCGCGCGGCGCCGGATCGATGCAGAGGATCCTGGTTGCGAGGCCGCCGTCCGCGACCGCCCGGGCCATGAAGCGCGTGGAATGGCCGGAACCGATCTCGACAATGCGCGCCGGCTTCTCCCGTCGCACGAGGGCATAGGCGGCCGCCGCATCGAGCCGGGGGAACCACATCTGCCGCCAGCGCAGGCCCGTCCCCCCGGCCGGGATGGCCGCAAGCTCCGCCTGTACCGCGTCGATGGCGGCGAGTGTCGCCTCTATGGCCGGCGCGGCGGCGGCAAAGATCGGCTCGAACGCGGGATAGGGCACGGAGCGTGCCGCACCTGCATGCCGGTGGGGAATGAAATAGCCGCGACGCGCAAGGCCGGTGACGGTGCCGAGACCGAAGGCGAGCCGGCGCAGGCGCTTGCGCAGGCCCGGCATCAGGGGGCGCCGTCTCCGGGCCGTGATGCGCCCGCCTTGCCGGCGCCGACCTTCGCCGTGACACGCTCCTGAAGGGCGCAGGCGATGCGCGAGCGCTCGAACAGCACCACGACGACGATGGAGAAGGCGAGCGGCACCAGCAGGTAGAACAGGCGGAAGATGAGCAGCGCTGCAAGCACGTCCGCCTGGTCCATGTCCGGCATCGCCTTGAGGAAGACGAACTCGAGCACGCCTAGGCCGCCCGGCGCATGCGAGATGAGCGCGGCCGAGAAGGAGGCGAGAAAGACGCCGAGAACCACGAAATAGCCGGGGTTGCCGGCCTCCGGCAGGGCGAAATAGATGATGCCGGCCGCGCCGAGCAGCTCAAGCGGCGCCGCGAAGAGCTGGCGCACCGTGATGTTGAGCCGCGGGTAGTAGATGGCGAAGTTGCCGATCTTCAGCGGCTTGAACTCCAGCCATGAGCCGAGCACATAGAGCGCCACGAAGAGGAGCATGCCCACGCCCGCGAGCCGCGAGAGCCAGATGGGAGCATCCTCAACAAGCCGGTTGACGATCTCCGGCTCGCCGACGAGCACGAGGCCGCCCAGAAGGATGCTGCCCAGTGCGAAGGTGAAGGAGCACAGCGCAATGAGCACGCCCACCTCGGCGAGGCTCAGCCCCATCGTGCCATAGGCCCTGAGGCGCACCATGGCGCCCGACAGCACCGAGGCGCCGATGTTGTGGGACAGCGCGTAGGTGGTGAAGGAAACGAGCGAGATGACGACCCAGGAGAGCTTCTTGCCCAGATGCAGGAGCGCGATGCGGTCGTACCAGGCAAGCGCGCCATAGGCGACGATGGTGGACAGGCCGGCGAGGATCCAGTGCTTCAGCGGAATCGCAAGGATGCTGTCGAATACCTCGCTCGCGGAAATATCCTTCAGCTCCCGATAGAGGAGCCAGACCGAAAAGACGACCGCGGCAAGGCCGATGACCGGCCAGACGTACTCGAGCTTCTTCTTCATCGATCCTTGGGCTTCGCCCCCGATGCGGAATGCGACTGCCGCGCGTTCCCCCGACGCACGGTCCGATGCATCCTTCGCCGATCCCTCCGGCATCTGTGCCCGACCGGGCGCGCGCCCGCAAGGCTTTCTTGACGCCGCCGGGCCTTCTCGTGCAAGGGCAGCGAAAGGCTCGCGCCGCCGGCCGGGGCTGCGGCGCGGAACCGATCTGGACGGAGAAGCCGGCCATGCTGCGCGATGGCTACACTGACATTCCCGCCGGCAAGCTCGCCACGGTGGTCACCTACCTCGAGATGACCGAGCCGCCGGCGACCACAGGGACGGACAGCGGCGATTTGTCCCTCCTCAGGCTCGGTGCGGGCGACGTCGACCGCTATCTGCGTCTGTTCAAGACGGTCGGCGGGCCGTGGCTGTGGTTCAGCCGGCTCGCGGTGCCGCCCGCGGAGACGGAACGTATCCTGGCAGACCCGGCCGTCGAGGCCTATGCCGTCGTCCTCGCGGGCGAGGAGGCCGGCCTCATGGAACTCGACTTCCGTGGAGGGGACGAGGCCGAGCTCGTCTACTGCGGACTCATCCCGTCAGCCGTCGGCCAGGGCGCGGGGCGCAGGCTGATGCAGCTGGCACTCGCCCGGGCATGGTCGCGGCCGATCCGCCGGCTGACGGTGCATACGTGCCACCTCGACCACCCGAGCGCCCTGCCCTTCTATATCCGGATGGGCTTTCGCCCCTACAAGCGGGCCATCGAGGTCATGGACGATCCGCGCCTCGTCGGGCTGCTGCCACGCGACGCCGCGCCACACGTTCCCCTGATCGTGCCGGCCTGACGGCCGCCACGTCAGGCGTGGGCAACAGCCTCGCGGGTCGACTCGCGCACTGCCTCGCGGTCATCCAGGAGCTCGACCTTGCGCAGTTCCTCGATGGCCTCATCGAGCTCGGCCCGGGCGTCCTCGAGCTGGGCGCGCAGCTCCTCGGCCGAGCGCAGCAGGTTGTCCCGCCGCTGCGAGGCAGCCTTGGCATAGGTCGGGTAGGCGAAATGGTTGGGATCGCTGATGCCGGCCCGCGCCTCCTCGGCTGCGACCTCGCGCGCGAGCTCGTCTGCCATGCGGACGAACTCGGCCGTCATGGCCTCGATCTGCTGGACCCTGCGGCGCTTCTCCTCCACGTGAAAGCGCTTCAGGCGAATAAGCGTGTTCCGCGACTTCATCGCTTGTTCTACTCCTCGACAAGCCGCCAAAGACGGGCGCGGCCGCCCAAAGGGGCCGCTGACCTGCCGAACATCGCCGATGGAGGTTAGCTCTTCCTTACCCACGGGCGCCTGCTGCCGCAGCTGCAGCGATGGCACCGCCATTGCGGCATTCATGCCACAGCCCGCCGGCAACCGCTGCCCGCCACGTACGGGCGCGCGGAAAAACAGAAAGAGAGGTTATCCACGATTGGGGCGGCGGGAGCCGTCAACCTTTCGTTTACCGCGGTCGTTAAGACTGAAGCTACGTCTGCTCCGCGGCCGGCGGCCCTGTCCGTCATGCTGGGCGAACGAGTCACATGAGTCACTTGCGCCAATTTTCTCATGCGTTACGTTAACCGCGGAAAGACTGGAAACCGACTGCGATTCAATCTTTTACGCCGACTTTCACATGTTTCGGCGAGAGGTTCTTGCAAGAGGGAATCAGTTTTTGTTAACCATTTGGGCGTAACGTCGCGAGTCGGAACGAGTGGGAAGATCGGACGCCAGCGCCGCGGCGTAACGCGGGCAGCGTCGGAAAGCCGGGACACCGCCAGCGCGGGCCTCGGGGCGAGGTTGGGGACCTGACATGCGCGTATTGCTCATCGAAGACGACAGCGCCACCGCGCAGAGCATCGAACTGATGCTCAAGTCCGAGAATTTCAACGTCTACACGACCGATCTCGGCGAAGAGGGCGTGGATCTCGGCAAGCTCTACGACTACGACATCATCCTCCTCGACCTCAACCTGCCGGACATGTCCGGCTACGAGGTGCTGCGGAGCCTGCGTGTCGCCAAGGTCAAGACGCCCATTCTCATCCTGTCCGGCCTCGCCGGCATCGAGGACAAGGTCAAGGGGCTCGGCTTCGGCGCCGACGACTACCTGACGAAGCCCTTCCACAAGGACGAGCTGGTGGCGCGCATCCACGCCATCGTGCGCCGCTCCAAGGGCCATGCCCAGTCGGTCATCACCACGGGTGACCTCGTGGTCAATCTGGACACCAAGACGGTGGAGGTGGCGGGCAACCGCGTGCACCTCACCGGCAAGGAGTACCAGATGCTGGAGCTTCTCTCCCTGCGCAAGGGCACCACGCTCACCAAGGAGATGTTCCTCAACCATCTCTACGGCGGCATGGACGAGCCGGAGCTCAAGATCATCGACGTCTTCATCTGCAAGCTGCGCAAGAAGCTCGCCAACGCCTCCAACGGCAAGAACTACATCGAGACCGTCTGGGGCCGCGGCTATGTGCTGCGCGAGCCGGACGAGATCGAGGAGCGCATCTCCGCCTGAGGCGCCCGGCCAGCTGCGAGATTCTGACGAAAAAGCCCCGCGTCGCGGGGCTTTTTGCGTTTCGGCCTGCGGTCCCGACAGGCCGCGCTCAGGCGGCCCGCGTCGCACCGCGACGGCGCGGCACATAGACGCCGCGCAGGGTCGGATGCATCTCGACCTCGTCGCCCAGACCGATGACGGTCTCGGCCGCACCGAGGAACAGACAGCCGTCGGGAGCGATCTGCCGCCCCAGCCGCGCCAGGATGTCGGCCTTCAGCGCCATGTCGAAATAGAGCAGCACATTGCGGCAGAAGACGACGTCGAAGGTGCCGAGCGGCGAGAAGTCGTGGAGCAGGTTGAACGGCCGGAAGATGACGCGCTCACGCAGCTGCGGTGCGATCTGCCACTGGTCGCCGACCTGCGTAAAGTAGCGCACGAGGAGCTGGATGGGCAGGCCGCGCTGCACCTCGAACTGACTGTAGAGCCCGGCGCGGGCCCGTTCCAGCGCCTGGGTGGAAATGTCCGTCCCCAGGATCTCGACGCGCCAGCCGGCCAACCGCTCGCCCATCTGGTCGAGCATCATGGCGAGCGAATAGGGCTCCTGCCCTGTGGAGGCCGCGGCGCACCAGATGCGCAGCGAGCGCGAGCCGGCGCGCGCCTCCAGCAGCCGGGGCATGATGTCGTTGCGCAGCGTCTCGAAGGGGGTCTTGTCGCGGAAGAAGAAGGTCTCGTTCGTCGTCATGGCCTCGACGACGGCCTGCTCAAGCTCCCCATTGCCGCCGGCCTGCAGCGCCCTCACCAGCGCCGCAAGCGTCTCGAAGCCGCGTGTGCGGGCAAGCGGCTGCAGACGGCTCTCGAGCAGATAGCGCTTCTCCGGCGTCAGCGCGAGGCCGGAACGGGCGCGGACGAACGTGCACAGATAGTCGAAATCGGCCTCAGTCATCACCGCCCCCCTCCATGAAAACATTGATCGCCGACGCGATGCCGTCCAGCGGCAGCACGGCCCGTGCCAGCCCCTCGCGGGCGATCGCACCCGGCATGCCCCACACGATGCTGGTCCCTTCGTCCTGCACGATGATGGGCGCCCCGGCAGCAGCCAGGCGCCGCGCCCCGGCGAGCCCGTCGCGCCCCATGCCCGTGAGCACCACGGCGAGCACGGCCGGGCCGTAGACGGCTGCCGCCGTCTCGAACAGGACATTGACGGCCGGCCGGCAGACATTGGTGGGCGGGCCGTCGTGAACGTTGAAAACGATCTCGCCGCCCCGCCGCACGAGGCCGGTGTGGCGCCCGCCCGGAGCGACATGAATCACACCCGGCCGCACGATCTCGCCATCGGCTGCCTCGCACACTGGGCAGCCGATGGCGGCGAGATGCTCGGCGAAGACCGTCGTGAAGATCGGTGGCATGTGCTGCACTACGATGACCGGCACCTGGACGGGGACGGAGGCCGGCAACTGGCTGAACAGGCGCATGATCGCCCGCGGCCCCCCGGTCGAGGCGCCGACCACGATACAGGCCGGCCGCGCGACGATGCCCGACACGGCAAGCCGCGGCGGCTCCGCGCCCGTGCCTGCGCGCGGCCCGCGTTGCGCCACCGCACGGATCTTCTCCAGCAGCTCGGCGCGGAAGGCGCTGAGCGCGCTGGCATCCCCGAGCGCGGAGGGCTTGGGCACATAGTCCGCCGCGCCGAGAGCGAGGCAGTGCAGCGAGATCTCGGCGTTACGGCGCGTGAGCGTGGAGACGACGAGCACGGCGACGCCCGGCCGCGCCGCGAGCAGCTCCGGCAGAGCCGTGAGCCCGTCCATGTCCGGCATGTCGAGGTCCAGCACGATCACGTCGGGATTGGCCCGCGCAACGAGGGCGAGCGCGACGCGGCCGGTCTCGGCCTCCGCCACCACGTCGATGTCCGGCTCCACGTCCAGCCAGCGCAGCGCAAGAGCGCGCGCCACGGCCGAATCGTCGACGAGCATAACCCGTATCACCACACTGCCCCCGCCGATGTCCGGCCGCAGCCGGCCGCTCTGCCGCGCCGCGCCTCAGACCAGACCGACTTCCTGGAACTTCGCTTCCACGATGTCCTTGTCGAAGGGCTTCATGATGTATTCGTCGGCGCCGGCCTGAAGCGCCTTGGCGATGTGGGCAACGTCGTTTTCCGTGGTGCAGAAGATGACCTTCGGCCGGTCTCCCCCGGGCAGCTGGCGCAGCGCCTTGAGGAATTCGTAGCCGTCCATCACCGGCATGTTCCAGTCCAGCAGCACCGCCTCGGGCATGGACAGCCGGCACCGGTCGAGGGCCTGGGCGCCATCCTCGGCCTCGCTCACCTCGAAGGCAAGGGCCTCGAGGATGCGGCGCGCCACCTTGCGAATGACCGCCGAGTCATCGACGACAAGACAATGCTTCATGTTGCGAGACTCCCAGTCAACGCTCGATCATATCCGGCCACGGCGCCGGTGGGCACAAGGATCAACCGGCCCCTCCGTCATTATCGAAGGCTAGTACCGCATCCACGTCGAGGACGATAAGGAGGCGGTCCTCCAGCCTGTGGATGTGCGAAGCAAGCGAGGCCCAGCGGGAACCCAGATGGGGCGGCGTCGGCTCCCGCGTGTCGACAGGCACGCGCATCACCTCGCCGACACCGTCGACGATGAGGCCGAAGCTCTCGTCGCCCTGTTCCAGACCGACAGCCATGACCGACCCGCTCGTCGGCTCCAGCGCCGGCAGGCCGAGACGGCGGCGCATGCATACGGCGGTAACGACACGGCCCCTGAGGTTCACGAGCCCCTGAACCTCGGGCGGCGCGAGCGGGACGGGCGTCAGGGCGCCAACCACGAACACGTCGCGCACCCGAGCGATGGGAATGCCGAACAGCTGCTCGCCAACCGTCACGGTGACGTACTGGATGGCGTCGTCGACGGTGCTGGCGATGATGGCGGGATCGATCGCACTCACGCGGCCTCTCCATAACCGTCCAACGTGGCCGCCAGTGCCGCGAGCAGGCCACCGCGGTCGAACTTCGCCACGAACTCCACTCCGCTGTAGCGTCGCGCCCGCTCGACAATCGCCGGGCTGATGTAGGACGACAGGGCGATTACCGGCAGGTGCTGCGTGCGCTGGTCGGCCCGCAGGCTCTCGATAAGATCGAAGCCTGTCTTTCCGGGCATTTCTATGTCGCTCACCACGACATCGATGACCCGTTGCGAGCCGAGCACGTCGAGCGCCTCGTCGACGCTGGCGGCGAGGACGAGGCGATAGCCGGCCGCGCGCAGGACCGGGGCCAGCATGCCGCGGAAGAAATCCGAATCGTCGACAAGCAGGACGGTGCGTATCGGCGCACTCGGCACGGCCGCCCGGCACAGCCAGTCCTCGTGCGCAAGCGGCAGGAAATGGGCGACGTTGATGAGCTCGGTCGCCTGCCCGCGCACCACCGTCGAGCCGACGAGGTCCGGCCGCTGCGGCACAGGATCGATGACGAGCCGCTCGTCGACGATGTCGACGATATCGTCCACGATGAGGCCCATGGCCCGGTCGGCGTCGGAAAAGATGAGAATAGGCTGCGTGCCCTCTTTGCGGATAGCGAGCTTCTCGCTGGCCGGCACGAGCGGCATCAGCCGGCCCCTGTACTGGACGAAGGGGCGATCGCCGATCCACTCGATGCGGGAGGCGTCTATCTCCTCGAGCCGTGTGACGAGGGACAGTTGCACCGCCTTCTGGCCCGGCCCGCCGGCCCGGAAGACAAGCAGCGACGTGCTCTCAATCTCCTCCTCGCGCTCGTCCTCCATTTCGGCCATCGCGTCGTCGAAGGCGGCCGCATCGACCCCGTGCGCGCCGAGCGCGCGCGAGATGCCGTTGGGATCGATGATGAGGACCACGGCCCCGTCACCAAGGATCGTGTTGCCGGAAAACACCTGCAGATGCCGCAGCTTGCGCGACATCGGTTTGACCACGATCTCCTCGGTGTGGAAGACGCCGTCGACAAGAAGGCCGAAGCGCTGCCGCCCCACCTGAAGCACGACGATGAAGCCGTCGTCTCCCGCCGCCCCCGGCCGCTCAAGGATGCGCGCCAGGGACATCACCGGCAGCAGCCGCTCGCGCAACCTCAGCACGGGCGCGCCGTTGACGGTCTCGATGCGTTGCTCTGAGCCGGGGCGCACGCGCACCAGCTCCAGCACCGCCATCTGGGGAATGGCGAAGCGCTGGTCGCCCACGCTGACGATGAGCGCCGCGATAATGGCCAGCGTCAGCGGGATCTTGACCGTGAAGACGGTGCCGCGCCCGGGCTCGGAATGGATGTCGATGACGCCGCCGATGAGCTCGATGTTCGTCTTGACCACGTCCATGCCGACGCCGCGGCCCGACACGGCGGTCACCGTCTCGGCGGTCGAGAAACCGGGATGGAAGATGAACTTCGCGACCTGCGCGTCGCTCATTCGCTCGATCTCGGCCGCAGGCGCGAGGCCGCGGGCAATCGCCTTGGCCCGGATGGCGGGAATGTCGAGACCGCGCCCGTCATCGGCGATCTCGATGGTGATCGTGCCGCCCTCATGATAGGCGCCGAGGCGGATAGTGCCCCGCTCCGGCTTGCCGAGGGCCCGCCGCTCGGCCGGGCTCTCCAGCCCGTGGTCGGCGGCGTTGCGCACCATGTGTGTCAGCGGATCCTTGATAATGTCGAGCACCTGGCGGTCGAGCTCGGTGTCGGCACCACGCATCACGAGATCGATGGGCTTGCCGAGCTCGTCCGAAAGGTCACGCACCAGCCGCGGCAGCTTCTGCCAGGCGGTACCGATGGGCTGCATGCGCGTCTTCATGACGCTCTCCTGCAGCTCGGCAGTGACGTGCGACAGGCGCTGCAGGGGCACGCTGAACCTGTTGTCCTCGTGCCGGCGTGCGATGTCGAGCAGCTGGTTGCGGGTCAGCACCAGCTCCGAGACCATCGTCATCAGGTGCTCAAGCGTGTTCACCGCCACGCGGATGGTCTGCTGCCGTGCTGGCGCCGGGTCCACGGCGTCCGTGACGGTCCCTCCCCGGGGCGGCGCGGCCTCCTGGACCGGAGGCGGCGCCTCAGGCTCGTCAAAGGCCGCGAGGATGGCGGGATCGATCTCGCGCCGCCCGGCGCCGCCGCTCGACCGTTCGAGGCGCAAGATGAGATCGTCGTCCTGGCCCGGCGGCTCCACCGACGTGCGCTCGAGCTCGGTGATGATGTGCTTGATGCGGTCGATGGTCGCCAGGATCAGCGTGACGTCCCGGCTCGTGACCGGCTGTTCGCCGTCGCGAAAACGGCCCATCAGCGTCTCGGCGGCATGGGCCAGCGCCTCGAGACGCGGCAGGCCGAGAAAGCCGCAGGTGCCCTTGATGGTGTGAACGAGACGGAAAATGTTGCGCAGGATCGCCGTGTCGTTCGGGTTGCGCTCGAAGCGCACGAGTTCAACGTCGACGGTGTCGAGATACTCGCTCGTCTCCGTCAGGAACTCGCGCAGAAGTTCATCCATGACGCATACCCGAAAAGCGCGCGCACGGCCGATACCGGCCGCCCGCGCCGCCGTGATCCGACGGGCAGTGTCAGGGTGAAGAGTTTAAGTTAGGTTGAAATCCTGCGCCGACTTGCACGGATCACGCGCAAGTGCTCAGGCCGCCACCGGGCCGGCCTTGATCAACACCGTATCATCCTCGATTGAGAAACGCGCATCCATGCCGGCCGCGCGGGCCACGAGCCCCGTGTAGAACGGCTGGATCGCATGCGCATCGACGCTTCCGCCCTCCGCCTTGCCGGCGAGGAGCTGCTCCGCATGGGCCGGAATGCGCGCGCTCGCGCCCTTGGCGGCGATGGTGAAGCGCACGTTCTCGCCCTCCACCTCGGCATCCACCGTAATGGAGCCGCCGCGCGGAATTGCGTTGGTGGCGAGCAGGATGAGGTTGAGGAGCAGCTTCACCTTGTTCTTGGGCAGGAGCAGGCGCGGCACGTTCCAGATGAGCGTGACCTTGTCGTCCTGGATGAAGCCCTTGGCGACGTTCTCGGCATCGCCGAGGTCGATCGAGGCTCCGGCGGAACCGGCCGCGCCGAAGGCCAGACGCGCGAACTGGAGCCGGGCCGAGGCCTGCCGGGCGCTCTTCTTGATGAGGTCGAGCGCAAACTCCTGCATGGAGGCGTCCTTCTCGTCCTCGAGCACTTCGAGCCCGTTGACGATGGCCCCCACCGGGCTGATGACGTCATGGCACACGCGGCTGCACAGGAGAGCGGCGAGATCGAGCGCATCGAGCGTAACGGCGGTCATGGCGGCTCCGCGGAAGGGGCTAACGCGTGATGGACGCACCCCGGAACGGGGCGCGAACAGGTTTCGGTGATACACTGCTTCGCGCGGGTCAGGAAGCCCCGCGACCACGGCGTATCGCAGCTGATGCACCGCTTGCAATTCGTTGCCGTCTTGCGCACAACCACTCCGGTTCATCACGCACAGTGCTTCTTATGTCGCCCTTTTCATCCGACGCCGACACCCTCGCCCTTACCCTCGCAGCAATCGCCCATGGTGCAGGCGCACGGATCCTCGAAAGGCGTGCTGCCGGGTTCACCACCCGCACGAAGGAGGATGGCAGCCCTTGCTCGGACGCGGACCTGGCGGCGGAAGCCTTCATCGCCGCCGAGCTCGCCCGCGCCTTCCCGCACGTGCGCGTGATCTCGGAAGAGAGCGCCGAGGACCCGGCGCCACTCGGCCGGGACGACGCCTTCTTTCTCGTCGATCCGCTCGACGGCACGCGCGACTTCGTGGCCGGCGGATCGGAATTCACGGTCAACATCGCCGCCGTCGTCGGCAGCCGCCCCGTCGCCGGCGTCGTCCACGCGCCGGCGGACGGGCGCTTCTGGCTCGGAGGGGCCGCGGCCTACGCATTGACCGCGCCGGCAGGCGGCCCGCCCCCCTCCCGCGAACGCCTGCGGCCCATCCGTACCCGGCCAGCCTTTCGCGAGCGGCTGACGGCCCTCGCCAGCGCCCGACACGGCGACGCGCGGACGGACCGCTTCCTCGCCGCCCTGGCGCCGCACGAACGGCGCAACGCCTCCTCGGCCATCAAGTTCTGTCTCGTCGCCTCGGGCGAGGCGGACGTCTATCCGCGCTTCGGCCGGACCATGCAATGGGACGTCGCGGCAGGCGATGCGCTGGTCAGTGCGGCCGGCGGCCTCGTGACAGCGCCGGATGGCACCCGCCTCACCTACGGCGACGCGACGGACGGCTTCGCCAACGGCCCCTTCATCGCCTGGGGCGATCCGCGCCTTGCGCGGGACAGGGAGCTGCTGGCCGCCGCGACGGCGCAGGCCTGACCTGCATTCCTGCCACCGCCCTCCGACAGCGTGCCGCCCCGGCCAGCCGGCGCGCGCCAACAGCAACGAGCGACATTTCGCATTCGTTTAGCAATCTCGTTAACGATTTTTGCCCCATGATGGGGATGGGCGGGCTTAGTGAATGGAGTATTGCTGATGCGAGCCAGCTGGAACGTGGCTTGGCGTGCCGCCATGATGATCATCGCGGCGCTCCTCCTCGTGGCGCCCGGCGTCGCCCTTGCCCAGGGCACACCGGCACGGCAGGACACCTTCTCGCCCGAGGAGCTCATCCAATCCGGGCACAAGGCCTTCGGCAACGTCTCACGCGGCCTTGCCCTCACCATCGAGGAAGCGGTGCGCCGGTGGGGTGAGCCGAACGGCTACATCGTCGGCCAGGAGGCGTCGGGCGCCTTCATTGGCGGCCTGCGCTACGGTGAGGGCGTTCTCTACACGCGCAACGCCGGCGACCAGCGCGTCTTCTGGCAGGGGCCCTCGGTGGGCCTCGACTTCGGCGGAGACGGCGCGCGCACCATGATGCTCGTCTACAATCTGCCGACGGTGAACGCGCTGTTCCAGCGTTTCGCCGGCATCAACGGCTCTGCCTATCTGGTGGCCGGCTTCGGTATGACGGCACTCACCGCCAACGGCATCATCATCGTACCCATCCGTACGGGGGTCGGCGCCCGCCTCGGCCTGAACCTCGGGTATCTCAAGTTCACGCCCGAGGCGACGTGGAATCCCTTCTGAGCGTTCGGCCGGAGCGATCGAATGACGGGCGCCTGACTGGAAAGACCAGCCGAGGCGTGCCATTTTCATAAAAGGAAGCCGGCGGTGGGGCGGCCGGCCGTACAACGGGCGTGAAGGGGAAGCGGGGCCGTGATCGAAGCGCTGATGATCTTCGCGCTCGGGTTCCTCACGGCCACGCTCCTGGCAATCGTGGTGCTGCCCGCGGTCAACCGCCGGGCCGAGCGCCTGATCCGCCGCCGGCTCGAGGCGCAGTTCCCGATGTCGATCGCGGAGCTGACGGCCGAGAAGGACCACCTGAGGGCTGAGTTCGCCGTGGCCCTGCGCCGCCTCGAGCAGCAGCTCGAGAAGGCGCGGGAGCAGCACGCCGCGGCCCTGGCCGACATCGGCCGGCGCACCACGGAACTGACACGGCTCGAGGAGGAACGCGCAGCCCTGCGCGCGACGATTGCCGATCTCGAAAGCCGCCTCGCCGAAACGGCCGCCACACTCGAGACGACACGGGCGGAAGCTGCGCGGCTCGACGCGGAGCTGAAGGAAACGACGGGCCGCCTCGACGCCCGCGAGGAAGCCTACCGCGCGCTGGACGCTGCCCACCGGGATGCACTGACCGAGATCGACACGAAGCGCATCGCCGTGGCCGGGCTCGAGACGCAGCTCGCCAACCATACCGACCGCCTGGCGAACCTCGAACAGGCGCTCGCCGCCACGCAGGCGGACCTGACGGCGGCGCAGGCGGGCATCGCCGAACGTGACAAGCTGCTCGAAAGCGCGCGGACCCACGAGGAGGTGCTCTCAGCCCGCATCCGCTCGCTGGAGGACATGCGCCGTGAACAGGCGACACGCATCGAGGTGCTGGAGGCGAGCGAGGTCGATTATGCCGCGCGTCTCACCGAGGCCTCGGTGGCCGCGTCGCGGCGCGAGACCATCGTCGCCGAGCGTGATGCTGAGCTGGCCCGCGCACGCGAGCTGATCGCGAAGCTCCAGGCCGAGTTGGCCGCAACCGGAGAACGGGAGCGGACGGCCCTCCGTGCCCTGGAAGAGGAGGTCGAAACGATGCGTGCCGAAAAAATGTCGCTCGAGGGGGCGTTGCAGCAGGCCCGCGCCGACCGCGCCCGGCTACAGCGGGAGCTCAACCGCCTGCAGCGCGACCTGCGCAAGCTGCCCAGCGAGGCCGGCGACGACGCCACGCTGCTGGAGCGCATCGACCGACTGGCCGACGCCATCATGGCGGTCCCCCAGCACGAGCCCGACCACCCCGGCGAAGAGACGAAGCAGGTCGCGCGCCAGACGGCCTGATGCCGCCACGGCCGGCGGCACTCACAGCGCCGCCGAATCCTCCGCCGTCAGGCTCGCGCCAGAGATGCGCGGCTCAATGAAGGCGAGAACCCGCTCGGCGAGCGCCTCTGCATCCGCCTCGGCGCCGTCGAGCACGAGATCGGGCGACAATGGCGGCTCGTAGCCCTGGCCGACGCCGGTGAAAGTCGCGATCTTGCCGTCCTGCGCCTTCCGGTAGAGCCCCTTGGGATCGCGTGCGGCGCACACCTCGGGAGGCGTGTCAACGAAGACCTCGACGAACTCGCCCGGCGCGAAGCGCTCGCGCAACCGGTCCCGGTCAGCCCGCACGGGTGAGACGAAGGCGCAGAGCACGACGAGGCCGGCATCGAGCATGAGCCGTGCCACCTCGCCGGCGCGGCGCACGTTCTCGGCGCGGCTGGCGAGATCAAACCCAAGATCGGCGTTGAGCCCCTGGCGCAGGTCGTCGCCGTCGAGCACCATCGTGTGGCGGCCGAGGGCGTGCAGCTTGCGCTCCACCATATTGGCAATGGTCGACTTGCCCGAGCCCGGCAGGCCAGTGAACCAGACGGCGAGCGGGCGCTGGTGCTTCAGCCCGGCGCGCCCCGTGCGGTCGACGTCGAAGCCGTGGCGGTGGACGTTGGTCGCCCCCACGGCCGCGACGGCCATGCCGGCCGCAACGGTGGCATTGGTGAAACGGTCGATGAGGATGAAGGCGCCCGTGGCGCGGTTCTCGTCGTAGGGATCGAAGATCACCGGTGTCACCGTGTTGATCTCGACCATGCCGATGCCGTTGAGCGGCAAGCTGTCCGTCGCCCGTTCCTCGAAGCTCTCCACATCGATGACGCTGCGGATGGCGCGGACCGTGGCGGGCACGGTGCGCGTGCCGAGCTTCATGAGATAGGAGCGGCCCTGCGTCAGCCTGTCCTCGCTCATCCATACAAGCCGCGCGGAGAGACGGGAGGCCGTCGTCGGCCGCGCCTTCGGGTCGGCCAGCACCTCACCGCGCGGGGCGTCAATCTCGTCGGCGAGGACCAGCGTCACGGCATCCCCGGCCCGGGCCGACTCCCGGTCACCGTCGAAGGTGACGATGCGTTTCACCCGGCTCTTCCTGCCCGACGAGGCGGCCACCACTTCGTCACCGACGCGCACGACACCGCCGGCGAGTGTGCCCGAGAAGCCGCGGAAGTCGAGATCCGGCCGGTTGACCCACTGCACAGGAAAGCGCAGCGGCCCATCCGTCTGCGCCGCCTCGACCTCCACCTCCTCGAGATGGCCGACGAGCGTCGGCCCCTCGTACCAGGGCGTGCTGGCGCTGCGCACCGCGATGTTGTCGCCGAAACGGGCCGAGAGCGGGATGGCCACGACCGAGGCGAAGCCGAGCCTGCCGGCGAAGGCCATGTATTCGGTCACGATGGCGTTGAATCGCTCCTCATCGAAGCCGACGAGGTCGATCTTGTTGACGGCAAGGACAACGTGCCGGATGCCGGTGAGCGCCGCGATGACGCTGTGGCGCTTCGTCTGCGTGAGGACGCCCTTGCGCGCGTCGACGAGGATGATGGCGAGCTCCGCGTTGGAGGCGCCCGTCGCCATGTTGCGCGTGTACTGCTCGTGACCGGGCGTGTCAGCAACGATGAAGGAGCGGCGCGCCGTCGAAAAATAGCGGTAGGCAACGTCAATCGTGATGCCCTGTTCGCGCTCGGCCTCGAGCCCGTCGACGAGCAGGGCGAAGTCGATGTCCCCGCCCGTCGTGCCGTGGCGGCGCGAATCCCGCTCCAGCGCCTCGAGCTGATCCTCGAAAATGGCACCCGTCTCGTAGAGCAGCCGCCCGATCAGCGTCGACTTGCCGTCGTCGACCGAGCCGCATGTGAGGAAGCGCAGAAGGCTGCGCTGCGGAGCGGCCGGGGCCGGCGCGGGACCGGCGAGCGTGGCGATGGCGTTCATCAGAAGTATCCTTCGCGCTTCTTGCGCTCCATGGAAGCCTGGTCGTCCCGGTCGATGACCCGACCCTGCCGCTCGGAGGCGCGGGAGGCCATCAGCTCCTCCACGATCGCCTCCAGCGTGTCGGCGTCCGACTCGACGGCGCCGGTAAGCGGATAGCAGCCAAGGGTGCGGAAACGGACCTTGCGCAGCTGCGGCCGCTCGCCGGGACGGAGCGGCATGCGCTCGTCGTCGACCATGATGAGCGCGTCGTCGCGCTCCACCATCGGGCGCTCCTTGGCGAAATAGAGCGGCACCACGGGGATGTTCTCGGCGAGGATGTAGTGCCACACGTCCCGCTCGGTCCAGTTGGACAGGGGGAAGACGCGCATCGACTCGCCGGGATTGATGCGGGTGTTGAAGAGGTTCCACAGCTCCGGTCGCTGGCTGCGCGGCTCCCAGCCGTGCTGGGCGTTGCGATGGGAGAAGATGCGCTCCTTGGCGCGGCTCTTCTCCTCGTCGCGCCGGGCCCCGCCGAAGGCAGCGTCGAAGCCGTACTTTTCGAGCGCCTGCTTCAGGGCCTCGGTCTTCATCACTTGGGTATGCAGGGCCGAGCCGGAGCGGAAGGGGTCGATGCCGCGCTCCCGGCCTTCCGGATTGACGTGGACGATAAGCTCCCAGCCGAGCTCGCGCGCCGTGCGGTCACGGAAGGCAATCATCTCGCGGAATTTCCACGTCGTGTCGACGTGCAGGAGCGGGAACGGCGGCTTGCCCGGGAAGAAGGCCTTGCGGGCGATGTGCAGCATCACCGACGAGTCCTTGCCGATGGAATAGAGCATCACCGGGTTGCGGAACTCCGCGGCCACCTCCCGCATGATGTGGATGGCCTCAGCCTCAAGGCGGGCAAGGTGCGGCGTGAGGCCGGGGCGGGGCATCGCGCCTATGGCCGGTGCGAGGGCCGTGGCGGCGGCAGCTTCGGAACTGAACATGGTCGGGAACGTCTTTCGCGGGATCAGAGCAGGCCGGCGGAACTGCGCCGCCAGGGGCGTCCGCCGGCAATGGGAGGAATGTCCTCGTCGCGGCTCGCGGGCTGGTAGTGCAGGGAGACGAGCTTGATGCGGCCCTCCTTCAGCGCCGCGATCGTGCCCTCGTGCACGATCTCCAGCGCGTCGAAGCCGCAGCGCACCATGAAGCGGAGCTGGTCGCGCAGCACGTTGCCCGTCGCGCGCAGCTCACCGCGATAGCTGAAGCGCTCACGCAGGATGCGCGCCGTCGAGTAGCTGCGCCCGTCCGTGTATTTGGGGAAGGTCAGAACGATGAGCGACAGGCGGTGGATGTCGTCCTCCAGCCCGTCGAGCCCCTCCCCTGCCTCGATGACGACGCCGAGCGGCGCATTGCGCCCGACGAGAGCTTCACGCTCGGCGAGAAAGCGCGCCTTGGGCAGCGCCACGGGGCCCGCGGGCGGCACGGGCTCGTCGGCGCCAAGGATGCGCCAGGGGTCGTCCGTAACGAAGGATCCGTTCCTGTAGAGGGCCATCAGGCGCTCCTCCTCTCCACACCGGCGCTGGTGACGTGGATACCGCATTCGATCTTGGCCGAGCCGCGCCAGCGGCCGGCACGCGGGTCCTCCCCCTCTGCTACGGGCGTGGTGCAGGGGGCGCAGCCGATCGAGGGATAGCCGCGGCCGACAAGCGGATGGAGTGGCAGGTCGTGCGCCTTGAGATAAGCGCGCACCTGGTCCAAGCCCCATGGCGCCAGCGGCGTGACCTTGATGTGCGTCGCATCGGCCTCGAACACCGGCAGCGCCGCGCGCGTCGCCGCCTGGTAGCGCTTGCGGCCCGTGATCCAGGCATTGAACGGCTCAAGCGCACGCGCCAGAGGCTCGACCTTGCGCAGCCGGCAGCACGCATCCGCATCAATGGCGAACATGGCGCCGTAGGGATCGAGCTTCTCCATCGCTGCCGCGTCGGGCCCGACGGTGCGCACGTCGGTGAGGCCGAGGAGCGCGACGATCCGATCGCGATAGGCGAGCGTCTCGGGAAACAGCCGGCCGGTGTCGACGAATGTCACCGGCAGGTCGCGGTCGATGGTAGCCGCCATGTGCAGCAGCACGGCCGACTCGGCCCCGAAGCTCGACACGAGCGTGATGCGTCCGGGAAAGAGCTCGCGGATGGCAAGGCGCATAACGGCGAGCGCGTCGAGGTCGCCATAGGCAGCCTCGAGCTCGCGCGCCTGGGCGGCGAGTCCGGGCGGCGCGCTTGCGGCCGCCAGTTCCTCAAGCGTCGGCATAGAGAGCCTCCCGGAAGGGCGCTTCGCCGACGCGGCGGAAGACGGCGAGGAAGGTCTCCTCGGGCCCCTGGCGCAGGCCAAGGTAGGTCTCGATGATGGTCTCCACTGCATCGACGACCTCTTCCGAGGAGAAGCCCTTGCCCACGATCTCGCCGATGGAGCAGGTCTCGTCGCCAGAGCCGCCGAGGGTGATCTGGTAGAACTCCTCGCCCTTGCGGTCGACGCCGAGGATGCCGATGTGGCCGACGTGATGGTGGCCGCAGGCGTTGATGCAACCGGAGATCTTGATCTTGAGGTCGCCGATCTGCTTCTGCCGCTCGATATCCGCGAAACGCCGGGCGATGCGTTGTGCCACGGGAATGGAGCGGGCATTCGCCAGGGCGCAGTAGTCGAGCCCCGGGCAGGCGATGATGTCGGTAACGAGGCCGGCGTTCGGCGTCGCGAGGTTGGCCTCGGCGAGCGCCGCGTGGACGGCCGGGATGTCGTCGAGCCTGACGTGCGGCAGCACCAGGTTCTGCTCGTGACTGACGCGCACCTCGTCGAAGCTGTAGCGCTCGGCGAGATCGGCAACCAGCTCCATCTGCTCCGCCGTCGCATCGCCGGGCGGCGCGCCGATGGCCTTGAGCGAGATGGTGACGATGCCGTAGCCCGGCACCTTGTGGGGAGCGACGTTGCGCTCGGCGAAGAGGGCAAAGCTGCGGCTGTCGGCCTTCGCCGCCTCGAAGACGGAGGAGCGGGCGGGCAGCTGCGCAAAGGCCGGCGGAGCGAAGTAGGCGCGGATGCGCGCGATCTCCTCCTGCGGCATCGCCAGCGCGCCGCGGGCGCGGATGGCTTCGTACTCGGCCTCGATGTCGCGCGCGATCTCGTCCACGCCGGCCTCGTGCACGAGGATCTTGAGGCGCGCCTTGTACTTGTTGTCGCGCCGGCCGTGCAGATTGTAGACGCGCAGGATCGCCTCGCAGTAGCTGAGCAGCTCCGCCTCCGGCAGGAAATCGCGCACCTTGCGGCCGATCATCGGCGTGCGGCCGAGGCCGCCACCGACCCATACGGCAAAGCCGAGTTCGCCGGCCTCGTTGCGCTTTACCTGCAGGCCGATGTCGTGCACCTGGATGGCCGCACGATCAGCCGGCGACGCCACGACCGCGATCTTGAACTTGCGCGGCAGGAAGGTGAATTCCGGGTGCAGCGACGACCACTGCCGCAGGATCTCGGCATAGACGCGCGGATCGGCGACCTCGTCCGCCGCCGCGCCGGCGAAATGGTCTGCCGAGACGTTGCGGATGCAGTTGCCCGAGGTCTGGATGGCATGCATCTCCACCTCCGCCAGCTCGGCAAGGATGTCGGGCACGTCTTCCAGCCTGATCCAGTTGAACTGCAGGTTCTGCCGCGTCGTGAAATGGCCGAAGCCGCGATCGTAGCGCCGCGCAATGTGGGCGAGGCGCCGCAGCTTGCGGCCGTTGAGCGTGCCGTAGGGGATGGCAATACGCAGCATATAGGCGTGCAGCTGCAGGTAGACGCCGTTCATCAGCCTGAGCGGCCTGAACTCATCCTCCGTCAGCTCGCCTGACAGGCGGCGCGCCACCTGGTCGCGGAACTCTTCCACGCGCTCGGCCACGAACTGCCGGTCGAATTCGTCGTAGCGATACATGAGGCTGCGGTCTCCGGAAGCGGGGCTCAGGCGGCGATGACGGACGGGTCTTCGCCCGGCATGACGATGGTGGGGCGGCGCGCGGCGCGGATGGCCTCGCGCAGGAGAACCGGCACGAGCCGCCCGTTCTCCCCCTCGGTCATGGCGACGAGGTAGACGTCGACGACGAGGTTGCGGGCGGCATCCGCCTCACCCAGCGCGAGCAGGGCATCCGCCTCCTCCTTGGTCCAGGCCACAGCGGCCTCGGCGATATCGGTCGACCAGCGCCCGTCGGCGGTGCGGAAAACGACGAGGCCGCTGTCGAGGGCATTGGCCGTCAGGACCTTGGGTCCGGCACCCTTGGCTTCCTTCTTCATCGGTCTCTCCTTCAGGCGGCGCCGGCGAAGGCCGGCTGCCTGCGGGACATGGGTTCGGCGAGGGGTTCGGCCGCGGCCAGATCGCCGTGGGCAAGCGCGGGGCCGACGAGAATGAGAACGGGGCCGTCGACATCGGTCCGAGCCGACAGGGCCGGCAGGTCGGCGAGTGTGCCGGCAAGGAGACGGCGCGACACGCGGCCGGCATTCTCGACGGCGACGACTGGCGTGTCCGGCGGAACGCCCGCGGCAAGGAAGCGCGCCTGCGTCTCCTGCGCCACCGTGCGGCCCATGTAGACGGCGACGGTGCCACCGGCCGCGGCAATGGTGGGCCAGCCGGCAGGCTCGCCGCCGCCGGCACCATGGCCGGTGGCGAAGGTGAGCGAGGAGGCGACGCCGCGCAGCGTCAGGGAGGCCTGCACGTCGGCGGCGGCGGCGAGCGCGGCCGTGATGCCGGGCACCACCTCGACGCGGATGCCGGCCGCCTTCAGGGCGGCGAGCTCCTCGCCGGCGCGGCCGAAGACCAGCGGATCGCCCGCCTTGAGACGCGCGACGCGCTTGCCCTCGCGGGCGAGGCGCACGAGCAGGGCATCGATCTGCGACTGCGCGACAGAATGGCGGCCCTTGGCCTTGCCCACGGCGATGCGCTCCGCGTCGCGGCGGCCCATGTCGACCACCTCCTGTGGCACCAGCCCGTCATGAACGATGACATCGGCCTCGAGCAGCAGGCGCTGCGCCCGCAGGGTCAGAAGGTCGGCGGCGCCGGGACCGGCGCCGATGAGCCACACGACGCCCTCTTCCTCGGCCCCGGCGGACAGCGCCGACAGGGCCGCCCGGCGCGCGCCGCCGAGGTCGCCGGCGAGGGCGAGCCGCCCCGCCGGACCGTCGATCAGACGGTTCCAGAACCTCAGCCGCGCGCTGTTGGTGGGGATCGCAGCCGTCACGGCCGCGCGCAGGGAGCGGGCGAGCTCGCCGAGCCGGCCGAGCTCCGGCGCCAGCATCGCCTCGACAGCGGCGCGGATGCGCTGGGCAAGAACGGGCGCAAGCCCGTCCGTCGAGATGGCAACGGCGACGGGGGCGCGATCGACGATGGCCGGAACGGCGAAATCCGACAGGTGCGGCCGGTCAACCACATTCACCGGCACACCCGCAGCGCGGGCACGGGCCGCAAGGCGCGCATCCTCCCCCGCATCGCCCGTGCCGATGAAGACCAGAGCGGCCTCGACCAGGTCCTCGTCAGAAAGGTCACGGGCGTGATGGTCGATTCCGTTCGTTTCAACGAACGCCGCCAGCGCCGGCTCCAGCACGGGTGCGACGAGGCACAGCCGCGCCTCGGACCGCCGCAGCAGGCGCAGCTTGGCAAAGGCTTCGTCTCCTCCCCCGATGACCACGACCAGCCGGCCGTCAACATCGTAGGAGATCGGGAAGTAACGCAGGCCACTCACGATTTTACCGCCCAAAAGCGTGTTTTAAATTCATAAACACCGTAGCACGTGATAATTGGATTAAAAATACAAATATGATTCGTATTAATGCATCAAGGCGCAGCCACCGTTGCGCTTCCTGCATCGGATTGCGCCGCGACGCGCCCCTCGCCGGGCTGCGGAGCCCATTGCGCCAGCAACAGAAAGCCCAGCCAGGCAGCGATGATGATGGCCGCATGGCGCAGCAGGGAGACCTGTTCGCGAGTGAGCACCTTAATTCACATTCCAGAATGATGTTTTTTGCATCCTACAATTCTTGATTTTGAATGTGAATATGGATATTTCACGCCCACCGCCGCGCCATGTTCCGCAAAAAGGCACACGTCGTCCGGTATAACGGAATTTTTCGGTTGACAGTCCGGCTTGCCGGAACGATATTGCGTCCCGTGTCGGCCGCCCTGCGGTCGCGCCGCGGTGATTTGACCCCACGCAGCTTGCGCCGCGTCACCAAACGCTAAAGCGCCACGAACGATCTTCGTGGCTCGAGGATCGGAGAGAACCATGACGCCGCTGGCGACGTTCCATGACGAAGCGATGCACCGGAGCCGCCGGCGAATGTGTTGTCGCTGCATGATGGGCTGACGGACGCTTCCGCAGCCGGCCCAGTGCGGCCGTTTTCCGAGACTACCCTGCTTCCATCCGCCGGCATCGCGCTGTTCGCGCCGATCCGTTCATCCGTGCCCATCCGGCCCGCCCGACGGGTCCGGCACGGACAACCCACGAGGATATCATGATCCGTTTCACGCTTGACCGCCGCGCCTTCGGAGCGCTCGTCGCAACCGGCCTGCTGCTCGGCTCCACGGCGCTCGCCGCCGCCGAGACCATCAAGCTCGGCGTCATCGGTGGCGACGAGGAGGAGATCGCCGAAGTCGCCAAGAAGGTCGCCGAGAAGAACGGCCTGACCATCGAGATTGTCGCCTTCTCCGACTACACGCTGCCGAACGAGGCGCTGGACCGCGGCGACATCGACGCCAACGCCTTCCAGCACAAACCCTACCTCGACGCACAGATCGCCGCCCGCGGCTACAGGATCGTGCCGGCCGGCTACACCATCGTCGAGCCCATCGGCTTCTACTCGACGAGGCACAAGGACTTCGCCGCCCTGCCCGAGGGCGCGAAGATCGGCATACCCAACGACCCGAGCAACGGCGGACGGGCGCTGCACCTGCTCGCCGCCAACGGCCTCATCAAGCTCAAGGACGGCACGGGCCTGACGGCGACGCCGCTCGACATCGTCGAGAACCCGAAAAAGGTCACCTTCGTCGAGACCGACGCGGCGCTGCTGCCCAAGCAGCTGCCGGACCTCGACGGCGCGGTCATCAATACCAACTACGCACTCGGCGCAGGCCTCAACCCCACCAAGGACGCGCTGGTGCAGGAAAGCCGCACCAACAACCCCTACGGCAACTTCGTCGCTGTGCGCGAGGCCGACAAGGACAAGCCCTTTGTCGCCAAGCTGGTCGCGGCCTACCAGTCCAAGGAGGTCGCCGACTTCCTCGCCGAGCGCTTCAAGGGCGCGGTGCTGCCGGCCTGGTAAGCGGTCCCGCCCATCCCAGAGGGCAGGCCGTGATCCCTCCCCCGCCGGCGCGCGGGGGAGCTGGTCGGCCACCCATGCACCACGCCCGGGAGAATGTCATGTTCCACGCCTACATCATTGAGGTGGGCGGCGAGCCGGCCGGCGTCCTGGCGCGCGAGGGCGAGGGAAAGCTGTTCCGCTTCCACGCCACGGCGCGCGCCTATGAACCGCTCGAAGGCAGGATCTTTGCCGACCCGTGGGCGGCCCAGCGGGCCGCACGCCTCGCACGCAAGGACGACCAACGGGGGCCTCGCGCCCGCGGGCGAAGCACGGCATAAGGCCACACGCCCATCGCATGGCCCCGGAAAGAGAATGACCGTGAACGCCCATTCCCCCATCACCGCCGACGCGGCGATCCCCGCTAGCGCCGAGGAGGATGCCATCATCCGCTTCGAAGGTGTCGCCAAGTCCTTCCCGGCCCGCAAGAATTCGGCCGCCGTGCATGCGCTCGCCGGCATCGACCTTGCCGTGCCGCGCAGCTCGATCGTCGGCGTCATCGGGCGCTCCGGCGCCGGCAAGTCGACGCTGATCCGCCTCGTCAACGGGCTCGAGAAGCCCACTGCCGGGCGCGTCATCGTCGACGGCACGGACGTCACGCGGCTCGACGAGCGGACGCTGCGCTCCGTGCGCCGCTCCATCGGCATGGTCTTTCAGCACTTCAACCTGCTGTCCTCGCGCACCGTCTTCGACAACGTGGCGCTGCCGCTCGAGATCGCCGGCACTGACAGGAGAACAATCGAGCAGCGGGTGAACCCGCTGCTCGAGCTGGTCGGCCTCGCCGACAAGCGGGGACGCTATCCGGCCGAGCTCTCCGGCGGGCAGAAGCAGCGCGTCGGCATTGCCCGGGCACTCGCCACCCAGCCCAAGGTGCTGCTGTCGGACGAGGCCACTTCGGCGCTCGACCCGGAGACGACGCGCTCGATCCTCGACCTGCTCGCCACCATCAACCGCGAGCTCGGCCTCACCATCCTGCTCATCACCCACGAGATGGCCGTGATCCGGGCCATCGCACAGCGCGTGGCGGTGCTCGATGCCGGCCGCATCGTCGAGCAGGGCGACGTCTTCGACCTGTTCACGCGGCCGCAGCACGAGACGACGCGCAGCTTCCTCGCTGCCGAGTCGGGCCGCGAGCTGCCGGCCTTCGTGGCCAGCCAGATCCGGCCCGAGCCGGTCCCCGGCGGCCAGGTGGTGGTGCGCATCGTCTTCCGCGGCCCCTTCGCCACGCATCCGGTGCTGTCCCAGCTGGCACGCGAGCTCGGCATCGACGTCAACATCCTGGGCGGCGCTGTCGACTCCATCGCCGGCCGCCCGTTCGGCACCCTCATCGTCGGGCTGCCGAACAACGGCTCGTCGCTCGACAAGGCACTTGCCTTCCTCAAGGCACGCGATCTCGATACGGAGGTGCTCGGCCATGTCGCCTGAAATCGCCCGCCTCATCCTGCAGGCGACCGTCGATACGCTCTACATGGTGCTGGTGGCGACGGCGCTCGGCACGCTCCTCGGCCTGCCGCTCGGCGTCTTCCTCGCCACAAGCCGGCGCGGCGAGCTGTTCTCGGCGCCGTGGCTCAACGCGGTGCTCGGCTTCATCGTCAACGCCACGCGCTCGACGCCCTTCATCATCCTCGTCGTCGCCATCATTCCCTTCACCCGCCTCGTCGCGGGCACGTCGATCGGCACCACGGCGGCCATTGTGCCGCTGACAGTGGCGGCGACGCCCTTCATCGCCCGCCTCATCGAGGCGGCGGTGCGCGAGGTCGACCAGGGCCTCATCGAGGCCGCCCGCGCCATGGGCGCCTCACCGCTGCAGATCGTCGCAAAGGTGCTCGTGCCCGAGGCGTTGCCGGGAATCGTGCTGGGGCTCACGCTCGCCGTCGTCAGCCTCATCGGCTACTCGGCCATCGTCGGCGTCGTCGGTGGCGGCGGTCTCGGCGACCTCGGCATCCGCTACGGCTACCAGCGCTTCATGCCTGAGGTGATGGGTGCCGTCGTCGTTGTCCTCATCGTTCTCGTGCAGGGCGTGCAGAGCCTGGGCGACCGCCTTGCGCTCAGGCTCAACAAGCGCCTGCGCCACGCCTGACGCCTCTTCCACAGTTCAAGTCCACTGGGGGTTATCTGATGTCCATTCGTATCCTCGCCGCCGCCCTTGCCACCGCCATCGGCCTCGGGGCCGCCGCCGCCCAGGCGGAGACGATCAAGGTGGGCGTGACGCCCGGCCCGCACGCCCAGATCCTCGAGGCTGTGAAGCCCGTCGCCGCCAAGAAAGGGCTCGACATCGAGATCATCGAGTTCTCGGACTATGTGGTGCCCAATGCGGCGCTCGATGCCGGCGAGCTGCACGCCAACTCGTTCCAGAACCAGCCCTATCTCGACAACCAGGTGGCCGACCGCGGCTTCAAGATCGAGAGCGTCGGTCTCACCGTGAACTTCCCGCTCGGCATCTACTCGAAGAAGTACAAGTCCTGGAGCGAGGTGCCGGACGGCGCCACCATCGCCATCCAGAACGACCCGACGAACGGTGGTCGCTCGCTGCTGCTCCTGCAGGACAAGGGCGTCATCAAGCTCAAGGAGGGCGTCGGCTTCAAACCCACCGTCGCCGATATCATCGAGAACCCGAAGAAGCTGAAGTTCCTCGAGGTCGATGCAGCCCAGACGCCGCGCTCGCTCGACGACGTGGCCGCTGCGGCGATCAACACCAACTATGCCGTCTCCGCCGGCCTCAAGCCGCAGGACGCCATCCTGCGCGAGGACGCCAAGGGCCCCTACGTGAACCTGATCGCCGTGCGCAGCGCCGACAAGGACAAGCCCTGGGTGAAGACGCTGCTCGAAGCCTACCACTCGCCGGAGGTGAAGGCCTTCGTCGAGGAGACCTTCCAGGGCGCCGTCCTGCCGAGCTGGTAAGCATTGCCTTTTCCTCCCGAGACTTGCCCCGGCCGTCGGCCGGGGCTTTTTTTGCTCTCCCGGGCAGGCGCCGCGTTGCACTGCACGCCGGTGACTCTATCCTGCCGCGAGACGAAACGGGGGGAGGTGACAAGTTGCCGATCGCGCGGGTCCTGGCCTGGTCGCTGGCCTATTTCGTGCTGGCGCATTACGCCCAGATTATGGCGGGCGGTCCGGACGGGATCGTGCCGATCTGGCCGGCTATCGGCATCGCGCTCTTCCTCATACTGCGCCACGGGCCGGTCGGCCTCGTGCCGGTGGCCATCGGCGGCGCGGCAACGGTCGCCAATGCCTATGCCGAGCCGCTGCGTCTCCTCACCGAGCTGCTTCTCGTCGGCGCAACCCTCGTCGGCGCCCTCGCGGCCCGCCACGCCTGCCGGCTCGCGGGCGGCTGCACGGAGATCTTCAGCCGCACGCGCGATATGGTGGTGTTCCTCACCGCCGGCTGCCTCGTCATCTCGGCCGTCGCGGCCCTCATCGGCGTCCTCGTGCTCTACGTCACCGGCGTCTTTCCCGGTACGGAGCACCTTGCCGACCTGCCGCCGCGCTTCATGACCTGGTTCATCTCGGACCTTGCCGGCACCGTGCTCGTCACCCCCCTGCTGATGGCCTGGAGCAACGGGCAGGGGATCGGCCGCCCGTCTCTCGTCAGCCTCGCCTGCTGGCTCGCACTCATCGCCGCCGCTGCCGTCACCTGGGTCGCCGACCTCGCAGCCGACGTGGAGAACGCGGCGATGCTGCTTCTGTTCGGTCCGACGCTCGCCGCGGCAGCCCTGTCGACGCAGCCGCGCGCCTTCACGGCCATGGTCCTGTCCGGCGCCTTCCTCGCCGTGGCCGTGGTGGCGGACAACATCTATGCGGCGCAGCAGGGCCTGCGCCGCGAGACCGTGGCGCTGCTCCTCGTCCAGCTCTATCTCGTCTCCATCGTGGAGACACACCTCGTGCTCTATGCGGCGATCGCGGAAAATCGCCGCTCCATTGCCGAGCGGGTCAACCTCGCCAAGCACTTCTCGCCCAACATGGTCGATCTCATCGCCCGCCTCGGCCGCCCGTTCGAGAAACCGAACCGGCAGCGGGCGACCGTCCTGTTCTGCGACCTGCGCGACTTCACCCGTCTGTCGGAGGCGGAAGGGCCGGAGGCGACCATCGCCCTCCTCAGGGACTTTCACGCCACCATGACGGACATCGTCTTCCGCCACGACGGCACGCTCGACCGCTATCTCGGCGACGGCCTCATGGCGGTGTTCGGCATGCCCGAGCCCTCGCCCGACGATGCGCTGCGGGCCGTCGCCTGCGCGCGGGAGATGCAGGAGGCGCTCGCCGGCATCAACGAGCGGCGGCGCGCGCGCGGCGAGACACCGCTCGACATGGGCATCGGCCTACACACGGGCGAGGTGATGCTGGGCGACATTGGCTCGGAGACAACGCGGTCAGTCACCGTCATCGGTGACACGGTGAACGTGGCGAGCCGGTTGCAGGGCCTGAGCAAGGAGATCGACGCCGCCATCGTGCTGAGCACGGAGACACGGACGGCCGCACTGAGCGCCTGCAACGGGGATGCGGGCCCGCTGTCGGACTTCGTCCACCTCGGCGCAATCACGCTGCGCGGGCACAGCCGGCCGACCGACACCTGGTCACTGCCGCGCGTGCGCCCGGCAGTGCCCGCCGCCTGAGGCGGCGGGCCGGGACGCGTCTGCCTGTCAGTCCTTGGCGCGCTCCACGTAGGAGCCGTCCGCCGTCATGACGACGATGCGGGTGCCGGCGACGATGTGCGGCGGCACCATGGTGCGCACGCCGTTCGACAGGATGGCGGGCTTGTAGGACGAGGAGGCGGTCTGGCCCTTCACCGTCGGCTCCGTCTCGACGACCTCGAGCGTCACGCGCTGCGGCAGATCAATGGCGACAGCGTTGCCCTCGTAGATGGAGAGCATGCAGGCCATGCCCTCCTGCAGATAGACGGCCTGCTCGCCGATCACATCCGACGGCACGGAGATCTGGTCATAGGTCTCCGGATTCATGAAGATGTAGCTGTCGCCGTCCTGGTAGAGATAGGTGTGCTCACGATCCTCGACGTAGGCACGCTCCACCTGCTCGGTCGTCTTGTAGCGCTGGGTCGTCTTGGTGCCGTCGGACAGACGGCGCATGTCGATCTGCGTCGTGGGCGTACCCTTGCCGGGAAAGAAGCTCTCGGCGGAGAGGACGACGTAGAGCTGGCCGTCCACCTCGAGAATATTGCCTTTGCGCACAGAGCTGGCGATGACCTTCACTGATGTAACCTCTGCTTCGTTTATCCCTGGGCAGCCCCGGCTGCAGACCCGGCCGGCCCCTGAAACGTCGGCGCGCACCATAGAGCATCGGAGGGAAAAGTGGGAACCCGCTTTTCACGTCCTCCACGCTGCTCGGCTTCTCACGCCCTGCCCGCCGCGCTAGAAGACGCGACATGTCGAACACGACCGCCTGGTGGCGCCCCCATTTCCACGCCGATCGCCGGCCGCTCCTCGCCACGCGCGGCCGCGTGAAGGAGGCGCTGCGCCGTCTCTTCACCGACGATGGCTTCGTCGAGGTCGAGAGCGCCATCCTGCAGGTCTCGCCGGGCAACGAGACGCACCTGCACGCCTTCGCCACAGCCCTCCTGCGCGCCGACGGAACGTCGCGACCACTCTATCTGCACACCTCGCCGGAATTCGCCTGCAAGAAGCTGCTGGCCGCCGGCGAGACCCGTATTTTCGACTTTGCGCGCGTCTTCCGCAACCGCGAGCGCAGCGACCTGCACCATCCCGAGTTCACCATGCTCGAATGGTATCGGGCGGAAACCGACTATCGTGCCATGATGGCAGACTGTGCCCGCATCCTGCCGCGCGCTGCCGAGGCGGCGGGCGCCACGCGCCTGGTCTTCCGCAACCGCGAGGCGGACCCCTTCGCCGCGCCGGAGGAGCTCACGGTCGTCGAGGCCTTTGCGCGACACGCAGGCGTCGACATCCTGTCCACCCTCGCGCCGGACGGGGCGAACAACGACCGCGACCGGCTCGCGGCACTTGCGACCGAGCAGGGCATCCGTACCGCCGACGACGACACCTGGTCCGACATCTTCAGCCGCATCCTGTCAGAGCGCGTCGAGCCCCGGCTCGGCTGCGGCCGGCCGACGCTGCTCATCGACTATCCCGCGAGCGAGGCGGCCCTCGCCCGCCGCAAGCCGGACGATCCGCGCTTCGCCGAGCGGTTCGAGCTCTATGCCTGCGGCGTCGAGCTCGCCAACGCCTTCAGTGAGCTGACGGACCCGCAGGAGCAGCGCCGGCGGTTCGAGGCCGACATGGACGAGAAGGAGCGCATCTACGGCGAGCGCTACCCCATCGACGAGGCGTTTCTCGCCGCCCTTGCCCTGATGCCGGAGGCAAGCGGCTGCGCCCTCGGCTTCGACCGGCTGGTGATGCTGCTCACCGGGGCCCGGCGCATCGAGGACGTGCTGTGGACGCCGATGCCGCGCGACGAAGAGGAGAGCCGGCCATGACCGCCCCGCTGCGGCGCAGCCTCACGCAGCCCCGGCATCTCGTCGAGGCCGGCCTCGCGCCGGCCGAAAAGCTTGAGGCGCTCGAGGCCGTCGCCGCGCGCTACGCTGTCTCCATCACCCCCACCGTGGCGGGCCTGATCGACACCGGCGACCCCGACGACCCCATTGCCCGCCAGTTCGTGCCCGATGCAGCGGAACTCGCCACGACCCCCGAGGAAAGCGCCGATCCCATCGGCGACGATGCGCACAGCCCTGTCGAGGGGATCGTCCACCGCTATCCCGACCGGGTGCTGCTCAAGCTGGTGCATGTCTGCCCGGTCTACTGCCGCTTCTGCTTCCGCCGCGAGATGGTGGGCCCCACGGGCCACGGCACGCTGTCGGGCGAGGCACTCGCCGCCGCGCTCACCTATATCCGCGACACCGAGGCGATCTGGGAGGTCATCCTGTCAGGCGGCGACCCTCTCGTCGCCTCGCCGCGCCGCCTCCGCGAGGTGATGCAGGCCCTCGGAGAGATCGGGCACGTCAAGGTGGTGCGCTTCCACAGCCGGGTGCCGGTGGTGGAACCGGACCGCATCGACCAGGCGCTCGTCGCCGCCCTCAAGGCGTCGGGCAAGGCGACTTACGTCGTCATCCACGCCAACCACCCACGCGAGCTCGGCGAGGAAGCCTGCCGCGCCCTGTCGCGGCTCGCCGATGCGGGCATCGTGCTGCTCAGCCAGACGGTGCTGCTCGCCGGCATCAACGACGATCCGGCGGTGCTCGGGGCGCTGATGCGCCGCTTCGTCGAGAACCGGGTCAAGCCCTACTACCTGCACCACGGCGATCTTGCACCGGGCACGGGCCACTTCCGCACGACGATCGGCCAGGGCCAGGCTCTCATGCGCGCCCTGCGCGGGCGCTGGTCGGGCCTCTGCCAGCCGACCTATGTGCTCGATATTCCCGGCGGCCACGGCAAGGTGCCCGTCGGACCGTCCTATATCGAGACATCACCTGACGCAGAACGGTTCACCGTCCGCGACCCCGACGGATGCGCGCACAGCTACCCGCCCGAGCCGGATCAGGCCGGATAGAGCGGCAGCGCGGGAAGAACCGTGCCTCCCTCGCTCAGCACGACGTAGCGGAAGCCGCCCTGCTGGGCATGGCCGAGCACCGCAGCAAGATCCGGAGCCGCCGAGCGCAGCGCCGGATCCTCGAGCGCCGTGACCGGAAAGGCGTGACCGTCCCTCACCGGAATCGCGGTCCACAGGCGCGGATCGTAGTCGGCGATGCGCTGCCGCGTCTCGGCGCGCAGATGCAGGATGGAACAGACGAGTGTTCCCCTGCGCTCCCGCTTGCGACGGCCACCCGCGCCGCCGCGCCCGCAGGCCAAGGTCATGGCCGGACTCATCATCTTCGGCGCCTCCCCTTCTAGCACAACCGGGGCAAGCTCAGCACGGGCCATGCCATGCAACCGTGCGAGATCGCACGGGCACCGTGACAGGCGGGGTCACGGGACGCCAAAGGGCCGCCGCCATGTGCGGACGATCACGCGCGCCGGCGCCGTCCCATCCAGCCGACGATCACCGGCAGGGCCAGGCCAATGCCGAGGAAGCGGGCGAGGTGGTGCGACCCCACGAAGATCGGATCGAACCCCATGATGAGCGCGAGCACGGTCATGGCCTCGAGCCCGCCCGGCGCGAAGGCGATGAGCGCCGTGCCGAACGGCACGTGCGCGAGCCCCGCCGCAGCGAAGGCGAAGGCGGACGCTACGATGATGGACAGGATGAACGAGGCGAAGGCAGCCGGCATGCTCGCCACGAGAGCGTGCCGGTCCACGGTGCGGAAACGCAGGCCGATGTAGCAGCCGAGCAGGACAAGGCCGAAGGTGGTGATGCTCGGCGGCATCAGCCCGTCGACGAGACCCAGCGCATGCCCCGTGCCGCTGACCAGCGTGGTACCGAGCAGCAGCGGCGCGGCCATGCCCAGCCGGCGCAGGACCTCCCCGACGCCCCAGCCGAGAAGGAGCAGGGCGCCGAGCGCCCCTGCACTCATGGCCACCCCCTCGAGGACGACGGTCCCCTCCCCGCCGCCGAGGGCAAAAAGCACGCTGGGCAGGACCACGACGAGGACCGCGAGGCGGAAGGACTGCACGACGGCGATGGGCCCGACGCTGGCGTTCCTGTCGGCCGCGACAGCCATGACCGTGGACAGCGCCCCCGGCATGGAGGCGAGGAGCGCGTCGAGCCGGTTCCATCGCGACAGCCGCACCAGCCACAGGCCGGAGGTGGCGACCACGGCGACGATGCTGAGCGCCAGGAGCATGAGGCTCGTCGGATAGCGCGCAAAGGCGGCCAGCGCCTCCGGCGTCGCCGCCGCCCCCATGGAGGTGCCGGCCAGCAGCATCGCCGCATCGGTCAGGCTGGGCGACATCGGCACTGCGCGCCGCGTGGCGCACAAAAGGCCGACCGCGACCACCGAGCCGGACAGCCAGGCGGCGGGCACGTCGAGGAGATTGAAGAGGAAGCCGCCAACGGCCGCAACGAGGATCTGGGCAGCCTGCCAGAGGCCGTTTCGCACCGTCTCCCGATTGCGCAGCATTCGCCTGTTCGCCCCTCTTCTCAGCGAGCCCCCTCAATGCACCGCCTGGAGGGCCCCGCCAAGGGCCCCCTGCGCAGGGCGGCCCTGCCGAGGGCGAAGGGCGCTCACCTGAGGGCGCGGGCGAGGCGGGCGACGGCCTCCTCGAGGTCCTCCGCCTTGCGGGCGAAACACAGGCGCAGGAAGCGCTCTCCGCCGGCACCGAAGGCCGAGCCGGGCGCGAGCCCGACGTTCGCCTCGTCGACGAGACGGATGGCGAGGCGGCGCGTGTCGTCCTCGCCGTCGACGCTGAAGAAGAGATAAAACGCGCCCGCCGGCTCGGCGAAGCGCACGCGGCCCGTGGCGGCGAGGCCGCGGCAGACGATGTCGCGGCCTGCCTTCGCCCGTGCGATCTGGTGGGCGACGAAGCCCTCGCCGTGGTCGAGCGCGGCGACGCAGGCCCGCTGGATGAACACGGCGACGCCCGAAGTCGCATACTGGATGAGGTTCTCGATCACGTCGCCGAGGGCCGGCGGCGCCTCGAGCCAGCCCACGCGCCAGCCGGTCATCGCCCAGTTCTTCGAGAAGGTCTGCACGAAGACGATGCGGTCGTCGTCTTCCATCACGTCGCGGAAGGACGGGGCCCGCTCCGCCCCGTCGTAGACGAAGCGGCCGTAGATCTCGTCGGCGATGATCCACAGGCCGTGCCGGCGTGCGAGCGCCAGGATGGCGGCGAGCTCCTCACGCGTCGCCGTCCAGCCGGTTGGATTGGCGGGGGAGTTGATGCAGATGACGCGCGTCGCCGGCGTGATCGCGCCCGCAAGGCGGTCGAGATCCAGCGTCCAGCCCGCATTGCTGAGCTGCATCGGCACCGGCACTGCCTTTGCGCCAGCGATGCCGATGGCCGCCTCGAAGTTCGGCCAGGCGGGCGTCGGCAGCACGACCTCATCACCGCTGCCCACCAGCATGCGCACCGCGATCTGGAGCGCCTGCATGCCCGAACCGGTGACATAGAAGCGCTCAGCCGCATAGGGCTTGCCGTAGAGGCGCGAGATGTAGCGCGCCAGCGCCTCGCGCAGCTCCGGGATGCCGCGCTGCCAGGTGTAGAAGGTCTCGCCCGCTGCGAGCGAGCGCGTCGCGGCCTCCGCGATAAAGGCCGGAGTGGGCATGTCGCCCTCGCCGACCCACAGCGGGATCAGGCCGGGCCGCGTGCGGCCGTGGTTGACGACGTCGACGATGCCGCTCGCGGGAGCCTCGCGGGCTTCGCGGCGCAGGCTGGACAACAGGGACAGGTCGTTCACGACGGTAAGCTCGCCGGCAGTTTCGACTGCCGCGCTCCTACACCATCGCCGCGGCGCGAGCCATGAATTGTGGCGATGGACCGATCAAACTTCATGAAGGGTGCGCAGGCGAGGCCGCCTGCGCACGTTCTCCTCACGCGCTCCGGTTCCTCAGGAGGTCGCGAATCTCGGTGAGCAGCTGGATGTCGGCCGGCGTCTCGGGCGCCGCCTCCGGCTGCTTCTGCTGCCGCTTCAGCCGGTTCATCGCCTTGACGACAAGGAAGAGCACCCAGGCAATGATGAGGAACTTGAGCGCAATGGTGACGAAGTTGCCCCAGGCGAGCACAGCCCCCTGCCGCCTTGCCTCCTCGAGCGAGCTTGCCGTCACCTCCGAAGCAAGCGGCAGGAAATAGTTGGAGAAGTCGAGCCCGCCGGTAATGGCACCAACGATGGGCATGATGATGTCATCGACCATTGATGACACGATCGCGCCGAAAGCCGCGCCGATGATGACGCCGATGGCGAGATCGACCACATTGCCCTTGAGAGCGAACTCCTTGAACTCCTGAAGCATCCTGCCCCTCCTGGCACACGCAGCGACCATGTGTCGCAATGCGCGGCAGGTTAGCGCAAGCGCGCGGACGGTACACCCAGAAATTGCAATTGATGCACGGTTCGGCCCGGCTGCGCTTTAGTCCAATGGCCTTCGCCGGGCGGCAGCGGTAGGCTCCCCGAAGGTCGCACGGCGCGACCGGTGGTGGGAGGCGTCGTCGGACATGCTGGCCGGCTGGGTGGTCGTTCTCGCAGCGCTCGTCTATCTGTGCGGTCTCTTCGCCGTCGCCCATGCGGGCGACACCTTCGCCCGGGGCGTCATGGACGGGCGCATGCGCGCCACAATCTACGCCCTAGCCCTCGCCGTCTATTGCACGAGCTGGACCTTCTTCGGCTCCGTCGGCCTCGCCGAGCGCTCCGGGCTCGACTTTCTCACCATCTACATCGGCCCCATCCTCGTCATCGGCCTCGGCCATCGCCTTGTCGGACGCATCGTGCAGCTCGCCAAGGCGCAGAACATCACCTCAATCGCCGACTTCGTGGCCGCGCGCTACGGCAAGAGCGACCGCGTCGCCGCGCTCGTCGCGGTCATCGCGGTGGTCGGGGCCGTGCCCTACATCGCCCTCCAGCTCAAGGCCGTGTCATCGTCGCTGGAGGTCTTCCTCGCCGTCACGGAGGACCACGGACTCGGCCACTCGATCTTCGGCGACCTTGCCCTCCTCGTCGCCGGCGTGCTCGCTGCCTTCGCCGTCGCCTTCGGCACCCGCCAGATCGACGCAACGGAGCACCACGACGGCCTCGTCCTCGCCATCTCGCTCGAGAGCGTCGTCAAGCTCTTCGCCTTCCTCGCCGTCGGCTTCTTCGTCACGTTCTGGATGTTCGATGGCCTGGGCGACCTGTGGCAGAGGGCCAGCGAAGCCACGACGCCGGGCATCTTCGAGCGCACGTCCGAACCCGTCGGCTTTCTCACTCTGACGATCCTGGCCGCCGGCGCCGCCATTCTCCTGCCGCGCCAGTTCCACATGGCCATCGTCGAGAACCGCCACCCGGCCGACATCCGGCGCGCGGCCTGGACGTTCCCGCTCTACCTCGTCCTCATCAACCTGTTCGTCATTCCCATCGCACTGGCCGGCGAAGTGATCTTCCCGCGCGGCACCATCGACTACGACATGACCGTGCTCGCCCTGCCGCTCCACGACGGTGCGGTGCTGATGGCGCTCGTCGCCTTTATCGGCGGCCTCTCCGCCGCCACGGCCATGGTGATCGTCGACTCGGTGGCCCTCGCCATCATGATTTCCAACGATCTCGTCATGCCGCTGGTGCTGCGCCGCCGCGGACGCCGTGCGGAGGACGAGCGCACGGATGCGGGCGACCTCGGCCGCTTCGTCGTCATGGTTCGGCGGGTCGCCATCGTCGCCGTCATTCTCTTCGCCTATGTCTATTACCGCGCCTCGGGCGAGGCGGCGCTCGCCGCCATCGGCCTCCTGTCCTTTGCGGCGGTGGCACAGATCGGCCCGGCCTTCTTCGGCGGCCTCGTGTGGCGGCGCGGCACCGCCCTCGGCGCGAGCGCGGGCCTTGCCGCGGGCTTCGCCGTCTGGGCCTACACGCTGCTGCTGCCGAGCCTCGCCGGCAGCGAGGGTGTCTGGCACGACCTCGTCCGCGACGGTCCCTTCGGCCTCGCTGCCCTGCGGCCCACGGCTCTGCTCGGCATCGACCTGCCGCCGCTCACGCACGGCGTGGTCTGGAGCCTTGCCGTGAACGTCGCCGCCTATATCGGCTTCTCGCTGCTGCGGCCGGCGAACCCCATGGAGCGGCTGCAGGCCAACGTCTTCATCGCCCGCGACAGTGCACCGATGGCCCAGGCCTTCCGCCTGCGCCGCTCGGCTGTCACGGTCGATGACCTGCGCGCCACCGTGGGACGCTATCTCGGCGCGGAACGCACGGACGCCGCCTTCGCCAGCTTCGCCGCGAGCCGCGGCATCGTCCCCAACGGCAGCGCCGAGGCCGACATCCACCTTCTGCGCTTCGCCGAGCACCTGCTCGCCTCCGCCATCGGCGCGGCCTCCTCGCGCCTCGTGCTGTCGCTGCTGCTGCGCCGGCGCAACGTCTCCACCAAGGCGGCCCTCAAGCTGCTCGACGACGCCTCGGCGGCCATGCAGTACAACCGCGACCTGCTGCAGCACGCGCTCGACCATGCCAGGCAGGGCATCACGGTGCTGGACAAGGACCTGCGCCTGATGTGCTGGAACAGGGCGTTCCGCGAACTCTACGACCTGCCGGAAGAGCTGGTGCACGTGGGCGTCGGCCTTGAGGAGATCGTGCGCTTCAACGCCGAGCGTGGCTCCTACGGCGAGGGCAACCCGGACGACCTCATCGCGGCACGCCTTGAGAGCTTCGTCAATGACACAGAGCCGGTGCGCCTGCGGCTCTACCCCTCCGGCAAGGTCATCGAGATCCGCTCCAACCACCTGCCGGACGGCGGCATCGTCACCACCTACGCCGACATCACCGATACCGTCAGCGCCGAGGAGGCGCTGGAGCGCGCCAACGAGACGCTGGAGCGACGCGTGCGCGAGCGGACCGAGGAGCTGATGCGCCTCAACGAGGAGCTGCGCAGCGCCAAGGCCGCAGCCGACGAGGCCAATGCGTCCAAGACACGCTTCCTCGCCGCGGCCAGCCACGACATCCTGCAGCCGCTCAACGCGGCACGCCTCTATGTCACCTCGCTCGTCGAGCGCGACCGCAAGGCGGGCGATGCTACGCTCGCCGAGAACATCGACGGCGCTCTCGATGCGGTGGAGGAGATCCTCACCGCCCTTCTCGACATCTCCCGCCTCGACACGGGGGCGCTCAAGGCCGAGCCGTCGCCCTTCCGGCTCGACGACATGTTCCGCGCCCTGCGGCGCGAGTTCGGCCCAATGGCGCGCGAGAAGGGGCTCGAACTCACTTTCGTCGACACGTCCTGCACGGTCAGGACCGACCGGCGGCTGCTGCGCCGCCTGCTGCAGAACCTCATCTCCAACGCCATCAAGTACACGCCGAGCGGAAAGGTGCTCGTCGGCTGCCGCCGGCGGGGCAACAGGCTGCGCATCGAGGTGTGGGACACGGGTCTCGGCATCCCGGCCTCGAAACAGAAGGTCGTCTTCCGCGAGTTCCTGCGTCTCGAGCAGGGTGCGCGCGAGGCGCGCGGCCTTGGCCTGGGCCTGTCCATCGTCGAGCGCATCGCGCGGGTGCTCGACCATCCCCTGTCGCTGCGGTCGGTGCCGGGCCGCGGCTCGGTGTTCTCGGTCGAGGTGCCCCTCGTCTCGGCGCTGCCGGCGGGCGGCGATGCCGCCGAGGCGGAGCCCGCCCCCGCCGCCCCGCTCGACGGCCTCGTTGTCCTCGCCATCGACAACGAGAAGCAGATCACCGAAGGCATGCAGCTGCTGCTCGGCGGGTGGGGCTGCACCGTCTATACCGCTCCGGGCTTGAACCAGGCGCAGGAGGTGCTGCGCCGCGAGGGCGTGCGGCCGGACGTCATCATCGCCGACTACCACCTCGACGAGGGCGACGGCATCGAGGCAATCGTCGCCCTGCGGTGGAAGCTGGCGCGCGAGCTGCCCGCCGTGCTGCTCACCGCCGACCGGTCGCCCTCGGTGCGCGCCGAGGCTGCTGCCAAAGACATCCACGTGCTGCACAAGCCGCTGAAGCCGGCGGCCCTGCGCGCACTGCTGACGCGCTGGAGAACGCTCAGGATCGCCGCAGAATAGGCTCACACGTCGCTGGAATAGGCCGGCCTGCCGCTCGCCAGCATGTCGGCGAGGAGATCGAGCCGGTCCTGCCCCCAGAACACCTCGCCGTCGACGACATAGGACGGCGAGCCGAAGACATCGGCCGCGACGGCATCGGCGATGTTGCCGGCATAGGCGGCCCCGGCCGCTTCGCCGTGTGCCCCCTCCAGCATCGCCGCAGGATCAATGCCGACCTCCGCCGCGATGTCCGCCAGCACTGCCTCGTCGGCAAGGTTCTCGTCCCGCGCCCACACGCCGGCGAAGGCGCGCGCGACAAAGGCGCCCGGGTCGATACCCGCCGCCTGCAGCGCGATGACACAACGGTCGGCCAGCGCCACCTCGAAGGGCCAGAACTTCGGATGGATGTTGAGCGCCACGCCCCGCTTCTCGCGCCAGCGCTGCAGCTCGACGAGCCGGTAGCGCTGGCGCACAGGGTGGCGCCTCGCGAGGGGCAGACCACCCGTCTCCGAAAAGACCTCGCCCAGGAAGACGGGCTTGTAGGTCACGGTGCAACCATGCTTCCCCGCGATGGCGAGGAAGGGTGCGTGGCCGAGATAGGCCCACGGGCTGACGAGGGAGAAGTAGTAGTCGATGCTGCGCATGCCGGCGGGCCTCCGATTTCGTCGGCATGAGGTTAGCCGCCCGGCGCCGCGGCACCAGTGGCCTTCGGCGCACGTCTGCCTGCGCGTTTCAGCGCCGCAGGGCGCAGACGCGAGCCGGCGGGGCCGGCTCGCGCCGATGTCGCTTCCGCCCGGCCTCAGGCCGCCTTCCTGCGGGCAGGCTTGTCCGCGGACGAGGCGTAGAAGCTCGTGTGCTCGCGGGCCATGCGCATCAGCAGGCGGCAGGGCTTGAAGCGCTCGCCGTGTTTCTTCGCCAGGGCCTTGGCGAGGTCCACGAAGGCGGCGACGCCCATGCCGTCGATGTAGGACAGCGTGCCGCCCGTGAAGGGCGCGAAGCCGAAGCCGAGGATGGAGCCCACGTCCGCCTCGCGCGGATCGGTGATGACCTTCTCCTCCACCGCCCGCGCCGCCTCCAGCGCCTGCACCACGAGGAAGCGCTGCTTCAGCTCGGCAATGTCGATGGTGTCGGGGTCGAGCTTCGTCTTCTGCAGCTCGGCGAGGCCGGGCCACAGCCGCTTCTTGCCGCCTTCGGGATAGTCGTAGAAGCCCTTGCCGTTCTTGCGGCCAAGACGGCCCCGCTTCTCCACCAGCTCGACGAGAAGCTCCTCCTGCTCCGGGTCGATCGCCTCCGGCCCCACCTGGGCCTTCGTTGCCTTGAGGATCTTCAGTGCCAGGTCGAGGGCCACCTCGTCGTTGAGCGACAGGGGGCCGACCGGCATGCCCGCCATGCGCGCCACGTTCTCGATCATGGCCGGCGGCACGCCCTCGAGGAGCATACGATGACCCTCGCGCACATAGGCCATGACACAGCGGTTGGCATAGAAGCCGCGGGCGTCGTTGACGACGATCGGCGTCTTTCTGATGGCGCGCACGTAGTCGAGCGCCACCGCGAGCGCCCGGCTGCCCGTCTTCCTGCCGAGGATGACCTCCACCAGCATCATCTTCTCGACCGGCGAGAAGAAGTGAATGCCGATGAACTGCTTCGGCCGCTGCGAATGGCCGGCGAGGCCGGTGATCGGCAGGGTCGAGGTGTTGGAGGCGAAAATGGCGCGCGGACGCATCGCCGCCTCGGCCCTGGCGATGACCTCGGCCTTGACCTTGGGATCCTCGAACACCGCCTCGATGACGAGGTCGCAATCCTTCAGCAGCGCATAATCATCCGTCGCCGTGATGCGTGCCAGGAGGGCGTCGCGATCGGCCGTCCTGGCACGCCCCTTCATGATCTGGTCGCTCATCAGCTTGTGCGAATGGGCCTTGCCCTTCTCGGCCGCCTCCACGCTCTGGTCGATGAGCACGACCTCCATGCCCGCGAGCGCGGTGACGTAGGCGATGCCAGCGCCCATGAAGCCGGCGCCGAGCACTCCGACGCGCCGCAGCTTGGCCGGCGGCACGTCCGCCGGGCGCCGGGCGCCCTTGTTCAGCTCCTGCATCGAGACGAAGAGCGTGCGGATCATCGCCGCCGCCTCCTTCGAGCGCAGGATCTTTGCGAAATAGCGGCTCTCCACCTCGAGCGCGAGATCCATCGGCAGCTGCAGCCCCTCGTAGACGGCCTGCAGGATCGCCTTCGCCGCGGGGTAGTTGTCATGCGTCTCGCGCCGGTAGATGGCGTTCGCCGCCGGCCACACCTGCATGCCGGCCGGCGAATAGACGCGGCCGGACGGGTTCTTGAAGCCCTTCTCGTCCCACGGCGCGACGGCGCTGCCGCCGGCGCGCAGCCATTCCTTCGCCGTCTCGACGATCTTGTCGCGCGGCGCCACGGCGTGGACGAGGCCCATGTTGCGCGCCATCAGCGGACGGATCTGCTCGCCCTTGAAAAGCATCTGCAGCGCATCGGCCGTCTGCATCAGTCGCGCGACGCGCTGCGTACCGCCTGCGCCGGGGAAGAGGCCCACCTTGATCTCGGGCAGCCCGACGCGGGTCACATCGGCATCCGAGACGACGCGGAAGTGGCAGGCAAGCGCAAGCTCGAAGGCGCCGCCGAGGCACACGCCATGAATGGCCGCGGCGAACGGCTTGCCGCAGGTCTCCAGCCGGCGATAGAGCTGCGACAGCTTGCGCGACTGGGCAAAGAAATGGGCGACCGCCTTCTCCTCGCCCTCCGTGCGGGCGAGCCTCGCATATTCGGCGCCAAGCCCCTGCAGCATGGTGAGGTCAGCCCCCCCCGAGAAGGTCTCCTTCCCGGAGGTGATGATGCAGCCCTTGATGGCGGTGTCGTTGGCGACTGTCTCGACGATGGCGGCAAGCTCCTCCATCACCTGCGGGGTGATGACATTCATCGAGCGGCCGGGCATGTCCCAGGTCGCGACGGCGATGCCCTCGGCATCGGTCTCGAAGCGGAAGTTCTCGAACTTCATGGAGTTTCTCCCTGACGGACCGGGATGCCGCCGTCTCAGACCCGTTCGATGATGGCGGCCGTGCCCATGCCGGCGCCGATGCACAGCGTCACCAGGGCCGTCTCCTTGCCGGTGCGCTCCAGCTCGTCGAGCACGGTGCCGAGGATCATGGCCCCGGTGGCACCGAGCGGATGGCCCATGGCGATGGCCCCGCCGTTGACGTTGACCCTGGCGGGGTCGAGGTCGAAGGCCTGCATGTAGCGCAGCACGACGGCCGCGAAGGCCTCGTTGATCTCGAAAAGATCGATGTCCGCGAGGGTCATGCCGGCACGCTTCAGCACCTTCTTCGTCACGTCCACCGGCCCGGTGAGCATCAGCGCCGGCTCCGAGCCGATATTGGCGAAGGCGCGGATGCGCGCCCGCGGCTTGAGGCCGGCCGAACGGCCCGCCTTGCGCGAGCCGACGAGCACCGCTGCTGCCCCATCGACGATGCCCGACGAGTTGCCCGCATGGTGCACGTGGTTGAGTGCTTCGATCTCTGGGTGGGCGTCGATGGCAACGGCGGAGAAGCCGCCCATGTCGGCCATCTGCGCGAAGGAAGGCTTGAGCTGGGCAAGCGCCGGCATGTCGGTGCCTGGCCGCATATGCTCGTCCCTGTCGAGCAGGACGATGCCGTTGACGTCCGTGACCGGCGTCACCGACTTCTTGAAATAGCCGTTTTCCCAAGCCCTTGCGGCGCGCTTCTGGCTCTCCACGGCATAGGCGTCGCAATCGTCGCGGCTGAAGCCGTATTTCGTGGCGATGAGGTCGGCCGAGACGCCCTGGGGCATGAAGTAGGACTTCACGGCGATCTCCGGCTCCACCGGCCAGGCGCCGCCGGAGGCACCGATGCCCACGCGGCTCATGGACTCGACGCCGCCGCCCACCACCATGTCGTGCTGCCCGGACATGACCTGCGCGGCGGCGAAGTTCACCGCATCGAGGCCGGAGGCGCAGAAGCGGTTGATCTGGACACCGGGCACGTGGTGGCCATAGTCGGCGTTGAGCGCGGCGGCGCGGGCGATGTCGCCGCCCGCCTCGCCGACAGGATCGACACAGCCGAGCACCACATCGTCGACGAGGCGCGTGTCGAGATCGTTGCGCTCGCGCAAGGCCCTCAGCGCGGTCGTCGCGAGCTGCAGCGTCGTGACCTGGTGGAGCGCGCCGTCCGGCTTGCCGCGGCCGCGCGGCGTGCGCACATGGTCGTAGATGTAAGCGTCAGGCATTGCGTTTCTCCCGGCAATCCCCCTTCCCGCCGGTGGAAAGGGGGGCGATGAGGGCCGCGGTCCTGCGTCCGCCCGGTGTCCCACCCTGCCCCCTTTCCCGGCAGGGCGGGAAGGCGGAGCTGCAGCGCCGCCGTCCCGGCGGTCGCGACGTCGGGTGAACGGCTTCCGACAACCGCCCCCTCACTTCATTCAAATGCTCCCGCAAGGGGAGGGAACCTCAGAACATCTCCGCCGGCATTGCCATGATCGTGTCGGCGCCAGAGGAGATGCGCGCCAGATGGGCCGCGCTTTCCGGCATCGTCCGCTCCATGAAGAAGCGGCCGGCAAGCAGTTTGGCCTCCATCGCCGCGGCGTCGGCGCCGTTCGCCTTCTTGGCCAGCGCCGCCCGGGCGATGAGCCCCCACATGTAGCCGAGGGCAACGAGCCCGAAGAGGTGCATGTAGTCGTAGGCGCCGGCGCCGGCATTGTCCGGCTTCGCCATGGCGTTGTTCATGAACCACATGGTCGCCTGCTGCAGGTGACCGAGCGCGGCTTCGAGCGGCTTCACGTAGGGCGCCATGGCCTCGTCGCCGGCATGCTCCTTCACGAAGGCGCCAACCTCGTTGAAGAAGGCCATGACGGCGCGCCCGCGGTCACGCGGCAGCTTGCGGCCGACGAGATCGAGCGCCTGGATGGCATTGGCCCCCTCATAGATCATGGCGATGCGGGCATCGCGCACAAACTGCTCCATGCCCGTCTCGGCGATGTAGCCGTGGCCGCCAAACATCTGCTGGGCCCGGACGGCGTTCTCGAAGCCGATATCCGTCAGCACGCCCTTGAGGACCGGGGTCAGCAGCCCGAGGAGGTCATCCGCCGCCTGCTTCTCGGCCGCATCGCCCGAGCGGTGGGCGACGTCGCTCTTCAGAGCCGTCCACAGCACGAGGGCGCGCGCCGCCTCGTTGAAGGATCGGATGGCGAGGAGGTTCCGCCGCACGTCGGGATGCACGATCAGGGGATCGGCCGGCTTGTCCGGCTCCTTTGTGCCGGTGAGGGCACGGCCCTGCAGGCGCTCGCGGACATAGGCGACGGCGTTCTGGTAGGCGACCTCGGACTGGGCAAGGCCCTGGATGGCGACGCCGAGCCGTGCCTCGTTCATCATCACGAACATGGCGTTGAGGCCCCTGTTCTCGGCCCCGACCAGCCAGCCCCTGGCGCCATCATAGTTCATGACGCAGGTGGCGTTGCCGTGGATGCCCATCTTGTGCTCGATGGAGCCGCAGGAAACCTTGTTCGCCTCGCCGAGCGAACCATCGGCATTGACGAGTCGCTTCGGCACCACGAAGAGCGAGATGCCCTTGGTGCCGGCGGGCGCGCCCTCGATGCGCGCCAGCACCAGATGAACGATGTTCTCGGTGAGATCGTGCTCGCCGGCCGAGATGAAGATCTTGGTGCCGGTGATGGCATAGGAACCGTCGCCGTTCGGCACGGCCTTCGTCTTGATGAGGCCGAGGTCGGTGCCGCAATGCGGTTCCGTGAGATTCATGGTGCCGGACCAGGTGCCGGCGATCATCGGAGGCAGATAGAGCCTCCTCTGCTCCTCGCTGCCGTGGGTCGCGAGCGCGGCAATGGCCCCCATGGTCAGGCCGGGATACATGGCGAAAGCCATGTTGGCCGAAGAGGCGAACTCGTTCATCACAGCCGCGAGCGTATAGGGCAGGCCCTGACCACCGTATTCGGGCGCAGCCGCCAGGCCGATCCAGCCCCCCTGGGCGAAGGCGTCGTAGGCCGCCTTGAAGCCCTTCGGCGTCGTCACCCGCCCGTCTTCATGCCGGGTGCATCCCTCGAGGTCGCCCACGCGGTTGAGCGGCTGCAACACCTCCTCGCACAGCTTCGCGCCTTCCGACAGGATGGCCTCGATCACGTCGGGGCTCGCCTCGGCGAAGCCCGGAAGATTGTTGTAGCGCTCGATGCCGAAGACATCCTCGAGCAGGAAACGGACGTTGTCGACTGGCGCCTTGTAGCTCGGCATTCCGTGGCTCCCTCCCGCACTGCGCCTCGACCCGGCAGCCACCCACGGCGCGGCAGGCCGGACGCATCATTGTTCACATATAAACTATCTCGACGCCTTGCGGAAGGGCGCCCGGCAGCATCGTCCATGCCCGCCGGCTTCCCCCGCGCCGCCGCGAGGCGACCCGTGCATCCTGACAGTCATGGTTAACGGGATGCTAAAACTAAGTCATTGGTTTGCAAGGAAGGCGTTCCCAGAGTCGATTGATATTACGCGGAACCCTTGATGAGCCCAAGGTTCACTAGGGCCGTTCTGATTGCCATCAGAAGCTTGTGAACGCCGATCATGTCGGCGCGCAGCTCGTTCACGCGCGTGACGAGATCGTCGAAGGCGCTCTGCGAGGAGAAGCCCCACGGCGAGCTGTTCGTTCCCGTCATCTGCAGCGTCGCGCCGACTGTCAGCGAATAGCTCGCCTGGTCGACATGGGCCGGCTGCCCGACAGGCGAGGCGCCGAAAAAGCCGCGGGCCGACCCGCTATAGCCGTTGATGTAGGGGATAACCGTTGAGAGCTTCCGACGAACGTTGCCCTCGATCGGATGAACGACCCAGATTTCCTCGTCGTCGTGGACCGTTGCCGGCGCTTCCGGCTTTTCGGCAAGCGTGCTCATGCCTCACCTCCGCTCCAGCTTGTCGACGCGATCCGTGAGCGACACCAGCCGCTCCTCGAGGCGGGCGGACTGCGTGACGAGCGTGCTCAGCCGATCCACCTGCTTCTCTACGGCGGCCAGCCGATAGTCCGTCAGCATGTAGAACCCGCCGAATGAGAACAGCATCGTCCCGGCCATGACGAGGTGGCCGAAATTGAATGTCCACTCGAACCGGGGCCTGCTCATCTCGTCGCTCCGCTGCGCGTCCAGCATCCCGCCGCCACCCCTGCCTCGAAAATCTCGTCGACCGTCTGGCGCTCGACGGCCGACTGGAGCTCATTGCCCAGCGCCCGGCACTGCGGATCGACATTGGCCGGTCGAACGGTCCCACAGGCCGCCGCGAGCATAGCAAGCGCGCACGCGCTCACGAGCCGCAGCCATCGCGTCCACCGCATCGCGTTGCTCCCTCATGATGCGATCCGCCGTGTCGGCGCCGCCGATTTGGCGCCCCGCGTCGAATACCTTCCACGTGTAGACGCCGGCCGCGGCTAGCCCGGCGATCACCAGCGCGGCCAGCGCGTAGAGGCGCAATCCCGTCATTGCGGCCGCCTCTCAATGACGACGCGCCCGGTCAGCACGAGCCAGACGCCGATGCCGCCGGCGACGACGAGCAGCGCGAGCGCGGCCACCGCCGGCCAAGAGTTGATGCCGTTCAGGAAAGCAAGGCCGCCGCCGCCAGTCACAAACGACAGCAGGATCGACCACAGGCTCTTGCTTTCGGCTGGTGGCACGTCGTCGGGCGCCGCTTCCTCGTCGGAGATGTCCTTGGGGAGCGGCGTGCGCTCGTCCGCAGCCTGCAGCGCGCCCAGGAATGCCTCGAAGTAGCCGGCGATGAGCTTCGCCTTGTCTGTGCCGTTGACAATTCGCCTGGCCCCTACGGGGTCGGTGGTTTCGCCGTGGAAATAGTCGGAGAGCTTCTTGCCCGTGAACAGGCCCTCGTTCATGCCGACGACGGCGATGCGGGCACTCGTCTCCAGGTCGAGGACGAGGTTCGGCTTGTCAGTGAGCGGCAGGTCGAGCCGCGCCCCCATCTTCTCGTAATTGGAGCGGTGCGTGAGCTGGATGAGCCCGCGGCCGAACCAGCCATCCCGCCAGTAGGGCGTCGTCACGCCTTTCAGCTTCCCCGCCCGCCATGCGGCTTCGAGCCGGTCCATGGCCTGCGCGTCGCTCCGGGCGAAGGTTTCCCGCACCGGCGCCATGGTGCCCCCCGTCTCGTGAAAGACGGAGGCGAGGATGTAGGCAATCCGGCGAAGGTCCGTGACACGCTCGCGCCGGCAGGCGTCCAGAATGGCCTCGCAGCCCTTGACCTGCTCAGTCGTGAGCCGGCCTCCGAAGGGCGCGCGCCGGGCGTAGCTGAAGAACGTCGTGCGATTGATCATCGGGCACCTCGCGCGAGATGCCCGGAGGATGCGGGGCGCCCCAATCAGACGCACCGCACAGAGGCGCTATGGCGGCCACTCCATCGGCACGGCAGCCGCCAACTCGGCCACGAATTGCTCAACAGTTGGCTGCTCGCGCTGCCCGCTCTGGACCTTGTCCAGCTCGGCAAAGACGTAGGCCCACACCGCATCGCGCCATGCAACGAACGCCTGCGCCTCGGCAGCCCATACAGGGTTTGTCGAGTTGAGATAGGACGCGCACGAGACCGCATTATCGTAAAGCCTGGCCTGTGCCGTAGCATCGACATGCGCGCGGATTGCAGCGCGGTAGTCTTCAAGCGTCGGAGGCGCTGGCTCTGGCTCCTGCGGGGCCTCGTGTTCCGGCATTGGAGGGTCAATGAGCGCGAACACGCCCCCTTCAATGCTGACAACCTTGCCGTTCGCGATCCCTTCGATGGCAGCGCGGTATTCATCATCGGTGATCTCTACGCCGCCAGCTATCGGAGACGTGCTGACACAATTGGCAGCTGCCCACGGCATTAGCGTATCCTCATGAAATAGGTGGCACCGATGTTTCTCGGGCGCGTTTCATTCGCGACGCGACCGCTGTTAACACCTCCCGTCGAGCTGTTTTGCGACGACCAAAAGAATTGCGTCACGCCTGCGGCGCCGCCGCCGTAAACATTGTCCCGCGGCTGCGAATGCGTGTGGTCCTGCACTGCGTCATCCTGCGTCGTGCCTGACGCCCCCGCGCGAATGAACCGGCGCTCGGTGTTGATGAGGTGGATCGTCTGACCGTGTATTGGCGACGAGGGCAGATCAATCTCAGCCGTAGCGGTGATGAGCGGCGCAGAGCCGGAGACGCTTTCGTTCGCGAGGACGCCCTGATTGTAGCCGCCTGCGCCGGTCTCTCCGGCGCTCAGCTTCACATAGCGGTACCACTTGTCGGTGGGCGGGGCTCCTCCGCCGAGATGGTCGAACACAGGGATCGGCACCCGGAGCGGAAGCGAGGCCCAAGGATCGGCGGCAGCTTCAAGCGCCTCCTGCACGTTCGTGGCCCCAGGGAAGGCGGTGCTGTCGTCGTAACCCACGTCGACCGCCTGCCCGGCACCAAGCAGCCACGGTTCCCACGTGGCCCCGGCAAGGCGCCGGCGATTGGCGAGCTCCAGCTTGGCGCCGCCCACGAGCAGATATGCCCGCTGCACCACCCGATCGGCGTCCGCCGGATCAGCGACCACCTCGACCACCCAGCGATTCGTCGGGCCAGGCAGCGGCGCGTTTGTTTCGCTCGTCAGAATGTACGTGCCGCGTTGGTCAAGGGCGTTGAAGTCCGTGCCGTCGGGCAGCGCATGCGTGGCGAGGAGCTGCGCTGCCGCCTCCGCCGCCACTGCCCAATCCTCAGCATCGTCTGCCGACGCAGCCGCATCCGATGCCGCCTGCTGTGCCTGGGCCGTGAGCGCCGTGACTGCAGGGATGATGTCGGAGGTCGCGGCGGCGATGTCCTCCACGCGGTCGAAAATTTCGCGCTGTGTCGCCGTCAGGCGGTTGAGCTCCAGGTTGTGATCGCGGGCAGGAACGCCGCGGCCCTCGGCGAACTGGTCAACGCGCCGCGGCCGTCGCCGGCCGGCGATTCGCAGCGCCCCCGTGATCGGCGCATCGAAAGTGATCGTGCCATTCACCCAACAGCCTGGCGAGCCGTAGAAATCCTCGATCTGATCGCCGGCGAACGTCCAATTCGTCACCGGCACGCCATCGAGCGTCACGGCGAGGTCGTCGCCTGTCCCCTCAAATACCGGGAACGGCACCGGGAACGGGCCGGCACTGTTGTTCGGCGTGTAGTCGACACGGCGAGGCGCGTCAGCGATGGAAGGGGTTGGCAGCGGCATGGCGGCGAACGTCTCCGTTGCCGCCCACATTGCTCGCTCGATGCGCTAACGCACCGCACAGCGTCGCGAAAGTCTCATCTTCCAGGATTGCGAAACCATGCGGCGATGGGATCGTTGATATACGCGGGGAAACGTGTCTTACATACGGAGCCCACGAAGGAGATGACTGTGACCACCGATAGTGCCCTGCGGGTGACCGTGACGATTGAACGTCGCGAGGACGGCGGGTTATATGTCTATTCGGACGACCTGCCCGGCTTCGTCCTCTCCCACGCTGATCCAGATCGCGTGCTCGCTGACATCGAGCCCGCTCTGAACGTCTTTATGTCGCAGTTCGTCAACCACGACGTGCAAGTGAAGCCGCTTGTCGATTTGCGAGACGCCTTGGTTGCAAACGGCATTGTGGATGAGCTTCCGAAAGGGCGCACCACCCGCGACTACGTAGGGCTCGCCGCGTAAATGATCGCGTTGCGGTTTCTGCCTCGGGAAAACTGGGAACCGCGACTGAGGTATTATCGCTGCAAGCCTCTGGAAGGGAAAACGGCCCTCAATAGCGCGGAATGGTGGAGGTCCGAATGGAACTTCATCTTTACCGTGCCAGTCGAGGATAATGGCTGCTGCCACGAGGACGCCTTCAGACGCGTCTGCGGAGCAATCATTGCCTCCGCTCCTTCCGACATACAGTTCCCCGGCCCCGATTACCACGAAGGCTGAGCCCCTACTGCCGCCGCTCCGGGACCCCGAAGGCGTTGTTCACGCCGTCCTCAAGCTGGTCGAGCAGCCGGCTATTCGAACCGCGCGAATCGGCCGAAGTGCTTCTGCGCCACCCGACAGTATGCTGCGTGCGCTTCCTCGGGCGTGGAGAAGAGCCCAAGGTGAACATGCAGACGGTTCAAATAGACTGTGGCCCTGTAGCGGCCAGCGCCCTTGTGAAAGGAGACACCCTTCGGCAGATATTTGCCCCGGCGCTTACGCGCGTTTCGCATGTTCTCAAATTTGGAGGCCATCCTTAGATTTGATAGCCTGTTATTCGTCGGGTCGCCGTCGATGTGGTCGATGTCTTCTAATGGGTCGGCGCCATATACCATCTTCCAAATGACTCTATGGACAAGAAGGGCTCTGTTGAATTTCAAGTGGGTTGCCGGGCATGAGGGTTGATCACTGCGAAGTCGAGCTTGCCGGCGATCAGGAAGATGACGGTTCTGATAGTGGTGAAGCGGGTGAAGCCGCGAGCGCGGCGCTTGGCGGACTGAAACAGGCCGTTGAGCGCTTCGAGGAAGCCGTTGGTCTGGCGGGTCTGGGCCCAGGCGACGATGCCCTCGAGGTGGCGACGGACCATGGCGGCGACCTCCTTCATGGGTTCGACCTTGGAACGCATGACGCAGGTGCACCAGTGCTTGAGCATGTCGCGTGCCACGTTGATCTGCTTGCGCGCGAGGATCTCGCGCAGCTGCTCCTTGTAGACCCAGGCGCGCGCGGTGCGCACAGTGGCCATCCTGGCGATCAGGGCATCCAGATCGGCGGCAGCCTCGGGCTTGAGGCTGGCGCGGTTCTTCAGCAGCGACCAGCGCATCCTCTTGAGGGACTTGTCGCTGCGCTGCTCGATGCGGCGCATCCTGTCCACGGGCGCATTGGCGTGCCCGATGACGTGGAACTTGTCGAAGGTGACGCGCGCGTTGGGCAGGTGCTCGGCGCAGCCCCTGATGAACGCTGGCGACATGTCGATGCTGACGGACGTGATCTGCTCCGCAGGGCAGTGACGGCTTTGCAGCTCGGTTGTCAGCTGGGCGATCGAGTCGGCGCCGCGGCCCTCCGCCACGGCGATCACGCGTCGCTCAGTGGCGTCTGCGGCGAGCGTGATGTAATCATGCCCGCGAGCCCGCGACGTCTCGTCGATGGCCAGCTCGCGCACCGCGGACAGGTCCGTTTGCGCCAGGGCGAGCTCCACGTAGCGCTCGCAGAGCGCGGCGACACGGTGACGGCTCACGCCCACCAGGCGCGCCGCCGCGGCAAAGGTCATCTGCTGGCACAGCAGCAGCACCAGGGCTTCGAACAGCAGCGTGAAGCCCGAGAGCTTGCCGGCCCACGGCGGATCGACCTGGCGGACGCTGCCATCGGGCAGCTTTACCCGGGGGACACGCACTTCCAGGAAGCACTCGTGCTGGAAGAAGTTCAGGTGCCGGTAACGCTTGGCGACGGTGTCGTGAACCGGATGCTGGCCCTCCACGCCAGCCAGCGCGAAGCGGCTGCCGGCGATGAAGTCCACCCGGATGGTGAGCGTCTTGGCCGCCAAATCGAAGTCCGCGCCCGTCACCTGCCACGGCGGAGAGACCCCCAAGGCAGCCTCAAACAGCTTGTCAGTCATACCCGATCCCGTACCTGCTCAGGTCCAGCTTACCCACTCGAAATTGAAAAGAGGCCGAAATTATAGTAATGAAACACCACGGTGACGCTGGGGGTGCTCATGAGCCGAAGCAAAGCGAGTGGATACAGCTTGACCAACAGGGACGCCTCTATCGTCCTGGGCATGGTGGCTCGCGGAGATCGCGACCATGACATTGCGGCTTGGTTCGGGGTGAACCAAGGGCGCATCGCCGAGGTTAAGGACGGCAAATTTGGATCGATCAGCGCTGCGCCGGCTCACGAACTGCCCCCGAAGGGGCCACCGGGTGTGAAGGGTAAGCGACTGCGTGCCGCCGTCGGTCGAGCGCTGGAAATACTATCGAGCGAAGGTAGTCAGGGCGTTGCCAAAGCTGTCGAGGTCTTGCAGCAGGGATTAGAACGCTACGACGCCAACGAAGATTGACGCCCGTTGCTCATGTTACTTGAGCCTGGATAATCAGTTCGCCGCTCCAAACTGCGGCGACAGGGTGGAATCCAAACTAGACGCGGCTCTCCATCTGCTTTCTTGTTCCAGACAAACCATGCATAGCCGGTGGCAGTCGTGGCCCTTTGATCGAGGCGCCCCTTCACCATTGGCACGCGCTCAACGAATTGCGCGAAGATAGCGGGCGGGGCCTTTGCGAAAATGTTCTCGTAGCGGCCGACGCTTTCGAGAAAGACCGTCCGTGCAAGAATGGCAACGCCTGTCCGGGCGACGCTCAAGGCTCGCAGGACAAAATCTTCTGCCAAACGAAATGGAGGATTGGTGATCACCCAATCAACCGCGTTGGTCTCGTACGGATATGTCAGGAAATCTCTGATCTTGCCGTAGTTGTAGTCAAAGGCATCGTACGACTGGACCTCGCGAAAGTACTCTTTGAGCACTCTCGCCATATGACCGGCCCCGCAAGCCGGCTCAAGACAAGTTAGCTGGCCGAACTCGCGTGTCCATGGCGTAAGGACGTGCTCGAAGAGCGCACGCGTCGCCCACGGTGGCGTCGGAAAATCATCTGGACTGTCAGCGGGCTCGCTCCGCTGTGACATCACCGCATGCGAGGTGTTCTGCATGGCGCCCCTCCCATGACGGACATCAGGGATCAGTCATAGTTTAAGATTGGTTAATGGCGTTTACAGTGATTTGGCTACAAGAAGCAAGCGCCCACCCACATTCACAACCATCCTTCCCTGCGACTTGCTCAGGCTCCCCGCCGCCTTCCCAGCAAACCGCCCGTTCCACTGCGGAGAGGCATCTTCACGATACTTCCATCGGAGCGTGCCGGTATCCGCGTCGTAAGAAAACCGACGCAACAAATCAAGTCTGTCAGGAAGTTCTCTTGCAGGCGCCATTTACCTCACCCTATCAGGTATACCGAAAGCATTATTGACCCCGTCCTCTACTTGATCAAGAAGCCTCCTGATCCAGAACAAATTCTGGAAGAACATCAGCCGGCGCAGCGCCGTCGTGTCCGAAGCCGTCCACTCGCCGGTGGCGGCGGCGCCCGTCACCTGGGAGACCTTCTCGATCTTGCCAGCCGTCGGCCCAAGTAGCGCCGACAGGACCGAGCGCGACGCGTAGCGGGACAGCGGCCGGTCGGCTCCAATCAGCCGGAAGGCGTCTAGCTGCCCCCGCGTCGCCTTGGCCGTGAGCGAGTTCACTTCGTCGAACCACCCCATGACACCGGAGCGCGACAGCCCTTCCTTGATCCAGTCCTGCGGCCGGTCGCTGGCATCCTGCCCCGCGGCCCACGTGTAGGCCCGATACGACAGCATGCCCAGCGCCACCGAGAAGATGAGCCCCTGCAGGGCAGCAGCGTCGGCACGCTGCAGATTCGCGATCAGCAGGCGCTCGTTCGCCGCGGCGATGAACGACTTGAACTGCCCGAGCAGGCTCCAGATCGGATCGCTCATCCAGAGCGGCCGTTCAAGGCCGGGCGTCACCACGAGGGCGTCGGCTTCCTTGCCCATGGCCGCCTCAAAGGCGAGCGCGGCGCCGCGATCCTGCCAGGCACCCGTGTTCGGCAGGCGCACGCCATCGACCACCTCGCCGCCGCCCTCCTCATTGAACGCCTTCCAGATGCGCTCGGCCATGGCCGCGTCGATGTTGTTCTCCGCGAGCATGGTGATGTCTCGCTTGCTCGCCCGCCCTTCCACCACGCGGCGGATCATGCGCAGGTGCTCCGACGACGCCACGGAATAGGCAATCGTCTTCACGGCATCCGTCCACGGGCCCTGGAAGTTGACGAGCTGCGAGCGATTGGCACCCCACTGCAAAGCGCGCTCGAAGCGGGTATCGGGCCGGTAGCCCTCAATCAGATCGTTGAGCTGGTGCGCGCGCAGGTTCAGTTGCGTCTCGATTGCCACGCCCATCGCCCGCGCCTGGCGCTTGGCTGCGCCGTAGACCTGCGATCTGCCGACGAGACGAGCGAAGAATGGCCGCCAGCCATCCGCCAGCACCCGCTCAAAGCCGTAGCGGAACACCACGCCGGCAGCATCGGCAAACGAGTTGACCGTCGCGCCGCCAAGATCGGCGATGGTGTTCCAGGCTCGCGCGGCTGCCGACACGCGGCCGAGCATGCGGCGGTCGGCACTCCAACCATAGATGCCACGAATCCGGTCGCGCGTGGCGGCGAGGTCGCGGATGAGCTGGTTCCGCTCCTTCTCGATGGCAATGCGCTCCGCCTCGGTCTTGGCAGCCGCGGCCTTCGCTGCAGACGCTTCGTTGATCCGCCGCATCTGCTCCGTCATGTTCACGTCGCCGAAGCGGGTCGTCAGATGCAGGTCGGGCAGCACCGTCCGCATGACAGTGCTCATGACGTGCTCGACGTCCTGCTCGACGAAATCCCACACGAGCTGCGTAGGGATGGCGAAGTCGCGGGACTTGAGCGAGCCCCGCAGGTCGTCCGACTGCCTCACGCCGCCGGGCTGCGGCGAGGCGATATCGTAGGGCAGGCGACCATCTGGCGAGCCGAGGATGCGGTCGATGATCTCGTCGGCTCGGCTCGCGATCTCATCGGGCGTCCAGTCGTAATCCGTCTCGACGATGCGCCGGGCCGCCCGGTCCACTGCCCGATCCGCAGCCCGCAACCGCGGGGCGTCCTCGGCACGGCCGGCCGCCGCCTCGTCCCGCGCCTTGAGCGCTGCCACGGCATCCGCGGCGGAGTTGCCCTTCCAGCCGCGCAGCTCCTCCTCGAGACGGGCCCGCGTCTTCTCCATCGCCTCATCGGCAAGGGCGCGCGCCCGCTCAAGGATCGCGCGCTTCTCCTGGGCCCGGTCGAGGCGATCCGACAGGATACCGAGCCGCCCGCGGTTCGCCCGCTCCGCCAGGGCAGCCTCGTCGACGCGGGCCTCCGCAATGCCGAGCTGCCGCGCCTTCCTCCTGCCGGCGCGAATTGCCTTGTCGCGGGCCGCGCGAATATCGGCGATTGCCTCACGCCGAGCGGCGATGATCCCCGCCACCTGCTCGGCACGGGCACCGGGCGGCACCGGCTGGCCGACGGCCTCCATCGCCGCCAGCTCGCGCTCGAGGTCATCGAGCGTCCGCGGCACGCTCTCGCCCCGCAGCAGGTAGTACCAGTCATCGGCCGTCTGCGGATCGACGCCAGCCTCGCGCGCCATGTCGTCGAGGATTCGCACCATCTCGTCGACGCGCGCCGCCTTGGTCGGCTGTCCGTTCTCGTCGACGAGGAACCACCAGGGCGGATTGCCGCGCTGGGCCTCGTCGATGATCCGCAGCACCTCGTTGTACGACGGCCGGCCGTCAGGGAAGGCGAAGCCGAAATGGTCGTAAAGGTATTCGCCCCACTCGTCGATGGTGCGCCCGCGGCCCGTCTTGCGCACGAGGCCGACTACCGCGCGGGCGTCGCCGAGAATGGCCACCACCTCGCCGTGGTCGTCGACGATGCCGCCGTTCTTCGCCATCCAGGCAAGGAAGCTCGGCAGCCGGTGGCTCTTGTTGCGCCCGGTCAGGATGTTGATTGCCGTGCGCACGTCCCCGATGAGGATCGAGCGCTTTTCCTCCTTCTCGATCTTGTCGAGGTCGGCTTCGGTGATCGGCTTATCGGCGCGACGCAGGGCCGCCAGCTCGCGCTCGAGCTCGCGCAGTTGCTCGGTCAGCTCGGGCGAGCGCAATTCCGCCTTCATCGCGTCGATGAACTCGGCGAGCTCCGAAATCTCCTCCGCGATGAGCGAGGCCCGCTCCTCCAGCGCGTCAGTCCGCGCCGCCGTGCGGCGCACCTCCATCCCGCGCTCGTCTAGCCGGGACTCCAGATCGGCCGTGCGCGCGGCAAGCCGCTCCTGCTTCGCCTCCAGCTTGGCAATGGCCGCTTCGAGCCGGTCGCGCTCCGCGACCAGCTCCATGATCCGCTCGCGGGCGGCGACCTTCTCCGCCTGCTCGGCGGCGAGCCAGTCCACGATGCGCTTCTTGAAATCGTGGCGGCGAGCGGCGATGACCGACTTGTTCCAGATGCGCGCGAACCACGAGGGGTCGCCCTTTGGCCCGTCCACATCCTCCGGCAGCAGACCTGCCGCCTTGAGATCGCGCTCGAGCGGCTTGAGGATGTTCGCGCGCAGCTTTTGCGCCGCCTCTTGCACTTCGACAATCGGGTGGACATCACCGGACATGAGCGCCCGCGTCACCTCGCGCTTGAAGTCGCTATATGACAGCTTGTCGCCGTTCCGTCCGAGCAGGTCGTCGAGATTCGAGCGCGCGATGGGGGCCGTGTTGGGTGCCTGGTCGCCGTAGCGATAGCGGATGAACGTGTCGCGCAGCGTGTCGCTCGTTTCGATGGCCGCACGCACCTTCTGCAGCGTGACGATACGGGAGACGGGCGGCCCGCCCAGCGAGGTCGGGATGCCGAGCGTGTTGTCCTCGAAGCGCAGGACCGTTTCGGAAAGATCGGCCATCGCCCGCTTCGCCGGCACGTTGTCCGACGAGAAGATGCGCAGCGTAGGCGACGTGCGCTTGATGAGGTCGCCGATGACCGGCACGCGGTCCAGCCCGAACGAAACCAGCCGCAGCTCGCGCGGGTCCGTGGCCGCCGCCCCCGCGAAAGCCGGCATTGCAAAGCCGTCCCGCACCGACGGCTCCTCGACGCCTGCCTGGCGCGACAGCGCCGCGCGGTCGACGTCCAGAGCCGCTTCCAGCGCCCGGCGCTCGGCACGCGAGAGCAGCGCCGCCGCGCCGCCGCCAATGAGGCCCGACAGGAGAGTAGCCGTGCCGATGTTGATCAGCGATTCCTCGGGCGTGCGCGTCACCTGCGACGCCTGCAGCGCCGCCTCGGAGACCGTCGCCTGCAGGCCGCCGGCGAGGCCCACAAGCCCGGCCGACTTGGCGATGGAATAGCCGCCCCGCACGGATCGCACGAGGCCCGCGCCCGGCAGGAAGATGAGCGGATCGATGACACCCGCCGCGATGCCTGCCGCAATGCCCCAGCCGCCTGCATCCTCCAGAATTTGTCGGTCGCGCTCCTCGGCATCGATACGCGCCATGATCGAGCGCGTTTCCTCCTCGTTTCGGGAGGTGAGGAAGCGGTCGATATAGTCGCGCTCATAGCGCGTGCCGCGGATCGTCTCGAGCGGGTTGTGGTCAGGGTCGGCCGGCGCCCGCTGCTGAGCTTCGAGCGCCCGTATGAGCGAGGCCACCGAGTTTTCCATGCGAAACGCCGAGCGGATCGTGTCGCCGATGGTCGGCTCGTAGCCCGCGAATGGATTTGGTTCCGGCCGCCCCGTGACCTCGCGAAACTCGAGGCCGGTCGGCTGTTCCTCGGGGAAGAGCGGCATCAGCGATCTCCGAAAGCAGGCATGGAGAGACCGAACGAGCCCGGCATAGGCAGGCGGACGTTCCGCGCCGCCGGCGACTCCAGGAATGAGCGGATCACCCCAGCCCGTCGCCGATGCTCCGCCAGGGCCGCCTCTGCATCGGCCCGGAAGCGAAGCGGGCGCCCATCCGCATCCTCGAGCGCGACAAACCGGCCATCGTCAGTCTTGATGACGACGCGATACGACGGCGGCTCTCCGCGGCTCCACTCGGCATCCGTCTGCCGGTCGGCAACCAGGCGCCGCTCGGCAGCGATCATCCGGTCCGCCCGCTGCCGCATTTCGCCCGGCCGCTGCTCCACCGTCTGCACGTCGAGCTGCGTTTCGATGGCCCTCCGCACGTCCTCGTCAAGCTGGTCCGTGATCCAGTCGTGCGAGCCGCCGATGGTGGGATAGAACTTCTCCGGCGGGTTGCGCATGATCTCGCCGCCGTTGGCGGCCGACGGCCCCCATACGCGATTGACGCGATCCGCAGCGAGTTTCGTCGCGCTCGCCTCGTTGCCCGTCTCCGCGTAGGCGATGGCGAACTCGCGCACGAACTCCTGCCGCAGCGTGGCGGCCATGCCGGCATCGCTCGGCACGCCAGCCTGGCCAAAGCCGAGGAAGCCGCCGTGGCCGAGCTTGTTGCGCACGTCCTCGACCGTCCAGTCCTTCGCCAGCTCCTCCGCTTCCTGCCGCAGCCGCCGGCGCGCCTCGCGCACCGAGGGATCGTCAGCCCGCTTCATCTCCGCCATGAGCTGGTCTGGCGTCATGTATTGCCGACGGTCCTGCCACAGGCGCAGGTTCGTCTCGATGTCCCGCCCGTAGACGCGCTCGAAAGCCTGCGGGTCACGCCGATACTCGGCGTCGAGGATCGAGTAGGCGGCCCCCATCTTCTGCGGGTCGCCGGACCGAGCCATGCCGGTGATCGTGTTCACGATCTCCTCGTTCGCCATGAACAGGCCGAGCTGGTCGGGCGTCAGCATGGCAGTGATCTGTCCGAGAAGCGGCTGGGCATTCTCGGGCGCAGCCTTGATGGCCGTGACGATGTTGCCGATGTCCGTCTTGGAGAACACGGCATCCGAGGCATCCGGGTTGGCCTGCTTGACGATTTCGAGCGTGCGCTGGCGTTCCTCTATCGAGGCCCGCAGCGCTTCGACGCTCGACAGGTCGAGCGGCTTCGGCACGGGAATGCCCGTCTCCGGGTCGACCTTCCCGTACAGCGTCGGCTCCTCGCGCAACGCGCGCGTCCGCGCCTCCGCCTGCCGGTTCCAGACTTCGATCAACTGCCGGGCGAGCGGGTCAACCTCGCCACGGGCCGCCGCCGCCTCCGCCTGGGCCACGAGCTCCCGGAGCCGCTGGACCGGCAGGCCGGCCGTCTTGCCGGCCGCTTCCGCCACGGCAAGCCCATCCAGAATTTCCTTGCGCAGCTTCGCGTCCGACACCTTCGGCAGGTACGTGAGCAGGTCTTCCATCTCCTGCTCGGTCGGCTGATAGCCGTTGTCGAAGGCGCCCTTGATGCCAGCCCACGTCTGCCGCGCGCCGTCATTGACGATGGTCTGAAAGCGGCCAAGCAGCTCATGATAGACGGGGCTCTGCTGCCATGTTCCGGCGGCCACCGGCACGGTCGCGCTATCGGCCCCCTCGACCTTGCGAATCCAGAGCTGGGCGAACTGGCCAGCCGTCATGTCCGGCGTGCCGCCATTCATGGTCACGGCGCTCATGCCGACGATATCGGCCGCCCGCGCGTTCGGGTTGCTCAAGAGCCTCGCCGCGCCTGCGGCGCCCTGCTGGTGGGCAAGGTAGAGCTCGCCGTCTGTCACCGGCCGACCAAGCGTCCGTTCCAGATAGCGCTTGTTGTCGAGCAGGAGCCTGGCGGCGGCATCCGCACTCGCGACGGGATCGTGCGGGCTCGCGCCGCCGCCGTACTGGCGCCACGTCGACGGGATGAACTGGAACGGCCCGGCCGCCCTGGAATTCGGGTTGATGGCGTTCGGGTCGAAGCGGCTTTCGATCCACGCGATGCGAAACAGAAGGGAAGAGCTGAGTCCGTACTTCTCCGCCGCCATGTTGACAGCCGCAGCGATCTCCGGCGGCGGTTGCCGCGGCGTAGGCGCGGCCTGCCCGCCACCGGCGCCCAGAGCGCGGTTCTGCAGGCCGCCGAGGGCTTCGATGGCACCGCGCGCTGAGGCGCGGGCCGCTGGCTCCAGCCTCGCGGCCTCGCGCTCCATCTCCAGATCGTCCGCTGCACTGTGCGCCCCGTAGCGCCGAAGCTCCTCGATGACGGCATCTGTTTCGGCATCCGGCACTTTCTGCCCGCTGCGGTAGAGCTGCCGGAGCGTTAGGGCGCGTTCTTTCGTCTCCTGCGTCAGGGCGCTGCGAACGGCGTTGGCACCCTCCAGATTTCGTTTGATGAGGCCGAGGTACTGGATCCGATCTTCGGGCGGTAAACCGGCCACGCTGTTCAGCGCGTCCTCGGCTGCTTTCTGCGCGCGACTGAAATTGCCATCGCGCTCGTAATCGCGCCTGGCCGCGCCGACGATGGCCATGGCCGTGAGGCGGCGGTCGAACCGCTCGGTGTCGAGCTGCGCCATCTCCTCGGAATAGGCGAGGTTCGGATTGCCAACCATCTGCCGCCGGATGTCGTCGGCGTCCGTCAGGAGCTGCGCGTATTCCTGCGTCGGCGTCCCGTCGGGGTTCTTGTCCGCCCCGCGAAACACCATGTCCTCCAGGCGGCTCTCGACGTCCTCGCGCCGCGCTTTCAGCGTGGCCAGCGCCGTCTGCTCGTCATAGCGACGCTTGTCGTTGACGAGGTTCGAGAACGCATTGCCAGCCACCCGCGTTGCGTAGGTCCGCAGCTTGTCGCGCAGGATCGGGCTATCCCGGCCGACCGTGCGCGCGTACTCCTTCGCCCACGCCTCGAACTCCGCCGGCCGGTGCTGGTACTGCGCCCGCGCCTCGGCAATGTCCTTGTCGATCTGGAACTGCGCCTCGGCAAACGCAGTCTGGTGCGCCATGGCGTTGTAGGCAGCAAGGTCGTCCGCCGCCTGGTGCAGCGCCTTCCCGACGTGCCCGACCGCCTCCGCAATGGCCGTATAGGGCCGCGTGAGCCTGTCGACCGGAACCACATGCGGATCGCGCGTGCTCGGAACGTCCGTGAGCTGCTGCCGGACGCGGCCGGCGCCGGATGCCTCGAATGCGTCGACCATTACCAATACCCCGCGGTCTGCCCGGCCCTCAGGAACGAGCCGGCACCCGAAATCGCCTGCCCCGCGGCCGAGATGAGCGATGCCGTCCGATAGCGGCGGCTCGCCCGCAGAAGCGCCATCGCGTCGCCCTCCGCGACTGCCGCCTCGTTCTCGATCCCCATCGCCCGCAGGCGCTCATTGCTCACGGCCACACGGCGCGCCCGGTCGTTCGTCACCCGCGCACGCTCGCCAAGGGCGCGCGAGGTCGGGCTGTCGACCGACGCGCCTTGGGCTGCACGGATCGCGTACAGGTTCTGCAGGGACTGGTTGAGGTCTTCGCGGAATGCCGTGTCGACCTGAATGCCGCGGACCTTGGCCGCCTCGGCCGCGACCTTGAGACGTTCCGCCTGCATGCGGGCACGGCCGGCCTCGAGCTGCGCGTTGACCTTGCTCTGCTGTCCGCCGGCGAGCGCCGAGAAGATGCCGGCGCCGGTGCCTGCAGCATTGAGCGCCAGAATGCCGGTAGAGACAGGATCGCCCATGATGACCCTCGCAATTCTCGAGGGCCACACTGCCGCGCGAGGCGAGCGCAGGCACCGCACACCGCCTCAGATCGTGACTTCAGTCGTCAGCTCAAGGATGGTCAGCGAGCCTGGAAGCGACTGGACCAGCGACCACTCGGGATCGATGGCCCGGCCGAGAACGCGCGTGCGGTACGTCTCGTCGCGCATCGGCGGCGGCTCCTCCTCGTTCTCCCCCGCCCGGTAGAACGGCACGAGCCAGCCGGCGACCTCTATCGCCTGCGTCCGCTGCACTGTCGCCGCAACCTGCTTGAGACGGCGCCGCCGGAGACGCTGCCGCTGCGACTGTCCCTCGGGCGCATGCGGGACGAACGGCGTGACCTCGACTGTGAACGAGAAGCCGCCCGTCATTCCCACCGCGCTCTGCACCGGAATCTGGCCCGACAGCGAGCCGTCCGGCTCAATCGTGTAGTCGCCGCGATACCACCCGGCCTGCACGACCGAGAGCGTCGTGCCCACGGCCCAGTTGAACGCATAGGTGTCCCCCAGCTCGACAGGATCGCCGGGCGCGAACTCGACAGGATCGCCGGGCGCGAACTCCAGAACCTCCGTTCCCGTGCTGCTGGCGAGCGGCTGGGCCGCGTCGACCAGAAGGCCCTCATCGAACACCTCGACGAAGCGGAGCTCCTGCCCGCCCACGTTGTAGCTCGCCGTGACGATCACGTCGGAACCGCCCGAGGCCACCCATTCGATGCGCCCGGCCCCATCCCACGGCACCCACCCGACATACGATCCGGCCGACCGGCGTTCCTGGTAGCGTCCCACGGCGAGCGTGCCGTCCTGGCCGTTCGCCACGTACAGATACCGCTCTGCAGTCGTGACATCGGCCGAGCTCGCAGTGATCGCAACGGGCGACTTGATGAGCGGCGAATGGTACTGCGTCAGGTCCTCGATTATGTAGGGCCGTGTCGTCTGTCCGGTGCCGACGAGGGCGAACACGCGCGTCAGCGAGGCGTTGACGAACACCATGCCCTCGGACGTGAGCACCGGCCGGATCGTCGAACACGGATCGTCGCTGATCCGGCGAAACGAAATCGAGCCAGGCACCAGCGGATTGTTCTCCGACACAGGGACGTAGTAGACGCCCTTGTCGGTGAAGATGAACTCGTCGGCGCCGCCCACCACGTCCCGCACCGTGCAGTTGTCCGGCACAAACTCGAAGATGGCATCCTCCGGCTCGCCGCCCACGAGGAAGTCATTCACGGTGCCGGTGGCGGAATAGACCACCGCCGATCCCACCTGCGGGAAGTCGCAGAAGATGACGCGCTGCTGGTCCTTGGAGACGACGCGCGGCCATCCCCGGAAATCCGACATCAGCGCCTCTTCCCAGAGGAACGTTGCCGCTGGCGCGGCGGCCGACTGCGATGAAACCGTCATCCTCGAGCGCGGTCCGGCCACCACTTCGCTGGACTGGAAGCCCGCCCAGTTCTGCGTCACCAGGATCGTGGCCGTCGTTCCGGCAATCCCGGTCACGACGCCGCGCGCGCTGCTCGCGACGCCCTCGACGATATCCCCTACCTGCAGGCCGGAGACAGTGTTGAAGGTCACGTTGTAGGTCGGCGGCAGCTCCTCGATGACAGTCGCCGTGGCGCTCGTCGGGCTGTTGACTGCCGTGATCTCCACCTGGCGCTCGGCATAGCGGAAGCGCACGCCAACGTGACCCGGATCGAGCACAGGCTGGGAGAAGGTCAGCGTGATGCTGCCGGACCGGGCGGACGGCTGCACCGTGATACCGCGGCCGAGAAAGAAGTTGTGGAATGGTGCGCGGATGGCGCCCGTCGGATCAGTCGCGAATGCGAAAACGCTATGCGTCCACAGGCCGATCGATGGCGTGTAGTCGAAAAGCTGCGGCCGGATGCCGGGCCCCGAGATGATGACAACGTTCTGCGACTCCGCAAAGCGCAGGTCGCCGATGATGTCCGCCGTCCACGGCATGCCCGTGATCGTCTGGGCCGTGAGCGCCCCCTTCCTGCGAAATGTGATCCGCCCGGGCTCCAGTGCCATGTACCAGGTTTCGCCGGCGGTCGGCTGAACGATGTCCGCGCGTCCGGTCGTCGAGAACAGGATGCGACGGCCCGGACGCCGCTTGAGCGCCCGCGTGCCGAGAATGCGCACGTTCCGGGCCCGCTTGAGCCCGGCGCGCATGATGTCCGTGTCGTCGCCGCGGGCGGCCGTCGGGTCGAGCTGCCCGGCTGAAAAGTCCCGCTGCGCAATGATCTGCGCATTGATCATCGGCCAACCCCACCATACGGCGGCACCGGTAGGAACGCGCGCCCGCTGCCGCCCGCGCGCCGCTCGGCCGAGCGCGAGCGCAGGATGGCGCGGGCCGGCGTCTGTTGGTCGTGCCGCGTCCTCAGCTCCGCCAGCATGTCCTCGACATCAGCGTGCCGGCGGCGGGCGTTGTCCGTGTCCTCGTTCAGGCCCTGCAGCAGGTACGCCTCGACCTTGGCAATGCAGACCTCGACGAACCCCGGCGGCCACTTGTCCGGGTCGGGGGCCCGCACATAGAGGATGGTCAGGCCCTGGTCGTGATCGCAGCAGAGCTTGTCGTCGACGATCTCGTACCGGTTGAGCGGGACCGAGCCTGGGCCGCCGTTCAGCCCGATCCAGACCGACGAGACGTGCAGGCAGTCGCCCGGCAGAGCGTAGGCTTTCGACAGGAGCGGATGCGGCGACGACGGCAGCAGGCCGGCAAGCGGCACCGTGCGCGTGGCAAAATTCCAGTCGTGCTTCGCGATCAGATAGCCGACGGCGCGCCGATAGGCCGATTCCGCCATGGTCCAGGCATCGGAGCCGTCATACTCGACGTTGAGCCGGTTGTTGCCGGTGCCGAGCAGTGCATCGTTGATGATGGAAAGCCGACTTGCCATGCGCGGTCTCCCGAATTGCCCGCACGATGGCGCTCGCCCCCGGACGATGCACCGCACATGAAAAAGCCCGGCACGAGGCCGGGCCTTTCGTCCGCCGAGACGGTGAGGGTCAGCCGGCGGCGTTCAGTTCCGCCGCCTTCTTCTCCGCCTCCTCCTTCGTCAGCTTCTCGACGACTTCTTTGTCGCCGTCCATGACGGAGTAGGAGCCCTTGCCGCGGTGGACCGCCACGAACCGCGGCTTGTCGCCGGCGGCCGCTTCATCGCCAGCCTTGGCCTCGGGCGCCAGCTCCTGCTTCTTCTCCGCTGGAAACGGCTGGAAGCTCCACTCGCCCGGATGGCCGACGACGGCCTCGCGTGCGTCGATGGTGTAGAGCTCGGCAGTCGCGCCGCTGCGGTGATAGATGGTGATCTTCCTCGGCATTGTCGGTTCCCAGGATCAAATGTGGGAGCGCCCCTCTTACGGGCACTCCGAAAGCCAGGCCGAGAACGTGATCGACGGCGTGGTCCCACCTGCAATCAGCCGCAGCCGCAGGTAGGTGAACTCATCGATCAGATCGTTCGAGACCGGAATGGCGTACCGCCCCGTCGGCGACGTGCGGGCACCACCGGTGCGGGCCGCGGTGGGGCCGATCTCAAGCATCGCAAGGTTCTCGATGCTGCCAGAGAAGTTGGCGGCATCCGCGCCCTGCAGCAGAAACGTGTACAGCTCATCCCCGTCGGTCGCGTCGTAGCTCGTGACATCGATCACGAGCGCCATGTCCTGCCGCCCCTTGCCAATCTTGAGCACGACATCCGAGCCGTTCTTCTGGACGTTGCCCGTCGCCGTCAAAGTCACGCCTTCGCCGAACAGCGTGTTGGCGTCGAGCGGGTAGTAGCGCTTCGCCATTGTCCTATCTCCACCCTTCCCGTTGCAGAAAGGGGCCCGGCGTACCGGGCCCGCCCATTACGCAGTGATCGCGCCGTTGGCGATGCTGGTCAGCCGGCAGATCGAGTATTCCTTCGAGACCAGGCCCCAGTCCCACTTGATGTGGGTCGACAGCAGAGGCAGACCGGGAAGCTGCCCCTCATCCGTGACCCGGAGCGGCACGCCCTCGATCATGAACACGCCATCCTCGCTGAACGAGACCACGAACAGCGAGGTCGTGACGGCGCTGCCACCGCCGTTGGCAACCTCGTCGAACGGCAGGATGGAGTCGTCGCGCGACTTCGGGTAGCCGAACAGGAACGGCAGATCGCCAAAGGCCAGAACGTTCCGCCCAAGCGGGTCACGCTGGTCGTAGTTGAGCATGTTGTTGGTGATCTGTGGGTTGCGCGCCGCGGCGTTCAGCAGCGGCTTGAGCGCCCGGTCGCAGATGATGTGCGTCGGGTTGCGGACGTTGTTGATCGCCTCGTCGAGCTTGGCAAGCGACAGGGGCGCGCCACCGGAGTTGGTCGAATTGTGAATGGTGGTCTGCTCATCCATCGCCGCGCGGAGCTTGAGGCCCTTCGGTTCGCGCGGATCGGCGATGTTGTCGCCGTTGATGAACGTGCGGGTGAAGTGCCGCGCCATGGCCTTCACCTTGAGCGCTTCCTGCTCCGCACGATGCTGCGGCCCGAGCTCGTCGACGAGAGCACGGTCCACCTTCACGTACTCGTCCATCAGGAAGACGCCTTCCTCCTGCATGGAGGTGCGCCCCGAGCTGGCGTTGCCGGGCTCGTTGTACGCACGGAACTTGACGTCCGGCAGCTCCTCTTCCTGCGGATAGCGATACTTGCCCTTCTTGGCCGGGCGAATGACCATCGCGGCCATGATGTCGGACTCGCCGACGAAAGTCTCGACGACCGCCCGCTCTGCGCTGCCCTCCTCAAGGCGCTGGCTGTACTGCACCAGCGTCAGGGCTTCCTCGAATTCTCCCGCCATTTCGTGCTCTCCTCACCCCTTCCCGTCAACCGCGGGCCATCCCAAGCCGCTGCCGCGCGGCCATGAACTTCTGGGCCGGCGTCATCCGGTCCCAGCCCTCGATCTGCCCCGCTCCGGCCTTCTCGCGCCCGGCCTGCGTGAAGCCGGGCCCGCCGCTCGTGACGGTGCGGATCAGGCGCTCAAGCCCCTCAACCGCAGGGGCAAACTGCAGAAGATGCTCGAAGAACGGCATCACCTCCGGCCCGAGCTTGGCCGTCAGGAAGTTCTTCACCGCCGCCACGCGGTCGGCGCCCTTCGGGCCCAGCGCTTCGATCTGCTTGCCTTTCAGTGCCTCGATTTTCTGGAGCTCAGCGATCTGGTGCTTGGCGTACTCGCCAACCAGGCGCTCGAATCCGGCCTGGTCGAGGCCGAGCTGATGCGCAATCTGCCGCCCGAAATTGACCATCGGGTCGTTCGCATCGAGCTGGAAATCGAAGCCATCCGGCGCCTTCCAGTCGGCCGGCAGCTTGAGCTCGTAAGCGTCCGGCTTCTCCGGCACCGCCGCGCGGCGCGAATCCTCCGCGGCCTTGAAGGCGGCGAGGTCGTCCAGATATGCCTTGAGGTCGGCGCCCTTGATCTCGCCTTTCTCGGCATCCCAGAACTGCTCAGCCAGCCAGTCGGGGCGCTGCGGTCGATCAGGCGGGGACGCGCCGGCGAACCCCTCGGGCGCGACCGCCGCCGTGCTCGCGGGCATACCGCTGCCGGAGCCGTTCGAGGTTGAGGTCGTCGTCTGCGTCGTCGCCGCTGTCGCCGTGGCCCCTGCGTTCGCTGTCGTCATCGTCCGCACTCACCGCAAATCCCAGGATGGTTGCGGCCAATCTGCGGGCGCCCTCATGCTCATGCACCGCACAGGACGGGGAACCAGGCGGCATGACCTCCAGAAGCTGCCGCCGCAGCCACAGAACGGCCTTCTTGCCGTCCCCCGGGAACGGGCGATCCGTCAGTATCCGATGCCACGCCTGGGCCAGCTCTTGATCGGGGCTCATGCGACCTCCGTACCTGCCGGCATACCGCCGCCACCGCCCAGAACAGGCGCGAGCTGCTGCACCGCTCGCGCGATCTCTTCCTGCGAGCGCAGCACCACCACGCTGTCGCGCAGCTTCTCCTTGATGTTCTCCAGCGTCTTCGGCCCGTCGACGATCACCTCGGCCGTCTGCGGCAGGTAGGCCCTCGCCATCTCAAGAATGCGGCCGGCAATCTGCACGTCCTGGTGCTCCTGCGCCTGCTCGGTCGGGTCATAGGGCACGAGAGCGATTTCGTTGCCGTTGACCTTCACCGGCGCAATGGCGCCGCGCTGTTCGAGCAGGTACTTGAACCGCAGGAACACCTGCGCTGGAAACTCCTTCCAGAACACCTTGCCCGGCGTGCCGATGCGGCGCTTGGCCCGTGCTAGCTCGTCAAGCCACTGCTCAGCCGTCGGCGGCGTCTTGCCGACCTGTTCCGGGAAGTCGATGAAGTGCAGACGGCGGATGCGTGCCTCGATCTTCTGGAAGGTGAACTCCGCGGTCATGGAATCCGAGCCGAAATCCATCGGCAGGAACGGCGCACCCGAGCCCCACGGCCGCGCCGGATAGCCCATGCCCGGCTCGATGCCGCCCGACAGGTTGATCACCCCGTCGTCGGCATAGAAAAACGGCGGATGCACCTGGAAGTCGCGCGCCTCTATGTCGAGCTTTTCCAGCTCGTCGAGGCGGCGCAGCTCCGGGAGCGACTGCAGCATCGGGCCGTCGCCATACGGGAACGACTGGTCGACATTCATCCGCCCGACAATGAGCGGGCAGGAGCCCTCGCCGCGCAGCACGCCATCGTCGACAACCCGGTCGCCGATCATGATGACCCACTGCCACACTACATCCGACATGTCGTCCCACCGGCGCCAGAAGCCCCACCGCACCTGGCACGATCTGTTCGGGTCGCTCTTCACCTTCTCCCGAATGTCGTCAGGCAGCCGAACCCCAGGCAGAAGCGCGGGAATGTGCCGGTACCGCGTCGAGCGGACGATGAAGCGGTCATCAACCTCGCCATAGGGCCCGACGTTGATCTCCAGCTCCCGTAACGGGACGTGCTGGCAGACGATGGGCTCGTTCGGCCGCAGGCTGTCTATCCAGAGCGCAACGGTGCCGAGCGATAGGTCAGGCATGAATGCCTGGGCCGCGGCGGCGTAGAAATTCGACGCCTTGATCGCGGCCATGATCTTCGCCGTCTGCTCGTCAATGTCGTCCTTAATGTCGTTGAACTCATCCTCCGACATCTCGATGCCGGGCTTCTGGTCGCACCAGTTGATCACCTCCGGCATGAAGGTGTTCAGCACCTCGGTGGCGAAGTCCTGGGCGACCTCCATGGCGAGCGAGGTATGCAGGAGGGAGGATTCGTCCTCGCGCGCCCTGTCAGGATTCGTGATGACGTTCGACGAGACGTCCTTCGACCGGCGCGGCGCCGTGAAGAAATAGCCCTCGCGCAGATCAACTTCGATCTGCGACTTGCAGGCGCGGGCGTCCTTGAGACGCTGCACCGCCTCCTTCTCGAGCGCGGTCGCCGCCATGGCCGATCACCGTGCCGCCGTGGCGATGGACCGGGCGCCGAACGTCCGCAGGAGCCGGTTCGTGTCTCGGGCAAGCAGGGCCTGCATGGCGCCGGCCTGCGCCTCTTCCGCCTCGCGCCGCTGCCGTTCGATCTCGGCCCGCTGCTGAGCAAGCCGTTGCTCTTCCTGGATCTGCTGCGCGATCATCATGCGCCGCTGGGAGCTGCCGGAGAATGCGTTTCCCATGGGTCGGACCTCCATTCGTCAGGCCCGACACTCCCCCCGCGGCGCGAAAACCGCACCGCACAGGGCTCAGTCGACGAGCGCGCCACCCTGCCGCAGCAGCGCCCGATAGAGCCCGTCCGGCCGCAATGCCTGCGTCCGGCAACCGACGAGATGCGCAATCGCCGGCACGCACCAGAAACCCACGCGGAACCAGAACCGCCGACCATCGCGCGGCGAGAACGCCACCGTCACCGCGTGGTCGCGAATCCGGCTCATGTGCTCCCACGCCAGCGCGCCGTCGGTGATCACGGCGATCCGCGAGCGGCGAAGGCTCACGTCGTAGAACACCCAGTGCCCGCTCTCCGGTATCCAGCCAGCTGCCGATACGTGCTTGAACCGGCCGAGCGCCAGCCACGACAGCCACCGCGACCGCGCCCGCGTCTCGAAGAACACGAACCACGTCGCCGGCTCGACGCCAAGGCTCTCGAACGCGCGATCCGCCATGTCAGTCCTCCATGAAGAGCATCTTCGCGTGTTCGATGACGCCAACCGTGCGAACCGCTCCAGGCGACGATTGCCGGTAGCCGACCTCATCGCCGTTCGCGAACGCGACGAAAATCGTGTCGACCTGCCGCTCGCCGGCATCAATCTCCCGTAACAGCGACACGAGCACGTCGCGCGGCGTCCATTTCGAGCCGTCAAGCTCCCTGCTGGCCCGGATTTCGCCTATCGACATCGGCGCCTTCGAGAAGTCGTCCATCACGACACCCGCCGCAGCGAGCGGGCCCCCCGATACCACTTCACCGGCTGGTTCGATCCGGCCTCCCCTGGCCGCGGCCGGCCCACCATCGCCCGGCCCTCGCCGGCGCCCAGCAGCAGGTATTGCAGCGCGTCCGCAATGTCCGAGTAGCGGTCCTTCACCGGCACCGTCCGCTGGTCGTCACCCTTCTTGAAGCGGTAGCCGCCGGCCATCGCCATCTTCAGCGTCACCACCGACGGCGACAGCAGGAACCGCGGCGCGCCGTCCCGCATCGTGTTCAGCGCGTACTCCACCACCTCAAGGCGCGTGGCGATGTCGTTCGTCGGCACCGGCGCCGGTCGCACGCTCATCCCGAACGACGCGAACACGTCGTAGGCCGTCACGTCCGACGCCTGCGTCTTGTCCTGCCCCTTCGGGTCGCCGTGCAGTCGCAGGCGCCCGTACCGGACAGCCTTCTCCACGGACTCCGTGTCCTCGCCGTCGAGAAGCCCTGGGCAATGCTGGTACAGCCACCGCCGAACGCGCGGCGCGAACACCGACGCGCCCTGATCGCTTCCGACGAGCTCGCCAATGATCTGCCAGCGGTCGTTGATGATCTGCCCGAACACCGCCGCCGGCCGCCGGCCAAAGTCCAGCCCCACCTCGACCGGCCAGTTCGCGTTGTACCGCAGTAGCTCTTTCGCGACGTGCGTCTCCTCGCGGAACATCGGCCACACGGCCTGCCCGTCAATCGGCGCCGTGATCCGGTTCATGATCGAGCTGTCGATCCAGCGTTTCGACTTGCCCTTGATCGTTTCCAGGTACAGCGGCCGGCCGCCGATCTTCGGGATCCATTTCAGGTTTTCGGCTTCCGGGTTCAGCTTGTAGTCGACAACCGTCTTCCCATCGGCGCCGAACACCTCAATCAGCCCCGGCGGCTGCACGAAATACTCCCAGCCCTCCGGCCACACCCATTCGGCCTGCTCTTCCTCCGGCATGTCCTCGGGCAACGGCACCTCGCCCGTCAGCCGCGGCAGCCAGTGGTCCTCCGTCGGAGAGTTCAGGTCAGCGAACAGCCCCGACCACGTGGCCCCGCCATCCTTCACGGCCGGGTAGTAGCCGATGCGCGACTCCGCCTCATCAAACACCTCCTTCGGAATGTACTGCAGCTCATTGATCCAGCCGCCCGTCCATTCCGTCGAGCGCAGCTTCGACACGTCCTCCGGCTTGTCGAGCGCCAGGAACACCACCTCCGCCAGCACGTCCCCCTTGCGCAGGTAATGCACCATCGGCTTCGACCACGTGAAACGGCCGAAATCCCGCTCCGGAAACCAGTCCAGCCACGTCTTCACGGTCGAGCGCTGCAGCTCCGGATACGAATTGCGGATCACGAACCACCGCGACCGCCGCAGCCCATCCGGACCCGGTGCCTGCTCGCACGCCCGACGGTAAATCTCCATGCAGCACGCCGACGAAGTGCCCGAGCGGATCGGCCCGCGGATGATCCGCACCCGCGCATTCGACAGCAGAAACCCACGCAGCACCTTCCCGTCGGGCTCGTAGATCGGCCGCCCGTCCGCATCGCGCTCAATCCGCGGCCGATCCTCGGCGTCAACGTCCGTCATACCCGCACCCATCCCTCGGCGCCCTGCACGAACGTCCCTTCCGTCGTCTCGACCATCAGCTTCCCGCCAAACACCGTCGACGACCGAAGCTCGCCAGGCGGCATCGCACCACCCGCCACGCCAACACCCTCCTCGGGCCGCCACTCAGGCCACGGCTCGCCACGCGCCTCCGCCGCGCGAATGCGCTCCATGTGCGCACTCCACGCCTCCTCCTGCCGCTTTCGCCGCAGAACCTCCCGCGTCGTCGCCATCAGACCCTCCAACCCCGAATGTTCCGGGCCCAGAAATTTTCCAGACACCCCCCGGATGTTCCCCGCGGAAATCGTGTGGGGAGGGGAGGACGTCCAACTTTCGCACGCGTTTTGCCCCCACCCCCGCCCCGGCGCGCGCGTCCAGCGGCGAAGGGAGGTGGGGCCGGTCGCTGCACCGCACCATGGCAGCGCCCGAGCGCGCCCGAGCCGATGCCGTCGCCTCGCCGAATACGTCGAGTTAACCGGCGCTTAACGCGAACCATCGTCATTCGTCGTGCTCGATCAAGGGCTTGCCGGAATCCGTTCCCGACAACCCGACCGAGCGCGGCCCCTCAGCCGGCCCGTCCAGGCGGATGACGTAGCCTGCAATGACGTTCTGGCCGCCGTTGATCGTGATGCCGCTGCCTTCCTCGGAGCCGTCGAGCGCGCGCGCGGCCTCCAGAGCGACCTTCATCGTCGCGGCCGTGGCACCCGGCTCGAGGCCGCGGTCTCGCACCGTCCGGCGCAGCAGGATGTTGCGGGCCCTCTCGCTCTCCGCAAGCACCTCAATCTCGCGCATGAACTGCCTGCGGACAGCCGGGTCGCGCATGATGAGGCGAGCGCGGTGGCGCCGGATGCCGACCTTGTCGGCGGCGTCTTCGAGGCGTTCACCCTCGATCAGGAGGTTGAGGAGCTGGCGGACGCGCGGGATCGTCAGGAGCGTCTTGCCGGATGAGTTGATCGGAGGGACCGCGGGCTTGCTCATGGTGGAGAGGTTGGATCGCCTGCCTTCGCTTCCGCTCGGCTGGCTCGCTGGTCGCTCGCCACCGGCGAGAAGAACGCGCGCGATGGGGTTCGCGAGGGAGGATCGTTTTTTTCGGCTTCGGCGGCACCGCACAGGGCGATTTGCTTGCGCGTGCGGGGCGGTTCCTTTGTTATCTCAATGCGTTGTCGTTTCGCATCCGTTACGACATGCCGCTATGCGTCGTGCTTGACAAGTGCTTAGCAAGTCGTGCCTGGACGATCCCCGTGTGCGGTGCGAAGAGTGTCTCGACCTGATCATCTATGCAGCATGAAGAGCTACATTTACGTGATCAGCGCCACCGGCAGCCGAGTAAAGATCGGCTATTCCCACCGTCCGCAAGATCGCCTTTGCAATTTGAGGTCGTCTTCTCCGGTCGATCTTCATCTCGAATTCGTCGTTGCCGTCAGGAAGGCGCGCGATATTGAACAGATGATTCACCGCGACCTTGATCATTGCCGAACGCATGGCGAGTGGTTTGAGATATCCGTCGAAGCCGCGATAGCAGCTGTTGAGGCCAGGGCTGGAAAGGGTCGCCGCCTTGACCCGAATGATCGTGGGCAGTTGTCACGCGAGGCGCATGAAGAGCGCCTTGCAGAGCTGGACGCCTATTGGGAGCGCCTCCATGGCCCAGGCAAGCGGTTCCCAACGACATTCCCTCGCGACAAGCAGAAACGACGCTCTATCGCCGATCGAGCTTTTGCCGATTGGAAGAACCAGCAGCGTGCAGAACTCACACCCGGTGATTACTCACCATGGGAAGAGGGCCCGGCGCGCACGTTCTCCCTGTCCTGCGCCTGCGGCCATTCCGGCGAGATCACGTCGCCGCCCGAACGGCTATGGCGTCGGTCGTTGCGCTGCTCGAGCTGCGGCGGTCGCATCGAACTCCAACCCGAAGCGCTGTTCAGTCATCTGCCCGGCCGGAAAGCACCGCCCTGCGCCAGTTCTGCGTCGACGGCTGGCTGCGTTGCGCGCAAAGGGTGAGCGGCTGCTGGCCGGCGAGGGGGTGCGCTGGGACGTTCCGAGAGGTGCCGGAAGGAGGCGCCATCCCACCCCCCGGGAGAGGTTGAGAGGCAACTGGGTGAGTAGAAAAGGAGCCGCCGGGGCGTTTGCCCCGACGGCCAGGACCCGCCGGACGGCTACGCCATCAAGCAGGACAGAAACCGGATAGCCATTGCGCTACCGGTTGTTTGCCCGATGGCTAGCCGCAGCAGCGACTGTGCGCACGAACATACTCCACGCGCCCGAAACGGACGCGGAAGTAGGCCCGCACCCGATGGCAAACGCGTGAGCGCTTCGCCATGGCGGCACCTCTCTATCTGGAGCGTGCCGGTTGCGCTCTCCGACAAATTGGTGTAAACGGATAAAAGATTCCGAATTCCAATTGCCTTCGCTCTCGGGGTGGCACTCACGTGGCCCGAGAGGCGCCGGCAAGTCCAACGGCCCGGGGGTCGAGCCCGGGCCGTTTTCTTTACCGGGCTGCGCGATTCCGTTCTTACTCCATTCAGCCGATTCATACAAGAGGGGTTGAATGCGCTAACATCGGGGCGTATGGTTCGAACCATCGCAACAATGGACGCTGCCATGACTGACCGAGCGCTCGAGAACGCAAAATCCAAAAGAAATCAACTAATTGAGACAAAGCGGCGCCTGTTGGCCGAGCTGGCCGAATGCGACGAGCAGATCAACCAGATCGACAAGTTTATCAAGGCATGGCACGCATTCGCTGAGGACGATCCGCTGAGGGCTGTAGAGAATCTCAGCGAATCAGACTCGAACGAAACGGCAACTACGGAATCGGTGAGTAGGAGAGCGTCGGGCAACTCTCGTAAGGAGGATGTGGCAGCGGCCGCCCGTGAAATCATTCTTGAACGGGGGGAGCCGATCATGCGCGACGAGTTGTATGACCTTCTCACCGCGCGCGGATTGGTCATTCGGGGTAAGGATCCGCTGATGGTGCTTTCGACCATGCTGTGGCGAATGCGCGATCAGATAGTGAGACTGGACTCAGGCGGTTATTGGCCGGCCGACGTTCCGAATGCTGCAATTGGATATGCGCCCAAAGAGGGGTCTGGTCAGGGCGGGGATACAAGAGGAGCGGACGCTGCGCAGACGGGCGGTGGGGACGTATTCGAATGACAATCAACCCTGCTCCTACATATTGCAACGTTCGCGATCAGCCTTCCAAGTCACACGCCGGCCGGCCCGCTTGTCACTGAGCTGATCGCTTGTAAGTGAGTTACATGCACAATCCCCCTGGGACGAGGAAGGCGCTACGGCGCCCAATCATGGCGGTGTAGATACAGACGAGGTGCTGCCCAGCCCTGTGTGCCGCCGGAAACCTTGCCCTCGCCGTCGCCAATTCGGCGAGAACGTGGCCTCTCCCTCCAATGCTGAAATCAGTCGTAGCACTGTGGAGAACGCCCTCCCGGTCGGCTGTACGCCGAGCGACCACCGCAGCGCCTTCCGTCCCTGGCAAGATCGTATGGACAATCGCAGATGCCGGCGTATGGCTGCCGGATCGGCTGGCCTGCGCCTCGCTGCGAGTTCTCGATGAATGCGCGCGGCGCTGAATGCGAAGGAGACTGCGGGCGCGCGGGCTGCTCCACGAGCCTTGGCAGTGTCTCTGAAAGATAGGCGCCGTGAATCCATCCTCTCTCACCGGAGAAGGTAGCAGACCACCAATCCCCATTCTTCGTTGCAACGGCGACTGCCGCCCGCTTCGGTATCACCAGCAGCACCCGAGCCGCCGTGCTGGGCTTCTCGCGCAGGTTCACGTTTGCAGTCGCGTAGAGTGTCCTGGTTGGTACCTGTCGCGGGGGACTACGTGGTGGCGCCGCCCGGATTGGAGAAGGCGTCAGCACCGAAACCGACGATCTCTGTTCAATTAGTGGCGGGTCGGACGCTGGAGCGGGCGTCTTGTCTCGCGGCTTGCACCAGGCCAGGACGCCGGCGATCAGCACCATCCAAACAAGACATCCGTTGCCTTCTTTGCGTGCCATCGCAGCCCATCCCGTCGCGATCAAAGCAGGACGGATTGGGCTCGTCGAGTCAGCCATTTTCCCTACATTTGCGGCTCCCTTCAGCCTACGGCCCACGATGCTTCGGAGAGGCCTCCCACTTCATCCAGCTCCTTCCCTTACCGCGCTCGCGCGGATCGAACGGAACCCCATCGAACGCCTTGCGAAATCGTTCAGCGTGCTCCGCCTCAGCAAAGCAGTAGATCGTCCACCACTTGTCATCTCGGCAGACGTGGTGCTGTCTCGGAGCGAGCGACAGATGCAGCCCCCGGCAGAACCGCTCGGCGTCCCTGTCGAACCGCAGACGCTCGCCGCGCTCGTCTTCTGTCGGGAGCGCCACCTGGAACGGCCACCCATGGTCGATTGCGGCCCGCGATAGCTCACCCTTGCGGCGCATCACCTGGCCTCCGAAGGACGATCAACTGGCCCCGCACGTAGCCGTGCGAAACGCGTGCATTTGCATCCTCCGCAAGCACGGCGAGATCACTCAGCAAGGCCCGGATCGCCTCCCGCATGTCGCCATCGAACTCGTCGATCACGGCGTCGATGTCGTCTTCCGTCGGGAAGGCTGGCGGCGAGGAAGGGGCTTCTTTGGCGGTCATCTCTTCGTCCTCGATTGAGAACAAAAGAGGAACAACTTGGCCTATCGGAGTCAACCGGTTTGAGATTGCAGGCTATCGCGTCACGGCTCCTGTCGACCCGGGCTCCTCGCTTCTCAGCGTGCGATGAAGGCTATTGCGCGCGCGTAACGAGATCAGAGTTGTTTGGGGTCAGAATATCCAATGGTCAGCGCAGGGACGGCCCCGCAGGTCAACGTCCCAACGGGTTTCCGCAGGCCGGTAGTAGCCTTCCTAGAGGCATCAATACAGATCTCGCATCTAGGGCCGCAGCCCATACGTAGCGCCCGTATTCGTAATATGTTACTGGGTAAAGTAGGGTCTGGCTACCATGGACGGTGGCGCGATATCCGCATCAACTGAGATAGCAGCCGAGGGGGCAGGATGGCGAGCGGAATCCATGTCAAACTAGACTTCAGTTTGCCATTTTCTTTGCATGTGAATGGCTCATTCGACATAAAAGCAATGGAAGAGAGATTTTCCGTAACATTAGAGACAATATTCAAAAAAAATCCACAGTTACGCTTCGCCGAGCATGTTGAGAATGTCGCAATCATTAACGACGATTCGGACCAAATAGCATATACAAAGGTTTCTGCAGAATATCGACCGGCGAAATCTCGCGATTGGACTGATTATAAAGCGAGCCTAGAATTACGCAACGCAGCGATTGCGATAGCGAACGCGCTGATCTCTGGCGCTCGTCATGCATTGGGGAAGCATTATTTATACTACGTATATCATCCAAAACAGCTGGAGCCGATAAACGTCTTGATAAATGAAAATGGGCACTCGCTGGGCATTGGGTTGGCACTCTCGGGCGGTATAACAATTCAGACCAGTCCTGATAAGTTGACAAAAGATTCAGAATTCGGACGAATATTGTCGGGAGCAAAGACTGTTTCGGTGGCCGATGATATTTATATTGAAGCACAACGCTGGCTAGAACAGAGAGACCCGCGTATGGCGTTGGCGAATCTAGTTATCAGTTTTGAAACTGGTTTGGCCGACCACCTCCTAAGGATCGCGGCTATGCGCGGCAATCCGCAACTTGAAGCTGACGTATCGTCTGCAACGTTGGCATCGTTGGGTGAGCGCTGGTCGACTGAACTATTGGGAAAGTCATTTATGAACGGCAGCCATTGGGGAAGCGACTTTACTGAGAGTTTTTGCTGGATCAGGGATGCGAGAAACAGTGTACTTCACAAGGCTAAGCTACTAGTTGTGCGTAGGGATGGGCGTTCAAGAGATTTTACAAATCTAGAAGAGCTCAAGAAACTATTTGAGGAACGTGATCGGTTGATGAATAGGATTAACAGTGCTGTTTGCCAGGCGCTTTCCCGTCAATCGTCCCCCTAGTCGATCTTCGTAGGAGGCGGCACGATCACCAGCATGTCGTCTGGCAGCGACCGCTGCAGCTCTCGGGCTATCTCCCACGGCGCTGTCATCCACGTCTCGACCTCTTCTGCCTCGGTCAGGATGACGGGCATCGCCTTTTCATGGATCGGCTTGACAACGTTGTTCGGCCCACATGTGAGGAAGCCGAACAATTCGAAGTCGCGTGCGCCGTCGCGCACCTTCTTCACGCCGTGCCAGGCCGTCCAGATACCCGCAAAGAACATCAGGGGGCGCTCAGCGTTCCGGGCGAACCACGCGTTTGGCGTCCGCTCGCCCTCGACCTTGGCGGCCGGGTTCGGCTCGGCGAAGCTGTTGAAGGGCACCACGCATCGACTTTCCGGCCCGAGCCAAGGCCGCCAGTGCTTGAAATCCGGGTTTCGGATATTCGTGACGCCGGGATCATAGTTGCCCCGGATGCGCTCCGGAGGCGTCGGCATGCCCCAAGTCGCCATTACCATCTCACGCTGGCCGTCGGCGCCGACGCGGACGATCGGCGCGAGCGTGCCGGGGTAGATGTCGCGCGACGGCTCGTTCCAGCTGCTGCGATCCACCATGCCCCGCGAAAGGTCCAGGATCGCCTCGCGGTTAGACCGAACGTTGTAGAGGTTGCACATGGGCGGCGGCTCCTACCAGTTCGGCGGTAAACCGGAGCGCTTTTGTACCTTAAGTCCGGTCGCCATCCGCTTCCAACTCCTTCAAGAAGGCTGGCACAGCAGACATAAGCTGATGTCGCATCAGACAGGCGATGCTGTGGCCATCCCGCCCGCTTGGAGAGAAACAATAAAGATCGTTCTCATCCTTCCACCAAACGCCAACAACTACGCCGTCCAGCTTGACCGTGCCGTCTCGGCCTAATCTGGCGTCACCCTGCTGCCGGGGGACCCTAGACATTGCATCTGCTCCTATGCCGTTCACAAAGCATAAAGGAGCATGGGCTTAGCCGTCGACAGCCGACCAGTTTCAGATTGAAGCACTATCAGGCTCTGCATCCGGCTTAACCGTCCGCTGCCGCTTCGCCCGGCGGTGCTTCGCCCACCGCGCCCTGGCCGCCTTCTGCTGGTGCTTCCGATACTGCTTCTCGGTCATGCGCGACCGCTGCCGGAGCCAACCCTTGCGGCCGCGTTCCGACAACGATTTTTTTATCTCCAGCATCGCCTCAACGCCCTTGTCCTCTTGAGGTTGATGCCGATGCCGGGCACCGCCCGGCATAAGCCCCATTTGGAGGCCGAGGGCCCCCAGAAGGAGGGGCAGGCTTTCGCGCCCGATGGCTCTCGCATTGGCGGCCTGCGGGTTCGTCAGCATGGCCTCGATCTTGGCCGTGTAGCCGCTCGGCAGGCCGGCCAGGTCGTCGAGCGCTAGCTGTGACAGGCCGAGGGCAGAGCGACGCTCACGGATCGCCCGGACGAGCCCCTCATAGTCGGCAAATGCCGCTAGCACCTTGATCGGCTTGGCGTCGTCCCGATGCTGCGTCATGCGCCCTCCTGCTCCATCAGCCCCAGCCGGCGCCGCGTCTCCTCGCTCAGGCGCAGGCCCGCGGCGAGCGTCCCAGCGCGCTCCGTCACCTGCTCGAGCGTCATCGGCTCCAGCCGCGGCTTGCCCGCCTCCTCCATCTCCAGCGCCGCGGCGAGATCACGCGACAGCCGCTCAAATCCGTCGACCACCTTGCGCCGCTCCTCATCCGTCGGCTCGTGGTAGACGCGGGCCGACAGAATGCGCTCGATGGCGCCCATCTCCTCCCGCGCCTGGCGCACGATGCCCTCGCAATGCGTCGCCATTTCCGCCGCCGAGGGCGCGAATTGCCCCTTGCCGATCCGCCCCTCGATGGCATCTCGGCAGGCCCGTTCGATCACCCACTCCGGGAACCGCCCCAGTGCCGAGGCATAGACCTGCAGCGCCCCCTTGCGCTCGATGTCGCTGCCCGACTGGCTCGGGAAGCCCGTGCGCATGACGCTCACCAAGCGCACGATCGTTTCGGCCGAGGCCGGCCGCAGGCTGGCCGCAATCTCCGCCTGCCGCTGGCGCAGCGCCCGCCGCTCATCGTCGGTCGGTGCGCACCGGCTCGAGATCGAGAACCGGTTGATCCCCTCGCGCTCCAGGGCGCTCGACAGCCGACGGATGGCCAGATCGAGTGCCTGGCTCGACGCCGAGGGCGGCCGCGAAAGGGTCTGTGAAGTCAGGCTGTTCATGGGAGTTCACCATCGAGAAGCCGCTTTCGAGCCATCCACCACGCCGGGCCGGCGGCGAGCGGTTGCGGCGGTCCAGCCAATCGACCTCGAAGCCCTGCCACCCGTTGGCGACCATCTCGTCGGCGGCCCCGTTGGGATCGGGCGCCTTGGCGAGCTTCTGCGCCAGCAGGCGGGCAGCGCGGGCCGTCAGCGGCTTGCGGATGCGCTGCCGATGCTCGAGGACCGCCTGCGCTCGCTCGGAGTCCAGCACAGCCTCCAGCTCCTCCCGCGGCGTCGTCTCGCGCGCATGCGTGCGCGCGGCACGAACCCCCGAAGGGGGTGAGTGCTGGGGGGTAGGAGTTAGAGGGGGTGTGGGGGAGGAAGAACCGGGGGGTGTCACGTCCGTCACGTCCTTTCCCGTGACGTCACGTGACATCACGTGACGGCTTCTCGCCTTGCGCTGCCTGTCAGCGGCGCGGCGTTCCTCAAGGGCCGCGCGCGCGGCCTCGCCACGGGCCAGCTCAGCGGCGACATCGGCGATGATGTCGGCCGGCGTGCCCGCCTCGACGAGGCGCCGGATCAGGTCAACGGTGGTCGGATTGGTCACGCGCACGCCTCCCGGATGGCCTTACGGATGCGCTGACGCGCCAGCGTGGTCGCGTCGTCCATGTTCTTGGGCGTGCAGGGGAGGACGATGGACAGACGCCGCGCGCCCCAGGCCCATGACAGATGCAGGTGCTTGCGCTTCACGACCTCGACCTGCCCAAGCCCCAGCTCGGACAGGAAGTCGATGGCCGCGCAGATGTGCTTGCCGGCCCGTCGCGGGTCCTTCATCGGCTCGTAGCGATGCGCCATTGGGATCCTCTTCGGAGAGGTCGACGACGCGCCACGCGCTGCGGCCGGACAGCACGACATCGCAGCCGAGCAGCCGCATGGCCTGCCGGGCACCTGAAATGAGGCGGCTCGTGTAGCGCTCGTCGGAGAACAGGCGGGCGCGGCTCTTGCCCGCCACACGGTCCAGAATGTCGTCCCGATGCACGGGCGCCGGGTGCGCCTCCACCATCAGCTCGAGCGCACGAAAATGCGTGCTCACCAGGATGGCCGACAGGCCATCACGCTCGACGCGATGCTCGGACGGGATGAGGCGCAGCCCGCGGATCATGCCGCGTCCCTCACGCGGCGGAAGCAGTCCAGCATCCGCTGAACAACCGGCTCATCGAGCTTGAGCGCGAGGGCGATCTTGTGCGTGTCGAAGCCGTTGCCCCAGAGCAGGACGGCGGCCGAGCACGCGGCCTCGAGCTCAACGTCGCCAGTGTCCTTGCAGCGCGTCGCGTAGGCCGCATCAAAAAGCATCTGGGCATAATCAGCCCGCGACATTCCGACCGCCTTGGCCATCTCACCGAGGCGGTCGAAGACGACCTGCGGCACGCTCAGGGTGATATGTCGTCTGATCGCGAGAATAGGGTTCGCGCTCATCACAGCGGCTCCACCTTGATGAAGAGGCCGGGCGCGTCCGAGTAGCGCTTCCAGATGACGGCGGAGACGATCTGCTTGTCGTCGCGCCACACGACCTCGTTGAGGGCGTCGAGCACCTTGAGCAGGTTGTCGACATCGGGCTTCGTCGCCGGCAGCAACTCACCTTCGAGGGCCGCACGCCGGCGTTTCTTCGGCCAGCTCGCCGGGACGGGGAAATGCGCGGCGACATGGACATGCAGCGCGCCATCAAGGGGCGCGCGGTCGCCCATGGCCTCCTGGGCGGCGAGGCGTAGTGCGCTCTCGTAGGAGCGCGTCGCCGCCGGGGTGAAGGCGCGGCCGGTCGATCGCACGAAGCGCGGCCGCCCCTTGCCCACGGGAACGCCGGCCAGACGAATGACGATGGCCGGCTCCATGCTCACGCCTCCGCGCCCGCCATGGACCGCGAGGCGCGCCGGTCGAGCACCGGCGGCAGCTCCGGGAATTCGTAGGACGGCGCCTGCGCCTCAACGGTAGCGGCTCCGTCGCCGTCATCACCATCACCGGCCGGCACATCATCGGCAGCGGCAATGGCCTCTTCGAGATCGATCTGGCGCGGATCGCGCTCGTAAACGACTTCCCCACAGACCTCCAGGCGCGAGATGCCCGTCAGCCTGCCGCTCTCGGCCGCCTCTTTGAAGTGCGCGCCGAGCTCCGCGCTAAAGTCACGACGGATTGCCGCCCGGCCGAGCGGCGTGTCCGCCAGCATACCAAGCGCGTGCATGTAGAGATCGAGCGTCGCCGCCTCCTCGGCGCGCTCCTGCTCGCTCTTGCGGCGAAGCGCCACGATCTTGCGGATCGTCTTCGTGTCGTAGCCGCGGCCCTTCGCCTCGGCGTAGACCTCCTTGATGTCCTCGCCGAGGGAACGCTTCTCCTCCTCGAGCCGCTCAATGCGCTCGATGAACTGGCGCAGCTCGTCGCCGGCAATGCCATTGTGGCCTATCGTCATCGCCTCTTGCTCCTTGCCCAACGCCTCACGTCACGCCACCACTCCGCCGCCTTGGTCAGACGCTCCATGCGCCACACGGCGACGCGCTCGAGGACGTCAATCAAGCTCACGACGCAGCTCCTCCTTGAGGGCATCAATCCGCCGCTCGATCTGCGCGGCTTTCAGATCTCGCCGCGCTTTGGGCCACCACGATGCGCCGGAGCCTTCCATGATCGCGTCGAGCACGTCCCACCCGACATCGCTGCGCAGCAGCTCCGCCAGCGCGTCCGCCGACATGCCAGTACGAAGCGCCAACCAATCCTCGGCGGACCTGTGGTTCTTGCCGGTCCGCATCGCGAGGTTGCGAGCCGTCTTGACCGGCCACAGGCGACGCGCGACACGCGCGACGATCTCCACGACGGGGGGAATTCCCGTATCAAAGCCGAAGGATGTCTCGGTCGATTTCGCGTACGTTCGAGGCATCAAAAGCACTCCCGGCGCTCACGAAGCGCCTTGCTGAGACCAGGGTAGAAGGGAGAAGCCGCGTGCCCACGACACCGATCACGGCCGAGGACTTGGGAGCCACGCTCACAGCTTTCGCGCTTTCGTTCACGGCCGCCATGATGTCCCCGCACAACCAGACGCCCGACGAGGTGCTGCTCGATCTCGCCAACGAACTCCACGGGCTCGTCGCCAAGATGCAGCAGCACGGTGACAACAGCTCCCCCGCTGCGAAGTCGCTCAGTATCTGTGCGAGCATGCTCATGGCGACCGAAGGCCGCTGACAGTGGCCCCTCGGCTCCCGCTGGGCGGATGCCGCGCTCGACACAAAGCTGGGTTAAGACGTCGAGGAGTGGATCAGCCATGACGCTGCTCACGTCTGAAACGCGCCAGCCTGGATGCGCCAGAGCCACACAGAGCCGTCGTCGGTCGTGATCACGATGTGCGTGCCAGGCACCTTCTGACCCGGCTTGTAGGGTTCGGCGCCAAGCGCCCGTGCCGTTGCGGCTGAACAATTGAGCGTGATCATTTGTCAGAGCCACCATCAGGAGAAAAACCGTGCGGGAACACCCGCGACCCCACCGCGACAGCCGTTGCTGTCCTTCTGATCACGCTGCTCGACACCTTGCGGCGTCGAGGCGTTGTCGAGATGGACGACTTCACGGCCTTCATCGGCGACCTGAACCGCATCGGATCCGCCCTGCTGCAGGCGGATCAGCGTACTGGAGAGGTCCTGCAGCGCTTCCGCGATGAACTGATACGGATGGGCCTCGCCAACGGCGGAGGGAGAAACTGATTTCTTCATTGGCCCGTCCATCAGGATTCCTCCGCGGGCTCGGGAACCTCGAGAACGAAATCGTTGGGCGTCACTTGGCCGCCGGTGACTTCCGCGATGCGACGAAGCTGCTCGGGACGCGGCAAGCGTTCGCCGTACCGCCACTTCTTCACGGCATGCGCCGTACAACCGCCGAGCAAGGCGGCCATCTGCTCATCATCAAGGCCGGCGGCCGACATGAATTCGGAGAGCTTCATGGCGCCGCATATTCCCCAAAATGGGAAACATCGTCAAGCGAAAATTCCCCAACTTGGGAAACGACAAATGCAACGCAAAGTGGGCATTGTCCCCAACATGGGGAACAATCTCAAAAAGATCCGGACAAGCCTGAATTGGACGCTCGATCGAGCTGCCGAGGCCATGGGGGTCTCCCGCAGCCAGTACATCAAGCTGGAGCGCGGTGAGCGTCGGCTGACGAGCGACTACATCAGCTCGGCGGCGAGAGCGTTCGGCGTTTCAGAGGCCGACATCATCTCAACCAGGAAGACTGTGCCGCTCGTCGGCTACGTGGGCGCTGGAGCATTGACCTACATCTTCGGCGAGGGGCAAGGACCGTTCGATGAGGTCGACGCACCAGAAGGAGCAACGGAAGACACGGTGGCGGTCGAGATTCGCGGGGACTCGCTTGGCACCTTTTTCGATCAATGGCTGGTTTTCTATGACGATGTGCATGATCCGCCGACGCCGAACATGATCGGCCGCCTTTGCGTCGTCATGCTCGCTGACGGGCGCCAGCTCATAAAGAAGCTCATGCGCGGCTCGATCCCCGGCCGCTACACGCTGCTGTCGCAGTTCGAGCCACCGATGTACGACGTGGAAGTTGTCTGGGCAGCCCTAGTGAAACAGATGGTGCCTCGCTAATTCCAGAGTTTTTCGCGTAATGCTTGAGCGAACCCATAGAATCTAGCGGCAGCACGAAACGCCTTGTCCCCCACACTTCCCGGCTCGTATACGCCAAGCGACCCAAAGGATACGACCGCGATAATTGCAGCTGCCCCGCACGCGAGCATAGTGCTTATTTCTTCATCTGACTGATAAAGGGTCTCGGCCTTGGAGCGCATCGCAACGGCGACGGTTGCTACATCGTCACGCTTTCCTGAGGCAAGAAATTCATCGAAAGCGCCTCGCGCACCAACCAAGTCCATTCCCTCATCCGCCGCCTGATTCAAAAAGACCAACGCCGACCCGAAAGCCTCTTCGTTCCGGACCAAGAAAACCATGAAGTCAGTAGCAATTTGAATGTAATCCATCTCCTCGTCCCTTGATGAGTATGGGCGCCGTTCAGCTTTGCTTGCATTACCCATTTTGGGGTTGACGGATATTCCCCATATTGGGTAATGTCCCTCCAACAACGGAGGGACGCGATGCACCCGCACTCACTCGCAGCGGCGCGAGAGGCCCTTGAGAAGGCCTGCCGGGCAGTGGCCGAGAGCGCCCGCCAGACGGCCGAGCGCATCCTGAACGAACGGGCCGATGACTACACCCGCGAGCCGTGGCAGCTCGACCTGATCGAGCCGGGCCTGTCGGCTCGCGACCCGGCCGACCGGCTGCGCCGTATCCTCACGCTCCAGCGGATCGAAGCTGTGGCGCCCGCGCGAAGCGGCGGCCTCGTCAACACCCTCAAGATCAATCTCCGGGCGGCCGAGATCGCGACGCGCCGGCAGCATCACGCGCTCATGAGCGCGATGGCGGAGCGCCGGGCCGGTCTGATCGACGACACCATCGCCAAGGCGAAGGACGCGCAGGACGAGATGGCCGCCATCATCTCAGCGAAGGGGGAGCAGGCATGAGCGACCGCTTCCAATCTATCCGCGCCGCGCTGGCTATGGGGCCGACGCCGGGGCCGTGGGAGCTTAAGGATGGCCGTACTGATACGATTGAAAACGCTCAGGGATACCCGGTGTGCACCGTTCACCATCATCCATATGAGCTGTACGGTCATGGGGCGCGTGCTGCGTATATCGCCGCCTGCGACCCGGACACCATCCGCGGATTGCTGGCCGAGCGCGATGAGCTGCTGGCGCTCGTCCACGACTACCGGGGCATCGCCGAGTTCCTCGCCCGCCGCGACGCGGCAGCCGGTAACGACGAGGGCGCGCGGCTGATGCGGCTCACGTGCAGCCGCCTCGACGATGTGATCCGCAGGGCGGAGGCGAGGGAAGACCGCGCCGCCCTCGCCTCCACGAAGCGAGAGCAGGCATGACCCGCGACAGCATCACCGATGCCATCGGCTTCGCGATCCTGTTCGCATTCTTCTACGGCCTGTGGATCGCGACGCCAGCAAGCGCCGCGACCGCAACGGGGCAAGAGACGGTATGTCTTCTCGCCATCATCACAAGGCTGGCGGTCGCTGCCACCATCGTCATCGGCTGGACAGTCTGCATGGTGGCCGTGGCGCATTTCATTCTGCGGGGCAGGAGGTGACGATGAAGCCTTCGCCGATCCCCGCCCTCAGCCTCGCCGTCCGCTCGATGGTCGAGCATCTGACCGAGGCTCGCCGCGCCATGGAAGCCGCCGAGAAGGCGATCCGCGCCGGCTCCACGGCTGGCGTCGAGCACCTGCTGTCCGTGGTGCAGGACCGCGCCATCACGGCTGCCACGCTCGCCAGACATGGCGTCGACACCATCGCCAAGACCGGGCGCTATCGCGGTGGCAAAACGAGAGTCTGACATGCAGCACCTCCCCGCCGGATTCCACGCAGACATCCCCGCCGAGGTTTACCACGCCGACCCATGCGAGGCGCCGTCGCTGTCGTCGACCATCGCCCGCGTGCTGCTCGAGCAGTCGCCCCGGCACGCCTGGCACCAGCACCCGCGCCTCAACCCGGATTACAAGCCGGACACCAGCCCCACGCGGCCGATGGAGATCGGCACCGTCGCCCACAAACTCATCCTCGGCCGTGGGCGCGACGTCCGCGTGATCGAGGCCGACGCCTACACGTCCAAGGATGCGCGCCAGCAGCGGGCCGACGCCTATGCATCCGGGCTCGCTCCCATCCTGCGGCCCGACCTTGAGGCGGCCGAGGCCATCGCCCAAGCGGCCCGCGCCGCAATCGTCGGCATCGAGGATTGCGAGGGCTTCGCCAACGGGACGCCGGAGCTCGTCGCCATCGCGCATGATCCCACCGGCGCCTGGCTGCGAGTCATGATTGACATGTGGGAGGACCGCGGCGACGAGGCGATCATCTGGGACGTCAAGACCGGCGACCAGTCAGCCGCGCCCCAGGGCATCGGCCGGCGCATCGCCAACATGGGCTACGAAATTCAGGCCGCGCTCTATGAGCGTGTCGTCGTCCGCCTCCGGCCCGAGCTCGCCGGCCGCATCAGGTTCCGGTGGGCGTTCGTCGAGAACGACCCGCCGCACCTCTGCACGGTGGCCGAGCTGGACAACATCGGGCTCGAGGTCGGGCGCAAGAAGGTCGCCGCCGCGATCTCACTCTGGAACCGCTGCCTCGCCACCGGAAACTGGCCTGGATATCCGGCCCGCGTCGTCTTGGCGGAATACCCCGCATTTGCCGAGACGGCCTGGACCACCCGCGAAATGGAAGACGAGAGCCTGCGCGAGATGGGCATCGACCCGTTCCTCGTTCGCGCTCCATGGCGCCCTGAACCGGCGCCGAAGAAGCTTGTCGGAGCTGTCTGATGACATTCACGTTCGCCCCCGCCCGTCGCGAGCAAGTCGGCCTGCTCATCGCCCTGGCTGGCGCCAGCGGCAGCGGCAAGACCTTCAGCGCCTTGCGGCTCGCCCGCGGCATGTCGCCCGAGGGCAAGATCGCCTTCATCGACACGGAGGCCCGGCGCGGCCTCCACTATGCCGACCGGTTCCAGTTCCTGCACGCCGACATGCGGCCGCCGTTCCGGCCGGAGCGGTTCATCGAGGGCATCCGGGCGGCCGAGGCGGCCGGTGCCGAGGTCGTCATCATCGACAGCGCCTCGCACGAGTACGACGGCGAGGGCGGCATCATGGACTGGGCCGACGAACTCGCAGAGAAGGGCGTGAAGTCGCCCGGCAACTGGAAGGAGCCGAAGCTGGCCCACAAGAAGATGATGAACGCGCTCCTCCAGTGCCGCGCGTCGCTCATCTTCTGCCTGCGCGCCGACGAGAAGATCGAGATCGTGCGCGGCGAGAACGGCAGGACGCTTGTGCGCCCGCTCGGCTGGGTGCCGATCTGCGAGAAGCGGTTCATGTACGAGATGACGGCGAGCTTCACGCTGACGCCCGAGCGCCCCGGCATCCCGCAATTCGACCTGCCCCACAAGCTGCAGGACCAGCACCGCCACATGTTCCCGGCGGGCAAGCCCATTTCCGAGGAAGCCGGCCGCATGCTCGCCGAATGGGCGCGCGGCGCCGATGTTCCCCCCACCGCCGCGGCCTCCCGTTCCTCCCACGCGGCGGTAACTGACGCGCCCGTGTCGTCCTCACCGCCCCCCGAGGGCGGCACGGGCGCGGACTTTCCCGGAGACCAACCGGCCACCGAGGTCGACAAGCTGCTGGAGGAAGCACGGCAGGTCGCGATGTCCGGCACGGTGCAGCTCCGGGCCTTCTGGAAGGCGCTCGACGAGCGCCGCCGGAAGCTGCTCGAGCCGCACGTCCAGAAGCTCAAGGAGGCCGCCGCCTACGCCGACCAGACCGGCGGCGCATGACGCGGCCGCTCACTAAGCCGACCGGCCGGTGAGGAGATCGACGAGTTGCGTGGATAGACCCTAGCCTGCTGGTGATCCCGGTAACAAGGAACCCGGCCCATGTTGATGCGCACACCAAGCTACCACCTGCCGCCCACAGGACCGCAACGCTTCCGCCGGCGTGCCGCCTGGCTTCTCGGCGGCATGTTCTTTCTCTCTCTCGTCATCTACGCGGCCCTGACCGTCGCCCACGCAACCGAGGGACCGATTGTCGCCGTCGACGGCGATACGATCTACGTCGGCGAGGAGAAGGTGCGCATCATCGGCATGGACGCACCGGAAACGTACCAGGCCCGCTGCGAGAGCGAGCGGCTACGCGGGCACCGCGCCACGGCCCATCTGCGGAGCCTTCTGGCATCCGGCGCCGTCACCCTCCGCCGACAGGGGCGTGATCGCTATGGCCGCACGCTGGCACACGTCTACGTGGACGGCCGCGACGTGGCTCGACTGATGATCGAGGCGGGGCACGCCGTGCCTTACCACTGCCCCGGCGGGCGGTGCCCGAGGCGCATCGATTGGTGCTCGTAAACACCAGTGCGCAGGAGCATCGGAGGCAGAACGATGACCGCCCAGGATTCGCTCCCCCTATGGCCGGACGCTGATGAACGGCTGGCGAGCGCGCGACAGGCGGCGGCCGCACTGCTCGACATGGTCGGCTTCGCCGACGCCCCAGGCGACAGCGAGCTCCATCGGCAGGGCAGTGCTCTCCTCGACATGCTGTCGAGCCCGGCTGCGCCCATCCCCGCCGCGCCTTGGACGTTCGGCAGGCCGCCACCGAAGAAGGAAAAACAGCGGCGCGGCAGGCGACCGAAACGGGCACCGGATCTTTTCGCGAGGAGAAGGGATGACCAGACGCAAAATCAGAACCCTTGATGAGCTGCCGCTCTTCGCGACGGATCGCGAGATCGCCGAGGCCGTCGTCGGACCAGAGCGGGCGAAGCAGTACCTGCTTTCGATCAAGCTGCTCGAGAAACTGCCCGGCTTCCCGCCGCACGACCCAGCCCACGGCGGCCGCTACGTTCCGGCCGTCAAAGCTTTCTACGACGTGCGCAGCGGCCTTTCCCCGGCTACGCTGACGCGTCCGGCAGGTCAGGAGAACCCCGCAGGATGGAACGCCCCCCGCGCCCCAAGATCAAAGATGCGCCCGGCCTGAAATGGCGCTGGCGCGCCCGCTCCGGTCGCTGGGTGCCTTACTGGGTGCCCCGCGACGATGCTGTCAAGCGCGGCTATCCCAGCGGCACCGTCAGTCTTGACAGCCTCTGGGACGGCACCGAGGCCAGCGCCATCGTCATCGCCTCCCGCTGCAAGCAGCTCCAGACGACGATGCTTCACTGGCTCGCCGGCGACCGCCTCAACAGCCTGGCATTCGACGGCACAATCGGATCAGCGCTCGACCTATACGAGCGGCACCCCGATAGCCCGTTCCACAAGCTCAAACCTGGTTCACGACACCCGTATTCGGTCTACCTCAGGAGGCTCCGTAGCCACATCGGCGAGGCGAGCGTCGCCATGACCTCCGGGCCGGACGTGATGCGCTGGTGGAAGGTGTGGACGGACGGAGGCCGGAAGCTCGCCGCCGGCTCATTCGCCGTCGCCGTCTTGAAGGAAGCGATGAAGTTCGGAGCCCTGTGCCGGTATGAGCCATGCCGTGATCTGCTGTTCATCCTGCGCGAGCTGTCATTTCCCAAGCCCGCGCCACGCGACAAGGTGATGACGGCAGAGCACGTCGAAGCGGTTCGCGCGGCGGCCCATGCCAACGGCAACCCGTCCCGCGCGCTCGCCTATGCCTTCCAGTTCGAGACCGCCCTGCGCCAGTGGGATGTCATCGGGCAATGGTATCCACTCGACTACCCCATCACGTCCGATGTGATCGGGCCGCGAGGCAAGTGGCACGGCCTGCGCTGGTCGAACATCGACGAGCACATGATCCTGCGGTTCCGGCCGAGCAAAACAGACGCCACCACCGGGGCCGAGGTGGTCATCGACCTCAAGCTGTGTCCCATGGTGCTCGAGGAGATCGCCAGAGTGCCGCCCGAGAAGCGCGTCGGGCCCGTCGTCGTTTACGAGCGCACACGACTGCCCTACACCCAGAGCGAATTCTGGTATGGCTGGCGCAAGGACCGGAAGGGCACAGGCATAGGCCCCGATGTCTGGAGCCGCGACCTTCGGGCTTCGGCCGTCACGGAGGCGACCAGAGCCGGCAGCAACCTCGACGACGCCGCGAAGGTCGCCGGCCACTCGACGAAGCGCACAACGGCAAAGGTCTATGACCGCGCCAGACTGGAGGCCGCCAGACGGTTCCAAGAGGCCCGTCTCACCGGGCGGCACAAGTCAGGAACGTAATGGGGAACGTGGGGAACGCCTTCCCGCTGGACCGCTTGGAATTTCAGCGGTACATGATCCGTTAATGTTAACGGGATGTTTACCATAATCAGCAGAATTTGACCCACCGGCAGGATTGCGCAGGACGTGCCTGCGGCAGCGCAGTGGGATCACCATGGCACAGACCGCCCCCTGGAGTGTGAAGGGCATCGACCCGCAGGCGCGGGATGCAGCCAAGGAGGCGGCGCGCAAGGCGGGAATGACGCTCGGCGCATGGCTCAGCAACGTCATCGCCGACCAGGCAGCGGAGGGCCACACGGCCCCGGCCGCGCCGGAGCGTGATTCGCTCGCCGAAGTCAGCGCGCGCCTCGAACGGTTTGCCCGCGAGCACACGCAGACCGCCATCCCGCCGCGCCACAACAGCGCCGACGACATGCCGAGCCTCGACGAGATCGTCGCGCGCGTCAGCGAGCGCAGCCTCGCCGAGACACGCGCCGCCGCGGCCCGCACGGCAAGCGCGCTCGATGCCGTCGCCCGCTGGATGGAGCGCACTGAATCCCAGATGGAGCAGAGCACGCGCGCGATGGCCGAGCGGCAGGACGAGACCGCCGTCGCCATCGGCAAGGCGCTGCTCGCCATCGGCCGGCGGCTCGACGAGATCGAGCGGCACCTCTCCACCGACAAGGCTCCCGCCGCCGTCTCGCGCTGGCACGAGGACGCGGACGCGCTGCGCAATGCGCTCGACGATGTCGGGGAGCGGCTCGAGGCCGTGGCCAGGGCCGGACAGACGGCCGGTGAGCCGGCATCCTTCGGCACGCTCGTCTCGGAGGAGCAGGCCGCCCGCCGTCGGCTCGAGGTGGCCATTGCCGAGATCCGCCGCCGCCAGCGCGAACTCGACGACGGTCCGTCGCTCGGCGAGCGCTTCGCCGCCATGAGCCGCCGGCTCGAGGAGCGCCCGCGTCGCAGCCCCGCGCCCGCGACGCGCGGGACGGCACCCGCCCGGTCGGGCGCCGACGAGGCCATCGTCGCGCGTCTGGAGACCCTGTCGCGCAAGATCGACGAGGCGCTGCGCCCAGTGGCGGAAATGCCGATCGGCGACGTCCTCGCCCGTCTCGATCGCCTCGACGAGCGTCTGGAGCGCCCCGCGCCGGATCTCGCGCGCATCGAAAGCATGATCCATGCACTGACGGCGCGCATCGAGGAGATACGCACCGCCGAGATGGACACCACCGGGCTCGATGCCCTGGAACGGCAGATCGGCCAGCTCGCGGCCCGGATCGATGCGGCCCAGGCCACGCCGGCTGCGGCCGACCGAGAGCAGATCGAGCAGGGCATGGCCTCGCTCGAGCGGACGATGGCCGACCTCCTCGCCGACATGCGCCGCCAGCTGCGCGAGGAGATGCGCGAGCTGCAGGACGGCACGGCTGCGGCCATCGAGCAGGCGGCCCAGCGTGCGGCCGAGGCGGCCCGCAACGCCCTGCCCGAGGCCTACGAGGCAGTGCCGGCCGAGATCGGCCAGCTCAAGCGTGATCTCGCCGAGCTGAGAACGACCCAGGCCACCAGCGACCTGCGGACCCAGGACACGCTGGAAGCCGTGCATGAGACGCTGGAGCGGATCGTGGACCGGCTCGCCCAGCTCGAGGAGGACATGCTCGAGGGGCGCCCCGCCCCCGCCGCCGCAGCGCCATCCGAGGACGAGCCGGAGGAGTCGGCCGCCTTCGAGGACCTACGCGCCAGCCTCGATGCCCTGCTCAGGGCCAACGAGCCCTCTCGCAGCCGCATCGACGAGGCCGTCCCGCCGGCACGCCCCGCGGAGGCCGACGCGCCCGCGCCCGTCGTCCGGCAAGCGGCCGAGCCCGTGCCGCCCGCCGAGGGCGAGGCGAAGCCGGCCGCGCCGGCCTTCGAGGAGGCTCCCGCCGCGACGGTCAAGGCGAGCTTCATCGCTGCCGCCCGGCGAGCGGCGCAGGCGGCAGCGGCCGAGACGGCCGCCACCCTGCCGGACGCGGCCGCACAGCCCACGGCGGGCGAAGCCCCGGCCAAGACCGCCGAGGACCCGGTCCGCGCACTGAGGGCCGAGCCGCGGCCGACGGCGGCGACCCGACGCAAGGCCGGCGCCTCGCCGGTGGCACGGCTGAGGGACGGCGTTGCCGCCCGGCGCAAGTCGCTGCTGATCGGCCTGGCAGCCATCGTCATCGCCGTCGGCGCCGCGCAGGTGCTGAGCGGCCTCGCCGGCAAGTCGCCTTCCACGGGGGAGACCGAGCCGGCTGCCCACGACACCGTCGCCCCCGCGACGCGGGAGGAAGCGGCAGCGCCTTCGGCCCCACCCGCCGAGGCCGCAGCCGAAACGGCGGACCTGTTCAATCCCTTCGCCGCTACCCCCCTCCCGCTCGACAATGATCCGCCGACGACCGGCTCGATCCCGTCCTCACCGCCGGCCCCGGCGGTTCCGGACAGTCCCCCGGCGGCCCCCGAGCCGGAACGGGATTCGCAGGTTAAGGAAAGCCTGCACACCCCCCTATTCATCCCGCCGACCTACGTCGCCGACCTGCCGGCGGAGGGTCTGCCCGCACCGCTGCGCAAGGCCGCCGCTGCCGGCGATGCTGCCGCCGTCTACGAGGTCGCGAGTCGCCTCGCCGAAGCCCGTGGCGTGCCCCGCGACATGGCCAGGGCTGCACGCCTGTTCGAGGCGGCAGCGACGGGCGGCCTCGTGCCGGCGCAGTACCGCATCGCCAGCCACTACGAGAAGGGCATCGGCGTCACCCGCGACGTTGCTACGGCGCGCATGTGGTACGAGAAGGCCGCCGAAGCCGGCAATGCCAAGGCCATGCATAACCTCGGTGTCCTCTATGCCGAGGGCATCACCGGCAAGCCGGACTACGAGACGGCCATAAAGTGGTTCCGCAAGGCAGCCGAGCTCGGCGTGCGCGACAGCCAGTTCAACCTCGCCGTGCTGCTGGCGCGCGGCCTCGGCACCGAGCGTGACCTCGTTGCCACCTATACCTGGCTGTCGGTGCTCGCCCGCGACGGCGACAAGGATGCGGCCGCCAAACGCGACGAGATGGCCCGCAGCCTGACGGCGAGCGAACTGGCCGTCGGCAAGGAGGCGGTCGCCCGCTGGAAGCCCAAGATGCAGGACCCGGCCGCCAACGAGGTGCCCACGGGCGGCTGGGAAGAAAGCGCCAGCGCGCCCGCGCCGGCACCGCAACAGCCGTCCGGCAAGGTCTCGCGCCTGTGAGGGCGCCGCGCGGCAGCGGCGCGGCGCACGGCACAACGGCGCCCCTGTCATGCCTTGGTTTTGACCCCACGTTAAGGGACGCTCCCCTAGACTGACGCAGCAGCCGCGTGCCGACGGCCCGCGGCCGCTGTCGCATTCGACGAGCGCCGAGTCCCGTGCCGTGCACATCTACCTGCCCATCGCCGAAATGTCGGTCAACATGTTCACCCTCCTCGCCATGGGGGCGGCGGTAGGCTTCATCTCGGGCATGTTCGGCGTCGGCGGCGGGTTCCTGATGACGCCGCTCCTGATCTTTCTCGGCATTCCGCCGGCGATCGCGGTCGCCACGCAGACGGCACAGATCACAGCCTCCTCCGTCACCGGCGCCCTCGGCTACTGGCGGCGCAAGGCGCTCGACTTCAAGCTGGGCGGCGTGCTGGTGGCGGGCGGCTTCGTCGGCACCCTGCTCGGCGTGTGGTTCTTCAATGTCATGAGCCGCCTCGGGCAGCTCGAGTTCATCATCGTCATCAGCTACGTGACGCTCTTCGGCATCATCGGCTCGCTGATGCTGGCCGAGAGCCTCAAGGCCATCTGGGCCACGCGCCGTGGCGTTGTACCGCGCTCGCGCCGCTCGGGCGAACATCCCTGGTATCTCGGCCTGCCGTGGAAGATGCGGTTTCACCGCTCGCAGCTCTACGGCAGCGTCATTCCCATCGTCACGCTCGCGATGCTCATCGGCTTCGCGGGTGCGGTGCTCGGCATCGGCGGCGGCTTCATCCTCGTTCCGGCGCTCATCTATCTCTTCCGCATCCCCGCCGCCGTGGTGGTCGGCACGTCACTGTTCCAGATCCTCTTCACGATGATGGCGGCGACGCTGCTGCACGCCATCACCAACCAGTCGGTCGACGTGGTGCTGGCGATGCTGCTCATCATCGGCGGCGTCATGGGCGCGCAGTTCGGCGCCCGGGCGGGGCAGAACCTCAAGGGCGAATCGTTCCGCCTGCTGCTCGCCATCCTCGTCCTCGGCGTCGGCATCCGCTTCGCCATCGACATCGTGGTGGAACCGCAGGATCCCTTCTCGCTCGTCACCGTGGGAGCACGGCCATGACGGCGATGCGGCTCCCGCAGATGGCATCGTCCTGGCTGCTTGTCGGCGCGGCCGCCGCGCTCGCGGGGCTCCTCGCCTCGCTCGCCCCGGCTGCGGCGGAGACGCTCATCCTGTCCCTCTCGACGCACCGTGTCGCCATCACCTCCACCTATACGGGCTCGTCCATCGTCGTCTTCGGCGCCATCGAGCGGGACGAGCGCACGGTTGCGCGGGCGGCGCCCTACGACATCGTCATCACCGTGCGCGGGCCGCGCCGCACCACGATCGTGCGCGAGAAGGAGAAGGTGGGGCCCCTCTGGCTCAACACGTCGCAGCGGCGCTTCGTGGACCTGCCGACCTATCTCGCCGTCCTCTCCTCGCGGCCCATCGGCGAGATCGCCGGCGGGCCCTTCCTCACGCGCTACCGCCTGGGCCTCGCCATGCAGATCACGGCGCCGGGCATGGAACAGATCGTGAGCGAGGAGCCGTTCCGCGACGCGCTGCTCAGGCTCAAGAAGGAGCAGCGGCTATTCGCCGAGGATCCGCGCGGCGTCACCTTTCTCACGCCAACGATCTTTCGTGCGCCCATCACGCTGCCCGCCGTCGCCCCCACGGGCAACTACGACGTCGAGGTGGCGCTGTTCGTGGACGGCGCGCAGCTCGCCCGCCAGACCACCAACTTCGAGGTGGTGAAGACGGGTTTCGAGCAGGCAACGGTCACGCTCGCCCACGACCACGCCATCCTCTACGGCCTCGGCGTCGTCATCATGGCCGTCGTCTTCGGCTGGCTGGCGACAGTCATTTTCCGCCGGGACTGACGCTCAGTCCGGCAGCAGCAGGGGCCAGCCGATGGCGTAGAGCCGCTGGCCCAGCACAAGCGCCGTCACGCCGTCGGGAAAGAGCGGCCGGAAGGCCGCGTCACGCAGGTTGAGCCCGCCCGTCAGCGCGCCAAGCGCCGGCATGACGATGCGACGCGCCCCGGCAGCGAAGCAGCGCCGGCGCACGGAGCGGCCAGTGAGCCGGACCCTGGCAGCCGGATGCAGGTGGCCGACGATCTCCGCCGTGCCGTTGTCCCCGGGCGCGTGCCGCAGCACCACGTCGGCAAGGCGCAGCTCCGCCGCACGCTCCCCGCCGGCGGCGCGCGGCACCTCGGGGTCGTGGTTGCCCGTCACCCACAGCCAGTCGCGCCCGCTCTGCAGCGCCGCAAGCGCCTCGCGATCGCGCACCTCGAGGCGGGCATGGGCACCGGCATCGTGGAAGCTGTCGCCGAGCGCGACGACGGCGCGCGGCGCGTAGCGGGCGACGAGGCGCGCCACGACGGCAAGCGTGGCGCGCGTGTCGTATGGCGGCAGGAAAACGCCACGCCCCGCAAAGGAGGAGGCCTTCTCCAGGTGCAGGTCGGCGACGACGAGCATCCCCTCGTCCGGGATGAAGAGCGCGCCGGCAGGGTCGGCGACGAGATCGAGGCGCCCGAGGCGCAGCACCTGCGCCTCGCCCGCCGGGATAGCCTCGCCACCCATCGCGTTCACCGCATCGCCTCTTCCATCATCGCCGCCTCGGCCTCGGCCAGCATATGCTCGGCCGCCTCGCCGTAGACCATCTCGCGGCCAATCTCCAGCATCACCGCCACCGACAGCGGCGAGAGGTGATCGAGCGGCGCATGCACGATTCGCCCGGCCACGCGCACCAGCATATCGCCGAGCCTCCGCACGTCGAGCAGCCCCGTTGCGGCATCGGCGCGCGCCGCACGCAGGAGGACGTGGTCGGGCTCGTGCCGGCGCAGCACGTCGTAGACGAGATCGGTCGACATGGTGACCTGCCGGCCGGTCTTCTCCTGCCCCGGAAAGCGCCGCTCGATCATGCCCGCGATGATGGCGCAATGGCGGAAGGTGCGCTTCATCAGCGCCGATTCCGCCAGCCAGTCCTCCAGGTCGTCGCCGAGCATGTCGGGGGCGAAGAGATCGGCGAGCGACAGCCGCCCCTGGGTGACGGCGAGGCCGATGTCCGCGGTGCCCCAGGCGGCGAGGCCATAGTCGTTGGCAACGAAGCCGAGTGGCCTCAGCCGCGCCCGCTCCAGGCGGCGCGTCAGCAGCATGCCGAGTGTCTGGTGCGCGAGCCGCCCCTCGAAGGGATAGGTGACGAGATAGTAGCGCCCGCCGCGCGGAAAGGTCTCGACCAGCAGCTCCCCCGGTCGCGGCAGGCGCGACTTCATCTTCTGCGCCATCAGCCAGTTGGCCACAGGCTTCGGCAGACGGTGCCAGTCGTCGGGGTTGGCGATCATGTGGCGCACGCGGCTGGCCAGGAAGCTCGACAGGGGAAACTTGCCGCCGGCATAGGAGGGAACCTTCGGGTCCGTGCCCGCCGCCGTGCGCGAGGCGATAACCTCGTTCTCGTGGATGCCCTCGAAGCGCAGCACCTCGCCGGCGAAGACAAAGGTATCGCCCGGCGTCAGCCCCTCCGCGAAATATTCCTCGACCTCGCCCAGCACGCGCCCGCCGCGCACCACGGTCATGCCGCCCGCCCGGCGCGGGCGGGCGAGGCGCACGCGCAGCATCGGCTCCTCGACGATGGTGCCCACGTTGAGCCGGTACTGCTGGGCGACGCGCGGGTTGGCGACGCGCCACAGCCCATCCTTGCCCCGCACGATCCGCGCGAAACGCTCGTAGCTCCTCAACGCGTAGCCGCCGGTGGCGACGAAGGCCACGACGTCGTCGAAATCCCGCCGCGACAGGCCGGCATAGGGCGCTGCGCCGCGTACCTCCTCGTAGAACGCATCGGCGTCGAACGGCCCGGCGCAGGCCCGGCCCAACACGTGCTGGGCGAGCACCTCGAGGGCGCCGGTGCGCGCATCCGGCGTGTCCTGTGCCGCCTCGGCGACGGCATCGAGCGCCGCCCGGCATTCCAGCACCTCGAAGCGATTGGCCGGAACGAGGAAGGCCTTCGACGGCTCGTCGAGACGGTGGTTGGCGCGGCCGATGCGCTGCATCAGCCGGCTCGCCCCCTTGGGCGCACCAACATTGATGACGAGATCCACGTCGCCCCAGTCGATGCCGAGGTCCAGCGTGGACGTGCAGACGACGGCCTTGAGCCGCCCCTCGGCCATCGCTGCCTCGACGCGCCGCCGCTGGCCCGCATCGAGTGAGCCGTGGTGCAGCGCGATGGCGAGGCCGTCGTCGTTCAGCCGCCACAGCTCCTGGAAGACGAACTCGGCCTGCATGCGCGTGTTGACGAAGACGAGCGACAGGCGATGGTCGCGGATCGCCCGGTAGATCTCTTCCATCGCGTGCAGCGCCGTGTGGCCGGCGAGCGGCGGGGCGAGACGACTCTCGAGGATGCCGATGTGCGGACGCGCGCCCTCCTTCACGGTAATGATGTCCGGCGCGGCAACGCCCGCGCGCTGCGGGACGAGATAGCGCGCCAGCACCTCCGGCTCCCGCACCGTGGCCGAGAGGCCGACCGTCGTCACCTGCGGCGCGAGCGCGAACAGCCGCATGAGGCCGAGCGACAGCAGGTCGCCGCGCTTGGAGGTGACGAGCGCATGCAGCTCGTCCAGCACCACCCGTCGCAGGCTGGCGAAGAACGTCTCGGCCTCCCGATGGGCCAGGAGCAGCGCGAGCTGCTCGGGCGTCGTCAGGAGGATGTGGGGCGGGCGGGCAATCTGCCGTGCGCGCTTGTGGGCCGGCGTGTCGCCAGTGCGCGTCTCGATCTTCACCGGCAGCCCCATCTCCGTCACCGGCGCCTCGAGGTTGCGCGCGATGTCGACGGCGAGCGCCTTGAGCGGCGAGATATAGAGCGTGTGGAGGCCGGCCCGGTCCGGCGCCTGCGCCAGCTCGACGAGGCTCGGCAGGAAGCCCGCGAGCGTCTTGCCGGCGCCGGTCGGCGCCACGAGCAGGGCAGAGCGGCCCGCCCGTGCGCTCGCCAGCAGGTCGAGCTGGTGCCGGCGCACGTGCCAGCCACGCCCGGCGAACCAGGCGGTGAAGGCAGGCGGCAGGGCAGCCGCAGTGGGCACAGCAGCAGGCTCGGTCACGCCCAAGAGGTAGCGAGTCGCGGGCGATCCGTCACCTCGCCATCAGGCGCCTTCGCCGGGCTTCGCTGCGGCGAGGACCACACCCTCGACTGGCTTGCCGGCGTCGTGCCGCAAGACGGCGGGCTGGCACCGGACGGTCTCGAGGCCGGCATCGGCGAGCAGCCCCTGCAGGTGCCGGGTGCCGTGCGCGAAGCGCATGTCCTCGCCGAGCACACAATCCAACGACCCATCGGCGGCGGCCTGGGTGGTGAAGAGGAAAAGGCCACCGGGAGCGAGCACCCGGGCCGTGGCGGCGATCACGGGGGCGAGGTCGCCGATGTAGATCACGACGTCGGCCGCAAGCACCAGATCGGCGCTGCCCGGCGCCTCCGCCTCCAGAAATGCGGTGAGCTCGGCCACCGCGAGCCGGTCGTAGCAGCCGCGCCGGCGTGCCCGGTCCACCATGCGCGGAGAAAGGTCGCAGCCGGCGAGAACGTCGACGTGAGGACGCACCACCTCGCCCATCAGCCCCGTGCCGCAGCCGAGGTCGAGCCCGTGGCGGAAGCGCGGCTCGCGGCCGCGCTCGCGGCACAGGTCGAGGAGCGTCTCGCGGAGAAGCTCCGGCCCACGGTAGGCCAGCTTCTCGCGCAGGTGGGCGTCGAACTGCCCGGCATATTCGTCGAACAGCGCCCGCACATAACCGACGGACATGGCGTTTTCCGCCGGCAGGGCCCCGAGGCGGGCGAGACGAAGCCCCGCCCCCAGCTCGTCGTCGGGAGAAAGCTTCAGGGCCGTCGCGAAGGCCTCACGCGCCTCGTCGGTGCGGCCAAGCGCAGCGAGCGCGTCGCCGAAGCCGACCCAGGCCGGCGCCCACTCCGGCACCTGGCGAACCGTGTCGGCAAGGAGATCGGCCGCGGCCTGCCAGTCCTTCTCCTCCATCAGCGTCTTGGCAAAGGTATAGCGTCTGTCGACGATGAGATCGCCGGAAGTGGTCAGCTTCGTTAGCTGCATGGATGGCGAGAAACGTGATGAGGAAGGCGCGGGAAAAAAAGCCTGCGCCCGGCTTCCGTCAAGGGGAAAGTGAGGGCCTCGGGAGCCGCCGGCTTAAAGAGCGCGCGGCGAGCGACTATCTTCGTTTCATGCAGGCGCGCGACATCCTCTCACTGACCCCGGCCGGGCTCTATTGTCCTCTCGCGGATGTCCACATCGACCCGCTGCGCCCGGTGCCGCGCGCGCTGATCACGCACGGACATTCCGACCATGCCCGTGCCGGACACGGCGCCGTGCTGGCGACGGCCGAGACGCTCGCCATCATGGCCGCGCGCTACGGCGAAAGCTTCTGCGGCTCGGCGCAGGCGGTACGCTATGGCGAACGGGTGACGCTCGGCCCGGTGGGCGTCACCTTCCTGCCGGCGGGCCACGTGCTCGGGTCGGCGCAGATCCTTCTCGAGGCGGGCGGCCTGCGCGTCGTCGTCTCGGGCGACTACAAGCGCGCCGGCGATCCGACCTGCCCCCCTTTCGAGCCCGTGCGCTGCGACGTCTTCATCACCGAGGCGACCTTCGGCCTGCCCGTCTTCCGCCATCCAGACGCCGGCGGCGAGATCGACAAGCTGCTGCGCTCGCTCGCGCTCTTTCCCGAACGGGCGCATCTCCTCGGCGCCTACCCGCTCGGCAAGGCGCAGCGGCTCGTCGCCCTCATGCGCCAGCGCGGCTACGACCGGCCGGTTTATCTGCACGGGGCCATGGAGCGGCTGATGCAGCTCTACGAAGCCTTTGGCATCCCTCTCGGCGACCTGCGGCGGGTCGAGCCCGGCAGCCGCGAGAGCCTCGCTGGCGCGGTCGTGCTGTGCCCGCCGGGCGCGCTGCAGGACCTGTGGGCGCGGCGCTTCCCCGACCCCGTTACCGCCTTCGCTTCGGGCTGGATGCGCGTGCGCGCCCGCGCCCGCCAGCGCGGCGTCGAACTGCCGCTCGTCGTCTCGGACCACGCCGGCTGGGATGAACTGTGCAGCACGATCCGCGAGACCGGCGCATCCGAGGTCTGGGTGACGCACGGGGCGGAGGAGGCGCTGGTGCACTGGTGCACGCGGGAGGGGCTCGCGGCACGGCCCCTCCACATGCTCGGCTACGGCGACGACGAGGCAGAGGCGGAAGCCGTCGCGGAGACGGCCGGCGCGGAGCCTGCGGCATGAACCACTTCGCCGAGCTGCTCGACCGGCTTGCCTTCGAGCCACGCCGCAACGCCAAGCTGCGGCTGATGGAGGACTTCTTCCATACCACGCCGGACCCGGAGCGCGGCTATGCTCTCGCCGCCCTCACCGGCGGCCTGTCCTTCCGCAACGCCAAGCCCGGCCTAGTGCGCGCGCTCATCGCAGAGCGGACCGACCCGGTGCTCTTCGCCCTTTCCTATGACTATGTCGGCGACCTGTCGGAGACCGTCGCCCTCATGTGGCCCGCGCCCGCACCCGGCGGCGCCGGGCACAACGCTGCGCCGCCGCGCCTCTCTGACGTGGTCGAGGGCCTGTCCCAGACGGCGAAGACGGAGCTGCCCGGCCTCATGGCGCGCTGGCTTGACGCGCTCGACGAAACCGGGCGATGGGCGCTGCTCAAGCTCATCACGGGCTCGCTGCGCATCGGGGTCTCGGCCCGCCTGGCCAAGACAGCCGTCGCGGCCCTTGGCGGCGTCGATCCCAACGCGGTGGAAGAGCTGTGGCACGGGCTCTCCCCGCCCTACGAACCGCTCTTCGCCTGGCTCGAAGGCCGGGCGGAACGACCGGAAAGCCTCGTCGTCGCGCCCTTTCGCCCGCCGATGCTGTCACACCCGCTCGACGAGGAGGAATTCTCCCGCCTCGACCCGGCCGATTTCTGCGCGGAGTGGAAATGGGACGGCATCCGCATCCAGGCCGTGCGCGAGCTGACGGCCGACGGGCGGCGCGTGGTGCGCCTCTATTCCCGCACCGGCGAGGACATCACCGCTTCATTCCCCGACCTGTGCGAGGACCTCCTGGCGCAGGAGGCCTTCGTCGGCACCATCGACGGGGAGCTCCTCGTCCTGCGCGCCGGGCGCGTCGAGAGCTTCAACGTCCTGCAGCAGCGCCTGAACCGCAAGGCGATCACCCCGCGCCTGATGCAGGAATTTCCGGCGCATATCCGCGCCTACGACCTGCTTGCCGAAGGCGGGGAGGATCTGCGCCCCCTGCCCTTCGTCGAGCGGCGCCGGCGGCTCGAGGCGCTCGTCGCCCGCCTCGCCGGCCGACGCGTGGACCTCTCACCGCTGGTGCCCTTCGCAAGCTGGGAGGAGCTGGCCATGGCGCGCGCCCGTCCGGGCGAGGCGGGCGCCGGCATCGACGCCGAGGCCGTCGAGGGTGTCATGCTCAAGCGCCGCGACAGCCCCTATGTTCCGGGCCGGCCAAAGGGCCTGTGGTACAAGTGGAAGCACGATCCGCACCTCGTCGACGCGGTGCTGATGTATGCCCAGCGCGGCCACGGCAGGCGCTCCTCCTACTATTCCGACTACACCTTCGGCCTGTGGCGCAGCGGGCCCGAAGGGGACGAGCTGGTGCCCGTCGGCAAGGCTTATTTCGGCTTCACCGACGAGGAGCTGAAGGAGCTCGACCGCTTCGTGCGGCGCGAGACGGTCAACCGCTTCGGCCCGGTGCGGGAGGTGATCCACACGGGCGAGCGTGGCCTGGTGCTCGAGGTCGCCTTCGAGGGGGTGCAGCAGTCAACGCGCCATAAATCCGGCATCGCCATGCGTTTTCCCCGCATCAACCGCATCCGCTGGGACAAACCGCCGCGCGAGGCCGATCGTCTCGACACTCTCGCCCGCCTCCTGCCGCGCGGGGAACGGGCGACGACGAAGGCAGGGAAGACATGACGCAACGCGAAGCCATTGAAACGACGCCCCTCTTCGCCGGCCCCGTGACGCGCCACGCCAGCGCGCGCCTTCTGGTGCGCACGCGCGGGCCCGGCTTCACCGACATCACCCAGGCGATCCGGCGCTGGCTGGCCACGAGCGGGATCGCGGACGGCCTCCTCACCGTCTTCTGCCGCCACACCTCCGCCTCGCTGACCATCCAGGAGAACGCCGACCCGGACGTGCGCACCGATCTTGCGGCAGCGCTCGAGCGCCTCGCACCGCGCGGGGAAAGCTACGTGCATGCCATCGAGGGGCCGGATGACATGCCCGCCCATATCCGCACCATGCTGACCGACACCGCGCTTGCCGTGCCCATCGTCGCCGGGCGGCTCGCGCTCGGCACGTGGCAGGGCATCTATCTCATCGAGCACCGCGACCGGCCGCATGCGCGGGAGGTGATCGTCACGGCGTCCGGCGCGGCTCAGGACGACGCGAGCGCCTGACCGGCGGCGGCACCCCGCGCGCGCGACAGCGCGAGGCCGAGCGCCATCACCACAACCGCCCACGCCGCCGCCCACAGGGGTGCCGTATCGCCCAGCGCCCCTACAGCGCGGGCGAGCGCCGGCGAACCCGCAACGAGCGAGGGCAACAGCGCAGGCAACTCAGCCACGGCCACGATCGCCGCCGCGCCGAGGATGGCGAGCGCGGCCGTCCATCCCCGCCCGCCGGGCAGCAGCGCAAAGGCAAGCCCCGGCAGAAGGGCCGCCGCCGAGACGCCGAGAAGCAGGTTTACGGCCACGGCCGGGGCGATGCCCCCCGCCAGCGGAATGGCGGCCGCGGCGCCCCCCAGGGCGGCGAGGACAGCGAGCCGCGCGATGATGGTCTTGCGCGCCGTGGAGGCGCGCGGTGCGACGACCCGGTAGACATCGCGCGACAGGACGAGACCGAGATTGAGGCCGAGCGCGGCGACTCCCGCCAGCATCGTCGCCAGATGCGCGACCGACGACATCTGCCGCAGCAGCCACGAGCCCCCGAGCAGGGACTGCGGCAGATAGACCTCGGCGGTATCGGCGACGAGGACAACTGCGGCGAGCACCACAGCCGCCCGCAGCGACACACGGCCGGCGAGGCCCCTGCCCGGCACAGCGGCGGACAGGCCCGTCACGAGAGGCAGGGCGGCGACGCCGAACATGACGACGAGGAAGGCCGTCACGCCGCTCTCCTGCGCCGGTCCGCCGGCGAGCCAGGCGAACCGTGCCGCGCCCGCCGCTGCAACGGGCAGCACCGTGTCCCCCCCCGAGCGGACGCTCTCGACGAAAGCGTGCCACCAGGTGGCAAGGAGCGTCGCGGCCAGAAGTCCGGCGAGGCCGGCGAGAAAGCCGCCCTGCACGGCCAGCACCGCCGCGACCGCCCGCAACCCGCCCACCATGGCTACCAGGGCGCAGAGCGCCAGGACGAGGCGCAGCGCGGCGGGATAGCCAAGGCCGAGCGACTGGGCGAGCACGAAGGCCGCGTCCTGCAGCATCAGGACGAGCGCGACGAAGAGGACGGGCACGAGGACGACGACGGCGGCAGCACGCGCCGGCCAGCCGAAACGCCCGGCAAGGGTGCCGGCAGGCGTCGGTGCCGCGGTGCGATGGAGAAAGGGCGCGAGGGCCGCATGCAGCACAAGCCCCGCGACAGCCCCCCAGCGCAGGGCGGGCGCATTGCCGGCCAGCACGACGAGTGCCAGCACCACGACCGGCAGCGCGAGCGTGGCCACGGCCGCCGGCAGGCTGCGGTCGGCGGCATCGAAGGTGGCGAGGCTCATCGTGCGCGCCGAGAGCCCGACGAGAAGGGACAGCACGAGCGGCAGGCAGAGCAGCACGGGCGTCAGCAGCGCACCAGGCACGCCGACCCGCTCGAGCAGCCACATGAGGCCGACGAGGGAGGCCACCGCCGCCGCCAGCAAGAGGCGCTGTGCCTGACCGTCCGGTCTGCCGCCTGCCGTCATGCCGCGCCTCCCGCTTCAGCCCTCGTCTGCTGCATCTTCGTGTGACACGACCCAAGACCCATGGCAAACTTCCGTGTAACTCCGTGTCACGAGGCGCGGCGACTGCACGGATTGCCTCAGCAGGTGCGGAACCGACGAAGGCAGGACTTGCCGACCCGTCGTTTCCCGGCGAAAAATGGCCCGGCAAAGCATGGGGTGGGCCGTGAGCGATTCCGCAGCACGCATCATCATAGCAGACGACCATCCGCTGTTCCGCGGCGCCTTGCGCCAGGCTCTGGCGGGTGTCGTTGCCGGCGCGACCATCGTCGAAGCCGGCTCATTCGATGAAATGTGCGCCGCCCTCGGCGCAGTCTCTGCCGACCTCGTGCTGCTCGACCTTGCCATCCCCGGCGTGCAGGGTTTCTCAGGCCTGATGTACCTGCGCGCCCAGCATCCCGACATTCCGGTCGTCATCGTCTCTGCCAACGACGACCCGTCCGTGATCCGCCGCTGCATCGATTTCGGCGCCGCCGGCTTCATTCCCAAGGCGCTCGACGCCGAGGAGATGCGCACCGCGATCCGCACCGTGCTCGCCGGCGACCACTGGACACCGGCCGACATCGACCTCTCCGCGCCCGTGGACCGGGAGACGAGCGAACTCGTCAAGCGGCTTGCCAGTCTCACGCCGCAGCAGGTGCGCGTGCTGATGATGCTGTCCGAGGGCTTGCTCAACAAGCAGATCGCCTACGAGCTGTCCGTCTCCGAGGCCACCGTGAAGGCCCACGTCTCGGCCATCCTGCAGAAGCTCGGCGTCGAGAGCCGCACGCAGGCCGTGATCGCCGCCGCGAGGATCGTCGCGGCGGGGCAGGTGCCCACGCCGAGCGCCGCCTGACAGCCTAGAGCGAGGCGACGAACGCCTCCATGCGCGCCAGCGCCTGCTGCGTCAGGCCGATGTCGAAACGCGTGAAGACGTGGCAGCCGCCCGGCCAGACCGCGAGCTCGCTGCGGTTGCCCGCGGCCGCCCAGCGCGCCGCCATGAAGAGCGAATCATCGAGGAGCGGGTCGCGCGTGCCGATGGTGAACAGCGCCGGCGGCAGGCCCGCGAGATCGGCATGGATCGGCGAGACGTCGGGCGAGCGCACGTCGCCCTCCCGGCGCAGGAAGCCCTGCACGAACAGGAAGATGTCCCGCGTGTTGAGGATGAGCTTCTCATCGCCCCAGCGCCGGACGCTCGGCGTCAGCGCAAGATCGTAGACACCCGCGATGAGATTGGCGCCGGCGAAGGGCAGCAGGCCATGCCGGCCCCTGAGGCGCAGCAGCGTCACCACCGATAGATGCGCCCCGGCCGAATCGCCGCCGATGATGAAGCGCCCGGTGCCGAAACGCTCGCGCCCCTCGCGCACCAGCCACAGCGCCGCCGCCTCGCAGTCGTCCGGTCCGGCCGGATAGGGATGCTCCGGCGCCAGGCGGTAATCGACCGACACGGCGGCGAAGCCGAGCCGCTCGGCAAAGAACTCGAGGAAGGGGTCCTGCTCGTCGGGAGCGCCCAGCATCCAGCCGCCGCCGTGGATGTGGAGGAAGACGCCGCGCGGCTCCTCGGGCGCGATGATGCGCAGGGCGAGCGGCCCGCCCGGCCCCTCGATGGTGATGGTCCGGGCCCGCGGGCTCTTCGGCGCCGGCGGAAAGGGGCCGAGCCCCTTGGCGCGGTTCTCGCGCACCACGGCGGGTGGGGCGCTCCACTGGTCGGGCGCGCCAGTGAGCCGGGCGAGAATGTCGGCGTTGAGGGCCGCCGTCTCTGGGTCGACGGCATCGGGATGGAAGAGGCGAGGATCGAGCATCGGGATCTTGCGCGCGAGGAAGGGATCGTCCATGTGGTGAAAGGCGCGGCGGCATGACCGCACACGCACAACGCCGGCAGGTGCCGGTGCGAGGAAACCACGCGAGGCCGGCCTGGTCCAGAGCGAAGGACGGCCACGGCAGACGAAGGATCGGACCATGGCGAACGGCTCGCTTCAGCGCTTTCTCGGCGGCTCGCCCCTGTCCGTCCTCGTCAAGCTGATCTTCCTGTCGATTCTTGTCGGCGCCATCATGGCCTTCCTCGGCATCACACCGCTCGGCCTCGTCGACGGCATCGTCGATTTCATCCGTCGCGTCATCGGACGCGGCTTCGAGGCCGTGCGCGAGGTCGGCCAATGGCTGCTTTACGGTGCCGTCATCGTCGTGCCCGTCTGGCTGATCGTGCGCCTGTTCGGCCGCCGGTAGCCGCCATGGCCACTGCCATCGCCGATCCGGCAGGCGCCCCACGCCGCATCGAGGCGACCCATCGGCGCATCGTCCTGCTGGCGCTGCCGATGACGCTGTCGCATGTGACGACGCCGCTGCTCGGCCTCGTCGATGCGACGGTGATCGGACGGCTGGGCGAGGCGCACCTGCTCGGCGCCGTTGCCATCGGCGGCGTCATCTTCGATTTCCTGTTCTGGAGCTTCGCCGCACTGCGCATGGGCACGGCCGGCCTCACGGCCCAGGCCTATGGACGGGGCGACGACCGGGAGCTCGATCGCGTGCTCGCCCGCGCCCTGGCTATCGCGGCCGTGGCGGGCGCCATCCTCGTGCTCCTCAAATGGCCGATCGGCCTTGCCGCCTTCGCGCTGGTGGGGGCGAGTGACGCCGTGACCCAGGCCGCCTGGGCCTACTATGATGTGCGTATCTGGTCGGCGCCCTTCGCCTTCGCCAACTTCAGCATCCTCGGCAGCGTCATCGGCCGCGGCCGCACCGACCTCGGCCTGCTGCTGCAGGTGACCATAAACCTCCTCAACATCGTCCTCACGCTCATCTTCGTCGGGCTCGGCCTCGGCGTCACGGGCGCTGCCCTCGGGACGCTGCTGGCTGAGGCGGCGGGAGCAGGACTTGGCCTCCTGCTGCTGGCGCGGCTCGGCTCCCGCCCCTTCGCGGTGTCGCGGGCAGACCTCCTTGAGCGGGACAAACTGCTCGCGATGCTCGGCCTCAACGCCGACATCGTGGTGCGCACCGTCGCCCTGCTGCTCGCCTTCGGCATCTTCTCGGCCTACGGCGCCCGCCAGGGCGACGTGACGCTGGCGGCGAACGCCGTGCTCTACAACATGTTCCTGATCGGCGGCTATTTCCTCGACGGCTTCGCCACCGCCGCCGAACAGCTGTGCGGCCAGGCGCTCGGCAGCCGAGACGCGCACGGCTTCCGGCGGGCGACAGGGCTCGCCCTGTTCTGGTGCCTCGTTTTCGGCGCCGGCAGCTCGCTCGCCTTCTTCGCCTTCGGCCACAGCTTCATCGACTTCGTCTCAACGAATGCCGAGGTCCGCGCCATGGCGCGCGATTTCCTCGCCTTCGCCGCCCTCACGCCCGTCGCCGGGGCGGCGGCCTTCACCTTCGACGGTGTCTATATCGGCGCAACATGGGGGCGGGCGATGCGCAACCTGATGATCGCCGCGTTTGCGATCTTCCTCGCGACCTTTCTTGCCCTGCTGCCGCTCGGCAACGCCGGCCTGTGGACGGCGCTCCTCGTGTTCCTCGCCGTGCGCGGCATCGGCCAGGGCCTCTTCTTCCCGCGCCTCGCCCGTGCGGCCTTCACCCCCGCGGCCGGCTGAAGGCTCAGGCCTTGAGGGCAAGGTCCGCCGCGTTGCGGCCGACGACTGGCAGCAGGCTGTCGAGCCCCTCGCGCGCGAGCCGCTCGCACAGCCCCGCCTTGATGTCATGCACCAGGTTCGGCCCCTTGTAGACGAGGCCCGTGTAGAGCTGTAGCAGCGTGGCCCCGGCGGTGATCTTGGTCCAGGCCGCCTCGGCCGAATCGATGCCTCCGCCGCCGATGAGCGGGAAGGCGCCCTCCACCCGCTGGTAGGTGGCCGCGAGCATCGCCGTGGCAAGGGGGAAGAGCGGCTTGCCGGAGAGGCCGCCGGCCTCCTGGCCGACATCCGTCTCCACGAGACCGGGCGGGCGCGTCACCGTCGTGTTCGACACGATCAGCCCGTCGATGCCGCGCCGGCGCGTCACCGCCACCAGCGCATCGAGCTCCGGCAGCGTCAGGTCCGGCGCGATCTTGAGGAGCACCGGCCGGCGCCCGTGCGCCTCGGCCACGCTGTCGCGCATCTCGATGACGCGGGCCAGAAGCTCATCAAGCGCGGCAGCATGCTGCAGGTCGCGCAGGCCGGGCGTGTTGGGCGAGGAAACGTTGACGGTGAAATAGGCGGCATAGGGCGCAAAGGCGCGGATGCCGGCCACATAGTCCGCCACCCGGTCCTTCGTATCCTTGTTGGCGCCGATGTTGACGCCGACGAGGCCGGGACGATTGCCACGGCGGGCGAGCCGCGCAACCCCGGCCGCATGCCCCTCGTTGTTGAAACCGAAACGGTTGATCACCGCCTCATCGCGCACGAGGCGGAAGAGCCGCGGCCGGCGGTTTCCGGGCTGCGGGCGCGGCGTCATCGTCCCCACCTCGACGAAACCGAAACCGAGGCCGAAAGCCCCGTCGACGGCCTCGGCATTCTTGTCGAAACCCGCAGCAAGGCCGATGGGGTTGGGAAAGTCGAGGCCGAAGGCCCTGACGGCGAGGACGGGCGCATCCGTCTCCGGCGCCGCGACGGGCATCATCGAAAGAACACGAACGGCGAGGCGGTGGCTGGTTTCGGGATCGAGGGCGAACAGCGCGGGCCGCGCGACGGTTGCGAGAAACGACAACATCACAGGCCGTCCGGAAACTGATGGCGTCCGTCCGCGCCCAGCGGCAGCGGCACGACCGAACGAACCGCCGAAAGGGCGAGGGGACCGTAAAGGTGCGGAAAGAGCGCTCCGCCACGCGACGGCTCCCAGCGCAGCGCCTCACCCAGGGCGGCAGCCTCGACGGCCACGAGGACAAGGTCGTCCTGGCCGGTGAAATGCTTCTCCGCCGTCTCGCGGACCTGCTCGGCCGTCGAGAAATGAATGAAGCCATCCGCGACATCGACCGGGGCGCCGGCGAACACGCCGGCAGCCTCCGCCTCGGCCCACATCTGCCGCGGACAAATCTTGTACACCAACGCCACTACAAAACTCCTGCGCGCACGTCTCGCTGTAGGGGCTCGCGCGGCGAAGATCAATCTGCACAAAACGGTATTCAAAGGTTGTTGCGGCAAGATTTCGCACGAGACAATGAGGGCAATAAGTCCTATAGTTAGACTGTCATCCTAACGCGGCGGAGTGCCCCGCTGCGCGATGCACCATTTCCGCGAAGTGGGAGGTGGGCATGCTGTCGCACGAATCGATCTGGAACGCGATCGACGCTCTGGCGTCCCGTTATGGTCTCAGCGCCTCGGGGCTGGCGCGCAAGGCCGGCCTCGATCCGACAGCCTTCAACCGCTCCAAGCGCATTGGTGCGGACGGGCGCCCGCGCTGGCCCTCGACCGAGTCCATCGCCAAGGTGCTCGATGCCACCGGCGCAACGATCGACGACTTCCTGTCGGTGGTCCGCCAGCAGGAGCAGGTGCCTCACCGGACGATACCGCTCATCGGTTTTGCCCAGGCCGGGCGCGGCGGCTTCTTCGATGACGGCGGCTTTCCGGTCGGCACAGGCTGGGACGAGGTGTCCTTCCCCGACGGCATCGACGAGAAGGTCTATGCACTCGAGATCTCCGGCGACTCGATGATGCCGCTCTATCGCGACGGCGACATCATCATCGTCTCGCCGACATCAAGCGTGCGGCGCGGGGACCGGGTCGTGGTCAAGACCACTGACGGCGAGTTCATGGCCAAGGAGCTGAAGCGCCGGACGGCCCGCACGGTGGAGCTGCGCTCGCTCAACCCCGAGCACGAGGACCGCTTCCTCCCCGTCAGCGACATCGCCTGGATGGCGCGCATCATCTGGGCGAGCCAGTAGGGACCACGCAAGCGAAAGCCGCCGGATTGCTCCGGCGGCCCCTGTCGTCCGACCAGCCGGGCAGCACCCGGCCGGTTTTTCGGCCAGCCTTACTCGGCCACCTTCTCGGCGTCCGAATTCGAGTCCGCCTTGGCCTTGGCCTCGAGGTCCTCGCCGGTCTCCTGGTCGACGGCCTTCATCGACAGGCGCACCTTGCCGCGCTCGTCGAAGCCGAGCAGCTTGACCTTGACCTTCTGGCCTTCCTTGACGACATCCGTCACCTTCTGCACCCGCTGGGCCGCGAGCTGCGAGATGTGGACGAGGCCGTCGCGCGAGCCGAAGAAGTTGACGAAGGCGCCGAAGTCCGTGGTCTTCACCACCGTGCCCTCGTAGATCACGCCGACTTCCGGCTCGGCCGCGATGCTCTTGATCCAGTTGATCGCCGCCGTGATCGACTTGAGGTCGGACGAGGCCACCTTGACCGTGCCGTCGTCGGAGATGTCGATCTTGGCGCCGGTCTTCTCCACGATCTCGCGGATGACCTTGCCGCCCGAGCCGATGACCTCGCGGATCTTGTCCTGCGGGATCTTGATGGTCTCGATGCGCGGCGCGTACTGGCCGAGCTCGGCGCGGGCGCCGGAGAGGGCCTTCGACATCTCGCCGAGGATGTGCATGCGCCCGGCCTTCGCCTGCTCGAGGGCGACACGCATGATCTCCTCGGTGATGCCGGCGATCTTGATGTCCATCTGCAGCGCGGTCACGCCCTGGTCGGTGCCCGCGACCTTGAAGTCCATGTCGCCAAGATGGTCCTCGTCGCCGAGGATGTCCGTCAGCACCGCATAGCGGTCACCCTCGAGGATGAGGCCCATGGCGATGCCGGCCACCGGGCGGCGCAGCGGCACGCCCGCGTCCATCAGCGACAGGGAGGCGCCGCACACCGTCGCCATCGACGAGGAACCGTTCGACTCGGTGATCTCGGAAACCACGCGGATCGTGTAGGGGAACTCGTGATGGGGCGGCAGCATCGGGTGGATGGCGCGCCAGGCGAGCTTGCCGTGGCCGATCTCGCGGCGGCCGGGCGAACCCATGCGGCCTGTCTCGCCCACCGAATACGGCGGGAAGTTGTAGTGCAGCAGGAAGGTTTCCTTGTAGGTGCCTTCCAGCGAGTCGACGAACTGCTCGTCGTCACCCGTGCCGAGCGTCGCGACGACCAGCGCCTGCGTCTCGCCGCGGGTGAAGAGCGCCGAGCCGTGCGTGCGCGGCAGGAAGCCCACTTCCGCCTGGATGGGACGCACGGTCTTGACGTCGCGCCCGTCGATGCGCGTGCCGGTGTCGAGGATGTTCCAGCGCACGATCTTGGCCTGGACGTCCTTGAAGACGGCCTTGACCTGCTCGGCGTCGAAGCGGGCCTCGCCCTCCTCCGGGCAGAGCGCTGCCAGCACCTTGGCCTTGGCGGCGTCCACCGCGGCATAGCGCTCCTGCTTCTCGACGATCTTGTAGGCGTCGCGCAGGTCCGCCTCGGCGATCTCGAGGACCGCCTTCTCCACCTCGGAAAGGTCCGCGATCTCGAGCTGGCGCGGCTCCTTCGCCGCCTTCTCGGCCAGGCTGATGATGGCGTCAATGACCGGCTGGAAGTGCTTGTGGCCGTACATCACGGCGCCGAGCATCACGTCTTCCGGCAGCTCCTTGGCCTCCGATTCCACCATCAGCACCGCATCGGCCGTGCCGGCGACGACGAGGTCAAGGTCCGAGCTCTCCATCTCGGCGAGCGTCGGATTGATCTTGTACTCGCCGCCGATGTAGCCGACCCGCGCCGCGCCGATGGGGCCGGTGAAGGGCACACCCGACAGGGTCAGGGCCGCCGAGGCCGCCACCATCGAGACGATGTCAGGATCATTCTCGAGGTCATGGCTCACCACCGTGACAATGACCTGGGTGTCGCAACGCCAACCCTCGACGAACAGCGGGCGGATCGGGCGGTCGATGAGGCGGGAGACCAACGTCTCGCGCTCGCTCGGCCGGCCCTCGCGCTTGAAATAGCCACCCGGGATGCGGCCGGCCGCGTAGGCCTTCTCCTGATAGTTCACGGTCAGCGGCATGAAGTCGACGCCGGGCTTCGGCTCCTTCGCCGCCACCACGGTGGCGAGCACGGTCGTCTCGCCATAGGTCGCGAGCACGGCGCCGTCCGCCTGGCGGGCGATGCGACCGGTCTCGAGGGTGAGCTTCCTGCCGGCCCAGTCCAGTTCCACGCGTTGGATGTCAAACATGTCTTTTCTCTCATGGTCGGGCCATGTGGTCGACGCCATGAGCAAGACGGCGAGAAGCTACCCGGCCCGCCGGCCCTGGGGGGCGCGAACGGCGGGAAGCGTCTGGCGATCCTGCCATGGTCGTCAGCCTGGCCGGTTCGCGGCCCCTCCCCGTGGAAGGGCCTGACGCAGAGCCGGGGGAATGCATCGACATGCAGCTGTCCTCCCGGCTCGAGGTGCCGCGCCCCGGGGGCGCCGCACCGGTCTTGGGCCGCGTCGCCCAGGACGCGGCGGCAAAATGCCCGGAGCGCGGACGCTCCGGGCAGAGCCTTCAGCGACGAAGGCCGAGACGCTCGATGAGAGCGCGGTAGCGGGCCTCGTCCTTCCTCTTCAGGTAGTCGAGCAGCGAACGGCGCTGCGAAACGAGCTTGAGAAGGCCACGCCGGGAATGGTTGTCCTTGGTGTGGACCTTGAAGTGCTCGGTCAGGTTGACGATGCGCTCCGTGAGGATCGCAATCTGCACTTCCGGAGAGCCCGTATCGTTCGGTTCGCGGGCATATTCCTTGAGGAGCGCCTGCTTGCGCTCGGCCGTGATCGACATCGGTTCGTCCTTTCGCTTGAGGTTATCGATACCACCGCCGCTCACGCGGGAGGCGGCTTGCCGCCGGCCGGGCCGGGATGTCGTCCAGCGCGGTCGGGTCGGCATGCTGCGCGCGGGGCATGCCCCACGCGAAGCGGTCTCTATATACCGATTGTCACGCCAACACCAGAGCGGCCGTCAGCGCGCCTGCGGCAGGTTGAAGATGCGGCGCGGATGCAGCTCGCCATGTTCGATGTCTCCGAGCGCCACGAGCGTGCCGTGGGCGAACACCGCCACGCAGCCCTCGTCGAGCGGCGCATCGCGGCCGCGCAGCAGCACGGACTGGCCGCGCACAAGCCGTCCGGCGTCCGAGCGTGAGACGGCGACCTGCGGCAGCGCGGCGAGGCCGACTGCCACGGGCTTCAGTCCCTTCTGCGCCCGCGTCACCTCGTCGAGCTCCTCGAGCTCGCGCAGCGCCTCGATGGAAATACCGTCCGCCTCCTCGAAGGGACCGACGCGCGTGCGCCGCAGCGTCGCCACATGACCGAGGCAGCCGAGCGCCCGGCCGAGGTCGCGCACGATGGCCCGAACATAGGTGCCCTTGCCGCACTCGGCGGCGAAGACGCTGGTCTGACCGTCGTGGGACACGAGGCTCAGGCGGTCGATCTGCACAGGGCGCGCCTGCAGCTCCACCACCTCGCCGTCGCGAGCGAGGTCATAGGCGCGCTCGCCGTCGATCTTGATGGCCGAGAAGCGCGGCGGCACCTGCATGATGGTGCCCGTGAAGCGCGGCAGCAGCGCCTCGATGGCCGCCCGGTCGGGCCGCACATCGCTGGTGGCCACCACGTTGCCCTCGGCGTCGTCGGTGTCGGTCTCGGCACCCCAGCTCACGGTGAACGAATAGGCCTTGCGCCCGTCCATGACGAAAGGGACGGTCTTCGTCGCCTCGCCCAATGCCACGGGCAGGATGCCCGAGGCGAGCGGGTCGAGCGTGCCGGCGTGGCCCGCCTTCTTGGCGTTGAAGATGCGCTTGATGACGGCGACGGCATGGGTCGAGGTCATGCCGACGGGCTTGTCGAGCACCACCCATCCGTGAACGTCGCGCTTCTTCGGGCGCGGCGGCCGCGGCCCCCGCTGGCCCTCGCGCGCCTGTAGGCTGCCTTCCCCTGCGCCCTGCGCCGTGCCGACGCCACGCTGTTCCTTGTCCTGGCTCATCGAGAGGTGATCCGTTGCCGTCAGGCTTCTTCGTCATTGTCGCCCGCACCTTCGGGACGGGCGAGGTCCCTGCGGACCTTCTCGCTCTGCAGGAGCGTGTCGATCCGCTGCGCCTCGTCGAAGCTCTCGTCGAGACGAAAGCGCACGTCGGGCGCGAACTTGAGGTTGACGCGGCGCGCCAGCTCCCCGCGCAGGAAGCGCCGGTTGCGGTCGAGCGCGGCCAGCACCTCCTTGGCGTCCTGCCCGCCCAGCGGCATCACGAAGATCGTCGCTAGCCTGAGGTCGGGGCTCATGCGCACTTCCGGCACGGTGATGACGTGCGAGGTCAGCACCTCGTCCATCACCTCGCCGCGGGCGAGGATGTCGGCAAGGGCGTGACGCACCGCCTCGCCGACACGCAACTGGCGCTGGGACGGCCCGGCGCCCTTGTCGAAACGTGATTTGGCCATGTCTTCTTCCCGGGATCGGACCGGGTCCTGCGGCCTTGCGGCCGATTGCAACGACACGCCCGCACCGCGACCGGGAAGGCCGCGGGGCGTGCGCCGGCATGCGCCGGCCGGGACGGGCCCGGCCTGCAAACATGCCTCCTACGCAGCCCTCAGAGCGTGCGCTTCACTTCCTCGACGCGGTAGCACTCGATGATGTCGCCGACGCGCATGTCCTGGTAGTTCTCGAAGGCCATGCCGCATTCCTGACCGGCGACAACCTCCTTCACGTCGTCCTTGAAGCGCTTGAGCTGGCTGAGCTTGCCCTCGTGAATGACGACGTTGTCGCGGATGAGGCGCACGTTGGCCCCGCGCTGGACGACACCATCCGTGACGCGGCAGCCCGCGATCTTGCCGACCTTCGTGATGTTGAAGATCTCGAGGATCTGCGCATTGCCCAGCATGTGCTCGCGCAGCGTGGGCGCCAGCATGCCCGACATCGCCTGCTTCACGTCATCCACGAGGTCGTAGATGATGTTGTAGTAGCGGATCTCGATGCCGAGTCGCTCGGAGGCCTCGCGCGCCTCCTTGTGGGCACGGACGTTGAAGCCGATCACGGCCGCGCCGGAGGCTTCCGCCAGCGTCACGTCGCTCTCGGTAATGCCGCCGACACCCGCGTGGATGACACGCGCCTGCACCTCGTCGTTGCCGATCTTCTCGAGCGCACCGACGATGGCCTCGACCGAGCCCTGCACGTCGGCCTTGACGACAAGCGGGAACTCCTTGCGGCCGGCACCCTCCTTGAGATCGCGCATCATGTCGGCGAGCGAGCGGGCCTGGCTGGCGCCGCGGGCCGCCAGACGATCGCGCTTCACGCGCTCGCGGTAGCCGGTGATCTCGCGGGCGCGGGCCTCGGAGTCGACCACCGCGACGCGGTCGCCCGCCTCGGGCGTGCCGTTGAAGCCGAGCACCTCGACCGGCACCGACGGGCCGGCCTCCTTGAGCTGCCCGCCGTTGTCGGCCACGAGCGCGCGCACCTTGCCCCATTCGGAGCCGGCAACGACGATGTCGCCGACGCGCAGCGTGCCGCGCTGCACGAGCACGGTGGCGACCGGACCACGGCCGCGGTCGAGCTTCGCCTCGATGACGGTGCCTTCGGCGGCGCGGTTGGGGTTGGCCTTGAGCTCGAGGATCTCGGCCTGGAGCTGCAGGCTCTCGAGCAGCTTGTCGAGATTGGCGCCCGTCTTGGCCGACACCTCAACCTCGAGCGTCTCGCCGCCCATCGATTCCACCACCACCTCGTGCTGGAGCAGCTCCGTTCGCACGCGCTGGGGATTGGCCTCGGGCTTATCGATCTTGTTGATCGCCACGATCATCGGCACGCCGGCGGCCTTGGCGTGGTTAATGGCCTCGATCGTCTGCGGCATGACGCCGTCATCGGCCGCCACGACGAGCACGACGATGTCCGTCACCTTGGCGCCGCGGGCACGCATGGCCGTGAAAGCGGCGTGGCCGGGCGTGTCGATGAAGGTGATCTTGCCGCCGAGCGGCGAGGTCACCTGGTAGGCACCGATGTGCTGCGTGATGCCGCCAGCCTCGCCGGAGACGACGTTGGTCTTGCGGATGGCGTCGAGCAGCGAGGTCTTGCCGTGGTCGACGTGACCCATGATGGTCACGACCGGCGGGCGCGGCTCGAGCGTGCCCTCCGGATCCGGCTCGTCGAACAGCCCCTCCTCGACGTCCGCCTCGGAAACACGCTTGACGGTGTGGCCCATCTCCTCGGCGATGAGCTGCGCCGTATCGGCGTCGATCACATCCGTGATCTTCATCATCTGCCCCTGCTTCATCAGCAGGCGGATGACGTCCACGGCCCGCTCCGACATGCGGTTGGCGAGCTCCTGGATGGTGATCGTCTCCGGGAGGATGACCTCGCGGCTGATCTTCTCCTTCGGCTCGTTGTGGCTGTGGCCCTTCATGCGCTGCAGGCGGCGGCGGAAGGCAGCGGCCGAATGGGTGCGCTCCTCGTCTCCGGCCGTCAGGGCAGCAGTCACCGTCAGGCGCCCGCGGCGACGCTCCTCGCCTCCGCCACGGCTCGGCTTGGGAGCCGGCGCAGCGGCCGGACGCGGCGCAGCCCCGGGGGAGCGGCGCGGCGCGCGGCCGTCGTCGTCGTCCGCAACGGCACGGCCCGCCGGCCCACCGGCGGGACGGCGCGCCTCGGCCGGGGTCGCGGGACGCATCTCGCCGCGCGGCGCAGCGGCGGCGGCACCCGACGCCTCGGCGGCAGCCGGACGCTCCTCCGTCCCCAGGCGGCGAGCCGCCTCTTCCTCGGCCTTGCGCTTGCGCTCCTCGTCGAGGCGGCGACGCTCCTCTTCCTCGCGCTTGCGGGCTTCGGCAGCCTCGCGCTCGCGGCGTTCCTGCTCCTCACGCTCGGCGCGGCGGCGCGCCTCTTCCTCGGCGCGCTTGCGCTCCTCGATCTCGCGGCGCTTTGCATCCTGCAGGGCCTGCAGGCGCGCATCGCGCTCTTCCTCGGTGAGCGAGCGCAGGACGACGCCGGACGGACGCGGCGCAGACTGCCCACGGCCCTGCGCCGGACGGCCACCCTGCGGCGCGGGCGCAGCCGGCCGCTGAGCCGGCGCGGCGGGCGCCGCGGCCTGCGGCTGCGCCGGAGCCGGCTGCTCGCCACCGGGCCCGATGACGCGACGCTTCACCTTCTCGACCACCACGGCCTTCGAACGGCCGTGGGAGAAGCTCTGGCGCACCACGCCCTGTTCGACGGGGCGCTTCAGCGTGAGCGTCTTCGACGGCGTCACGCTCAGCGTCTTGTCGGTCGGGTTTTTCGTGTCACTCATTCGGCTCGAATCCTGCGCCTACGTGTTTGTCCAAATCTCGCTCGTGCGGCACGCCCGGGGCCTCGTCCCCCGGCGGTGTGCCGCCTTCTCCATTGCGGTAGCGCGCCAGCCGGCGCCACCGCGCAAGAAATCCCTCGCTGCCCGGCCCGGCGATCAGGGCAGCATGTATCACATGTGAGCGCCCCAATGCCAAATCCAAATCGTGGCCCGCAAAAACTTCGACCACGTCGACCTCCGCGGCGCGCTCGCCGAACCCGCGGAAAAGCGCCTGCGCGATCTTGCGCCGCCCGTCAGCCGCGGCCTCCGCGGCGTGGATGACGGCCCTGACGCGCCCGGCTGCCGCCGCCTCTTCCACCTTGCCGAAGCCGGTCACCACGAGGCCCGCCTTGTTGGCGAGGGCAAGCGCCTGCACGCTGTCGCGCCGCAGAAGCTCCTCCACGTCATCGGCCAGGGTCGCGGGTACCGTGACCTGCGCCTTGAGCCCCCGGGCGAAAGCCTTGCGGCGGACGGCCTCGGCCACCAGTGCACGGCTGGCGCCGACCCAAACGCCACGCCCGGGCAGCTTACGGCGCAAATCGGGCACGATCGTGCCGTCCGGCGCCGCGACGAAGCGGATCATCTCGTCCGGGTCGCGCTCGGCCCGCGTCACGATGCAGCGCCGGTGCGGCCCTTCGTCCCTCCTACGCGGCACGTCCCACTCCTCGAGCGACCGGCCCGCACCTGCCCGGCGTCAGCCTTCCTGCGCCGGCGCGTCAGCCTCAACTTCGTCCTCGTCCTCGTCCTCGTCCTGCGGCTCGATCCAGCCCGCCTTGACGCGCGCGGACATGATCATGTCCTCGGCCTGCTGGCGCGAGACCTCGAACTCGTCGAGGATGCCCTTGTGGCGCGTCGTCTCGGAGCCGTTGCGCTCGGTCCAGCCGGCGAGCTCGTCCGTCGCGCAGCCGGCCAGATCCTCGATCGTCTTGATGCCGTTCTCGCCGAAGGCGACGAGCATCGCCGTCGTCACGCCGTCGATCTCGCGCAGCTCGTCCGAGACGCCGAGCTGCCGGCGCCGGGCGTCAAGCTCGGCCTCGCGCTTGGCGAGATATTCCTGGGCGCGGGTCTGGAGCTCCTGCGCCGTCTCCTCGTCGAAGCCCTCGATGGTCGACAGCTCCGGTAGGTCGACGTAGGCGATCTCCTCAACCGAGCTGAAGCCCTCGGAAGCAAGCAGCTGGCCGACGACTTCGTCGACGTCGAGCGCCTCCATGAACAGCTTGGTGCGCTCGGCAAACTCCTTCTGACGGCGCTCCGACTCCTCGGCCTCGGTGAGGATGTCGATATCCCAGCCGGTGAGCTGTGAGGCGAGGCGCACGTTCTGGCCGCGGCGGCCGATGGCAAGCGACAGCTGCTCGTCGGGCACCACCACCTCGATGCGCTCGGAATCCTCGTCGAGCACCACCTTGACCACCTCGGCCGGCTGCAGCGCGTTGACGATGAAGGTGGCTGCGTCAGGCGACCAGGGAATGATGTCGATCTTCTCGCCCTGCAGCTCCTGCACCACGGCCTGGACGCGCGAGCCGCGCATGCCGACGCAGGCGCCGACAGGGTCGATGGAACTGTCGCGCGAGATCACCGCGATCTTGGCACGCGAGCCCGGATCGCGGGCCACCGCCTTCACCTCGACGATGCCGTCGTAGATCTCCGGCACCTCCTGGGCGAAGAGCTTCGCCATGAACTGCGGGTGCGTGCGCGACAGGAAGATCTGCGGGCCGCGCGTCTCGCGGCGCACGTCGTAGAGATAGGCGCGGATGCGGTCGCCGGGGCGGAACGTCTCGCGCGGGATCAGCTCGTCACGGCGCACGATCGCCTCGCCGCGCCCGAGATCAACGATGACGTTGCCGTATTCGACGCGCTTGACCGTGCCATTGACGATCTCGCCGATGCGGTCCTTGTACTCCTCGTACTGCCGGTCGCGCTCGGCCTCGCGCACCTTCTGCACGATGACCTGCTTGGCCGACTGGGCGGCGATGCGGCCGAAGTCGAAGGGCGGCAGGGTGTCGGCGATGACGTCGCCGATCTGCGCGGCCGGGTTGTGACGACGGGCATCCTCGAGGCTGATCTGCGTCGCCATGTCCTCGACGTTCTCAACCACCTGGAGGTGGCGCGCCAGCCTGAGCTCACCCGTGCGCGGATTGATCTCGGCGTGGATGTCCGTCTCGGCCCCATAGCGCGAGCGCGCCGCCTTGGCGATCGCATCCTCCATCGCCGCAAGCACGATGGAACGGTCAATCACCTTTTCGCGTGCAACCGCATCCGCGATCTGCAAAAGCTCGAGCCTGTTGGCGCTGACGGCCATGTCCGTCACTCCTCCTCCTGATGCCCCGCCGCCCGGCATGCACCGGCCAGCAGGATGAAATGCGTTGCCGCAGCACAGCCGCGGCTAGTTGATTGCGTCCCCGGTATCGTCTTCCACCTCGCCGGCATCCTCGCCCACCCGGGCGGCCTTGGCACGACGCAGCGCCTCGGTGATCAGGGCGTCTGTGAGGACGAGCCGTGCCTCGGCGATGTCAGCGAGCGCGATCGCCACCTCAGCCTCTTCATCCGGCTTGGCGTCACCGCGCTTCAGCCTGACGCTGCCGTCGGCCAACCCCAGAAGGATACCACGAAAACGCTTGCGGCCGCAGACCGGCAGGCTCGTCTCGATCTTGGCCTCGTGGCCGCTCCAGCGCTCGAAATCGGAGGCGCGCACCAGCGGCCGGTCGATGCCGGGCGAGGAAATCTCGAGGTGGTAGGCACCCTGGATCGGATCCTCGAGGTCGAGCACCGGCGAGACGCCGCGGCTCACGATCTCGCAATCGTCAACCGTCATCGTGCCGTCCGGCCGCTCGGCCATGATCTGCACGGTGCAGCCGTTCTGCCCCGTCACCTTGACGCGCACGAGCCGGTAGCCGAGGTCCGCGAGCACGGGCGAGACGATCGCGGCGACGCGCGCGGCAACGCCCGTCTCCTCGATGATCCGGGCCTCGTCCTGCTCCATGGTGCGGCTCCTCCAGCCGATGGCGCCGCCCTGTAAGGGGCCGCGCAGCAAATGATGCCGACGCCCAGAACGAAAAAGAGCGGACCCGGCGGGGCCCACTCCGTCACGGTTCCATCGAACCATTCTGGATGTCAGGATGGCCGCAACATAATCGCGCTGCCGCGCCGGCGCAAGTCCCGCCGGCTGAAAAGGCCGCCGCCCCTAGAGCAGGCCCGCCGGCCGCTCACCCGTGGCCCAGGCGAGCGCCTGCTCCAGCCGGTCGTTGCCCCAGAACATCTCGCCGTCGGCGCACAGGAAGGTCGGCGCGCCGAAGATGCCGCGCGTGCGCGCCTCCTCCGTCTCGGCCCGCAGGCGGGACTTCACCGCAGCAGCCTGCGCCGAGGACACGGTGGACGCCACGTCGACGCCAAGCTCGCGCAGGATGTCGCTGATGACGGTGATGTCCGAGATCGAGCGCCCCTCGCCGAACTCGGCCGCGAAGACAGCGCGCGTGAAGGCGGATGCCAGCCCCTTCTCCCGCAGCGCGAGCGCGAGCCGCGCCGCCGTGAGGCTGTTCTGCGGGAAGGGGTCGGGCCGCTTCAGGGGAAGCGCGAGCCGCGCCGCCTCGCGCGTCACGTCCCGCCACATGTAGCGCCCCTTGCTCGGAAAGAGGTTGAAGGGCGAGGATGCCCAGCCCTGCCCGGCGAAGATGGGCCCGAGCAGGAAGGGCCGCCACCGGATCTCCACGCCCGCCGCCTCGGCCAGCGGCTCGATGCGCATGGCGGCGAGATAGGAATAGGGCGAGGCAAAATCGTACCAGAAGTCGAGAACAGGACGCTGGGGCACGGACAACTCGAAACGCTGGAGGGGGGAAGCGGAAAGCGGCCTTCCCCTCGCCCACAATCGCGGCTTTCGCGTGGCAGGGGCGCGGCTCATCCGACAGTCCCCACTATCCACGGCTTGCACCCGGCCGCAGCCTCACTATAGTCCGGCCGCTTTCACTGCTTCATGGCGGCAGCGGCCGCTCCCACGAGCCTCACGAGTCCCCGATCATGTCCGACAAGCGCGTGAAGAAGGTCGTCCTCGCCTATTCCGGCGGCCTCGACACCTCCATCATCCTCAAGTGGCTGCAGACGACCTATGGCTGCGAGGTCGTCACCTTCACCGCCGATCTTGGCCAGGGGGAAGAGCTGGAGCCCGCGCGCCAGAAGGCCCTGCTCCTCGGCATCAAGCCGGAGAACATCTTCATCGAGGACCTGCGCGAGGAATTCGTGCGCGACTACGTCTTCCCGATGTTCCGCGCCAACGCCCAGTACGAGGGCTGGTATCTCCTCGGCACCTCCATCGCCCGCCCGCTCATCGCCAAGAAGCAGATCGAGATTGCCGAGAAGGTCGGCGCCGATGCCGTGGCCCACGGCGCCACGGGCAAGGGCAACGACCAGGTGCGCTTCGAGCTCAGCTACTACGCGCTGAAGCCGGACGTGACTGTCATTGCCCCCTGGCGCGAATGGGACCTGACCTCGCGTACCAAGCTGCTCGAGTTCGCCGAGCAGAACCAGATCCCCATCGCCAAGGACAAGCGCGGCGAGGCGCCCTTCTCCGTGGACGCCAACCTCCTGCACTCCTCGTCCGAAGGCAAGGTGCTCGAGGACCCGGCGCAGGAGGTGCCTGACTACGTCTATTCGCGCACCATCGACCCCGAGGCGGCGCCCGACAAGCCCACCTACATCACCATCGACTTCGAGAAGGGTGACCCGGTTGCCATCGACGGCGTCAGGATGTCGCCGGCAACGCTGCTTGCCAAGCTCAACGAGCTCGGCCGCGCCAACGGCATCGGCCGCCTCGACCTCGTCGAGAACCGCTTCGTCGGCATGAAGAGCCGCGGCATGTACGAGACGCCCGGCGGCACGATCCTGCTCGTCGCGCACCGCGGCATCGAGTCGATCACGCTCGACCGCGGTGCGGCGCACCTCAAGGACGAGCTGATGCCGAAATATGCCGAGCTCATCTACAATGGCTTCTGGTTCTCGCCCGAGCGCGAGATGCTGCAGGCGCTCATCGACAAGAGCCAGGAGTTCGTCACCGGCCAGGTGCGCCTCAAGCTCTACAAGGGCGGCGTGCACCTCGTCGGCCGCGAGAGCCCCTACTCGCTCTACGACCAGGAGCTCGTGACCTTTGAGGAAGGCGCCGTGGCCTACGACCACCGCGACGCCGCCGGCTTCATCAAGCTCAACGCCCTGCGCCTGCGCACGCTGGCCCAGCGCAAGCGCAAGCTCGGCCTCTGAGCCCCTCCCCCCAAACGTGACGAAAAGGCCGGGCATGCCCCGGCCTTTTTCGTGGGCGCTGCACTGCACCATGGGCTTTCGTTGACAACGGGGGGCAAAAGGCCGAGTCTCGCGCCCGTTCCGAGGGGGGCCCCGCTAGGGGGCTGAGATACCGCCGGCGCGGACGCATGAGCGCCCAGGCAACGCGGTGACCCTTAGGACCTGATCCGGGTCATGCCGGCGAAGGGACGGAAATGCGCGATCGACGCCAATCCCATACAAATCGCTGATGCCCGGATCTCCTTGTCGACCGAGGAGGAGATCCACATGACAGTGCATACCAAGCCCAAGACCGCCACTCCGGCAGCCGTCACGACCGGCCCCATCGCCGGCTCGCGCAAGGTCTACACGAGCCCTGAGGGCCGCCCGGACATCCGCGTGCCCTTCCGCGAGATCGCGCTCTCACCCTCATCGGGCGAGGAGCCGTTCCGCATTTACGACACCTCCGGCCCCTACACTGATCCCGAGGCGGTGATCGACCTTGCCGCCGGCCTTCCCTCCGTGCGCGGCGAGTGGATCGCCAGGCGCGGCTTCGCGAAGGTCGAGGCGCGCCCCGTGAAGCCGGAGGACAACGGCAACGTCTCGGCCGACAAGCTGGTGCCGCCCTGCCCGGCCCGGCGCGACGTGCTCGCCGGCAAGCCCGGCCAGCTCGTGACGCAGCTCGAGTTCGCTCGCGCCGGCATCATCACCGAGGAGATGATCTACGTCGCCCACCGCGAGAACCTCGGCCGCGCCGCCATGCTCGCCGGCGCCGAGGAGCGCCGGGCCGACGGCGAGGATTTCGGTGCCGAGATCCCGCCCTTCGTCACGCCCGAGTTCGTCCGCCAGGAGATCGCCCGCGGGCGCGCCATCATCCCGGCCAACATCAACCACCCGGAGCTGGAGCCGACCATCATCGGCCGCAACTTCCTGGTGAAGATCAACGCCAACATCGGCAACTCGGCCGTCACCTCCTCGGCGGCGGAAGAGGTGGAGAAGCTCGTCTGGGCCATCCGCTGGGGCGCCGACACGGTGATGGACCTTTCCACCGGCCGCAACATCCACAACATCCGCTCCTGGATCATGCGCAACGCGCCGGTGCCGATCGGCACGGTGCCGATCTACCAGGCGCTCGAGAAGGTGAACGGCGAGCCCGAGAAGCTCGACTGGGAAGTGTTCAAGGACACGCTCATCGAGCAGGCCGAGCAGGGTGTCGACTACTTCACCATCCACGCGGGCGTGCGCCTCGCCTACGTGCCGCTGACGGCCAGGCGCGTCACCGGCATCGTCTCGCGCGGCGGCTCCATCATGGCGCGCTGGTGCCTCGCGCACCACAAGGAGAGCTTCCTCTACGAGCGCTTCGACGAGATCTGCGACATCATGCGTCGTTATGATGTCTCGTTCTCGCTTGGCGACGGCCTGCGCCCCGGCAGCATCGCCGACGCCAACGACGAGGCCCAGTTCGCGGAGCTGGAGACGCTCGGCGAGCTCACCAAGGTCGCCTGGGACAAGGGCTGCCAGGTGATGATCGAGGGCCCCGGCCACGTGCCGATGCACAAGATCAAGGTCAACATGGACAAGCAGCTCGCCCACTGCGGCGAGGCGCCATTCTACACCCTCGGCCCGCTCACGACGGACATCGCCCCCGGCTACGACCACATCACCTCCGCCATCGGCGCGGCGATGATCGGCTGGTTCGGCACGGCCATGCTCTGCTACGTCACGCCCAAGGAGCACCTGGGCCTGCCCAACCGCGACGACGTGAAGGCCGGCGTGATCACCTACCGCATTGCGGCGCACGCGGCCGATCTCGCCAAGGGCCACCCGTCCGCCAGGCTGCGCGACGACGCCCTGTCGCGGGCGCGCTTCGACTTCCGCTGGGAGGACCAGTTCAACCTCTCGCTCGACCCGGATACGGCGCGCGCCTTCCACGACGAGACCCTGCCCAAGGACGCGCACAAGGTGGCGCACTTCTGCTCCATGTGCGGCCCCAAGTTCTGCTCAATGAAAATCACGCAGGACCTGCGGGCCGAGGCCGAACGCATGGTGGGCCTCGAGCAGAAGGCGCAGGAATTCCGGGAAAAGGGCGCCGAGATCTACATCCCGGCCGAATAGCCCGAGCGAAACGCGGGGCGGCGATGCTGCCCCGCGACTTGACACCGGCAGCGCCGCTGCCACAAAGCCCTCGACGAATTCCGCCGAGGAAAGAGCCGAGGAACAGCCATGACGCACGCCGATCTCGCCACCACCATCGACAGCGCCTGGGAGGAGCGGGCCGGCATCTCGCCTGCGACGCGCGGCCCCGTGCGCGAGGCGGTGGAGACGGCGCTTGCCCTGCTCGATTCCGGCAAGGCGCGCGTCGCCGAGAAGGTGGACGGCACCTGGCAGGTCAACCAGTGGCTCAAGAAGGCGGTGCTCCTCTCCTTCCGCCTCAACGACATGTCCGTCATCCCGGGCGGGCCGGGCAAGGCCACGTGGTGGGACAAGGTGCCCTCCAAGTTCGACGGCTGGGGTGAGGCCGAGTTCAAGGCGGCCGGCTTCCGCGCCGTGCCCAACTGCACCGTGCGCCGCGGCGCCTACATCGCCCCCGGCGTCGTGCTGATGCCCTCCTTCGTCAACCTCGGCGCCTATGTCGACGAGGGCACCATGGTCGACACCTGGGCGACGGTCGGCTCCTGCGCGCAGATCGGCAAGAACGTGCACCTGTCCGGCGGTGCCGGCATCGGCGGCGTGCTGGAGCCCCTGCAGGCCGGCCCGGTCGTCATCGAGGACAACTGCTTCATCGGCGCCCGCTCCGAGGTGGTGGAGGGCGTCATCGTCGGCGAGGGCTCGGTCCTCTCCATGGGCGTCTTCATCGGTGCCTCGACCAAGATCATCGACCGCACCACGGGCGAGGTCTTCGTCGGCCGCGTGCCGCCCTACTCCGTCGTCGTGCCCGGCACCCTGCCCGGCAAGCCGCTGCCCGACGGCACGCCCGGCCCCTCGCTCTACTGCGCCGTCATCGTCAAGCGCGTCGATGCCCAGACGAGGGCGAAGACGAGCATCAACGAGCTCCTGCGCGACTGAGGCTGCCCCGGCGGCCCTGCCGGCCAAGGCCGCAGGACAGGCGCAAGACATCCCGCGTCCCTGGCGGGCAGGCCGGCTCCGCCCGGCCGGCACCGGGCGCCATCCCGCGAGGCTTCCATGACCCACGCCGACCCTGTTGCGCTCGCCCAGACGCTGATCCGCTGCCCGTCGGTCACGCCCGCCGAGGCCGGGGCGCTCGCCTTTTGCGAGGCCGTGCTTGCCGAGGCGGGCTTCTCCACCGAGCGCGTCACCTTCTCGGCACCCGGTACGCCGGACGTCGAGAACCTCTATGCGCGCTACGGCACGGGGGCGCCCTTCCTCCTCTTCGCCGGCCACACCGACGTCGTGCCGCCGGGCGACGAGAGCCGCTGGCGGCATCCCCCCTTCTCCGGCACCGTCGAGAACGGTGTCCTCTACGGGCGGGGCGCCTGCGACATGAAGGGCGGCGTCGCCGCCATGCTCGCGGCGGCGATCCGCTTCGTCCGCGCCAATCCCGGCTTCTCCGGCTCCATCGGCTTCCTGCTGACCGGCGACGAGGAGGGGCCGGCTGTCAACGGCACCGTCAGGCTGCTCGAATGGGCGAGGGCGCGGGGCGAGCGCTTCGACCACTGCATCCTCGGGGAGCCGACGAACCCCAAGCACCTCGGCGACATGATCAAGATTGGCCGGCGAGGCTCGCTGACCGGCCACCTGACAGTGCACGGCCGGCAGGGGCACGTCGCCTATCCGCACCTCGCCGACAACCCGGTCCATGGCATGGTGCGCCTCGTCTCGGCGCTGCTCGCCGAGCCGCTCGACGCCGGCACGGCCCATTTCGCGCCGTCGAACCTCGAGATGACAACGCTCGACGTGGGCAACCCGGCGTCCAATGTCATCCCGGCCGAGGCGCGGGCGACGTTCAACATCCGCTTCAACGACACCTGGCAGCCCGAGACACTCGCGGCCGAGATCAGACGCCGCCTTGCCGCGGCGGCCGGCGACGCCATCCGCTACGACGTCGTCTTCGCGCCGACCAACGCGACCGCCTTCGTGACGGAGCCGGGCGACTTCGTCACCCTGGTGCAGGATGCGGTGGAGGCCCATACCGGCCGGCGGCCGGCGCTCTCGACCACGGGCGGCACGTCCGACGCGCGCTTCATCAAGGACTACTGCCCGGTGATCGAATACGGCCTCGTGGGCGAGACCATGCACCAGGTCGACGAATGCGTCCGGGTCAGCGACCTCGAGGCACTCACGGCCATCTACGAGACGGTGCTCGCGCGTTACTTCATGCCGGCGTGATGGCCGGAGCCGACATGGACAAGCCGGTGCGGCGCGGGCACCCTGCCCCTTCATGATTCAGCGCCGGCTGGCGCATTCCCACGAGGCGCGCATGGCCTTGCTGCCGCAGGAAATCATCCGCAAGAAGCGCGACGGTGCGGCGCTCACCGAGGAGGAGATCTTCTTCCTCATCGAGGGCCTGACGGAAGGGCGCGTCACCGAGGGCCAGGCGGCGGCCTTCGCCATGGCCGTCTTCTTCCGCGGCATGAACCTCGACGAGCGCGTGGCGCTGACCGAGGCCATGACGCGCTCCGGCGACGTGCTGCGGTGGGAGCTGCCCGGCCCGGTGCTCGACAAGCATTCGACGGGCGGCGTCGGCGACACGGTGAGCCTCGCGCTTGCGCCCGCTGTCGCGGCCTGCGGCGGCTTCGTGCCGATGATCTCCGGCCGCGGCCTCGGCCACACCGGCGGCACGCTCGACAAGCTCGACTCCATCCCCGGCTACGTGTCCCAGCCCGATGCGGACACCTTCCGCGCCGTCACGCGCAACGTCGGCTGTGCCATCATCGGCCAGACAGGCGACCTCGCGCCCGCCGACAGGCGGCTCTACGCCATCCGCGACATCACCGGAACAGTGGAATCGATCCCGCTCATCACGGCCTCGATCCTGTCGAAGAAGCTCGCCGCCGGGCTCGAGGGCCTGGTGATGGACGTCAAGGTCGGCTCCGGGGCCTTCATGACGAGCCTGGAGCAGGCGCAGTCGCTGGCGAAGAGCCTCGTGACGGTGGCGAACCGCGCCGGCCTGCCCACGAGCGCGCTGCTCACCGACATGGATGCGCCGCTCGCCAGCGCGGCGGGCAATGCGGTCGAGGTCGCCTATGCGGTCGACTATCTCACCGGCCGCCGGCACGAGCCGCGCTTTCATGAGGTAACCGTGCGGCTCGGCGCCGAGATGCTTTTCCTCGGCCGCATCGCCGCGAGCCCCGCCGAAGGCCGCGTGCGGATGGAGGAGGCCATCGCCAGCGGCCGCGCCGCCGAACGCTTCGGCATGATGGTGGCGGCCCTCGGCGGGCCGGCAGACATCATCGAAGCGAGCGAACGCTACCTCGCCCGTGCGCCGATCGAGCGCGCCATCCACGCACAGCGCGACGGCTTCGTCGCGTCGGTCGACACCCGCGCCGTGGGGATCGCGGTCGTCGCGCTCGGCGGCGGCCGCACACGCGCGGAAGACCCCATCGACCATGCCGTGGGCCTCACGCAGCTCGCGGGCCCCGGCGACGAGGCGGGCCCAGACCAGCCACTCGCCATCATCCACGCGCGCGACAAAAGCACGGCCGATGCGGCCGAGGCCGCCCTGCGCCGGGCCTACACGATCACCGAGGACAGGCCGGCCGCGCGCGGCATCATTCTCGAACGTATGGCGGAGCGAACGGCATGACCATTCTTGTCGCCCTCACGGGCTGGCACGTCGATTCCTGGGTCGAGCGGCTGCAGCGCCTGCTGCCGGGCCGGCGCGTGGTGCGCTTCGGCGAGGCCTACGACCCCGCAGAGATCATCTATGGCGTGGCCTGGAAGCATCCGCCCGGCGCCTTCCGCGGCCTGCCGAACCTGAAGGCGATCTTCTCCCTGGGCGCCGGCGTGGACCACCTGATGGGCGATCCCGACCTTCCGGACGTGCCCATCGCGCGCGTCGTGGACCACGACCTCACGAACCGCATGAGCGAGTATGTCGTCCTGCACTGTCTGATGCACCTGCGCCAGCAGCGCCGCTACGACGCACAGCAGCGGGCGCATGTATGGGAGGACGACCGGCACCAGCCCGCCGCGCGCGACGTGCGGGTGGGTATCATGGGGCTCGGTGTCCTCGGGCAGGACGCCGCCCGCAAGCTCGCCGTCATGGGCTTCGACGTCGCAGGCTGGAGCCGCACGCCCAAGGACTGTCCCGGCCTGAAGGTATTCACCGGCGAGGCGGAGCGCGCCGCCTTCCTCGCCCGCACGGACATCCTCGTCCTTCTCCTGCCGCTGACGCCGGAGACCCGCGGCATCGCCAACTACGCGCTGTTCCGCGGCCTCGCCCGCGACGGCCGCCTCGGCGGCCCGGTGTTCATCAACGCCGGGCGCGGCGGCCTGCAGGTCGAGGAGGACATCCTGAGGGCGCTCGACGACGGCACGCTCCTGGCCGCCTCGCTCGACGTCTTCGAGACGGAGCCGCTGCCTGACAGCTCCCGCTTCTGGGACCACCCGAGCGTGATCGTGACGCCGCACAACGCCGCCATGAGCGATCCGGAGAGCGTCGTGCGCCTCGTCGCGCGCCAGATCGCGCGCCTGGAGGCCGGCGAGCCGCTGGAGCACCTCGTCGACCGCCAGCGGGGCTATTGAACCTCAGAGCCGCTTGATGCTCGTCACCGGCCCGGCGCCTGCCGCGTCGATCCGCGCGGCCGCGACGGCGAGCGGCTCGATCACCGTCGCCATATGGTGGCCGTTGGCGTGCAGCAGGTTGGCACCGTCCACCATGATGCCGACGTGCCCCTTCCAGAACACCAGATCCCCGCGTCTGAGGCCCTTGAACTCCTCGGTAATGGGCAGGGGCGTGCCGAGCGCCCGCTCCTGCATGTCGCTGTCGCGCGGGGCCTCGATGCCGGCGGCGGACAGCGCGAGCTGCACGAGGCCGGAACAGTCGATACCGAGGCTGGTCTTGCCGCCCCAAAGGTAGGGCACACCGACAAAGCGCTCGGCGACCGAGACGAAGTCGTCGGCGAGCGCGTGGTCCACGATGGCGAGGTGCCGGGCGAAGACGGCGCTGCCATCGGCGAGACGCGCGAAGTCGCCCTCGACGCTCGCCACGGCAACGCCGGCCATCAGCGAGAGCGCCGACACAGGCGGCAGCTTGATGGAGGGGCCAGGGTAGATAAAGGTGCGCAGCACCGCGACCCGATGCGTCGGCGCGGGCTCCGGCGGGCCGAGCGTCGACACGGGCAGGTAACCCACGTAGCCGTCGCTGGCGAGCTGACCCCAGGCCCAGCCCTCCTCCTCCTCGAAGACGCGCACGGCCTCGCACGCGAGCGCCTCGGTGTCGAGCGGCGCGTCCGGGCGCGGCTCCCGTCTCAGCGGCGCGCTCGCCGCCACGACGCGCCGCTCCCTGGCCGGCACATAGCGTGCCGCCGAGACCGTGCCGGCAAGGAAGTCGGCCGCAAGATCGGGCCTGGCCGGCGTCGTGCGCGGATCAGTCAGCGTCATGGCCGTGTCTTCTCCTATCGCGGCAGCGCGCTGGCATGGGCGACGATAAGATCACCCAGCCGCTCCACGGCAAGCGCGCCCTTCACCGTCCGCTGTATCACGACATTGCGGCGGTCCGCATCATCCCTGCGGCGGGCGACGAGATCGAGCCGGCCCATCGTGTCGAGCGCGCGGGTGATGACGGGTTTCGTCACGCGCAGCTTGCTGGCGAGGCCGCGCACCGTATGGGGCGGCGGCTCCAGATAGATTGTGAGCAGGATGGCGAGCTGCCGCGCCGAGAGGTCAAAGGCACGATCCTGCCCGTCCTCGCGCACGAGATCGAGCGTGACGCGATGCCAGAGGGTGAGAGCCTGCAGGGGCCGCAATTCGACGGGCATGGAACGGCGTCAATCGTTTCGGTTCCGTATTATTTCGGCAGCGCCCGGTGCGGGCAAGCGCGACCCGAAAGCAGGGTTAAGAAAGCCTCACCCGCGACTTTGGAGGCACCATTGGCAGGGACCTGCGTCTGGCAGGTACCTGCGGCGCTTGGCCGCCCGCCCCTGAACTCGACAGAAGAAGTACGACTTTTGTATTATGTGCAGCGCACCATGAAGTGCACCGCAAGAGGCACGACATGCTCTTCACGGCCGAGGAGGTAGCCCGTTCCCTGCGTGGCTGCTGGCAGGTCCTGAACTGCAGCAGGGGCGCCCTCAACACCTTCGACGTCAGCGTCACCGGGTTCTGGCATTCCTTCCTCGCCATGGCGCTCACCGCGCCGGTCCTCGTTGTCGGCGTCGCGGCGGCGCGCCACAGCCGGTCCGGCCCGGAGTGGATGCTCGAGGGCGGGCTCTTCTCACAGCCGGACATCGTCCTCGGCCAGGCGCTCGTCATCGCCTCGGGCTGGTTGCTCTTTCCGCTCCTGATGCTCGGCTTCGTGCGGCTGATGGGGCTCGAGCGCCGCTACGTGGGCTACATCATCGCCTACAACTGGTCGAACGTCGCAGCGCTCCTGCTGCTCGCCCTGCCCCAGGCCTTGCATGTGCTCGGCCTCGCCACGGCGGGCCTGGCACTTTTCTATACGCTGGCCTTCGGCTTTATCGTCTTCTACTTCCGCTGGCTCCTCGCGCGCGTCGCGCTCGGCGTCTCGGCGGGCCTTGCCGGCCTCGTCGTCGCCATGGACATTGCCGCCTTCGTGCTGGTGCGCTCCGTCGTCGGCTGACGGTCAGTAGTCCACCCGGACGAGATAGAGCCCGCACGCCGGCGCCATCGGGCCGCAGGCCCGCCGGTCGCGCGCCTCGAGCGCCCGGCGCACGTCGTCCGGCCGCCACTTGCCGGCACCGACCCGCTCCAGCGTGCCGACCATCGAGCGCACCTGATGGTGCAGAAAGGAGCGCGCCGACGCCTCGATGCGGATCTCGTCGCCGATGCGGGTGACGTCCAGCCGGTCGAGCGTGCGCACGGGCCCGGACGCCTGGCACTCCGCCGCGCGGAAGGTGGTGAAGTCGTGCCGGCCGACGAGATGCTGCGCCGCCTCGTGCATGGCCGCGGCGTCGAGCGGCCCCGGCACATGCCAGACGAAGCGCGCCTCGAGCACCGGCTGCGGCCGCCGGTTGAGGATGCGGTAGAGATAATGCCGCTTCACCGCCGAGCGACGCGCGTCGAATTCCGCCGGCACCTCGGCAGCATGCAGCACCGCCACCGCATCGCCCATGAGCTTCAGATGCGCATTCGTGGCATCGCGCAGCGTGTCCGTGCGCCACGGGCGGGAGAGGTCGAGATGCACCACCTGGCCCGTGGCATGCACGCCGGCGTCGGTACGCCCGGCGCACTGCACGCGCGGGCTCTCGCCGCAGAAGCGGGCGAGCGCCTCCTCCAGCGCCTGCTGGACGGAGCGCCCAGTCTCCTGCCACTGCCAGCCAACATAGGGGCTGCCGTCATATTCCACGGTAAGCTTGTAGCGCGGCATGGCAATCACCCGAGGGCCACGAAAACGGCGGCAACAGGAAGCGGCCCGCGCGCCGCGCTGCCGGCCCCTTCCGCAGGGTTGGCGAGACCGGACCCTCTCACGTCAGCACGTCGCCCGGTACGAGGCGCGCGCCGCGCAGGAATTCCTCGCCGCTCGTGATGCCACGGCCGGCGCGCTGCACCTGCAGGAGCTCGACAGCCCCCTCGCCGCAGGCCACGCGCAGCCCGCCCGGAAGCAGCGTGCCCGGCGCTCCGGCGCCCTCGCTGCGCCGCGTGCGCAGCACCTTCACCCGCTCGGGCCCCTTGCCGAGATCGGCCATCAGGAAGGCGCCGGGGAAGGGCGAAAGGCCCCGCACCAGGTTGTGCACCTCCGCGGCCGGGCGCGACCAGTCGATGCGCGCCTCCTCGTTGGTAATCTTGGCAGCGTAGGTCACGCCCTCGGCCGCCTGCGGCACGAAGGAAAGGGCATCGCGCGAGAGGGCCGCGAGCGCGCGGACCATCAAGTCAGCACCGAGCACGGCGAGGCGGTCATGCAACTCGCCGGCCGTCATGTCAGGGCCGATGGCAACGCGCTCCACCATGGCAACAGGGCCGGTGTCGAGCCCCTCCTCCATCTTCATTACGGCAACGCCCGTCTCCGCGTCGCCCGCCATGATGGCGCGCTGGATCGGCGCCGCGCCACGCCAGCGCGGCAGCAGCGAGGCGTGCAGGTTGAGGCAGCCGAGGGCAGGCGCCTCGAGCACCGGCAGCGGCAGGATGAGGCCATAGGCGACAACCACCGCCACATCGGCGCCGAGCGAGCGAAAAGTCTCCTGCTCCTCCTCGCTGCGCAGGGTCCTGGGCGTGAAGACGGGGATGGCGAACCGCTCGGCCATCTCGTGCACCGGCGAGCGCTTCTCGCCCATGCCCCGCCCCGCCTTCGCCGGCGGGCGGGTGTAGACGGCAACGACCTCGTGGCCCTGGCCGACGATTTCGGCCAGCGTCGGCACGGCGAAATCGGGCGTGCCCATGAAGATGATGCGCAGAGACATGGCACCTGCCGGATGTGGGGCGGCGAACGGCGCCGCGACGCCCTTCCCTAAACGCGGGCGACCGGCAAGGGCAAGCCCCGCCTCAGCCGGCAACCTCGCGGCGGGCGGCCTTGGTGAACTTCCGCATCACACGGTCGCGCTTGAGCTTGGACAGGTGATCGATGAAGAGAACGCCGTCGAGATGGTCAATCTCGTGCTGCAGGCAGGTGGCGAGCAGCCCGTCCGCCTCGATCTCCTGCTGCTTGCCATCGAGGTCGAGATAGCGCACCCGCACACGGGCCGGCCGCTCCACTTCCTCGTAATATTCGGGAATAGACAGGCAGCCTTCCTCGTAGGTGCTCGTCTCCTCCGACGCCCAGACGATCTCGGGGTTGATGAAGACCATCGGGCGCTTTTCCTCGCCCTCGCGCGAGACGTCGAGCACGACGAGGCGCTTCAGGACACCGATCTGCACCGCGGCAAGGCCGATGCCGGGTGCGGCATACATCGTCTCCAGCATGTCCTCGGCCAGCCGGCGGATCTCGTCGGTCACCGCCTCGATGGGCTCGGAGCGCTGCTTCAGGCGGGGATCGGGAATGACGATGATGGGACGGATGGTCATGGCACACGCCGGATATTGAACATACCGGCGAAATAATCATTCCGGCGGCACGGGTCAATGTGTTCCGCTTTCGTTCGCGTCCGGCCACCGAATCGGCTAGCCTGCGTGCATGAACGACATTGCCCTCACCGTCGGTACCTACGCCTTCACCTACGCCCAGGTGGCGCTCGGCTTCGCCGTCGCCGTCATCCTGCTGCTCGCCCTGCTCGCGCGCAGCACGGCGCGGGCGGCGCACGAGCGCTCGCTGGAGGCCGCTGCCGCCGCCGAACGTGCGCGCGAGTTCGACGAGAAGGTGGCGGAGATGGCGCGTCTGCAGGCCGAGATGCACGGCCGCATGCAGACCATGGCGGAGATCTTCGGCACCCGCCAGGCGGACCTCGCGCGGCTGCTGAGCGAGCGGCTCGACGGCCTGCAGCACCGCGTCGGCCAGGGGCTGGAGACCACCGCGCGCCAGACGAGCGAGAACATCGCCCGCCTCAACGAGCGCCTCGCCGTCATCGACGCCGCGCAGAAGAACCTGACCGACCTCACCGGCGAGGTGGTGGGCCTCAAGGAGATCCTCGCCAACAAGCAGGCGCGCGGCGCCTATGGCCAGGGGCGGATGGAGGCCATCGTCCGCGACGGCCTGCCGCCGGGCGCCTATACCTTCCAGGCGACGCTATCGAATCGCACGCGGCCTGACTGCCTCGTCCACCTGCCGGGCGACCATCCGCTCGTCATCGACGCCAAGTTTCCGCTCGAGGGCTTTGCGGCCTTCCGCGACGCCCGGAGCGAGGAGGCGCGGCGGCAGGCGGCCCAGCGCGTGCGGGCGGACGTCACCGCCCACGTGCGCGACATCGCCGAAAAATACCTCATTCCCGGCGAGACGCAGGACATGGCGCTGCTCTTCGTCCCGTCCGAGGCGATCTATGCCGATCTGCACGAGCATTTCGAGGACGTGGTGCAGCGGGCCCATCGCGCGCGCGTGGTGGTTGTCTCCCCGTCGCTCCTGGCCCTCGCCATCCAGGTCATGCAGTCGCTGGTGCGCGACGCGCGCATGCGCGAGGAGGCGCAGAAGATCCAGGTGGAGGTACGCCGCCTGCTCGAGGACGTGAGACGCCTCAGCGACCGGGTGGAGAAGCTCGACAACCACTTCCGTCAGGCGCAGGAGGATGTCGGCCAGATCCGCATCTCCGCCGACAAGATCGTCAAGCGCGGCGAGCGCATCGAGGCTCTCGAGTTCGACGATTCCGAGCCGTCCCGCCCGGCCATCCCCAGCCCGGTCCGGGCGGCGGAATAGGCCGCCGCTCAGAGGAACTTCCCGGCCACCGCGGCCTCGATGGCCGCCCTGTCCGGAATGCTCGGCTGCGCACCCGCCTTCGTGCAGGCGAGGCTGCCGGCGGCGACGCCGCGCTGCAGCGCCCCGGTGAAGCCGTAGCCCGCGGCGAGAGCGGCAGCGAAGGCGCCGCAGAACGTATCCCCCGCCGCCGTCGTGTCAACCACCGTCACGGGAAGCGCCGGCACGGCCCGGCGCACACCGCCTGTCCAGGCGACGAGACCTTCGGCACCCAGCGTGACGATGGCCGCGATGCCGTGGCGGGCGTCGATCTCGCGGGCGATCGCATCCGGGTCGCCTTCCGCAATGCCGAGGGTCCCGGCCATCACCCGCGCCTCGTGCTCGTTCATGACGAGGATGTCGACGAGCCCGACAAGCGCGGGGTCCGCCGGCCCCGCCGGGGCGAGATTGAGCACGACGCGCGCGCCGTGCGCCTTGGCGATGCGCGCCGCGGCGATGCACTCGGCCTCCGGCACCTCGCGCTGTAGGAGAAGGATCGCGCCCGTCTGCCAGTCGAGGTCCGCCAGCGCCGCGGCGCTCGCATGGCCGTTGGCCCCGGCTGCGACGACGATGGCGTTCTCGCCGGCGGCATCCACCGTGATGAAGGCCGCCCCTGTCGGCTCGTCGAGCCGCGCCACGCGGGACAGGTCGACACCCGCGGCCTCGAGAAGGCCGAGCGCGACGTCGGCGAGCCCGTCCCGCCCCACGGCCCCGGCCATGACCACACGCGCGCCGGCACGCGCGGCGGCCAGCGCCTGGTTGGCCCCCTTGCCGCCCGGATGCACGGCATAGCCCGGCCCGATCACCGTCTCGCCCGGCGCCGGGATGCGATCGACGCGGGTGACGAGATCGGCGTTGAGTGAGCCGAAGACGACGATCATCCCGCCGGTCACTTGGTGCCGTACATCCGGTCGCCGGCGTCGCCGAGCCCCGGCACGATGTAGCCGTGGTCGTTCAGCCGCTCATCGATGGCCGCGGTCCAGATGGGCACATCGGGATGCTCGCCGCGCAGCTTCTCGATGCCCTCGGGGGCAGCAAGCAGGCAGACGAAACGAATCTCCCGGGCGCCACGCTCCTTCAGCCGGTCGATGGCGGCGACAGCCGAATTGGCTGTGGCCAGCATCGGGTCCATGACGATGACGAGACGCTCGGCGAGGTTGGCCGGCGCCTTGAAGTAGTATTCGACGGCCGTCAGCGTCTCGGGATCGCGATAGAGGCCGATGTGGGCGACGCGGGCGGAGGGCACGAGGTCGAGCATGCCGTCCAGGAAGCCGACACCGGCGCGCAGGATGGGCGCGAAGACCAGTTTCTTGCCGGCGAGCATCGGCGCGCGCATGGGCGTCAGCGGCGTCTCGATCTCGACATCCTCGAGCGGCAGGTCGCGCGTCACCTCATAGCACAGCAGCATGCCGATCTCGTTCAGCAGCTGGCGAAAGCCCTTGGTCGAGCGCGACTTGTCGCGCATCAGCGTCAGCTTGTGCTGCACCAGGGGATGGTCGACGACGGTAACGCCTTCCATGGATCGGCTCCGGCCTCTGGATCAATGATGGGAGCGGTCCTGCGCCGCTTGCCCGACAATAAGCAAGGGCATGCCACAGCGGGAAGGCCGAATCAGAAGACCGTGCCGTCGCTGGCGATGGAAAGCGGTGGAGAACCGTCGCGGCGCTTCTCCCGTGCAATCCGGCGCCCGGCCGCCCAGGTGCCCCCCTCGAGCACGCGTGCGAGCGGCAGGGTGCGCTCGTCGCAGCCGAGCCGCTCGCGCACCAGGCGGGCCACCTCGTCGAGCAGGGCCACCGTCAGCGCCCGCCACTCGACGACGAGGGGCGAGGACACCTCGTGCGTGCGCGCCAGATCCTCCGGATCCTTCAGGCGGATGGCGCCGAGATCGATGAGAAGGCCGCCGTTGCGGTATTCGGGCAGGCCGGTGAGCCCGTCGATGCCGGTGACGACGAGGCCCGCCTGCTCCAGCGGCTCGATGAGCGAATAGGCCAGCCATTGCGAGAGCTTGTGGAAAGGCACGAGGCCCGCGGTGCCACCCGCGCCGGGCATGAGCGGATGCATCCACGTGTCGCCAAGTTCGACGCCGGCGATGGTCAGGCGCGCCGGCCAGACCGCCGACAGATGCGCGAGGAGCATGTGCAGGATGAGTTCGGCCGGCACCTCCCCGCCGGCGCTCTCGGCGACGAGCGCGTCGAAAAGGCCGCCCGGCCGCGGCCCGTCGGCACGGGCGAAGATGTCGGGCTTGCCCGCCGCCACCGTTCCGAGCCCGTAGAGCAGCGACGCCCGGCCCTCGAGGCCGACGAGCGCGTTCTGCTCGTCCGCCTTGAAGCCCGCCGCGAGGTCACGGCCCGTCAGGCTGCGCAGGCGCCTGGCGTCGGCGCGCAGCGGATCGTCGGCCTTCGCGGAGAAGAGCCCCGCCTCGAACATGCGCAGCGAGGCGATCGCGAGCCCCTCGGAGCGGGCATAGGTCTCGCCCGTCTCGGCCTCCCGGTAGCGCCAGACGGGTCCGGCGCCTGCGTCGAGGAGCACGCTGACGATGGCAAGGTCAAAGGCTGCCCTGGCCCTGGCAGCCGTGTCCGGCCACCGCGTCCGCGCCGCAAGCGCCGCCCAGCGGTCGTGCCCGCCCGCCGAGAAGTGCCGCCAGCGGGCATGGAAAGGGATGGCGAGCGTCGGATAGTTGGCCCGGATGGTATCGACCACATAATCCGCCACCAGGGGCAGCCGATCCATGTCCACGGCGCAGTGGAGAAGGCGCCCCTCCTCGGCCATTGCCAGCATGGTCCGGGCCCGCTCGCGCACCGCCCTGGCCGACAGGAGCCCCCTCACCGCGTCGGACGAAACGCTCTCGGCTTCACGCGTGCGCACCGGCCTTCCCATCATCGTCCGCCAGTCCTCAGTAAAGATCGAGCGCGCGACCGACCGTCGTCTTGAGCGCCTCCTCGTCCGGCGGCGGCTCCGGCGTGTAGTAGCCCGCCGCCTTCTTCGCCGCGAGCTCCACCTGCGCATCAGGCGGCACCAGCTCGTCCGGGATCGGCACCCGCTCGCCGATCTCGATACCCGAGCCGGTGATGGCGTCGTACTTCATGTTGGACATCGAGATGAACCGGTCGATGCGGCGGATGCCGAGCCAGTGCAGCACATCCGGCATCAGCTGCTGGAAGCGCGCATCCTGCACGCCGGCGACGCATTCCGTGCGCTCGAAATAGGTGGCGGCCTGATCGCCGCCCTCCTGCCGCTTGCGGGCATTGTAGACGAGGAACTTCGTGACCTCGCCGAGCGCCCGTCCCTCCTTGCGGTTGTAGACGATGACGCCGGCGCCGCCCTTCTGTGCCTCGCGCACGCATTCCTCGATGCCGTGCACCAGATAGGGGCGACAGGTGCAGATGTCGGAACCGAAGACGTCGGAGCCGTTGCACTCGTCATGCACGCGGCAGGCGACGGTGCGTTTCTCGTCGGTGAGCGCCGCGACGTCGCCAATGATGTAGACCGTCGTGCCGCCGATGGGCGGCAGGAAGACGTGCAGGTCCGGCCGCGTCACGAGTTCGGGGAACATGCCGCCCGTCTGCTCGAACAGCGTGCGTCGCAGCTTCTGCTCGCTGGTGCCGAAGCGTTCCGCCACGCCGGGCAGGTACCAGACGGGGTCGATGGCGATCTTGGTGACGGCGATGTCGCCGGAGGCGTGCAGGATGGTGCCGTCGGCCGCCAGGCGATGGCCTGCGATCGCGGCCAGGATCTCCGGCAGGTTGAGCCGCGCCCGGGTGACGGCGATGGTGGGCCGGATGTCCACCCCTTCCGCAACCTCGCGGGCGAAGGCGGTCGCCACCATGTGGCCGAAGGGATCGAGCGAGACGATGCGTCCGGGCTCGCTCCATTGCGGATGCGGCCCGATGGCGACGACCGGCTCGGTGTTGGTCAGGTCCGGCCGCGCCAGCGGGTTCAGCTGGCCGGACGAGACGGCGAGCGCCCGATAGAGCGCATAGGCGCCACCGTGTGCGCCGATGACATTGCGCAGGCCAGGGTTCGTGACGGTGCCGATCACCGGCCCTCGCTCGGCAGGATCGCTGGCGCCCCAGCGGATGGGAAAGCGCGCAGGTGCCTCGGGCTCGGGATGGGAGGTAAGACGAATATGGCTCGACCGGTTCGGCGTCGTCATGGCCTGTACCCCGAAGAGAACGAGCCCTCGCCGAACAGGCCGAAGGGCTCGAAGGGTCTTGACCGGATGGAGCTTGCTGCACCGCGCAGACGGCGTCAACTCAAGGCGCAATCTGTCTGATGGAGGCTAGGCGCCCCGCGCGCCCAGGGGCCACGGCCGGCCCGGCCCGGACGTCGGCAGGCCGAGATGGACGGCAAGCGTCTCGCCGATATCGGCAAAGGTCGTCCGCAGCCCGATGGGCCCTGGCACGACGGCCGGGCCGAAGGCGAGCACCGGCACCTGCTCGCGCGTGTGGTCGGTGCCGCGCCAGGTCGGATCGTTGCCGTGGTCGGCGGTGACGACGGCGACGTCGCCGGGACCGAGCAGTGCCTCGATCTCGGGCACGCGCCGGTCGAAGGCCTCGATGGCGGCCGCATAGCCGGCGACATCGCGGCGGTGGCCATATTCGGTGTCGAAATCAACGAGATTCGAGAACACAAAGCCCCCGTCCGGCAGCGTCCGGAAGGCTTCGAGCGTCGCCGTCATCACGGCGTCGTTGCCGTGGGGCTTGATCTCCCGTCCGGTGTGCCGGTGCGCGAAGATGTCGCCGATCTTGCCCACCGTGACGACGGCGCGACCAGCCTCGGCGAGCCGGTCGAGGATCGTCCCATCGGGCGGGGGGATGGCGAAGTCCTTGCGGTTGCCGGTGCGCGTGAAGCCGCCGTCCGCCGTGCCGACGAACGGCCGGGCGATGACGCGGCCGATCCTGAGCGGATCGACCAGCCTGCGCACGATGCGGCACAGGTCATAGAGCCGCTCCAGGCCGAAGACCTCCTCGTGCGCGGCGATCTGCAGCACGGAATCGACCGAGGTGTAGAGGATCGGCTTGCCCGTGACCACGTGCTCGGCACCAAACTCCTCGATGACGGCGGTGCCGGACGCGTGCCTGTTGCCGAGTATGCCGGGCAGATTTGCCTCGGCGACGATCCTGGCGACGAGCTCCCGCGGGAAGGCGGGGCACTTGTTCGGGAAATAACCCCAGGCAAAGGGCACCGGCCGGCCCGCGATCTCCCAGTGGCCGGAAGGGGTGTCCTTGCCGATGGCCGTCTCGCGCGCCACGCCCCACTGCCCCCCTGGCGCGTCCGGCCGTGGAACGCCGGCAAGCGGCCGACCGACCGACAGTTCGCAGGCATGCGAGAGGCCGAGGCGGGCAAGGTTGGGGACGGCAAGCGGCCCCCGGCGCAGGCCCTGCCGGTCCCCCGCGCCTGCCGCGCAGGCCGCCGCAATGTGGCCGAGCGTGTCGGCCCCCTCGTCGCCAAAGGCAGCCGCATCGGGGGCACCGCCGGCACCGACCGAATCGAGCACGATGAGAAGGGCGCGTGGCATGGCGTGCGTCTCTCAGGAATGCGCGGGGGGCGCCGGTTGTAGGATGCCCCGGCGGCCGGCGAAGTCATTTAACTTTGCAGATTGTTTCAGGTCACCTCCTTCGCGCGCGCGAAGGCGGCGGCAAAGAGCCTGCGCGTGTACTCGTGCTTCGGCGCGGCGAAAATCTCCTCGGCCGGCCCCTCCTCCACCACGACGCCGTCCTTCATGACGATGAGGGAATTGGCGAGCGCGCGCACCACCTTGAGGTCGTGCGAGATGAACATGTAGGCAAGGTTGCGCTCGGCCTGCAGCTTGCGCAGCAGGTCGACGATCTGCGCCTGCACCGACATGTCGAGCGCCGAGGTCGGCTCGTCCAGCACGACGAACTTGGGATCAAGCGCCATGGCACGCGCGATGGCGATGCGCTGGCGCTGGCCGCCGGAGAACTCGTGCGGATAGCGGTCCATCGCCGCCGGGTCGATCCCGACGTCCGCGAGCGCGCGCGCGACAATCTCGCGCCGCTCGGCGAGGGACAGGCCCGGCTTCTGCACGCCGAGGCCCTCGCCAACGATCTCGGCAACGGACATGCGCGGGCTCAGCGAGCCGTAGGGGTCCTGAAACACCACCTGCAGGTCCTTGCGCAGCGGCCGGATCTGCTTCTGTCTGAGGCCGTCGATGTGCCGGCCGAGAAAGACCACGGGCCCCTCGCTGGCGATGAGGCGCAGAAGCGCAAGGCCGAGCGTCGTCTTGCCCGAGCCCGATTCGCCGACAACCCCGAGCGTCTCGCCCGCACGGATGGAGAGCGAAATGCCGTCGACCGCCTTGATGTGGCCGACGGTGCGCCGGAACAGCCCCTTCTTGATGGGGAACCACACCCTGAGCGGCCCGGCCTCGACGACGACAGGCGCCGTCTGCGGCACCGGGCGGGGCTCGCCCTTCGGCTCCGCGGCCAGCAGCTTCTGCGTGTAGGGGTGCTGCGGACGCGCGAAGACCTCCTCGACCGGGCCAGTCTCCACCACGCGACCTTCCGTCATCACGCAGACCCGGTCCGCGATGCGGCGCACGATGCCGAGGTCGTGCGTGATGAACAGCAGTGCCATGCCGAGCCGCTTCTTGAGATCGGCAAGCAGGGCGAGAATCTGCGCCTGCACGGTCACGTCCAGCGCCGTCGTCGGCTCGTCAGCGATGAGCAGGTCCGGCTCGTTGGCGAGCGCCATGGCGATCATGACGCGCTGGCGCTGGCCGCCGGAGAGCTGGTGCGGATAGGCATCGAGCCGCTCGGCGGCCGAGGTAATGCCGACGAGCTCGAGCAGCTCGAGCGTGCGGGCGCGGGCGGCTGGCCCGCTCATGCCGCGGTGCAGCCGCAGAATCTCGCCGATCTGCCGCTCGATGGTGTGGAGCGGGTTGAGCGAGGTCATTGGCTCCTGGAAGACCATGGTGATGTCGTTGCCGCGCACGGCCCGCATCTCCGCCTCGCTTGCGGCAATGAGATCGCGGCCCTTGAACAGCACCTGGCCGGAGGGGTGGCTGGCGGACGGATAGGGCAGGAGCTTCAGCACCGACAGCGCCGTCACCGTCTTGCCCGAGCCCGATTCACCCACGATGGCCAGCGTCTCGCTCGGCGCGACGTCGAACGACACGCGGTCGACGGCGAGCACCTCCCGTCCCCCCTGGCGGAAGGCGACGGAGAGATCCCGGACGCAGAGGAGAGGGCTCGTTGCCATCGGCTCAGCCAAAGGTCTTGCGCGGATCGAAGGCGTCGCGCACCGCCTCGCCGACGAAGACGAGCAGCGACAGCGTGATGGCGATGACGAAGAAGCCGGTGAGGCCGAGCCAGGGCGCCTCGAGGTGATTCTTGCCCTGCGCCAGCAGCTCGCCGAGCGAGGGCGACCCCGGCGGCAGGCCGAAGCCGAGGAAGTCGAGCGAGGTCAGCGTCGTGATCGAGCCATTGAGGATAAAGGGCAGGAAAGTGAGTGTCGCCACCATGGCGTTCGGCAGAAGATGGCGGAACATGATGGCGCCGTTCGACAGGCCGAGCGCACGGGCGGCGCGCACGTACTCGAAATTGCGCGCGCGCAGGAATTCCGCCCGCACCACGCCGACGAGCGCCACCCACGAGAACAGCAGCAGGATGCCGAGCAGCACGAAGAAGCCGGGCGTGATGACGGCCGAGATGATGATGAGCAGGTAGAGCGCGGGAATCGCCGTCCAGATCTCGATGAGCCGCTGGAAGACGAGGTCCACCCAGCCCCCGAAATAGCCCTGCACCGCGCCCGCCACCACGCCGATCAGCGAGGAGATGGCGGTCAGCGTCAGGCCGAAAAGCACGGAGATGCGGAAGCCGTAAATGAGCCGCGCCACCACGTCCCGGCCCTGGTCGTCGGTGCCGAGCCAGTTCCACTCGATGTCGGCGCAGCTGCTGCCGCCGACACGCTCGGCCGAAGGCCGGCACTCGGCGTCGGAGAGCAGCCACGTCGGCGGCGAGGGGGCCGGCACCGGCAGGTTGCGGTTGTGGGTGTTGTAGGAGAAGCGGATGGGCGGCCACAGCGCCCAGCCGTGCGTGGCGATCTCGTCCGCAATCACCGGGTCGCGATAGTCCGTGACGGCGAGAAAGCCGCCGAACTTTTCCTCCGGATAGTCGACGAACACCGGCATGAGCAGCTCGCCCCTGTAGTAGACGAGGATCGGCCGGTCGTTGGCGATGAACTCGGCGAAGAGGCTGACGACGAAGAGGACGGTGAAGATCCAGAACGACCAGTAGCCGCGCCGGTTCGCCCGGAAGTTGGCGAGGCGGCGGGCGTTGATCGGCGAAAGGCGCAGGAGCCCCCGGCGCGGCAGCGGCGGGGCGAGCGTTGCCGGCTCGTCCGGCCCGGCGAGGGTGGAGGTCACGGCCATCTCACACCTCCCGCGTCTCGAAATCAATGCGCGGATCGATCCACATGTAGGTGAGATCCGAGATCAGGTTCACGACGAGGCCAATGAGGGCGAAGATGTAGAGGTTGGCGAAGACCACCGGATAGTCGCGGTTGACGATGGCCTCGAAAGACAGGAGCCCGAGACCGTCGAGCGAGAAGATGGTCTCGATCAGCAGCGAGCCGGTGAAGAAGGCGCTGATGAAGGCCCCCGGAAAGCCCGAGACGACGATGAGCATCGCGTTGCGGAAGACGTGGCCGTAGAGCACCTGCCGCTCGGACAGGCCCTTCATGCGCGCCGTCAGCACGTAATGCTTGCGGATCTCCTCGAGGAAGGAATTCTTGGTCAGCAGCGTCGTGGTGGCGAAGGCGCCGAGCGTGAGCGACAGCACAGGCAGCGCAATGTGCCAGAAATAGTCGCCGACCTTGGCCAGGAGGGACAGTTCGCTCCAGTTGTCCGAGGTGAGCCCCCTGAGCGGGAAGATCTGCCAGAAGGAACCGCCGGCAAACAGCACGATGAGCAGGATGGCGAAGAGGAAGCTCGGGATGGCATAGCCAACGATCACGATGGCCGATGTCCATGTGTCGAAGCGCTCGCCGTCGCGCACCGCCTTGGCAATACCGAGCGGTATCGAGATGGCATAGGAGATGAGCATCATCCACAGCCCGAGCGAGATCGAGACCGGCAGCTTCTCGGCAATGAGGTCGAGCACGGCGATGTCGCGGAAGTAGCTGCGGCCGAAATCGAAGGTGGCGTAGTCCAGCATCATCTTGGCGAAGCGTTCGGGCGCCGGCTTGTCGAAGCCGAACTGCTGCTCGAGCTCCTTGATGAAGGCCGGGTCGAGCCCCTGCGCGCCGCGGTAGTGCGACTGGCCGGCGTCGCCCGCCGCACCGCCGCCGAATCGGCCGGTGGCGCCGGCATCGGTGCCCTGGATCTGGGCCAGCACCCGCTCCACGGGCCCGCCGGGCGCGAACTGCACGATGATGAAGGAAACGAGCATGATGCCGAACAGCGTCGGCACCATAAGGAGGATGCGTCGCAGCGCGTAGGCCAGCATCTAGGACGCCACCGCCTTCCTGCCGACGGGACCCAAGTGCGTGTCGCCGAAGCCGCTCGCGTATTTGAGCCCGTAGCCGAGCGCCCGGTCGAATCCGATGTGGGCAACCCAGATCGCCGCCACGGCCAGCACCTCCTCCATCCCCAGGGCGAACCCGGCCGCGGCGAGCACGGCCGGCCCAATGTGCGAATGGAGGGCATTGTAGGCGATCGCCCCGGCACGTGCACCGGCAAGGTAGGCGAGGAAGCTGACGTCCGGTACAAAGAAGAGCGCCGCATAGAGCCACCAGGGCGCCCCCGTGAGGGAGAAGGCGAAGGTCGCCGCCCCCCACGTCACCAGCCCCTCCGCCCGCAGCAATACGCGCGGCCCGCCCGCAACGGCCGGGGAATCGTTCGCTCCACTCATCTTGCGAGGCCGATTCGCTTGGCCTTCTCGGCATCGTACCACCACGTGCCGGGCGCGCCCGAACCGTATTTCGGCGTCTTGTCAGGCCGTGAGAAGACGTCCCAGTAAGCCACCAGCGTCTTGTCCTTGTACCACATGGGCACCCAGTAGCGCCCGGCGCGCAGGATGCGGTCGAGTGCACGGCAGGCGATGGTCAGTTCCTGGCGCGTCCTGGCACGGCCGATGCGCTCGATGAGCGCATCGATGGCCGGATGGGCGATGCCGGCGATGTTGCGCGAGCCTGGCGTCCTCGCCGCCTCCGAGCCGTAGACCACGCGCAGGCTGTCGCCAGGCGTCAGGCTGCCGGACAGCGCCATGCTCGTCATGTCGAAGTCGAAGTCGTCGATGCGCCGCCGGTACTGGGCAGCGTCGACGATGCGCGAGCGCGCCTCGATGCCGAGCCTCTGCAGGTTCTCCTGGAAGGGCTGCGTATGCGGCTGCAGCGTCGGCTGGAAGTCGAGGAACTCGATGGTGAAGGGCTGCCCGTCCGGCAACAGGAGGCGCCGGCCGTCGCGCTTGCATCCGGCCTCGCGCAGCAGCTCGTCCGCCCGCCGCAGCAGGGCGCGGTCACTGCCGGAGCCGTCCGAAACAGGCGGCACATAGGGCTCGCCGAAGACCTCCGCGGGCAGCTCGGCCCGAAAGGGCTCGAGAAGCGCCAGCTCCTCGGGCGAAGGCAGGCCCGTCGCCTTCATCTCCGAAGCCTCGAAGAAAGACGTCAGCCGCTTGTAGGCCGAGTACATGATGTTCTTGTTCGTCCACTCGAAGTCGAAGGCAAGGCCGATCGCCTCGCGCACGCGCGGGTCGCGGAACTGGGGGCGGCGCGTGTTGAAATACCAGCCCTGCGTGGGCACGGCCGAGCGCGTCGGGATCTCCTCGCGCCTGACGCGCCCTTCGCGCACGGCAGGAAAGTCATAGCCCGTGGCCCAGATTCGCGCCGTGTATTCCTCATGATAGTTGAAGACGCCCGACTTGAAGGCCTCGAAGGCCACCTGCCGGTCGCGAAAATACTCGTAGCGGATACGGTCGAAGTTGTTGACGCCCACGTTGACCGGCAGGTCGCGCCCCCAATAGTCCTCGACGCGCTCAAACTCGATGAAGCGTCCCACCTCGAAGCGACCGACCCGGTAGGGGCCGGAGCCCAGCGGCGGCTCGAGCGTCGTCGCCTCGAAGTCGCGACCGCTCCAGTAGGCCTTGGAGAACACCGGCAGACTCGCCACGACGAGGTGCAGGTCGCGGCTTCGCTGCGGCGACAGGCGGATGGCGACGATATCCTCCCGCTCCACCTCGGCCCCGACCACCTGGGTCAGGATGGCACGATAGTTCGGATGCCCTTTCGTCTTGAGGATGTCGAGCGAGAAGGCGACATCCTCGGCCGTGATGCGCGAGCCGTCGTGGAAGCGCGCCTCGGGTCGCAGCAGGAAGCGATAGGTCAGCTCGTCCGGGGAAATGCGCACCGCGCGCGCCACGAGGCCGTAGAGCGCGTCGGGCTCGTCGCCCGAGCCGGCCATCAGCGTGTCGTAGGTCAGGTCCATCCCTGCCGCGCCGTCGCCGCGCAGCACGAAAATGTTGAGCGTGTTGAAGGTGTCAAAGTTCTGGTTGCCGCCCGCCTGCTTGATCTGCAGCGACAGCGTGCCCCCCTTCGGCGCATCGGGGTTCACGTAGCTGAAATGCTTGAAGTCCGCCGGATACGCGAGGTCGCCGAAGGCGGACAGGCCGTGCACCTCGGCCTCCTCGGCGAGCCCCATGCGCGGCACAAACAGCCCGGCGGCCGCCGCGCCGCCCGCCGCGAGCAGCGCACGCCGGGTGAAGGAAAAGCGCGTCGGGTCGAACAGCGGTCCGTTCACGTGTCTCGTCTCCTCCGACAAGGGGCCGGGCGCGCCGATGTTCGACCAGGCAGCCGGCCTCCTGCGCGCCGCCACGCCGGTGCGGCGCGAAGCGTCTGCACAGTAGGACGGGCGGCCCGGTCAGCGGAACCCCGGTTGTCGAAAATGTGTGACGAGAGCAGCCCCGGTGGAGCGCACAAAATGATTCGGCCGGGCTGTTGGCCCGGCCGTCGAAACCTGTCCCGCTTGTCCGCTCACTCGGTCGGCAGCGGCTCGGGATTGTCCGAGAGGGTACGCAGATAGGCGAGGATGTCGGCCCGCTCTTCCGGCTTGGCGACGCCGGCGAAGGCCATGATCGTGCCCTTCATGTAGCCCTTCGGATTGGCAATGAACTCGTTGAGATGCTCGAAGGTCCACTTCTCGCCGTTGGCGCCGTGCTCCTTGAGCGTGGCGGAATAGCTGAAGTCCGGCACCTCTGCGATCTGACGCCCGACGACGCCCCACAGGTGCGGGCCAACCTTGTTCGCGCCGCCCTTCTCGAAGGTGTGGCAGGCCTTGCACTTGGCAACGGCCTTCTCGCCGCGGGCCGGGTCGGCCTTGGCCAGAAGCTCGGGCAGCGGCACGGCGGGCGCCTTCGGGGCGGCTTCGCCACCACCGGTCGTTTCCTCGGCCGAAGGCAGGTCGTAGCCGGGCACCGCGGGCCGGTGCGGGGCAAAGATGATTCCCGCCACGATATTGAGGCCCATGACAAACAGAAGGGTGCCCAGCACGGCGCCCGCAATCTTGTTGAGCTCGAAGGAATCCATCGGTCGGCAGCTCCGGTCCGTCGTTCCGGACGAGGTGTCGGCAAAGGCAAGGCGCCGCGCGAGAGCAGCCCCATGCGGCGGCGGATGATTACCCGCTTTGCCGGGCTTTTGGCAATAAGGCGCGTGCGGTTATGTCGTCGCACCGCCCTCACGCGCGGAATTGTCCACCGCGCGTGAGGGGAGGACGGACGGCGCAGCGCCTGCTATAAGCCCCCCGCGCCGCCTGCCAGCACCCGGCCGCGCCTCGACGAGACCGACCAGCGAAACGCGACATGTCCGATCCCATCGTCCTCATCCCCGCCCGCCTCGCCTCGACGCGCCTGCCGGACAAGCCCCTGGCGGACATCGCAGGCGAGCCGATGATCGTGCACGTCATGCGCCGGGCCGAGGAGGCGGGCATCGGCCCCGTCGTCGTGGCGACCGACACGCCCGCCATCGCGGAAGCTGTCACCAAGGCCGGCGGGCGCGCCGTGATGACCCGCGAGGACCACCAGTCGGGCTCGGACCGGATCCACGAGGCGCTCGAGCGCCTCGATCCCGAGGGGCGCCACGACATTGTCGTCAACGTGCAGGGCGACCTGCCGACCATCGATCCGCGCGTCATCGCAGCCTCGCTGCGCCCCCTGGCCGACCCGGCGGTCGACATCGCCACCCTCGCCGCCGTCATCACGCGTGAGGAGGAGCGGACAGAGCCGAGCGTGGTGAAGGCCGTCGGCAGCGAGATTGCGCCGGGCCATCTGCGCGCGCTCTACTTCACCCGCGCCACCGCCCCCTACGGCGACGGGCCGCTGCTGCACCACATCGGCCTCTATGCCTATCGTCGCGCCGCGCTGGCGCGCTTCGTCGCCCTGCCGCCCTCGCCGCTGGAGCGCCGCGAGCGGCTGGAGCAGCTCAGGGCCCTCGAAGCCGGCATGCGCATCGATATCGTCGTCGTGGATGACGTGCCGCTCGGCGTCGACACACCGCACGATCTCGAGCGCGCGCGCGCCATGCTCGCGCAGCGCCGATGACCCCTCACGAGGATCCTTCGATGGCCAAGAAGATCATCGCCTACCAGGGCGAGCCCGGCGCCAACTCCCACATCGCCTGCAAGGACGTCTATCCCGACTGGGAGCCGCTGCCCTGCGCCACCTTTGAGGACGCTTTCGCCGCAGTGCAGGAGGGGCGGGCCGAGCTGGGCATGATCCCGATCGAGAACTCGATCGCTGGACGCGTCGCCGACATTCATCACCTGCTGCCGACATCCGGCCTGCACATCGTCGGCGAGTACTTTCTGCCCATCCACCACCAGCTGCTGGCGCCGAAGGGGGCGACGCTCGCCACCATCAAGACCGTCTACAGCCATGTCCACGCCCTCGGCCAGTGCCGCAAGATCATCCGCAAGCTCGGTCTCAAGGCCGTGGTGGCCGCCGACACGGCAGGCTCGGCCCGCATGGTGGCGGAATGGAACGATCCCACTGCCGCCTCGCTCGCCACGCGGCTCGCCGGCGAGATCTACGGCCTCGACACACTCATGGAGGATGTCGAGGACGATTCCCGCAACACCACGCGCTTCGTCATCCTCTCGCGCACGGCGCAGTGGATGGAGGTGGGCACCGGCAAGGCCGTCACCAGCTTCGTCTTTCGCGTGCGCAACGTGCCAGCGGCCCTCTACAAGGCGCTTGGCGGCTTCGCCACCAACGGCATCAATATGACGAAGCTCGAGAGCTACATGGTGGAAGGGCAGTTCTCCGCCACCCAGTTCTACGCCGAGGTGGAAGGCCATCCGGAGGAGCGCCCCCTCAAGCTGGCGCTCGAGGAGCTCGGGTTCTTCTCGCGCGAGCTCAATATCCTCGGCGTCTTCCCCGCCCATCCCTATCGCGAGAACATCCGCGAGCCGGCGGAGTAGAATCGCGCCGGCGCGGTGCTGCGCGGCCCGCCGCGACATGTTATGGTGCACCAACGACAGGAAGCCGGCCTTTCGAGCCGGCTCGGCGAAAGTCGTGTTGTCATACCAGTGTCGCCCTTTTGTGGCCCTTCTCCTGGTCGAAGCTGCACGCCAATCGCAAGATCAGGGAGCCGCGCCATGTCGATCATCATCAGACGCGCCACACCGGCGGACATCGAGGCGATCGGCCGCCTCGTCATCGACGTCTGGCGGGAGACCTATCGCGGCATCCTGTCGGACTACGTGCTCGCCACGCAGACCGTGCCGGTTGGCGAGCGCAGCATCCGTTATGTCGGGCTCGACAGCGACGGCAGCGGCCGCGCCGCGCTCGTCGCCGAGCGGGCCGGCACGATCGTGGGTTTCGCTGCCGGCGGCCCTGCGACCGACGGCAGCCTCGGCACCGAGGCGGAGATCGCGCCCCCGTACGTCGCCCGGCGCCTTCAGTTCCGTGGCATCGGCGGCCGGCTGATGGGCGCTCTCGCTCATGCGCTGATCGCCTCCGGCCACAAGAGCGCCGGCCTGTGGATCCCGCGTGACAATGTGGCGGCCGTCGCCTTCGCCCGCGCGCTCGGCGGCACCGTCGCCGGCACACGCAGCACCTGCGCCGGCGAGACGATGCTGGAGGAGGTCGCGGTCATCTGGCCCGACCTCGCCGAACTCACCGTCTGGCACGCGGAACCGGCCGCCCTCTCCCGCGGCGCGCGGGGCTCCGGCCTCGCCGCACCTGACATCGTCGCCGCCGACGCGCTCACCCGCTGCCGGATGGACGGCTGAGCGGCCCCGTCAGAAGCCCTTCCCCCTCCTCGACAAAGGCCTTGAGGAGGTGGTGGGCGATGGCGAAGGGCAGCGGCGCCGTAAGCCCATCGGGATGTTCCCCGCGCAGCATGGCGCCGACCTCGGCGCGCGTGAACCAGCGCGCGTGCTCGAGTTCGAGTGTGTCGACGACGAGATTCTCGTCGAGTGCCTCGGCGATGCAGCCGATCATCAGCGACGAGGGGAAGGGCCAGGGTTGCGAGGCGAGATAGTGCACGCGCCCGGTGCGGATGCCCGCCTCCTCCATGGTCTCGCGCCGCACGGCATCCTCCACCGTCTCGCCTGGTTCCACGAAGCCGGCAAGGCAGGAGTACATGCCCGGCGCGAAGCGCGCCTGCCGGCCCAGCAGGCAGCGGTCGCCGCGAACCGACAGCATGATGACCACCGGGTCGGTGCGCGGAAAGTGCTGCGCGCCGCAGGCGGCACAGTCACGCCGCCAGCCGCCGCTGGCACTCGCCGTGCGTGCCCCGCAGTTTGCGCAGAAGCCATGCCGGCGGTGCCAGTCCATCAGCGCCTTGGCCTCGCCCAGCGGGCCGAGCTCGTCCGGCGGCAGCAGGCCCTGGACAGCGATGGAGCGCAGGTCGATGGCGAAAAGGCCGCCCTGCTTGAGCCTTTCAGCCTCGCCCGCCGCGATCAGCGTCGCGAACAGGGGCGTGCCGTCGAGCGTGCCGAGCAGCGCCGTCTCGACGACCGGCGCCAGCGCCGCGGCCTCGGCCATGGTGAAGCGTGGCGTGAAAGCTTCACCCTCGCGCCGCAGGATCGGCACGTCCCCCGCAACGACGAAGGACCGCGCCTCGGGCGCCGCCATCATCGCCGCGATATCGCTGGCCTTCTCCCGCCGCTCCGAATGCCGCACGAGGCGATTGCGCGAAAAGCCGATCCGCGCCGAGCGCTCGGGAAAGGGCTCGCCGGCCGGTAGGGCACCGTGGTCTGACCTGTCGCGGGCCATGCCTTCCATCCTCTCACAGGCCGAGCCGGGCACACAGCCCGGCCACGAGCCGCTCCGCCGTCGCAGCGTCGTAGGGCTCGGCTCGGCCGACGCCCCAGACGGGCCCCGGCCAGGCGACATCGCCCCTCGTGCGCGCGATCACATGGACATGGAGCTGCGGCACCATGTTGCCCAGCGCCGCCACGTTGAGCTTGTCCGCCGGCACGAGATCACGCAGCGCCCCCGACACTTGCCGGATCTCCGTGCTCAGGGCCGCATGGTCCGCCTCGGACAGGTCGATGAGCTCGCACACCCCGGCCCGGCGCGGCACCAGGATGAGCCAGGGAAAGCGGCTGTCGTTCATCAGTAGCAGCCGCGACAGCGGCAGGTCGCCGACAGAGAGGGTATCAGCCTCGAGGCGCGCGTCGAGCTGGAAGGAAGCGGCGGCACTGTCCGGCATGCTGGCAGATCCTGTGGAAGCCATTGGGGACTGCCCCATCTATAGGTCGCGCCCGCCGATCGGCCAACGGCGAAAACATGCCGCCGGCCGCCGCTATCACTGGTTGCGATATTGAATTAATACAACCTTATGGTTAGTGTCTCCGATCGCTGCAACCCAGCACCGCCCATCTCCTCCTGCCACCACTTCCTGCTCCCGGAGCCGCCATGAAACTCTATCGACGGGCACCCCAATGGCTTCATGACGACAAGCTGTTCCTGGAAGAATACGTGGCCAAGGTGCCCGGCTGGCTGTTCGACTACACGGCCGCCCGGACCATGGACCTCCTGCGCTGGCAGGAAGAGCAGAAGAAGGAAGGGTCGCTCCTTGAGATCGGCGTCTTCGCCGGGCGCTATTTCTCCATCCTTGCCCGGTCGGCCCTGCGCACCGGCTCGCGCATCGTAGGGGTCGACACCTTCCAGTTCGTTTCCGAGCAGGAGCTTCCCGAGCAGCACCTGCGCTTCATCCTTGAGCTCCACCCGGACGTCGTCTTTCTGGCGCGGCCCTCCATCGCCGTGACGGCGCAGACGCTGCTCGCTGTTCTGGAGCAGCCCGCCCGTTTCATCAGCATCGACGGGTCGCACGAGGCGGCCGATGTCCACTGGGACCTGCGACTGGCAGAAGAGCTGCTGGCGCCCGACGGCATCGTCGCCGTGGACGACTTCCTCAATCCGCTCACGATGGGCGTCGGTGAAGGCGTGCACCGCTTCTTCTCCGTCCCCCGCGCACTCGCCCCCTTCGGCTACGTGGTCAACAAGCTCTTCCTGTGCCGGCCGGCCTGCACGCAGACCTACAGCAAAGTGCTGGCGCAGGCTGTCGCCGACGACGCCGACCATCCGCGATCCATCCAGTTCGTCGCCGACCAGGCCGCCGATCCCAACCGTACCCGAGCCCGGTTGTGGGGGCACGAGTTCCTCAACGTCCATTGATGCGCCCGTGCTGTGGAGGCTTCAGCTTGCGGCTTGCACAAGCGGCCGCGATCCCCGATATAGGGGACGGGAGGTTGGCGTTGGACGTTCCACTCGCCAACCGGGTCAGGTCCGGAAGGAAGCAGCCCTAACGAGATCGGGCGGGTCTTCGTCCAGCCTCCCACCTCGATCAGACCGGGATCTGGCCTCTCTCGGGACGTCGCCCACAGCGTCGGACACGTGGTTGCGGCCACGGTCCCGCGAGCCGCAGCGTGAAGGGGCCGATGGCGGATTTCGAGACCGTGACGGACAACGGCGGCGCACCGGATGATGCGCCTGGCCTGCCTGGCCTGCCCCAGCCGGCTCCCGCACCACAGGCTGCCAGCGCCTACCGGGTTCTTGCACGCAAGTATCGCCCCCGCGCCTTCCCCGATCTCATCGGGCAGGAGGCGATGGTGCGCACGCTCTCCAACGCCTTTGAAACCGGCCGCATCCCGCAGGCCTGGATGCTGACCGGCGTGCGTGGCGTCGGCAAGACGACGACGGCGCGCATCCTCGCGCGCGCCCTCAACTACGAGCGCCCCGGCGTCACCGGCCCCACCGTCCATATGCCGGAGCTCGGCGTGCACTGCGAAGCCATCATGGAATCGCGGCACGTCGACGTGATGGAGATGGACGCCGCCTCGCACACCGGCATCGACGATGTGCGCCAGATCATCGACGGCATCCGCTATGCTCCCGTCTCGGCCCGCTACAAGGTCTACATCATCGACGAGGTGCATATGCTCTCGGAGAAGGCGTTCAACGCCTTCCTGAAGACGCTGGAAGAGCCGCCGCCGCACGCCAAGTTCATCTTCGCGACGACCGAGATCCGCAAGGTCCCCGTCACCATCCTCTCGCGCTGCCAGCGCTTTGACCTGCGCCGCGTCGAGGCTGGCACGCTCGTCGCGCACCTGACGCGAATCTGCGCGGCCGAGCAGGTGCAGGCCGAGCCGGAGGCGCTCGCCATGATCGCCCGCGCAGCCGAGGGCTCGGTGCGCGATTCGCTGTCGCTGCTCGACCAGGCCATCGCTCACGGCGCGGGCCGCGTCGGCGTGGAGGAAGTCCGCGCCATGCTGGGCCTCGCCGACCGCGGACGTATCGTCGACCTGTTCGAGCACATTATGCGCGGCGACCTGCCGGCGGCGCTCGGGGAGCTGAAGAGCCAGTACGACGCCGGAGCCGACCCGGCGGTTGTCCTTACCGACCTTGCCAGCTTCACCCATTTCGTCACCCGCCTCAAGCTGGTGCCTGCCGCAGCCGATGATGCCGCCATCACGGATGTCGAGCGCACGCGCGGCGCCGAGTTCGCGGCGCGGCTCTCAATCCGCGTCCTCTCGCGCACCTGGCAGATGCTGGTAAAGGGCATCGCCGAGGTCCAGGCGGCACCGCGGCCCATCGCGGCCGCCGAGATGGTGCTGGTGCGCCTCGCCTATGCAGCCGACCTGCCGACGCCTGATGAGGCGCTGCGCCTGCTGCGCCAGGGCGGCGCCTCCGCAGCCGCGGGCGGCAACGGCCCCGCGCCCTCCGGCGGCGGGCCGATGATGAGCGCCGCCGAGCGCCCGCGCCCCGTGCTCGCGGCGAGCGGCTCGGCCGCCGCGCAGGCTCCCGCCTCCGTCGCAGCGCCGGCAGCCGCTGCCGCGGCGCCGCAGATGCGGCTTGCCCGGTTCGAGGACCTCGTCGCCCTCGCCGGCGAAAAGCGTGACGTGGCGCTGAAGCGCGCCCTGGAGCGGGACGTGCGGCTCGTCCATTTCGAGGACGGGCACGTGGAGTTCGCGCTCGTCGAGGGCGCCAGCAAGACGCTGGCCGGCGACCTCGCCCGCCGCCTGCAGGAGTGGACAGGGCGGCGCTGGGTTGTCTCCATCGCCCGCGAGTCCGACACCCCCACCCTGCACGAGAAGGCCGAGGCGGAAGCGGCAGAGCGCCTGAGCGGTGTCGCGGCCCACCCCCTCGTCCAGGCGGTCATGCAGCGCTTTCCCGGCGCCGCGATCGTGGACGTGCGCCCCATCGCGGCCGAGGAAACGGTGCCCGCGCCGGCGGAGGAGGAAGGGCTCGCCCCGGCTGAGGAAGATCTCTATATCGACGATGATTTCTGATCGGGCCGCCGTCAGGTCGCCCGGTATTCTGTTCGCGCAAGCGGGAGACGATGATGAAGGACCTGATGGGCCTGATGAAGCAGGCGCAGGCCATGCAGCAGAAGCTGGCCGACATGCAGGCCGAGCTCGGCAACCTCGAGGTCGAGGGCACGGCCGGCGGCGGCGTGGTCACCGTCCGCATGACCGCCAAGGGCGAGGTGCGCGGCGTGAGCATCGACCCGAACCTGATGAAGGCCGAGGAGAAGGAAATCCTCGAAGACCTCCTCGTCGCCGCCTGCAACGATGCCCGCCAGAAGGGCGAGCGCCTCGCGCAGGAGCGGATGGCCGAGCTGACGAAGGGCCTGCCGCTGCCGCCTGGCCTCAAGCTGCCGTTCTAGCCCCCCTGATCCCGGCACGCTGACTGAACCATCGCCGCCTTCGCCATGCCCTCTCCGGTCGGACCCGAGATCGAGCGCCTCATCCAGCTTCTGGCCCGCCTGCCCGGGCTCGGCCCGCGCTCGGCCCGGCGGGCGGCGCTGCATCTCATCAAGAAGCGCGAGCAGCTGCTGGCGCCCCTCGCCGAGGCGGTGCGCGTTGCCGCCGAGCGCGTCGTCGTCTGCTCCTCCTGCGGCAACGTCGACACGAGCGACCCCTGCGCCGTCTGCTCCGATGCGCGGCGCGACCCTTCCGTCCTCATCGTCGTGGAGGACGTGTCGGACCTGTGGGCCCTCGAGCGCGCGGCCGTCATGAACGCGCGCTACCACGTCCTCGGCGGCGTGCTCTCGGCCCTTGACGGCGTGCGTCCGGAGGACCTCAACCTCGACAGACTCGTCGCCCGCGCCTCCGCGCCGGAGGTGAAGGAAGTGATCCTCGCCCTCAACGCCACCGTCGACGGCCAGACCACGGCGCACTACATCACCGACCTCCTCTCCCACCTGCCGGTGAAGATCACCCGCCTCGCCCATGGCGTGCCTGTCGGCGGCGAGCTCGACTATCTCGACGAGGGCACCCTCTCGGCCGCCATCCGCCAGCGCACCGCGTTCTGACGCGGCCGCCGGAGGTTCACCCGCCGTTCACGCTTGTCCGGCATGATGTGGCTGACGTCCGCCGCTCGCGAGGAAAGGCTGCATGACGGGGCTCATCGTGAAGACGACGGCCGCGGCGCTCGTCGTGGTTGCGCTCGCCCTGTTCGTGACGACCGACCTCGCCCGGCGCCTCGCGGTACCGCAGGCGCCCGTAGAGACGCAGGCGGCCGCGCCTGCCGTCGATGCCCCGCGCCCTTCGCGCGCAAGCGGCGGCAGCGAACGGCTGAGGAGAACCAGCAACGGCCATTTCGTGGCCGAGGTCCGCGTCAACGGCGTCCCCATGCGCATGATGGTGGACACGGGCGCAAGCCTCGTCGTCCTCAATGAGGACGATGCGGCGCGCGCCGGCATCCGCCCCTTCCCGAGCGACTACAAGCTTCGTCTCGGCACGGCCAACGGCACGACCCTCGGTGCACGCACCATCTTGCGCGAGGTGCAGCTCGGGAGCATCGTCGTGCGCGACGTGCAGGCCGTCATCCTGAAGCGCGAGGCGCTCGCTACCGGGGGGCTCCTCGGCATGTCGTTCCTCTCCCGCCTCGGCGGCTTCGAGACCACCGCCGACACGATGGTGTTGAAACCGTGAGGCGAGCCAGACCTTGACCCCCTCGGTCCAGCTTCTGCCGCCATTGCCGGCAAGGCTCGGACCCAACCATGTAACCGCACGACGAGAGCCCATCAGAAGGACGAAGCCAACTCCATGTTTCCGAAGCCTCTGCCGGCCCTGACGCCGAACACCTACGACTACGAATCGCTGCCGATGGTGAAACCCACCGGCTTTCGCGAATACGACGCGCGCTGGCTGTTCCAGAAGGAAATCAACCTCATGGGCGTCCAGGCGCTGGGTATGGGCCTCGGCACGCTCATCAAGGAGATGGGCGTCAAGCCCGAGATCGTGACGGGCCACGACTTCCGCGGCTATTCCTCGGCCATCAAGTATGCCCTCGTTTCCGGCCTCATGGCCGCGGGCATCCGGGTGAAGGACATCGGCCTCGCCCTGTCGCCGATGGCCTACTTCGCCCAGTTCGACCTTGACGTGCCGGCGGTTGCCATGGTCACCGCCTCACACAACGACAACGGCTGGACGGGCGTGAAGATGGGGGCGCGCCGCCCCGTCACCTTCGGCCCCGAGGAGATGGGCCGACTGAAGGACATCGTGCTGTCGGCGAGCTTCGACCTCTCCGGCGGGGGCGCCTACGAGTTCATCGAGAACTTCCCCGAGCGCTACATCGCCGACCTCACGAACCGTCCCAAGCTGACGCGCAAGATCAGGGTGGTCGCCGCCTGCGGCAACGGCACGGCCGGTGCCTTCGCGCCGAGAGTGCTCGAAGCCATCGGCTGCGAGGTGATCCCGCTCGATGCCGAGCTCGACCACACCTTCCCGCGCTACAACCCCAACCCCGAGGACATGAAGATGCTTCATGCCATGGCGGAGAAGGTGCGCGAGACGGGCGCCGACGTCGGCCTCGGCTTCGACGGCGACGGCGACCGCTGCGGCGTCGTGGACAACGAGGGCAACGAGATCTTCGCCGACAAGATCGGCGTCATGCTGGCGCGCGACCTGTCGAGCCTCTACCCCGGCTCCACCTTCGTCGTGGACGTGAAGTCGACCGGCCTGTTCAACACCGACCCTGCCCTCAAGGCGAACGGCGTGAAGGTGGATTACTGGAAGACCGGCCACAGCTACATCAAGCGCCGCGTCAGCGAGCTGTCGGCGCTCGCCGGCTTCGAGAAATCGGGCCACTTCTTCTTCAACAGGCCGATCGGTCGCGGCTATGACGACGGCATCCTGACGGCCCTTGCCGTCTGCGACATGCTGGACCGCAACCCCGGCAAGTCGATGGCCGACCTCTACCGCGACCTGCCGAAGACCTGGGGCTCGCCGACCATGGCGCCGCACTGCGCCGACGAGGTGAAGTACGAGGTCGTCGAGCGCGTGGTGAAGCGCTTCACCGAGATGCGGGACCGGGGCGAAACCGTCGCTGGCCAGAAGATTGCGGACCTCATCACCGTCAACGGGGTACGCGTCGTTGCCGAGGACGGCACATGGGGCCTCGTGCGCGCCTCCTCCAACAAGCCGGAGCTGGTCGTTGTCGTCGAGAGCCCGGTGTCGGAAGCGCGCATGCGCGAGATGTTCAAGGCCGTCGACACGGTGCTGCGCGAGAACCCCGAGGTCGGCGCCTACAACCAGACGATCTGATCGGCACCGCGCCTCAGACCGGCAGGCCCTCGGCCCTGAGGGCCTGCGCCAGGCGGTCTGGAGCGGTGAAATGGTGCGCGGCCATGCCCACGGCACGGGCCGCCGCCACGTTCGCCGGGCTGTCGTCGATGAACAGGCATTGCCCGGCCTCGAGTCCGTAGCGGTCGAGAAGCACGCGATAGATCGCCTCGTCCGGCTTCACCAGTCTCTCGTGCGCTGAAACGACGATGCCGTGGAAGCCGTCGAGGAAGGGGAAGCGCGCCCGCGTCTCGGCGAACTTCTCGGCCGAGAAGTTGGTGATGGCATAGGTCGGCACGCCCGCGGCGCGCAGCGTCTCCAGGATGCGCACCGTGCCCTCGATGGCACCCGGCACCATCTCGTGCCAGCGCCGGTCGTAGGCCTCGATCTCCTCCCGCCACTGCGGGAAGGCCGCCACGCGCTCAGCGATCGCCTCGGCGAAGGAGCGGCCACGGTCCTGCTCGAGGTTCCACTCCGCCGTGCAGACCTCCGCGAGGAAACGCTCGACCCGCTCCTCGTCGCCGTCGAAGATGCGGCGGTAGAGGTGGCGCGGATCCCACGAAATGAGGACATTGCCGACGTCGAAGACGACGGTGGTGATGCGCGTCATGGCTGCAGCCTCGTGATGGACCATGGTGCGATGCAGGCTCCTCGGGATGGCTCGTCGGCCGCAATCTGCGCCACGGCCCCGGCAGGGACAAGCCCGCGCGCCGCCCTCAGCCCACCTTGCAGGTCGACTGGCCGTCGCGCGCCACCTGGGCCACGGACCGGGGACGCATGTAGGTCGTCTCGCTCAGGCGCAGCACGCCGTTGACAAAGGTGTTGCCGAAGACGCCGAGCCTCTCGAAGAGGCCCGTCAGGCCGGTGGAATAGGGATAGGTGATCTGGCCGACGATGACGGACGAGTTGCGGTTCTTGGCAAGATCCTCTGCCGAAGGCGGGAAGGTGAAGACCGAGCCCGGCTTCGGTGCGATGCCGGGCTTGTTGCCGTCGGACCAGCACACCCGCGCCACGCCCTTGCTGTCGATGTAGACGCTGAACAGGACGAGCTCGGCCCCGGCCGGCGAATAGGGCGCCATCACCGCCGATGCCGCCGCGAAGATGTTGTCCTTCTCGCTGTCGCTGATGCGGCTGCGCTGGGCCGCGAGGTCAGCGAGCGCGCGCGAGGCGATGGTCAGCTTGCGGTCAATGCTGATGCCGACCGTCACCACCGCCATGCCGATGTACATGACGAGCATCAGTGGCAGCACCAGCGCGAACTCGACGGCAGCGACGCCGCGCCGGTCGCGCCGGAGGATACCGAGCCGGGCCGTCAGCCAGCGGGCCGAAGCGGGGGAAGTTCTGCCGGGTCGACGCATCGGCTCACGTCCCCTGGCCGACCGGCTGCGGAAACGGCTCGTTGCGGAAAGCCGCCGAGGACATGACCAGCCGGTTGCCGTTGGCAAGGTTGGCGAGGCCGGGATTGAGGATCGGAATGAAAATCGGCACCTCGAGCGCCACGCGTACCACAACGATATCGCCGGCCTGGCCGGGCGAGAAGATGAAGTTGCTCGTATCGATCTCGCCGCGATGGTTGACCGGCAGGGACGTGTCCGCAGCGGCGAAGCCCGAGACTGTGCGCACGTCTATGGCAACGCGGGCGCGGCAGTCCTCGACGCTGACGAGCACGAAGGGCCCCTGCGCACACACGTCTTCCCTGAACCTCTTGAGCTTCTCATCCACCGCGCCGCCGTAACTTTCCGCCTGCACCTGTCCGGTGAGGATGAGACGCGCCGAATTCTGCACCGCCGTCTCGAGCGCCTGTTCGGTGAAGAAGACGAGCGCCGTCTCGATCAGCGTAAACATGAGGGCGACGAACGGGATGACGACGAGGGCGAATTCCACCGCCGTCGCGCCGTCTTCCCCGCGGCGGAAGCGCCGCAGCAGGGATAGGAAGCGGGACACGCCGGCCCCGCTCACAGGACCGCAGGCGCCTTGGTGCCGTCCGATGCGCCGCATTGCACGAAGCCCCCGCCGCCCTGTCACTACTGGCCGGTGGCGAGCTGGTTGCGCTGCTTCATCTGGTCCGCGCGCTCGGTGAAATAGGTCATATCGTCGCCGAGCGTCAGCATGGGCTGGCAGTTCGGCGTGCAGGAGAGCGATTCGCGCGCCGTGCCGCGCAGGACAGTGACCACGGTCGACGCCGGCTCCTCCACCTGGATGAGGGATTCGGCGAGCACGTTGCCGCTTGCGTCGAGCGCGATGAGGTTGGTTGTGCCGAAGCTCTTGCCGGTGACGACGAGGATGCCGTTGCGCTGCATGCTCACGTCCGCAATGGCCGGGTTGCCGACGATGACCGTCTGCGCACCGGCCGGCAGGCGCACGAGCCGCGCCTGGTCGGCCGCGACAGTGACCGTCTCGCCCTTCGTCAGGGCCGGTGCCGGCGAGGCGGCCACGAGACACGCAACGGCCGCGAGCACCGCGGCCAGCCCGCCCCCGCCGCCTGCCGAACCCATGTTCCGGCGCGCTTTCATGCCAACCCCTCACTTCTCCCACGAATATTGCCGTCAACTTGCCGGACATTGGTGAAACATTGCCTAACGCAACATCGCCGCCCGCCGGCAACGCAACGGAACCGAGCCATGCGGCGAAAGAAGCTGCGGCGAAAAGGGGAACGGAGCGGGGCGCGGGCCGCAACTTCTGAATGCCCGGTTACTATTTGTCGACAATCGTAATAACCGGCGCTTAACTACGCCGCACAAGTCATCGCCAGATGCCGCTTTCTGCGATCACTTTAACTTTGCCGAAAGAAGCTGCCGATAACGTCGAGCCAGTTCCGAGCGGTGCAGCGAAATAACCGGCGGACAGTGCAAGAGTGTGATAGCAGGAGTTCATCCATGAAGACGCTGTTTTCCCGTTTCGTCAGCGACGAGTCCGGCGCCACCGCGATCGAATACGGCCTCATCGCCGCTCTCGTCGCGGTCGCGATCATCACCGCGCTCGGCGTGCTCGGCGACGGGCTGACCGACATCTTCGAGGGCGTCGGCAACAAGCTGTCGGCGGAAGCCGCCAAGACTCAGTAAGGGTCGGGCACTGACGGATCGCTTGCAACGGCTCCGCAACGGGCGGAGCCGTTGCAACCGCATTTGGCGGACAGCCACCATCTCGAGACGCCTCAGGACAGCGCAAGGCGGGCCCCGATGACCGACGTCGCCATCCTCACGCTCTTTCCCGCGCTCATGGCCTTCGCCGCGGCGAGCGACATCGCGACGATGACGATCTCAAACAGGGTGAGCCTCGCACTGGTGGCCGGCTTCTTCGTCGTCGCCCTCGCCGCAGGGCTGCCGCTGTCCGTCATCGGCTGGCACGTCGCGGCGGCGGCGCTGGTTCTCGCCATCGGCTTTGGCCTCTTCGCCGCCGGCTGGATCGGCGGAGGTGATGCCAAACTCGCGGCGGCGACCGCGCTGTGGTTCGGCTTCGGCCACCTCATGGCCTATCTCGTGAGCGCATCCTTGCTCGGCGGCCTTCTCACCCTTGTCGTCCTCGGCCTGCGCAAGGTGCCGCTGCCAGCCTTCGCGCTCGGCTGGGGCTGGGCACAGCGCCTGCATGCTGCCAACCGCGGCATCCCCTACGGCGTCGCCCTCGCCGGCGCGGCGCTCCTCATCTATCCGCAGACGGACATCTGGCGGGCCGCGCTCCTCGCCCACTGACAGCAGCCGCCCGGCAACAAATGCCATTCGAACGGTCGGGCATACGTTCTGTTAACCATAATTTGACGATTGGCTGATCAGATTCCCGCCAATGGGGGAGTGACCCTCGTTGGGGTCTCTGATCGATATGAAACCAGCCCGTCTCGTCATTCTCGGCGTCGCGCTCGCCGCCGGCGTGGCTGCAGCCTATCTGGCCGCCGGCCGCAAGCCACCGCCGGCACCGGCGCCAGAGCCGGTTGCTGCCGAGCCCGCGGTCAAGACCGAGGAGGTGCTCGTCGCCGCCGTCGACCTGCCCATGGGCAACAGCATCAAGGCGGACGACCTGCGCTGGCAGGCCTGGCCGGAAGACAGCGTGCCCAAGGGCGTCATCACCCGCGCGGCTGAGCCGGGTGCCATGGAGGCCATCTCCGGTGCCATCGCCCGCACCGCCATCCTGGCCGGCGAGCCCGTGCGGCACGAGCGGCTGATCAAGGCCGACGGCTCGGGCTTCATGTCCGCCATCCTGCCCGCCGGCAAGCGCGCCATCGCCATCAGCATCGACAATCGCGGCGCCTCCTCCGCCGGCGGCTTCATCCTGCCGAATGACCACGTCGACGTCATCCGCACCTGGCGCGACGAGGAGGCCTCCAAGCAGCAGGGTGTCGACGTGACGGTGGCCGAGACCATCCTCACCAACATCCGCGTGCTGGCCATCGGCCAGACGGTGCAGGAGAAGGACGGCGAAAAGGTCGTCACAGGCGAGACGGCGACGCTCGAGGTCGACCCCGCCCAGGCCGAGGTGCTGACGCTCGCGCAGAAGGTGGGGCAGATCTCGCTCGCCCTGCGCTCTCTCGCCGATGCCAACGATACCGGCTCCGCCCCTCCGAGCGACGATGGCCCCCTCACCATCGTGCGCTTCGGCGTGCCGGTGCAGACCCCGAGACGCTGAGTCATGGCGGCCCCGATGCACGATACGACCCACACGGCGGCACCCGAGCCGCGCACCACCATGACGACCCGACATGGAAGCCTGCGACGCCTGCTGCTTGCCGGCCTCGCCGCCGCGACGCTCGTCCTGCCGGCGGCGGCCCTGGCGCAGGGAACGGTGGCCACCCCCGCCCTCGCCGTCGGCGGCGACGAGCACGCCATCGCCCGCCGCATCGAGCTCTCCGTCGGCCGCTCGATCGTCGTCGACCTGCCGCGAGACGCCAAGGAGGTCTTCGTGGCCGATCCCAAGGTGGCGAACGCGGTGGTGCGCTCGACACGCAAGGTCTTCCTCATCGGCGTCTCGGACGGCGCCACCTCCATCTTCGTCATGGACGCCGCCGGCCGGCAGATCGCGGCCTTCGAGATCACGGTGGGCCGTGACCTCAACGTCCTTCGCCAGATGCTCCGCACGGCGCTGCCCAATGCCCGGATTGAGGTGAAGCCCGCCGGCGAGTCCGTGCTCCTCGTCGGCACCGTCGCCAATGCGGGCGAAGCCCAGCAGGCGAGTGACATCGCGGGCGCCTTCCTCGGCAGCGGGAGCGGCAGCAACAGCGGCCAGGATGGCAATGGAGGCGGCGGCGGCCGCGTCATCAACGCGCTGACCATCCGCGGCAAGGATCAGGTGATGCTCCGCGTTACCGTGGCGGAGATCAAGCGCAACGTCATCAAGCAGCTCGGCATCGACACCACCGGCGAATGGCGTCTCGGCGACATGACGCTGGCGGGTGCGATCACCAACGCCTTCGGCCTCGGCAACGAAACTCCCGGGAGCAGCATCAGCGCCAGCGGCGGGGGCAACTCCGCCATCCTGCGCGCGCTCGAGCAGGCGGGAGTCGCCCGCACGCTCGCCGAACCCACCCTGACGGCCGTGTCGGGCGAAACCGCCACCTTCCTCGTTGGCGGCGAGGTGCCGATCCCGACCGGCTACAGCTGCAGCGGGCCGAACACGGGCTGCACCACGACGATCGAGTTCAAGAAGTTCGGTGTCGCGCTCACCTTCACGCCGGTTGTGCAGTCGGAAGCGCGCATGAGCCTGCGCATTGCCACCGAGGTGTCGGAGATCGACAACCAGAACACCTACCGCAGCAACACGCTCATCATCCCGGGCTTCAACGTGCGCCGGTCGGAGACCACGGTCGAGCTGCCCTCCGGCGGCACGCTCGTCACCGCCGGCCTCATCCAGCAGAAGTCACGCCAGGCCATCAACGGCTTTCCCGGCCTGCTCAACATCCCGATCCTCGGCACGCTCTTCCGCTCGCGCGACTACCAGCGCGACGAGAGCGAACTGATGATCGCCGTCACGCCGTACATCGCCAAGCCCATCAGCGCCAATGCCGTCACCCGGCCGGATGCAGGCTTTGCCGACGCGATGGACCCGCAGACCGTCTTCCTCGGTCGCCTCAACCGCGTCTACGGCAAGGGCGGCAACGTCCCGCAGCCCGCTGTGGCGCGCGGCATCTTCGGTTTCATCAATGACTGACGGGCCCAGCCTCACGCGCGGAGACGCCACCATGCCCCGCACCCGCACATCAGCCGTTCCTTCCCTCGCCGCGGCGCTCCTCGCCATGCCGCTCGCCGCCTGCGGGGCAGACCGCTATGTCACCAACGCCACCTACCCGGCGGATTTCCGCGAGCGCCACCCGATCATCCTCGCGGACGCGCCCGAGACGCTCGACGTCTTCGTGACGTCGGCCCACGGCATCGACGCCCGCCAGCGCACCGACATTCTCGCCTACGCCTCCGAATACCGCCGCCACGGCAAGAGCGTCGTCACCGCCTACCTGCCAAACGGCACCGGGCAGGAGCGCGCCCTGCAGGGAGCACTCAAGGCGGTGCGGCAGGTCTTCGCCGAAGCCGGGGTGCCGGCCTCGGCCCTGCGGGTTGCCCGCTACACGCCGACCGAGCCCATGCTCGCAGCGCCGATCCGCCTCAGCTACGCCAGGCTCAGTACCCGCGTCGACAGCAAGTGCGGCACCTGGCCGGAAGACCTCGCCAGCGGCAGCAGCGTCGACGGCTGGAAGAACCGGCCCTACTGGAACCTCGGCTGCGCCTATCAGGCCAATTTCGCCGCCCAGGTGGCCGATCCGCTCGACCTCGCCCGGCCGCGGCCCGAAGGGCCCGTCGACACGATCAAGCGCCTCAACGCGAACCAGAAGCTGCGCGAGGGCAAGGACCCCTCGACGATCTACACGATCGAAGCCACCCAGATCAGTAACGCGGTCGGAGGCAACTGATGGCGAACGCCCACGACCTTGCGCACGAACAGACCGGCGAGCGCCTCATCGCGCCGGTGCCACGCGTCACCATCGAAGCCTTCTGCGAAACGCCGGCCGTCGCCGCGGTGCTCGAGAGCGTCGCCGCCGACCGGCGCCTTGCCCGCGCCCAGACCAAGCTCTCCATGGGCGGCGCCCCGGCCGCGGTCGAAGCCTTCCGCCACGCGCCAACGCCGAACGTCATCATCCTCGAAACGAACAGCGACCGCGAGGCCATCCTCGCCCATCTCGACAGCCTGGCGGAGGTCTGCGACGTGGGCACGAAGGTGCTCGTCGTGGGCCACGTCAATGACGTGCAGCTCTACCGCGAGCTGATGCGCCGCGGCGTCAGCGACTATCTCATCGCCCCGCTGTCGGTCGTCGACACCATCGCCGCGATCTCCGAGCTCTTCACGTCGCCCGGCGCCGAGCCGCTCGGGCGCACCATCGCGGTCATCGGTGCCAAGGGCGGCGTCGGCGCCTCCACCGTGGCGCACAACCTCGGCTGGTCGATCGCCCGCACGGCGCATCTGGCCACCGTCATCGCCGACCTCGACATCGCCTTCGGCACGACCGGCCTCGACTTCAACCAGGACCCGCCGCAGGGCATCGCCGAGGCCGTGTTCTCGCCGGACCGGGTCGACTCCAACCTGGTCGACCGGCTGCTGTCACGCTGCAGCGATAACCTCAGCCTGCTGGCGGCCCCGGCCGTGCTCGACCGCACCTGCGACCTCGACGAGGGCGCCTTCGACCAGCTGCTCGACGTCCTGCGGGCCTCGACCCCGGCCATCGTGCTGGACCTGCCGCATGTCTGGACGGGCTGGCTGCGCCGGGTGCTGACCTCCGCCGACGACGTCGTCATCGTGGCCGAGCCTGATCTCGCCAACCTGCGCAACGCCAAGAACCTGGCCGACCTTCTGCGCCAGACGCGGCCCAACGACCGCAAGCCGCGCCTCATCCTCAACCGGGTGGGCGTGCCCAAGCGGCCCGAAATCGCCACAGCCGACTTCCTCAAGGCGTTCGACGTCGAGTTCGCGGCCACGATCCCCTTCGATGCGCAGCTCTTCGGCACGGCGGCAAACGGAGGCCAGATGCTGTCCGAGGTGCAGCCCTCGGGCAAGATTCCCGCCATTTTCGACGAACTTGCCGCGGCCATCACCGGCCGCGCGGAGCAGCGGCGGGGACGGGCGAGCGCCTTCCTCTCGCCCATCATCGCCCGGTTCGCGCGACGCAAATCGTAACGGCGATACGGAAACGGAACTGATCACGACATGTTCGGCAAGCGGACGAGCCAGAATGGTCCCCTCGGCCGGGCGACACCGGCCCCCCAGCCGGCGGCGCAGCCCGACCCGGCTGAGGCACCGGCACGGTTCGACCCGCCGCCTCCGCCGGCAGCCCCGGCGCCCGCCATCCCGCAGCCGGAACCGGAACCGTCGCGGACGGAAACGCGCCATTCGGAGGAATACTACCAGACGAAGAGCATGATCTTCGGCGCGCTCATCGAGGCGATCGACCTGTCGCAGCTCGTCAAGCTCGACACCGACACGGCGCGCGACGAGATCCGCGACATCGTCACCGAGATCATCGCCCTCAAGAACGTCGTCATGTCCATCGCCGAGCAGGAGGAACTGCTCGAGGACATCTGCAACGACGTGCTCGGCTACGGACCGCTCGAGCCGTTGCTCGCCCGCGACGACATCGCCGACATCATGGTGAACGGCGCCAACAACACGTACATCGAGGTCGGCGGCAAGATCCAGCGCTCCAACGTGCGCTTCCGCGACAACCAGCAGCTGATGAACATCTGCCAGCGCATCGTCAGCCAGGTCGGTCGGCGCGTGGACGAGGCCTCGCCCATCTGCGACGCGCGCCTGCCGGACGGCTCGCGCGTCAACGTCATCGTGCCGCCGCTCGCCATCGACGGGCCGGCACTGACCATCCGCAAGTTCAAGAAGGACAAGCTGACGCTGGACCAGCTCGTCTCCTACGGCTCCATCTCGCCGGAAGGCGCCGAGATCCTGCGCATCATCGGCCGCGTCCGCTGCAACACCATCATCTCGGGGGGCACCGGCTCGGGCAAGACGACGCTGCTCAACTGCCTGACGCGCTACATCGACCACGACGAGCGCATCATCACCTGCGAGGACGCGGCCGAGCTGCAGCTGCAGCAGCCGCACGTGGTGCGCCTGGAGACGCGCCCGCCGAACCTCGAGGGGCAGGGACAGGTCACGATGCGCGACCTGGTGCGCAACTGCCTGCGCATGCGCCCCGAGCGTATCATCGTCGGTGAGGTACGCGGCGCCGAGGCCTTCGACCTGCTGCAGGCCATGAACACCGGCCACGATGGCTCCATGGGCACGCTCCACGCCAACTCGCCGCGCGAGGCGCTGTCACGTCTCGAATCCATGATCAGCATGGGCGGCTTCGCGCTGCCCTCGCGCACCATCCGCGAGATGATCTGCGCCTCGGTCGACGTCATCATCCAGGCCGCGCGCCTGCGCGACGGCTCGCGCCGCATCACCCACATCACCGAGGTCATGGGTATGGAGGGCGATGTCATTATCACGCAGGACGTGCTGACCTACGAGATCATCGGCGAGGACGCGAACGGGCGCCTCATCGGCCAGCACCGCTCGACGGGCATCGGCCGCCCCCGCTTCTGGGAGCGGGCACGCTACTACGGCGAGGAGCAGCACCTCGCCGCCGCGCTCGACGCCCTGGAGCGCAAGAGCGGCGAAGCCCTGGCGTGAGAGCCGCACCATGAACGATGCGCTCCTCGCCCTCCTCGACGCCCTCACACCGGCCAACCTCGCGGTCGCGGTGCTGGCGGCCGTCGCCATCGGCGGCATCGCCTACGTGGTCATCTATCCCTGGCTGTCCGGCGAGAAACGGGTCGAGGAGCGACAGAAGGCTCTCGTCGGCAGCCCCGCGCAGCGGGCAGCCGAGCGCCTCGACGCCGCCACCGCCAACAAGCGCGAGCAGGTGGCCCAGAGCCTCAGGGAGATCGAGGCGCGCGAGAGGCGCCGTAACAGGCTCTCCCTGGAGATGCGCATCACCCAGGCCGGGCTCGACTGGTCCAGGGGCCGCTTCTTCCTCGTCAGCGCCGGGCTCGGCCTCGCCACCGCGCTCCTCTTCCTTGCGCTGACGCACCGGCCCCTCGTGGGCCTCACCGGCCTTTTCGTCGGCTCCCTCGGCGTGCCGCGCTGGCTGCTCTCCCACCTGCGCACCAGGCGCATGAGACGCTTCATCGAGGAGCTGCCGAACGCGCTCGACGTAGTCGTACGCGGCGTGCGCGCCGGCCTGCCGCTGGGCGACTGCCTGAAGATCATCGCCTCCGAGGCCGCCGAGCCCGTGCGCTCCGAGTTCCGCGCCATCGTGGAGGCGCAGGCGCTCGGCCTGTCGGTGGCGGACGCCTGTGCGCGCCTGCCCGAGCGCATGCCCGTGCCAGAGGCCAACTTCTTCGCCATCGTCATTGCCATCCAGCAGAAGGCGGGTGGCAACCTGTCCGAGGCGCTCGCCAACCTGTCGCGCGTGCTGCGCGAGCGCAAGAAGATGAAGGACAAGATCCAGGCGATGAGCATGGAGGCCAAGGCCTCCGCCGCCATCATCGCCTCCCTGCCCTTCGTCGTCGCCATCCTCGTCTACATCACGAGCCCCAGCTACATCGAGCTCCTGTGGCTCAAGGACACCGGCAAGATCGCCCTAGCCCTGTCGGGCGCGTGGATGCTGATCGGGATCATGGTCATGCGCAACATGATCAACTTCGACTTCTGAGGAGGCGCGGGTGGCCATCGTCCAGGCGCTCCTCGACCGGCTGCTCGACAGCCAGTTCATGCTGGCGGCCCTCGCCGCCGTCGCCGCCGCCGGCACGGTGCTGACGCTCGCCCTGCCGCTCGCCGAGCGCAACGCGCTCGACAAGCGCATGAGGGCCGTGGCGCTGGAGCGGGACAAAATCCGCGCCCGCGAGCGCGAGCGCGTGATGAACCGGCAGCGCATCACCCTGCGGCAGCAGCCCAAGGCCTACATGAAGCAGGTGGTCGACCGCTTCAACCTCGACCGCTGGCTGGGCACGGACACCGCCCGGGCGCGACTGACCATGGCCGGCTACCGTGGCCAGCAGGCAGAGATTGCCTTCCTCTTCTTCCGCATGGTGCTGCCCATCGGCCTGTGCCTGATCACGGCCTTCTACGTCTTCGTGCTGCTGAAGCTGCAGCAGCCGCTCGCCATCAAGCTGGGCATCGTCATCTTCGCCGCCTATGCCGGCATCAAGCTGCCGGAACTTTTTGTCTCCAACGCCATCCAGAAACGGCAGGCTTCGATCCGCCGCGCCTGGCCCGACGCGCTCGATCTGCTGCTCATCTGCGTCGAGTCCGGCATGTCGATCGAGCAGGCCTTCCGCAAGGTGGCGCAGGAGATCGGCTCCCAGTCCGTGCCGCTGGCGGAGGAGCTGACGCTCGCGACCGCAGAGCTCTCCTACCTGCCCGACAGGCGCGCCGCCTTCGAGAACCTTGGCAACCGCACGGGGCTCGACGTCGTCCGGAACGTCGCAACCGCGCTGATCCAGGCCGAGCGCTACGGTACCTCTCTCGGCCAGGCCCTGCGCGTCCTGGCGCAGGAGAGCCGCGACCAGCGCATGACCGAGGCCGAGAAGAAGGCGGCCGCCCTGCCGCCAAAGCTCACGGTGCCGATGATCCTCTTCTTCCTGCCGGTGCTCTTCGTCGTCATCATCATCCCGGCACTCATCCAGGTTTTCGACTGGAAGTAGCGGGACGCCCCGCCCAAGCGGGCCGTCAGGGCGCCGGCTCCTCGATGCGCTTCAGGACACCGAGCCCCAGATCGTGGAGATGCTCGAGCGTCACCGCGCTCGCCCTCCCGTCCGGCCCGACCGAGAAGGTCGCGGAGGACATGAGGTCCGGCATCTCAGGGAAGGGGCGATAGGTGAACAGGTCACGGTCGAAATGGCGGAGGGGGACGACCCACTTGCCCTCCGGCCCCAGCCGGATCTGCAGCGTCCCGTCCGCCTCGGCCACCACGGCACGCCCGACATAGGGGTTGGCATAGACGCCGACGTAGGCTGCGGCCGGCAGCGCCGGCTGCGGCGATGCCGGCGGCGTGCCGTAGCGCCTGGCTGCTTCCTCGATGGTTTGCCCGAAGACCTGCTCATAGAGCCGGTCCCACTCCTTCTTCCAGTCGCGGGTGACGTCACCCCTCATCACGAGGTCGAAGAAGCTGTCGGCAAGCGCCTCCGGCGCGCCGGTCGGGAAGGCGTTGGCGAGCACCACGATGCCGAGCTGCTCTCCCGGCAGCAGGCTGACGAGGGTCCGCGCCCCCTCGCTGAACGCGCCGGCATGGCCCCAGACCTCGCCGTAGCGGCCGTATTCGACGTTCCAGCCGAGGCCGTAGAAGGTCAGGCTGCCGGTGATGGGATGCCGGCCAAGCCACATGTGCGGCTGGTGCGTCTGGCCGAGCGCGTGGGCGTCGATGAGCTGCCTGCCGTCGAACTTGCCACTGCCGAGCTGCAACCGCACCCACTGGGCGAGGTCGCGCGCGCTGGAGCTGGCGCCGCCAGCGGGCGACTGGGCATCGGGATCGCGCCTGGACAGCGCCTTCCACCCGCCGCCGTCCCGTACGTGGAGCGTGGCCCGGTTGGGACGCGCGACGAAATCGGCATGACGCGAGCTGGTGGACGCCATGCCGAGCGGCCGGTAGAGCCGCGTCTCGGCCGCATCCTCCCAGCTGAGACCCGCCGCCTTCGCCGCTGCGACGGCGCCCGCCGTGAGGCCGAAGTTGCTGTAGGAATAGCCGGCGCGGAAGCTGCTCGACAGCTCGACCAGCCGCAGCCGGTGGAGAATCGTGTCGCGGTCGTAGCCGAGCCCCTCCAGCTCGTTGCCGGCAGAGCCCGGAAGGCCGCTGCGGTGGCAGAACAGGTCCCGCACCGTCACCTGCGCGGAGGGATAGGCCTCGCGAAGCCGGAAGCCGGGGTCGATGTCGGCGATGCGTGCATCCCAGCTCACCGCGCCTTCGCCGACGAGCGCCGCCACGACGGTCGCGGCGAGCGGCTTCGACAGCGAAGCGAGCTGAAAGACCGTGTCGGCGTCAACAGGCTCGCGGCCAGCCTCGTCCCGGACGCCGAAGCCCTTGAGGAACACGACCTCGTCCCGGTGGACGACAGCGACGGAAAGGCCCGGCACGTCGTCCCTGTCCACGAACTGCCGGGCCATTTCCTCCAGCGGCGGCAGAGCGGCCATCACCCTCTCCCGCGTGGCGTGCTCCACAGTCTGCGCCCGCACGGCGAGCGGCGCACCAGCCAGCAGCACCGCCAGGAGGACGCGCAGGCGGAAGGCGCGACTGCCCCCGGCACGGCCCTTCGCATGGGTCATGATGTTCCCCCCTGTGGCCATTCGGGCCGATTATACATGACGGCGGGCTGCCGCATCGTGACAGGAACCCTATCACGGCAAGGCGGTTCTTCCGGGACGCATTCGCTCCACTTTTTGTCCTTGGAGCCCAGACAGCCGGAGCCGATGCAGGAGCCGCCCCGATGCTCGTCCAGATCGGAACCCTCATCGCCGCGACGAGCCTCGTCCAGCTGGCCAACGGCTTCTTCAACACCTTCCTCTCCCTGCGCCTGACGGTGGAGGACTTCGGCCCGACCGGCACGGGCGTCGTGCTCAGCGCCTATTTCGTCGGCTTCACGGCCGGCGCCGTGGGCTCGGGCCGGCTCATCCAGCGCATTGGTCACATCCGCGCCTATGCCGCCTTCGCCGGCATGGTCGTGGCTGCAACGGCGGCCATGCCGCTCGCCGTCTCGCTGCCGCTCTGGATCATCTGTCGGGCGGCCGTCGGCCTCGGCTGCGTCGGCCTGTTCATCACCACCGAAAGCTGGCTCAACGCCAAGGCCGAAGCGAACCAGCGCGGCCGCGTCTTCTCCGTCTACATGGTCGGTACCTTCACGGCCCTGGCCGCCGGGCAGCTCGTGATCGGACAGTTGCCGATCCAGTCGCCGGCGCCGTTCTCGGTCATCGTCGTGCTCTTCGCCCTCCCGCTCGTCATGGTGACGACGACGCACGCCGAGGCGCCGGGCATGCTGCCGGACGTGACCCTGCGCTACGGCGATCTCACCCGCCAGGCGCCTGTCGCCGTGGCGGGCTGCGTCATCGGCGGCATGATCACCAGCGCCTTCTACGGCCTCGTGCCGGCCTGGATGCTGCGCGAGGGCATCGCCCAGAATACCATCGCGGTCTTCATGCTGGTTGCCGTGCTCGGCGGGCTCGCGCTGCAGATGCCGGTCGGCCGCCTGTCAGACCGCAACGACCGCCGCCTCGTGCTGGCGGGGCTCGCCGCCGGCTTCGCGGTCTCGGCGGTCCTGCTCGCGGTCCTTCCGCGCCATGCGGCCGCCGTCCTGCCCGTCGCCGCCCTGCTCGGCGGCTTCATGTCGACGCTCTATCCAGTCTGCGTTGCCCATGCGCTCGACCGGATGCCGGCCGACCGTGTCGTGGCGGTGAGCGGACGGCTCGTGCTCGTCAGCGGCTTCGGCTCGGCCCTCGGGCCAATGATCGGCTCAGGCGTGATGGCACGGCTCGACATCGACGGGCTCCTCTACTTCATGGCCTCCATTGCGCTCCTGCTCGCCGCAGTGGCCCGCCTGCGCATCGCCTCGCGTCCGCCGCCGGCCGTGCGCGCCGAGCGGCCGTTCGACATCATCGATCCGACCGCCGCTCCCATCTCTCAGGAACCCGAGGCGACCGATCCCGACGGCTCGCCGCGTGCGGCACCGGCCTGAGCGACGGCCCCTGCCGTCTCGGCACGCCACGCCACCCTGCACCTCTGCGCCGCGATTGACGGCACGAGGGGCGAGTGCTTTCCTGCACCCGACATGGTCGCCGCGCCGGAATGTCCTGAAACTACTCAACTTTTAGTCAAATGCCGGCGCATCCGGAAAGCGGGAGGCTGCTGTGAGCCGTATTCGAACGTTCCTCTGCGCCGTCGCCGCGCTGTGCGCGATCTCCGCCGGCGCGCAGGCCGAAACCGTCTATCACCGCGGCAATGCCGGCGACCCGAAGACGCTTGACGCCCACCAGACGTCGATCGACGTCGAAGCCAACATCCTGTGGGATCTCCTCGAGGGCCTCGTCACCTATGACGAGGCCGGCAGGATCGTGCCCGGCGCCGCCGAGAGCTGGACGCTGTCGCCGGACGGCACGGTCTACACCTTCAAACTGCGGGCGAACGGCAAGTGGTCGAACGGCGACCCCGTCAGGGCGTCGGACTTCGTCTTCTCCTTCCGCCGCATCATGGACCCGCAGACGGCGGCGAAGTACGCCTCGCTGCACTACCCCATCAAGAACGCCGAGAAGGTCAACAGGGGCGAGATGAAGCCTGAGGAGCTTGGCGTCAGGGCCGTCGACGACCTGACGGTCGAGATCACGCTGGAGCGGCCGACGCCCTACTTCCTCGAGCTGCTCACCCACCAGACGGCCTTGCCGATGCATCAGGCGAGCGTCGAGCGGTTCGGCAAGGATTTCGTACGGCCCGGCAACTTCGTCTCGAACGGCGCCTACAGCCTCGCCGAGAACGTGCCAGGCGACCACATCAAGCTGGTCAAGAACCCGCATTACTGGGATGCGGCGAACGTCCAAACCGACGTGGTGATGTTCTATCCCACCGAGGACAACGCCGCCGCCGTGCGCCGCTTCATGGCCGGCGAGCTCGACACCAACTACCAGTTTCCCATCGACCAGCTGCCCTTCCTCACGGAAAAGCTGGGCGACCAGGTGAAGACCTCGCCCTATCTCGCCATCGAGTACTACGCCATCAACAACAGGAAGGAGCCCTTCAGCGACCCGCGCGTGCGCCGCGCCCTTGCCATGGCCATCGACCGCGACTTCCTCGCCGAGAAGATCTGGAGCGGCGCGGCCACGCCCGCCTACAGCCTCGTGCCGCCCGGCATCAACGGCTACACGCCGGCCGAGGCCGATTTCGCGGCGATGTCGCAGCTCGACCGCGAGGACGAGGCAAGGAAGCTGATCGAGGAGGCCGGCTACGGCCCCGGCGGCAAGCCGCTCAAGATCGAGATCCGCTACAACACCAACGACGCGCACAAGAAGGTGGCAACGGCCATCGCCGACATGTGGAAGGAGGTGCTCGGCGCCGAGGTGACGCTGCTCAACACCGACATCAAGACCCACTACGCCCACCTGCAGAACCGGGGCGATTTCGACGTGGCACGCGCCGGCTGGGTGGGCGACTATGCCGACGCGCAGAACTTCCTCTACCTCGGCCTCACCGGCAACGCCGTCGGCAACTATGGGCAGTACAGCAACCCGAAGTACGACGAACTCGTGAAGATGTCCGACGCCACGCTCGATCCGGCGGAGCGGGCCAGGATCATGGCCGAGGCGGAGGCTGTCCTGCTCGCCGACATGGGCCTCATTCCCCTTCTCAACCGTTCGTCGCTGCACCTCGTCTCCGACAGGGTGAAGGGATGGGCCCCCAACGTGCGAAACGTGCATCGCAGCCGCTACATCAGCATCGACCGTTGATGCCTCCGGGCCGGCCCCGCCGGGGCCACCCCTCGCACGCGGAAAGTTCATGCTCTCCTACACCCTTCGCCGCCTCCTCGGGGCTGTCCCGACGCTCTTTGTCATCGTCACCGTCGCCTTCTTCCTCGTGCGCTTCGCACCGGGCGGCCCTTTCGACCTCGAGCAGCCGCTCGCGCCGCAGGTGCTTGAGAACCTGCGGCGGGCCTACAGGCTCGACCAGCCGCTCTACCTCCAGTACCTCGACTATCTCGGCAAGCTGGTGCGCGGGGACTTCGGTCCGAGCTACGTCGCCATCGACTTCACGGTGGGAGAGATGCTGCGCCGGGCGCTGCCCTATTCCGTCACACTCGGCCTCAGCGCCCTCGTGCTGGCGATCATCGGCGGCGTCGCGGCCGGCGTGTTCGCGGCCCTGCGCCAGAACAGTGCCGCCGACTATTCCGTCATGACGGTGGCGACAGTCGGCGTTACGGTGCCCAACTTCGTGGTAGCCCCTGTTCTCCAGCTCGTCTTCGGCCTCATGCTCGGGCTCCTGCCCCTCGGCGGCTGGGGCGACGGCGACCTCGCCCACCTGGTGATGCCCACGGTGGCGCTCGCCCTGCCACAGATGGCGGTGATTGCCCGCCTCACCCGCTCGTCCATGATCGAGGCGCTGCGCGCCGACCACATCCGCACGCTGAGGGCCTGCGGCCTGCCCGGCCATGTCGTTGTCCGCCATGCCCTCAAGGGCGCGCTGTTGCCGGTGATCTCCTATCTCGGACCGGCCGCCGCCGCCCTCGTCACCGGCTCCGTGGTCATCGAAAAGATCTTCGCCATCCCCGGCGTCGGGGCCTACTTCGTCGAGGGCGCCCTCAACCGGGACTACACGCTCGTCATGGGCACGGTGGTGACGCTGGCGGGCTTCGTCGTCGTCTTCAACCTCCTCGTCGACCTCGCCTACGCGGCGCTCGACCCGCGGGTGCGCTATGACTGACGGCTCCCTCATTCCCGAAACCGCCGAAGCACTGCACGCCCCCGCCGGCCGCAGCCTCTTCTCGCTCGCCGTGCGGCGCCTGCTGCGCAACCGCGCGGCCGTTGCGGGCGGCATCATCCTCGCCCTCGTCACCGTCTTCTGCGTCGTCGGGCCGTGGCTGTCACCCCACCCCTACGACCGGGTCTATCGTTCCTATGTCGGGGTGCCGCCGAGCCTCGAGCGCTATCCGAAGGAATCCGCCCTCGCCGGCGCCATGGCGGAGGCGCTGCAGCGGGCGCGCCTCGCCATGGCCGATTTCCAGGTGGACGGGGACCACTTCAGCGTCACTCTCCGCTCCGACAAACCGATCGACCCGCGCAGCACGCGCTACATCGACCGGCTCGACGAATTCTCCGATACGCGCGTGGTCGCGACCCGCGATGACGGCCGCGCGCTCGTCGTGGAGGGCCACGTCAACCGCCAGCTCTTCCTGATGGGGACCGACCGCAGCGGCCGGGACCTGATGACGCGCATCATGGTCGGCGGCCGCATCTCCCTTCTCGTCGGCCTTCTCGCCACCGTCGTCAGCCTCGTCATCGGCGTCGCCTATGGCGCCGTGGCAGGCTTCGCCGGCGGGCGCATCGACGACCTCATGATGCGTTTCGTCGACGTGCTCTATTCCCTGCCCTTCGTCTTCTTCGTCATCCTGCTCGTGGTCTATTTCGGCCGCGACTTCGTCCTCATCTTCGTCGCCATCGGCACCGTCGAATGGCTCGACATGGCGCGCATCGTGCGTGGCCAGACCCTGGCGCTGAAACGCCGCGAGTTCGTGCAGGCGGCGGAAGCCCTCGGCGTCGGCACGGCCGGCATCCTGCGGCGGCACATCGTGCCGAACCTCCTCGGGCCCGTCGTTGTCTTCGTGACGCTGATGGTGCCGAAGATCATCCTGCTCGAGAGCTTCCTCTCCTTCCTCGGCCTCGGGGTGCAGGCCCCGCTGACGAGCTGGGGCGTGCTCATCTCGGAAGGCGCGGCCAACATCCAGAGCGCGCCCTATCTCATCATCTTCCCGTCCGTCTTCTTCGTCGCCACGCTGTTCGCCCTCAACTTCATCGGCGACGGCTTGCGCGACGCGCTCGACCCGAGGGACCGCTGATGGCCGACCCCGTGCTCAGCCTGCGCGGCCTTTCCGTCCGCTTCGACACCGAGACCGGCCCGGTGGAGGCCGTGAAGGGCGTCGACCTCGACGTCCACGCCGGCGAGACGGTGGCCATCGTCGGCGAATCCGGCTCCGGCAAGAGCCAGACGATGATGGCGGTGATGGGCCTTCTGGCCCGCAACGGCCGCGCCGAAGGCTCCGTGCGCTATCGCGGCGAGGAGATCCTGGGCCTCGAACCAAGCGCGCTCAACCGCTACCGCGGGCGCAAGATCAGCATGATCTTCCAGGAGCCGATGACCTCGCTCGACCCGCTCTACCGGGTCGGCGACCAGATCGCGGAACCGCTGATGCGCCATGCGGGACTCTCCCGCGCGGCGGCCCTGCGGCGCGCCGCCGAGCTGCTCGACCTCGTCCACATCCCCGATCCGCAGCGGCGCCTCTCGTCCTACCCACACGAGCTGTCCGGCGGCCAGCGCCAGCGCGTGATGATCGCCATGGCGCTCGCCAACGATCCCGACATCCTCATCGCCGACGAGCCGACCACGGCGCTCGATGTCACGGTGCAGGCGCGCATCCTCGCACTCCTGTCCGAGCTCAAGCAACGGCTCGGCATGGCCATCGTCTTCATCACCCACGACCTTGGCATTGTACGCCGCTTCGCCGACCGGACCTATGTCATGAAGGGCGGCGAGGTGGTGGAAAGCGGGCCGACGCAGACGCTCTTCGACCGTCCGCGGCACGACTACACGCGCATGCTGATCGACGCCGAGCCAACCGGCCGCAAACAGCCGCCACCGCCCGGCAGCCCGACGGTGCTCACGGCAGAGAATGTGCAGGTCGTCTTCGCGCAGCGGGAGGGCCTATTCGGCCGGCGGCGGCACGAGCTGCGCGCCGTCGACGGCGTCGACCTCACGGTGCGCCGTGGCGAGACCATCGGCATCGTCGGGGAATCGGGCTCCGGCAAGTCGACACTCGGCCGCGCCCTGCTGCGCCTCGTGCCGGCGGCCGGCATCGTGCGCTACGAGGACCGCGCGCTGATGCCGCTCGACCGGGCGGCGATGCGGCCGCTGCGCCGCCACATGCAGCTCGTCTTCCAAGATCCCTTCGGCTCGCTGTCGCCGCGCCTCACCGCGGGTGAGATCGTCACCGAGGGCCTGCTCGTGCACGAGCCCGGCCTGACACGCGCCGAGCGCGACCGCCGCGCCGCCGCTGCCTTCGAGGAGGTGTGGCTCGACCCGGCCACCCGCCACCGCTTCCCGCACGAGTTCTCGGGCGGGCAGCGCCAGCGCATCGCCATCGCGCGCGCCATGATCCTCAAGCCGGCGCTCGTTGTTCTGGACGAACCGACCTCGGCCCTCGACCGCTCGGTGCAGAAGAGCATCGTCGAACTCCTGCGCCACCTGCAGCAGAAGCACGGCCTCGCCTATGTCTTCATCAGCCACGACCTTGCCGTGGTGCGGGCGCTTGCGGACGAGATCATGGTGATGAAGTCGGGCAAGGTGGTCGAGCGCGGCCCGGTCGCGGCGATCTTCGACAATCCGCGCGAGGCCTACACGCGCGAGCTGATCGCCGCCGCGTTCCTCGGCGATCACCGGTCAACCTTTCGGCCGGCGCCCGTGTCGCGCTGATTCAGGCGCGACGGCCGGTGGTCTGCCTGAGATAGGCCATATAGGCGGCCACCTCGGACGGCGGCAGGCTCTGGGACAGGACCTGCTCGGCCTCCGCCAGCTTGCCCTGCAGCGCCAGCACGAGCGCAAGGTTCTGCTTCACGCGCGCATCGGCCCGGGGATGCGCCGCCGCCTCGCGCAGCACGCGCTCGGCCTCGGCCGGCTGCTTCGACAGGGCATAAGACAGGCCGAGGTTGGACAGGACGCTCGGCTCCCCCGGCACGATCTTGAGGGCGGTGAGATAGAAGCGCTGGGCGACCGCGTGGTCACCGAGCTGGTCAGCCACCGTGCCCTGCGCCGACAGCACGCGCCAGTCAGGCTTGTCGGGCGTATGGGCGCGGGCCAGCACCCCCTCCGCCTCCTTGAAGCGCCCGACATCGATGAGCGCCTTGCCGTAGGCGGCAAGAACCTCCTGGTCCTTGGGGTTGTGCAGCGCCGCCTGTTGCAGCACGGCTGCTGCCTGCGCGCGCTGGTCGAGTGCGCGCAGCGCCCGCGCATAGTTGAGGGCGGCCTGCTTGTCGGTGGGGCGCGCCTCGTAGTGTTTGCCCCACTCCTGCGCGGCGGCGCGCCACTCGGCCTCCCCGCGGGCGGCCGTCGCCTGCGTCTGCGGCTCGGTCTTGCGCGAGCCGATGAGCCCGATCGAGCCGGTGACGTCGCCGCTCGACAGGCAGCCGCCGAGCGACAGCGCCAGAGCCGAAACTGCCGCGGCACGCCAGAAAACCATGGATGCCCCACGCCGCGCGAACGGCCTGCACGATTGAGCCGCCATGATTGCCCCCGATACTGATTGCGCATCGTGCGCCCGACGCCGTTGATAGATCGTTAACCCTAACGAGGCGTTAACGGCGGCCCGGCGAGGAGGGGCGGCAGCAGCATGGAAGGTCGCTGCCCGATATGCGGGCGAGCCTGCCGATTCTTCGGGCTTTCCCATTCCAACATATGAGACGATAATTCTCTTATGTTGGATAATGCACCATCGGACGAAGACATGGCGAGGGCGCTCGGGCGCCGGCTCAAGGCGCTGCGCCAGAAGGCCGGGCTGACGCTCGATGCGCTCGCGGAGGAGACAGGCATCAGCCGCGCTATGATCTCGCGCATCGAGCGCGGCGAGTCGAACCCCACTGCCGTGCTGCTCGGCCGGCTCTGCGCCGGGCTCGGTGTCAGCCTCGCCTCGCTCTTCGCGCGCGAGACGCCCGTGGCGAGCCCGGTGCAGAGGGCCGACGAGCAGCCCGTGTGGCAGGACCCGGAGACCGGCTACGTCCGGCGCGCCGTCTCGCCTCCCGGCACCGGCTCGCCTGTCGAGATCGTCGACGTGACCTTGCCGCCGGGCGCGCGCGTCGCCTTCGACCACCCCTGGCTGTCGCGCGGCATCGACCAGCACGTCTGGGTGCTCGACGGCACGCTGGAGAAGACCGTCGGCGACGAGGTCTTCCTGCTCCATACGGGCGACTGCCTGCACATGCGGCTCGACCGCCCCAACGTCTACCGCAATCCGGGCACGCGGCCGGTGCGCTACGCCGTCGTGCTCGCCCCCGTCGACCCGCGCAAGGGCTGAGACCATGAACGACACTGCTCCCATCGCCGAAGGGCACGCCGCCGCATCCGTCGTCGTTCGCCCGCTGACGGCCGGCGAGGCGACCGCACGCCTGGAAGAGCTCGCCGCCGTCCTGGTCGATGCCGTGGCCCACGGCGCCTCCGTCAACTTCCTCGCGGGGCTCACCGCCCAGGAGGCCGCCGCCTTCTGGCGCAGCCAGCTGCCCGGCTTTGCCGACGGCGGGCGCGTGCTGCTCGTCGCGGAGGAGGCGGGGTGCATCGTCGGCACCGTCATCCTCACCTATGCCCACCAGCCCAACGCGCCGCACCGGGGCGAGATCACCAAGATGCTGGTGCTGGCGAGCCACCGCCGGCGCGGCATCGGCAGGCGCCTGCTCGCGGCGGCGGAGGAGACGGCACGGGCTGCCGGGCGCACGCTCCTCCTGCTCGACACACAGACGGGCAGTGCCGGCGAGGCGCTCTACCGCGCGTGCGGCTGGCAGGAGTTCGGCGTCGTGCCGGGGCACGCGCTCACGACCGACGGCACGCCGGCGCCGACGACCTTCTTCTACAAGACGCTCTGAGCCATGACGACCATCCGGCCCGCCCGCGAAGCGGACGTTCCCGCCATTCTCGCCCTGCACAACCACCACATCCTCAACAGCCTCGCCATCTGGCGACACGAGCCCGCCAGTCTCGACGAGCGGCTCGGCTGGTTCCGCGAGCGCACGCAGCGGGGCTTCCGGTCCTCGTCGCGGAGGTGGCCTCGTCCGAGGGCGCTGCGCAATTTGCGGGCTTCGCCACCTACGGCCCTTTCCGCACCGGCGCCGGCTACGACCTCACTGTCGAGAACTCCATCTACGTCTGCGACGCCTTCCAGCATCGCGGCATCGCGTCCACACTGATGGAGGCGCTGATCGCCGAAGCCCGCCGCGACGGGCGCGCCGTGATGGTGGCGGCCATCGGCCTGCCGAACGAGCCTTCCTGCGCCCTCCACGCCCGTTTCGGCTTCCGCGAGGTCGGCACACTCCGGGGCATCGGCCGCAAGTTCGGCCGTTCGCTCGATCTGCTCCTGATGCAGAAGGATCTGTGACCGGGCAACGCGCCCGTGCTATCGACGGGTCAGGTTCATCGAGGAGGACCCGTGACCGTGCACGCGCTCGTCGCCGCCATCGACACCCCTTCCATCGCCATTCACCTCGTGCAGCCGGACGGCTGGCCCGGCGTTCGCGACAGCCTGCCGGCGAGTGCCCGCGCCTTCGCCGAGGCGCACGGCTTCGAGCCGAAGCCGGGGCGCTGTCTCGCCCTTCCCGACGCGAAGGGGACCATCGCGGCCGTGCTCTTCGGCATCGACCCCGCCGACAGCCCCCGGGCCAATCCCTTCCTGCCCGGCAAGCTGCCGGGACTCCTGCCCGACGGGACCTATCACTTCGCCACGCTGCCGCCTGGCAGCGCCGAGACGGCCACCCTCGCCTTTCTGCTCGGCACCTACCGGTTCGAACGCTACTGCGAGCCGAAGGAGGGCGGCTGCCGCATCGTGCTGCCGGACGGCGTGGACGGCGACGAACTGGCGCGGATCGTCGAGGCGGTGACGCTCGGCCGCGACCTCATCAACACGCCAGCCAACGACCTCGGCCCGGACGGCATCGAGGAGGCGATCAGGGCGCTCGGCACGCGCTTCGGCGCCGGGGTGCGCACGATCGTCGGCGACGAGCTCCTGGCACATAACCTGCCGATGATCCACGCGGTCGGCCGCGCCTCGGCGGTGCCGCCGCGCCTCATCGATCTCACCTGGGGCGCGGCCGATGCGCCAAAGGTCACCCTCGTCGGCAAGGGCGTCGCCTTCGACACCGGCGGGCTCGACATCAAGCCCTCGAGCGCCATGCTGCTGATGAAGAAGGACATGGGCGGGGCGGCGGCGGCCATCGCCCTTGCGCAGATGATCATGGACGCGCGACTGCCCGTGCGCCTGCGTCTCCTCGTTCCGGCGGTCGAGAACGCCGTTTCCGGCGCCTCCTTCCGCCCCGGCGACATCCTTCGCAGCCGCAAGGGCATCACGGTCGAGATCGGCAACACCGATGCCGAGGGCCGGCTCATTCTCGCCGACGCGCTGGCCCTCGCGGACGAAGAGGCACCCGAGCTGCTCATCGACTTTGCCACGCTTACCGGCGCCGCGCGCGTTGCCCTCGGCCCGGACCTGCCGCCGCTCTTTACCCGCGACGACAGCCTGGCCAGCGAACTGCAGCGCCTCGGCCTCGCGGTCTGGGATCCGCTGTGGCGCCTGCCCCTGTGGGGCACCTACGATTCCATGCTGGAGTCGAAGGTCGCGCAGGTGAACAACGTCTCGAGCGGCGGCTTCGCCGGCGCCATCACCGCCGCGCTCTTCCTGCAGCGCTTCGTCGAGAAGGCGGCGGCCTATGCCCATCTCGACATCTATGCCTGGAATCCCTCGACCAAGCCCGGACGGCCCGAGGGTGGTGAGGTGCAGGGCGCGCGGGCACTCTACGCCTATCTCAAGGGACGTTACGGCTCACCCGCCTGATCCGCGCCGGCGCGGGCGTGGCGCCTGAGGCTCTCGACGACACGCTCGGCCGCTCGCGACAGCGGGCGGTCGGTCAGCGTGATGATGCCGACGGCCCCCAGGTCGAGCGACAGATCCACCGGCAGGACGGCGAGGAAACCGCGCTCGATCCACGGCGCCACCGTGTTGCGCGGCAGGATGGCGAGAAAGTCGCCCGTCAGCAGCAGGTTGATGGTGATGTCGACGGAGTCGGTCTCGATGGCCTGCACGGGCGAAGGCAGGCCGGCCCGCCGCAGCCTGTCCTCGAAGCGAGCGTGCAGCACGCTGCCCGGCGGATGCACCACCCACGGCTCGTCCATGAGATGGGCGAGCTCGAGGTCGCCAGGCGCGCCCTGCGCCCGCACGGCGATGGGGTGATCGGCCCGGCAGACCACCACCTGCCGCTCGTCGACGAGAAACTCGAACGACAGGTCGTGCCGCTCGCTCGACACCGGGATGCGGCCGACGACAAGGTCGAGCCGCCGCTCGCGCAGGGCCGCAAGCAGCGTTCCGCTGGTGCCGAGGACGAGCGACAGGGCGACTGGATCGCTCGCGCGGTGCAATGACACCGCCGTGGCGCTGATGAGACCCGGCACCGCACCGACGATGGAGCCGAGGCGCACGCGACCGCCGCGACCGCTGGCGATGGCCGCCAACTCCTCCCCCGCCGCCGACAGCTCGGCCATGACATTGCCGGCGCGGCGCAGCAGCGCCTCTCCGGCCGCAGTCGGCCGCAGGCCGCGCGGCAGGCGCTCGAAGAGGCTTGTGCCGACCGCTTCCTCCACCTGGGCGAGCAGCTTGGAGGCCGCCGGCTGGCTGATATGCACCGCCTCCGCGGCGCGATGCAGGTTGGCATGCTCACCGATGGCGACGAGAAGCTGCAGCTGGCGCAGCTTGAGCCGCCGCACGGCCGCCTCCAGCGCCGGCGGCGCTGCCGTCCTCGCCCGCTCCTCCATCGGCATCGTGATATCCGATTTTATATCAATTGATCGCATAAAGCGATTAGGCGGTTATCGTTCTTTCGTCTAGAGCCATTCTGAGGAGGCGCTGCCGCGGCGAGGCCGGAAGCTGCGCCGGCGGAACGTTCGAGGGTGGTTCGATGACCGACAACAAGCCGACCGTGGCCTTTCTCGGCCTCGGTCTCATGGGCGTACGCCAGGCCCGCCGCCTGATCGAGGCCGGCTGGCCGCTCGTACTGTGGAACCGTTCGCGCGAGAAGGCCGAGGCGCTGGCGCCGCTCGGCGCCCGCATCGCCGCAAGCGCCGCGGAGGCGGCGGCAGAGGCGGACATCGTCATCACCATGCTGGAGAACGGCCCCATCGTCGAAGCCGTCGTCTTCGGCCAGGGCGTCGCCGAGGCGATGCGGCCGGGCACCGTGCTCATCGACATGAGCTCGATCAAGCCGGCCGAGGCACAGGATCACGCGGCGCGCCTCGCTGAAAGGGGCGTCTCCTATCTCGACGCGCCCGTCTCCGGCGGCACGGTGGGCGCCGAACAGGGCACGCTCGCCATCATGGTCGGCGGCGACGAGGCGGTCTTTACGCGCGTTGCCGCCGTCTTCGCGCCCATGGGCCGGGCGACGCTCGTCGGGCCGCACGGCTCCGGCCAGCTCGCCAAGCTCGCCAACCAGATCATCGTCGGCGTCACCATCGGCGCCGTGGCCGAGGCACTGATGCTCGCGGCGCGCGGCGGTGCCGACCCGGCCAAGGTGCGCGAGGCGCTGCGCGGCGGCTTCGCCGAGAGCCGCGTGCTCGACCTGCACGGCGCCCGCATGGTGGAGCGCGACTTCACCACCAGGGGCCGCTCGGTCACGCACCTCAAGGACATCGACAACGCGCTCGACGCCGCCGGGCGCCTCGGCCTTGCCGCCATGCCCTTCACGGCCGCGACCGCCGACCTCTTCCGCGGCCTTCTCGCCAACGCCGGCGACCTCGACCACTCGGGCCTCCTCGTCGAGCTCGAGCGCCGCAACCCCGCCAACTGACCGACGCCGCAAGAGGACTTCGACCCATGAGCAACGGCACGAAGAAGAAGCTCCGCAGCCAGGAGTGGTTCGGCAAGCAGGATAAGCACGGCTTCCTCTACCGCTCCTGGATGAAGAACCGCGGCTTCCCGCAGGACCAGTTCGATGGCCGCCCGGTCATCGGCATCTGCAACACTTGGTCCGAGCTGACCCCCTGCAACTCGCATTTCAAGACGATCGCCGAGCACGTGCGCTGGGGCATCCTGGAGGCGGGCGGCTTCCCGCTCGAGTTTCCGGTGATGTCGCTGGGCGAGACGCTGCTGCGCCCGACGGCGATGCTCTACCGCAACCTCGCCTCGATGGACGTGGAGGAATCGATCCGCGCCAACCCGCTCGACGGCGTCGTGCTGCTCATGGGCTGCGACAAGACCACGCCCTCGCTGCTCATGGGCGCGGCGAGCGTCGACCTGCCTACCATCGGCATCTCGGGCGGCCCCATGCTGCGCGGCATCTACCGCGGCAAGCACATCGGCTCGGGCACCAACACCTGGTCGATGAGCGAGGACGTGCGCGCCGGCAAGATGACCATCGAGGAGTTCCATGAGGCCGAGGCGTGCATGCACCGCTCGCACGGCCACTGCATGACCATGGGCACGGCCTCGACCATGGCCTGCATGGTGGAAGCCCTCGGCGTCGGCCTGCCCGGCAACGCCGCCATCCCGGCCGTCGACGCGCGCCGCAACCACCTCGCCCGCGAGGCCGGCCGCCGCATCGTCGAGATGGTCCGCGAGGATCTCGTGCTGTCCAAGATCCTGACGCGCGAGGCCTTCGAGAACGCCATCCGCGCCAACGCCGGCATCGGCGGCTCGACGAACGCCGTCATCCACCTCATCGCGCTCGCCCGTCGCGTCGGCGTGGAGCTGACCCTCGACGACTGGGACCGCCTCGGCCGCGACGTCCACTGCCTCGTCGACCTGATGCCTTCCGGCCGCTTCCTGATGGAGGACTTCTTCGAGGCGGGCGGCCTGCCGGCTGTGCTGCGCGAGCTCGGCGAGCGTGGCCTCCTCAACAAGGACGCGCTCACCGTCAACGGCCGCACCATCTGGGAGAACAACAAGGACGCCCCGTGCTGGAACCGCGAGGTGATCCACTCCTTCGACGCGCCCTTCAAGCCCGAGGCGGGCATCGCCGTGCTGCGCGGCAACCTCGCCCCCGACGGCGCCATCATCAAGCCCTCGGCCGCGTCCCCGCACCTCATGCAGCACACGGGCCGGGCCGTCGTCTTCGAGAACATCGAGGACTTCCACGCCCGCATCAATGACGAGAACCTCGACATCGACGAGACCTGTGTCATGGTGCTCAAGAACTGCGGACCCAAGGGCTATCCCGGCATGGCCGAGGTCGGCAACATGCCGCTGCCGCCCAAGATCCTGAAGAAGGGCATCACCGACATGGTCCGCATCTCGGACGCGCGCATGTCAGGCACGGCCTACGGCACGGTGGTGCTGCACACGGCGCCGGAGGCGGCCGCCGGCGGCCCGCTCGCCCTCGTCCAGAACGGTGACATGATCACCCTCGACGTGCCGGCCCGCACGCTCACGCTGCACGTCTCGGATGAGGAGCTCGAGCGCCGCCGCGCCGCCTGGCAGCCGCCGGCACCCCACACCGACCGCGGCTACGTCAAGCTCTATGTGGACCACGTGCTGCAGGCCAACGAGGGCGCCGACCTCGACTTCCTCGTGGGCAAGAGCGGCTCGGCTGTCCCGCGCGACAACCACTGACGGGAGGACTGAGCATGTCCCTTCGCCTCGTCCAGTTCTTCGATGAAGCCGGCACGCGACGCGTCGGCGTGCCCTCCGAGGACGGCCGCCACCTGACCGTGCTCAACGGCACGCAGAGCGTCTATTCCCTCGTGCTCGACGCGCTGGCGGCGAACACACCGCTCGCCACGTTCGTGCGCTCGCGGCTCAGCGACAGAAGCGTCGACTACGACGCCGTCATCGCCGACCGGCGCCTGCTGCCGCCGATCGACCATCCGGACGAGACGCGCTGCCACGTCACCGGCACGGGCCTCACCCACCTCGGCAGTGCCGACACGCGCGACAAGATGCACAAGTCGACCGTCGAGGCGGACGAGGCGGCGCTCACGGACTCCATGAAGATGTTCCGCTGGGGCCTCGAGGGCGGCCGACCGGCGCCGGGGGCCGTCGGCGTGCAGCCCGAGTGGTTCTACAAGGGCAACGGCCGCTTCATCGTGCCGCCGGGCGCGCCGCTCGTCTCCCCCGCCTTCGCCGAGGATGCGGGCGAGGAGCCGGAGCTCGCCGGCCTCTATGTCATCGCCCCGGACGGGACGCCCGTGCGTGTGGGCTTTGCCCTCGCCAACGAGTTCTCCGACCACGTCACCGAGCGGAAAAACTACCTCTTCCTGGCCCATTCCAAGCTGCGCCAGAGCAGCTTCGGGCCGGAGGTGCTCATCGGCACGCCGCCCGCAGACATCCGGGGCGTGAGCCGCATCCGCCGCGACGGCGCGGTGCTGTGGGAGAAGCCCTTCGTCACGGGCGAGGCCAACATGTCGCACAGCTTCGCCAATCTCGAGCATCACCACTTCAAGTATGCCGAGCACCGGGTGCCGGGCGACGTGCATGTCCACTACTTCGGCACGGCGACGCTGAGCTTCGCCGACGGCGTGCGCACGCAGGAGGGTGACATCTTCGAGATCGAGGCTGAGGGCTTCGGCCGCCCGCTGCGCAACCCGCTCGCCATAGCGCGCGAGCCGGCCGGTCTCGTGACCGTCCGCGAGGCCTGAGAGCCTGCTGCCGGGCGGGTCGCGCCGCCCCGGACGCACTGTGTGCACAAGCTGCCTTCAAGTCGACCGCCCGGCCCGCGCCTGCGCGCCGGGCGGTCGTCTAGCAATCGACACGACATCCACCGTGCGGCCTGCCATTCGCCGCAGGTGTCGATTGTGGGAGGCACTGCATGGATCACCGGCTCGTATCAACGACAACGGCCACCATATTCGCGGCCTGGCTCGCCGGCTGCATGGCGATCAGCCCGCTGCACCCCTTCGACAAGACCATCCCGGAGGAGACGTCGCAGGCCGGCCGTCTCCTCTTCCTCGCCGAGGATATCGCAGGCCGCGGCGAGACGCAGACGGCACTCGCGCTTCTCGACCGCGCGGGCGAGCTCGCCGGTGACGATGCGATGCTCCATACCCGTCTCGGCGACGCCTATCTGCGGCTCGGAGAAAACGAGCGTGCCGAGCGCGCCTATGCCATGGCCGTCGACCTGAAGCCGGCCGATGCAACGGCCCTGCTCGGCCTCGGCTCGGCCAAGCTGCGCCGGGGGGAGACGACGCAGGCCGTGGCACTCATCGCCGCGGCAGCCCCTCAGGTCGGCACCGCCACCGCCTACAACCGGCTCGGCATCGCCTACACGCTCGCCGGCCGCCTCACGGAGGCCGAGGCCGCCTACCGCAAGGCCCTCGCACTCGACGCCGCCGACCTCGACATCAAGACCAACCTCGCCCTCGCCACCGCTCTTGCCCGCCGCGATGCGGAGGCACAGGCGCTCATTGCCGAAGTCGTGGCACATCCGACAGCGCAGCAGCGGCACCACCGCGCCCGCGTGCTCGTACTCGGTCTGACCGACAAGGCCGCCGAGGTGCGGAAGACGCAGGAGCGCCGCCTGGACCCTCGCGATGTCGACAAGCTGCTCTCCCAGGCAAGAAAGATCGCAACTTCGGGTGACGCCAAGGCCAGGGCTCTGGCCCTCGGCGCCGTCATGATCTGACGCCGTGTCACCTGCCGCCCGACACACTCTTGCCGGGGTCGCGCTCGCTGCCGGTCAGGTACTGCTGTGCCGCGCGGAACGTCGGGAGTCCGGGAGCCCTTCCCATCTGACGGCCGTGAACGAGGTCGTGCTTGCGCTCCGCCATGCGCATCAGGTTGTAGGCATTGGCACAGCCCGGCGGCAGGAAGGGGCCGAGGTCGCTCACCTGCGTCGGATCGGGCGTCATGCACGCCTCCGGCACGAGGCCGTCGACGGGCACCGTGACAGTCGACCATGCGGCACGACCGGCCGCGCTGCTGTAGTGCGGGGAATAGTCGGGCGGGGTGCGTACGCAGCCGGCAAGGGCGGCAGCAAGGGCGCCGGCCAGCAGGGAGGAAGCGCCGCAATGTCGCAGAATGATCGTCATCGTCCTTCTCCGCCGTCACTTAAAGATGAGGCCGGAGACCGGCCCCTTGGTCACCCGCGCCGCCGTGTGCCGGCCCAGCGCCTGGCGCGGCCGGTCGAGCGGCGTTGCCAGGCGCCTGTCGCGAACCGGCGACACGATGTAGGGCGTGATCAGGATGACGAGCTCGCTCTCGTCCCGGCGGAAGCTCTGCGAGCGAAAGAGCGCACCGAGGACCGGAATGTCGCCGATCATCGGGATCTTTCCCAGGGCCTGGCCCATGTTGCGCTGGAAAAGGCCCGCGATGGCAAAGGTTTGGCCGCTCGCCACCTCCACCGTCGTTTCCGCCCGCCGCACAGCGAGGGCAGGAATCTCGAGCCCGCGCAGCTGCACGGCGCCAGCGGAGGAGAGCGTGCTGACCTCCGGCCGCACGCGCAGAGCAATACGGTCGCCTTGCAGGAGAATCGGCGTGAAGGCGAGCGAGACGCCAAAGGGCTTGTAGGTGACGGACAGGGTCTGGTTCTGGCCCGGCACCGGCACGGGGATCTCCCCGCCAGCGAGAAAGGTCGCCTCCTGTCCCGTCACGGCCGTCAGGTTGGGCTCGGCCAGCACGGTCATAATGCCGTTACGCTGCAAGGCCTGCACCAAGACGTCGACATCGACGGAGCCGAAGGCGCTCCCCTTGTTGACGGTTCCGAAGGTGAAGAAGCCGGCGCGGAAGGCAAGGTTCCAGTCAATGCCGAGCACCGAGAGGTCGTTGCGGGAAATCTCGGCAAACCGGACGCGGATGTTGACCTGCTGGGAGCCAGCGACAGTCGTCCTGTTGTATGGCGTCTGCCCGTCCGGCGCATAGGCGTTCGCCACCTCCCCGACATCGATTGCTTCGGCCACGGAGCCCGTATCCCCCCGCGCCACGAGGCGTTTACCGAACAGCGAGACATCGACATTCGAGCGCGGCTGCAGTGCTTCCACGGCCTCGTTCGCGGGCGAGCTGTCGATGACGACACGCAGCTTGATCTCGGACTGCAACTCGTTGTCCTGAGACAGGGCGATGAGGTTGGTGATGCCAGCCTTCTTGCCGAAGACATAGACCGACGTCGGTGTGACGACCTTGAGGTCGGCAATCTCCGGATCGGCCACGAAGGGCCGGGATCGTGGCGGAACTGACGATTGCTGGCCAGCCGGGGGCGCTCTGGGTGCCGGAGGCATTCGCCGACGAGCTGCTGGGGGCGCTGCCGCCCCAGTTCGACCCCGCGCGCCTGTCGCCGGCCAGGAGCTGCAGCGCCGACGACGCAAGCTCGCCAAGCTCGAGCTGCTGCTCGACGAGAAGCGGGGGCACAGGTTGCGGCGGGAAGAGGCGCTGGCGGAGATGGAAGCCGAGGATCGCGCAGTCGCATTGGCGGGGGACGGCCATGGCGAGACGCGTTGCGGCCGCTGAGAAACCTGCGCCGCGCAAGCGGTCCGCTCCCCGCAGGCGCTCTGCGGCTGCGCCGGAGGCCCGCGGCGAGCGCCGCCTCCCGCGCTTCCCGTTCCTCATCCGCGGCGGCAACGGCGTTACGACGCCGGGCAGCCTCGGCCGCCTCCGCGTCGAGTGCCACCTGCCGGCGCGCCAGATCGGAGGCATCGACCACATGTGCTGCCATGCGGCCGAGCCAGACCATTTCCTCGTGCCGGACCGCCGCCTTGTGGTTCTCGACAGCGGCCTCGGCAGCGCGCACGGCGGCCTCGGCCTCGTGCAGCCTGCGCTCCGCCCGCACGCGGCCTTCCTCCGCACGCGTCAGGCCGCGCTGCCTCAGGCGGCGCAACAGGTCCAGCGTCCGCTCCTGCGTCACGACACCAGGGTCCGCATGCGCTGCTGGACGTCCGCAATCGTCGAGCGTTCGTCCTGCCCCTGACGCAGCAGGGCGTTGATGGCATCGATACGCGCGATGGCCTCATCGGCGCGGGGATCGCTGCCGCGCTGGTATTCGCCCACGCGCACCAAGAGCTCCACCTCCGCGTAACGCGCCATCAGGTCACGCACCTGGCCCGCGAGACGAGAATGCTCCGGGTCGACCACCGCATCCATCAGGCGGCTGCGGCTCTTCAGCACGTCGATGGCCGGGAAATGGTTGCGGTGGGCGAGCTCGGGCGACAGAACGACATGCCCGTCGAGGATGGACCGCACCTCCTCCGCGATCGGGTCCTGGGTGCCGTCTCCCTCCATCAGCACCGTGTAGAGCCCGGTAATGGCACCGCCCTGCCCTGGTCCGCTGCGCTCGAGCAGCTGCGGCAGCACGGCGAAAAGCGAGGAGGGGTAGCCGCGCCGCGTCGGCGGCTCGCCGGCGGCGAGGCCGATCTCGCGCTGGGCACGGGCAAAGCGCGTGACGCTGTCCATCAGCAGCAGCACGCTGCGCCCCCGATCCCGGAAATATTCGGCAATTGCGGTCGCGACGTAGGCCGCCTTGACGCGCTCGATCGCCGGGCGGTCGGAGGTGGCAACCACGGTCACGGCGCGGCGGCGCCCCTCCTCGCCGAGCTCACGCTCCAGAAACTCGCGCACCTCGCGGCCCCGCTCCCCGATGAGGCCGATGACGATAACGTCGGCTTCCGTCCCCTTGACGATCTGCGCGAGCAGCGTCGACTTGCCGACGCCCGGCTCGCCGAAGATGCCGATGCGCTGCCCCCGCGCGCAGGTGACGAGGCCGTCGAGGGCGCGGATGCCGAGCTGTAACGGCGCCTTGATGATGTCACGCGCCATCGGCTGCGGCGGCGGCGCTTGCAACGGATAAGTGCCGTCAAGGTCGGGCGGCGGCCAGGGGCCACCGTCGAGTGGCTCGCCGAGGGCGTTCAGCACGCGCCCGAGCAGGCCCGGCCCCACGGGAACACGCATCTCGCTGCCGGTCGGAATGACCTCGGTGGCACTGGAGAGACCGGAAAGATCACCAAGGGGTGTCAGCACGGCCGCATCCTCGAGAAGGCCGACCACTTCGCTCAGGACCTCGCGGCCGGACACCGGGTCGCAGAGCCGGCAGACCTCACCCAACCGCACCTCCGCGACGCTCGCGTGGATCGTGACCCCGATGGCCCGCAGGATACGCCCCTTGATAAGGCGCGTGCTGACAGTCTCGGCCTGCTGCCTGAGCTTCGGCAGGATGCCGGCGATACGCGCGTCGATGCCGAGGCTGTCGACCGTCATGGCCGCTGTGCCTCACGCTGCGGCAAGGCACGGGCGAGGGCCGCCAGCTGCGTCTCCAGATCGGCCTCCACGACGGCGAAGTCGCTCACGAGCCGGCAATCCGTCGGGCGCAGGGCCGGATCGCCCGCCACCATGACGGTGACGGCGAGCCCCTCGCGCTCGACGAGCCCGTCCACGGCCTCCCGCACCCTGGTGCAGGCATCCGGATGAACCGTGATCTTGAGATGCCTGGCGCGGCGGAAATTGGCCAGCGCCTCGCCCGCGAGCCGGGCGACGAGGTCGGCATCGTCGAAGGTGCCCAGCACCTGGCGGACGATGCCCATGGTGAGCTCGGCGATCTCACCCTCCATCGATCCGAGGTAGCGGTCGACCGCCGCCACCGTGCGGGCAAGCTGCTCAGCCGCGGCGGCGTGCTCATCCCGCACACTGGCAAGGCCGTCGCGAACGCCCTTCTCGTAGCCTTCGCGATAGCCCCCGCTCTTTTCCGACGACGCAAGATCCTCCACCTTGCGAAGGGTCTGGGCCGCCGTCTGCCAGACGTCGACCTCCGGCGCACGTACGATCCGGCCGCCCGGCGTCGATGAAAGATTTACGCTGGTCATCATGATCCTGCTGCCTGACGGTAGAGACCCGGCCCAATCTCCGCGAAGAGAGCCGGAACCGGCCCGGGCGCTATCGCCCCGTCCTCGAACTTGAGCACCAGCCGCGCCCTCACACCCGCGGGGAGCTGCGCGACCCATGCCAGAAAGCTGTACCAGCCATCCCGCGCCACAACCTCCGCCGCATGGGAGAGGTCGTCGAAGCGCAGCCCCTGTGGACCTGCCGCCCGGTTGGCAAGGCCGAAGGCGATGAGTGCGCCATCGAGCGAGCTGCGAAGCTGCTCCACGTCCGGCGCCAGAACCACATTGGCGATGGCATCCGCCCAGTAGAGCGCACCGGCGCGCAAGGCCGCCGCCATGAGCTCCTGCGGCGCCTGAACGACGATCGCGCGATCGACTTCAGCGCAATGGAGCGCATCGTCCGCCGGCGGTAACAGACCGACGTCTTCCAGCACGCCCGTCAGCCGCACGGCGAAGCGCGGCTCGGCCTGCAGCGCGGCGCAAAGGTCCGGTGCAATGGCACCGCCGAAGCAGGCGGCCAGGCGCGCCGGGTGCGCATGGATACCGGGCAGGCGCAGGAAGGTGCGCCAGCGCCCTTCGTCGTCGATGGGGAACAGCGTCGTCATGCCGCCTCCCCCGTTCGAGCGAACGTCTCAGGTGCCTCCTCCGGCCCGGCAGGCGGCTGTCCCATCGCACCGAGCGCATAGACGCTCGACCGGGTTCGCCAGATGAGATAGCCGAGCCCGGCGGCAAAGCCCGCAATGAGGAGCAGGGCAAGGCCTGCGAGAACGCGCGCCCTGGCGAGACTGTCGGGCCGGAGCCACATGCCGAGGAAAGAGACGGGCGCAGCCGCCTCTGGCGTGTCCGGCCGCTCTGGCACGGGAACGAGCACGACGGACACGCCGTCATAGGTCAGCCCGGCGATCCCGTTGGCCACCAGGGTCTTGATCTGGGGCACGAGCTCGCCCAGCGGCAGGCCCGACTTGTGCCGGATGAGCACGGAGGCGGAGGCGGGCGTCGAGCTCTGCTGGAGCGGCGAATGTTCCGGCAGGACGATGTGCACCCGCGCCGACAGGACCCCGTCGATCTCGCCCAAAGAGCGGGATAATTCCTCGCTCAGGGCGTAGGTCATGCGCGCCCGTTCCTGCAGGGGCGAGGCGACCAGCCCCTCCGGTTTGAAAACCTCGCCGAGCGTGGCATGGGCGCGGCGGGGCAGGCCGTTGTCCCTCAGGATGTCGAACGCACGCGCGAAATCGTCGTCGTCGACAGAAATGGTGATGCGGCCATCCTTGTCGACGGTCCGGTCGGCAGCGATGCCGTGGCGCTGCAAGACCGCGACGATCTCGTTCGCCTGCCGCTCGTCAAGATTGCCGTAAAGGTCGGCCTTGCAGGCAGCTGTGGCGAGCGCAAGCAGAGCGACCGCCGCCAGGCATTGTGGGCGAGGCGATGGCGCGCGTCGCATGGCTCATCCCCTCAGCAGCATCTTCATTGTACTGATGAGACCGGTGAACGCCGTGATGATGAGCTGCATCGTCAGATGATGCTCGCGCTCCTCACCGGCCTTCTCCTTGATCTGCTCAAAGAAGGCCAGCACGTCCTCCTGGGGGCTTCCGGTGCTCACCTCCTCGGCGAGCTCAGCAACATCGCTCCTGCGCTCGAAGAGAGGCAGGATTCGGTCGCGCATCGCCCCGACCACGGCCGGAAGGCCGTCGCCGTCTGCGGATGCCGCCTGCGACGCCCAGAGTGCCTGCGCCTCCTGCAAGGACCACTGGAAGTCCTGCACCGTCCGCGTCGGCTCGACGGAATCGACCGGCTTCACGCCGGAGCCAATGAGGCTGCTGATGGCTGTAATGGCGTTCATGATCAATTCCACGCTGACAGGGGAGCGTCAGGCTCCCGATGAGTGCAGGGGTCGCAAGAGACGCGGATCAGCCCGCTTGTCGTCGGGCCCTGCCGGTGCCGCGGCAGGGTTGAGCTGGGACGACGGGACGATGTCCACTGCGGCGCTGGTCAGCTCGCGATGAGCCTTCATCGCCTGCTCGATGAAGGCCTGCATCTTGTCCAGAAGCTCCCTGTCGAGCCCGCCGGCCCGCCGGTGCTCCGCATTGCCGATACCGCGCACGTCGCTCATCTGCCCTCACTCCGTCGCAATAAACCCAATGACTGCAAACAATTGCGCGATCATACAGACGCGGCGTCGACAGATGACAGTCACTGCCGGATGAACTCTCTCTCCATGCTACGCAAACAATCGCCGGCTCAGGACGAACTCTCGGCGCCGGCGCGGAACACCCTGACGCGTGCCTGCGGGGCGCGGCCCTTCATCAGCGACGAGAGCGTCTGCCGCACGAGGGAGCGATAGACCGGCGGCCCGGAGATGGAGAGGACGCTGCGGCCATGCGCGAGACGAACAGGGTAGCGCGCGTCCGCCACCCCGAGCTCGTTAAGCGCCTTCAGCAGCTCTTCCGGCGAGGCCGAGCCGTATTCGACAATCTCGGTCCGCTGCTCGTCGCTCGAGGAAATGTGCAGCGTCGTGCCGTCGTAGTACCAGGAGAGGCCGAAACGGCCGCACAGATCGTCGAGATAGGCCCGTGGCGCCGCAGGCTTCACGCCGCCGCGCACACGGCCCCGCACGCGGTCACTGAGCTTGACCGGAATGCGCATATGGTTGCCGAATGCCGTCAGCACGTCGCGGACATCCTCATCGAGGGCGACATAGTCATAGGACAGGGCGGGCCATGCGGGCTCGGTGGCCCACGCCTCCGGTGCCGCAAGTCCCGCAATCAACACGGCGAGTGCCGCCAGCCGGCGGCATCGCGGATGGGTCCTGCGCGCGTCCGCGCTCGATCCACGTATGAACATGGTTATTCCTTCCCGATCACAGCGAGGCGATCGACGATCGCAAGCGCACCACGACGGCGCCCACCGCGGGCGCTCGTCACCGCAAGCCGCGCTGCGAGCAGTTTCCCAATTCGATGCGGGGTATCTAAATCTTCCGGGCGAAAACGAAAACAGACAGTCTGCGAATTGTCTATTTGTTGAATAATATTTGCAAATAGAGCCGCCGGCTAAGCATCCCGCGTAATATACTTGCGCTACCGCTCGTCGCGCGTGGCGAGGAAAGCCCGCAGCAACCGCCGCAACGTCACCGCGGCGAGGGTGGCGACATCCTTCGTCTCGCCGTGGCTCGGAGTCGCCCCCTCGACGCCGGCCGCCAGATTGGTGACGACCGAAAGGGCCGCAACACGCAGGCCGAAGCGGCGGGCGAGGATGACCTCGGGCACGGTCGACATGCCGACCAGATCGGCGCCCAGCAGGCGGGCCATGCGGATCTCTGCCGGCGTCTCGAAGCTCGGTCCCGAGAACCACATGTAGATGCCGGAGTTGAGCGTGATGCCCGCCACCTTTGCCGCAAGCATCATCCGCTTGCGCAGCATCTCGTCATAGGCCTGCGTCATCGGCACGAAGCGCCCGTCGCCGGTGTCGCCGATGAGGGGATTGAGCCCGGAGTAGTTGATGTGGTCGGTGATGAGCGCAAGGCTGCCCGGGCGAATGTCGGCCCTGAGCGAGCCAGCCGCATTGGTCAGAACCAGCGGCGGGCTGCCGAGGCCGGTCAGGAGGCTTATGGGCGCGCGCATGACGGCCGCATTGCCCGTCTCGTAGTAGTGCGCCCGTCCGGCATAGATGACGACGCGCCGCCCCTCCATGCGGCCCGCGATCAGCCGGCCCACATGGCCCGAGACGTCGCTGACGGGAAAGCCCGGGATGTCCGCATAGGGCACCTCGCACGCCTCCTCGACATCCTCGACAATGTTGCCGAGCCCGGTGCCAAGCACCACCGCGGTATCGAAGGGGCCCGTGATGCCGCGCTGCGCGAGCAGACCGAGGGCCTCCTCCCTGAGCTGCTCGTCCGTCCCAGCCGCATTGCCCATGGCTTCACCCGTCGCTTGCCAAATTGTCCGGCCCGAAGGACACCGGCAGCAGCTCTTCGAGGGTGAAGCTGCGCCGCAGGCCCTCCGGCCCGCAAACGTGGACTGGCGTATCCCCGCGCGCGAATTCGCGCAAGCGCTGCCGGCAGGCACCGCAGGGCGTGACGAGGGCATCGCCCGCCCCCACTACCAGGGCGGCCGCGATGTGCCGGCCGCCCGCCGCGACCATGGCGGCGATGGCGCCCGCCTCGGCGCAGGTGCCGACCGGATAGGCTGCGTTCTCCACGTTGCAGCCGGCGAAGATCCGCCCGTCCGGCGTCGCCACCGCGGCACCGACGGCAAAGCGCGAATAGGGGGCATAGGCATTCCCGCGCGCTGCACTCGCCGCACGGAAGAGGTCGTCGAGCAGGCTCATCCTACCGTTCCTTGACATAGGGGATGCCGGAAGCCCGCGGCGGCACGGCACGGCCGATGAAGCCCGCAAGCAGCACTACGGTCATGAGATAGGGCAGCGCCTGGATGGCCTGCACCGGCACACGGCCGACCACGGGCAGGGCCACGCCCTCGATGCGAATGGCGACGGCGTCGAGCAGACCGAACAGCAGGCAGGCACCAAGCGCCGGCCAGGCCCGCCACTTGGCGAAGATGAGCGCGGCGAGCGCAATGAAGCCCTTGCCCGCCGTCATGTGCGGCAGGAAGCCTGCCGCCTGTGCGAGGGAAAGATAGGTGCCGCCGAGCCCGCACAGGAGGCCGGCGAGCACCACGGCGGCATAGCGCAGCCCCGCGACGGAAATCCCTGCCGTATCGACGGCGGCCGGGTTCTCGCCAACGGCCCTGAGGCGCAGGCCGAAGCGCGTGCGCGCCAGCGTCCACCACGTGGCGACAACGGCAAGAAGCGCCAGATAGGACAGGAGGGAATGGCCGGACACTACGTCGCGGTAGAGCGGTCCAAGCAGCGGGATGTCCGCCAGCGTCTCGGCGCCGGGCAGCACGATCTCGCCGAAGCGCGCCGCCCCCTCCACCGGGGGCGTGCGTCCACCCTGGTGATACCAGGCATTGCCGACGATGGCCGTCAGGCCGGCCGCCAGCATGTTGATGGCGACGCCCGAGACGATCTGGTTGCCGCGCTGGCTGATGGCGGAGAAGCCATGCACCAGCGCAAAGGCGACGGAGGCGACCAGTCCGGCGAGGAGCCCGACAGCAGCGGAGCCGCTGGCGTGGGCAGCGGCACCGGCAGCGAAGGCCGCGACCAGCATCTTGCCCTCAAGCCCGATGTCGACGACGCCCGAGCGCTCCGACCAGAGGCCGGCGAGGCAGGCGCACAAAAGCGGGATCGACAGCCGCACGGCCGAATCGAGCACAGCGAGGAGCGAGGCGAGATCCATGGCTCACCCGCCCCCGGCCGTGCCCACGCGCCGGCCCGCCGCAAGCCCCGCCCCGAGGGCGACAAGCCGTGCGGCAAGACGCCGGAAGAGCCCCTCGAGCGCCCCTGCGAAAAGCACGATCACGCCGCCGATGACCACGACCATGTCGCGGGTGATGGCCGGCATGTCGAAGGCGAGCTCCGCTCCGCCCTGGTAGAGCACGCCGAAGAGCAGCGCCGCGAAGATGATGCCCGCGGGATGCGCACGGCCCATCAGCGCCACCGCGATGCCGACGAAGCCGTAGCCGGAGGTGAACTCGAGCAGCAGCCGGTGCTGCACCCCCATGATCTCGTTGACGGCGAGCCCGCCGGCGAGCGCCCCCGACAGGGTCATGGCCACCATGATGAGTCGCGCCGGCGACAGCCCGGCGTAAACAGCCGCCGAGGGATTGGCCCCGACGGTGCGGATGGCGTAGCCGAGACGGGAACGGTAGACGAGCGCCCACACGCCCACCGCCGCGGCGAGCGCGAGGAAGAAGGTGAAGTTGAGCGGCGAGGTCGGCGCCGCAAAGCCGAGCGCGCGCAGGGCCTCGTGCACATAGGGAATGACAGCATGGCGCGCGAAGGCGCGCGTCTCCGTCACGCCCGGCTCGCCGATGACGTTGACGACGAGATAGACGATGAGCGTCGCGGCGAGGAAGTTGAACATGATCGTCGTGATGACGATGTGGCTGCCGCGCCGGGCCTGCAGGTAGCCCGGCACGAAGCCCCAGAGCGCGCCGAAGGCCGCCGCGCCGAGGATGCCGGCAGGCACGAGGAGGATGCCGGGCAGGAAGTCGGCATAAAGGCACACGAGGGCCACACCGATGCCGGCGACCGTCGCCTGCCCCTCCCCGCCGATGTTGAACAGGCCGGCGTGATAGGCGAGCGCGACGGCAAGGCCCGTGAAGATGAAATCGGTCGCATAATAGAGGGTGAAGCCCACACCCTCCGCCGAGCCGAGGCTGCCGGCGATCAGGAGACGCGTCGCCAGGAAGGGGTCCTCGCCGATGCCCGCCACGACGAGGCCGGCGACCGCGAAGGCCGCGACGACGCTGAGCGCCGGCACGAGGGCGACATCCGCCCAGCGCGGCAGATCGATGGGCGCGCTCATGCCGTGCCCCCCACGCCCGCCATCAGCAGGCCGAGATCGCGCTCGTTCGTCTCCTCGGGCCGGCGCTCACCCGTGATGCGCCCGCCGCACATGACGAGGATGCGGTCGGCGAGGCTCATGATCTCCTCGAGCTCCACCGACACGATGAGGACGGCGACCCCGGCGTCGCGCAGCGCGATCAGGCGGAGGTGGATGAACTCGATGGCACCGATGTCGACGCCGCGCGTCGGCTGGCCAACGACCAGCACCTTCGGCGCGCGCTCGATCTCGCGCGCCAGCACGATCTTCTGCTGGTTGCCCCCGGAGAACTTCGAGGTCTTTAGGAGAGGATCCGGCGGACGCACGTCGTAGGCGGCCATCTTCTCGGCCAGGTCCGCGACCATGCGGCCGCGATCCAACAGGAGGCCCCGGCCATAGGCCGGGTCGTCAATGAAGCCGAGCGCCGCGCTCTCGTAGGCCGGGAAGGACGGCACGAGGCCGGTGCGCAGCCGGTCCTCCGGCACGTGCAGGAGGCCGAGCCGTCTCAAGTTGTGCGGCGTGTGCGCCTCGCGCGACAGCACCTCGCCGTCGAGGGCGATCGTGCCGTGCGCCGGCTGCCGCATGCCGGCAATCGCCTCCAGAAGTTCGCTCTGGCCGTTGCCGGCCACCCCGGCGATGCCGACGATCTCGCCGGCGCGGACGGTGAAGGACACGTCCGCCACGCAGATGCAGCCCCGCTCGTCGACGACGGACAGGTTCTCGACCTTGAGCCGCGGCTCGCCCGGGACGTGCGGGCGCTTTTCCACCCGCAACAGGACCTTGCGGCCCACCATGAGCTCGGCGAGCGCCGACGGAGAGGTCGAGGCGGTGTCGAGCGTGGCGACCATCTGCCCGCGGCGCATCACCGAGACGCGGTCCGTCACGGCCATGATCTCCTCGAGCTTGTGCGTGATGAGAAGCACCGTCCTGCCGGATGCGCGCAGCGCCCGCAGCAGACCGAAAAGGGCCTTGGCTTCCGCCGGCGTCAGCACGGCCGTCGGCTCGTCAAGGATGAGCACGTCGGCACCGCGATAGAGCGCCTTCAGGATTTCGACACGCTGCTGCAGCCCCACGGGCAGGTCACCGACGCGCGCATCGAGGTCCACGGCGAGGCCGTGGTCGGCGGCAAGGCGCGCAAGCTCCACCCGCGCCCGGGCAAGGCCCCTGGCAAGCAGCGAGCCTCCCTCGGCGCCGAGCACCACGTTCTCGACCACGGTGAGGCTGTCCACCAGCATGAAGTGCTGGTGGACCATGCCGATTCCGAGGCGGATCGCATCGGCCGGACGACGGATGCGGACCGGAGCACCGCCGACGCGGATCTCGCCCCCATCGGCCTCGTAGAAGCCGTAGAGGATCGACATCAGCGTCGACTTGCCAGCGCCGTTCTCCCCGACGATGCCGTGCACCGTGCCCCGCGCCACCGTGAGGTTGACGCGATCGTTCGCCCGCACGGGCCCGAAGCGCTTGTCGATGTCGACGAGTTCGATCGCAGGAGGCTCGACCGCTGCGCCGATCACGGGTGACGATCCTGGCCGTTCAGACGGGACATTTGTTGTCGGCGCGGTAGTCGTGAACCTTGATGGTCCCCGCCTTGATCGCCTCTGCGGCCTTGTCGACCGCTTCCTTCATCTCGGGAGTGATGAGGGCGCGGTTGTTTTCGTCGAGCGCCCAGGCCACGCCATCCTCGGCGAGCCCCAGGTTGAGGATGCCGGCCTGCCACTTGCCGTCCCTGGCGTCCATAAAGGTCTTGTAGGTGGCGGTATCGACGCGCTTCAGCATCGAGGTCAGCACCTTGCCCGGATGCAGGCCGTTCTGGTTGGAATCGACACCGATGCCGAGCTTGCCGGCATCCGCGGCCGCGCGCAGCACGCCGATGCCGGTGCCGCCGGCGGCGTGGTAGATGACGTCGGCGCCCCGGTCGATCTGGCTCTTGGCGAGCTCGCCGCCCTTGACCGGGTCGTTCCAGGCCGCGCCCGTGGTGCCCGTCATGTTCTGGAAAATCTCGGCATCGGGCCGGGCGTGCTTGACGCCTTGCACGTAACCGCAGGCGAAGGCGCGGATGAGCGGCACGTCCATGCCGCCGACGAAGCCCACCTTGCCCGTCTTCGAGGCCATGGCGGCGAGCATGCCGACGAGGAATGAGCCCTCCTGCTCCTTGAAGATGATGGACTGCACGTTCGGCCGCTCCACCACCATGTCGATGATGGCGAACTTGAGGTCCGGGTACTCCCCCGCCACCTTCTCGACTGCGCTCGCCTGGCTGAAGCCGACGGCGACGATGGGCGAATAACCGTCGCGCGCGAAGCGGCGCAGCGCCTGCTCGCGCTGGGCGTCGTTCTGCGGCTCGAAGTCGCGATAGGCAATGCCGGTTTCGGCCTTGAACCTCTCGGCGCCGCTGTAGACGCCTTCGTTGAACGACTTGTCGAACTTGCCGCCGAGGTCATAGACGATGGCGGGCTTGAAATCCTGCGCGAGAGCGGCAGCCGCGCACGCGGCCAATCCGGCGAGCGCTAGGCCGAGGGTCCTGAGACGCATGGAGGTTCCCCTTCGTTCGTGCGGGCGTCGGCCCGGCGGCCGCGCCTGGCTTGCGTCTACGATGACACGGCCCGGGCGCGGATTCCAAGAGCCGCTCCCTGCTCTCCGCGCCCGCCCCCCGCACAGCCGTCTGTGCTGCTTCCGGCCAGCCGCGCCCACGGGTATTGTCGCACCATGACGAACGAAACGACGAACGCCGTCAGCCTTTCGGCCGACGAGATCGAGCGCTACGCCCGCCACATCGTGCTGCGCGATGTCGGCGGCCCGGGACAACTGAAGCTGAAGCGGGCCCGCGTCCTCGCCATCGGCGCCGGCGGGCTCGGGGCACCGCTGTTGCAGTATCTCGCTGCCGCCGGCATCGGCACGCTCGGCATCGTCGACGACGACGTGGTCTCCCTGTCCAATCTGCAGCGGCAGATCATCCACGGCACGCCCGACGTGGGCACGCCGAAGGTCGACAGCGCCGCCGCCGCCATCGCCCGGCTCAATCCGCACGTCAACGTCATCTGCCACCGCGAGCGCGTGACCGCCGACAACGTGCGCGCACTCGTCGCCGGCTACGACGTGGTCGCCGACGGCTCGGACAATTTCGCCACACGCTACGCCGTGGCCGATGCCTGTTTTTACGAGAGGAAGCCGCTCGTCACCGCCGCGCTCGGCACATTCGATGCCTCGCTGACGACGCTGCGCCCCTTCGAGCGCGGGCCCGATGGCACGCCGAACCCCACCTATCGCTGTCTTTTTCCCAGCCCGCCGCCGCCCGGCACCGTGCCGACCTGCGAGGAGGCCGGCATCCTCGGCGCGCTGCCCGGCGTCATGGGCTCGCTCATGGCTCTCGAGGTCATCCGCGCCATCGTCGGCTTCGGCGAGCCTCTCGTCGGCAAGCTGCTGATGGTCGACGCGCGCTCCATGCGATTTGAGATGCTGACCTACGGCTGGGATCCCGACAATCCGCTGAACGGGACCGCGGCGCTGACCGCCGGCTGAGCGTCAGCGCCGGCCCTGCCCCATGTCGAAGATGACGAAGGCCTTGCCGTCCTTGCGCCGGCCGGAAGAGACCGCGCCCTTCATGCCTCGGGCGGGCGCCCGCGCCGCAGCCTCGCCGGACGGCACGAAGCTGCGTTCCCCCCGCCGGGGGCCGAAGGAGGCGAGGCAGGCGTTGTAGGCGAGCGGTTCCTCAATTTTCTCGCAATCCTCGATCGAGCGCGGCTTGCCCTGCGCCAGGGCGGCGCCCGGCAGGCAGAGGACAGCGAGGATGGCAAGCAGGCGCAGCACGATATCCGGCTCCGGCGACGCCCCTTTATACCGGCCGTGCGTGTCCCGGGGCTATACCCCTTGCACCGGCAACCCGTGCAGGACGGCTCGCCCGGCCCGAAGACGGGGCGAGCCCGAGTATTCCGGCAGAGGGCCAGCGCAGCCTCAGCCGCGCAGGGTCGCGCCGGTCTTCTTCGCCACCTGCTCGATGATCTTCGCCGACACGGCCTCGATCTCCGCGTCGGTGAGCGTCTTGTCGGTCGGCTGCAACGTCACGGCGATGGCGACGGACTTCTTGCCCTCGCCCACGTTCGGCCCCTCGTAGACGTCGAACACGGTGACATCGGTGATGAGGTTGCGATCGGCGGCGCTGGCCGAGCGCACGATCTCCGCCGCGGCAACGTCGCGGCCAACGACGAAGGCGAAGTCGCGCGTCAGCGGCTGGAAGTCGGACAGCGCCAGCTTCGGCTTCATCTTCGTGGGCTTGGCCTTGGGCGCCGGCAGCGCATCGAGCGTCACCTCGCAGGCGACCATCGGCCCCTTGACGTCGAGCGCCTTGAGGACACGCGGGTGCAGCTCGCCGAAGGCGCCGATGACGGCCTTGGGACCAAACTGCAGCGTCGCCGAGCGGCCGGGGTGGTACCAGTCAGGCCCGCCGGGCACGATCTGCAGCCCGCCCGTGGGAATGCCGAGTGCCGCGAGCAGCGCCATGGCATCGGCCTTGGCGTCGAAGACGTCTACCGGCCGCGCCTCGCCGTCCCAGCGCCGTCCGACGCCTTCCATGCGGGCCGTGCCGCGGCGCAGCGCGCAGGCGACCATCTTCTGCCCCTCCGGCTCGTCCGAGACGAAGATCTGGCCGACCTCGAAGAGCGCCACGTCGGGATAGCCGCGGTCCGCATTCCTCTGTGCCGCCCTGGCCAGGCCGGGCACCAGACTCGGCCGCATGTCGGAGAGCTCGGATGCGATGGGATTGGCGAGCGCAAGGCGCGGGTCGCCGCCGCCGAACAGCTCCGCCTCCGCCTTGCTGATGAAGGACCAGGTGACGGCCTCCACGAGCCCGCGCGCCGCGAGTGCGCGCTTGGCGAGACGCGTGCGCTTCTGCAGCAGCGTCAGCACCGGCTTGGGCACCCCCGGCGCGAGGCGGGGGAAGGGCACAGCCGGCACACTGTCGAGCCCCGCGATGCGCGTCACCTCCTCGACGAGGTCGGCCTTGCCCTCCACGTCGGCGCGCCAGGACGGCGGCGTCACCTCGACCACGTCGCCCGAGCCGCGGACCTCGAAACCGAGCGCCTCGAGTGTGCCGCGCATGGTCTCGGCCGGCAGCTCGAGGCCCGTGAGGCGCCTGACCTCCGCATAGGGGAATGCGATGACGCGGCGCGTGTCCGGAACCGCGCCGGCCAGCGTTGTCTCGCTGGCCTCGCCGCCGCACAGGTCAAGCACCATCTTCGTCGCCAGCTCGAGGCCGGGCAGGCAGAAGGCGGGGTCAACCCCGCGCTCGAAACGGTAGCGCGCATCGGAGACGATGCCGAGCTTGCGCCCGGACTGGGCGATGTTGAGCGGATCCCACAGCGCCGACTCGATCAGCACGTCCGTGGTCGTCTCGTCGCAGCCCGAATGTTCGCCGCCCATAATGCCGGCGATCGACTCGACGCCCTTGTCGTCGGCGATGACCACCATCGACGGGTCCAGCGTATAGGTGCGCCCGTCGAGCGCCAGCACCGTCTCGCCCTCGCGGGCGCGGCGCACGACGATGTTGCCGGCGACCTTCCCCGCGTCAAAGACGTGCAGCGGCCGGCCTCGGTCGAAGGTCATGTAGTTGGTGATGTCGACGAGGGCGTTGATGGGCCTGAGGCCGATGGCCTTGAGGCGCCGCTGCAACCACTCCGGTGACGGCCCGTTCTTCACGCCACGCACGAGGCGCAGCGCGAAGGCCGGGCACAGGTGCGTGTCCTCATCCGCGAAGTCGAGCGAGACGGAGACCGGGCACGGGCCCTTGCCGGGAACGGCCTCGATCACCGGCGTCTTCAGCCGGCCGAGGCCGGCCGCGGCGAGATCGCGCGCGATGCCCGCGACGCCGAGCGCATCGGCCCGGTTGGGCGTCACAGCGATCTCGATGACCGGATCGTCGATGCCCGCATAGGCCGCGAAGGGCTGGCCGACCGGCGCATCCGCCGGCAGGTCGATGATGCCATCATGGTCGTTCGACAGCTCGAGCTCGAAGGCCGAGCACAGCATGCCACGGCTCTCGACGCCGCGGATGGTGCCGACCGCGAGCGTGATGCCCTTGCCCGGAATGTAGGTTCCGGCCGGCGCAAAAACGCTCTTCATGCCGGCGCGCGCGTTGGGTGCACCACAGACGACCTGCACCGGCGGCTCGCCGCGGCCGGTGTCGACCATGCAGACACGCAGCCGGTCCGCATTGGGGTGCTGCTCGGCCGAGATGACGCGCGCGATGACGTAGGGGGCAAAGATCGCCGCCTTGTCCTCGACGGCCTCGACCTCGAGGCCGATGCGGTTGAGCGTGTCGGCCACCTCCTGCACGGAAGCGTCGGTGTCGAGGTGGTCCTTGAGCCAGGAGAGGGTGAACTTCATCTTGCGTCTCTCCTCACGCGCTCAGGCCGCCGGCCAGCGTCGGCAGGTCGAGCGGGCGGAAACCGTAATGCGACAGCCAGCGCACGTCCGCCTCGAAGAAGGGGCGCAGGTCCGGCATGCCGTATTTCAGCATCGCGATGCGGTCGATGCCCATGCCCCAGGCGAAGCCCTGGTACTCGTCCGGGTCGAGCCCGCAGTTGCGCAGCACATTGGGATGCACCATGCCGCAGCCGAGAATCTCGAGCCAGTCATCGCCCTCGCCGAAGCGGATCTCGCCGCCCTTGCGGGAGCACTGGATGTCCACCTCCGCCGAGGGCTCGGTGAAGGGGAAGAAGGACGGGCGGAAGCGCATCTTCACCTGGTCCACCTCGAAGAAGGCCTTGCAGAACTCCTCGAGGATCCACTTGAGGTGGCCGATGTGGGAGGACTTGTCGATGACGAGCCCCTCCACCTGGTGGAACATCGGCGTGTGCGTCTGGTCCGAGTCGCAGCGGTAGGTGCGGCCCGGCGTGATGACGCGAATCGGCGGCTTCTGGCCGAGCATGGTGCGGATCTGCACCGGGCTCGTGTGGGTGCGCAGCACCTTGCGCTCGCCCTTCTCGTCCGGCGGCAGGAAGAAGGTGTCGTGCATCTCCCGCGCCGGATGGCCGGGCGGGAAATTGAGCGCCGTGAAGTTGTAGAAGTCGGTCTCGATGTCCGGCCCCTCGGCGATCGAGAAGCCCATGTCGGCGAAGATGGCCGTGAGCTCGTCGATGACCTGGGAGATCGGGTGGATGCGGCCGCGCGTCTGCGGCCCCTCCTGCAGCGGCAGCGTGACGTCGACGCGCTCGGCGGCGAGGCGTGCGGCGAGCGCCGCCTCCTCCAGTTCGGCCTTGCGGGCGGCGATGGCGGCATTGACGCGGTCGCGCAGGCCGTTGATCAGCGGACCCTTCTCGCGCCGCTCCTCCGGCGTCATGGAGCCGAGCGTCTTCAGGAGTTCGGATACGCTGCCCTTCTTGCCGAGCGCGGAGACGCGCACGGCCTCCAGAGCGGCCTCGTCCGCGGCGGCGGCGATGGCGCCGAGCAGCGTGCGTTCGAGAGTGAGAATGTCGGTCATCGGTCCCTCGGGATGGTTACCGCTTGTCGGCAACGGCCGAAGGACCATCAAGCCCTTGGGCCGCGATGGGGCGAGCGGCGCTGTGCGCCGCTCATCGCTTCCAGGGCCTCGGTAGGGCGGATGCGGTGCCGCGGCACGGCCGCTGGGGCGGGACGAGGCCCTGCCCCGGCGGGCGCCACAGGCGTCAGGCTGCCGGCAGCGCAGCCTTGGCTTTCTCGACGATCGCCTTGAAGCTCTCCGGCTCGCGGATGGCGAGGTCGGACAGCACCTTGCGGTCGATCTCGATCCCGGCCTTGCCGAGGCCGTCGATAAATCGGCTGTAGGTCAGGCCATGCTCGCGCGCCGCGGCATTGAGGCGCTGGATCCACAGGGCACGGAAGCTGCGCTTCCTGTTCTTGCGGTCGCGATACGCATACTGCATCGCGCGATCCACAGCCGCCTTGGCGGTGCGGATCGTATTCTTGCGGCGGCCGTAGAAGCCCTTGGCGGCCTTGAGGACCTTCTTGTGTTTGGCGTGAGAGGTCACGCCACGCTTGACGCGGGCCATGCGCTAATCTCCTGGAACTGGGGCGATGGGGTTCAGCCGCTGGGCAGGAAGAACTTCTTGACGTTCTTCGCGTCGCCCTCGAAGAGCACCGTGGTGCCCCGCTGGTTGCGGATGAACTTGTTGGACCGCTTGATCATGCCGTGGCGCTTGCCGGCCTGAGCGGCGATGACCTTGCCGGTTCCGGAGATCTTGAAGCGCTTCTTGGCGCTAGACTTCGTCTTCAGCTTGGGCATTTTGCTTCCCTTGTCCGCCGCTGCCGGCACCTCGCGAAGCCTCCGCGCGAAAACCCGGAGTACTCCCGAACGGCGCCGAGCAACGGCCCATATGGTCGAAAGCGCTGCAGACCGCCACGGCAGCCCGTTTGAGCCGGGCGATCTGAACGAGGCCGGGCTTATGCCAGAGATGGCGGGGAAAGGCAATGGGGTGGGGCGGAAGGGCGCAGGCTGTTCCCCATCCTGCCACACCGCGGGCGGGCCCATCCCGGCAAAAGGCCGCCGGCGATGCCGGCGGCCTTCGGTCATCTCGACGTGATCGGGCGGCGTCTCACCGCGGCGCCATCACCATGATCATCTGGCGGCCTTCGAGCTGCGGCTCGCTCTCCACCTTGGCGATCTCGCTCATCTCCTCCTTGACGCGCACCAGGAGCTTGTAGCCGAGATCCTGGTGGGCCATCTCGCGGCCGCGGAAACGCAGCGTCACCTTGACCTTGTCGCCCTCCTCGAAGAAGCGGCGCATGGCCTTCATCTTCACCTCGTAGTCGTGGGTGTCGATGCCGGGACGCAGCTTGATTTCCTTGACCTCGACGGTCTTCTGGCGCTTGCGCGCCTCGGCGGCCTTCTTCTGTTCGAGGAACTTGTAACGCCCGTAGTCGAGCAGCTTGCAGACCGGAGGCGTGGCATTGGGAGCGATCTCGACCAGATCGAGCCCGACCTCCTCGGCGATCCTCAGCGCATCGAAGAACGGCACGATGCCGCGGTTCTGCCCGTTTTCGTCGATGAGCTGGACTTCACGGACACCACGAATGTCCCGGTTGGCGCGCGGCCCCTCCTTCTGGGGCATCGCCATTGCTCTCATAGGCCTGCGAATGGTTCGTAACTCCTCGTTCAGCGCCGGTGCGGATGCATCCTGCGGCCTGGGACAGCGCGACAAGACCCGGCCCTTCGGACCGATCCGCCGATGCCAAGCCGCGACGCTGTCGCGCCGTTACGCTCGTTCTGGCTGAAACGCCGACATTCTGCACAAAGCCGCGAAAAGTCAACAGATCAGCCGCGTCGATGCGGGCTTCGCGCCTCGATGAGCGCGGCGTAGACGTCGAGCGTGTCGGCGACCATGCGCTCGAGCGAGAACATGTTCTCGACATGCGCGCGCGCGCGCATGCGCAGCGCCTCGGCCTGGGTGGCGCCGAGGGACAGCACCTCGCCAAGGGCCGCTGCCAGGGCCGGCGCGTCGCCTGCCGGCACGTGCCAGCCTGTGCGCGCGGAGGCGTCGACCTGTGGCGGCGCCAGCACCGTCTCCGGCACGGCGCCGAGATCGCTCGTCACCACGGGGGTGCCCATGGCCTGCGCCTCCACGGCCACCCGGCCGAAAGCCTCGGGTTCCGTTGAGGGCACGGCGACGACGGAGGCCGCCAGCATGGCCGCCGGCATGTCCGTGCAATGGCCGACACGGCGCACGATACCGGTGAGGCCGCGCTCGGCGATGAGGGCATCGATCTCGCGCACGTAGCTGTCGCGCCCCTGCGCGTCCCCGGCGAGAATGAAGACCACGTCGCGCAGGCCGTTGTCACAGAGGCGGCGCGCCGCCTCGATGAGCACCCGGTGGCCCTTCCAGCCCGTCAGGCGCGCGGCCAGCAGCACGATACGCTCGTGCGGCTCCACCTTCCATTGCCGGCGCAGCGCATCGACGCGCGCCGGCGAGACGGCCGACGGCGAGAACACCGACAGGTCCGTGCCGCGGTGAATCACCCGCAGCCGGTCGCGGGCGAAGGGATGCATGGCCGAGATGAGCTCGGCCGTGTAGCGCGAGTTGGCGATGACGACATCGCCGCGCGCCATCACCGAATTGTAGGTGACCTTGATCTTGGAGCGGCCCGAATAGCTCCCATGATAGGTGGTGACGAAGGGCAGGCCGAGCGCCCTCGCCGCCGTCAGCGCAACCCAGGCCGGGGCGCGCGAGCGCGCATGCAGCACGTCCACCCCCTCGTCGAGGCAGATGCGCATCAGCTTGCGGGCGTTGATGAGCATCGCGAGCGGGTTCTTGCTCGCCGCCGGGAAGGGGATCCACACACCACCCTTGGCCTGCAGCTCGCCGACGAGGCGTCCGCCGACGGTGGCAACCAGCGCCCGCGCGCCGACAGCCGCCAGGCCGGCCGCAACATCGACCGTGGTGCGCTCTGCCCCCCCGATCTCGAGCTCGGGGACGATCTGCAGCACCGTGCGCCCCGTCAACGGGTGCTCGGCCGAGGTGGGGAAAGGTGCCGGCATGCCGGGTCGCATCAAAACTGCCACCGGTGTATGAGGCCTTCGAACGGCGAACTGAGAACAGCCCCTGCGGAGTGTTTAGGATGAGCGCGCCCGAACCGCAATTTCTGAAACGCAAGGAAAATGGGGACGAGTATCGCCTGGCGCTGCGCAAGCGCGCGGGCCGGGCGCCGGCCGTCGTCTGGCTCGGCGGCTTCCGCTCCGACATGCTGGCGACCAAGGCCTCGGCGCTTGACGACTGGGCCGCGCGCTCCGGGCACGCCTTCGTGCGCTTCGACTACACCGGCCACGGTGAGTCGGAGGGCGATTTCGAGAAGTGCTGCATCTCCACCTGGCTCGCCGACAGCCTGGCCGTCATCGAGGCCGAGGCCGGGGAAGCACCGGTCCTCGTCGGCTCGTCCATGGGCGGCTGGCTGGCCCTGCTCGCGAACCGCGCCCTGCGCGCCAAGGGTTCGCCCGCCGCACCCGGCGGCCTCGTGCTGATCGCGCCGGCGGTCGACTTCACCGAGCGGCTGATGTGGGACGTGATGCCCGAGGCGGTGCGGGACGAGATCATGCGCGAGGGCCGCTATCTGCAGCCCTCGCAATATTCACCCGAGCCCTATGCCATCACCCGCCTGCTCATCGAGGACGGGCGCAACCACCTCATGCTCGGCAGCCCCATCGCAACCGGCTGCCCGGTGCACATCCTTCAGGGCATGCAGGACCCGGACGTGCCGTGGCAGCACGCCATGGAACTCGTCGAGCACCTGCCGGGGGACGAGACGGTGATCACGCTGGTGAAGGACGGCGACCACCGTCTGTCGCGGCCGCAGGATCTCGACCTTCTGGTCTCTGCGGTGGAAGGGCTCGTGACCCAGCAGGTCAGTGGACGCTGACGGTCTCGAGGTCGTTGGCCCAGGCATTGGCGATGGCCGCGTCCTTCGAATCGGTCAGAAGGATCGGCGTGCCATCGGCCGCCAGCAGGGCGAAGAGCTTGAGACCGGGCTGGATCTCCGGCACCTGGGGAAAGAGCTGGCGCACCTGCTCGGAGCGGATGGGCCGCACATAGGCCACCTTGCCGCCGCCGGCCTCCGCCAGCGCCGCGACATCATGGATATCGCCACGGAATTCGAAGCTGTCATTGCCGTTCATCACACCCTCCTCATGAAGCGGTGTCGGTGATAGGCCGCGGTTCAGCCGCGCGCCTGGATGTCGATCTTGCGGATGATCCGCTCCGGTTCCGGCCTCGCGAGATCGACGGACAGAAGGCCGTTCGAGAGGTCTGCACTGAGCACCTCCATGCCGTCGGCCAGCAGGAAAGTCCGCTGGAACTGCCGTGCGGCGATGCCGCGATGCAGGAAATGTCGCGTCTTGTCCTCGTTCTGGCGCCCGCGGATGACGAGCTGATTCTCCTCAACCGTGATCTCGAGCTGCTCACGAGTGAACCCGGCGACAGCCAGCGTGATTCGCAGACGGTCCGGTTCACTCTCCGTGCGCGGCAACCGCTCGATGTTGTACGGCGGATACCCGTCCGACGTCGCCTTGGCGACGCGGTCGAGCGCCCGCTCGATCTCGTCGAAGCCGAGCAGAAAAGGGGACGACAGGGACGGTACACGCGACATTGCGAAGCCCTCTCAGGCACTTCGGAGCCTCGGACCCGCCTGGGGCGGCGTCCTGGATGAGAAGGATATGGCGCTCCCCCACCGGCCGGTCAAGAGCAAGCTGTGCAGGTGCCGTGGCCCATGGTTAAAGGGGGCTGCACCGATGCCGGACGCGGAAGGGAAGGTCTTGCGCGCCATCAACCGGACGCGCCTGTCACGCCGAAGCTTCGCAGGAGGATGCCACCCTCGTCAGCGGCGGACTTCAAATCTTTGGATCAATCGGAGGGTTTGGTGGAGCCAGGCGGAATCGAACCGCCGACCTCTTGAATGCCATTCAAGCGCTCTCCCAACTGAGCTATGGCCCCATCCGAACCGGTGCGGCTTGGGTTCCGCACGGGGCCGCCGCGAAGGCGACGGCCGGGTCTATATCCTCAACGCGCCGTGGTATCAAGCCTCTTCATCGTCGTCGATATCGCCGTCGATGAGATCGCTCACGTCGTCGTCGGACGTTTCGTCTTCTTCCAGGAAAGTGTCGTCGTCGTCAATATCGTCTTCGAGATCGACGTCGTCATCCACAACAACTTCCTTGGCCTTCTCGCCGGCGGCAACCTCGTCGAGCGACACGATGTCCGCGCCGGTCTCAAGCTCGACGTCATCGCCCTCCTCGCTCCGGGCATCGGCACGGCCGCGCAGGGCCTGCACGACGAAAACCGTGCTGCACTTCGGGCAGACGATCGGATCCTTGTTGAGGTCGTAGAACTTGGCGCCGCAGCTCAGGCATTGGCGCTTCGTGCCGAGTTCCGGTTTCGCCACGGTGGTTCTCTCTCGCGGGGTTGAGGTTGAGCGCTCCCGTTAGTCATGTGGCCGCCGCCTGTCAAACCCTAATCGCAGTTTTTCATCGGCCAGGCTGGCGATTTCATCCGGCGGCGAAATGCGCTAGGGAGCGCGTGCCTGCTCTTTCCTGCTCTTTCAACCGGATCCGAGGCCCGTGTCTTCCCATTCGGCAATTCCGCAACCACTCACTGCCCGCCGCGGCGGCCGCCTCTCCGGCCGCCTGCGGGTGCCCGGCGACAAGTCCATCTCCCACCGCTCGCTGATCTTCGGCCTGCTCAGCGCCGGCGAGACGGCGATCAGCGGGCTGCTGGAGGGCGAGGATGTGCTGCGCACGGCAGACGCCGTGCGTGCGCTCGGCGCCGCCGTCGAGCGCCTCGGCGAGGGGCGCTGGCGCGTGCGGGGCGTGGGCATCGGCGGGCTCTCGAACCCGGCGGGGGTGCTGGACTTCGGCAACGCCGGCACCGGCTCCCGGCTCATGATGGGCGTAGTGGGCGGCCATCCCGTCACCGCGACATTCGACGGCGACGCCTCCCTGCGCAAGCGGCCGATGCGCCGCATCCTCGACCCGCTGGTGATGATGGGCGCACGGGTGCTCTCCGAGGCCGAGGGCGGGCGCTGCCCCATCACGCTGGAAGGCGCGCGCGAGGCCGTGCCCATCGTCTATGAGACGCCGGTCGCCTCGGCGCAGATCAAGTCGGCCGTGCTGCTGGCCGGCCTCAATGCGCCCGGCCGTACCACCGTCATCGAGGCCGAGGCCTCGCGTGACCACACCGAGCGCATGCTGCGCCATTTCGGCGCAGAGGTGAATATCGAGCCGCACGGCGCCCACGGCCGGCGCATCACGCTGGTCGGCCAGCCGGAGCTGACGGCACGGCCCGTCGTCGTGCCGGCCGACCCTTCCTCCGCCGCCTTCCCGCTCGTTGCCGCGCTCATCGTGCCGGGCTCGGACATCGTCCTCGAAGGCGTCATGATGAACCCGCTGCGCACTGGCCTCATTACCACGCTCATGGAGATGGAGGCGGACATCACGGTGCTCGACCGGCGCGAGGAAGGCGGCGAGGAGGTGGCGGACCTGCGCGTGCGCGCCAGTGCGCTCAGGAGCATCGAGGTGCCCGCCGAGCGCGCCCCCTCGATGATCGACGAATATCCCATTCTCGCCGTCGCGGCCGCCTATGCCGAGGGCGAGACGGTGATGCGCGGCCTGCAGGAGCTGCGCGTCAAGGAATCGGACCGGCTGGAAGCCGTCCGGGCCGGCCTCCTCGCCGCCGGCGTGGATGCCGAGATCTCCGGCGACGATCTCATCGTGCGCGGCGGGCGCGTGCCGGGCGGCGGCACGGCCGCGACGCACCTCGACCACCGTATCGCCATGTCGTTCCTGGTGCTCGGCCTCGCGAGCGAGAAGCCGATGCAGGTCGACGACGGCGCGATGATCGCCACGAGCTTCCCGACCTTCGTGCCGCTGATGCACGGTCTGGGCGCCGATATCGGCTGACGGACGGGGAATGGCCATGATCATCGCCATCGACGGTCCGGCGGCCTCCGGCAAGGGCACGCTCGGCCGCCGGCTCGCCGCCCACTTCGGCCTGCCGCATCTCGACACCGGTCTGCTCTATCGGGCCGTGGCGCACCACCTCATCAGCGCGGGCGAGGCGCTCGACGACGTCGCGGCGGCGACGGCGGCAGCCCGCGCGCTCGACCTCCAGCGTCTCGACGACGCGGCCCTACGCGGACGCGCGATGGGAGAGGCGGCCTCCATCGTCGCCGCCATGCCGAGCGTGCGCGAGGCGCTCGTCGCCCTGCAGCGCGCCTTCGCCGGGCAGCCCGGCGGGGCAGTGCTCGACGGCCGTGACATCGGCACGGTGATCTGCCCCGGCGCCGACGTGAAGCTTTTCGTCACGGCCAGCGCCGAGGAGCGGGCGCGCCGCCGCTGGCGCGAACTCGTCGCGCGCGGCGAGCCGGCCGACCAGGCCGCGATCCTGGAGGACATCCGCCGGCGCGACCAGCGCGATGCCGAGCGGCCGACGGCACCGCTTGCCGTGGCTTCCGACGCTCACCGGCTCGACACGACCCATCTCGACGCCGACGGCGCCTTTGCTGCGGCGCTCGGCATCATCTCCTCGGTGATGGCCTCACGCACGAAATCGTGACCAGGCGGAAACCGGCCGCTCCATCGTTTTGCCGGCAGTGGCACACTTGATGGTCCCCTCGCCTACCGGGACAGAGGAGACGCGAGATGGCCCATCCGGCAAACGGGGCGCTGCTGTGGGGATCAGCCGTCCGGGCGGCGCTCGCCTTTCTCTTGATGCTGCCGGCGGCCGCTCTCGCGCAGGGAGGGCCGCAGGAGGTCGACGTCGCCCTCGTCATCGCGGTCGACATCTCCTATTCCATGGACGAGGACGAGCAGCGCCTGCAGCGCAAGGGCTACGTCGAGGCCCTGCGCTCCACGGCCGTGCTCGATGCCATCGCGCGCGGCCCCATCGGCCGCATCGCCGCCACCTATGTCGAATGGGCCGGCTCCAACTCGCAGGACGTGGTCGTACCCTGGCAGGTGATCGAGGGCCCGGAGAGCGCCGATGCCTTCGCCGAGCGCATCGCGGCTGCACCCATCCGGCGCGCCTACCGCACCTCCATCTCCGGCGCCATCGACTTCTCGGCCAGCCTCTTCAGCAAGATCGGCGTCAAGGCCATGCGGCAGGTCATCGACATCTCCGGCGACGGGCCCAACAACCAGGGCCGGCCCGTGACCGCCGCCCGCGACGACGCCGTGGCCCGCAACATCACGATCAACGGGCTGCCGCTGCTCTACAAGCGCTCGAGCTACATGGACATCGCCAATCTCGACGCCTACTACCGCGACTGCGTGATCGGCGGCTTCGGCGCCTTCATGGTTCCGGTGCGCGAGATCGAGCAGTTTCCCGACACCATCCGCAAGAAGCTTGTCATGGAGATCGCCGGCATCAGCGAGCCCGCGCCGCGCCTCGAACCGACAGCGGCGCAAGAGAAGACCTCATGCCTCGTCGGCGAATGGCGCTGGAATGAGCGGATGGGCAACTGACGCGATGACGCCGGCACCCATGCACGAGGCGGGACGCGGGGCCGGCCGGAGGCCGATTGCGCCAAGGCGGCGGCTTTTCTAAGACCGGGGAGCCTTCCTCCGGCCCCAAGCGAAAGCCGCCATGACCGAGACGACCGAGACCCCCGCCGCCCCCCTCACCATCGCCCTCGTCGCCCACGACGCGAAGAAGGAGGAGATGGCCGCCTTCGCCGAGGCGCACCGCCATCAGCTCGCCGGCACGAAGCTCTACGCCACCGGCACCACCGGTGCGCGTGTGATGGAGCGGTGCCCGGAGCTCAGCGTGACGCGGCTGAAGAGCGGGCCGCTGGGCGGCGACCAGCAGATCGGCGCCATGATCGCCGAAGGGCGCATCGACATGCTGATCTTCTTCGTCGATCCGCTGTCGCCGCATCCCCACGACGTCGACGTGAAGGCGCTGATGCGCCTTGCGCTCGTCTATGACATCCCCATGGCGCTCAACCCGGCCACGGCCGCCCTCCTGCTCCCCCTCAAGGTGCAGGGGTGAAGGGACCCTTCACGTGCCGCGCGGCTTGGCCCGCGTCGTCGGCTGGGCGCTGACAGGGTCTTCCGGCCAGGGGTGCTTGGGATAGCGGCCGCGCAGCTCGGCCCGCACCGCAGCCCACGAGCCGCGCCAGAAACCCGGCAGGTCGCGCGTGATCTGGATCGGCCGGTGCGCCGGCGACAGCAGCTCAAGGATGAGCGGCACGCGCCCACCGGCGAGCGTCGGGTGCCTGTCGAGCCCGAACAGCTCCTGCACCCGCACGGCAATGGAGGGCCCCTCCTCCCCGTCGTAGTTGACCGGGATGCGCGATCCCGTCGGCGCCTCGAAGTGGGTGGGCGCCTCGGCGTCGAGCCGGCGCATCAGCTCCCACGGCACCAGGCTGCGCAGTGCCGCGTCGAGATGGCCGGCATCAATGCCGGCGAGGCTCGTCACGCCCAGGATGTGCGGCGCCAGCCAATCCTCGACGGTCCGTGCCAAGGACTCGTCAGAAAGGTCCGGCCAGGGCTCGCCCTCGGCCCGGCGCAGAAAGGCGACGCGCCCGCGCAGCTGCTGCTGCGTCCTGGTCCAGGGCAGGCAGTCGATGCCCAGGGCTGCGATGCCACGCGCGAGGGTCGCCGCGGACGATCCGTCCGCCGGCACGGCGAGCGGCTGCTGCGAGAGGACGACAGCACCGAGACGACGCAGCCGGCGGGCGCGCAGGGCGCGTGCGGCCCGGTCGAACGTCACCTCCACGACCGTCTCGATGCGATGGCCCGCGACGGCCTCGATGGCCTCCGGGGTGATCGGTGCCGCGAGCACGATGCGCGCGCTCGCCCCGCCGCCGGCGATCTCGGCCACGGCGAGGAAGGGCTCCCGCGCCAGCCGGTCGGCGGGATCGACGAAGGCGCCGCGTCCGTTGGCGAGCAGAAACTCGCCCGCCTTGCCCCGCGCGCGGGCGATACGGTCCGGATAGGCGAGCGCGACGAGGGCGCCCGGGTCGTCGTCCGCCACCTCGGCGGGCAGGCCCGCCGCCGCAGCCTGCCGGGCCCAGCCGGCAGCCGTGCGACGCATGTCGGCCGCCCGGCGCGAGCCATCGGTGCGGAAACGCTCCAGCCGCTCGACGAGGTCCGTCCCGTTACCGCCGAGGCCGCGCTCGACAAGGACAGCGGCGATCTCGGCCGCCGTGCCGGCCGCAGCACCCGCGGCAAGAACCATGCGCGCAAGGCGCGGCGGCAGCGGCAGGTCGTGCAGGTGCCGCCCCGTCGGCGTCAGCCGGCCGTCGCCGTCCAGCGCGTCGATCTCCACGAGGAGGCGCCGCGCCTCGGCGAGGGCGGGCGCCGGCGGCGGATCGAGAAAGCGCAGCCGCGTCGGGTCGGCGAGCCCCCAGGCCGCACAGTCGAGCATAAGGGGCGCGAGGTCGGCACTCAGGATCTCCGGCCGCGCGAAGGGCTCAAGCGCGCCGTTGCCCGCCTCCTCCCACAGCCGGTAGCAGACCCCCGGCTCCGTCCTGCCGGCGCGGCCGCGCCGCTGGTCGGCGGACGCGCGCGAGACGCGTACGGTCTCGAGTCGCGTCAGGCCGAGATCGGGCTCGTAGCGCGGCACGCGTGCCAGCCCCGAATCGATGACCACGCGCACACCTTCGATGGTGAGCGAAGTCTCGGCGATGGAGGTGGCGAGCACCACCTTGCGCCGGCCAGGCGGCGCGGGCACGATGGCCCGGTCCTGCTCGGCGCGCTCCAGCGCGCCGTAGAGGGGCGCGACATCGACGGCCGGGTCCCGGATGCGCTCGGCCAGCAGCTCCGCGACACGGCGGATCTCGCGCCCACCGGGAAGGAAGACGAGGATCGAGCCCTGCTCGGCGCCGAGCGCGGTGAGCACCGCGTCAGCCACGTCCTCCTCGATGCGCCGCTCGGGCCTGCGGCCGAGATAGCGCGTCTCGACCGCGAAGGCGCGGCCCTTGCTCTCGATCACCGGCGCATCGCCGAGCAGCGCGGCGACGCGCGCGCCGTCGAGCGTCGCCGCCATCACGAGCAGCCGCAGGTCCTCCCGCAGGCCTTCCTGCGCATCGATGGCGAGGGCGAGGCCGAGATCGGCATCAAGCGAACGCTCGTGAAACTCGTCGAACAGGACCGCCGACACACCCTCAAGCGACGGATCGTCGAGGATCATGCGCGTAAACACGCCCTCGGTGACCACCTCGATGCGGGTCCGGCGCGACACCCTCGTCTCGAGCCTGACGCGCAGGCCGACCGTCTCGCCGACCGCCTCCCCGAGCATGGCGGCCATGCGGGCGGCCGCCGCGCGCGCCGCGAGGCGCCGCGGCTCGAGCAGGATGATTCGCCCCCCGCACCAGGCCTCCTCGCGCAGCACGAGCGGCACGCGCGTCGTCTTGCCCGCGCCGGGCGGCGCCACGAGAACGGCAGCGTTGCGCTGCGCGAGCGCAGCCCGCAGGGCGGGCAGGGCCTCATCGACAGGCAGGGGCGATGCAGAGGGCAGATGCGTCATGCCGCCCTTGATGGCGAAGAAGAATGCCGCCGGCAAGCGAGAGGTCGTGCATCCGCCGGCGACGATCTTCACGGAAGATGACGAAGAGACACGCAAACCGGCGCTCGGCAGGGCTTTGTTTACACCCGCGGCGTAGTCTTCCTTCTCAGCCGCCATCGGAACGACGATTGGAATGCCTTCCTTCAACTACTTCCTTCCGTTCGTCGAGAGCGCATCGTTTCTCGTGCTGTCGTCCGTGCTGCTCGCGGTTCTCGCGAAGCCGCTGGCACGCCGGCCGCTCGCCTGGCAGATCACAGTGGGCGTCGTCTTCGGCCTCGTTGCCCTGGTGAGCATGCATCGTCCGGCTGTTCCCCATCCGGGCATGCTGTTCGATGCGCGCAACGTGCTGGTAACGCTCGCCGCGCCCGTCGGCGGCATCCTGAGCGCCACGATCACCGCCTGCATGGTGCTGGTGATGCGCTTTAATGCGGGCGGCACCGGCGTTACGGCCGGGCTCATCGCCATCGTCATGTGCGCACTGGCCGGATCGGCCTACCACCTCTACCTGCGGCACACGCGCCGCGAGCTGAGCTGTCGGGACCTCCATGTCCTCGGCGCCGTGGCGGGCATCCTGCCCCTGTTTGCGCTCGTCGCGCTGCCAAGCTGGGAGGCGACAGTCGAAACACTGCGGACGATCGCGGCCCCGCATATCATCGTGAACTGGCTCGGTGTCGAGATCACGGGCATGCTCGTCCTGTGGGACAGGGAGCGGCGCGCGGCCGTGCAGGCGCTCCGTGAGACCGAGCTGCTGCGGCGCGGCATCGTCGACAATGCGCCGGGCGTGCTCTTCCAGCGCGTGCTGCATCCGGACGGCCGCATCTCCTTCCCCTTCGTCTCCAAGGGCGCCATCGACATCTTCGGCGTCGAGGCGTCCGAGATCATGCGAAATGCCGAGAACGTCCACCGCCTCGTGCACCCGGAGGACTTTGCCACCTATCGCGAGGCGCTCGACGTCTCCGCCCGCGACGGCGCGCCGTGCAACGTGCAGGTCCGCATCATCCGCCCCGAGGACGGCCGCACTGTCTGGATACGCACCCAGGCCTCGCCGCGCGCGGGCCGCAACGGCGAGATCATCTGGGACGGCTTCGTCATCGACGTGACCGACCGCATCGTCGCCGACGAGCTGCGGGCCGAGAACGAGCGCTCCCGGCAGCGCACGCTGCACCAGCTCGCCGACCGCTTCGAGCAGGGGGTCGGGCAGGCGCTGCGCCAGCTCTCGCGAGCGGCCGACGACATGCGGGCAGCGGCCGGCAACCTGGCCACCACCGCGCAGGGCACCAGCCGCAAGGCAACCGAGGTGGCTGCCGACGCAGAGGCGACCTCCGCCCATGTGCGCACGGTGGCCGGCGCGGCCGAGCAGATCCACGCCTCCATCGACGAGCTCACCCGCCAGTCCATGGTGACGGTGGACAAGGCGCGCGAGACCTCCGAGCATGTCGCAATGACCCGGGCCGACGTCGACGGCCTCGTCGAGGCAGTGCAGAAGATCGGCACCATCGTCGAGTTCATCGAGGACATCGCCAACCAGACCAATCTCCTGGCGCTCAACGCCACGATCGAGGCCGCGCGCGCCGGCGCCGCCGGCCGCGGCTTTGCAGTGGTGGCGGGCGAGGTCAAGAGCCTCGCCGTGCAGACGAGCCGCGCAACCGCCGAGATCGCCGCCAATATCGAGACCATCCGCAACGCCTCCGTCGCGGCGGTGCGGGCCGTGGCCTCCATGGACGGAACGGTGGCCGAGATCGGCCAGGCCGCGTCGATCGTCGCCGACGTCGCCAAGGCCCAGTCGCGCGCCGCCGAGGAGATCGCCGCCAGCGCCCGCCAGGCGGCAACGAGCACCCAGGCAGTGTCGAGCAACATCGGCGACGTGCGGCTCGACGCCCAGAGCGCCGGCGTCGCCGCCGAGCAAGTGCTGCAGGCGGCGACGGAGCTCGACGAGCAGGCCCTCGCCCTCAACGAGGCCGTCGACGCCTTCGTACGCCAGGTCCGCTCCGCCTAACAGATAGTTGACTCAGTCAAACAATCACAGGATGCTGCCGCGATGGGAGGGTTCTACCCATGGTGACGGCAACACTTCGCCATGCCGGGACAGGCATGGCCACGGGCAGCACGCTCGACGATCGCATCGCGGCCGTGCGCCGCTTCAACCGCTTCTACACGCGCGAGATCGGCTTCCTTCACGAGCACCTGCACGACAGCGGCTTCGTGCTAAGCGAGGCACGCGTGCTCTACGAGCTCGCCCAGTGCGGGGAGACGACCGCGACCGAGCTTCGCCGCCGGACGGGGATCGACGCCGGCTATCTCAGCCGCCTGTTGCGCCGCTTCGAGGAGAGGGGGCTGGTCGCTCGCCGCGCCTCGCCGGACGACGGGCGCCGCTCTCTCCTGTCCCTCACCGAACAGGGCCGGGAGACCTTCGCCGGTCTCGACGCGGCAGCCCGCCGTGAGGCCGGGGCGCTCATCGCGCCCCTGACGGAGGACGCGCAGGAGCAGCTGGTCACGGCCATGGCCGCGCTGGAGAATGCGCTTGGCGCCGGCCGGCTCGATCCGGCCCGGATCGTCCTGAGGGATCCCCGTCCAGGCGACTTCGGCTGGATCGTCGCCCGCCACGGTGCGCTCTACGCCGAAGAATATGGCTGGGATGCGACCTTCGAGGGACTCGTGGCACAGGTGATCAGCGACATTGTGCAGAATTTTGACCCCGCACGCGAGCGCGTCTGGATCGCCGACCACGACGGCATCAGGCTGGGCTCCATCTGCCTCGTGCGACAGTCCGACGAGGTGGCGAAGCTGCGCCTGCTGTTCGTCGAGCCTGCGGCACGGGGGCTCGGCCTCGGCCGGCGGCTGGTGGCCGAATGCATCGCCTTCGCCCGCGCCGCGGGCTATGCCCGCATCACGCTGTGGACCAACGACGTCCTGACCACGGCCCGCGTCATCTATGCCAAGGCCGGGTTCCGCCTCGTCGCCGCCGAACCCCGCAGGAACTTCGGCAAGGATCTCGTCAGCGAGACCTGGGAGCTCGACCTCTAGCGGCCCCGCCTCACCCTCCCACGTTGAAGGCCGCGAGCGCCGCCATGTTGACGATGTCCGTGTCCTTGGCGCCGAGCGACACGATCTGCACCGGCTTGTCGAGGCCGACGATGAGCGGGCCGATGACGGTGGAGCCACCGAGCTCCTGCAGCATCTTCGTCGCGATCGAAGCCGAGTGGAAGGCCGGCATGACAAGCACGTTCGCCGGCCCGGTCAGGCGGCAGAACGGATAGACGCTCATCAGGTCCCGGTTGAGCGCGACATCCGCAGCCATCTCGCCGTCGTACTCGAAGTCGCAGCGCCGACTGTCGAGGATGCGCACCGCCTCCTGTACGCGCTCCGAACGTTCGCCCGTCGGGTGGCCAAAGGTGGAGAAGGCGAGCATGGCAACACGCGGCTCATAGCCGAGCCGGCGGGCGACGCCCGCCGCTTCCACCGCGATCTCCGCCAGATCCTGTGCACTCGGCATCTCGGTGATGGCCGTGTCCGCGACCAGGACGGTGCGACCACGCGCCAGGACGATGGACACGCCGATGACGCGGTGGCCCGGCTTCTCGTCGATGACGCGGCGCACGTCCTCGAGTGCGATTGAATAGTTGCGCGTCGTGCCCGTCACCATCGCATCGGCGTCGCCGAGCGCCACCATCGCGGCGGCGAAGTGGTTGCGGTCCTGGTTGATGAGGCGCTGGCAGTCGCGGAACAGATAGCCCTTGCGCTGCAGCCGCTCGTAGAGGAACTGCGCGTAGGCGGCGTTGCGATGCGACAGGCGGGCATTGTGCACCTCGATGCCTTCCTTGGCCTCGAGGTCAATGCCGGCGAGCCGCGCCGTCTCGTAGACGCGCTCCTCGCGCCCGACCAGAATGGCCGTGCCCAGCCCCTGGTTGACGAAGGAAACGGCGGCGCGGATGACCTGCTCCTCCTCGCCCTCGGCGAAGACGACGCGCTTCGGGAAGCGCCGGACGCGCTCGAAGACGCGGTTGAGCGTGCCCGCCACCGGGTCGCGCCGGGCCGAGAGCTGCGCCTTGTAGCCGCGCATGTCGACGATGGGCCGGCGCGCCACGCCCGTCTCCATCGCCGCCTTGGCGACAGCGACCGGCACCACGTGGATGAGGCGCGGGTCGAACGGCACGGGAATGATGTAGTCGCGCCCGAAGCGCGGACGCGCGCCCTGATAGGCGGCCGCCACCTCGTCCGGCACATCCTCGCGCGCGAGCTCGGCGAGCGCCCGCGCGGCGGCGATCTTCATCTCCATGTTGATCGTCGTCGCCTGCACATCGAGCGCGCCGCGGAAGATGTAGGGGAACCCGAGGACGTTGTTGACCTGGTTCGGATAGTCCGAACGGCCCGTCGCCATGATGGCGTCGTCACGGATGGCTGCAACCTCCTCCGGCAGGATCTCCGGGTCCGGGTTGGCCATGGCGAAGATGATGGGGTTCGGCGCCATGGAGGCGATCATCTCCGGCGTGAGCGCACCCTTGGCGGACAGGCCAAAGACGACGTCGGCCCCGTCAAGCGCCTCGGCCAAGGTGCGGGCCTTCGTCTCGACGGCATGGGCCGACTTCCACTGGTTCATCCCCTCCTCGCGCCCCTTGTAGACGACGCCCTTGGTGTCGCAGAGGATGACGTTGTTGGGCGCGAAGCCCATCGCCTTGATAAGCTCGGCGCAGGCGATGCCGGCCGAGCCGGCGCCGTTGATCACGAGCCGGGTCGTCTTAACGTCGCGGCCGGTCAGGTGCAGCGCGTTGATGAGCCCCGCGGCGGCGATGATGGCCGTGCCGTGCTGGTCGTCGTGGAAGACGGGAATGTCCATCAGCTCGCGCAGGCGCTCCTCGATGATGAAGCAGTCCGGCGCCTTGATGTCCTCGAGGTTGATGCCGCCGAAGGACGGCCCGAGATAGCGCACCGCGTTGATGAAGGCTTCCGGGTCCTCGGTGTCGACCTCGAGGTCGATCGAATCGACATCGGCGAAGCGCTTGAAGAGGACGGACTTGCCCTCCATCACCGGCTTCGAGGCGAGCGCGCCAAGGTTGCCGAGGCCGAGGATGGCCGTGCCGTTGGAGATGACGGCGACGAGGTTGCCCTTGGTCGTGTAGTCGTAGGCGACGCTCGGGTCCTCGTGAATCGCCTTCACAGGCACGGCGACGCCGGGTGAATAGGCGAGCGAGAGGTCGCGCTGGGTCGCCATGGGCTTGGTGGGCACCACCTCCAGCTTGCCGGGCCGCCCCTGGGCATGAAATTGCAGGGCTTCCTGGTCAGTGAAGGTAGGGCGGGAGCGGCGCTTGGCAGTGTCCATTGTCTTCTTGATCTCGGGCGTTTCCGGGTCGGCCGCGACCTTACGGCAGCAGCACGATTCCGCTCAAGCGAAGTTCTCCACGATTTCCGCAGATCAACCATGCAACGGAGGATGAAACGCCGGGTTGGCTCTGCTAGCGTCCCGGCCCATGAGCCGTGAAGTTAGCGCCGCAAGGGACGATCAGGAGCGGACGGGCAGCGTTGCCGTGCCTGCGGATGCGGGCGCCGAGGCCGTGCGGGCCGAGCTCCAGCGCATGACCCCGATGATGGCGCAGTACATGGAGATCAAGGCCGCGCACGCGGACTGTCTCCTCTTCTACCGCATGGGCGACTTCTACGAGCTGTTCTTCGAGGACGCCGAGATTGCCTCGCGCACCCTCGGCATCGTCCTGACGAAGCGCGGCAAGCACCTCGGCGAGGATATCCCCATGTGCGGCGTGCCTGTGGAGCGCGCCGAGGACTATCTCCAGCGCCTCATCGCGGCCGGCCACCGCGTCGCCGTCTGCGAGCAGATGGAGGACCCCGCCGAGGCGAAGAAGCGCGGCGGCAAGTCCGTGGTCCAGCGCGGTGTCGTGCGCCTCGTCACGCCCGGCACCATCACCGAGGACAGCCTGCTCGACCCGGCGCGGGCCAACCTTCTCGTCGCCATCGCCCGTCGCCGCACCGGCGAGGACAGCTACGCCTACGGCCTGGCCGCCATCGACATCTCCACCGGCCGCTTCACGGTGACGGAAACGCCGGCCTCCGGACTCTCGGCCGAGATCGCGCGGCTCGACCCGCGCGAGATCGTGGTGCCTGACACCATCTACGACGAGCCTTCGCTGCGCGACCTGTGGCGCGAGCAGCGCGCCGCCGTCACGCCCATGGCGCGCGACGGGCTCGACTCGGCCTCCGCCGAACGGCGGCTGAAGGACTTCTTCGGCGTGGCGAGCCTCGACGCCTTCGGCGCCTTCTCGCGCGCCGAGATCGCGGCGGCCGCAGCTGCACTCGCCTATGTGGAGCGCACACAGCTCTCTGCCCGGCCGCCCCTGTCGCCGCCGTTGCGCGAGGACCTGTCCGGCACGCTCTCCATCGACGCGGCGACGCGCGCCAATCTCGAGCTGATGCGCACCCTGTCGGGCGAGCGCAGCGGCAGCCTTATTGCGACCATCGACCGCACGGTGACGCCCGGCGGCGGACGCCTCCTCGCCGAGCGGCTGGCGAGCCCGCTCACCAACGTGGCCACCATTCGCGCCCGCCACGATGCCGTGGCCTTCCTCGTCGCGGAACGGCCGCTGCGCGAACGCCTGCGCCAGGCCCTCGCCGCGGTGCCTGACATCGCCCGTGCCCTGTCGCGCCTGACACTCGGCCGCGGCGGCCCGCGCGATCTTGCGGCGGTGCGCGACGGGCTCCGGGCGGCGGAGGCCATCGCGAACCTGCTCGCGGACGCTGCCCCGCCGGCGGAGCTCGCGGCCGCCGCCGGGTCAATGCGGGGCATCGCGCCCGGCCTCGCCGAGGACCTGTCCGCTGCGCTCGCCGACGAACTGCCGCTGCTCAGGCGCGACGGCGGCTTTGTGCGCGAGGGCTACGACGCGGCACTCGACGAGGCGCGCGTGCTGCAAGTCGATTCGCGCCGCTTCATCGCCGCCCTGCAGGCCCGATATGTCGACGAGACCGGCTGCCGGACGCTCAAGGTCAAGCACAACAACCTCATCGGCTATTTCGTCGAGGTGCCCGCCGCCGTCGGCGAGGATCTCCTCAAGCCGCCCCACAACGCCACCTTCGTCCACCGCCAGACGATGGCGGGGGCCATGCGCTTCTCCACGGTGGAGCTCGGCGAACTCGAGGCACGTATCGCCTCGGCGGCCGACAGGGCACTCGGCATCGAGCTCGCCATCTTCGACCGCCTCAGCAATGCCGTCGTCGCGGCGGGAGAAGCCATCAAGCGCGCCGCCGAGGCACTCGCCGTCGTCGACGTCACGGCGGCGCTTGCGCTGCTGGCCGACGACCTCGGCTGGACCCGCCCCATCGTCGACGACAGTCTCGCCTTCTCCATTTCCGCCGGGCGTCACCCGGTGGTCGAGGCCGCGCTCAAGCGCGCCGGCCAGACCTTCGTCGCCAACGACTGCGCGCTCTCTCCGCCAGAGGGCGAGCAAGCTGGCCGCATCACCCTTGTCACCGGCCCCAACATGGCCGGCAAGTCCACCTTCCTGCGCCAGAATGCGCTCATCGTCGTGCTTGCCCAGATGGGCGCCTTCGTGCCGGCGGCAAGGGCCCACATCGGCATCGTGGACAAGCTGTTCTCGCGCGTCGGCGCCGCCGACGACCTCGCCCGCGGACGCTCGACCTTCATGGTCGAGATGATCGAGACGGCGGCCATCCTCAACCAGGCGGGCGAGCGCTCCCTCGTCATTCTCGACGAGATCGGCCGCGGCACGGCCACCTTCGACGGCCTGTCCATCGCCTGGGCGGCCATCGAGCACCTGCACGAGGTCAACCGCTGCCGCTCGCTCTTCGCGACCCACTATCACGAGCTCACCGCGCTCTCCGAGCGCCTGGCGCGTGTCGAGAACGCGACGGTGCGCGTGAGCGAGTGGAAGGGCGACGTCGTGTTCCTCCACGAGGTCATTCCCGGCGCGGCCGACCGCTCCTACGGCATCCAGGTCGCCAAGCTCGCCGGCCTGCCGCCGCCGGTCATCGCGCGCGCCCGCGCCATCCTCGACGAACTGGAAAAGACCGAGCGGGAGAAGCCGGTCGCCGCGCTCGTCGACGACCTGCCACTGTTCGCCGCCGTGTCGCAGCGCCCCGCCGCCGCAACGCCGCAGAAAGACGTGCTCAGGGAGGCCCTCGACGGCCTCGACCCGGACGAGATGACACCCCGCGAGGCACTGGAGACCCTCTATCGCCTCAAGGCGCTGCGGGCCGAGCAGAACCAGCGGTGATCAGGTGGCAGCCGCCACCCGGCGCATCCGCCGCAGCCGCAGCATGAAGAGCAGGCCGTTCCAGGCAACGGAGATGGCGAGGCCGATCAGGAGTGCCGCGGCCGCACCGAGGGGCACGGCGGCGAGATGCACCGCGGCCATCCCTGCAGCAAAACCGGCGAGGCCGTAGATGCTGCTCGCCGCCACCGCGGCAGCGGCCAGCCCCCCGACCGCACGGTGCGTCACGACGACGACGCTCGGGATCACGACGGGGAAGAGCGCGAGGATGCCCGAGGCGAGCGGGCCGATGTGCCAGCTCACGACGCTGAGGACGCCGACGAGCGTCGCCACGGCAAGCGCGCGCAGTACGAGATCCACCGGGCGGGACGCATTGGCAGGAGGCATCGCCACTCGCGAGAAGCGCAGCGCCAGCGGCACGCCGATGGCAAGTGCAACGGCGTTGAGCACGAGGCCCGCCCACAGCGGCGGCGTGAGGGCGCGGATGGCGACGGCGGCGAGCAGCCACGCGCCGATCGCGCCGGCAAGGCAGCCGGGGGCGCCCACCCCACGCCGGGCGAGCACCGCATAGGTCATGACGAAAAGCACCGTCACCGCATTGATGCTGACGCTGCCCACGGCGCTCTCGGCAATGAAGGCAGCGCCGTGGTCCAGGGCCAGCACGACATAGGCCGGGCCGGCCGAGATCGGCAGCGTCGCGATCAGCCCCCCGACGAAGGGCCCCGCCTTCTGCGCCGCGAGCGAGCCAGCGACGACGACGGCCGCCACGAGCAGCATCTTGACCGGCAGCGCCAGCAGCGCGGCATCCAACGCCATGTCTGCGAACCTTCCTCCCCGGCGGCGCACGCGCTGCCGCTCAGGCAACGCATAGCGCGTTACAGCAACCAAGGCCCGCGCTGCCGGCGCAACCCTGCCCTGCCCCGGCCGAAGCGGTGGACCGCCACAATCGCGCCTGCTTTTGTTCTCTTCCTGTTCTTGAGCAGAAGGTCGATCGCCGCTAAGCTGGCTGGGCCCGGGGGGAAGGACATGGTGACGAGGGTCGCGACGGTCGCGTTTGAAGGGATCGAGGCGCGGGCGGTGGACGTGCAGGTGCAGATCGCACCGGGCAACGTGGCTTTCACCATCGTCGGCCTGCCCGACAAGGCAGTGGCCGAGAGCCGCGAGCGCGTGCGCGCGGCCCTGATGGCCGCCGGGCTCACCCTGCCGGCCAAGCGCATCACCGTCAATCTCGCGCCGGCCGACCTGCCCAAGGAAGGCTCGCACTACGACCTGCCCATCGCGCTTGCCGTCATGGCGGCCATCGGCGCCGTGCCGGCCGATGCCCTCGCCGGCTACACGGTGATCGGCGAGCTCGCGCTCGATGCCTCGATCGCGCCCGTTGCCGGCGTGCTGCCGGCCGCCATTGCCGCCAGTGCGCGCGGCCACGGGCTCATCTGCCCCGCTGCCTGCGGGCCCGAGGCGGCGTGGGCGAGCGGCGACCTCGACATTCTCGCGCCGCGCTCCCTCGTGCAGCTCGCCAACCACTTCAAGGGCACACAGGTCATGGCCCGGCCCCAGCCGGCGGTGGCGCCCCCGGGCTCCGACCTGCCCGACCTGAAGGACATCAAGGGCCAGGAGAGCGCCAAGAGGGCGCTTGAGATCGCCGCCGCCGGCGGCCACAACCTCCTGATGAACGGCCCGCCCGGCGCCGGCAAGTCGATGCTGGCGCAGCGCCTGCCGTCGATCCTGCCGCCGCTCGCCCCGGCCGAGCTGCTCGAAGTCTCCATGATCCACTCCGTCGCCGGCCTCCTTGCCGACGGGGCGCTTACCGATCGCCGGCCCTTCCGCGCGCCGCACCATTCCGCCTCCATGGCTGCGCTCGTCGGCGGTGGCCTCAGGGCGCAGCCAGGTGAGGTCTCGCTCGCGCACCACGGCGTGCTCTTTCTCGACGAGCTGCCCGAGTTCCAGCCTCAGGTGCTCGACAGCCTGCGCCAGCCGCTGGAGACCGGCGAGGTGCTGATCTCGCGCGCCAACCACCGTGTCAGCTACCCGGCCCGTTTCCAGCTCGTCGCCGCCATGAACCCATGCCGCTGCGGCCGCGCCACCGAGCCGGGCTACGCCTGCCGGCGCGCGCCCAATGAGCGCTGCATGGCGCAGTACCAGGCCCGTCTGTCCGGCCCGCTCATCGACCGCATCGACCTCATCATCGAGGTGCCGGCCGTCACGGCCGCCGATCTCATCCTGCCGCCACCGGCCGAGGGCTCGGCGGAGGTGGCCGAGCGCGTCGCCCGCGCCCGCGCCGTGCAGGCCGCCCGCTACGCCTCGCTCGGCCTTTCCGGGGTGACCACCAATGCCCGCTGCCCCGTGCCGGTGCTCGAGGAAGTGGCCCGGCCCGACGAGGCCGGCCTCGCCCTCATCCGCGGTGCGGCGGACGCCATGCGCCTCACCGCCCGCGGCTACCACCGGGTGCTCAAGGTGGCGCGGACCCTGGCCGACCTCGACGGCGAGAAACGGGTGGGGCGCCTGCATCTCGCCGAGGCCCTGTCCTACCGCACGGCGCTCGAGCGGCTCGCCGTACCGGCCTGAGGCTTTAACGGGCGATTCAGCACGCCTGCCAACGCAATCTCAACGCCTCCATGGGAGGTTGCGCAGCAACGAAAGCTGAGCTGAACGCCCCATGGACCTTCTGACCACATCTCATGATCTCGTGGCCGGCGCCGCCGCGCTGATCGTGGTCGCGACCGTGGTGTGGCTCATCCTCCGGCGCCGGCGGACGCTTCTCGACCAGATCGACCGTCTGGAGGCCGAGATCGAGGCGCTGCACGATTCGATCTGGGAACTGTCCGAAAGTCGCGAGCACTACCGCAGCATCGTCGAGGCGCAGGGCGACCTCATCGTGCGCCGCGCCCAGGACGGGCGGATCGTCTACTGCAACGACGCCTTCGCACGCCTCGCCGGCCGGCCGCGCGAGGAGCTCATCGGCACCACCTGGCAGCCGGTCGTGCGTGAAGTCAGCGACGTGCGCCTGTCCACGACCGGCGCCCGCATCTTCGACGAGGCCATCGAATACGGCGGCGGCATCGTCTGGATCTCGTGGATCGAGACCCTCGCCCTCGGCGACAGCGGCGCCGAACGCCAGCGCGTGGGCCGGGACGTGACGAGCCGCGTCGCCGCCGAGCACGACCTGCTCGATGCACGCCACCGCGCCGAGGCGGCGAGCGAGGCCAAGTCCCGCTTCCTCGCCACCGTCAGCCATGAGGTGCGCACGCCGCTCAACGGCATCCTCGGCATGGCCGACCTGCTGGCCGACACCCGCCTCGACCCCGAACAGGCCACCTATGTGCGTGCCGTGAAGACCTCGGGCGAGGTGCTGCTGTCGCTCATCGACGACATCCTGGACTTCTCCAAGATCGAGGCCGGCAAGATCGCCCTCGTGCAGGAGCCGTTCGACCTGCGCAGCCTCGTCGAGAACGTCGTCGAGCTGCTGGCCCCCCGCGCCCAGGGCAAGGGCATCGAGATCGCGAGCTCCGTCTCGCCCGACCTGCCGCCCCTCGTCCTGGGCGACCGCGACCGCCTGCGCCAGGTGCTGATGAACCTCGCCGGCAATGCGGTGAAGTTCACGGACCGCGGCGGTGTCGGCGTCTGCATCGAGGTGCAGCCTGACGGGCTCGTGGCCTTCAGCGTCGCCGACACCGGCCCCGGCATCCCCAAGGATCGGCAGGACGCCGTCTTCCGCGAGTTCGAGCAGGTCGACGACACCGCGAGCCGGCGTCACGGTGGCACTGGCCTCGGCCTCGCCATCTGCCGGCACATCGTGGAACGCATGGGCGGGACCATCACCGTGGAGAGCGAGGAGGGCCGCGGCGCCACCTTCCGCTTCGCCATCGCCCTCGCCGCTGTCGGCGGAGACAGCCCCCCGGCCCTGCCGCCGCCGACGAAGGTGGACCTCTCGGGCAAGCGCGTGCTCATCATCGCCGATTCTCCCTTCGAGGCGCCGTTCATCGCGCGCCGGCTCGTGGCCGCCGGCGCCCAGGCCGAGATCCGCACGAGCGAGGCGGCCGCCAGCGCCGCGATGACGACGGAGAAATACGACGTGGTCCTCACCGACTGCGCACTCGGCGAGGAGGCAGCCCGGCGCCTCGCCGCCCTCGCCCGGCGCTCGGGCGTGCGGCGCAGCCTCATCCTGCTCTCGCCCTTCGAGCGCCGCGAGTTCGGCCCCCCTGCCGCAGCCGGATTCGACGGCTATCTGGTGAAGCCGGTCCGCGCCCTGTCCCTGATGCAGCAGATCGCGCTCGAGCCCGTCACGCCGCCGCCCCAGCAGCCCCCCGCGACAGAGGCGCAGGCCCAGCCCAGGGCTACCGAACGGTCCCAGCGCAAGCGGCGCGTCCTTCTCGCCGAGGACAACGAGATCAACGCCCTGCTCGCGCTCAAGCTGCTCGAGGGCGCGGGGGCGGAGACCGTCTGGGTGCGGGACGGCACCAAGGCCGTCGCCGAGATGCGGCGGGTGCTCGCCGGCCACGAAGAGCCGTTCGATCTCATTCTCATGGACGCACGCATGCCCGAGATGGACGGGCTCGAGGCCGTGCGCCGCATCCGCGCCATGGAGGCTGCCCACCCCCGTCCGACGCACGTGCGAATCGTGATGCTGACCGCCAACGCCTTCGCCGAGGACCGCGCGGCAGCCATGGCCGCCGGGGCCGACGGCTTCCTCGCCAAACCGTTTGAACGCCAGAAAATTCAGGAACTTGTCGAAGGTTCGGGAACGCCCGGCGCGGCACAGGCGTGAGATGCCCGCCCCATCTCCTCGTTGTCACAAAACGTTCCGAGGCTTATGGTTCCGTTAACATATGCGGTGGAAATGGCTGCGTCGGCAAACCGGCGCGCTGGGCTGACGCCGCCGCTTACGGGGCAGACGGTCTGGGGCTCATGGTTTACGATCCGACACAGGTGAAGACCTCGCGAGGGGCCGCGCAACCCGATGTCATCCGGCTCGTACCCCGCGGCCTGACAAACATGCTGCGCCCGAGCAACTGGGGCGCAGCCACGGCAAGCGCACTCCTGCCGTTCCGCGCGCCGGCGCCGGCCGATGCCGGCGGCCTGCCCACGGTCCTCGGGCGGCTCGGCTCGCTCGAGGTGCGCCTCGCGCGCACGCGCAAGGAGATCAAGCAGGCGCAGAGGCTGCGCTACCAGGTGTTCTACGAGGAGATGTCGGCACTGCCGAACGCGACCTCCATGCTGTCGCGGCGCGATGTCGACGAGTACGACGCCATCTGCGACCACCTGCTCGTGCTCGACTACGACGTGCCCAAGAAAGCCTTCCGCAATCCCAAGCCGCAGGTGGTCGGCACCTACCGCCTGCTGCGGCAGGAGGTGGCCGACCGGCACTGGGGCTTCTACACGGCCGGCGAGTTCGACATCCAGCCGCTGATCGACGCTAATCCGGACAAGCGTTTCCTGGAGCTCGGCCGCTCCTGCGTGCTGAAGCCCTACCGCAACAAGCGTACCGTCGAGCTGCTGTGGCACGGTATCTGGGCCTATGTGCTGCACCACCGCATCGACGTGATGCTGGGCTGCGCCAGCCTTGAGGGCACCAACCCGGACAAGATGGCGCTGCAGCTGAGCTTCCTGCACCATTACGCCCGCGCACCGGAGAGATGGCGGGCCAATGCGCTCGCCGGCCGCGGCGTCGCCATGGACCGGCTGCCGAAGGAGGCGGTCGACCCCAAGGCCGCGCTGCATGCGCTGCCGCCGCTGGTCAAGGGCTATCTGCGCCTCGGCGCCTCGATCGGCGACGGGGCCGTGATCGACCATCAGTTCGGCACGACGGACGTGCTGGTGGTCCTGCCTGTCGAGGCCATCAACCCCCGCTACATCGACCATTTCGGCCCGGCAGCAAACCGCCACGCGGCCTAACGGGCGGGCTCAGTTCCGCCCGGCGAGCTCTGTCCGTGCCAGTGCCGCGATCCCCTCGCGGTAGGTGGGATAGGCGAGCGTCACGCCCAGCTCCTCGCGCAGGCGGCGGTTCGAGACCCGACGGTTGTCCGCATAGAAGCTGCGTGCCATGGGCGGCAGGTCGGCCTCCTCGAAGGGAACCTCCGGCGGCAGCGCAACACCGGCCAGCTCGGCGGCATAGGCCACGACGTCCTGCGGCGGCGCCGGCTCGTCGTCGCTGACGTTGTAGATCGCCCCGGGCGACGGGCGCGCGAGCGACGCCGCCAGCGCCGCGGCGATGTCTTCCACGTGGATGCGGTTGAACACCTGGCCGGGCTTGACGATGCGCTGTGCTTCGCCGCGCAGGAGCTTGCCGAGCGGGCTGCGCCCGCCCGGCCCGTAAATGCCCGCGAGCCGGAAGATCTGGACCGCCTTGCCGGTCTCGCGGCCGAGCGCCAGCCACGCCTCCTCCGCGACGACGCGCTGGCGCGTGCGCCCCTGGGAGGGGTTGAGCGGCGCGTTCTCGTCCACCCAGGCGCCGCCATGGTCGCCGTAGACGCCGACCGTGGACAGATATGCGATCCACCCGAGTCGCGGCGCCCCGGCGACGGCCTCGCGCGCCGCCGCGAGGACCACGTCCCCTTGCGGCCCCGGCGGAATGCTGACGATGAGCGCATCGGCCTGCGCGAGGGCCTCGGCGGCCGCCTCCTGCAGCTTCTCTCCCGTGAAGACGAAGGCCTCGACGCCGCCCGGCGCAGCATTGACGGCAGCCGCATTCTCCGGCGTGCGCACCGTTGCCCACACGCGCTCGAAGCGGTCGCGATGGCGGGCGACGAAATGGCTGGCGCTATAGCCCAGCCCGAAGACGAACAAGTTCAAGCCAGTCCTCCCCCCACACTCTCCTGAAGCGCCTGTTGCCACTCTTCACGCACGGCCGCGTCCTCCTCCCCGTCAATGCGGCGCGCGGCGAGGGCCGTGAACTCCCCTCTCGGCAGCAGCCGCGACAGGGCCCACACCGCCGCGCCCCGCACCAGGGCGGAGGGGTCGTCGAGAAGGGGAAGGGCCGCTTGCGCCAGCGAGGGCAAGCCCGAATTGCCGATGGCCACGAGCACGTTGCGAATGAAGCGCTCTCGCCCCGTGCGCTTGACGGGCGAGCCGGCGAAAAACTGGCGGAAGGCAGCATCGTCGAGCCGCGCCAGCGCGGCGAGCGACGGCGCCGTCAGGTCCGGCCGGGCGGCGAGGCGCACCTCCCGCGCCTGCTGCGCAAACTTGTTCCAGGGGCAGACGGCGAGGCAGTCGTCGCAGCCGAAGACCCGGTTGCCCATCAGCGGCCGCAGGTCGCGCGGGATAGGCCCCTTGTGCTCGATGGTGAGATACGAGATGCAGCGCCGCGCATCGAGCACGTAGGGCTCCGGGAAGGCTGCCGTCGGGCAGATGTCGAGGCAACGCCGGCATGAGCCGCAACGGTCCCGCTCCGGCGCGTCCGCCGGCAGGTCCGCCGTTGTGAAAATGGCGCCGAGGAAGAGCCAGCTCCCGAAGGCGCGGGAGACAAGCACCGTATGCTTGCCCTGCCAGCCGAGGCCGGCCGCCGCGGCAAGCGGCTTCTCCATCACCGGCGCCGTGTCGACGAAGACCTTGACGTCCGCGCCGCCGGCGGAGGCGAGCAGCGACGCCACCTGCTTAAGCTTGCCCTTGATGATGTCGTGGTAGTCGCGGTTGCGGGCATAGACCGAAATGGTCGCGCGCTCGGGCCGCGCCAGGCTGGCCAGCGGATCCTGCGCCGGGCCGTAGTTCATGCCGAGGAGGAGAATGGAGCGCACCTGCGGCCACAACCGCACGGGATCAGCCCGCTCGTCGGCCCTGTCGGCCATCCAAGCCATGTCGCCATGGTGGCCCTCCGCCAGCCAGGCGCGGAGCCTTTCCGGCAGTTGCGGTGCGGCGCCCGGATGCGTGACCCTGAGGACGTCGAAGCCCTCGGCCGCCGCCCGGGCGGCAACCGCACGCCTCAGAGCCTCGCCCGTCAGAAATCGAGATCCGCGTAATGGGCGGCCGGCGCCATGCCCGGCACCCTGTCGTTCAGCAGCGTCCGGAAGGACGGCCGCGATTTTATCCGTGCGTACCACGCCTTCGCCGTTTCGTCCTCGTCCCAAGGCACGTCGCCCAGGTAGTCGGCACAGGACAGGTGCGCTGCCGCCGCAAGGTCGGCGTAGGTGAGCTGCGCGCCCGCCAGCCAATTCCGCTTGGCGGCCAGGAAACCGATGTATTTCAGATGATAGCGGACATTGTTGCGCGCCGCACGGATGGCGCTCATGTCCGGCGGGCCGCCACCGGCATCGGCCCCCATGAAGCGCTTGTAGATCTTCTCGGTGACGAGATAGCCCGACACCTCCTCAAAGAACTTCTGGTGGAACCACTCCATCAGCCGCCGCACCTCGACGCGATCGGCCACCGTCTGCGGCATGAGGCGGCGCATGGCGTCGAGCCCGCCGGCGCGCGCCTCGTCGAGATATTCGGCGATGACGGTGGCGCCGGGTACCACGAGCCCGTGCTCGTCCACCAGCACGGGCACGAGGCCGGCCGGGTTGAGCATCAGGAACTCGGTGCGCCGCTCCCACGGCTTTTCCTCGACCATGGACAGCTCGACGCCGAGCTCGCCGAAGATGAGCCGGACAAAACGGGAGTGCGGGCAGAAGGGATAGTGATGAAGCGTCGCCATGATACGCGCGGACTATGCTGACAGGCGGGCGGCAATAAGGCGGGAGCGGTCACCTGCCGGCATATCCGCGCGCCGCAGACCGGCTGGCACGATGGCCTTTCCCCGTATAGAACCGCTGCCGGGCCGACACAACTCGATTCGCTTCGCGAGGACAGCCGTCCCCGCGCCTTCCCGGAACTCTTCACAGCTCGCACACAGGCCGCAGGATCGCCCCATGACTTTCACGGACGCCCTCGAAGCACTCGTGCTCGGCCTCGTCGAAGGCCTGACGGAGTTCCTCCCCGTGTCGTCCACCGGCCACCTGCTGCTCCTCGGCCATTTCATCGGCTTCGAGTCGAACGGCAAGACGTTCGAGGTCCTCATCCAGCTCGGTGCCATCCTCGCCATCCTTTCGGTCTACTGCGGCAAGCTCCTCACCATCGCCCGCGGCCTGCCAACGGACCCCGGCATGCGTCGCTTTGTCCTCGGCGTCCTCCTTGCCTTCCTGCCGGCCGCGATCGTGGGCGCGCTCCTGCACGGCTTCATCAAGGAAGTGCTGTTCGACCCGAAGATCGTCTGCATCTCGCTGCTTGTCGGCGGTGTGGTGCTGCTCGCCGTCGACGGGCTGAAGCTGCGGGTCGAGTACCGGGACGCCATGCACTACCCGCTGTCGATGTATCTCAAGATCGGCATCTGCCAGTGCCTCGCCATGATTCCCGGCGTGTCGCGCTCGGGCGCCACCATCGTGAGCGCCATGCTGATGGGCGCCGACAAGCGCTCGGCAGCGGAGTTCTCCTTCTTCCTCGCCATGCCGACCATGGCCGGGGCCTTTGCCTACGACCTCCTGAAGAACTACAAGAACCTCACCTTCCACGATGGTGCGCTGATCGTCATCGGCTTCGTCTCGGCCTTCCTTGCCGGGCTCTTCGTGGTGCGCTCCCTGCTCGACTTCGTCTCGCGGCACGGCTTCGCCGTCTTCGGCTGGTGGCGCATCGTCGTCGGCGCGGCCGGCCTCGCCGGACTCCTCGTCTACGGCTGAGCCGTCGCGCCAGCGCGCCTCATATCGTCTTGGCCTCGTAGCGGCACAGGTCGTTGATGATGCAGCGGCCGCAATCGGGCTTGCGCGCCTTGCAGACGTAGCGCCCGTGCAGGATGAGCCAATGGTGCGCGTGGCGCCTGTAGGGCTCGGGCACGATCTTCTCAAGGCCAAGCTCCACCGCCAGCGGCGTCTTGCCGGGGGCCAGCGGAATGCGGTTGGCGACCCGGAAGAGATGGGTGTCGACGGCGATGGTCGGCGCGCCGAAGGCGATGTTGAGGACCACGTTCGCCGTCTTGCGGCCGACGCCTGGCAGGGACTCGAGCTCCTCGCGCGTGCGTGGCACCTCGCCGCCGAACCGCTCGATGAGCTGCTGCGACAGGGCGATGACGTTCTTCGCCTTGTTGCGGTAGAGGCCGATGGTCTTGATGGCGTCGCGCAACCGCTCCTCGCCGAAGGCGAGCATCTTCTGCGGCGTGTCCACGACGGCGAAGAGCGGACGCGTGGCCTTGTTGACGCCGGCATCCGTCGCCTGGGCCGAGAGCACGACCGCGACAAGCAGCGTGTAGGGATTGACGTATTCGAGCTCGCCCTTCGGCTCCGGATTGGCCGCGTGGAAGCGCCGGAAGATCTCGGCCACCGTCGCCGCGTCCGGCACGACCGGCCCCTTCCTCGCCCTGCGGGTCCGCATCGGGGCCGGCTTCGGCGCCTTCGGCTCTTGCGGTTCGGAGGCCGCCACGTCGACGGCGGGAGAAGAAGGGTGCTTCGCGCGCATGCCGGACCTATAATGGACGGCCATGACGAGCGACAAGCACTCTCTCCCGCCAGAACCGGCCCCGCCCGATCCTGCGACCGAACCGCTGTTCTGCGCGCTCATCACACCGCACCGCTCGCTGGGGCAGAATGCCTTCCGGCTGGTGATGACGCTCATGTGCGTCGCAACCCTCGTCTCCAGCCTGCCCTTCATGCTCGCCGGGGCCTGGCCGGTGGCGGGCTTCTTCGGGCTTGACCTTCTCGCCCTCTATCTCGCCTTCCGCATCAACTTCAGCCGCGCCCGCAGCTTCGAGGAAGTGTTCCTCACGCGGATCGAGCTGCTCCTGCGCAAGGTCAGCCACCGCGGCGACCGGCGCGAGTGGCGCTTCAACCCGGCCTGGACGCGGCTCGAGCGCGTCACCGACGAGGACTTTGGCCTCGTCGCGCTCGCGCTCGTCTCCCGCGGCGAGCGGGTGCCGGTGGCCGGGGCGCTCTCCGCCGCCGAGCGCGCCGACTTTGCCGACGCTTTCGGAGCCGCCCTCCTCGTCGCCAAGAAGGGCTGACGCGAGGCGCCGGGCTGCGGGCGACGCCGCGCAGCTTTCGGGTGGCAGGGACCGGATCAGCGCCTATGCTCGCGTCGGAGGATCCCCGCACCATGCTCGACACCACGACCGAGACCCTGCCCGCCTTCGACGAGCTGCCCGCGGCCGACGGCGCCGCGGCGAGTGCGGGCGACTACGAGCGCGTGCGCCGCATCATTGCCTTCATCTCCGAGCGCTGGCGCAGCCAGCCGTCGCTTGACGACATCGCCACCCACGTCGGGCTGACGACGACGCAGGTACACCATCTCTTCCGGCGCTGGTGCGGCCTTTCGCCCAAGGCCTTCCTGCAGGCGATCACCCTGGACCGGGCGCGCGCCCTGCTCAGGGCCTCCGCCAGCGTGCTCGAGACGGCCTACGAGGTCGGCCTGTCCGGCCCCGGCCGCCTGCACGACCTCTTCGTCACGCATGAGGCGATGACACCTGGCGCCTACAAGGCCGGCGGCGCCGGGCTCGTCATGTCCTACGGCTTCCATCCCTCGCCCTTCGGCGAGGCCATCCTCGTCGCCACGGACCGCGGCCTCGCCGGCCTCGGCTTCGTCGACGGCGGCGACCGCGCGGCGGCCCTCGCCGACATGCGCCGGCGCTGGCCGCGGGCGCACTATGTGGAGGACACGGCCGTGACGGCGCCGCTCGCCCGCCGCATCTTCGACCCGGCAATGTGGCGGCCGGACCAGCCGCTGAAGGTTGTGCTCATCGGTACGGATTTCGAGATCCGCGTGTGGAGCACCCTGCTCAAGGTGCCGATGGGATGCGCCACCACCTATGCGCAGGTTGCGGAGCACATAGGCAAGCGGGGCGCGGCCCGGGCCGTCGGCGCCGCCGTCGGCAGGAACCCGATTTCCTTCGTCGTGCCTTGCCACCGCGTGCTCGGCAGCTCTGGTGCCCTCACGGGCTATCACTGGGGACTCACGCGCAAGCAGGCCATCCTCGGCTGGGAGGCCGGCCGGACCAGCCGCTGACGCCACCATCCATTCCGGCAGCGCAGTGCGCCCATTACGACCGCGAGCCTTGCGAAGCGCTGCCGCCACATCCATCTCATGGCTGGAGACAACGCCGCCGGCGCGTGAGACAGTTGCCTTGCTTGCCGCTGGGCCTGTCCTTATATACGCGCCCGACGTGCGGATTGTCGGTCAGGAGCTCAACGCGACAGCCAACCGCGATGCGCCCGAGTTTGGTCAGAGTCAAGCCATGGGCCGGATCGCTTCGGGATCCGGCACGGCGGTCTGCTTGAAAGTGAGGGATCACATCCATGGGTAAAGTTATCGGTATCGACCTCGGCACCACCAATTCCTGCGTCGCGGTGATGGAAGGCACGACGCCCAAGGTGATCGAGAACGCGGAAGGCGCCCGCACGACGCCTTCGATCGTTGCCTTCACGGATGATGGCGAGCGTCTCGTCGGCCAGCCGGCCAAGCGCCAGGCGGTGACGAACCCCGAACGCACCTTCTTCGCCATCAAGCGCCTCATCGGTCGCACCTACGACGACCCGATGACGAAGAAGGACATCGGCCTCGTGCCGTACAAGATTGTCAGGGCGAGCAACGGCGACGCCTGGGTCGCCGCCGACGGCAAGGAATATTCGCCGTCGCAGATCTCCGCCTTCACGCTGCAGAAGATGAAGGAGACGGCAGAAGCCTATCTCGGCCAGAAGGTCGACCAGGCTGTCATCACCGTCCCCGCCTACTTCAACGACGCCCAGCGCCAGGCCACGAAGGACGCCGGCCGGATCGCCGGCCTCGAGGTGCTGCGCATCATCAACGAGCCCACGGCCGCCGCGCTTGCCTACGGCCTCGACAAGAAATCGAACGGCACCATCGCCGTCTACGACCTGGGCGGCGGCACCTTCGACATCTCGATCCTCGAGATCGGCGACGGCGTCTTCGAGGTGAAGTCGACGAACGGTGACACGTTCCTCGGCGGTGAGGACTTCGACATGCGCCTCGTCGAGTATCTCGCCGACGAGTTCCAGAAGGAGCAGGGCATCGACCTGCGCAAGGACAAGCTCGCGCTGCAGCGCCTCAAGGAGGCCGCCGAGAAGGCGAAGATCGAGCTCTCGTCCGCCCAGCAGACCGAGATCAACCTGCCCTACATCACGGCCGACGCCTCCGGGCCGAAGCACCTCGCGCTCAAGCTGACGCGCGCCAAGTTCGAGGCGCTGGTCGACGACCTTATCCAGCGCACCATCGAGCCGTGCCGCAAGGCGCTCAAGGACGCGGGCCTGTCGGCGGGCGCCATCGACGAGGTCGTCCTCGTCGGCGGCATGACGCGCATGCCCAAGGTGCAGGAGGTCGTGAAGCAGTTCTTCGGCAAGGAGCCGCACAAGGGCGTCAACCCTGACGAGGTGGTCGCCATCGGCGCCGCCATCCAGGCCGGCGTGCTGCAGGGCGACGTGAAGGACGTGCTGCTGCTCGACGTGACGCCGCTGTCGCTCGGCATCGAGACGCTGGGTGGCGTGTTCACGCGCCTCATCGACCGCAACACGACCATCCCGACCAAGAAGAGCCAGGTGTTCTCGACCGCCGAGGACAACCAGACGGCTGTCACCATCCGCGTCTTCCAGGGTGAGCGCGAGATGGCGGCAGACAACAAGCTGCTCGGCCAGTTCGATCTCGTCGGCATCCCGCCGGCGCCGCGCGGCGTGCCGCAGATCGAGGTGACGTTCGACATCGACGCCAACGGCATCGTCAACGTCTCGGCCAAGGACAAGGCCACCGGCAAGGAGCAGGCCATCCGCATCCAGGCCTCCGGCGGCCTGTCCGAGGCCGACATCGAGAAGATGATCAAGGAGGCGGAGGCGCACGCGGCCGAGGACAAGAAGCGGCGCGAGCTGGTCGAGGCGAAGAACCAGGGCGAGAGCCTCATCCACTCGACCGAGAAGTCACTCAAGGAGTATGGCGACAAGGTCGGCGCCGCCGAGAAGGGCGCCATCGAGGACGCCATCGCGGCGCTGAAGACCGCGCTCGAGGGCGACGACGTGGCCAACATCCAGGCCAAGACCAACGACCTGCTGCAGGCCTCCATGAAACTCGGCGAGGCCATCTACCAGGCCTCGCAGAACGCCACCGGAGCCGGCGCGGGCGAGGCCAAGGACGAGGCCAAGGATGATGTGATCGACGCCGACTTCCAGGAAGTCGACGACGACAAGAAGAAGAGCGCGTAACGAGACATGTCCGGCGGGACCCGGCGCTTGCGCCGGGTCCCGCCACCATTACATGTTGAGTTCAGCTCCCGCGCACCGGAATCTTGCCCGCGCGGGAATGGCCCAAGAGATCGGCCCGGTTCGATCTTCGAGGACGAGGTCGCATGGCCAAGGCGGACTATTACGAAATCCTCGGCGTTGAGCGTGGCGCTTCCGACAGCGAGCTCAAGAGCGCCTTTCGCAAGCTCGCCATGCGCTATCATCCCGACCGCAACCCCGGCGACAAGACCGCCGAGGCGCGGTTCAAGGAGATCAACGAGGCCTACGAGACGCTGAAGGATCCGCAGAAGCGCGCGGCCTACGACCGCTACGGCCACGCCGCCTTCGAGCCCGGCGGTGGCATGAATGGCGCGCACGGCTTCGGCGCCGACTTCGCGTCCTCGATGGCCGACATCTTCGACGACCTGTTCGGCGACTTCATGGGCCGCGCCGGCCGCGGCCGTGGCGCCACCGGCGGCGGGCGCGAGCGGGGCGCCGACATGCGCTACAACCTCGAGATCACCCTCGAGGATGCCTACAAGGGCAAGACCGCGACCATCACGCTCCCGACCTCCATCGTCTGCGACGCCTGCGACGGCTCCGGCGCCAGGCCGGGCTCGCGCCCGCGCCAGTGCCCCACCTGCGCCGGCTACGGGCGCGTGCGTGCCTCGCAGGGCTTCTTCGCCATCGAGCGGACCTGCCCGGCCTGCCACGGCCGCGGCGAAGTCATCGACGACCCGTGCCCGGCCTGCTCGGGCTCCGGGCGCGTCACGCGCGAGCGCACGCTGTCCGTCAACATCCCGCCGGGGGTGGAGGACGGCACGCGCATCCGCCTGGCGGGCGAGGGCGAGGCCGGCCTGCGCGGCGGCCCCAGCGGCGACCTCTACATCTTCCTGTCGATCAAGCCCCACCCCATCTACCAGCGCGACGGGGCGGACCTGTTTTGCCGCGTGCCCATCTCGATGGTCACGGCCGCACTCGGCGGCGAGTTCGACGTGCCGACAGTCGACGGTGGCGAGGCGCGGGTGAAGGTGCCCGAGGGCACCCAGACCGGTAAGCAGTTCCGCCTCAAGGGCAAGGGCATGCCGGTGCTGCGCTCGCGCGAGTACGGTGATCTCTACATCCAGGTGGTGGTCGAGACGCCGCAGAAGCTCACCAAGCGCCAGCGCGAGCTTCTCATGGAGTTCGAGGAGGAATGCTCGCGCGAGACTCACCCGGAGAGCACGGGCTTCTTCTCGCGCGTCAAGGATTTCTTCGAAGGCTTCGGTGGCGGCGTCAGCGGCAATGCCTGATCACTGGGCACTTGACCATGCCAGCGGGCTGTTCCAGCTATTGTGCGTTCTATAAAGACCGGAAAGTGCTGATCCGTGGTTGAGCTGCGCCGTCGCGAGGACAAGCCCCCGCTTGAAGACGAGGCCCGCTTCCTGAAATCGTGGGTCGAGCGCCCGTTCGTCACCGGTGCCGTCAGCCCCTCTGGACGACTGCTCGCCCGCACGATGGCAAGCTACGTCGACCCTGCTTTCGACGGCCCCGTCATCGAGCTCGGCCCGGGGACGGGGCCTGTTACCGACGCACTCATCCGACGCGGCGTGGCGCCCGAGCGCCTCGTCCTCGTCGAGTTCAACCCCGATTTCTGCAAGCTCCTGCGGCGCCGCTTTCCGGCGGCCACCATCGTGGAGGGCGACGCCTACCGGCTGGCGGACACCCTCGGCGACATCGCCTCGCAGCCCGCCGCTGCGGTTGTCTCGAGCCTGCCGCTCTTCACCAAGCCGCTGCACGTGCGCGTGGCACTGCTGAACGACGCCTTCAGCCTCATGCATCCCTCGGCGCCGTTCGTCCAGTTCACCTATGCGGTCGTGCCGCCCATCCCCAAGGACGCGACCCATTATACGGCGACCGCCTCCAACCGCGTGTGGTGGAACCTGCCGCCGGCCCGCGTCTGGGTCTACCGCGCGCGCCAGGCATAGCGCGTGTCTGCCGCTGCCCGTCCCGCCCGGGTGCGCCGCCCTGCGCGCCGAGCGCGAGGATTCTCCCGGACGCGCCGCCCCCGTCTTCCCGACAATCTCCTTCGACAGCGGAGCGCGGGAAGTGCTACACGGCCCAACCCCTTCGACCAGCCGTAAAGGATACGTCCATGCAGACGAACGCCCGCGATCGCCTGATCACCGCGCTCGACGTGCCGAGCGCCGACGAGGCCCTGGCGCTGGTCGAACGGCTGGGCGATGCCGTCAGCTTCTACAAGATCGGCATGGAGCTGGTGTACGGCGGCGGCGGCCTCGCCGTCGCGGAGCGGCTGGTGACGGCCGGTAAGAAGGTCTTCCTCGACCTCAAGCTGCATGACATTCCCAACACCGTCGAGCGCGCGACGGCGCAGGTAGCGCAGCTCGGCGTCCACCTGCTCACCGTCCACGGCTACCCCCAGACGATGCGCGCCGCCCATGCCGGCAGGGCCGGCTCGGGGCTGAAGCTTCTCGCCGTCACCGTGATGACCTCCTACGACGATGCGGACCTCGCCGCCGCCGGCTATGCCGAAGGCGTCGCAGAGACCGTGCGCCGCCGTGCCGGCCAGGCCAGGGACATCGGCATCGACGGCCTTATCCTCTCACCGCACGAGGCGGCCGCCATGCGCGCCGCGCTCGGCCCCTCGATGCTACTCGTCACGCCCGGCGTCCGCCCGGCCGGCAGCGCCGTGGGCGACCAGAAGCGCGTGATGACGCCGGGCGAGGCGATCCGCGCCGGGGCAGATCATCTCGTCGTCGGCCGCCCCGTCACCGCCGCGAGCGACCCGCGTGCCGCAGCCGAGGCGATTGTGGCCGAGATCTCCGCAAACCTGACCGCATGAGGGAGGAAGGAATGGCAAAAGCCTACTGGATCGTCCGCGTCGACGTCGAGAACCCGGAAGCCTACAAGGCCTATGTCGCCGCCAATGGCGAGGCCTTCCGCAAGTACGGGGCACGCTTCCTCGTGCGCGGCGGCCCCTTCGAGACGGTGGAGGGCAGCGCCCGCGAGCGCAACGTCGTCATCGAGTTCCCGGACAAGGAGGCCGCGCTCGCCTGCTGGCACTCGCCCGAGTACCAGGCCGCCAAGGCCAAGCGCGACGGACACGCTGTCGCCGACGTCATCATCATCGAGGGCTATGAGGGACCGCAGCCGTCCGACGGATGAACCGGGCGCGCCGGCACCCTACCGGATCAGACCGACGCAGGCCGCTGACCTCTGCCACCTGCCGGACGTGGAACGCTCCGCCGGCGAACGCTTCCGCGCGAGCGATCTTGCCTGGATCGCCGATCAGCCGCGCTTGCCCGTCGAGAGCCACGCTCGGTATCTCGGCTGGCATTGGGTCGCGACCGATGCGGACGATCGACCCGTCGGCTTCATCCTCGCCCGGCCGAGCGGCAACATGATTCATATCGGAGAGGTCTCGGTCGCCCAGCCGCACCAGGGGCGCGGCCTCGGCCGCGCCCTCATCGCCGCCGTTCGTGCGAAGGCTTGCCGCCAGGGCTAGGGCGGGCTGACGCTGACCACCTATCGCGACATCGCGTGGAACGGTCCCTACTACGCTTCACTCGGCTTTCGCGAGATGATGTGGGACGAGCTGCCGTCCTTCCTGCGTGAGCAGTTGGCCGAAGAGGCCCGACACGGCCACGATCTCGCCCGCCGCGTGGCTATGGTGCTGGCGCTCGCCTGATCCGGAGCAGAAGTGACGCTAGGCACCGTTACCATGGGCGCAAAGCCCCGGTCTTGGCGCCCCCGTCTTGGCGCCCCGGTCTTGGCGCGGGCTGCCCGCGCCGCTATACCACCGGCCACGACCGGGCGCAGGGCGCCGGCAGCACGGGAGAAAGACCATGGGCGACATGCGACTCGTCGTCGTCGGAGCAGCCGGACGCATGGGGCGCTTGCTCGTCAAGGCCGTGCACGAGACACCGGGGACTGTGCTGGCGGCCGCCGTCGAGCGCGAGGGTTCGCCCTTCCTCGGCAGGGATGCGGGCGACCTCGCCGGTACGGGCGCCCTCGGCGTCCCCGTGACGAGCAATGTGGATGAAGCCTTCGCGGATGCGGACGGCGTCATCGACTTCACCGCCCCGGCGGCTACCGTCGCCTTCGCCCGCGCCGCAGCGGAAGCCGGCATCGTCCACGTGGTCGGTACGACCGGCCTGTCGGAGGCGGACCTGGCCGCGCTCGCCGAGGCAGCGCGCAGGATACCGCTCGTCCAGTCCGGCAACATGAGCCTCGGCGTCAACCTGCTGACGGCGCTGGTGCGCCGCGTGGCGGCGACGCTCGGGCCGGAATTCGACATCGAGGTGCTGGAGATGCACCACCGCATGAAGGTGGACGCGCCCTCCGGCACGGCCCTGATGCTCGGCGCCGCTGCCGCCGAGGGGCGTGCGGTGAGCCTCAAGGATACCGCCGTGCGCGTGCGCGACGGCCACACGGGCGCACGCCGGGCCGGCGACATCGGCTTCGCCACCTTGCGCGGCGGCTCCGTCATCGGCGAGCACACCGTCATCTTCGCCGGCGACGGCGAGCGCATCGAACTCACCCACAAGGCCGACGACCGGGCGCTCTTCGCCCGCGGCGCCGTGCGCGCGGCGCTGTGGGCGCGCGAGCGGCCGCCCGGCCTCTACGCCATGACCGACGTGCTCGGCATCTCAGCGCTGTAAGCCCACCCCGATCCGGAGATCCCCATGGAGCGCCTTCTCGTCCTCGTCCGCCACGGCCAGAGCGACTGGAACCTGAAAAATCTCTTCACCGGCTGGAAGGACCCGGACCTCACCGAGCAGGGCGTGGCCGAGGCCAGGGCTGCCGGCCAGCGCCTCAAGGCGCTCGGCCTGTCCTTCGATGTGGCCTTCACCTCAGCGCTCACCCGCGCCCAGCACACCTGCCGCCTGATCCTCGAGGAGCTCGGCCAGCAGAACCTCACGACCATCCGCGACCAGGCGCTCAACGAGCGCGACTATGGCGAGCTCTCCGGCCTCAACAAGGATGATGCGCGCAAGCGCTGGGGCGAGGAGCAGGTGCACATCTGGCGCCGCTCCTACGACGTGCCCCCGCCCGGCGGCGAGAGCCTGAAGGACACTGCCGCCCGCGTGCTGCCCTATTACATCGGCGAGATCCTGCCGCGCGTGATGCGCGGCGAGAAAGTGCTCGTCGCCGCCCACGGCAACAGCCTGCGCGCCCTGGTGATGGTGCTCGACCGGCTGACGCCCGAGACCATCCCGACGCTGGAGCTCGCCACGGGCGAGCCGCTCGTCTATCGCCTGCGGGCTGACACGACGGTAGAATCGAAGGACGTGCTCAAGGGCTGAGACCCGATTGCGAGGGGGATGACACAGGCGCTGGAACTGCGGCCGGGCGTGATGCACTGGCCCGGCTACCTCGACCGACCGGCGCAGGAGGCCCTCGTCACCGCCCTGCGCGAGGTGGTGCGCGAGGCTCCATTCTACACGCCCTGCATGCCGCGCACCGGCAAGCCCTTCTCGGTGCGCATGACGAACTGCGGCAGCCTCGGCTGGGTGTCGGACAAGGCCGGCTACCGCTATCAGCGGACCCACCCGGAGACCGGCCGGCCGTGGCCCCCCATGCCCGCCGTCCTCGTCGAGACATGGCAGGCGCTATCCGGCTATCCGCACCCGCCGGAAGCGTGCCTCGTCAATTTCTACGGCCCCGGCACGCGCATGGGCCTGCATCAGGACAGGGACGAGGAGGACTTCGACGCCCCGGTCCTGTCTCTGTCGCTGGGCGACACCGCGCTGTTTCGCATCGGCGGCACCAGCCGGCGCGACGCCACAGTCTCGCTGCGCCTTTCCTCCGGCGACGCGCTGCTCTTCGGCGGACCGGCGCGGCTGGCCTTCCACGGCATCGACCGGATCATGCCCGGCACTTCGACCTTGCTCCGGGAACCGGGGCGGATCAATCTGACCCTGCGCCGTGTCACGCGGCCCTGACCGAACGCGCCATGGAACAGCAGCGCCGACCTGCTGCCTGCCCGTGTGAGGAGAATGAGCGTATGGCATCCCTGTTGCCGCGTCTTGTCATGATGGCCCTGGTGGTGCTCGCGGGACTGACGGCCGCGCCGCCGGCGCGCGCCGCCGAGCCGCCCTTCCTGCCGGGCCTCAGCATCGGTTTCGAGCCGCCGCCGTCGATGAAGCCGGCTACCCAGTTCTCGGGCTATGTCGACGAAAACGCCGGCGCCAGCATCGTCATCGTCGAGATGCCTGCGGAAGCCTATGCCGATATCGAGAAAGGCTTTGATGCCGAGGCGCTCAGCAGCCAGGGCGTCACCGTGCGCAAGCGCGCCCCCTTCCCCCTCGGCAAGGACATCAAGGCCTTTCTCGTCGAAGGCGCCCAGAAGCAGGGCACAGCCGTCTTCGACAAGTGGATCCTGGTGGCGACCAACGGCAAGACCACCGCGCTCGTGACGGTGCAGGCACCGGCGACGACCGCCGGCTATGACAGCGCGACCATCGAGAAGAGCCTCAAGACGGTCGCGTTCCGCCCGCCGCCCGGCGTCGAGGAGCAGCTCGCCTCGCTGCCGTTCCGCCTGGGCGATCTCGCCGGCTTCCGTGTCGTGCGCGTCGCCACCGGCAACAGCGTGCTCATGACGCAGGGCCCCAAGGACGTGGTGCGCGAGGCCGAGCAGCCGCTCATCATCATCTCCTCGGGGGAGGCGGCCATTCCCGGCACGCTAGAGCAGGACCGCTTCGCCAAGCAAGCCTTCGCCACCCTGCCCGGGATCAACAACGTCGCCATCCAGCGCATCGAGGGGCGGGACGAGAACGGCGTGCCGATGCACGAGATCGTCGCCACCGCCGACGACATACGCACCAGGCACCGCCTGTTCCTGATGCAGATCGTGCGCTTCGAGCGCTCCCACTACCTGCGCCTCGTCGTCATGGCGCGGGAGAAGCAGCGCGGCGACCTGGAGAAACGCGCACGCGCCATCGCGGCCGGCCTGTCGATGGGCTCGTGAGGCTGGCCGCGGAATGACTCGCCCGGCGGATGCCGGACGATCCTCAGTTGGGCTTGGGTTCGTCGGCCGGCGCTGCGGGACCGCTCTCGGCACTGCCCGGCTTCGGGCCGCCCTTGGAGACGCCAACGAGAGCCGGCCGCAGCACACGCTCGCCGATCACGAAGCCGGCCTGCACCACCTGGACGACGGTGCCGTTGGGCACGCTCGTGTCCGGCACCTCGAACATGGCCTGATGCAGGTTGGGATCGAAGCGCTCGCCCTGGGGCACCAGCTTTCTCACGCCGTGGCGCTCGAGCGTCTTGAGAAAGTCGCGCTCGGTCAGCTCCACGCCCTCGACGAAGGGCTTGATGGCCTCATTGTCGCGCAGCTCCGCCGGCAAGCTCTCCAGCGCACGCTGGATGTTGTCGGCGACCGTCAGCATGTCGCGGGCGAAGCCGGCGATGCCGTAGGCACGCGCATCCGCCACCTCGCGCTCGGTACGCCGACGCAGGTTCTCCATCTCCGCAAGCGCGCGCAGCAGCTTGTCCTTGAGGTCGTCGCGCTCGTTGACAAGGTCTTCGAGCGTCTCGCCCTCGGCTTGCTCTTGCTCCGGCGCCGCATTCTCAGGAGCATCGGCCGCGTCAAGGGTCTCGTCGACCACCTCGGGTCGGGTCGGCTTCTGGGTCATGCTGTTCCGTTGCTGGCTTGAATGCTATTGAGCGGGATATCAGGCCTTGCAGTGCAAAAATCAAGGACTTGGCCTTGCACGCGCCGCTTCGCCGCGCCCTGCTCCCTGGCCGTCGTCCTCGTTGCGGAGCACTTCCATCAGCGTGCGCCGGATGGCTGCCTGACGGCTGCCGCTGACGATTTTCGCCCCCGTGAGATCCGTCACGTAGAACACGTCCACCGCCTTCTCGCCGAAGGTGGCGATGTGGGCGGAACCGATGTTGAGGTTGAGCTTGCCGAGCGCCGTCGTGAGATCGTAGAGCAGCCCCGGCCGGTCGAGGCAGGAGACCTCGATGACCGTGTGGCGCTGTGAGAGCCTGTTGTCGAGGGCCACCTCCGGCGGCACGTGAAAGGCGCGCATGCGCTCGCGCGCCGACGACGGCCGCCTGGAATCGACCAGGTCGGCGATGCGCACCTCGCCCTTCAGCGCCCGCTCGATGGCGAGCGCGATGCGCTCGCCCCGGCGCAGTTCGTCCTCGTCCTCGACGAAGGCGCGCGAGACGAAGATGGTGTCGAGCGCCAGTCCGTCGGTGGTCGTGAAGATCTGCGCATCGACGATATTGCCGCCGGCAGAAGCGCAGGCACCAGTGATGATGGCGAGAAGGCGCGGATGGTCCGGGACGAGCACGGTCAGCTCCGTCACGCCGCGGAAGCGGTCCGTCTCCACCGCCGTGGCCGTCGTGTCGCCGCGCGCCTCGGCCGCCGCGAGGAAGCGGGCGTGCTTCACGCGGCGCGGCAGCTCCACCTTGAGCCAGTAGGCGGGGTAGTGGCGCCCCGCATAGGCCTCGAAGGCCTTGTCCGTCCAGTCGGGCAGGGCCTCGCGCAGGGCGGCCTGGGCACGGCGCACGCGCTCTGCCTGGCCGACGCCCGAGTGGCCTCCGGACAGCACCAGCTCCGTCTCGTAATAGAGCTGGCGCAGCAGCTCGCCCTTCCACCCGTTCCACACACCAGGCCCCACGGCCTTGATGTCGGCGACGGTGAGGATAAGCAGCAGCTTGAGCCGCTCCATCGTCTGCACGAGCGAGGCGAAGTCGGCAATGGTGCGCGGATCCGCCAGGTCGCGGCTCTGGGCGACGGTGGACATGACGAGGTGGTTTTCCACAAGCCAGGCGAGCGTGTCGATCTCGCCCTCGTCGAGACCGAAGCGCCTGCCGAGCCGGCGGGCGACGCGCGCCCCGGCGATGGAATGGTCCTCGTCGCGGCCCTTGGCGATGTCGTGCAGGAACACCGCCACATAGAGCACCCGCCGGTGGCGGATGCTGCCGATGATGCTGTTGGCGAGCGGATGCTCGGCCTCGAGCCGCCCCGCCTCGATCTCGGCGAGGACGCCGACGGCGCGCAGCAGGTGCTCGTCCACCGTGTAGTGGTGGTACATGTTGAACTGCATCATCGCGACGATGCGGCCGAAGTCCGGCACGAGGCGGCCGAGCACGCCGACCTCGTTCATGCGCCTCAGCACAACCTCCGGCGCGTTGCGCGAGGTGAGGATGTCGAGAAAGAGGCGGTTTGCCTCCGGATCCTCGCGCACAGAGCGGTCGATGAGCTTGAGCGAGCGGGTGGCGAGGCGGCTCGCGTCGGGATGAATGGCGAGGTTGTGCCTGTCAGCCAGCCAGAACAGGCGGATGAGGTTGACCGGGTCACGGCGGAAGACTTCCTCGTCCACCACCGTGATGCGATTGTTCTCGATGGCGAAGCCCGGCACCCCGAGCGTCTGGCGCCGCTGCCCGCGCAGGCGGCGCACGAAGCGGTCGAGCATGGCGCGCGGCTTCTCCTGCCGCGCCTCCAACGCCGCGCAGACGATGGCCGTCAGGTCGCCCACGTCCTTGGCGACGAGGAAGTAGCGCTTCATGAAGCGCTCGACGGCGGAGAGCCCGCCATGGGCACCATAGCCGATGCGCTGCGCGATAACGCGCTGCAGGTCGAAGGACAGGCGCTCCTCCGCCCGTCCGGTGGCGAAATGCATGTGACAGCGTACCCGCCAGAGAAACTCCTCGCAGCGGTGGAAGAGCTTGTACTCGGCCTGGGTGAACAGGCCCGCCTTGACGAGCTGGCGCTGGTCGCGCACGCGGTAGACGTACTTGGCGATCCAGAACAGCGTGTTGAGGTCGCGCAGGCCGCCCTTGCCCTCCTTGACGTTGGGCTCGACGAGATAGCGCGAGGCGCCGCGCTGCGAGATGCGTGCATCCCGCTCGGCGAGCTTTGCCTCGACGAAGGCCTGCGCGGTGCCCTCGATGACCTCGGCGTCGAACCGCTTCAGGAAATCCTCGTAGAGCGGCTTCTCACCGATGAGGTAGCGCGTCTCCAGCAGTGCCGTGCGGATCGTCATGTCCGCCCGTGCCTCGCGCAGGCAATCGTCCACCGAGCGCGTGGCGTGGCCGACCTTGAGCCTCAGATCCCACAGGATGTAGAGCATCGCCTCCACGACGCTCTCGCTCCAGGCCGTCTGCTTGTAGGGCAGGAGGAAGAGCAGGTCGACGTCCGAGCCCGGCGCCATCGTGCCGCGGCCGTAGCCGCCGGTCGCGACGACGGCGAGGCGCTCGCCCGTCGAGGGGTTGTCCGCCCGGTAGAAGTGGCGCACCACGACGCCATACACCGCCTTGACCACGGCATCCATGAGGGCGCACAGCCGCCGGGCGCAGGCGAGCCCGTCCTGCTCGGCGAGAAGCCTCTCCTCCGCCGCTGCGCGGCCCTTGGCAAGCCCGGCGGAGAGGCAGGCGATGAGCTCCTTCCGCAGGCGGTCGCGGTCGTGGCCGTGCTGCGCCTCCAGCGCCGCGACCTCGGCCGCGATGTCCTCCGGACCGTAGGTGGGTCCCGTTCTGTGATCCATGCCCGATGGCTCTCCTGCCTCGTCGCCCGCGCACATAGCACACGGCTGGCCGATGGGCACGGCCTGCAAGCCTTCTTGACGTCCGCATCCGCCCGGCGCACACGAGGGCACCCCGCGCAGGCCGGCTCGCCGGCGGCACCCACAGACGACGAGGAAGCCCCATGGACGCCCAGTCGCTTCGCGCCCTCCAGGCGCCGCTCAAGAACACCTACCGCGAGAATCCCGCCGCCGCACTCGTCACACTCAAGGCGCGCGGCACCCTGGACGACACGAACATCGCCTGCAAGGTCGAGACCGGCCGCGCCCTGGCCGTGGCGGGCCTCCATCCGGCGACGGGCGGCAGCGGCCTCGAGCTGTGCTCGGGAGACATGCTGCTGGAGGCCCTCGTGGCCTGCGCCGGCGTCACCCTCAAGGCCGTCGCGACGGCGCTCGAGATCCCGCTGCGCTCCGGCACGGTGGAGGCCGAGGGGGACCTCGACTTCCGCGGCACGCTCGGCGTCGACAAGGAGGCGCCGGTCGGCTTCAAGGCCATCCGCCTGCGCTTTTCAGTCGACACGGACGCGCCGCAGGAAAAGCTCGACCAGCTGCTGAAGCTCACCGAACGCTATTGCGTCGTCTACCAGACGCTGGCGCGCGGCCCCGCCCTGGAAACCCGCCTCGCACGCGCCTGAACGGCCGGCGCAGGGCTCCCCGCGGCGCGGTCAGGCGCCGCGCCGCCGCTCGATCGCGTCCCACACCGTCACTGCGAGATCCGGCCCGCCGAGGCGCTTGATGGCGCGGATGCCCGTGGGCGAGGTGACGTTGATCTCGGTGAGCAACCCGTCGATCACGTCGATACCGACGAGCACCAGGCCCCGCTCCCGCAGCGCCGGACCGATGGTCTCGCAGATTTCGCGCTCACGCTCCGTCAGGTCTGTCGGCTTGGCCGCGCCGCCGCGCACCATGTTGGAGCGGATGTCGTTCTCCGCCGGCACGCGGTTGACGGCGCCGGCCGCCTCGCCGTCGACGAGGATGATGCGCTTGTCGCCCTCCTTCACCTGCGGAAGAAAGCGCTGGACGACCCAGGGCTCCCGGAAGGTGGCGGCGAAGAGGTCGTAGAGCGAGCCGAAGTTCGGGTCGTCTCGCGTCACGCGCAGCACGGCCGCGCCACCGTGGCCGTAGAGCGGCTTCATGACGATCTCACCCATCTCGCGGCGGAAGGCCTCGATCTCCTCCCTGTCGCGTGTGATGAGCGTCGGCGGCATCAGGTGCGGAAACTCGGTGACGAAGAGTTTTTCGGGCGCATTGCGCACATGGGCGGGGTCGTTGACCACGAGCGTCTTCGGATGCAGGCGCTCCAGCATGTGCGTCGTCGAGATGTAGGCAAGGTCGAAGGGCGGGTCCTGGCGCAAGAGGATCACGTCGACCCGCGACAGGTCGAGCCGCTCCGGCTCGCCGAGGCTGGCATGCTCCCCGACGATGTCGCGCACACGCACCGGAAAGGCCCTGGCCGTGACCATCCCGTCACGCATCGAGAGCGTGTCGGGCGTGTAGTAGAGCAGGTCGTGCCCGCGCGCCTGTGCCTCGAGCATCAGGGCAAAGGTGGTGTCGCCGGCGATGTTGATGCGCTCGATGGGATCCATCTGCACGGCAACGGTGAGGCCCATGGTCCGTGTCCTTTCTCCAAGCCAGCCCTATATGGCGTGGCCCCGATCCATGCGCGAGGGCGCGCACGAAGGCAAGCACCCCGTCTTCAATCAATGGCGAGGGAAAGGACGGCCGGCACGTGCCGCGGCAGGCGCCGCGGAGCAAGAAAGACGGCGTCGCAGCGCAGCGTCAGCCCCGCCGCCCACGGGTTGCGCGCCAGCCAGTGGCGCACGCAGCGCGCCATGCGCGCCGCCTTCTGCTGCGAGATGGCGGCATGGGCATCCTCCAGCTGGGCGCGCGCCTTGACCTCGACGAAAGCCACCGTGTCGCCGCGGCGGGCGATGAGGTCTATCTCGCCGCCGGCAGCGGCATATCGGCGGGCGACAATGCGGTAGCCCTTGAGAACGAGGACGAGCGCGGCCAGCGCCTCGGCGCGCAGCCCCGTCCGCTGCGCCTTGGCCTGCCGGCTTGTCGGCGCCCTGTTCATGTGTCGGCCTCGCCGAGCTTCAGCGCGCGCTGGTAGACCTCGCGCCTGGGCAGGCCCGTGGCACCGGCAACGAGCGCCACCGCGTCCTTCAGCGAATGGCCGGCGAGTGCCTCCCTGAGCATCTTGTCGAGATCCGCCTCGCTGTGGCGCTCCGCAGCGACAGGCTGGCCGATGAGCACCACGATCTCGCCCTTGGGCGGCGGCTCGGCCCCGAACTCGGCCGCAAGCGCGGGGAGCGAGCCGCGCCGCACGGTCTCGTAGAGCTTGGTCAGTTCCCGCGCCACCGCCGCCGGCCGGTCCCCGAGCACGGCCGCCGCATCCGCCAGCATCTCGGCGAGACGGCGGGGTGATTCGAAGAACACGAGCGTGCCCGGAATGCCGCCGATCTCGGCGAGGCGCGCGCGCCGCGCGGCGCTCTTCGCCGGCAGGAAGCCCTCGAAGAAGAAGCGATCCGTCGGCAGGCCGGAGACGACGAGGGCCGTCAGCACGGCCGAGGGGCCAGGCACGGTGGTGACGGGGATGTTCTCCGCCAGCACGGCCTCGACGAGCTTGTAGCCGGGGTCAGAGACAAGCGGCGTGCCCGCGTCCGAGACGAGCGCCAGGGCCTCGCCGGCCTTGAGCCGGGCGAGGATGCGCGGGCGCATCTGCGCCGCGTTGTGTTCATGATAGGCGATGAGCGGCGTCGTGATGCCGTAGTGGGCGAGCAGGGTTTTCGTCACCCGCGTGTCCTCGGCGAGAATCGCGTCGGCCGCCGCCAGCGTGCCGAGCGCGCGGAAGGAGATGTCCTTCAGGTTGCCGATGGGCGTCGCGACGAGATGAAGCCCCGGCGCGAGCGGCTCCGCCTCGGCCGCGAGGCCGAAGGCCGTGAAGCGCGCGGCGGGCCGCTCGGCCGCCTCTGCCTGGTTGGCACCGTCCCGTCCCGCTCCGCTCCTGATTCTGCCCGTCATGATGTCCCTGCCGCGGCGCTCCCTGCATTTCGTACAGCTGTGCACGACAATTTTGCCACGCGCCCTGCACCTTCCATAGCAGACGATGCCCCGCTCCGGGCAGGTCGGGCGTTCGGAGGCGGGAGCGAGCATTTACTTTTGGTTGCGATCCTGATGCGACTTTTGAACAATGCCGGCTCATCCGGCCCACTGGCCGCTCACCAGCCGAGAGGTGCTCAGGAGTCTGCCGTGACGCGCTACCTTGCCCGCAACCCCGCTCGCCCCGACGCGGCGCCCTCGCTGTGGCGCCGCCTCAAGCAGGCCGCCCTCGTTCTCGCGACGGGCGTGCTCGTTGCCTCGTGCAGCGGCAGCCTATCGAACATGACGGGGGGCGAAGGCGTGGCGAGCGAGCCGGCGCCGAGCGTTCCGGGCACCACCATCGGCACCGGCAACGTCAAGGTGGCGCTCATCCTGCCGCTGTCGGCCGGCGGCCAGGCCGGCGCGGCGGCCGTCTCCCTGCGCAACGCCGCCGAGCTCGCCATGAGCGAGTTCAGCCAGCCGGACATCCAGCTTCTCGTAAAGGACGACCGCGGCACGCCCGAAGGAGCGCGCGCCGCCACGCAGGCGGCCATCTCCGAGGGGGCGGAGCTGATCCTCGGCCCGCTCTTTGCCGATGCCGTGCGCGCCGCCGGCCAGGTGGCCCGCGGCGCCGGCCGGCCGGTCATCGCCTTCTCCACCGATGCCGGCGTCGCCGCGCCGGGCGTCTATCTCCTGAGCTTCATGCCGGAATCGGAGGTGGAGCGCGTCGTCGCCTATGCCGCGCGCCAGGGGCTGCGGTCGTTCGCCGCGCTTATCCCCAATACGGCCTATGGCCGCGTTGCCCAGGCCGCCTTCCAGACGGCGGTCGCCCGCAACGGCGGGCGCATCGTCGCCATGGAGACCTATGACCGCGCCAGTGCCGCGGCCCAGGCGGCCAAGATCGCCGCCGTCGCGGGCGGCACCTCGCCACAGGTCAATGCCGTCTTCGTGCCGGACAGCGGTGATTCGCTCATCGCCGTCGCCCAGGCGCTGCACGGCGCCGGCGTCGATCCGCAGAAGGTGCGCATGCTCGGAACCGGTGTGTGGAACGAGGCGCGCATTTTCTCGCAGCCCGGCCTGCAAGGCGGGTGGTTCGCCGCCCCCGACGCGGCCGGCTTCAATGCCTTCGCGCAGCGCTACCGGGCCAAGTACGGCAGCGACCCGACGCGCATCGCCACGCTCGGCTACGATGCCGTCTCGCTTGCCGCGGCACTGGTGCGCACCCAGGGCGCGCAGCGCTTCAGCGAGCCGGTGCTGACCAATGCCTCGGGCTTCGCCGGGGCGGACGGCGTCTTCCGCTTCAACCCCAACGGCACCAACGAGCGCGGCCTCGCGGTGCTCGAAATCCGCAACGGGACGGCGGTTCCGGTCTCGCCGGCCCCCCGCCAGCTCGGCGCCGGCGGCTGATCCTCAGGAGGAGAGGTCGGCCACCAGCGCGTCGAGGACGGGGAAGCCCGCCTCCGTGGCGCGCAGCCGGCCCGCCGCATCACGCGCGAGGAGCCCTTCGGCAATGAGGGCGTCGACCCGGCCGGCATCGAGCGGGCGTCCGGCGAGCGCTGCAAAGCGCCCGGGATCGATGCCCTCGACGAGGCGCAGTCCCATCAGCAGGAATTCGTCCCCCTGCGCTTCCGGCGAGAGGATCTCGCTGCTCTCGATGCCGTGGCCGTCGCGCTCCACCGCCGACAGCCAGTCCTCCGGCCCGCGGACGGTCACTGTGGCGAGGCGCCCGCCGGCCGTAACCAGGCGGCCATGCGCCCCCGGCCCGATGCCGGCGTATTCGCCGTAGCGCCAGTAGAGCAGGTTGTGCCGGCACTCCGCGCCCGGGCGGGCGTGGTTGGAGATCTCGTAACCCGGCAGGCCATGCCGCGCGCAGACTTCCTGCGTCACGTCATAGAGCGCGCGCCCTGTCTCGCTGTCCGGCACGCTCAGCTTGCCGGCGGCCACCAGCCGCTCGAACCACGTGCCCGGCTCGATGGTGAGCTGGTAGAGCGACAGGTGTTCGACGGCATGGCCGATGGCCTCCTTGAGCTCCGCCGCCCAGGCGGCGGGCGTCTGATGAGGGCGCGCGTAGATCAGATCGAAGGAATAGCGCTCGAACGTGTCGGCGGCGATACGCACTGCAGCCAGCGCCTCCGCGGCCGTGTGCATGCGCCCGAGGCGGCGCAGGTCCGCATCGTTGAGCGCCTGCACGCCGAGGGACACCCGGTTGACACCGGCCGCGCGATAGCCCCGGAAGCGCTCCGCCTCGACGCTGGTGGGGTTGGCCTCCAGCGAGATCTCGGCGTCCGGTGCGATGGACCAGTGCCTCGCCACTGCATCGAGAATGGCCCCGACGGTTGCCGGCCGCATCAGCGAGGGCGTGCCACCACCAAAGAAAATGCTCGTCACCTCGCGTGGGCCGGTGAGCGCGGCGTTGTGGGCGATCTCGCGCGCGAAGGCGGCGACGAAGCGCTCCTCGTCCACCCGCGTGTGCCGCACGTGGCTGTTGAAGTCGCAGTAGGGACACTTCGAGGCGCAGAACGGCCAGTGCAGGTAGACACCGAAGCCGGCGTCGGCAGTGGGATGTATCAAGGCTCGTCCTGCAGTTTCCGACAAGGCTTCAGTCACGGGACAAGGTGGCCATCGGCAGCCCCTTCCCCGCCCGGCTATCGGGCCGCTGTGTCCTTTCGAAGGCAGGCGGCGGCAAGTTTCGAGAAGGCGCGGGCGCGGTGCGAAAGGCCTTCGCCCTGGCCCCAGCCGTGCTTCTCGTCGCCCGTCATCTCGCCGAAAGTTCGCGCGTGCCCGTCGGGCTGGAACATCGGGTCGTAGCCGAAGCCCCTGTCACCGCGCGGCGGCCACACAAGGGTGCCGAAGACACGGCCCTCGAACAGCTCCTCGTGCCCATCCGGCCAGGCGACAACGAGGGCAGAGACGAAATGCGCCCGCCGCGCCTCGGCCTCCGTCGCCCCGCGCCGGGCGAGCTCCTCCTCCACCCGCCGCATGGCATGGGCGAAGTCCTTGCCCGGCCCGGCCCAGCGGGCGGAGAAGATGCCCGGCGCCCCGTCGAGCGCGACGACGCACAGGCCCGAATCGTCGGCGAGTGCCGGCAGGCCGGCCGCCTTCGCCGCCGCATGGGCCTTGAGCGCCGCATTCTCGGCAAAGGTCATGCCGGTCTCGTCCGGCTCAGGCAGGCCGAGGTCGCCCGCCGAGACCGCCTCGACGCCGTAGGGCGCGAGCAGCTCCTGCATCTCACGGAGCTTGCCCCGGTTGTGCGTGGCGATGACGATCTTGCCCTCGAGCCTGCGCGCCATGGGACCGCTCCCGCTCACATCACGGCCATTTTCTGCAGGTCGACGAGCTTGGCCGCGCCCACGCGCGCCAGCTCGAGGAGGGCCATCAGCTCCTCCACCGTGAAGGGCTTGCCCTCGGCCGTGCCCTGCACCTCGACAAGGCCACCCGAGCCCGTGATGACGAAGTTGGCGTCGGTCTCCGCCACCGAATCCTCGGCATAGTCGAGGTCGAGCACAGGCGTTCCTTCATGGATGCCGCAGGAGACGGCCGCCACGTGGTCCTTCAGGGCCTCGCCCTGCAGCATGGAGCGCGCCTTCATCCAGGCGATGCAGTCGTGCAGGGCCACCCAGGCACCCGTGATCGCCGCGGTGCGCGTGCCGCCGTCGGCCTGCAACACATCGCAATCGATGACGATCTGCCGTTCGCCGAGCGCGTTGAGGTCGACGACGGCGCGCAGGGAGCGGCCGATGAGCCGCTGGATCTCCTGTGTGCGGCCGGAGGGGCGGCCCGCCGTCACCTCGCGCCGCGTGCGCTCCATCGTCGCGCGCGGCAGCATCGAATATTCGGCCGTCACCCAGCCGCGGCCCGTGCCGCGCAGCCACGGCGGCCCCCGCTCCTCGAGGGAGGCGGTGCACAGCACGTGGGTATCGCCGAACTTCACGAGACAGGAGCCCTCGGCATAGCGCGCCACCGCCCGCTCCAGGGAAACCTTGCGCATTTCGTCCGGCGCACGCCTGGATGGCCTCATCGCTTCTCTCCTCCGGCACTCGGCCGCTCGACTATGGGTCGGCATGCTTCTAAGCGGCTTTGGCGGGCGTGGGAACAGGCTTTCGCGCTGCGGGGGCGCCGGCGCCACCCGCCCGTGACTTCTGCCTTCCGCTGCAATGCCTTGCCGGACCCTGAGGCGCGGTCCACACTCAAGGGCTCCACCCCGCGTCCCGCGCCCCTTCAGCGGCGCTTGGCGGGGCATGATCCGGCACGGGGCGGTTCCGGAACGAGCGCCGCGGCGGCCGAAGCCGCCGGGAGGAGCGCCATGACGACCTACATCCTGCTCGCCAACTGGACGGATCAGGGCATCCGCAACATCGGGGAATCGCCGGCCCGGCTCGACGCGGCCAAGAAGGCGCTCGCCGACATGTCCGGCGCCCTGCGCGCCTTTTACCTGTGCATGGGCGATTGCGACATGGTGCTCATCATCGAGGCGCCAGACGACGCGGTGGCGGCGCGCTTCACGCTGCAGCTGGGCCGGCTCGGCAACGTCCGCACCCGCACACTGAAGGCCTTCCCCGAGGCAGCCTATCGCGAGATCATCGCCTCGCTCGCCTGAGAGGCGGCACGCGCCCCGCCTGCGGGCGGGGTCACGCCCCGGAGGGAGGACGCATGCGCCGATCGGACATCAACGCCTTGCTGCGCGAAGCCGCGGCTTTTTTCGCAGCCCATCAGTTTGCCCTGCCGCCGTGGGCCGCCTGGTCCCCGGAGGAGTGGGCTGCACATCCAGCCGTCGCACGCTACTGCGCCGCGCGGCAGATGGGTTGGGACGTCACCGATTTCGGCTCCGGCGACTTCCCGCGGCGCGGGCTCGTCCTCTTCTGCCTGCGCAACGGGATCGCCGGCGTGCCGGGCGAGGCGCCCTATGCCGAAAAACTGATGATGGTGCGCGAGGGACAGGAGACGCCCTGGCACTGGCACAGGGTGAAGATGGAGGACATCATCGTGCGCGGCGGGGGCAGCCTCGCCGTCGAGGTCTTTTCCCGCACCGCAGACGGCAGGCGCGGCGAGGGGCCGGTCATCGTCCACTGCGACGGCATGGCCCGCGAGGTGGCCCCGGGCGAGCCGATCCTGCTCGCACCGGGCCAGAGCATCACCATCCCGCGCGGACTCGCGCACCGCTTCTACGGCGCGCCGAGCACCGGCACGGTGCTCGTCGGCGAGGTCTCGCAGGTCAACGACGACCACGCCGACAATGTGTTTCTGGAAGAGTTGCCACGCTTCGCCGCCATTGAGGAGGACGAGCCCCCACTCCACCCGCTGTGGAACGAGGTCGCGGCCTGATCAGCGCCCGCCCGTCACGCGCACGAAGGCCCCCGTGATGTAGGAGGCCGCGTCGGACAGCAGGAAGAGAATGGTGCGCGCCACCTCCTCGGCTGTCCCGGTGCGGCCCATGGGGATGAGCGGCGTCAACCGTGCCAGCCTCTCGGGCGCGTGGGAGCTTCTGGCGTGGATGTCGGTCTCGATGAGACCGGGCTGCACGGCATTGACGCGGATGTTCTCGCCGGCGAGCTCCTTCGACAGGCCGATGGTGAGCGCATCGATGGCGCCCTTGGACGCCGCGTACCAGACATATTCGCCTGGCCCGCCGAGCTGCGAGGCGGCCGAGGAAATGTTGACGATCGCCCCACCGTGGCCCCCGTGCTTCGGCGACAGGCGGCGGATTGCCTCCTGCGCTGCCAGGATGGCGCCGGTCACGTTGACGTCGATGCAGGCGCGGATCGTGGCGCTGGAGGCGGCATCGAGCCGGCTGACGGGACCCGTGATGCCGGCGTTGTTGACGAAATGGGTGAGCCGCCCGAGCCTCTCGTCGACCTCGGCGAAGAGACGGCGGATCTCTTCCTCCTTGCCCATATCGGCCTTGAAGGCCTCGGCCCGCACGCCTCTGGCACGGCAGTCAGCGACGATCGCCTCGGCGGCGGCGGCATCACTGACGTAGTTGACGGCGACGTGATAGCCCTCGGCGGCGGCGAGGCGGCAGGTCGCCGCGCCGATGCCGCGGCTGCCGCCGGTGACGAGAAGAATCCGCTCCATGGCTTCCCTCCGGATGGTGTGTGTCGGCCCCTGCCGGCCATGGGAGCGCGGCCCAGCCGCGCCCGTCAATGGCCGCGGCCCATGGACAGGAACGGGCGGACGCGGCACAACGGCCCGCCGTGGGAAGCCCGCCCGGAGGAGCACGACACGATGCCCGAACTGCCCGAGGTCGAGACGGTGAGGCGGGGCCTCGAGCCCGCCATGGTCGGCGCCGGCATCGCGGCCGTCGACCAGCGCCGGCCGGACCTGCGCTTCCCCTTTCCGGAACGCTTCGCCGAGCGGCTCCGGGGCCGGACCGTCATCTCACTCGGGCGGCGCGCCAAGTACCTGATGGCGGACCTGTCGGGCGGCGACATCCTCGTCATGCATCTCGGCATGACGGGCCGCTTCATCGTGGAGGAGCCGGGCGGGGCGCTGCGCGAGCCCGGCGACTTCTACCAGGAAGCCGGCCGCAACGCCGCCCACGACCATGTCGTGTTCCTGCTCTCCAACGGCGTCCGCATCACCTACAACGACGCCCGCCGCTTCGGCTTCATGACACTCGTGGCCCGCGACGAGCTCGACCGGCACCCGCTCTTCCGCCACCTCGGCGTCGAGCCGCTGGGCAACGCACTCGACGGCGCGCTCATCGCCCGCCTGTTCGCCGGCCGCAAGGCGCCGCTCAAGGCCGCGCTGATGGACCAGCGCCTCATTGCGGGACTCGGCAACATCTATGTGTGTGAGGCGCTGCACCGGGCCGGCCTGTCGCCCCTGCGCCCCGCCGGCACGCTGGCGACGAAGACGGGGCGGGCGACCGCGGCCGCCGAGCGGCTGGCGACGGCGATCCGCGACGTGCTGAACGAGGCCGTCGCCGCCGGCGGCTCCACCCTGCGCGACTACGTGAAGACGGACGGCTCACTCGGCTATTTCCAGCATGCCTTCCGCGTCTACGACCGCGAGCATGCGCCCTGCCCGACGCCGGGCTGCCGCGGCACTGTGGCGCGGCTCGTCCAGTCCGGCCGCTCCACCTTCTGGTGCAGCCAGTGCCAGCGCTGAGGCATCGGAAAGCCGTGGCAGCTTTGCGCGAATGCGTATGGACGCGGCCGTCCACCTTCGGGTAGCCCTTCCGCCAGCACATCGCAGGAGTTCTCCCATGGCCTATGAAACCATCCTCGTGGAGACGCGCGGCAAGGTCGGCCTCGTCACGCTCAATCGCCCGCAGGCCCTTAACGCCCTCAACTCGCAGCTCATCGGCGAGCTCAACCAGGCGCTCGACGCCTTCGAGAAGGATCCGGGCATTGGCGCCATCGTCATCACCGGGTCGGAGAAGGCCTTCGCGGCCGGCGCCGACATCAAGGAGATGCAAAGCCTCACCTATCCCGAGACCTATCTCGAGGACTTCATCACGAGCTGGGACCGCGTGGCGAGCCGCCGCAAGCCGCTCATCGCCGCGGTCGCCGGCTTTGCACTCGGCGGCGGCTGCGAACTGGCCATGATGTGTGACATCATCATCGCCGCCGACACGGCGAAGTTCGGCCAGCCGGAGATCAAGCTGGGCGTCATGCCCGGCGCCGGGGGCACCCAGCGCCTGACGCGCATCATCGGCAAGGCGAAGGCCATGGAACTCTGCCTCACCGGCCGCCTGATGGGTGCCGAGGAGGCGGAGCGCGCCGGCCTCGTGGCCCGCGTCGTGCCGGCGGCCGAGCTGCTCGAAGATGCGCTGAAGACGGCGGCGACCATCGCCGACATGTCGCTGCCCATCGTCATGATGGCCAAGGAGAGCATCAACCGCGCCTACGAGACGACACTGGCCGAGGGTATCCGCTTCGAGCGCCGCCTGTTCCACGCCATGTTCGCCACCGCCGACCAGAAGGAGGGCATGGCGGCCTTCGTGGACAAGCGCAAGGCGGACTTCAAGAACCGCTGACCGGCGTCTATAGAGGGAGCGCATGCCCGATCCGGCGGGGGAGGCCGGTCACCCATGGCCGGTCTCGAACTCGACATCGTCGCCCTGCTTGCGCTCGTGGCGGTGGGAGCCGGATTCGTCGATGCCATCGCCGGCGGCGGCGGCATGATCACGGTGCCGGCGCTGATGCTGGCCGGTCTCGACCCCGTCTCCGCCGTCGCCACCAACAAGCTGCAGGGCACCTTCGGCGTCGCCGTTGCCACCCACCGCTTCGCCCGCGCCGGCATGATCGACTGGCGCGACGCAGCGCCGCTGGCATGCGTGGCCAGCGTCGCCGCCATCGCCGGGGCGCTCGCCGTCAGGGTGCTGCCGGTGACGCTGGTCGCGGCCGCGATGCCTGTTCTCCTCATCGCCGTCGCCGTCTATTTCGCGCTCTCGCGCAAGGTGCGCGACGAAGACGCGCGAGCCCGCATCAGCCGCCTAGCCTTCATCCTCGCCGTCGTGGTGCCCGTCGGCTTCTACGACGGGCTGCTCGGGCCGGGCGCCGGCTCCTTCTACATGCTCGGGTTCGTCACGCTCCTCGGCTTCGGCGTGGTCCGCGCGACGGCCCACACCAAACTGCTCAACTTCGCGAGCAATCTCGGCGGCCTCGCCCTCTTCGCGGCGACAGGGGCCGTGCTGTGGCCGCTCGGCCTCGCCATGGCGGCCGGCCAGCTCGTCGGCGCCCGCCTCGGCGCCTCCCTCGCCCTGCGCCACGGCGCCCGGCTCATCCGCCCGCTCATCGTCGTCGTCTGCTGCCTGATGGCGCTGCGCCTCCTGCTCGACAGCGCCAACCCGCTCGGGCAATGGCTGCTGAGCCTCCTGCCCTGACCTCCGCCGCCGATTCCCGTCGCGCCGATGCGACAGGCCGTTGACGCTCGGGCAACGAGCGACTATAAGCCCGCGCTCATGGACGGCGGCTTGACCGCTGTCATTTTGTTCAACCGCCACCACCGATCCCGATCGCCCGGCCCTTCGCCGCGCGGCCAGATCGGGACGATACGAGGATCACCATGGCGAACACCCCGTCGGCCAAGAAGGCGACGCGCAAGATCGCCCGCCGCACCGCCGTGAACAAGGCGCGCCGCAGCCGCGTGCGCACTTTCATCCGCAAGGTCGAGGAAGCCATCGCGACGGGCGACCAGCAGGCTGCGCTTGAGGCCCTGCGGAATGCCCAGCCCGAGCTGATGCGTGCAGCCCAGAAGGGCGTGCTGCACAAGAACACCGCCTCGCGCAAGGTGTCGCGCCTCGCGCACCGCATCAAGGCGCTGCAGGCCTGAGGCCGCGCTGACGGCGCGTGCGCCGCCGCTTTGCGCGCACGGATCCGAAGGAGCCTGGCCTTCGCCGGGCTCTTTCCTTTTGCGCGCGAGCCGCCGGCGCGGGTTCCCAGGACGCCGGGGCGGCCGTTCGTCAGCCGGCGGCAACGGCGCTGCCGCGGCCGCATTTTTCGGCATCGGATACCTTGACAACGCGACATTTTGCCGACTTGCCCTTGCGGCTTGCCGCCGCGGGAACCGCGCAGACAAAATGTCGTGCTGACAAAACTTTAGGGGGCAAAGGGCCCGGCCGGACCCGAATCTCCCCTGCCGGAGCCCCCGACTCGGAGACTTCCGGCCGCCAAAAATGCCGCCGCGACGCGACTTCTCAGTTTCTGATCACGACTTCAAAGTCGCTTGATCCACAAAGAGTTGCACGCAGGAGCCACGAACCGACGAGAGGCCGCCCATCGGTTTGCGCGTTGAGCGGCGAGAATGCAACCCATAGTCGTGTTGCGTCAGGCCGGCCCTTGGCGTAGGGTCATCCTACCTCGCCGCCAGGGCAGAGGTTCTCAACAGAAGTTCGACGTATTCAGCCTCATTTCGGGGGAGGGGTTCGTGTTGTCTCTAAGACAAGGCGTCGCACCGCAAAGTTGCCACAGCTCGAACCCATTGACTCTTTCTCCCGGATTGCGGAAAAGCCTGCCCACGCAGGCGATGGATCAGCTGAGCGGCATAAGAACGAACGAATAAGAACTTATCCGCCGTAGCTGGTCCGGATTCGATTGCAGAGAGAGTTCCAGAGCGTCGCCATCACAGGATGGCGACAGCAGACGGGCGCTTTTTGCGAAACTCAATCGTCGGTAGCGGGACGCGTTCAGTGGCGTTGCGGGGTCACCTGCATCGCGCGGGGCGTTGTCGGCACCAAACAAGAAGAACGAAGGAGCTGGGGCGATGTACAAAGGCGAAGAGAGCGTGATCGAGGCCAAGGGCATGGCCGTCCCGCGTGGACCCGCGCCTGATGCCGATGACGCCCGCACCGCCGCCAGCAACGAGGACCTGACGGAAGCCTGGGGGCGCGTGCGCCGCCGGCTGCGTGCCGAGCTGGGCGAGGACGTGTTCTCGAGCTGGTTCGGCCGGCTCGAGTGCGACGGCCTTGTGGCCGGTACCGCCCGCCTGTCCGTGCCGACCCGCTTCCTGAAAAGCTGGATCGAGTCGCACTACGCCGATCGTGTCCTGGCCATCTTCAAGGCCGAGCATCCGGCCGTCAGCCGCGTCGCCTTCTTCGTCCGCGGCGCGGTGGCGCGCGAGGTGCCGACCGTCACCCGCGTGAGCGAGCCGGCGCAGGCCCCCGTACGCTCCGCCGCACCCGCCGCGGCCCGCCCGCGGGCCGAGGAGGCGCGCGAGACCACCACTGAGAAGCCCGCGGCCTCCGATCTCACGGACGACAGCGCCGCCAACGCGCTCGACCCGCGGCTCACCTTCTCGACCTTTATCGTCGGCCGCTCGAATGCCCTCGCCCATGCCGCCGCCGACCGCATCGCCCGCCACGAGGGCGGCGCGCCGCTCTACAACCCGCTCTACATCCATGCCGGCGTCGGCCTCGGCAAAACCCACCTGATGCAGGCCATCGCCCACGAGGCGCAGGAGCGCGGCAAGCGCGTCATCTACCTCACGGCGGACCGCTTCATGTACGGCTTCGTCGCCTCGCTGAAGGCCCAGACCGCCCTCGCCTTCAAGGAGCGCCTGCGCGGCATCGACATGCTCGTCATCGACGACGTGCAGTTCCTCCAGGGCAAGTCGATCCAGCAGGAATTTGGCCACACCATCAATGCGCTGCTCGACGCCGGCCGACAGATCGTCGTCGCCGCGGACCGTCCGCCGTCCGACCTCGAGGCCCTCGACGAGCGCGTGCGCTCGCGTCTGGCCGGCGGCCTCGTCGTCGAGATGAGCCCGCTCGATGAGGAGCTGCGCACCCGCATCCTGTCGACGCGCATCGCCGCCGTGCAGGCCCTGCATCCCACCTTCCAGGTGCCCGAGGCTGTCATCGCCTATGTGGCGCGCGTCATCGCCACCAACGGGCGCGACCTCGACGGGGCGGTCAACCGCCTGCTCGCCCATGCGACGCTGACCGGCGCGCCGCTGACCATCGAGACCGCCGAGGCGGCCGTGCGCGACCTGGTGCGCACCCGCGACCCCAAGCGTGTCAAGATCGAGGACATCCAGAAGCTCGTCGCCGGGCGCTACAACGTCTCGCGCGCCGATCTCCTGTCCGAGCGGCGCACGGCGGCGGTCGTGAAGCCGCGCCAGATCGCCATGTACCTGTCGAAGGTGCTGACCCTGCGCTCCCTGCCGGAGATCGGCCGGCGCTTCGGCGGACGCGACCACACCACCGTGCTGCACGCCGTGCGCAAGATCGAGAAAGCCGTGGGAGAGGATCCTGCGCTCAACGAGGAGGTCGAACTCCTCAAGCGCATGCTGCAGGAATGAGCAGCCCCGCGGAGCCTGCCACCCCGCCTTTGTTGACACCCCCGTTGCCACCCTTGCACAAGGGCCGACAAGACGGCATTGTGCGTGCCCCGGCGGGCAAGCCTGTCCGCCGGGCAGCAGCGTCTCAGGCGCTTCGCGGAACGCCAAAGGGAAACAGGCGGTCATGAAGGTCACGGTCGAGCGGGCGGCACTTCTCAAGTCGCTCGGGCATGTGCATCGCGTCGTCGAGCGGCGCAACACCATTCCGATCCTGTCGAACGTGCTGCTGCGCGCCGAGAGCGGCATGCTGCACCTGAAGGCGACGGACCTCGATCTCGAAGTCACCGAGGCGCTCGCCGCCGACGTCGAGATGGGGGGCGCGACCACCGTGCCCGCACACGTGCTCTACGACATCGTGCGCAAGCTGCCCGACGGCTCCCAGGTCTCGCTCGAGACCGGCGGCGATACGAGCCAGATGCTGATCCGGTCAGGCCGCTCGCGCTTTTCGCTGCAGGCGCTGCCCGAGAGCGACTTTCCGGACATCGCCGCCGGCGAGATGCCGCACCGCTTCTCCCTGCCGGCAGGCGAGCTGAAACGTCTCATCGACAAGACGCAGTTCGCGATCTCCACCGAGGAGACGCGCTACTACCTCAACGGCATCTATCTCCACACCATCGAGAGCAACGGCATGCCGGTGCTGCGCGCCGTCGCCACCGACGGCCACCGCCTCGCCCGTGTCGAGACCGCCGCGCCCGAGGGCTCGGCCGGCATGCCGGGCGTCATCGTGCCCCGCAAGGCCGTGGCCGAGGTGCAGAAGCTGCTGGAGGATGCCGACGCGCAGGTCAGCGTCGAGCTGTCCCCGAGCAAGATCCGCCTCTCCATCGGCTCCGTCGTCCTGACATCCAAGCTCATCGACGGCACCTTCCCGGACTATCAGCGGGTGATCCCGACCGGCAACGACAAGCACCTCGTCGTCGAGCGGGCGAGCTTCGCCGCGGCCGTGGACCGTGTCTCTACCATCTCCTCCGAACGAGGCCGGGCGGTGAAGCTCGCCCTCGCCGACGGGCGGCTGACGCTTTCGGTCACCAATCCCGATTCGGGCAGCGCGACGGAAGAGCTCGAGGTCGACTACGAGGCCGAGCCGCTCGATATCGGTTTCAATGCCCGCTATCTCCTCGACATCACGGCCCAGCTCGACGGCGACACGGCACTGTTCAAGCTCGCCGACCCTGGCTCGCCGACGCTGATCCAGGACCGCGAGGGCGCGAGTGCGCTCTATGTCCTCATGCCGATGCGCGTGTGAACGTCACGACGAGAACACCTGCGCCTCGGCAACCGTGGATCGGGGCGGTGGCGCCCGCCGCGCCACTGCATGACGAGGCGATGACCGAGCAGACGCCACCCGTTTCCCTGCCCCCTGCCGGCGCAGCCAGCCGCTGCCGCGTGACGCGCCTCGGCCTGCGCGACTTCCGCAGCTACCGCAGCCTCGACATCGACATCGACGCGCCGCTCGTTGCCCTCGTGGGCGAGAACGGTGCCGGCAAGACCAACCTGCTGGAGGCCCTCTCGCTTTTCACGGCAGGCCGCGGCCTGCGGCGGGCGGACCTCGCCGCCATGGCGGCGCACGATGGCCCTGGCACCTTCTCCGTCTCCCTTTCGCTCGACACGCGCTGGGGCGACGTCCGGCTCGGGACAGGGACCGAGCGCACACCGGACGGCGGCCTCACACGCCGTTGCCGCATCGACGGCGAGACTGCGAGCTCGCCGGCCGCCTTCGCTGAATACGTGCGCGTCGTGTGGCTGACACCCGCGCTCGACGGGCTTTTCACCGGAGCGCCCGGCGACCGGCGGCGCTTCCTCGACCGGCTCGTGCTCGCCGTTGACCCCGCCCATGGCACACGCGTCAACGCCTTCGAGCGCGCGCTGCGCAGCCGCAACCGCGTGCTGGAGGAACATCCGCGCAACACCGCCTGGCTCGACGCCATCGAGACCGAGCTCGCCGAGCTCGCCGTCGCCGTCGCCGCCGCCCGACGCGAAACGGTGACGCGGCTCGCAGCGCTCATCCTCGCTGCGCGCGATGACGCCTCGCCCTTCCCCTGGGGCGATCTCTCCATCGGCGGCGAGTTCGAGGACATGGCCGCGGGCCGGCCCGCGGTCGAGGTGGAGGACCTTTACCGCGCGCGCCTCGCCGAAGGCCGCATGCGCGACAGGGCTGCGGGGCGCACGCTCACCGGGCCGCAGGCGAGCGACCTCACCGTGCGCCACGGGCCGAAGGACATGCCGGCGGCCGAATGTTCCACCGGCGAGCAGAAGGCGCTCCTCATCGGCCTCGTGCTCGCCCATGCCCGCCTCGTCGCCGCCATGAGCGGCATGGCGCCGCTCGTGCTCATGGATGAGATCGCCGCCCATCTCGACCCGCGCCGGCGGGCCGCGCTCTACGCCACGCTCGCCGACCTCGGCAGCCAGGTCTGGATGACCGGTGCCGATCCCACCCTTTTTGCCGACCTGCCGGCGGGCGCCGCGCGCTTCTCCGTGACGCCGGGCCGGCTCGTGCCGATGCGCGCCGGATGACCGCCCGCGCCCGCTGATGCGGCAAATGCCGCACTCCTGCAGGGGCCGCCGGACTTCGCGGATGCCGGCATTTCTGATAAGAACGGGCAGCGCCTCAGCGGGGAGCCCCGATCCCCGCGACACAAGGAAGTGATGTTTTCATGTCCGGTCTCGACCTCACGGGCCTTCTCGTCTTCGCTGGCGCGCTCACCGTGGCCGCCGCCTCGCCCGGCCCCGGCATCGCTGCGATCGTCGCGCGCGTACTCGGCCGCGGGACGCAGGGGGCGGCAGCCTTCACGGCGGGCATCGCCCTCGGCGATGTCGTGTGGCTGACCTTCGCCGTGACCGGTCTTGCCGTGCTGGCCCAGACCTTCCACGGCGTCTTCCTCGTCGTGAAATACGCGGGGGCAGCCTATCTGCTCTATCTCGCCTGGAAGCTGTGGAGCGCCCCGGCGGACGCCCGCGAGATCGAGGCGGACAGTCGGCGCGAAAACCCGGTGAAGCTGTTCCTGGCCGGGCTCGCCCTCACCCTCGGCAACCCCAAGGTCATCGTCTTCTACCTCGCGCTCGTGCCGAACATCGTCGACATGGCTCACCTCGATGCGGTGGGCTATGTCGAGCTCGTCGCCGTGACGCTGTCGGTGCTCGCCGCGGTGTTCTCGGCCTACATCGTCCTTGCGGCCCGCGCGCGTCGTCTCTTCACGAGCGCGCAGGCGGTGCGCCTCGTCAACCGGGCGACCGGAACGATCATGGCCGGCGCGGCCTTGGCGGTGGCAAGCCGTTGACGGGACACGCCGGAGCGAGGGTCCGTATGAGGCTGCGAAAGCGGCCGCGACACGTGCAATCGTCCGGTTGAGACACTAAATTTAATAGTCGAATCAAGCCTGTCGCACGCTGTGCGTGCGCATGGGATCATTGACAGGATTATCGCCCCATGGCCGAACCCGCCCGCGACCTCAACCCCGACTCCTACGGCGCCGATTCCATCAGGGTGCTCAAGGGGCTCGATGCGGTGCGCAAGCGCCCGGGCATGTACATCGGCGACACTGACGACGGCTCCGGCCTGCACCACATGGTCTACGAGGTCGTCGACAATGCCATCGACGAGGCCCTCGCCGGCTACGCCACCGAGGTCACGGTGACGCTCAATCCCGACGGCTCCTGCACGGTGACGGACAACGGCCGCGGCATCCCGACGGACCTCCACGCCGAGGAGGGCATCTCGGCTGCCGAAGTCATCATGACCCAGCTCCACGCCGGCGGTAAGTTCGACCAGAATTCCTACAAGGTCTCGGGCGGCCTCCATGGCGTGGGCGTCTCGGTCGTCAACGCGCTGTCCACCTGGCTCAAGCTGCGCATCTGGCGCGGCGGCAAGGAGCATTTCGTCGAATTCCGCAACGGCGACACCGTCGCACCGTTGGCGGTGGTGGGCGACGCGGGCGGCAAGCGCGGCACGGAGGTGACCTTCCTGCCGAGCCCCGAGACCTTCTCCGTCACCGAATTCGATTATGCGACGCTGGAGCACCGCCTGCGCGAGCTCGCCTTCCTGAACTCGGGCGTGCGCATCGTCCTCACCGACAACCGCCATGCCGAGCGCAAGCGCGAGGAGCTGTGCTACGAGGGCGGCGTCGAAGCCTTCGTGCGCTATCTCGACCGCACCAAGACGCCGCTCATCTCCAAACCTGTGGTGCTGCGGGGCGAGCGCGACGGCATCGGCGTCGAGATCGCCCTGTGGTGGAACGACAGCTACCACGAGACGGTGCTGGCCTTCACCAACAACATCCCGCAGCGCGACGGCGGCACGCACCTGGCCGGCTTCCGCGCCGCTCTGACGCGTCAGATCACGCACTACGCCGAAGCGACCGGCCTGACCAAGAAGGAGAAGGTCTCGCTCACGGGCGACGACTGCCGCGAGGGCCTCACCGCCATCATCTCGGTGAAGGTGCCGGACCCGAAGTTTTCCTCCCAGACCAAGGACAAGCTGGTCTCGTCGGAGGTGCGCCCCGTGGTCGAGAGCATCATGAACGAGGCGCTGGCGACCTGGCTCGAGGAGAACCCCTCCGACGGCCGCACCGTGGTGAGCAAGGTCGTCGAAGCCGCGGCCGCCCGTGAGGCAGCGCGCAAGGCGCGCGAGCTGACCCGGCGCAAGGGCGCGCTCGACGTGGCCTCGCTGCCCGGCAAGCTCGCCGACTGCCAGGAGCGCGACCCGGCCAAGGCCGAACTCTTCATCGTGGAGGGCGACTCGGCCGGCGGCTCGGCCAAACAGGGCCGTGCCCGCGAATATCAGGCCGTGCTGCCGCTCAGGGGCAAGATCCTCAACGTGGAACGTGCCCGCTTCGACAAGATGCTGTCGAGCCAGGAGATCGGCACGCTCATCACCGCGCTCGGCACGGGCATCGGCCGCGAGGAATTCTCGGCCGACAAGCTGCGCTACCACAAGATCATCATCATGACGGACGCGGACGTGGACGGTTCCCACATCCGCACGCTGCTGCTGACCTTCTTCTTCCGCCAGATGCCGGAGCTGATCGAGCGCGGGCACCTCTACATCGCCCAGCCGCCGCTCTACAAGGTCACGCGCGGCAAGTCGCAGCAGTACCTGAAGGACGAGCGCGCGCTCGAGGACTATCTCATCGACGGCGGCCTCGATGGCGCCGTGCTGCGGCTCGGCAACGGCGAGGAGCGCGCCGGCGCGGACCTGCGCACCCTCGTCGAGGAGGCGCGCTTCGTGCGCCAGATGCTGGGCAGCCTGCACACGCGCTACAACCGCACCGTGGTCGAGCAGGCGGCCATCGCCGGGGCGCTGCGCCCGCAGGTGGCGGAGGAGCCGGCCGCTGCCGAGGCGGCTGCCGCCTACATCGCCCGGCGCCTCGACGCCATTGCCGAGGAAACCGAGCGCGGCTGGGAAGGCCGGGCCGAAGCCGGCGGCTTCGTCTTCACCCGTACCGTGCGCGGCGTGCGCCAGACGATCAGCCTCGACGCGGCGCTCCTCGCATCGTCGGAGGCACGCAAGCTCGACGAGCGCGCCGCGAGCCTGCAGGACGTCTATGCCAAGCCCGCCACCTTTGTGCGCCGCGGCGAGGAGAAGACCATCGAGGGCCCGGTCGCCCTCTTCGATGCCGTCATGGCCGCGGGGCGCAAGGGCATCCAGCTCCAGCGCTACAAGGGCCTCGGGGAGATGAACCCCGAGCAGCTCTGGGAGACGACGCTCGACCGCGAGAACCGCTCGCTGCTGCAAGTGAAGATCCGCGAGGTCGACGAGGCCGACGACATCTTCGTCAAGCTGATGGGCGACGTCGTCGAGCCGCGGCGCGAGTTCATCCAGGAAAACGCGCTGTCGGTGGCGAACCTCGACGTGTGACGGCAGCGGAGTGCGGGCGGCAGGCGCCGCGATCCGGCCCTCCCGCCAGCAGGCGACCTCGATCAGCAGTCCGACGAAGGCCGAGGCGGGGCCGAGTCCTCGCAGTGAGCGGCCGGAAGCGTGACAGCGAGCGAAGGAGCCACCATATGCCCGTGGCCATGCCTTCATCCGCCGCCTGACCGGGCGGCGGACGGGCCACCTGCCGCTGCCGCGCGCGCCGCGGCTTCACCGTTCTCAGTCTGGACGCCATGTTCCGTTTCTTCGAAACCCTCGTCGACCCCTTCCCCAGGGGCGAGGCCGTCGCGCCGCCGCGCCGGCTGGTGCCGTTCATCATGCACTATTCGCGCCCGGTGCTGCCCTGGCTCATCGTCATGGCGACGCTGACGGCGCTCATCTCGATCATCGAGATCAGCTTCGTCAGCTTCATGGGCTCGCTGGTCGACTGGCTGACCAAGGCGGACCGCGCCACCTTCTTCCAGACGCATGCCTGGGCGCTCGCCGGCATGGCACTCCTCGTCGTCGTGGGCTTTCCGCTCATCGTCCTGGTGCAGTCGCTCATCACCCACCAGACGATCTTCGGCAACTATCCGATGATCGCGCGGTGGCTGACGCACCGCTACATTCTCGAGCAGAGCATGGCCTTCTTCCAGGACGAGTTCGCCGGCCGCGTCTCGCAGAAGGTGATGCAGACTGCGCTCGCCGTGCGCGAGACGGTGATGAAGCTCATGGACGTGGCGGTCTATGTCGTCACCTACTTCCTCGGCGCGCTCTTCCTGCTCGCCAGTGCCGACCCGCTCCTGATGGTACCGCTGGTCCTGTGGCTCTTCGCCTACGTGGGTCTCATGGTCTACTTCGTGCCGCGGCTGCGGATCGTCTCCATGGAACAGGCCAACGCACGGGCGGAGATGACCGGCCGGGTGGTCGACAGCTACACCAACATCCAGACCATCAAGCTCTTCGCGCACACGCGCCGCGAGCTCGACTATGCGCGCGATGCGATGAGCGGCTTCATGGACACCGTCTATCGGCAGATGCGGCTCGTCACCTGGCTGACGGTCGGCCTGCACACGACCAACGCCCTCCTGCTCGCCGGCGTCGGTGGCCTTTCCGTCTATGCGTGGCACCAGTCCGCCCTGTCGATGGGCGCCATCGCCGTCGGCATCGCCATCGTGCTGCGGCTGCGCGGCATGTCCGACTGGTTCCTGTGGGAGGTCGCCAGCCTCTTCGAGGAGATCGGCACGGTGCAGGACGGCATGAACACGCTCGCCCAGCCCACCGCCATCAAGGACCGGCCGGATGCGCGCGAGCTCGTCGTCACCAGGGGCGAGATCCGCTTCGAGCATGTGCGCTTCAACTACGGCCGCGAGCGCGGCGTCATCGATGACCTGTCGCTCGTGGTGAAGCCCGGCGAGAAGGTGGGCCTTGTCGGCCGCTCCGGTGCCGGCAAGTCGACGCTCGTCAACCTGCTGCTGCGCTTCTACGACGCCGAGAGCGGGCGCATCCTCATCGACGGCCAGGACATCACGACCGTCACCCAGGAGTCGCTGCGTCGGCAGATCGGCATGGTGACGCAGGATACCTCGCTGCTGCACCGCTCCATCCGTGACAACATCGCCTACGGACGGCCCGAGGCGAGCGAGGAGGAGATCCGGGCCGCAGCCCGCATGGCCCATGCCGACGTCTTCATCGAGGATCTGACGGACCCCGCCGGCCGGCGCGGCTACGACGCCCATGTGGGCGAGCGCGGCGTCAAGCTCTCCGGCGGCCAGCGCCAGCGCATCGCCATCGCGCGCGCCCTGCTCAAGGACGCGCCGATCCTCGTGCTGGACGAGGCGACATCCGCCCTCGATTCGGAAATCGAGGCCGCGATCCAGGAACAGCTCTACAGCCTCATGAAGGGCAAGACTGTCATCGCCATCGCCCATCGCCTGTCGACGATCGCGGTGCTCGACAGGCTCGTCGTCATGGACGCCGGCCGCATCGTCGAGACCGGCACGCACGCGGAGCTGCTGGCGCGCGGCGGCCTCTACGCCGCGCTGTGGCGGCGCCAGTCCGGAGGCTTCCTCGGCGTTGAGGCGGACGAGGAGAGCGAGTCGGCGCCGGCCTGAACATCACCGCCGCGCGAAGAGCTCCGGCCGCTGCAGCCGCAGCGTCTGGACGAGCGCGAAGGTCTTGAGGTCGGTCAGCCGGCCCGCGTCGGCCATTTCCGCGAGGGTGGCGAGCGGCAGCTCGTGAACCGTGATGCGCTCTCCGTCCTCGTCGAGCCCGCCGCCGTCCTCGATCCGGTCCGCCTCGCGGTACTCCGCGAGGAAGAGCGAGCAGCGCTCGGTGGAAAGGCCCGGCATCGTCCAGGCGCGCACGACATGGGTGAGGCCGGCGAGCCGCACGCCTGTCTCTTCCAGCACCTCGCGCCGGGCGCAAGCGACCGGATCCTCCCCCTCCTCGAGCCCGGCCGGCACCTCGAGCACGAGGTCGCCGCTCTCGCGCAGGACGGGTGCCCGGCACTGGCTCGTGAGCAGCGCCACACCGCGCTCGGAGTCGAAGGCGAGCACCGCCACCGCGGTGCCGTGGTTCTCCACCTCGCGGTGGATGATGAAGCCGTCCTCGAAACGGATCGTGGCGACCTCCACGGTCGCCCAGCCGTCGTAGACGATGTGCGTATCTTCGATGCGTGCCGTCATGTCGCCTTCCCTGAGCATCGCGCGACCGCCGCCCGGCCACGGTCGACCATGGTTGACCACGACTTTGACGCGAACGCGACGGGAATCGTCGCTCGATGCGGCACCGTGCGTCGTCCGGTGCCGCATCTGGCGGCCGCAAAGCCCGCTACCGGTCTTGGCGCGCCTCGTCTACGGCGGCTATTGAAGGGGCGCGCGCTCGCGAATGCGAATCATGCCGGCACCGGCGGAGCCGGGAGCCGTCATGCGTCGGGAGCCAGGACGAGGAGCGGAATGAAGGTCGGGATCGACATGGGGGTGACGCAGGCGGGCACACCCGCCCTGCTCGATCTCGAAGAGCTCCTCGCCACTCGCCTGCTCGTGCAGGGCAATTCTGGCTCCGGCAAGTCGCACCTGCTGCGCCGCCTGCTGGAACAGAGCGCCCAGTGGGTGCAGCAGGCCGTGGTCGATCCGGAAGGGGATTTCGTCACCCTGGCCGACCGCTTCGGCCACGTGGTCGTCGACGCGAGCCGCAGCGAGAACGACCTCACCCGCATTGCCGCACGCGTGCGCCAGCACCGCGTCTCCGTCGTCCTCAACCTCGAGGGGCTTGATGCGGAGATGCAGATGCGCTGCGCCGCCGCCTTCCTCGGCGGCCTCTTCGATGCCGAGCGCGACTACTGGTATCCCATGCTCGTCGTCGTCGACGAGGCGCAGCTCTTCGCCCCGGCGGCCGCCGGCGAGGTGTCGGACGAGGCGCGCAAGGTCTCGCTCGGCGCCATGACCAACCTGATGTGCCGCGGCCGCAAGCGTGGCCTTGCCGGCGTTATCGCCACCCAGCGTCTCGCCAAGCTCGCCAAGAACGTCGCGGCGGAAGCCTCCAACTTCCTCATGGGCCGCACCTTCCTCGACATCGACATGGCGCGCGCCGCCGACCTCCTCGGCATGGAACGGCGGCAGGCCGAGATGTTCCGCGACCTCGACCGCGGCCGTTTCGTCGCGCTCGGCCCGGCCCTGTCGCGCCGCCCCCTGCCGGTGACCATCGGCCCGGTGGAGACGAGCGCCCGCAGCAGCAGCCCGCGCCTCGTGCCCCTGCCGGAGCAGCCGCCGCAGGATGCGCATGAGCTCATCTTCACGCCGGCAGAGCCGGAGCCCGTGCGCTCACCGCCGCGCAGGCCGGTCGCGCCGCCGCCACCTTCGACAAACGACATCCTCGCCCAGCTCGTGCGCGCACGGCCGGAACCGCCGGCCCCGAGCGAGCCGGCCGAGCCGCCGATGCCCCCCGCAGAGCGTGAGGCGCTCATCGACGCCGTGCTCACGGAGGTGCTCGCCGACCCCGATTCGGCCTTCCGCTCCATCGCCGTGCTCTACCAGGACTTTCTCGTGCGCTGCCGCATCCGTCGCGTACCCGGCACACCGCCGGACCTGCCGGCCTTCCGCCGCCGCCTCGCCATGGCACGCGCGGGCATTGACGCGCGCAGCGCCGCCGAGGACGGCCCCTGGCATGCGGCGGTCTCGCTGGCGGCGACCTTGCCGGAGGACATGCACGGCGTCTTCCTGATGTTGGCGCGGGCCGCCCATGACGGTGCCCCCTGCCCCTCGGACGCCGCCGTCGCGCGCGCCTACGGCACCCACTCGGCCGGGCGGGCGCGCCGCATCATCGCCTACATGGAGGAGCGGGGCGTCATCGTCTGCCGCAACGACTTCCGCAACAACCGCATTATGGCGTTTCCCGATCTCGGATGGGAGACGGCCCCCGGCGACCCGAACGGCCCGGACCTCTCTGCCGGCAGTGGCGCAGGCGCCTCCGACAGCACCCCGGCGACCGGCGCGGCATAGTTAACGGAAAGTCAACGGGATCGGGCGCACGCTCGCCATCATTGCTGCTATGCTGGCCGCGGCTGGCGACGTGACACCGGAACGATGCCCGTGACGAAGACCGAGCGCCCCCGCCTCAGCCTCGCCGCCCTCCTCTCGGACGGGCGCCTCGCCATCATGCTGGCGCTCGGCTTCAGCGCCGGCCTGCCCTTCCTTCTCGTCTTCAGCACCCTGTCGGCCTGGCTGCGCGAGGCGGGCATTTCGCGGACGGACATAGGCCTGCTGAGCTACGTCGCCCTCGCCTACAGTTTCAAGTTCGTCTGGGCCCCCGCCATCGACCGGCTCGACGTGCCGGTGCTCTCGGGCCTCTTCGGCCGCCGCCGCGCCTGGATGCTGACGGCGCAGGGGGGCATCGCGCTCGGCCTCGTCGGCATCGCCCTGAGCGATCCGGCAACCAGCCTCGGCTTCACCGTCGCCTGCGCGCTCGTCGTCGCCTTCTTCTCGGCAACGCAGGACGTGGTCATCGACGGCTGGCGTATCGACGCCGCCCCCACCGAGCGGCAGGGCATGATGTCCGCCGCCTACCAGCTCGGCTATCGCCTCGCTCTCATCTGCGCCGGGGCGGGCGCCCTCTATATCGCCGATTTCGTCGACTGGCGCAGCGCCTACCTCGCCATGGCGGTGACGATGGCCGTCGGCGTCGGCGCAAGCCTATGCGCGCCCAATCTCGACCTCGGCCGCGAGCGCGCCGCCTCGACGGGCACCTCCTTCCTCGCGCGGGCGCGGGAGATGGTGATCGAGCCCTTTGCCGACCTCGCCCGCCGAAAGGGCCCGCTGATCGCCGCCATCCTCGCGCTCGTCGCGCTCTTCCGCCTGCCGGATTTCGTGGCAGGAGTGATGGCCAATCCGCTCTACATCGACCTCGGCTTCTCGAAGTCGGAGATCGCCAGCGTTTCCAAACTCTACGGCGTGTGGATCGGCATCCTCGGGGCCTTCGCGGGCGGTATCGCGGCGACGCGTCTCGGCCTCTGGGGCACGCTGCTCATCGGCGCCGTCAGCGCCGCCGCCTCCAACCTCATGTTCGCGTGGCTGGCGCTCGCGGGGCACGACCTCAATCTGCTGATGCTGAGCATCAGCCTCGACAATTTCGCCGGCGGCTTCGCCGGAACGGCGCTGATCGCCTACATGTCGAGCCTTACCTCTCCCGCCTTCGCGGCAACCCAGTATGCCCTGCTGAGCTCGCTCTACGCCCTGCCGGGCAAGGTCGTGGGCGGGCTGTCCGGATACATGGTGGACAGCTTCGGCTACCCGACCTTCTTCGTCCTCACTGCCGCCATCGGCATCCCGACGACCCTGCTGTGCATCGCCCTCAGGAGCAGCATGGCGGAAGAGAGGGAGGAAGAACCGGCGGCCGTCACGCCGGCCGGAGCCCCGGCGGCCACGCCCGCGACGCGCAGTTGAGCCGCCTCAGGCGAGAAGGGCGAGCCCCGCAGCCGAGACGGCGAGGATGACGAGCGTCGCCCCGGCGACGATGGCGACATGCTGCCAGCCGAGGCTCGCCAGCACCCGCGGCGACGTGCCGAGGCCGAGCGCGGCAATGGCAAGGAGCAATCCGACGCGGGATGCCTCGTTGAGCGCCGCCGTCACCGCAGCGGGCAGCAGGCCGTAACTGTTGACGAGCACGAGCGCCAGGAAGACGAGGGCGAAGACCGGCACGGGCACGCGCGCCCGCGCCGTGCCGCCGCCCCGGCCGGCAAAATAGAAGGCAACGGCGAGGACGACCGGCAGCAGCAGGAAGACGCGGAAGAGCTTGACCACCACCGCCGTGTTGCCGGCGACCTCCGACACCGCGTAGCCGGCACCGGCGACCTGCGCCACATCGTGAATCGCCGCCCCCAGCAGGGCGCCCGTCATGCGGTCGTCGAAGCCGAGGAAGGCGGCGAGCGGCGGATATAGCAGCATGGCGAGGGTCGCCAGGGCATTCACCGCCACCACGACGAAGGCGACATCGGCATCCCTTTCCCTGTACTCCGGGAGCACGCTGACCGTGGCGAGCGCGGCCGAGGCGCCGCAGACGGCGGTGGCGCTGCCGACGAGCGCGCCGTAGGCATCGCTGCGACCGAAGAGCCGCGCCATAACGACGCCCGCGACGAGCGTCGCCGTCATGCCACCGACGACGACGGCCATGACCTGCCAGCCGAGGCCGAGGACATCGCCAACGGCAACCCTGAGGCCGAGGAGGGCGACGGCCCAGCGCAGCACTTTCTTGACGCAGAAGGTCAGCCCCGGGCGAAACACCGGCCGTTGCGCCAACGGATTGAGGAGGATACCGAGAAGGAGCGCCAGCACCATCGCCGGCAGGCCGGCGGCTGCACCGAAAAGGACGGCGGCGAGGCGCGCCGCAACGGGCTCGAAGAGCGTGGCCGCGACGGCGACTGCCGCTGCGAGCAGGATCCCCGGCGCGATGTCGGCGAGGCCGCGAAGACGCCCCCTGAGACGCCCCCGCACGGCGCGCGGGGAAGCGTCGGCTGTCGATCCGGAGGCGGAGACGGTCATGGGCGAGGCACTGGCTGCGATGCGCCCTCTCTAGCTGCCCCCGAGACGGTCGGGAACGACCTGAGGCGGGCCCCGCCCATGCGCCAGCCGCGGATCGGCACCGCTCAGGGCACGGGCCGGCGGAACAGCGGCTCCGGCAGGCCGGGCACGGATACGCGCATGGCGAAGATGCCGCCGGACTGCGGCAGGTGAGCGAGCTCATCGTCCGGCCGGCCGTCCCGCGCCGAGGTCACAAAAAGCGTCTTCAGGTCCGCCCCGCCGAAGGCGACCATCGTCGGGCAGCGGGCCGGCACGGGGAATTCGGCGAGCAGCTCGCCTTGCGGCGAATAGCGCTGGATGCGGCCGCCCTCGTAGAGCGCCGTCCAGTAGCACCCCTCGATGTCGACAGCGGCGCCATCGGGCCGGCCCCGGTCATCTTCCGTCGGGGTCAGGCGCACCCATTCCTCACGGTCGGAGAACGTCCCCGTCTCGATGTCGTAGCGCTGGCGGTAGATGGTGAAGGCCGGCGTGTCGGAATGGTAGAGCCAGGTGCTGTCGGGGCTGAAGGCAAGGCCGTTCGACGTGAGCAGGCCACCGACGAGCGGCACCAGGCCGCGCTCGTCAAAGCGGTAGAGATGCGCCTGCCCGCCCGCCTTGGGCTCGTCAATGGTGCCGACAAGAAAGCGGCCCGCAGGATCCGTGCGCCCGTCGTTGAAGCGGCTGACTGCGGGATCTTCCGGATTGGCAGCGAGACGCTCGCGCACCCTCCCGTCGGTGTCGACCAAGAAGAGCCCCGAGCGCATCGCGGCGATGAAGCCGCCACCTTCCACAAGCGCCACCGAGCCAATGTCCTCCGGCATCGCCATCGCCTTGTTGGCGCCCGTCGCCGGATCGAAGCGATTGAGGGTCCGGCCCTTGATGTCCACCCAGTAAAGCACCTGCTCCGCCACGGACCAGACGGGACTCTCGCCGAGGCGGGCGCGCGCATCGAGCACGCAACTGAAGGGTGACCCCTCGCTCATCTGGTTTCACTCCGTTGTTGCGATCTTCTCCTCAGGGCAGGCGTCGTGCCTGTGCGTCGCTTTTCGCCCTTCCTTCATTTATCGCATATCAGCGACACATCCAGCGCCGAGGTGACGCAGCCTGCGGAAAATCCGGCTGCGGCGCCAAGAAATCGCCCGTAATTCGCATTTGTTTCAGCCTCTTTGGAATTATTTTAATTTAGATATCCCTGATTTTACTTGCCATCCACCGCCAGACTATTGCAGCAAAGCAGGCAGGAGACGCCTGTCCCCGCCACGGCGACGGGCAAAACGGACCGAAAGCCGACGAGGCCGGAGATGACAGCAACTCAGCCACACGCTGGGCGCGAGGCATACCGACGGATCGCCTCGCCCATCGCCGGGGCCGCCATGCGCCGCCTCACCGTCGCGTTCGTTTTCGGCATGCTCTCGTTCACCACCGCCGAGGCGCAGCAGGACGCGGCGCCAGTGGCGGCTCCGCGGCAGAGCGCACCGTCTGCCACCGTCGCGCCGGGCGCGGAAGCGGCCCCCGCCGGCGAGGCAACGCCCGTGGCCGGCCAGCCCGCAACGAGCGAGGGCGCACCTTCCGCCGCCGCGGCGCCGGCGATGTCGCCGCACGGTCCCGCGCCCGGGATGGACACCGCCTCCGCGAAGGCGCCGGCGACGGCTCTCCTGCCGCAGGACCTGTCGCCCTGGGGCATGTTCATGGCGGCCGACTGGGTCGTCAAAGCCGTGATGATGGGCCTCGCCTTCGCCTCCGTCGTCACCTGGACCGTGTGGCTCGCCAAGACTCTCGAACTCGTCGCCGCCCGCCGCGCCGCCCGCCAGGTCAGCGCCGCGCTCGCAGTGGCCCCGACGCTTCAGGACGCCCTCGCGACCATCGTCGCCCGCGAGGGCGACGCCGCGCGCAGCCCGGCGGCCAGCCTGCCGCGTGCCGCGCAGGACGAGGTGGAGCGCTCCGGCGCCATGCCGGCGGAGGGCATCAAGGAGCGTGTCGCCATCGCCATCGCCCGCATCGAGGCCAACGCCGCCCGGCGCATGACGCGCGGCACCGGCCTGCTCGCCACCATCGGCGCCACGGCCCCCTTCGTCGGCCTCTTCGGCACCGTCTGGGGCATCATGAACTCCTTCATCGGCATCTCCAAGGCGCAGACCACCAACCTCGCCGTGGTGGCGCCCGGCATCGCCGAGGCGCTGCTCGCCACCGCCATCGGTCTGGTGGCCGCCATTCCAGCCGTCATCATCTACAACGCCTTCACGCGCTCCATCGGCGGCTACAAGGCCCTCCTCGCGGATGCCAGCAGTGAGGTGATGCGGCTGCTCTCGCGCGATCTCGACCGTCGCGACCTCGCGGCGCGAGAGCGACGCGCGAACCTGCGCCCCGTCCCGAACCTGCCCATGGCGGCGGAATGAACGGACAGCACCATGGCCGTCCAGCTCAACCACGGGGACGACGACCTCGCCGAGACGCACGAGATCAACGTCACGCCGTTCATCGACGTCATCCTCGTCCTGCTCATCATCTTCATGGTGGCGGCGCCGCTTGCCACGGTCGACGTGCCGGTCGACCTGCCGGTGTCCAACGCCGCCCAGCAGCCGCGGCCCGACCGGCCGCTCTACCTCACCATCAAGGCGGACCTGGGCCTCGTCCTCGGTGAGGCTCCGGTAACGCGCGAGGGCCTCGCGGCCGCGCTCGATGCGGCGACCGGCCACAACCGCGAGGAGCGCATCTTCCTGCGCGCTGACCAGGCCGTGTCCTACGGCGAAGTGATGCAGGTGATGAACGCGCTGCGCGCCGCCGGTTATCTCAAGGTGGCCCTCGTCGGGCTGGAACAGGCGGCGGCCACGGCACCCACGGCGAGCCCCTGACGGATGCGCCACCCGGCCTTCACCGCAGCGGAGCATCCCGGCCGGCTTGCGTTGCGCTGGTTGCTCGCCGGCACCGTGGTGCTGGCCGTCCACGGGCTCGTCGCCGTGGGCCTGATGCACGCCTGGGCGCCGTTCGAGGATCCGGGCGAGCCGCCGGCCGCCGTGCTCGTCGACCTCGCCCCGCTCGCCGCCGCCCCGCCGAGCGACGCGAGCGAGGAGGACACGACACCGGGAGATGATGCCGACACGCAGCGGACCGAGGAGGAGCAGCCGCTTCCGCCGGAGCCCGAGCCCGTGCCCGAAGAGCCCCAGCCGCAGGAACAGGCCGAGGAGTCGCCTGCCGAGCCGGAGCCGCTGCCCGACCCGGTGTTCGAACTGCCCGAGCCCGCACCGGCGCCCGATTTCGCCGCGCTCATGACGCCGGGCGACGTCCCCGCGCTCGACATGCTGCCCCCGCCGCCGGACGTGCCGACGCCGGACGTGGCGCTGCCGGCCCCGCCGCGGCGCCCGGCGGAACTCACCCCGCCCGAGCCGGCGAAGGTCGCGGCCGCCCAGCCCAGGCGCAAGGTGGAACGACGCCCGCCGCCGCCGCAGGAGCGGCGCACCCGTGGCAGCCTGACGCCACAGGAGAACGTGGCCCCGGCGCCGGTCGCACCGCGCGAAGGCTCGGCGCCCGTGTCGGGCCAGACGAAGATGGAATGGGCCAGCAAGGTTGTGGCGCACCTGCGCCGCCACATGCGCTATCCCGACCGCGCACGGGCCGGCACCGTGACGGGCTCGGCCCAGGTGATGCTGCGCCTCGACGCGTCCGGCAACGTGCTCGGCGTGCGCATCGCAACGAGCAGCGGCTCGCCCATCCTCGACGAGGCCATCATCCGGGGCGCGCAGAACGCGAGCCCCGTGCCGGCACCGCCGCCCGCCATGATGCGGCAGGCGACACTCAACGTGCGCGTGCCGATCAGCTTCACCCTGCGCTGACCGGCCGGAAGCTCAGACCATCACCTCGCGCAACAGGGCCATGTAGTCCTCGCGGGTCGCGGCGCGCGGATTGGTGGCGTTGCTGTGATCGGCAAGCGCCTTCTCGACGATGCCCGGCAACATGGCCTCGGTAACGCCCAGCGTGCGGATGCCGGCGGGAATGTTCAGGCGCCGGTTGAGCGCCTCGAGCTCGGCGGCAAGGTCCGCGTGCGCCGGCAGACCAAGCGCCGCCTTGATGCGCTCCAGCTTGTCGCCCACATGGCCGGCGTTGAAGCGGATCACGGGCGGCATCAGGATGGCGTTGAGCGTGCCATGATGCAGCGAGGGCTCCTTGAGGCTGCCGAGCGCGTGACTCAGCGCATGCACGGCCCCGAGGCCCTTCTGGAACGTGAGGCCGCCCTCGAGCGCGCCCATCATCAGCTCGGTGCGCGCAGCAAGGTCGGAGCCGTCGGCAAAGGCCCGCTCGAGATTGCGCCAGATGCGCCCGGCGCCGTCGAGGGCGATGGCCTCGGCCGGCGGATTGTCGCGCGGCGAGAGGAAAGTCTCGATGCAGTGCGACAGCGCGTCGAGCCCCGTGGCCGCCGTCAGCCACGCCGGCAGGCCGAGCGTCAGCTCCGGGTCGCACAGGGCGAGCCGCGGGATGAGGTGCTGGCTGATGATGCCAACCTTGCGCCCGTCGGCCAGCGTCATCAGGCTCGCGCGCCCCACCTCGGCGCCGGTGCCGGCGGTCGTCGGGATGGCGATGAGCGGCGCCACCGCCGCGGTGATGTGCGCCATGCCGCCGTCGATGGCGGCGTAGCGGGCGAGCGGCGCCGGATGCGTGGCAAGCAGCCCCACGGCCTTGGCGAGGTCAATGGGCGAGCCGCCGCCGAGCGCCACGAGCCCGTCGCAGCCCTCGCCCCTGTAGACCTCGAGCGCGGCAAGCGCCGCCTCCTCGGTGGGGTTGGTCGGCACGTCGAGGAAGAGCGGCGTGCCCGCAGGGCACAGCGCCCTCACGCGCTCGACGAGCGGCGTCGCCGCAAGGCCGCGGTCACTGACGAGGAGCGGACGCCGGATGCCGAGGCCCGTGAGGCCGTCTGCCAGCTTCGCGAGACTGCCCGGCCCGAACTCCGTCGTCGTCAGATAAGAAATAGTGCCCACTGGTTTCCCCCATATGTGCTTTGCGTGCCTTGTCGGCGCTGTCGCCTGTCAGCCCTGCCGCCCGGCCGCAGCATCGACCGAAAGGTCGAGCCGCCCCTCGACGATCGCCCGCCCCCTGATGGTGGCGCCCGGATCGAGCCCGGCGCACAGGAACCAGAAGGCATGGTCGCCGGCCGGCACGGCCAGATCGAGATCGATGCGCAGCCGGTCGCTGACCACCGCGGCGGCATGCACCACCCGGTCGTCGTTCCAGACGATGGCATAGCCAATCTGCCGGCGCGGCATCGGCTCGTCGAGCTCCAGCGTCAGCCGCTCGTAGCGCAGGGGCAGCAACGAATAATCCACGCATTCGTGCGCCACGCGCCCGTATTCGTCGACCTCTACGCAGAACGAAGCCTCGAAACGCATACCGACACCACGACCCGACCGAACGCCACGCGATACGCCATGTAATTTTATCAGCAAACCACGATTCGGACTGCCCGCGCACAGCCCCCGCTGCATGGCAGCCATCGCGCGGGCGTGTTGTCGCCCCCTGTCGCGGGCCGAACCCGCCTCAGCGCGCCGCGGCCTCCGTTGCCGCCGTCCCTCCAGCCTCGGCGAAGCGGATGGTCGCACCGCCCGTCGCCTTCGCCTCATAGAGAGCGGCATCGGCATCGCGCATCAGATCGTCGATGACGGCGCCGGCCGCCGGGCGCAGCGCCACGCCCACGACGGCGGTGACGCAGTGGCGCGTGCCCTCGATCACGATGGGCTCGCTGATGACATCGGCGAGCCGCCGGGCGATGGCCCCGGCATCCGCACGTCCGTTGATGCGCGGGCAGAGCACGGCGAACTCGTCCCCGCCGAGCCGGCTCAGCGTTGCCTCTTGCGGCAACGCGCCCCGCAGGCGCTGCGCCACGACGACGAGCAGCCTGTCACCCACCGGGTGCCCGTAGCGGTCGTTGATCGCCTTGAAGCCGTTGAGGTCGAGGAGCATGAAGGCGAGGCTCGCACCGTCCCGCTCCGGCCGCTGCCGCACCTCCTCGAAAGCCCGGCTCAGCACGCGCCGGTTGGGAAGCCCCGTCAGGGGGTCGAGCATGGCGAGCTCCTCGGCGCGCTGCGCCCGCTCCTGCGCCCGGCGCTGCTCGGCGAGCCGCCGTACTGCGAAGACGAAGAGCAGGATGCAGAGTACGAGGCCGAGCAGCAGCGCCTCGTCGATCTCGATCCGCTTCTCCGGGGGATCCGTGACGTAGTCGCTCGTGAAGATGTCGTACTGCCAGGCGACGAGCACGCCGAGCGCCATGCCCGTGGTGAGGACGAAGAGATCCTGCAGGACGCTGCGCAGGTTCCAGTCAGACGGCCGGATGCAGCCGGAGATCACGGACGTTTTCACGGGGCGTGCCTACCTTCATGCGGCGGAATTGCCGTCCCTGCCCAGTCACTACAGCAGAGTGCACAGCTTGCCAAAGGATTACGCCACCTTGCGTGCAGGGCGGGCGCCGCTTGCTCGCGACACCGTTGATTTCCGGTGCGGCCCGATGCTTGCATGAAAGCAGCGCGGCCCTTCGCCGCCCTCCCGCTGCAGCCTCCGGAGCCTTCGCCATGACGAGCCCCTACCCCCGCGACATGATCGGCTACGGGCGCCACACGCCCGATCCGCGCTGGCCGAACGGCGCTGCCATCGCGGTGCAGTTCGTCATCAACTACGAGGAGGGCGGCGAGAACAACATCCTGCACGGCGACGCCGCATCGGAAGCCTTCCTCTCCGAGATCATGGGCGCCCAGCCCTGGCCGGGCCAGCGCCACATGAACATGGAGTCGATCTATGAATACGGCTCGCGCGCCGGCTTCTGGCGGCTGTGGCGCATGTTCACGCGCCGCGGCGTGCCGGTGACGGTCTATGGCGTCGCCACCGCCCTCGCCCGCAACCCGCAGGCCGTCGCCGCCATGCAGGAGGCCGGCTGGGAGATCGCCAGCCACGGCCTCAAGTGGATCGAGTACAAGGATTTTTCGAAGGAGGAGGAGCGCGCCCATCTCCATGAGGCGCTGCGCCTGCACGAGGAAGTGACGGGCACGCGCCCGCTCGGCTGGTACACCGGCCGCTGCTCGGCCTTCACCACCGAGCTCGTCATGGAGGAAGGCGGCTTCCTCTACTCGTCCGATTCCTACGCCGACGACCTGCCCTACTGGATCGAGGGGCCGCACGGGCCGCACCTCGTCATCCCCTACACGCTCGACGCCAACGACATGCGCTTTGCCTCGGCGCAGGGCTTCAACTCGGGCGACCAGTTCTTCGCCTACCTGAAGGACAGCTTCGACACCCTCTATGCCGAGGGGCTCGAGGGCGCGCCGAAGATGCTCAACGTGGGTCTGCACTGCCGCCTCGTCGGCCGGCCCGGCCGCGCCGCGGCGCTCGCGCGCTTCCTCGATTATGTCGCCGCCCATCCGCGCGTGTGGGTGGCGCGCCGCATCGACATCGCCCGCCACTGGTACGTCCACCACCGCCCGGCCACCCTCGTGCCGAGTCGCCTCTCCGCCCCGCGCTTCGTCGCGCTCTACGGCGACGTCTTCGAGCACTCGCCCTGGATTGCGGAGGAGACGCACCGGCGCGGCCTCACCGCGGCGCAGGACACCGCCGAGGGCCTGCATGCGGCCATGTGCACCGTGCTCGCCCATGCGCCGCAGGAGAGGAAACTCGCCCTCATCAAGGCCCACCCGGACCTCGCCGGCCGCCTCAAGGCCGCAGAGCTCGCCCCCGATTCCCGCCGCGAGCAGGCCTCCGCCGGTCTCGACTGCCTGACGGCGGAGGAGAAGGAAACCTTCCTCGCCCTCAATGACGCCTACAGGGCGCGCTTCGGCTTCCCCTTCATCATGGCCGTGAAGGGCCGGAGCAAGGACGAGATCCTCGAAGCCTTCCGCGCCCGGCTCGCGAACACGCCGGAAGCCGAATTCTCGACCGCGATGGCCGAGATCGAACGCATCGCGCTGCTGCGGCTGAGAGAGAGGCTGGGGTGAGGGGACAGGGGGCCGTCGAAGTCAAGACAAACCATCGTCTGCGCGTACCCCGCAGCCGATGCACAGACGACATGCGCTGAGCTTTTCAGGCAGCGGTAATCGCCGCGCGCTGACGCTTTCGCTTGGGCAAAAGTCAAGACAAGCAAGCGCGCCCAGCGGACGCGCCGGATATTGCGAACGCGCGACATCCCGCCGTCGGCAGCTTTCACCGAAATGCGCTCAAGGAAGGAAAGCCCGCTTGGGGCACCTCAACGTCTCGATCAGAAACGTCTTGAGGGATATGGTGCCCAGGAGAGGACTCGAACCTCCACGGCTTTCACCACTGGTACCTGAAACCAGCGCGTCTACCAATTCCGCCACCTGGGCCCATGTCAGGGCAGGCGTCTGTCTAAGCGGGCGTCCGGGGCTTGTCAACGGCACTTTTCGGGGAAGCTGCGCCGCGCGGTGGACAACCGGGCGGCGGCGGCAGCCTCGCCGGGGCGCGAGCGGCGCGATCCACCGGCAGCGGCCAGCCGTTCCTTGAAAAGCGGCGGGCCGGGCCCATAATTTCCAATGGAAGACAGGAGCATGACGGCCATGAATGTGACGCCACGTGGTGCCTGGGCCGCCGGTGGCTCCCCGTCGGACGCGGGGGCGGCTTCCGGCACGAGGGCCGGAACGCCGGAAGGGTCGCGTCCCATCGTGGAGCTCAACGAACGCTCGCGCGAAATCTTCCGCCAGATCGTCGAGAGCTACCTAGCCACGGGCGAGCCGGTGGGCTCCCGCAACCTCTCGCGCATGCTGCCGCTGCAGCTCTCGCCGGCCTCGATCCGCAACGTGATGGCTGATCTCGAGGCGACCGGCCTCATCTACGCCCCGCACACCAGCGCCGGGCGCATGCCGACCGAGCTCGGTCTGCGCTTCTTCGTCGATGCGCTGCTCGAGATCGGCGACCTTACGGCGGAGGAGCGGGCGAACATCGAGAGCCAGGTGCGCGCCACGGGCAGCACCTCGCTCGAGGGCGTGCTTGCGCAGGCGACGACGCTGCTCTCCGGCCTGTCGCGCGGGGCCGGCGTCGTGGTCACCACCAAGCAGAACCTGCGCCTCAAGCACATCGAGTTCGTGCGGCTCGACCCCGGCCGCGCCCTCGTGGTGCTCGTCGCCGAGGACGGCTCGGTGGAGAACCGCCTGCTCGACCTGCCGCAGGGCCTGCCCGCCTCGGCGCTGACGGAGGCATCGAACTTCCTCAACGCCTGCATCCGCGGCCGCACCCTGAGCGAGGCGCGGGAGGAGATCGCCCGCCGGCGGGAGGAAATCGCCCGCGAGCTCGACGCGCTGACGGCACGGCTCGTCGAGGCCGGAGTCGCCATGAGCGTCGGACAGGCGGAGGAGCGCCGGCTCATCGTGCGCGGCCAGGCGAACCTCCTCGAGGACCTGAAGGCCGCCGAGGATCTCGAGCGCATCCGCCTGCTCTTCGCCGATCTCGAGGCGCAGAAGGACATGATCGACCTCCTCTCCCGGGCAGAGGAGGGCGAGGGCGTGCGTATCTTCATCGGCTCGGAGAACAAGCTGTTCTCCATGTCCGGCTCGTCGATGATCGCCGCCCCCTTCCGCGACAGCAGCCAACAGATCGTCGGTGTCGTCGGCGTCATCGGCCCGACGCGGCTCAACTATGCCCGCATCGTGCCGATGGTGGACTACACGGCCCAGGTGGTGTCGCGGCTGCTCGAGGGGCGGTAGGCCCGCGCCTTACAGAAAGTGCATCATCGCCGCCCGGGCGTGCGGGGCTTTCGCGCAGGCGGGATGCGTCCGCACTGCAGCGGCACAGCACCACAACGGGAGAGGCGGCCGGCCGCATCACCATGGCTTCCTCCCCAGCCGTTGCGGAAGGTGTAGCTGTGGCCGTTGATCGCCGGCACGCCGCCCAGATGGACGTTGAGCACCTTCGAGCCAGGCAGGACGAAACCGAGCTGGAGGTGCTCGACTGCCACGGGGTCGCCGGCGGCTTCGACTATTTCCTCAAGATCCGGGTGCGCGACGTCCTCGACTTCAACCGCCTGCACGGCGTGAAGCGGCCCGCGCTGCCCGGCGTGCGCCAGATGCTACCTTCCTCGTCCTCATGGAGGCGGTCGACAACGCGCCGCTTTCCTTCCGAGGCGCCTGTGCCGGCCCCCGTTCCACGCCCGTTGCCGCGCCACCCCTTGGCGGATGGCCGCGGCACTGCTATTCCCGCGGCTTGACGATCACGGCCGCGCTCCCGCCCCCGCCTGCGCAGGAAAGGCCGTCACATCCGCGAGTACAGGCGGGCGAGCGAAACGACGTTCCGACATGACCACGAAGCCCATCGAGAACATCCGCAACTTCTCCATCGTCGCGCACATCGACCATGGCAAGTCGACGCTCGCCGACAGGCTCATCCAGAAGACCGGCGCCTTGTCGGAACGCGAGATGCAGGAGCAGGTGCTCGATTCCATGGACATCGAGCGGGAGCGGGGCATCACCATCAAGGCGCAGACCGTGCGCCTCGAGTATCCGGCCAAGGACGGAAAGACCTACATCCTCAACCTCATGGATACGCCCGGGCACGTGGACTTCGCCTATGAAGTCTCGCGCTCGCTGGCGGCCTGCGAGGGCTCGCTGCTCGTCGTCGACGCTTCGCAGGGTGTCGAGGCCCAGACGCTCGCCAACGTCTACCAGGCACTCGACGCCAACCACGAGATCGTGCCCGTCCTCAACAAGATCGACCTGCCCGCGGCCGAGCCCGAGCGCGTCAAGGAGCAGATCGAGGAGGTGATCGGCCTCGACGCTTCCGACGCCGTGCTGATCTCGGCCAAGACCGGCCTGGGCATCGAGGACGTGCTGGAGGCCATCGTCACCCGCCTGCCGCCACCCAAGGGCGATGCGGAGGCGCCGCTGAAGGCGATGCTCGTCGATTCCTGGTACGACGCCTATCTCGGCGTGGTCGTGCTCGTGCGCATCGTCGACGGCGTGCTGAAGAAGGGCATGACCATCCGCATGATGGGCACCGGCGCCGCCTATCCGGTGGACCGTGTCGGCGTCTTCCGTCCGAAGATGACCAACGTGGACTCGCTCGGCCCCGGCGAGGTGGGCTTCCTCACCGCCTCCATCAAGGAGGTGGCGGACACGGCCGTCGGCGACACGATCACCGACGACAGACGGCCCTGCGCCGAGCCGCTGCCCGGCTTCAAGCCCGTCCAGCCCGTCGTCTTCTGCGGCATCTTCCCCGTCGATGCCGCCGATTTCGAGGACCTGCGGGCGGCCATGGGCAAGCTGCGGCTCAACGACGCCAGCTTCACCTACGAGATGGAGACCTCGGCGGCGCTCGGCTTCGGCTTCCGCTGCGGCTTCCTGGGGCTCCTCCACCTTGAGATCATCCAGGAGCGGCTGGAGCGCGAGTTCAACCTCGACCTCATCTCGACGGCCCCGTCGGTGGTCTACCGCCTCAGGATGACGGACGGCACCGAGCGCGAGCTGCACAACCCCGCCGATATGCCCGACGTGGTGAAGATCGCGGAGATCGCCGAGCCGTGGATCCGCGCCACCATCCTGACGCCGGACGAGTATCTCGGCTCCATCCTCAAGCTCTGCCAGGACCGGCGCGGCGAGCAAGTGGACCTCAACTATGTCGGCAAGCGCGCCATGGTGGTCTACGACCTGCCGCTCAACGAGGTGGTGTTCGACTTTTACGACCGCCTGAAGTCGGTCTCGAAGGGCTACGCCTCCTTCGACTACCAGCTCACGGAATACCGGCCCGGCGACCTCGTGAAGATGTCGATCCTCGTCAACGGTGAGCCGGTCGATGCCCTGTCCATGCTCGTGCATCGCACACGCGCCGAGGCCCGCGGCCGCGCCATGTGCGAGAAGCTGAAAGATCTCATCCCGCAGCACCTGTTCCAGATCCCGATCCAGGCCGCCATCGGCTCCAAGATCATCGCCCGCGAGACCATCCGCGCGCTGCGCAAGGACGTGACGGCCAAGTGCTACGGCGGCGACGTGACGCGCAAGCGCAAGCTGCTGGAGAAGCAGAAGGAGGGCAAGAAGCGCATGCGCCAGTTCGGCAAGGTGGAGATTCCGCAGGAGGCCTTCATCGCCGCGCTGAAGATCGACAGCTGAGCCGGCCACCTCGGGTGCCCGCAGCCTTTCGTCGCGGCGGATTCCACTTCCCTCAAAAATGCTCTAAGGAAGCCGCGACCCTTCCGACGGCCCGCACTCCCGGGCCAGCATTCGTGGAGACACTGATGGCGGCGCAAGCGCTCGATCCCCTCTCCAAGCTCGTCACGGTTTTCGGCGGCTCGGGCTTCCTCGGCCGCCACGTGGTGCGCGCCCTTGCCAAGCGCGGCTACCGCATCCGCGTGGCCGTGCGCCGGCCCGACCTCGCCGGGCATCTGCAGCCGCTCGGGCGCGTCGGCCAGATCCATGCCGTCCAGGCCAACCTGCGCTTCAAGAACTCGGTCGAGGCCGCTGTCGCCGGCTCCGACGCCGTCGTCAACCTCGTCGGCATCATGCAGCAGACCGGGCGCCAGCGCTTCGACGCGGTGCAGGCCTTCGGCGCCCGCGTCGTCGCCCAGGCGGCCGCCGGCATCGGTGCGCCGCTCGTACATGTCTCGGCTCTCGGCGCGGATGCCGCGTCTGCCTCGCTCTACGCGCGCACCAAGGCGGCGGGCGAGGAGGCGGTCCTCGCTGCCGTGCCTGATGCGGTCGTCTTCCGTCCGTCGGTTCTCTTCGGACCGGAGGATGCCTTCTTCAACCGCTTCGCCGTGCTCGCCCGCATGCTGCCGGTGATCCCGCTCGCGGGCGCCGACACGCGCTTCCAGCCGGTCTTCGTCGGCGATGTCGCGGAGGCGATCGCCCGTGCCGTCGACGGCACCGTGGCCGGCGGCCGCATCTACGAGCTCGGCGGGCCGCATGTGCGGACCCTGCGCGAGATCATCGACTACATCCTCAAGATCACCGGCCGGCGCCGGCTGGTGCTGCCGCTGCCCTTCGGCATTGCCCGCCTCCAGGCTTCCGTGCTCGAGACGCTCGACAAGCTGACCCTCGGCCTCATGCCCGACGAGCTCGTGCTGACGCGTGACCAGGTGTCGCTGCTCGCGAGCGACAACGTCGTCTCCGAGGCCGCTATCGCCGAAGGCCGCACGCTGCAGGGCCTCGGCATCCAGCCGGAGGCGATCGAGGCCATCGCGCCGGGCTATCTCTGGCGCTTCCGCGAGCGTGGGCAGTTCCAGCAGCCGCACCTCGCCTGACGGGAGCCGGCAGCGGCCGGCTCAGCCACTCCTGGCGCCGGAAGCTGCCACCGCCCGCGCCTCGCGGGCGGCGAGCTTCTTGTGCACATGCACCATGTAGGCGACGCCGAACAGCGGTGTCATCAGGTTGACGACAGGGATGGCAACGAAGCCGGCCAGAACGAGGCCGGCGAGCAGAACGGTGCCGCGATTGCGGTGGCGCATGGCCGCCGCCTCCTCCATCGGCTGGAAGCGCCCGGCCGCGAGCTCGAAATACTCCCGGCCGAGCAGGTAGGCGTTTGCCCCGAAGAAGGCGACGAGGTTGACGCCGGGCACGAAAAGCAGAACCAGCGCGATGGCGTTGACCATCAGCGACAGGCCGGCGAAGCGCAGCCCGTAGAGGATTGACTTGCCGAAGGAGAGCGGCCTGCCCGGCGGGTCCGCCGGATAATGCGCCCGCTCCACCATCTCCGCCGCGTCGTCGAGGAAATAGCCGGCGACGAGCGCCGAGATGGGCGGAATGAGGAAGGCGAGCGCGATGAAGATGCCGATGCCGGCGAAGACGAGCGCGAAGCTGTCGATCAGCGGGTAGTCCACCAGCAGCGCATAGCGGTCCATCAGCAGGGCCACACCGCGCGTCAGCGCCAGCCAGACGAGGAAGATCAGCGCCAGCGTCAGGGCCAGCGAGCGCCACAGGATGCGGCGGAACGGCGGCGAGATGATCTGCCGCCATGCCTTCAGGATGGCATCGGGATACATGGTTCTCCTTGAAAGACCGGGGGCCTTACGCCCCCAGCCCGATCTCGCGCATGGAGTAGATGGCGCCGTCCATCACCTTGCCATAGGCCATGGCCTTGGCCCTGTAGGCGGTGAAGGAGGCATAAACCTCACCCGCGAGTGGCGAGGTCTTGGCCAGTTCCGCGAGGACCGCCTCGGATTCGCGCCCCAGCGCCTTGACGATATCGTCGTTGAAGGCACGCACTTCCACCCCCTTCTGCAGCAGGGGCTCGTAGCTCTCGATGTTGTGGAAGGTGAAGTCGGCCAGCGTCTCGTAGGAGGTCGCCTGCGCCGCGCGGCGCACGATCTCCTTGAGGTCGTCCGGCAGGGCCTCGAAGGCCTGCTTGTTGACCAGCATCTCGAGCGCCGGGCCGAACTCGTGGAAGGCGGGCAGATAGTAGTACTTTGCCACCCGGTAGAGGCCGAAGGCGAGGTCGTTCCACGGGCCGACCCACTCGGCAGCGTCGATCGTGCCGGCCTGCATGGCCTGGAAGATCTCGCCCGGCGGCGTCAGCAGCGTGTTGACGCCGAGCCGGCGCAGCACCTCGGCGCCGAGGCCGGCGATGCGCATCTTGAGGCCCTTGAGGTCGTCGAGGCTGTTGATCTCCTTGCGGAACCAGCCGCCCGCCTGGGCGCCGGACGACCCCGTGAAGAACGGCAGCACGCCAAACGGCTCGTAGGCCTTCTCCCACAGCGCCTGGCCGCCGCCGAAGGCAATCCAGCCGGCATGCTCGTTGGCCGAGAGACCGAAGGGCACGCCGGTGAAGAAGTGGAAGGCCGGGCTCTTGCCCTGCCAGTAGTAGGGCGTGGCGTGGCCGCACTCCACGGCGCCGGACGACACCGCGTCGAAGACCTCGAAGGGCGGCACCAACTCGCCCGCGGCGAAAAGCTGCACCTTGAGCCGGCCACCCGACATGGCGGTGATCATGTCCGCGAGGCGCTGGGCGTTGACGCCGACGCCGGGCGTGTTCTTGGGCCAGGAGGTCGCCATGCGCCATGTGATGGTGTCCTGCGCCCGTGCCACATGCGGCATGGCGAGCCCTGCCGCTCCCGCCGCCAGCGCCCCGATGACGCCCCGGCGCGCCACTGTCGTGCTTCCTGCCCCGTGTCCCTTGGTCATGGCGTTCCTCGTCCCATACGGCCTCTCGCCGCAATCGGGGGCGGACTTTAGAGCATCAGCCGAGGCAGATGAAACGTGCTTTTTTTCGCCGCGTCCCGGACGGTGCGCCGCACCTCGCCCCTTCGTGAAGGGAACATCCGATCTTTTCCAGACGTTTCATGGGCGACGCCTCAATTCGACCACAGGCGACGTAAAGAACCGGCGCCCGAGACGAATCGGGCTTGTGACTACAACGGGTCGGGCTGGCAATGGACAGGTCCCAAAAACACAAAAGAATAGATTCGATCGATTTCTGGCGCGGAATCGTGCTGGTGTCGATTTTCGTCAACCATATTCCCGGAAATATCTTCGAATATCTCACACACAAGAACATCGGCCTGTCCGATGCGGCCGAAGCATTCGTCTTCCTCTCCGGTGTCTCGGTGGCGCTCGCCTACGGCCGGCGCTTCCTGAACGGCGAGCTCGGCACGCCGACGCGGGCGCTCGGCCGACGTGCGCTTACCATCTACGGCGTGCAGGTGATGCTGTCGCTCGTCGCCGTCGCCCTCTTCGTCACGGCCGCCATCCTGTTCGACGACGAAGGGCTCCTGGCCGAGCACGGGCGCGACATCGTCCTGGCCGATCCGGCGCGGGCGCTCCTTGCTATCGTGGGGCTCAGCCACCAGCTCGGCTATTTCAACATCCTGCCGCTCTACATCGTGCTGCTGCTCGGCACGCCCGCCATCCTGGCGCTGGCACGCGTGAGCAGCTTCCTGATGCTCGTCGTCTCGGCTCTGGTCTATGTCGGCGCACGGACCACCGGGCTCAACCTGCCGACCTGGCCGGTGGAGGGCGAATGGTTCTTCAACCCCTTCACGTGGCAGTTTCTGTTCTGCATCGGCCTGTTCATCGGCCTGCACCTGCGGGACGTCATGGCGACGCGCGACAACCTGCTGCTCGCCCTCTGTCTCGTGATCCTCGTCGCTTCGTTCTTCGTGGTGACGAACGGTTTCCACCTCGTGCCCGGCCTGTGGGACAGCGTGCGCGAGTCGATCGACGTCGGCAAGACGAACCTCGGACTTGCACGGCTGCTGCACTTCCTGGCGCTCGCCTATGTCCTCAGCCACCTCGGCCTGTCGAGGATCTTCGCCCGCACGCCGGTCTACGCCCCGCTGTGCCTCATCGGCCGCCACAGCCTGCCGGTCTTCGCCGCCGGCTCGCTCCTGAGTGCACTGGGCCAGATCATCAAGCACGTGCACCCGCCCGCCTATCTCGACGAGGCGGCGCTCGTGAGCCTCGGCATCCTCCTGCACTATCTCGTGGCGCGCGCCTTCGCCCAGCGTTCCGCTCGCCAACGGATGCAGCCTCGTCAGGCCTGAGCCGCGCCGGCCGGCGGATGCAGCTCCGCCGGCCGGTCCTCCCCCCACAGGAATCGCTTGTAGTCGAAGCCGGTCTCGATGGTCGGCTTGACGATGTCGAAATAGGGCGAGATGTCGAAATCCCGCGGCGCGTAGAGAGAATGATGGCGGATGTGGAGGATCTCCTCCCGTCCGTAGGCCGACTTGACGCGCCGGTCGTCATCCCACGACTTCACTCGCGGCAGGATAGGATAGCGCACGCTCTGGAAGGCCTGGGCGATCAGCGTGGAGCAGATCGTGCGCGTCGGCTCGCCCGAGCCAAGCGCCAGCATGCGGCGGCGCAGGCGCACCGGCACGGGCGGCGTCGGCAGCAGGTAGCGCGCGAGGTCGACGATATTGCGGACGTCATAGCCATAGCCGATGCGATCGATCATGAACCGGATCACCGCCTCGCGGTCTTCCGGCGTCAGCGCCACGGGCCGGCAGATGCGCACGTGCATGTCGCGGTATTTGGTGAGCGGCGCCGTCGTCACGCCGGCCTCGGCGGTGGCCTCCACGAGCACGTGCGGCTCGCCGTCCGCCTCGCGGGTGCCCAGCCTGTCGCCGACATAGAGGGCAGCGTGCGACCAGGTGGACTGCGTCAGGTACTTGATGGCGACGGCGATGCGCGTGTTCCCCTCCACGAGGAGCACGTCGCCCGGCTGGATCACGCGCGACAGGGCATCGAGGTCCGGCGGGAAGGCGGGCGCATAGCCCCTGATGGGGCGCGTCAGGATGCCGACAAGCCCTCGGCCGATACGGGTGAGAACGCTCGAGACCATGGCCCCCCCTTCCCGCTGCGACCGGCCGGCGGCCCGTCAGAGCATCGATGGCAGCACCCTGTCCGGCGGGCGATGGCCATCGAAGAAGGTCTTGATGTTGACGATGACCTTCTCGCCCATGTCGATGCGCCCCTCGATGGTGGCCGAGCCCATGTGGGGCAGCAGCACCACCCGGTTCTGCCGCGCGAGCTTGAGCAGGCGCGGGTTGATTGAGGGTTCGTGCTCGAACACGTCGAGCCCCGCGCCGGCGAGATCCCCCGCCTCGAGCATGCGCGCCAGCGCCACCTCGTCGACGATCTCGCCGCGGGCGGTGTTGATGAGCACCGCCTCGCGCTTCATCAGCTTGAGCCGCCTGGCGGACAGGAGATGATAGGTCGCCGGCGTGTGCGGGCAATGGATGGAGACGATGTCCATCCGCGCCAGCATCTGGTCGAGCGAATCCCAGTATGTCGCCTCGAGCTCCTCCTCGATGGCCGGGCTGACGCGGCGGCGGTTGTGGTAGTGGATCGAGAGGCCGAAGGCCTTGGCGCGGCGTGCCACGGCCTGGCCGATGCGTCCCATGCCAACGATGCCGAGGCGCTTTCCGGTGATGCGCCGGCCAAGCATCCAGGTGGGCGACCAGCCCGGCCAGTCCCCCTCTACCATCGTGCGCGCGCCCTCCGGCACACGCCGGGCGACCGCCAGCAGCAGGGCCATCGTCATGTCGGCCGTGTCCTGCGTCAGCACGCCGGGGGTGTTCGTCACCGTGATGCCGCGCGACAGCGCCGTCTCCACATCGATGTGGTCAAACCCGTTGCCGAAGTTGGCGATGAGCTTGAGATTCTCGCCCGCCTGGGCGAGCAGGGCAGCGTCGATCCTGTCGGTGATGGTCGGCACCAGTACGTCCGCGGTGCGTACCGCCTCGACGAGCTGCTGCGTCGTCATGGGCGTGTCGTCGACATTGAGGCGCGCATCGAACAGCTCGCGCATGCGCGTTTCGATGACGTCAGGCAGGCGACGCGTGACGACGACGAGCGGCTTCTTTTTCATAAGGAAGGCCTCGCATCCGGGGCAGCGTGTTCACCCCACGTTAAGCACAATCGGCAAGACATTGAGCTGAACGCAACCTGCACTCGTCTCCCTGCCGCCGGCCCTTGGCTCAAGTTCTACACACGGCCTCTGTAGCAAAGGAAGTCTGAAAGACAACCGGTAGAGAAGTCTAAGACCGACCGGCCGGCGCGGCGCCCCGCACGGTGCCACCCGCCCGGCGAGCCCCGCAAAGTAGAGCGATGTCCCATCTCCTCCGCCTCGCCCTCGTTCTCCTCGCCCTCGCCATCCCCGCCGCCGCCGGCCGCATCGCGCAGGCTGCCGATGCGCCGGTGGCGCGCGGGACGGTGAGCGGGCTGCCGCTGCCGCGCTTCGTCAGCCTCAAGTCGGACCGCGTCAATTTGCGCGAGGGACCGTCGAAGGATCACCGCGTCACCTGGGTCTTCACCCGCGCCGGCCTGCCGGTGGAAATCATTGCCGAGTTCGAGACGTGGCGACGCATCCGCGATTCGGAGGGCAGTGACGGCTGGGTGCTGCACAGCCTCCTCTCCGGCCGGCGCACGGCGCTCGTCTCGCCCTGGAGCAAGGGACAGATCTTCGCCATGCGCGAGCGCGCCTCGGAGGAGGCGGCCGTCGTCGCGCGTCTCGAGGCGGGCGTCGTCGTCGACGTGCGCCGCTGCACCGGCACGTGGTGCGAGGTGGCCGTCTCGGGCCGCCGCGGCTTCATGGAACAGGACAAGCTCTGGGGCGTCTACCCCAACGAACGCATCGAGTGACCCTCGCGGCCAAGGCCGTCAGATGATGACCGAGCCGTGGCCGTTGCCGAGGGGGAAGCCACGGTTGGGCAGGTCTCGGTCGACTTCCTCGAGATCGGAAAGGAAGCGGTCCGCCCAGCCGCCGATGTCGGTGGTGGCGAGCCCCTGCCACATGCGCCGCCAGCGCGCCTTGCGCTCCTCGAGCGGCATCATCAGCGCCCGCACATAGGCAGCGGCCGTCCCGTCAATGTCGTAGGGATTGACCAAGAGCGCCCCGTCGAGAACAGACGCCGCCCCCGCAAAGCGCGACAGGACGAGGACGCCCGGATCGTCCGGATCCTGCGAGGCGACGTATTCCTTGGCGACCAGGTTCATGCCATCGCGCAGCGGCGTGACGACGCCGACGTGGGCGAGCCTGTAGAGGCCCGCGAGCTCGCTGCGGTTGTAGGAGCGGTTGATGTAGCGGATCGGCGTCCAGCTCACCTCGCCGTATTGGCCGTTGATGCGTCCGGCTGCCTCGCCGAGCGCCCGCTGCATCGCCGCATATTCGGGAATGTCCGCACGGCTCTTGGGCGTGATCTGCAGGAAGGTGACGTGGGTGCGCCAGTCCGGCGCCATCTGCAGCATGCGCTCGAAGGCGTCGAGGCGCTGCGTGAGCCCCTTGGAATAGTCGAGCCGGTCGACGCCGATCATCATCGTGCGGCCGCCAAGGCTCTCGCCGACCTCCTGGATAAAACGCGAGCGTGCGGCGCGCGCCGCGGTGCGGGCAAAACCGAGCCGATCGATGCCGACAGGATAGACGCCGATGCGCAGCGCCCGCCCGCCGACGGCAAAGAGCCGCCTGCCGCTGGCGAAGGCGCCCGCCTCCTCCACGAGATAGGAGCCGAAGTTGTCCGCATCCTTGCGCGTCTGGAACCCCACGAGGTCGCACGCTGTCAGGGCACGGCCGATCTCGGCGTGGTTCGGCAGCGCGAGGAAGATGTCGAGCGAAGGCCAGGGAATGTGCTGGAAGTAGCCGATGCGGTTGGTGACACCCCGCTCGCGCAGCGCCTCGGCGAGCGGGATGAGATGGTAGTCGTGGATCCAGATGAGATCGTCCGGCCCGATGTGCTCGACCAGCAGGTCCGCGAAATAGCTGTTGACGCTGCGGTAGCCGGCAAGGTCCTTGCGAGCGAATTCGGTGAGGTCGAGGCGGTAGTGCAGCAGAGGCCACAAGGTGCGGTTGGCGAAGCCGTTGTAGTATTCTTGGTGGTCCTCCTGCGACAGGTCGCAGACCGCATAGGTGACGTTGCCCTGCGTGACCAGGGACGCCTTCTTCTGGCGTTGGCCGATGCGCCCGCTCCAGCCGAACCACAGGCCGCCGCGCTGGGCGAGAACATCGTTGAGCGCGACAGCGAGGCCGCCGGCGGTGGCCCCGCCCTTGCGCGAGGGAACAGCGACACGGTTCGAAACGACGATCAGTCTGCTCAAAACGCGTCCTCCCACGATGCCGACAGCGAGAGGGCCGCATGGATGAGACCGACCATCGAATAGGTCTGCGGAAAGTTGCCCCAAAGCTCGCCGCTTTCGACGTGGATGCCTTCGGACAAGAGACCGAGACTGTTGCGCCGCCCGAGCACGTCCTCGAAGAGGACACGCGCCTCTTCCCGCCGGCCAACCCTGGCGAGGGCCTCGATGTACCAGAGCGTGCAGATGGTGAAGGCCGTCTCGGGCGTGCCGAAATCGTCCTCTCCGGCATAGCGGAAAAGATGTGCTCCGCGCCGCAGCCGCCGGCCGATGAAGTCAACGGTGGAGACGAAGCGCGGGTCGCGGGCCTCGACGAGACCGATGTCGGCGAGCAGGAGCAGGCTCGCGTCGACATCGTCGCCGCCGAAACGGCTCACGAAGGTGCCGAGCTCCGCATTCCAGCCGCGCTCGAAGATGCCGTCGCGGATGACGTCCGCCTTCCCGCGCCAGTAGACGGCCCGCTCGGGCAGGCCGAGACGCCCGGCGATGCGCGCCAGCCGGTCGCAGGCGGCCCAGCACATGGCCGAGGAGTGGGTGTGGACATTGGCGAGCGTGCGATATTCCCAAAGGCCGGCATCAGGCTCCGCCCACAGGCGGGCGGCGTGCTCGCCAAGGCCCTCGAGCCGCTCGAACAGCGCCACGTCGCCCTTGCGGATCAGCCGCTCGTCGAAGAAGCACTGGGAGATGGCAAGAACCACGGAGCCATAGCCGTCGTTCTGCCGCTGGCGGAAGGCGTCGTTGCCGCGCCGCACCGGGCCGAAGCCGCGGTAGCCTGGCAGGGCGGGCACGATCTCCTCGTGCAGCTGCGATTCGAATTGCAGGCCAAACAGCGGCTGCAGCTCGCGGTCGCCGTTGCGGGCGACGACGTTGGAGACGTAGCTGATGTAGTCCTCCATGGTGCGGGTCGCCCCGAGCCGGTTGAGGGCCCGCACCGTGAAGAAGGAATCGCGCAGCCAGCAGTAGCGGTAGTCCCACGTGCGCCCGCTCGCGCCGTATTCCGGGATGGAGGTTGTGAGGGCCGCGACGATGCCACCCGTCTCCTCGTAGGCGCACAGCTTGAGCGTGATGGCGGCGCGGATAACGACGTCCTGCCACTCGAAGGGAATGGCGAGATAGCGCACCCACTCGCGCCAGTAGTCTGCCGTGTTCTCGCAGAACTTGCCGAACAGTGTGGCCGGCGCCTCCGGCAGCGTCTCGTCTGGGCCGAGGATCAGCGTCAGCGGCCGCTCGAGAATGAACGGCACCTCGTCCCTGATGAGGCCCGGCGAGCCGTCGGTCGTCAGGCGCAGCACCTGGTTGCCGAGGTGGTAGCGGATGGTGTTGGAGCCGCGGGTCGTCTCCGGCCGCTCGCGGCCATAGTCGTACGAGGGCCTGATGCGGACCTTGATCATCGGCGAGCCGACCAGAGGCTCGACCGAGCGCATCAGCATCGCCGGCCGGAAGATCCGACCGTACATCTTGAAGCGCGGGACGAAATCGACGATGCGCACCTTCGAGCCGTCCTCGGCTTCGAGGATCGTCTCAAGGATGGCGGTGTTGGGCCAGTAGCGCCTCTCGCTGCGGATGGACCCCTGCAGGTCGATCTCGAAGACGCCTTCGTCACCCTGGGGAGAGGCGCCGAGCAGGCCATGGAAGACCGGGTCGCCATCAAGGCGGGGGAAGCACGACCATACGATCCGTCCCCGCCGGTCGATCAGCGCAGCGATGGCGCTGTTGCCGACGACGCCGAGATCGAGATCGCTCATGCCCTTCCCCCTAGCCTCCCGCCCGAGGCCGCTTCCGCCAGAAAGGCGCGCACGGCCGGCGGGTCATCCAGATACAAATCCGCTCCAACCTCCTCCGGTTCCCGACCGACGGCGACGGCAATGCCGTTGAGGGCCCGCGCGGCGGCGAAGGCATCCTCGTCCGTCCGGTCGTCGCCGAAGAAGACGGGCCTGCGACCGACAAAGGGCTGCTCAAGCATGAAAGCATCAAGTGCGTTGCCCTTGTGCGGGCCGACGGTGCGCAGCTCCACGACGCATTTGCCCGGCAGCGCAGCGAGCGTGCCGCCACTGTCGCGCGCGAGCCCCTCGGCCAGCGCGCGAACGGTCTCCGCTGATTCCGGGGCCGCGCGATAATGCACGGCGATCGACAGGCCCTTGTCCTCGATGAGGATGCCCGGCGTCATGGCGAAGACGGCCGAAACCGTCTCACGCGCCGCCGCAAGCGCCGGCGGGGCGGGAAAGCGCTCGCATTCACCGCCCGCGTTGCGCCGTTCAAGCCCGTGCAGGGCGCCGACAGCGGTCACGGCATCGCCAAACCGTTGCTCTATCCAGGACAGGGAGCGGCCGCTCAGCAGCGCCACCGCTCCGTCATAGCGCAGCCGCGCACGCACGAGGTTTCGGCACAGCTCCTCCGACACGACCACGTCATCAGGCCGAGGTGCGATGTCGATGAGCGTGCCGTCGATGTCGAAGAAGAGAGCGAAGACGTCCGTGCGGGCGATGATCTCTTCGAATGCGTGCATCTCAGGGCGAGCGCGCGGCGCTCATTCCTTGCGCCGCAGGCGGACCACGACGTCGACGCGAGCGATCTCCATGCCCTCGGGCGGCGTCGGCAGATCCCCCACCGTGATGGAGGGACCGGGAATGTCCATCATCCTGTCCTCGCCTTCAACGAAGAAGTGATGGTGGTCCGAGAGGTTGGTGTCGAAATAGGTCTTGGAGCCGTCCACAGCCAGCTCGCGCAGGAGGCCGGCCTGCGTGAACTGGTGCAGCGTGTTGTAGACGGTGGCGAGGGAGACGGGCACGCGCGCCCGAGTCGCCTCTTCATACAGCATCTCCGCGGAGACGTGCCTGTCTCCCTTGGCGAAGAGGAGCCAGCCGAGCGAGAGGCGCTGTCGCGTCGGGCGCAGGCCCGCCCGGCGCAACTTCTCGCGCAGCTCGTGGAAAGGGCACCCCCGACGCTCGCCCTGGACGGCCGCAGACGTCTGCGCCGGCGCTCCGGCCCCCTCCTGCAGGCGCACGGGAAGGTCCGAATCCCGGCGGGAATGCACTTGCTCGCTCATGTCTGCCAATGGCCCGGAAATTGCTAATTGTTGGCATTATCATAGGAACTGGATAGCCCGTCCGCAACCCGCGGGGCCCGTCAGCGCGTCCTTGCGCCGCGTCGGGGACGCGAAAGCGCGGCTTCCCGCTTCCGGCAGAGCGGCCACTATGTTAGAGAGCCCCTGTTGCCGGGTTCACCGAGCCCGGTTCGTGACAATCGTAATGAAGGGATCGTCCGAGGATTATGGAGCGGCAGTCGAACTATAGCTACGAGGAACTTCTCGCCTGCGGCCGCGGCGAGCTGTTCGGCGCCGGCAACGCGCAACTGCCGCTGCCCCCTATGCTCATGTTCGACCGGATCACTGCGATCGCCGAGGAGGGGGGTGCGAACGGCAAGGGCCTGGTGCGCGCCGAGCTCGATGTGCGTCCGGATCTCTGGTTCTTCGGCTGCCACTTCAAGGGTGATCCGGTCATGCCGGGCTGCCTCGGCCTCGACGCCCTGTGGCAGATGGTCGGCTTCTTCCTCGGCTGGCTCGGCTCCCCCGGACGGGGGCGTGCGCTGGGCGTGGGCGAGGTCAAGTTCGTCGACCAGGTGCTGCCGTCCGTCAAGAAGGTGGTCTACGGCGTCGATCTGAAGCGGGTCTTCCGTTCCAAGCTCGTGCTCGGCATCGCCGACGGCTGGGTGGAGGCCGACGGCAAGCGCATCTACGAGGCCAAGGATCTCCGGGTCGGCCTGTTCCAGTCCGGGGCTGCCCCTGCCGCCTGAACGCACCGGCACGGTGGACAGCCCCGATCGGGCCCCCCACATAGGGCTTCTGAGCCCATTTGGTTGATCTGAGGAAAGGATACGGCTGCCATGAGGCGCGTCGTCGTCACCGGGATGGGCATCGTCTCGTCCATCGGCAACAACACGCAGGAGGTGCTCGCCTCCCTGCGCGAAGGGCGATCGGGCATCGTCTTCGCCGAGGACTACGCCAAGCTCGGTTTCCGCTGCCAGGTCCACGGCGCCCCCGCGCTGAACCCGGAAGAGGTCGTCGACCGTCGGGCCCTGCGCTTCCTCGGCACGGGAGCAGCATGGAACCACGTCGCCATGGAGCAGGCGATCCAGGACGCCGGGCTCGAGGCGCACGAGGTCAGCAACGAGCGCACGGGCATCATCATGGGCTCCGGCGGCCCCTCCACGCGCACGCTCGTCGAGGCGGCCGACATCGCCCGTACCAAGGGACCGAAGCGCATCGGCCCCTTCGCCGTGCCGAAGGCGATGTCCTCCACCGCCTCCGCAACGCTCGCCACCTGGTTCAAGATCAAGGGCGTCAACTATTCCATCTCGTCGGCCTGCGCCACGTCGAACCACTGCATCGGCAATGCCTACGAGACGATCCTCGCCGGCAAGCAGGACGTGATCTTCGCCGGCGGCTGCGAGGAGCTGGACTGGACGCTGTCCATGCTCTTCGATGCCATGGGCGCCATGTCGACGAAGTACAACGAGCGGCCGCAGGCCGCCTCGCGCGCCTATGACAAGAACCGCGATGGCTTCGTCATCGCCGGCGGCGCGGGCGTCCTCGTCCTCGAGGAGCTGGAGCATGCCAAAGCGCGCGGCGCCAAGATCTACGGCGAGATCGTCGGCTACGGCGCCACGTCCGACGGCTACGACATGGTCGCCCCCTCGGGCGAAGGTGCGGTGCGCTGCATGCGCATGGCGCTCCAGAGCGTGAAGGTGCCGGTCGACTACATCAACCCGCACGCCACCTCGACGCCCGTGGGCGACGAGAAGGAGATCGAGGCGATCCGCGAGGTCTTCGGCGACAAGTGCCCGCCGATTTCAGCCACGAAGTCGCTCACCGGCCATTCGCTCGGCGCCACCGGCGTGCAAGAGGCGATCTACTCACTGCTCATGATGAACAACGGCTTCGTCTGCGAGAGCGCCAACATCGAGGAGCTTGACCCGGCCTTCGCCGACATGCCCATCGTGCGCGAGCGCCTTGACAATGTAACGCTCGGTTGCGTGCTGTCCAACTCCTTCGGGTTCGGCGGCACCAACGCAACCATCGTCATGAAACACCTCGACGCCTGAGCGTCGGGCTCTATCCGGGAGCGCCTCCTTGTCGGGTCTCATGGACGGAAAGCGCGGCCTCATCATGGGGGTCGCGAACGATCATTCGATTGCCTGGGGCATTGCCAAGGTTCTTCGCCAGCACGGCGCCGAGCTTGCCTTCACCTACCAGGGCGAGGCACTGAGGAAGCGTGTGGCGCCGCTGGCAGAGTCGCTCGGCTCGAAGCTCATCATGCCTTGCGACGTGGAGGACATCGCCACGGTCGACGCGGTCTGCGACACGCTGCGCGAAAGCTGGGGCAGCCTTGACTTCGTCGTCCACGCCATCGGCTTCTCGGACAAGAACGAGCTCAAGGGCCGCTACGCCGACACGACGCGCGCCAACTTCTCGCGCACCATGGTGATCTCCTGCTTCTCCTTCACGGAGATCGCCAAGCGCGCCGCGGCGCTGATGCCAAACGGCGGCTCCCTGCTGACGCTGACCTACGGCGGCTCCACACGGGTGATGCCCAACTACAACGTGATGGGCGTCGCCAAGGCGGCGCTCGAGGCCAGCGTGCGCTATCTCGCCGCCGACTTCGGTCCTGACGGCATCCGCGTCAACGCCATCTCGGCAGGCCCCGTGCGCACGCTCGCCGGCGCCGGCGTCGCCGACGCGCGGCTGATGTTCAACTACCAGAAGGCCCATGCCCCGCTGCGCCGCACGGTGACGATCGAGGAGGTCGGCGGCTCCGCCCTCTACCTCCTGTCCGACCTGTCGAGCGGCGTGACCGGCGAGATCCACTACGTCGACTCGGGCTACAACATCATCTCCATGCCGCGGCCGGACGTGCTCAAGGCCCAGGAGAAGGCCGAAGCCGCGAGCGAGCGTCTCGCCGACACGGCGACGACCTGAGCGGGCAGGCACTCACCGGCTCGTGAGGCGGCGGCGATTGACGCGGCCCGCAGGCCGGTGCACCCAGAACCCATGTTCCAGCCTTCACGCCGCATCATCGTCAAGGGACTTGCCGGCACATTCCTCGCCGCAGGCACCCCGCGGGCCCTCGCTGCCCCCGTCACCGCCCCGCACAACCGCGTGCCGAGCGAGCTCGTCAACGAGATCGCCCTGCTTCCCATCCGCGTGACGGTTGGCAGCGCCCAACCGGACATCACCATCGTCGAGTTCTTCGACTACAACTGTCCCTGGTGCCGGCAGTCATGCCGGGATGCGGTGACGCTGCTGGCCAGCGAGAAGGATCTCGCCTACGTCCTCGTCAACTATCCCATCCTGAGCGAGCAGTCGGTCGAGGCGGCGCGCATCGCGCTCGCCTTCGCCCAGATGCGGCCGGCGGCGGACTATTTCGCGCTGCATCAGCGCATCTTCGCCCTCAAGGGCCGCGTCGACGCGCAGCGCACCTTCGACATCGCCGCCACCTTCCCGCTCGACAAGCAAGAGCTGCTCAAGCGGGCCGATTCGGACGAGGTGACGAACGCCATGGGACAGGCCGTGGCCCTTGGCTCCGACCTCGGCTTCAACGCCACACCGTCCTACACTGTGATGACGGAAGCCTTCCACGGCTTCGTGCCTCTGGCCGACAAGCGCGCGATCATCGCCAACCTGCGCGCCTGCGAGGCTGTCACCTGCTGAGTGGCGTCAGAACCGGTAGCTGACGCCCGCCCGCACGAGGTGATTGGTGAGGTCGCCCCTCACCCGCACGCCGCTCGCGACCTCCTCCGGATCGTCAAGCGCAGTCAGAAGGATGCCCGGCTGGGGGCGGAGCGCCCCCAACTCCGCGATGAGGCCCATGCCGTCACCGTCCGGCAGCAGCCGGTCGATGACGACGAGATCGAAGACAGCGACCGCCAGCGCCGCCCGCGCCTCCTCCAGCGAGGTCACGACATCGCACGGCCCGAGCGCCTGCGTCACCGAGGCGCGCAACCACGCCCCGAGATCGGGATCGTCTTCGATGACGAGAACACGCATGGCAGCCCCCAGATCCGCCCGGTCCGCCTTCGCCGGGCAACATTACGCGAGCATGACGGGCGCCCGGCACGCGCAGCCCTGCCCTGCGCGGGCGGACTGGTCATTCGCGGCCGTTCGTCCTATTGGCTCAATGCACCCAAAAACCGGCTTTCCAAAACGGTTGCGCGGCAACCAGGGCGGAGGAAACATGACGCAGCAGGCGCATGCCCTGCCGCAACGCGACGTCCGCATCATCGGTCTCGTCGGCGCGGCCCATTTCTCGAGCCACTTCTTCCAGCTCGTCCTGCCCCCGCTCTTTCCCTTCATCCGCGACGACCTCGGCGTCAGCTACACGCAGCTCGGCCTCGCGATGGCGGTGTTCTATGCCGTCTCCGGCCTCGGCCAGGTGGCCGCCGGCTTCCTTGTCGACCGCTACGGTCCGCAGCGCATCCTGCCCGCCGGCATAGCCTTCTTCGGCCTGGCGACGATTCTCGCCGGCCTCGCCCCCGCCTACTGGATGCTGGTGGTCGTCGCGGTCGTTGCCGCCCTCGGCAACTGCGTCTTCCACCCAGCCGACTTTTCCGTGATGACGGCGCGCGTGACGCCCTCGCGCCTCGCCCGCGCCTACAGCATCCACACAGTGTCGGGCACGCTTGGCTGGGCCGCGGCGCCGGTGACGCTGCTGCTCCTCAATGATCTCTTGGGATGGCGCGCGGCGCTCATCCTCACGGGAGCGGTCGGCATCGCCTTCGCGCTCTTCGTCGCCACGCAGCACCTCTACCTGCGCGTGGCGCCGCACGAACCCCAGGCCGGCTCCGCCCGGCCGGCGCAGGGCGCGAGCAGCAAGGCGCAGCTGCTCTTCGCCGCGCCGGTCCTGCTGTGTTTCGTCTACTTTACCCTGCTGTCGATCGCACAGACCGGCATGCAGAGCTTCCTGCCGAGCCTGATGCCGCAGGTGCAGGCCATCACCTTCGCCCTCGCGACAACGGCAACGACCGTCTATCTCGTCGCCAGCGCCACGGGGTCGCTCGTCGGTGGCTTCCTCGCCGACAGGACGAGCAACCACGAGCGCATCGTCGGCGGCGGGCTCGTTGGCGCCGGCGTGCTCACGCTCGCGCTGGGCTATATCCCGCTCGCGCTCGCCACGGCCTTCGCCACGGTCGCGGTGGCCGGCTTCCTCACCGGCATCACCATCCCCTCGCGCGACATGCTGGTGCGCTCGGCGACACCGGCGGGATCGACCGGCAAGATCTTCGGCTTCGTCTACTCCGGCCTTGATCTCGGCGCGATGCTGGCGCCGGTCGCCATCGGCGTCTTCCTCGACCGGGGGCAGGCGCACCTCGCCTTCGCCTTCATGGCGGCCGCCCTCATCGGCACCATCACCGCCGCCTTCCTCGTGAAGTGGGGCACGCGCCGGGCCGCCGCGCGATCGACGAACATATAAAGACTTCTTTATGTCTTTATTGCCTGCGGGCGGCGCGGCTGCTATAGGTCGCGCCGAACCTCAACGCACAGCGCAAGCACGGATCGTCGCGCCATGACCCAGGAATACATCGTCAAGGACATTTCGCTGGCCGAGTGGGGCCGCAAGGAGATCGCCATCGCCGAAAGCGAGATGCCCGGCCTGATGGCCGTGCGCGAGGAATTCGGCCCGAGCCAGCCGCTCAAGGGTGCGCGCATCGCCGGCTCGCTGCACATGACCATCCAGACGGCCGTGCTCATCGAGACGCTGAAGGCGCTCGGCGCCGACATCCGCTGGGTGTCTTGCAACATCTACTCGACGCAGGATCACGCCGCCGCGGCCATCGCCGCCGCCGGCATCCCCGTCTTTGCCGTCAAGGGCGAGACGCTCACGGAATATTGGGACTACACCTCGCGCCTTTTCGACTGGCACGACGGCGGCATGCCCAACATGATCCTCGATGACGGCGGCGACGCGACCATGTTCGTCCATGCCGGCGTGCGCGCCGAGTCGGGCGATACCGCCTTCCTCGACAAGCCGACCTCCGAGGAGGAGGAGATCTTCTTCGCCCTCATCAAGCGCAAGCTGGCCGAGAAGCCGAAGGGCTGGTTCAGCGAGCTCGCCCGCAACATCCGCGGCGTGTCGGAAGAGACGACGACGGGTGTGCACCGCCTCTACATGCTGGCCAGGGAGGGCAAGCTCCTCTTCCCGGCCATAAACGTCAACGACTCGGTGACGAAGTCGAAGTTCGACAACCTCTACGGCTGCCGCGAGTCTCTGGTCGACGGCATCCGCCGCGGCACGGACGTGATGATGGCCGGCAAGGTCGCCATGGTCGCCGGCTTCGGCGACGTGGGCAAGGGCTCGGCCGCCTCGCTGCGCAACGCCGGCTGCCGCGTCATGGTGTCGGAGGTTGACCCCATCTGCGCCCTGCAGGCGGCGATGGAGGGCTACGAGGTGACGACGATGGAGGACGCCGCCCCGCGCGCCGACATCTTCGTGACGGCCACCGGCAACCGGGACGTCATCACCGTCGAGCACATGCGCGCCATGAAGGACCGCGCCATTGTGTGCAACATCGGCCACTTCGACAACGAGATCCAGGTCGCCGGCCTGCGGAACTTCAAGTGGCACAACATCAAGCCGCAGGTGGACGAGATCGAGTTCCCCGACGGCAAGCGCATCATCCTGCTGTCGGAAGGCCGCCTCGTGAACCTCGGCAACGCCACGGGCCACCCCTCCTTCGTGATGAGCGCCTCCTTCACCAACCAGACGCTGGCGCAGATCGAGCTCTTCACCAAGCACGGCCAGTACGAGAAGAAGGTCTACACGCTGCCCAAGCACCTCGACGAGAAGGTTGCCATGCTGCACCTCGCCAAGATCGGCGTGAAGCTGACCAAGCTCACGCCCGAGCAGGCAGCCTACATCGGCGTGTCACCCGAAGGCCCGTTCAAGCCCGAGCACTACCGCTACTGAGGCAGTCGTTCTCCACACGCATCCACATCCGTCGCCCGGTGGCCCCCACCGGGCGATTTGCCTTTTGTTAACCACTTCCTGCAGAAGTCGTTGAAACGCTACAGTGGCTCGATTCGCGGCCTGGGCGAGCGCGTGCGCGCGGCGCGGAAGCGAGGATCGGACGATGCAGGGAGCAACGAGGGCTGGCGAACGGCGGGAGAGACGCGCCTCCCGTGCGATCCCCGCACTCTCCTGCACCGCCCTCGGCATGAGCCTCGCCAGCCTGCCCTCCCCTGTCGCAGCCGAGGACCTCGGCTCGCTTCTCGGCCGGGCCACGCCGCAGGATTTCGCCGGCCTTGCCCTCGTGCTCGGCCTCATCGCCTTCGCCACCACCACCGCGCTCGTGCATCTGAGGGAGCGTCGCCGCTGGGCGCGGCAGGAGGCGCTGCTGGCGCGCGAGAACGAGGAGCTGCGCGCCCGCGCCGACCGCGTCGCCTTGCTCGTCGCCACCGAGCCCCAGCTTCTCGTGAGCTGGCACGGGCGCGATGCCGAACCGGAGATCGAGGGCGACACGAGCATCTTCGGCGAGGGCATCTCCGGCCGGCGCGTGCTCGCCTTCGGCTCCTGGCTGCCGGCCGCCGGCGCGCAGGCGCTGGAGCGGGCGCTGGAGCGCCTGAAGGAGCGCGGCGAGCGCTTCCAGATGAACCTCAGGGCCACCAGCGGCGCCTATTACGAGGCCGAGGGCCGCGCCATCGGCGGCCGCGCCGTACTTCGCCTGCGCGAGGTGACCGGCGACCGGCTCGACCTGCTGCGGCACCGCGACGCCCTCGCCGAGGCGCGGGCCGAGAACGACGCGCTCGCGGGCGTGCTCGACAGCCTGCCGGTGCCCGCCTGGCGCCGGGACGCCGAGGGCAGGCTCACCTGGGTCAACCGGGCCTATGCCGAGGCCGTCGAGGCCGCCGACGCTGCCGACGCGGTGAGCCGGGGGCTCGAACTGCTCGACGCGCCCACACGCAAGGCCATCGACCGGCAGCGCGCCGAGGGCACGCCGTATCAAGACCGCGTCACTGCCGTCGTCGCGGGCGCGCGGCGCGTGCTTGACGTGACCGAGACGCCGAACGGCGACGGCTCCGCCGGCGTCGCCATCGACGTGTCCGAGCTTGAGGCCGTCCGCTCCGATCTCGAACGGCAGATGGCGGCCCACGTGCGCACGCTGGACCAGCTGCCCACCGCCGTCGCCATCTTCGATGCGAGCCAGCGCCTGACCTTCTGGAACGCCGCCTATCGCGAGCTGTGGCAGCTCGACGCCGCCTTCCTCGAATCGGGCCCGACAGACGGGGAGGTGCTCGACGAGCTGCGCGCCCGCCGCCGTCTGCCGGAGCAGGCCGATTACCGAGCCTGGAAGGCGGACGTCCTTGCCGCCTATCGCTCGATCGAGCCGCAGGAGCACTGGTGGTACCTGCCGGACGGGCGCACACTGCGCGTCCTCGCCAATCCCAACCCCAAGGGCGGCGTCACCTACCTGTTCGACGACGTGAGCGAACGGTTCAACCTCGAATCGCGCTTCAACGCCCTGCTGAACGCCCAGGGCGAAACGCTGAACTCGCTGCGCGAGGGAGTCGCGGTCTTCGGTTCCAACGGCCACCTCAAGCTCTGCAACCCCGCCTTCGGCCACCTGTGGCAGATCTCGGAGGACATGCTGGGCGAGCTGCCGCACATCGACGATGTCATCCGCCACTGCGGGGCCATGGCGCCACAGCAGGAGGCGTGGGACGTCATCCGCGGCGCCGTCGCCGGCGTGCACGACACGCGCACCGGATTTGCCGCGCGCATGGAGCGCCGCGACGGCACGGTCATCGACTGCGTCACCGCACCGCTGCCGGACGGCTCGACACTCCTCACCTTCACTGACGTCACGGCGAGCGTGGAAGTGGAGCGGGCACTGAAGGAGAAGAACCAGGCCCTCGAGCAGGCCGCGCGCCTGCGCGACGACTTTGTCCACCACGTCTCCTACGAGCTGCGCTCGCCTCTGACCAACATCATCGGCTTCGTCGAGCTGCTCGACGCCGAGACGGTCGGCCCGCTCAACGACAAGCAGCGCGAATACGCCTCGCACATCACCAAGTCGTCGGCGGCCCTGCTCGCCATCATCAACGACATCCTGGACCTCGCCAGCATCGACAACGGCGCCATGGCGCTGACCTGCGAGGAGATCGACATCCGCGAGACGATCGACGCTGCGCTCGCCGGCCTGCAGGACCGATTGGCGGAGCGCCAGATCCGCGTCGTCATCGACGTGCCGGCCGACATCGGCCGCTTCGTTGCCGACGCCAAGCGCGTGCGCCAGGTGCTCTTCAACCTGCTGTCGAACGCCATCGGCTTCTCGGAGTCCGGCCAGACAGTCACCGTCAGCGCCCGGCGCGAAGGCGAGGAGGTGGTCTTCAGCGTCAGCGACAGCGGGCGCGGCATTGCACCGGAAGTCCGCAGCCGGGTGTTCGACCGCTTCGAGAGCCACACACTCGGCTCCGGCCATCGCGGCGTCGGCCTCGGCCTGTCCATCGTGCGCTCCTTCGTGGAGCTGCACGGTGGCACGGTCTCCCTGGATTCGACACCCGGCCGCGGCACGACGGTGACGTGCCGCTTCCCCCGCGTGCCGAACCGCGCGGCAGCAGAGTAACGAGTTGGCTTTCGAGTGGACGAGGCGCGATGGCGAGTTCTCCCTTCCCGGCCGGGCAGGCCGCAGCTTCCGGCTCGCGCGGCGGCGACGCGGCGGTGACCACCTGGCAGCTCGACCTGCCCAACGAGGCAGCGACGCTGCGCCTCGCAGAAGTTCTGTGCGAGGAGCTGAAGGCGGGCGATCTCGTCACCCTCTCGGGTGATCTCGGCGCCGGCAAGACCACCTTCGCCCGCGGGCTGATCCGCAGCCTGGCGAAAGACGCCAGCCTCGAGGTGCCGAGCCCGACCTTCACCCTGATGCAGCTCTACGACACCGCCCGCCCGCCGGTGGTGCACGCCGACTTCTACCGGCTCGGCAGCGCGGAGGAGCTCACCGACCTCGGCTGGGAGGAGGCCTGCGAGGGTGCGCTCGTCCTCGTCGAATGGCCGCAGAAGGCCGAGGAGGCGCTTTCGCCCGACCGGCTCGACATCTCCTTCCACCTCCTGCCGCAGGAACCTCCCGCGCATCGGCGCGTCGTCATGACCGGCCACGGCCGCTTCGCGCCGCGGCTCTTCCGCCTGCGTGCCATCCGCACCCTGCTCGACAACGCCGGCTGGGGCGACGCCGAGCGCCGGCACATCCAGGGGGACGCCTCCTACCGCGAATACGAGCGGCTCGTGCGGCCGGACGGCGCCACCGCCGTGCTGATGATCTCGCCGCCGCGGCCGCCGGGCCCCGTCCTGCGCGGCACCAAGCCCTATCCGATCGCGGCCAAGCTCGCGCTCACCGTCCATCCCTTCGTCGCCATCGACAAGGGCCTGCGGGCGCTCGGCTTCAGCGCGCCGGACATCTATGCCGCCGATCTCGACACCGGCCTCCTGCTGCTGGAGGACCTCGGCAGCGAGCCGGTGGTGGCGGACGGCGCCCCCATTCCCGAGCGCTACCGCGAGGCAACGCTGCTGCTGGCCAAGCTGCACGGCACCACACTGCCGGACGTCCTGCCCGTCGCCGACGGCATCGACCACGTCATCCCGCCCTACGACCTCGAGGCGCTGCTGACGGAGGTCGAACTGATTATCGACTGGTACGCGCCGCACATCGGCGGAAAGGCCCTGTCCGCCGTGGCCCGCGCCCAGTTCAACACCCTGTGGACGCGCCTGCTCGCCGACATCGTGACCGGCCCCACCACCTGGACCCTGCGCGACTTCCACTCGCCGAACATCATCTGGCTGCCGGAGCGGGAGGGGCTCGCCCGCGTCGGCCTCATCGACTTCCAGGACACGGTCCTCGGCCATCCTGCCTACGACCTTGCCGCCCTGCTGCAGGATGCGCGCGTCACCGTGCCGGCGGAGCTCGAGCTGTCCCTGCTCGGTGTCTACGCCCGGGCGAGGAGGAGCCAGGATCCGCAGTTCGACGTCGGCAACTTCGCCGCCGCCTACGCCATTCTCGCCGCCCAGCGCGGCACCAAGCTGTTCGGCACCTTCGCCCGTCTCGCCAAGCGCGACGGCAAGAGCATCTATCTCAACCACCTGCCGCGTCTGCGGAGCTATCTGGTGCGCAACCTCGCCCATCCGGTGTTGTCAGAGCTGCGGCTCTGGTATGAGACGCACCTGCCGGCGCTCGTCGCCGAGTCCTGACCCCTTGAAATGTCGAGAACGATGAGTCGCACCGCCGCCCCGACACGCCGCACCGCGCCCCGCCGCGCCATGATCCTCGCCGCCGGCCTCGGCAAGCGCATGCGTCCGATCACGGCGACGACGCCGAAGCCGCTCGTGCGCGTGGCGGGACGCTCCCTGCTCGACCGGGCGCTCGACAGGCTGCAAGCGGCGGGCGTCGAGGATGTGGTCATCAACGTCCACTACCTCGCCGACCTCGTCGAGCAGCATGCACGCCGGCATAAGGGCGGACCGCGCGTGCACATCTCCGACGAGCGCCAGAAGCTTCTCGACACCGGCGGCGCCATCCGCAAGGCGCTGCCGCTCCTGGGCGAGGATCCGTTCTTCCTCCTCAACAGCGATACCCTGTGGCTCGAAGGCCCGCAGCCGAACCTTGACCTCCTCGCCGGCGACTGGGACGGGGAGCGGATGGACATCCTGCTGCTGATGGCCCCGACGGCGACCAGCCTCGGCTATGAGGGGCGCGGGGATTTCGCGATGGATCCCAGCGGGCGCCTGACGCGCCGCCCGGAGCGCGAGGTCGTGCCCTTTGCCTATGCCGGCGTCGCCATCATCAGGCCGCAACTCTTCGCCGACGCGCCGGAGGGCCCCTTCTCGCTCAACCGCATCTTCGACGCGGTGGCGGAACAGGGCCGGCTCTACGGCACACGCATCGAGGGCCAATGGCTTCACGTCGGCACGCCCGAGGCCCTGCGGGCGGCCGAAAAGCGATTTGCGACGACCGACTGACGATGGCGAGGCAGGCACCGGCACGGGTCTTCACCATCCCTCCGGGGGCACCCTTCCTCACAACCTTTGCCGATGCGCTGCTCGCCGGCCGCATCGTGCCCGGCTTTCCCGGTGACGGCGACCCGCTGACCCTCGCCTCGGCCACCATCTACCTGCCGACCCGGCGTGCCGCGCGCGCGCTCGCTGCCACCCTCGCAGAGCGGCTGCCGCAACGCACCGTGCTGCTGCCGGACATCCAGCCGCTCGGCGACCTCGACGCTGCCGAGCTCGCCCTCGCCGGCGAGGCGGAACGGGCCTTTGCCGATGCGGCTGCCCACCTGCCGCCGGCGCTGCCGCCCATGGAGCGCCGCCTCATCCTCACCCGGCTCGTACTGCAGTGGGCCCGCGCCCTCGACGGCGCCATCCTGCCCGCCGAGATGCACGAGCCGCTGCTCGTCCCTGCTTCCCCGGCGGACGCCCTCGCCCTCGCGGACGATCTTGCCGCGCTGATGGACGGGCTTGCGACCGAGGACATCCCCTGGTCGTCCCTCGCCGGCCTCGTCGAGGAGCGTTATTCGCGCTACTACGGCATCACGCTCGACTTCGTAAGGATCGCCGCCGAGATGTGGCCGGCCATCCTCGCCGAGCGGCAGGCAAGCGACCCGGCCCGGCGGCGCTCGGCCCTCATCGACGCCGCGGCGAGGAGGCTTGCGGCAGTGCCACCGGCGGGGCCGGTCATCGTCGCCGGCTCGACCGGCTCCATCCCGGCAACGGCGCGGCTCATCGCCACCATCGCGCGCCTGCCACAGGGCGCCGTGGTGCTGCCGGGGCTCGACACGTGGCTCGACGACGACACCTTCGCGCTCATCGGCGCCGGCGGCAACGACCTGACGGTGCACAACCACCCGCAGGCGATGCTCGCGCGCCTGCTTGCCACCATCGGCATCCCGCGCAGCGACGTCGCCGTTCTGGGCGCGCCCCCGCCCGCCCTCACCGCCCGTGCCCGCTTCCTCTCCGAGGCCATGCGGCCGGCGGAGACGACAGACCTGTGGGCCGAGCCGGCCCATCGCCTGCCCGAAGCCGACGTGCGGGCCGCCTTCGAGGGTCTCACCCTCGTCGAGGCGGCGGATGAGCGGGAGGAGGCGCTGTGCGCGGCCATCGCCCTGCGAGAGGCGCTGGAGGACCCGCAGGCGACCGCGGCCCTCGTCACGCCGGACCGGGCACTCGCCGAGCGCGTGGCCGCCGAGCTCGCCCGCTGGGACATTGCGGCGGAGGATTCGGCCGGCCTGCCGCTGCGGCGCAGCCCGCACGGCACGCTTGCCTGCCTCGTCGCCGAGGCGGCCGCCACCAACCACGAGCCAGCGATCCTCGCGAGCCTCATCGCCCACCCTCTCACCCGTTTCGGCTGGCCGCAGGCGACCATGGAGCGCGCCGCCCGGGCGCTCGAGATCGGCGTGCTGCGCGGCCCCGCGCCGCCGGCGGGCCTCGCCGGCATCGCCTCGGTCCTCGCCGAGCGGCGGGAAGAGGCGCGCGACCATCGCGCCCCGCGCCCGCTGCGCCGCCTGAGCGATGCGGACTGGGACCTGGCTGCAACGCTGCTCGAGCGCCTCATGGGCGCCTTCTCCGGCTTCAGCGCTGCGGAGGAGGATGAATGCGATCTCGTCGCCCTCGTCACCGCCCATCGCGCCGCCCTCGAGGCAGTGACGCGTCCCGCCGCCGACGAGCCGTCACCGCTCGCCTCGGGCGAGGCCGGAGAGGTTTTGGCCGAGGTCTTCGACGCAGCGGCCAGCGCCACGGTCGAGGGCCTCACCGGCCGCTTCGCCGACTATCCGGCCTTCTTTGCCGCGCTGATGGCTGACGCGGTGGTGCGCCGGCCGATGTCCGGCCACCGGCGCGTCAAGATTCTCGGCCTGCTGGAGGCCCGCCTCGTTGAGGCCGACCGCCTCGTCCTCGGCGGCCTCGACGAGGAGGTTTGGCCGCCGACGGCGCGCACCGACGCCTTCCTCAACCGGCCGATGCGCACGGCCCTCGGCCTTGCCCCGCCCGAGCGGCGCATCGGCCAGACGGCGCACGACTTCGTGCAGGCCCTCGGCACGCGCGACGTGGTGCTGACCCGGGCGCTGAAGCGCGGCGACGCGCCCACAGTGCCCTCGCGCTTCCTGCAACGCATGCAGGCGCTGGCGGGAGACGGCCTCTGGAAGGAGCTGCAGCAGCGGGGCGAGCGCCTGCGCCACTGGGCGGCCGCCCTCACCGCGCCGCCGGCACTCAGGCCGATCGAGCGGCCACGGCCCCGGCCGGACCCGGACCTTATTCCCCGGCGGCTCAGCGTCACCGAGGTCGAGACGCTGGTGCGCGACCCCTATGCCATCTTCGCGCGCCACGTACTGAAGCTCGACCCGCTCGACCCCATCGCCGTGCCGCCGGGCGCCGCCGACCGGGGCACGATCGTGCATGAGGCACTGGGCGCTTTCACCGCCCGCCACCCCGTGACGCTGCCCGCCGATGCGCTCGAGCAGCTCGTTGCCCTCGGCCGGCAGGCTTTCGCGCCCGTCGACGCCTACCCCGACATCGCCGCGCTGTGGTGGCCCCGGTTCCTGCGCCTTGCGGAAGCGTTCATCGCCTGGGAGCAGGAGCGGCGCGCCGACATCGACGTCGTCCAGGCCGAGGTGTCCGGCGCCCTCGTGCTCGCCCTCGCCGACGGCAGCTCCTTCCGCATCACCGCGCGCGCCGACCGCATCGAGCGCCTGCGCGACGGCCGGGCGGTGATCGTCGACTTCAAGACAGGACAGCCGCCAAGCGCGAAACAGGTCTTCGCCGGCTTCTCCCCGCAGCTCACGCTCGAGGCTGCCATCCTCGCCGCGAGCGGCTTCCGCGACATCGCGCCGGTACCGCCCGGGCTCTGCGAGCTGCTCTACATGCATGCGGGCGGCGCCCGCAAGCCGCTGGAGCCTTGCCCGGTGAAGCCACCGCAAGGCGAGACGCGCTCCGTCGCCGAGATCGTCGTCGAGCACGAGAGGAAGCTGACGAACCTGTTGTCGCGCTACGTTGCCGGCGAAATCGGCTTCGCCTCGCGTCCCTTCCCGCAGTTCGCCGGCCGCTTCGGCACCTATGACCACCTCGCCCGCGTGCGCGAATGGTCACTGGCCGGCGATGACGCCGGTGGCGGTGAATTCGGGGGCGAGGCATGAGCGGCCCGGCGCCGGGCGGGCTCCGTGTTCCGCCCAAGACAATCTACGACCAGCAGCGCGCCGCCCGGCCGGATGCCTCGGCCTGGGTGTCGGCCAACGCCGGCTCCGGCAAGACCAAGGTGCTCGCCGACCGCGTCATGCGCCTCCTGCTCGCCGGCACGGAGCCCTCGCGCATCCTCTGCCTGACCTTCACCAAGGCGGCGGCTGCGAACATGGAGAACCGCATCTTCGCCGAACTCGGCAAGTGGGTGCGGCTTGACGACGAGGCGCTCGCTGCTGCGCTCGAGAAGCTGGAAGGCCGCCGGCCGGACCGCGCCCGCCTCGCCCGCGCGCGGCGGCTCTTCGCCCACGCCGTCGAAACCCCTGGCGGCCTCAAGATCGAGACCATCCACGCCTTCTGCGAGCGCCTGTTGCACATGTTCCCCTTCGAGGCGAACGTGCCGGCACGCTTCACCGTCCTCGACGACAACGAGAGCGCCGTCCTCCTTGCCGAGGCGCTCGGCGCGGTCATGACGCAGGCGGCGCTTGGCCGCGACCGCGCCCTCGGCGACGCCCTGACCCTGCTTGCGGAAAACCATGCCGACGGCACGATCGCGGATGCGGTCCGCGAGGCGCTGAATCACCGCGCCGCGCTCCTTGCCTATGCGCGCACCCCGGCCACTTTCGAGGAGGCGATGGCCGGCCTCGCCCGTGCGCTCGGCCTTGCGGAGGGAGAGACGCCGCAGACCATCGCCCGCGCCATGTGCGAGGACGGCATCCCCGCCACCGAATGGCCCGCCATCGCCTCGGTGCTGCAGGCCGGCAAATCGACCGACCAGAAGAACGCCGAACGCCTGCTGAAGGCCTGCCAGGCCACCACCACCGAGGAGCAGCTGAAGAACTATCTGCGTCTGTTCTTCACCCAGCAGGGCAAGCCCGCATCCGACAGGACCCTTGCAACCTCCGCCGTGCCGGCCGACCTCGCCGAACGCCTGCGTGCCGAGCGCGACCGCCTGGCCGCCCTCGACGAGCGCATGAAGGCGGCGCAGACGGTGGAGCGCACGCGGGCGCTGCTGACCCTCGCCCGGGCCGTCGTCTCCCGCATCGAGGCCGTGAAGCGGGCGCGCGGCGCGCTCGACTTCGACGATCTCGTCGAGCGCACGCTGACCCTGCTCCAGCGCGCCGATGCGGCCTGGGTGCTCTACAAGCTCGATGCCGGCATCGACCACCTGCTCATCGACGAGGCGCAGGACACAAGCCCGGCGCAATGGGCCATCCTGAAGCGGCTGACGGAGGAGCTGTTTGCCGGCGAGGGCGCCGTGGGCAAGGTCCGCACGCTCTTCGCCGTGGGCGACCCCAAACAGTCAATCTACGGCTTCCAGGGTGCAGCCCCGCAGGAGTTCGAGGGCTCCGGCCGCTATTTCGAGATGCGGGCCCGCCAAGCGCGGCTTGCGTTCGAGCCGGTGGAACTCACCGTCTCCTTCCGCTCCGCGCCTGCGGTGCTGAGCGCCGTCGACGCCGTCTTCGCCATCGAGGAGCATTACCGCGGCCTCAGCTTCGCGGATGTGACGGTTGGCACCGCGCACGAGAGCGCCCGTCCCGATGCGCCCGGCCTCGTGGAGGTGTGGGAGACGGAGCGGCCGAGCGACCGCGAGGAGCCGGAGGCCTGGGTACTGCCGCTCGACGAGCTCGCCGAGAGCGCGCCCGCCATCCGCGTGGCCGAGCGCATCGCCCGCACCGTCGAGCGTCTGACGACCCGCGGTGACGACACGGGCCAGCGCTTCTCGCCCGGCGACATTCTCATCCTCGTGCGCAACCGCGGGGCCTTCTTCGAGGCAGTTATCCGCGCCCTGAAACGACGCGGCGTGGCGGTGGCCGGCGCCGACCGCCTCGATGTCGGCCAGCACATCGCGGTGCGCGACCTCGTCGCCGCCGGCCGCGCCGCCCTGCTGCCTGACGACGACCTGACGCTGGCGGCCGCCCTCAAGAGTCCCCTCGTCGGCCTGACTGACGAGGACCTCATGCGCATCGCCGCCCGGCGGGAGGACAGCGAAAGCCTCGTCGAGGCCGTGACGCGGGCCGCCTCTGCGGGCGATGCGACCGCCGCACAGGCCGCCGAGGCGCTGGCGCGGTGGCGCGACGCCGCCGCCCGCCGCGGCCCCTTCTCCTTCTACGCCGGCCTGATCGGCCCCGAAGGCGGCCGCGAGCGGCTCGTGGCACGGCTCGGCCAAGAAGCGGGCGACGCCATCGACGCCTTCCTCGCCATGGCGCTCGATTTCGAGCACCGGCACGCGCCCTCGCTGAAGGCCTTCGTCCTCTCCTTCGAGAGCGACGGGCGCGAGGTGAAGCGCGAGATCAAGCGCGACCTCGACACCGGGCGCGACGAGGTGCGCGTCATGACCGTGCATGGCGCCAAGGGGCTGGAAGCGCCCTTCGTCATCCTCGCAGACGACTGCCGGCAGCCGAGCGGCCGCCACGACCCCAGGCTCTTCGCGTTGCCCGTGCCATTGCCCAACGGCTCCGGCGGGATCACGGTGCCAGTCTGGTCGCCGAAGAGCGACGACGATCCGCCCGCCGTCGCCCGGCTGCGCGAGGCCGTGCGCAGGCGCGAGGCCGAGGAGCACAACCGCCTTCTCTACGTCGCCATGACCCGGGCGAAGGACCGCCTCGTCGTCGCCTCCTACAGCAACGCCAAGCGCGACAAAAACGGTAACTGGCCGGAACTGCCGTCCATGTGCTGGACCGCCATGATTCGCCGGGGCCTCGAAGGCCGGCTGGAAGAGGCAGAGGTGGACGGGAGCAGGGTCTGGCGCTGGCGCAGCGGCCCGCTGGACACAGCGGCGGCCTCACCGGCCCCGGCTGGAGACAAGGCCGCCGTCGTCGCGCCCGACTGGCTCGGACGCCCGGCGCCGGCGGAGCCGGAGGCGCTTCCGCCGCTCAGCCCGTCGAACGCGCTCGCTGCGGCCGACAGGCCGCACCGGCCGGCAGACGGCCCCTTCGCCGCCGATGCGCGCCTCGCCGGCACGCTCGTGCACCAGCTCGTCGAGCATCTGCCCGGCCTGCCTGCCGCGACGCGCCGCACCGCCGCTGAGCGATTCGTCGCCGTGCGGGCCGGACGCCTCGACGCCGGCCAGCGGGCACGCATCGTCGCCCAGACCCTCGCCCTGCTCGACGACCCGGCGCTCGCGCCGCTCTTCGGCCCCGGAGCGCGCGCGGAAGTCGCCGTCGCGGGCGAGATTGTCATCGGCGGCGTGCGGCGCGCCGTCTCGGGGCAGATCGACCGGCTGGCAGTGACGGACGAGGCCGTCATCTTCGCCGATTTCAAGACGAGCGCCCGCCCGCCGGCGGACCTCGCCGGCGCCCCGGTGGCGCATGTCGGGCAGCTCGCCGTCTACGGGGCGCTGCTTGCGGACATCTTCCCGGGCCGCCGCCTCGAGGCCCTGCTTGTCTACACCGCCGGTCCGCGCGTGCTGGCGGTTCCGGACGAGGCGCTTGCCGCCGCCCTCGACCAGCTCCCGGTGTTGTGAACAGCGCAAATGCCACCATATGTGGGGTCCACGTGTGGGCATGCACACAACTTGCCTTGACCGGGACCGGGCACCTTCCTACGTTCGGGGCGACTGGCGGCGCAGTTTGCGCCGCGCATACGGAAAGGAACTCATCATGGCGACCGCGAAGGTGACAGATGCGAGCTTCGAGGCTGATGTCCTGAAGTCCGCAGAACCCGTCGTCGTCGATTTCTGGGCCGAGTGGTGCGGACCCTGCCGCATGATCGCGCCCGCGCTCGAGGAAATCGCCACGGAACTGGCCGGCAAGGTCAAGGTGGTCAAGCTCAACGTTGACGAGAACCCGAACACGGCAGCCCAGTTCGGCATCCGCTCCATCCCGACCCTCATGATGTTCAAGGACGGCAAGCTCGCCGGCCAGAAGGTCGGCGCCCTGCCGAAGAGCGAACTGTCGAAGTGGATCTCGGCCTCCATCTGACGCCGAGACCAGACGGATCCCGAAAGAAGGGCCCGCGGGGCCCTTTTTTCTTGCCGAGATTGCTGTTGCCGCCGCTGTGCCGCCATGGCATGCCGGAGCCATGCAGGACACGGCACGCCCCACCGCCCACCTCGTTCTCGGCGGCGCCCGCTCGGGCAAGAGCCGCCATGCCGAGGCACTGGTCCGGGCGATGCCGGGACCGTGGATCTATGTGGCCACGGCCGAGGCCAGGGACGACGAAATGGCGGAGCGAATCGCCCGCCACCGGCAGGAGCGGGGCCCGCAGTGGCATACGGTGGAGGCGCCGCGCGCCCTCGCCGAGGCCATCGAGACCGCGCCCGAAGGCGCGCCCGTCCTCGTCGACTGCCTGACCCTCTGGCTGACCAACGTCATGCTCGCGGACGAGGATGTCGAGGCCGCCTGCCGGCAGCTTGTCGAGACCGTAGCCAGCCGGCGCCGGCCGCTCGTCCTCGTCGCCAACGAGGTCGGCTTCGGCATCGTGCCGGACAACGCGCTGGCCCGCCGCTTCCGCGACCATGCCGGCCTCCTCAACCAGCGCCTCGCCGCCGTCGTCGATGAGGTCATCCTCATGGTCGCCGGCCTTCCTCTCACCGTTAAGGGGCCCACCCAATGACAGACATCACGCCCGAGGAAGCCGCCCGCCACCAGCAGAAGATGGCCAGGCGCAAGGCCCTGCAGGACGCGAAAGTGGCGTCGAAGACGCGCGAGAAAGGCCTTCTCATCGTCAACACCGGCCCCGGCAAGGGCAAGTCCACCGCCGCCTTCGGCCTCATGCTGCGCGCCCTCGGGCACGGCTGGAAGGTGGGCGTCGTGCAGTTCATCAAGGGCACCTGGGACACCGGCGAGCGGCGTGCCGTGGAGCGATTCGCCGACCTCGTCGAATGGCACGTCATGGGCGAGGGGTTCACCTGGGAGACGCAGGACAAGGCGCGCGACATCGCCGCCGCCTCGCGTGCCTGGGACAAGGCGCGCGAGCTGATGGCACGCGACGACATCCGCCTCGTCATCCTCGACGAACTCAACATCGCCCTGCGCTACAACTACCTGCCGCTTGAGGAGGTGGTGGCGACGCTCGCGGCACGGCGGCCGGACCTGCACGTCGTTGTCACCGGCCGCAACGCCAAGCCGGAGATGATCGCGGCCGCCGACCTCGTCACGGAGGCGGCGCTCGTCAAGCATCACTTCAACGCCGGGGTGAAGGCACAGGAAGGCATCGAATACTGATGGCGACACCTGCGGTGATGATCCAGGGCACCGGCTCCAACGTCGGCAAGTCGCTGATCGTTGCGGGCCTGTGCCGCCTCTTCGCCCGGCGCGGCCTCGTCGTGCGCCCCTTCAAGGCGCAGAACATGTCCAACAACGCCGCCGCGGTGTCCGGCGGCGAGATCGGCCGCGCCCAGGCGCTGCAGGCGCGGGCCGCGCGCGCCGAGCCGACCGTGCACATGAACCCCGTGCTACTGAAGCCCGAGAGCGACCGCGGCGCCCAGCTCATCGTGCAGGGCCGGCTTCACGGTCACCTCGACGCGCGCGACTTCGGCACCCGGCGCAGGGCGCTTATGCCCTTCGTCCTCGGCAGCTTTGCCAAGGTGTGCGAGGGCGCCGACCTCGTCATCGTCGAGGGCGCCGGCAGCCCGGCCGAGATCAACCTGCGCGCCGGCGACATCGCCAACATGGGCTTTGCGACGGAAGCCGGCGTGCCGGTGGTGCTCGTCGGAGACATCGACCGCGGCGGCGTCATCGCCAGCCTCGTCGGCACCCATGCCGTGCTCGACGAGGCCGACCGCGCCATGGTGCGCGGCTTCCTCGTCAACAAGTTCCGCGGCGATGCCGCCCTGTTCTCCGCAGGCATGACGGCAATCGCCGAGCGCACGGGCTGGCGGCCGCTCGGCCTGCTGCCCTGGCTGCGGGAGGCGAGCCGGCTGCCGGCGGAAGACGCGCTCGACCTCGATGGCACCGGCCGCAAGCCAGGCGGCAGCTTCGTCGTGGCCGCCCCGGTCCTGCCGCGCATCGCCAATTTCGACGATCTCGATCCGCTGAGGCTCGAGGACGGCATCTCGCTCATCCTCGTGCCGCCGGGCCGGCCAATCCCGGCCGATGCCGACCTCATCGCCCTGCCCGGCTCGAAGGCGACCATCGCCGACCTCTCCTTTCTCAGGGACCAGGGCTGGGACATCGACATCCTGGCCCATGTGCGCCGCGGGCGGCGCGTCGTCGGCCTGTGCGGCGGCTACCAGATGCTCGGCCGCACCATCGCCGACCCTGAAGGCGTCGAGGGGGCGCCGGGCGTCGTGCCGGGGCTCGGCCTCCTCGACATCGACACGGTCCTCACCGGCGACAAGACGGTGCGGCCGGTCGAGGCCCTCCATGCCGAGACGGGCTACACCGTCACCGCCTACGAGATCCATATCGGCCGCAGCGAGGGGCCAGACTGCGTGCGGGCCCCCTTCCGCATCGCGGGCGAACGGGAGGGCGCCATGTCGCCTGACGGGCTCGTCATGGGCACCTATCTGCACGGCATGTTTTCCGCCGACGACTTCCGCAGGGCCTTCCTCGCCCAGGCGAGCGGCGGCAGCTTCCGCACCAGCCTCGCTTACGAGCGCAGCGTCGAGGAGGCGCTCGACAGGCTCGCCGCCCACGTCGGCCAGCACATGGACGTGGATGCGCTCCTCGCCATCGCTCAGGAGCGGACGCACGAGACCTCTGCCTAGCGTTCCCCGTTGACCTTGGCGCGCACCTCGGCGGCGAGCGCGTCGATGGCCGCCGGCGTCGAGGGCCCGCCGCAGATGGTGAGCCGGTCGGACAGGAACAGGCGGCGCTCGGGCGGCAGCAGCTGCGCCAGCGCCGGATGCACCAGAAAGGCCGTGCCGTTGTCGATGGCGCGGGCATCGTCCTCGTCCATCACCACGAAGTCCGGCGGGTCCATGACGAGCTGCTCGAGGCGCACCAGGCCGCCCAGCGGCAGGCCGAGGCGGGCCTGCATCGGCGTCAGCCCCATGTGTCTGAGGAGTTCGGCGACGAGCGAGCGCTCGCCGGGCACATAGCCGCGCCGGTGGAGGATGAGGACCGTGGCCGGACGCCGGGCGATGCCCTTCGTGCGCGCGAGGGCTGCGTCGATCTCCCTGACGAGCGCGTCGCCCCGCTCGGGATGGCCGAGCCGCGCCGCAACGGCCAGCAGCTGCTCCCGCCCCTCGGCGACGTCCCGCCACGGGTCGAGCACCATCATCGGCACACCGTGACGCTGGAGCATCTCGCGTTTGACGCGCGTACCATAGCGGCCACTGAGCACGAGGTCGGCCTCGTCGACCAGGATTTCCTCCCCCGTGCCGCCGTTGACCGGAAGGTCGCCGGCGCGGCCGGCGAGAAAGGAATACTCCGGATCGCGCGACAGGGGGCTGAGGGAGGCGATCTGCGCCCGGTCGGCGAGCGCCAGCAGATACTGGTCGGCGCACAGGTTGAGGGAGACGACCCGCTCGGGCCGTGCAGGCCGGCCGGCGGCAGCGGAGAAGGCCGGCGCAATGCCGAGTCCCGACGCCAGCAAGACCGCCAGTGCGAGAATGATCCTCACCGTCCGAATCCCCCATGGCCCCGAAGGACGACACTCCGCAGGCTTACGGCGCTCCTGGCCCCCGTGCAAATGCCAACGCCCCGCACATGCTGTGCATGCTTGCGACCGGGCCGCGGTCTGTCCTAAAGAGGGTGATGCGTTGGTGCCCCGCTTCGGCGGGGTGAAACGGGAACACGGTGCAAGGCCGTGGCTGCCCCCGCAACTGTGAGCGGCGAGCAGCGATTCGACGAAGCCACTGGGGCCTGAAGGCTCCGGGAAGGCCGAATCGCCGCAAGGACCCGCAAGCCAGGAGACCGGCCAGCGCGCGAGGCAACCCTGACATCCGCCGGAGGGGCGGAATGGAGGTTTTCATGACCGGGTCCACCGGCCGGGCGCTCACCGGCGCCGCATTTCTCCTGTTTTTCGTCACCCTGTCTGCCGCTGGCGCCGCCGGCGAGGAAACCATCAGCCTGCGCGAGATCGTCGTAACGGCGACGCGCGGCCCCCAGGCGGTGGCCCGCGCCGGCAGCGCCATTACCGTCATCACCGCCGAGGACATCGGCCGCTCCGGCGCTCGCACGCTCAACGACGCCCTGCGCCGCGTGCCGGGCCTCGAAATCAGCGAGACCGGCGGCACCGGCGGCACCACCGCCGTGCGCCTGCGCGGCGCAGAGGCGGGGCAGACGCTGGTGCTGATCGACGGCGTGCGCGTCAACGACCCCTCCACCAGCAGCGGCCAGTTCGACTTTTCGCTGCTCGTGCCGACGGACATCGAGCGCATCGAGGTGCTGCGCGGCCCGCAGTCGGCGCTCTACGGCTCGGATGCGATCGGCGGCGTCATCAACATCATCACCCGCAGGGGACGCGGCGAGCCGCGCGCCTCGATCGCCGCGGAGGGGGGCAGCTACGGCAGCAAGGGCCTGCAGGCCGCCGTGTCGGGGGGCGACTCGCGTTTCAACTACGCCGTCTCGCTCAACACATACGACACCGCCGGCTTCTCGCGCTGGGGCTACCGCATCGGCCGCCTCCAGGCGCAGCACCCGTGGCCGTTGGAGAACGACGGCGCACGCCGCTTCGGCCTCAGCACCCGCTTCGGCTTCTCTCCAAGCGAAGACGTGACATTCGACGTCGGTGGCTCAGCCTATTTCAATTACGCACAAACCGACGCCGCCTTCGGTGCCTTTCCCGACACGCCGTCTTCGGGCATCCAGCGCTTCGGGCAGGTGCATGCCAAGGCCACGGTCTACACCTTCGACCGTCGGCTGAAGAACACCTTCCTCGTCTATGCCAACCGCACGGCGCGCGACTATCGCTCCATCAGCTATTACGGCGCCGCGGCCGCGCCGGTGACGGACTGGTCGAAGGACGGCTTCACTGGTGGGCGCATCGGCGCCTCCTACCAGGGCGACCTCTCGCTCGACGACTTCGGCCTCTTTACTTTCGGCGGCCAGGTGGAGCGCGAGACGATGAAGACCACGAGCCAGCCTGTGCTGCCAGTGCCGGGAGCGCGCACGACGCTGGCCGACGCCGCCCAGACCACCCGCTCGCTCTTCGCCCTGCACCAGATTACCATCGCTGATCGCCTCAACCTGTCGCTGGGCGGGCGCATCGACGACATCGAGGGCGCGGACCGCTTCGCCACCTGGCGCGCGACCCTCGCCTACGACATCACGGAGAGCGACACGGTGCTGCGGGCGAGCGCCGGCACCGGCGCCAAGGCCCCGACGCTCTACCAGCGCCTCGACCCGGTCTACGGCAATGCGGCGCTGGGCTCCGAGCGCTCCTTCGGCGTCGACGCGGGTATCGACCAGAAGCTGTTCGACGGCCGCCTCACCCTCTCGGGCACGGTCTTCCTCAACCGCTACCGGGATCTCATCAACTTCCAGAGCGACCCGTCCTGCCGGCCGGACCAGACCTTCGGCTGCTTCGTCAACGTGGCACGAGCCGAGACGAGCGGCTTCGAGCTGTCGGCGAAGGCCGACATCATCCCCGGCATGCTCGGCCTCGATGTCGCCTACACCAACCTCATCGCCCTCGATCTCGGCACCGGCCTGAGACTCGCCCGCCGGCCGGAGAACTCCGCGCGCATCGGCCTCACGCTGACGCCCACGCCGGGCCTCGTCATCGCCCCTTCGCTCGTCCTCGTCGACACGCGCTATTCGTCCGCGCATGAGCAGGACAGGCTCCCGCCCTATGCCCGGCTCGACCTCTTCGCCTCCTATGATGTGTCGGAGCGCGTATCGATCTTCCTGCGCGGCGAAAACCTCACCAATGCGCGGTATGAGGAGGTGAAGAACTTCGGCACGGCAGGACGCTCGGTCTATGCCGGCCTCAGGGCCACCTGGTGAGGCGATGGACGGGGAGCGGGCAAGGACAGTCGAGGAGGCGGCGGCCCATCGCCCCGGCCGCTGGCTGGTGCCGGCGCTTGTCATTCTCCTCGTGGCGTTCTCCGCGCTCTCCCTCATGCTCGGCCCGGCGCGCCTGACGCCCGCTGCCGTGATGGATGGGCTCCTCGGCAACGGCGGAGTCGCGGTCGTCGTGCGCGACATCCGCCTGCCACGCACCCTGCTCGCCATCATCATCGGGGCGACGCTCGGCCTCGCCGGCGCCGCCCTGCAGGGCCTGCTGCGCAACCCCCTCGCGGCGCCGTCCGTGTTCGGCGCGCCGCAGGCGGCGGCCCTCGGCGCCGTCGTTGTCATCTACTTCGGCTATGCGGAGGTCTATTCGCCGGCTCTGCCGCTCGCCGCCATCGCCGCTTCCTTTCTGTCGGTGCTGGTCGTCATTCTCGTCGCCGGCGAGAGCGCGAGCCTCGTCGTCCTCGTCCTCGCGGGTCTCGCCATCTCCAGCCTCGCGGGCGCCGCCACCTCCCTCGCCATCAGCCTGTCGCCCAACGCCTTCGCCGTGACGGAGATCGTCTTCTGGCTCATGGGCTCGCTGGAAGACCGGACGATGCGCCACGTGGCGCTGGTGAGCCCCTTTGCGCTCGTCGGGGCCGCGCTCCTGCTCTCCCAGGGCGGGGCACTGCGCACGCTGGCGCTCGGCGAGGAGGCGGCGCGCAGTCTCGGCGTCGATGTGCGCCTGCTGCGCCTGGCCATCGTCACCGGCGTCGCCGTCGGTGTCGGCGCAAGCGTGGCGGTTGCGGGCACCATCGGCTTCGTCGGCCTCGTCGCCCCGCACATCGTGCGCCCGCTCGTCGGTCACGATCCGCGCCGCACGCTGGTGCCGGCAGCTCTCGCGGGAGCGGTGCTGCTGACGGCGGCCGACTGCGCCGTGCGCGTCATCCCTTCCGCCAGCGAGGTCAAGGTCGGCGTGCTGACCGCCATCGTGGGCGTACCCTTCTTCCTCTACATCATCCTGCGCCGGCGGGCGGAACTGGCGGGAGCGCCCGCATGACCGGCCTGCCCCTTTCGGTCCGCGGGGTTGCTGCCCGCCTCGGCGGCCGTCAGGTGCTCGACGGCGTCGACCTGACGCTCGCGCCCGGCAGCCTTACCGCCATCATCGGCCCGAACGGCGCCGGCAAGACCACCCTGATGCGGGTGATGGCCGGCCTCGTCCGGCCTGCGGCAGGCACCGTCCTCCTCGGCGAGCGGCTGCTTGCGTCGCTGCCGGCCCGCGAACGGGCGCGCGCCATCGCTTACCTGCCGCAGGGCGGCAGTGTCGCCTGGCCGCTGCCGGCGGCAGACGTGGTCGCCCTGGGGCGCGTACCCCACGGCGGCGGGCCGGCAACAGGCCGGACGGACCCCGCCGTCAGCCGCGCCATGCGTGCCACGGACAGCGAGGCCTTCGCCGATCGGCCCGTCACCGCGCTCTCGGGCGGCGAGCGGGCGCGCGTCCTGCTCGCCCGCGCGCTCGCCGTGGAGGCACCGGTGCTCATCTGCGACGAGCCGGTCGCCGCCCTCGACCCGCGCCACCAGCTCGCGGTGATGGGCGTGCTCGCCGACGAGGCGCGCAGGGGCCGGGCCGTCGCCGTCGTCATGCACGACCTCGCCCTGGCAGCGCGCTACGCCGACCGGGTGGCCATCCTGGCCAGTGGGAAACTGGTCGCCGCCGGCACGCCGCAGGCGGTGCTGACGCCTGCCATTCTGGCCGACGTCTTCGGCGTCCACGCCCTGCACGAGGAGCGGCCGGACGGCCTGCTCGTCCTGCCCTGGCGCCCGCTTGCGCCAGGCTCCGTTTGACGGGTGAGAAGGAACGTCATACCTCTAGCCGAAACTCCCCGCCCGGCGAGCGGTCGGGGCATTCGGTTCGAGAGAAGTCGATCACCTGCCATGACGGACGGCAGCCCCCGCCCGGACACCCGCGAGCGCATCATCGCCGCTGCCGAAGAGCTCTTTCGCGACATCGGCTTCCAGAAGACGACCGTCGCCGACATCGCGCGGACTCTCTCCATGAGCCCGGCGAACGTCTACCGCTTCTTCGCCTCCAAGCAGGACATCAACGAGGCGGTGGCCCGGCGCATGACGGGCCGCAAGCGCGCCCGGCTCGAGGCTATCGCCAGCGAGCCCGGCAGCGCCCGAGCGCGCATGCGACGCATGCTCGCCGAGATGCACATCATGATGGCCGAGTTCGCCGACGCGGATGCCAAGATCCAGGAGATGGTGGCCGTCGCCATCGCGGAAAGCTGGCGGGTTATCCACGATCACATCCGCGACATCGACACCATCATCACCAGGCTCGTGCGCGAGGGCCTGGAGGCCGGCGAGTTCCGCGGCGTCGATCCGGAGGTGGCCGGCCCGTGCGTTCGGGCAGCGATGACACGTTTCTGCCATCCGAGCGTGCTGGTCATGTGCCGTGACATCCCGCAGCCTACCCTCGACGAGCTCATCGACTTCATCCTGGCCGCCCTCGGTGCGGAGCGGCAGGAGGCGTCGCATCCGGCCTGCGAGACGGTGCGGGCCTCCTGATCCACCCCTTCGGGCGCGTTGACAAACCGCCCTGCCGGGCAGATACCCCGCTTCACCCAACCAGAACGGCTCCAGATTCTTGTCCCGACTCCTGGCGAAGAAGACGCTGATCATCGTCCACGACATCGCCGCGACCATCCTTGCGGTGGTGCTCGCCTTCGCCGTGCGCTTCGAAGGTGCGCAGTTCAGCGAGCGCCTGGCGCTGCTGCCGCACGTCCTGCTCGTCTTCGTGCCTATCGCGGCCGTCACCTACTGGTACTTCGGCCTCTACCGGTCGCGCTGGCGCTTCGCCTCGCTGCCCGACCTGTCGAACATCTTCAAGGCCGTTACCATCCTGGCGCTGGCGCTGCTCGTCGGTGACTACGTCCTTGCCTCGTCGCGCTTCTACGGCTTCTTCTTCTTCGGCAAGATCACGATCGCGCTCTACTGGGTGCTGCAGATGTTCCTGCTCGGAGGGCCGCGGCTCGCCTGGCGCTATCTGAAGTACGCCCAGTCGCGACACAACATCGAGCGGCAGGATGCGACCGCCTCTCTCGTCCTCGGGCGCAGCGCGGAGGTGGAGGTGGCGCTGCGCGCCATCGAGAGCGGCGCCTTCTCCAAGATCGCCGCCAAGGGCATCCTCTCGCCGCGCGAGTCGGACCTCGACCAGGCCATCCGCGGCGTGCCGGTACTCGGCACCTTTGCCGACCTCGAACAGGCCATCTCCGACCTCGCCGAGCGCGGGGTGAACGTCCGCCGCCTCGTCATGACGCCGAGCGCCATCAACGCGCCCGAGGCGGACGCCCTGCTCGCCCGGGCGCGGCGCCTCGGCCTGCCGCTGTCGCGGCTGCAGGGCCTCGACGAGGAGGGGGTGCGCGATCTCACGCTCGCGCCCGTCGATATCGAGGACCTCCTGTTGCGCCCAACGGTGGAGATCGACAAGGCGCGCCTTGCCCGCTTCATCCGCGGCAAGCGCGTGCTGGTCACGGGCGGCGGCGGCTCCATCGGCAGCGAGATCTGCGCCCGCGTGGCCGCCTTCGGCGCCGACGCGCTCTACGTGCTGGAAAGCTCGGAACCGGCGCTGCACGCAGTGACCGAGCACCTTTCCGTCCTCGATGCCGCGACGCGCATCGAGGGCGGCATCGCCGACGTGCGCGACCGCGAGCGCATCGAGCACATCTTCCGCCAGTTCGCGCCCGATGTCGTGTTCCACGCCGCGGCGCTGAAGCACGTGCCCTATCTGGAGCAGGACTGGAGCGAGGGCATCAAGACCAACGTCTTCGGCTCCGTGAACGTCGCCGACGCCGCAGTCGCCGTCGGTGCGCGCGCCCTCGTCATGATCTCGACCGACAAGGCCATCGAACCCGTGTCGATGCTGGGCACCACCAAGCGCCTCGCCGAGATGTACGCCCAGGCGCTCGACGCCGAGACGGCCAACGGCGGCAACGGCACGCGCCTCATTGCCGTGCGCTTCGGCAACGTGCTCGGCTCCGTCGGCTCCGTGGTGCCGAAGTTCAAGGCCCAGATCGCCCGCGGCGGGCCCGTTACCGTCACCCATCCGGACATGGTCCGCTATTTCATGACGGTGCGCGAGGCGGCGGACCTCGTCCTCACCGCCGCGTCCCATGCGGATGCAGAGGGGCGTACCGCCCCGGGCACCGGCCGGCGCGCCGCCGTCTACGTCCTCAAGATGGGCCAGCCGGTCCGCATCTACGATCTCGCCGAGCGCATGATTCGCCTCGCCGGCTTCGAGCCCGGTGTGGACATCGAGATCGCCATCACCGGCGTGCGCCCCGGCGAGCGGCTGCACGAGATCCTGTTCGCGCGCGATGAGCCGATGATGGAAACAGGCATCGAAGGTGTCATGGCGGCCGAGCCGATCTTCGCCGACAAGGAGAGGATGGCCGGCTGGCTGGCGCGGCTCGCGGACGCCACCCGCACCTACGACCGGGCCGCCGCCGAGGCGGTGATGGCCGAGGCAATTCCAGAGTTCAGCCGCCGGCAGCCCCAAGCCGTCGCAGGCCTTCCACCGTCGGCAGGGCAGGCCGCCAGCCGAGCCTCGTGAGCCGCCCCGGCTCGACGACGAGCGCGCCGGCCAGCCTTTCCAGCATGTCCTGCCGGCCGGCGAGCCGCAGCAGCCCCGCAATCCATCGCTCGTCGACACCGACGAGGCCCGGGCGCCGCCCCATCCCGGCGCGGAGCGCCGCAACGATCTCCGGCAGAGAGACCGGCTCTGCATCCGCCACGAGCATGGGGCCCGACAGCGGGGCAGGCGCGGCGAGCACGTGCACGATGGCATCGGCAAGATTCTCGACCGCCAGCAGCGAACGCCGGGCGCCGAGGCCGCCGAAAGGCAGCGGAAGCGGCAGGCGCGCCAGCCTGACGAGCGCCCCCATGTTGCCGGCGACGCCCTTGCCGTAGACCAGCGCGGGCCGCAGCGACACATGGTCGATGCCCCGCTCGGCGAGGCCGCGCTCGGCGGCGAGCTTGGAGCGGCCATAGGCGTCGCCCGGGGCCGGCGCATCATCGTCGCGCACGGTCACCGGGGAGCTTGCCCCGCACTGGGCGCGGACGGAGGAGAGAAAGACGAACCGGCGCACGCGGCCGGCGGCGGCATCGGCCAGCGCCAGCGTCGCATCGGTGTTCACCGCCTGGTAGCGCGCCTCCGGCACATCCGGCCCCACATGGGCAATGCCGGCGCCGTGGACGACGGCGTCGACGCCCTCAAGCGCCGGCCCCCAGTCCACCGGCGCGGCAAGGTCGCCGATGAGGAAGGGCTCGGTGCCGGGCGGCGCGCGACCCGCATCGCGCACGGCGGCGCGGACGGCGTAGCCCGCCTCGCGCAGGGCCGCGGCCACATGCCGGCCGACGAAGCCCGAGGCCCCGGTGAGGAGGATGGTGCCGCACCCGCCCGCCGTCATGCCGTGGCCATGCCCGCGCGCGGGCGGGAGAAACGCAGCAGCACGAAGCCGACGCCCGCCGCCCCGAGGCCGACGATGGCTGCCTGCAGCGCCGGCGCGCTGGCGCCGAGCGAGAACGCGGCGAGTACCGCAAGGTACAGGTTGAGCACCAGCACCTGTCCGACAACGGAGGGCACCGAATAGCCGTTGTCGGTGGCGCGCTGGTAGAAATGGCTGCGGTGGGCCTGCCACACCCGCTCTCCGCGCACGAGGCGCCTCAGGAGCGTCAGCGTCGCGTCGGCGAGATAGTAGAGCGGCAGCAGGATGGCGGCGGCGAGTCCGCCGCGGCTGGCGAGCACGAGGAGCAGGTAGCCGGCGATGAGCCCGATGGGCAGGGAACCGACATCGCCCAGGAAGAGCCGCGCCACCGGGCGGTTGAAGGGCGCAAAGCCCAGGAGGCCGCCGAGCAGGGCAGCTGCGAGGACGCCCTCGGCCGGCGGCAAGACGCCCGCGAGCGAGAAGGCGGCGAGCACGGCACACAGCGGCGAGAACTCCACCACCGTCATCAGGTCCAGCCCGTCCATGAAGTTGACGAGATTGACGAACCAGACACCGGCGAGCACCAGCACGGCCTGCTCCACGCCAAGGGGCAGCCAGTCCGGCCCGAGGCGCTGCACGTTCGTCGCCGCGACGACCACGAGCGCGACGGCGGCGAACTGCACGCCCAGGCGCGGCAGCACCGGCAGCGGGCGGATGTCGTCGAAGGCGCCGAGCCCCGCGAGAACGACGGCGGAAAGTGCGACGGCGAAGAGAGCGGCAACAGTCCCGGCATCGAGTGGCGGCAGGCCGAGCATGGCGGCAACGGCACCGACGGCGAGCGCGGCCGCGAGCACCGCGATGCCACCGCCCTGGGGCGTCGGGATACGGTGGCTCGAGCGGGCATTGGGGCGTGCCAGCGCATAGCGCTGCAGCAGCGGGCGCAGAAGAACGATGGCGACGGCCGCCAGGAGGGCGGCGCCGAGGCAGGTGGTGGCGAACAGCGCCGTCACGTCGCGCTCCGATTACGAACCGCCCCGTTCCGGGCCGGCGGCGCGACAATAGCCGATGGCGGCGCAGCCGCAAGCATCAGGCGAACGGCGGCAACACCTCAGGCGGCCGCGCGGGCCGCAGTAAGGTGAATCTCCTGCCCCTCGCGCGCCACGAAGGAGCCAGGCATCATCATGTCGAGGCGCCGCTCCATGTCGGCGAGATCGGCGTCCGTATGCCAGGGGTGGAGATGGAAGGCGGCCAGCCGGCCGACGCCTGCCGCCCGGCACAGGGCCACGCCTGCATCGCAGGTCGAATGGCCCCAGCCGCGGCAGCGGCAATATTCGGCCTCGGTATACATGGCGTCATAGATGACGAGGTCGGCATCGCGGACGAAGGCAAGCAGCTCCTCGTGCGGCCAGGGGCCGAGCTCGTCGTGCTCGATGTCACTGACATAGCAGACCGAGCGCCCTCGGTGATCGAAACGATAGGCCGTCGCGCCGGAGGGATGCTGCAGCGGGCAGGTGCGGACCTCGACGCCGTCATCGAAGGTCAGCGTCTCGCCGGCATGGAAGCCGACATGCTCGATGGTCGCCGGCAGTTGCGCGAGCTTCACCGGAAAGAGCGGCGGCGCGAACAACCGGTCGAGCGCCACCTCGGCGGTTTCCCCTCCGAGATTGCCGCAATAAAGCCGCAGCGTCGTGCCCTTCATCAGCGCCGGCCGGAAGAAGGGCAGGCCGATGACGTGGTCGAGATGTAGATGGCTCAGAAGCAGGTCGATCTGCGCCGGAGCGTCGGCACCAAGCGCCTGTCCGAGGCGCGTGATGCCGGTGCCGGCATCAATCACGAACAGGCGCTCGCCACAGCGGACCTCAACGCAGGCCGTGTGGCCGCCGAACGCGCACACGTCCAGTCCCGACACGGGATGCGACCCCCGCACGCCCCAGAAGCGGACGCTGAGATCACCCTCGGCGGGTTTGTTGTCCATAGCCATCTGACGTTCTTACTTTAGAATAGCCGCAAACGACGTGCGCTAGCGCACATTGATGTCATGATTCGCTGGGCTCACGATCCCTCGATCATGTCGGCCTCCGCTTGCGGCTGCACCAGCCCGGTGCGCGAGAAACGGACGGTGCGGTCGAGGCAGTCCTCCGGCAGGCCCGGCGGCAGCACAGCGATCAGGCTGCGGCCGTCAAGGCCACGGTGCAGGCGGTCGATCAGCGCCTCGGCGCCGGCACGTGTCATGCCCTCGAAGATATGGCTGACCACGAGCACGCCCGGCTCGCGCGCCAGGCAGCGGACGAGATCGACGAGCCGCTCCGGCACCGGCGAGGCGAGCCCCTTGCGCGGCCCGACGCGGGCGGAGAGCCCGAGGCGCAGCACCTCGGCGTCGAGATCAAGCGAGGCGAGCACGCGCCGCACCGCGGCGTGAACCCGTTCCTCCGCACCTGCGATGTCATAGGCCACGCGGCCGAAAAGCAGGTTGTCGCTGAGCGAGGCTGCGCTGCAAAGTCGCTCCGGATCCCAGAACTCGATGGCCGGCGCGAGTCCGGGCGGCAAAAGGCGCGCGAAGGTGCGCCGGGCGGCGAGAATGCGCGCCTCCAGCGCCTCGTCGAGCAGCCCGAGGCGATGCCGCGTCTCGACGTAGCGCAGGGCGAGCGCGATGAGCAGATCGCGGTCCCCGGCCTGCTCGTTGCGCCGGCGCTGTACGCGGCGGGCAATCAGGCTCTCGTAGCGGCCACGCTCCTCCGCGCTGAAGAAGGCGAAGCGCTCGACCAGCGCATTGTCGTCGGGAATGCCCGCGAACATCTCCACCATCTGGGTGGCGATGGCCAGCCCCATGTCCGCGAGCGGCCGCGTCAGCTCCTCGGCCTCCAGCACCGCCCTGAGGAAGGGATTGCGGGCGAGGCGCCGCTCCTCGAAGGTGTCGCCCACCGGCACGCCGAAGAGAATGTTCTCCGCCACCGTGCCGTGGCGGTTGTAGCGCTCGGCAGCAAAGGGATCGACAAGATCCTCGATGCCGGCGGAGGCGAGTTCCGTGCGCACGGCGCGGCGGGCGTCGGCGATGAACGGGGCGAGGCGTGCCGCCGCGTGGGTGCCCACTGCACCGTTGAGGCCTAGGCTGTAGACCTCGGCGTCGACCCCCACGAGCTTGAGCGAGGCTATCAGCCGGTCATCCCAGGCCTCGCTGTCCCGCGTCAGCTCCGGCGGCGCGCCATAGGTGAGGTTTTCCCTCAGGCTGCCGTCGAGCATGACCGGCTCGGCACCGGCATAGGCGATGACGGACGCCCTGTAGTCGTCGGACATGTCGCGCAGGTCGACGCCGTCCACGAGGACCCGCCCTGCCGCGGGATCAAGCGCCCCGGCGAGGACGGCGGCGAACACGTCCGTCCCCGACCCCGGCGGCCCGACGAGGGCGATGTGCGCCGGCAGGTCGAGGGCGATGTCGACGCCTTCGAGCCTCTGGCCAGTATGCGCGTCGAAGGCCGCGAGCCCTTCGACGGAGATGCGCTGCGGCGTGGACTGCGGAAGGCGCGCCGACCGCTCGCGCCGGTCGGCACGCGCGTTGAGGCTGCCGACAGCGCGGGCCATCTCCTCGAGCGCCGCCCGGCCGTCGTACTGCCCGGAGAGCCAGCGCATGACCGCGTCGACCGGCCGCAGCATCAGAAAGGCGGCGAAAAGTCCGGCCACGAAGGCGCCGGGAGTCAGGACGCGCTCGGCGGCGAGATTGCCGGCGATGACGATGAAGAGCGCCGGCAGGCCGTAGCGCACGACGGCGACGAGCGCCTGCCGGGCGACATGACGCCGTGCCCCTGCCGCCAGCCGGCCGGACTGGCGCGCCAGCATGGCGTTGAAGGCGCCGAACTCCGCCTGCCCCGTGCCGTGGACGCGAATGGCCGGCAGCCGCCGGGCCGTTTCCTCGGCCATGCGCCCCGCCTCGCGGTTGTTCTCGCGTGCGACGAGGCCCGCGGCTGCCCGCGCCTCCTGGAGCGGCCGCATCAGCGCGGCCGCGGCAATGGCCCCGCCGAGGAAGAGAAGCCCGATCCACAGATGCTGCACGAAGCCGAACACGTGGATGACGACGATTTCCGCACCGGCGGCGAGCGGCACGGCCAGCGCCTCGCCCAGTGCCGGGGCGAGGCGGCCGACCCCTTCGCCAATCTGCCGCGCCGCGGTCTCCGCCTCGTCCTGCGCCGAGGGCCGGGCCGTCACGATGCGCCTGAACATGTCCTGCCGCAGCCCGTTCGCGGCCCGGCGCGACACCGCCGCCGCCAGAAGGGCGACAAGCGCCCTCAGCGCCACCTGCAGGAGGATGAGGGCAAGGAGCGTGGCGACGGCAGCCGTCAGATAGAGATCACGGCCAAGAGGGATGCCCTCGGACAGGACGATACTGCCGCCGCCGAGGACTCGCGGCAGCCCGAAGGAAAGGCGCAGAAACGGCACTCGCGCATCAGCACCGGCGAAACGCCCGCCGATGACGACGTCGTCGATCAGGGTCGCCAGGACGAAAAGGAAGAGAAAGACCGCTCCCGCCAGAAGGAGACCGACAAAGGCGATCCCCAGGTTGGGGCCCCGGCTGCTGCGCCAGGAAAGTCTTATGGGATCGCGTTCCATGTTTCTCCGGCAGCCAGTGGCGGGCCCGGTACGGCAACCCGCAGACCGTACTGAGCTTTGCGGTCAGATTGAACCGCTTTTCCGTAAAGAAGTCGCTGCCATGGTTAGAACGACCAGGCAGTCCCGCCCAAAGCATCACCGCGCACGGCTTGCCATGGATCGCCGTGTTGTGTCCTCCTTCACGTCAAGAACGACCGGCCTTGGGGGGAGGAAAACGTGGCACCTGCGAACGGTGAGGGGGAAACGTTCGACTATATCGTTGTGGGCGCCGGCTCGGCCGGCTGCGTGCTCGCCAACCGCCTGTCGGCCGATGCGAGGCGCACCGTCCTTGTGCTGGAGGCTGGCGGGCGCGACAACTGGGTGTGGTTCCACATCCCCGTCGGCTATCTCTTCGCCATCGGCAATCCCCGTGCCGACTGGATGTTTCGCACGGAAGCCGAGGCGGGCCTCAACGGGCGCGAGCTCGCCTATCCGCGCGGCAAGGTCATCGGCGGCTGCTCGGCCATCAACGCCATGATCTACATGCGCGGCCAGGCGGCGGACTACGAGCGCTGGCGGCAGATGGGCCTTCCCGGCTGGGGCTGGGACGACGTGCTGCCCCACTTCCTGGCCATGGAGAACCACGTCGCCCCGCCCAACGCGCTGCACCGCAGCGGCGGGGAGTGGTGTGTCGACTATCCGCGCGTGCGCTGGGAGCTGCTCGATGCCGTGCAGGACGCGGCCGAGAGCCTCGGCATCCCCAAGGTGGCGGACTTCAACACCGGCGACAACTTCGGCTCGTCCTACTTCCAGGTGAACCAGAAGAACGGACGCCGCTGGAGCGCGGCGCGCGGCTTCCTGAAGCCGGCGCTCCGCCGCCCCAACCTCAGGCTCGAGACGGGCGTGCATGTGGAGCGCATCCTCGTCGAGGACGGCCGCGCCACGGGCATCGTCTTCTCCCGCGGCCGGGAGCGCTTCACGATGCGTGCACGCGGCGAGGTGGTGCTCGCCGCCGGCGCCATCGGCACGCCGCAGCTGCTCGAGCTGAGCGGCATCGGCGATGCGCGCCGGCTCGCCGGGCTCGGCATCGAGCCCGTGCGTGACCTGCCCGGCGTCGGCGAGAACCTGCAGGATCACCTGCAGCTGCGCCCCATCTTCAAGGTCTCGGGCGTGCGCACCCTCAACGAGGACTACGGGCGCCTTGCGAGGCGCGTCGCCATGGCGCTCGAATATGCGCTCTTCCGGCGCGGGCCTCTCACCATGGCCCCCTCGCAGCTCGGCATCTTCACCCGTTCCTCGCCCGAGTACGAGACGCCCAACCTGCAGTTCCACATCCAGCCGCTGTCGCTCGACAAGTTCGGGGACAGGCTGCACCCCTTCCCCGCCTTCACCGCGAGCGTGTGCAACCTGCGCCCGACGAGCCACGGCTCGGTCCACGCGAAGAGCCCGGACGCGCACGTGCCGCCGGCGATCGCGCCCAACTACCTCTCCACCGAGGAGGACAGGCGCGTCGCCGTCGACGCCATCCGCCTCGCGCGCCGGCTGGCCGCCGCCCCGCCGCTCGCGCGCTTCTCGCCCGAGGAATTCCGGCCCGGCGCGCATCTGACGAGCGACGAGGAGCTGGTCCGCGCCGCCGGCGATCTCGGCACCACCATCTTCCACCCCGTCGGCACGGCGCGCATGGGCCGCGACGACGATCCGCTCGCCGTTGTCGACACGCGGCTCAGGGTGCGCGGCATCGCGGGACTGCGCGTTGCCGATGCCTCGGTGATGCCGACCATCACCTCCGGAAACACCAACTCGCCCACCATGATGATCGCCGACAAGGCGGCCGCCATGATGGCCGAGGATGCGCGGAACGCCTGAGGGACACTGCTGCAATCGGTTTCCGCGTCGCCTTTTCCGGCTTATGTTGCGTCGTTTCGCCGCGGCGGTGTCGCGGCTGCCAGGGGAGATGATTCATGGGGCTGGTCGACAGGGCAAAGAACATCATCGTCACGCCGCGGACGGAGTGGTCTGTCATCGCGGCCGAGGGCGGCACCGTCGGCGACATCTACCGCAACTACGTCGTCCCGCTCGCCCTCATCCCGGCCATCTGCAGCTTCGTCGGCATGTCGGTGCTGGGTTTCAGCCTGGGCGCCGACCACATGCGCGTGCCCTTCTTCAGCGGCCTCATCATGGCCGCGCTGCAGTTCGGCCTCGGGCTGCTCATCGTCTATCTCGTCGCGCTCGTCATCGACGCGCTGGCGCCGCGCTTCGACGGGCGCAAGGGCATGCTCCCGGCCTTCAAGCTGGCGGCCTACTCCTACACGCCAGCCTGGCTGACGGGCATCTTCCTCCTCGTGCCAGTGCTCGGCTTCCTCTCCATCCTCGGGCTCTATGGCATCTACCTGCTCTATGTCGGGGCGCCGCGGCTGATGGCAATCCCGGAGGGCAAGGCCGGCCTCTTCACCACCGCTGTCGTCGTCATCGCGCTCATCATGAGCTTCGTCCTCTCACTCGTGCTCGCCGCCTTCATGCCCGTGCCCGCCATGATGTAGAACCAAATCCGTGCGAATCCGGGCAGGAGAGCGACTGCCAAAGCCACGGGCAACGACGATGGGTGATCTGGCCTACCGGGCTGACAACGCGCTGGTGCTGCCGGAAGACGGGCGCCAGTCGCCGGTCGCGCTCGCCGTACAGCGCGGCGTGCGGCGCCTCTTCGCCAGCCTGGGCCAGGTGACGGTGACGGAACTCACCCTCGCCTCCGGACGCAGGGCTGATGTCGTGGCGCTCGCGCCCGACGGACGCATCACCGTCGTCGAGGTGAAGTCCTGCCTTGCGGATTTCCGTGCCGACGGCAAGTGGCAGGACTACCGCGCCTTCTGCGACCGGCTGTTCTTCGCTGTCACCGAGGACTTTCCGCAGGAGGTGCTGCCCGAGGAGACGGGGCTTATCGTCGCCGACCAGTACGGCGCCGCCGTGTTGCGCGAGGCGCCCCTGCACCCGCTGCCCGGTGCCCGCCGCAAGGAGGTGACGCTGCGCTTCGCCCGCGCCGCCGCCTCGCGTCTCCATGCCGCCCTCGATCCCGAGGGCGCACGCGGCATCCTCTGAGCCCCGCCCCATCCGGCACGGGGCTTGCTCGACACGCCCCGCAAGCAGGCGCATGCCAGCCGATAGCCCGGCCAGCGTCGCCTTGCGGGACAGGGCGTGCCAGAACGGAGCAGCCAGCATGACCTCGCCTTTCTCGAGCGCCGAGCGCATCGCCTGGGTCGATGCCGCCAAGGGGATCTGCATCATCCTCGTGGTCATGATGCACGCGACCCTCGGCCTCGGCGAGGCGGTGGAGCGCGAGGGCTGGATGCATGTGGTGGTCGCCTTCGCCAAGCCCTTCCGCATGCCGGACTTCTTCCTCGTCTCGGGCCTGTTTCTCGGCCGGGCGATCACGCGCGACTGGCGCACCTTCGCCGACCGGCGCATCGTGCATTTCCTCTATTTCTACGGCCTCTGGTACGTCATCCAATTCGCCCTGAAGGGCTGGAGCCTTGCCGGCGGTGACCCCGTGGAGTTCGTGCGCCTCTTCGCGCTCGGTTTCATCGAGCCGTTCGGCACGCTGTGGTTCATCTATATGCTCGCCGTCTATTCGGTGACGGTGAAGCTGCTGCAGCGGCTGCCGCCGTTGGTGCTCCTTGCCGGTGCCGCCGCGCTGCAGATCGCCCATGTCGAGAGCGGCTGGCTGGTGATCGACGCCTTTTGCGCCTACTTCGCCTACTTCGTTGCCGGCTACGTCTTCGCCCCGCGCGTCTTCGCCATCGCCGCCTGGGCGGGGCGCAATGCCCTGCCAGCCCTGGTGGGCCTCGCGTTCTGGGCCTTCGTCAACGGCTTTGCCGCCTTTGCGCCGAGCAGCTTCGCCGGACAGACCGTCGCCTCGCTGCCGGGCGTGAGCCTCATCCTGGGGCTTGCAGGGGCGGTCGCCATCACGACCGTCGCGGCGCTGCTCACGAGCCGCGGCTGGGCCGGCCCGCTGGCCTACTGCGGCGAACGCTCCCTCGTCGTCTATCTCGCCTTCTTCCTGCCGATGGCGGCGACGCGCGCCATCCTTGTCAAGACGGGCCTCGTCGATGCCGTCGGCGTCGGCTGGGGGGCCGCCCTCGTCACAGCCGCCGCCGTCGTCATCCCGCTTGTCTTCGAGCGGCTCGTGCGCGGCACGGTGCTCGACTTCCTCTTTGTGCGGCCCGGGGCCTGCCACATCGCCGCCCCGGCACGCCTCGCGCAGGCCGGCTGAGGACGCGGTCCGGCGGGCGAGCGAAACGGATCGCGAACGCGGACGAGGCGTGGCATAGTCCCGCCCCGACCTTACCGGCGATTCCAGCGAAGTATCCGTCCGAGCCATGACCGACCAAACCGCCCCCGCCGATGCCGTCCACGCCGCCCGCGCGCTGAAGCCGGGGGACCATGTCTTCCTCGTCGACGGCTCGTCCTTCGTCTTCCGGGCCTACTTCCAGTCCATGAACCAGGACCGGAAGTACAACTACCGTTCGGACGGCCTGCCCACGGGCGCCGTGCGCCTGTTCTGCACCAAGCTGTTCCAGTTCATCCGCGAGGGCGCGGTCGGCATCATGCCGACCCACCTCGCCATCATCTTCGACAAGTCGGAACAGTCGTTCCGCAAGGAGATCTACCCGCCCTACAAGGCGAACCGGCAGGAGCCGCCGGAGGATCTCGTCCCCCAGTTCCCCCTCATGCGCGAGGCGGTGCGCGCCTTCGGTCTCAAGCCCGTGGAGCAGGACCGCTACGAGGCGGACGACCTCATCGCCACCTATGCGCGCCAGGCGACGGAGGCCGGGGCCGACGTGCTCATCATCTCCGCCGACAAGGACCTGATGCAGCTCATCCGGCCGGGCGTTTCCATGTACGACCCCGCCTCCGGCACCCAGTCGAAGGGCAGCTACCGGCCCGAGCGGCGCATCGGCCGGGATGAGGTACTGGAATATTTTGGCGTCGAGCCGGAGAAGGTGGTGGACGTGCAATCGCTCGCCGGCGATTCGACAGACAACGTGCCCGGAGCCCCCGGCATCGGCATCAAGACGGCCGCCCAGCTCATCAACGAATACGGCGACCTCGACACGCTCATCGCCCGCGCCGGCGAGATCAAGCAGCCGAAGCGCCGCGAGACGCTCACGAACCCGCAGATCGTCGAGCAGATCCTCATCTCCCGCCGGCTCGTCTCGCTGGTCGACGACGTGGCCGTCGAAACGCCGCTCGCCGATCTCGCGCTCGTGCCGCCCGATCCGCAGCGCCTCGTCGCCTTCCTGAAGGCGATGGAGTTCACCACCATCACCAAGCGCGTCGGCGAACTCTATGAGATCGATGTCTCGGCCGTGGAGCCGGACGCCCGCCTCGCCGCGCCGGGCGCGGGCCTCGGCTGGAGCCCCGCCGATCCCACCGGAGACAGTACGCCCTCCGCCACGCCGCCGTCTGCCGCCACACCAACCGGACCGGGCGACGATCTCCTCGTCCCGGCGGCGCTCGTCGCGAGCCGCGCGGCCGAGGCAACCGCCACCCCGGTCGACCGCAGCACCTACGAAACGGTGACGAGCCTGGAACGCCTCGAGGCGTGGATCGCCGAGGCGCGCGAGCGTGGCTACGTGGCCGTCGATACGGAGACGAACTCCGTCGACGCCATGCAGGCCGAGCTCGTCGGCTTCTCTCTCGCCACGGCGCCCGGCAGGGCCTGTTATGTACCCCTGCAGCACCGCGACGGGGACGACCTTTTCGGCAACGGCCTCGCGCCCGGCCAGATCCCCCTGCGCGAGGCGTTGGCGCTGCTGCAGCCGCTCCTCGAGGATCCGTCGGTGCTCAAGATCGGCCAGAACCTGAAGTTCGACTGGCTCATCTTCGCCCGGCACGGCATCACGCTGACGCCCTACGACGACACGATGCTGATCTCCTATGTGCTCGATGCCGGCCGCAGTGCGCACGGCATGGACGCCCTGTCGGAGAGGCATCTTGGCCACACGCCCATCGCCTTCACGGAGGTCGCGGGCTCCGGCAAGGCGCAGGTCACCTTCGACAAGGTGGCGATCGACAAGGCCACTGCCTATGCGGCCGAGGATGCGGACGTCACCCTGCGCCTGTGGCTCGTGCTCAAGCCGCGCCTCGTGGCCGAGGGACTGACGAGCGTCTACGAGACCCTGGAGCGCCCGATGGTGGAGACGCTGGCGCGCATGGAGCGCCGGGGCATCGCCATCGACCGCACCATCCTCTCGCGCCTGTCCGGCGACTTCGCCCAGAAGCTCGCGGCCCTCGAGGAGGAGATCTACGCCCTCGCCGGCGAGCGCTTCACCATCGGCAGCCCCAAGCAGCTCGGCGACATCCTCTTCGGCAAGATGGGCCTGCCCGGCGCCAAGAAAACGAAGACCGGCCAGTGGGCGACCGGCGCCGGCGTGCTCGAGGATCTCGCCGCCGAGGGCCATGCGCTGCCGGCGAAGATTCTCGACTGGCGCCAGCTCGCCAAGCTCAAGTCGACCTACACGGACGCCCTGCCAGGCTTCGTCAACCCCGAGACGCAGCGCGTGCATACCTGCTTCTCGCTCGCCGCGACCACGACGGGCCGGCTGTCGTCGTCGGAGCCGAACATCCAGAACATCCCCGTGCGCACGGAGGAAGGCCGCAAGATCCGCACCGCCTTTGTCGCCGCGCCGGGCACCAAGCTCGTCTCGGCCGACTACAGCCAGATCGAGCTGCGCGTCCTCGCCCATATCGCGGAAATTCCGCAGCTCCGGCAGGCCTTCGCCGACGGCATCGACATCCACGCCATGACAGCCTCGGAGATGTTCGGCGTGCCGGTTCAGGGCATGGATCCCCTCGTGCGGCGGCGCGCCAAGGCCATCAATTTCGGCATCATCTACGGCATCTCGGCCTTCGGCCTCGCCAACCAGCTCGGCATTCCGCGCGAGGAGGCGTCGGCCTACATCCGCAAGTATTTCGAGCGCTTCCCCGGCATCCGCGACTACATGGAGGAGACCAAGCGCTTCTGCCGGGAACACGGCTACGTGACGACGCTCTTCGGACGCGTCTGCCACTATCCGCAGATCAAGTCGTCCAACCCCTCCGAACGCGCCTTCGTGGAGCGTCAGGCGATCAACGCTCCTATCCAGGGCTCGGCCGCCGACATCATCCGCCGCGCCATGGTGCGCATGGACGAGGCGCTGGAGAGCGCCGGCCTCCACGCCCGCATGCTGCTGCAGGTGCATGACGAGCTCGTCTTCGAGGTGCCGGAGGAGGAGGTGGAGCGCGCGCTGCCGCTCATCACGCGCGTGATGCGCGAGGCGCCGAACCCTGCCGTCGCGCTCGCCGTGCCGCTCGAGGTCGAGGCGCGGGCCGCGGACAACTGGGAGGAGGCGCACTGACCGGCGGCGCGCCCCGCGCCGCCCGTCGGCCAGGCTGGGGCGCTCAGGCGATCTCCACCGCGCGAACCCGGGCGATGCCCCGGGCCGCGAAGGCAGCCTCGGCGGCGGCCAGCGAGCCGTCGAGGTCGATGGCGCGGCAGGCATCCTCGATGACCGTCACCGCAAAGCCGTGGCCGTGCGCATCCTCGGCCGAGTAGCGCACGCAGAAGTCGAGCGCGAGGCCGGCGAGGAAGACACGTTCGAGGCCGCGCTCCTTGAGGTAGCCACCGAGCCCCGTGGGCGTCACACGGTCGTTCTCGTAGAAGGCGGAGTACGAATCGATCGCCGGGTCGAAGCCCTTGCGCAGGATGAGCTCGGCATGCGGCACGTCGAGAGCCGGATGGAAGGCGGCGCCGGGCGTGTTCTCGATGCAGTGGTCCGGCCACAATACCTGCGGCCCGTAAGGCATCTCCACGGTCTCGAAAGGCCTGCGTCCGGGATGGGCGGAGGCGAAGGACAGATGCCCCGGCTTGTGCCAGTCCTGCGTCAGGATGACGTGGGTGAAGCGCCGCGCGAGCGCGTTGACCGTCGGCACGATGGCGTCGCCGCCGGCGACCGCCAGCGCCCCGCCGGGGCAGAAGTCGTTCTGCACGTCGACGACAAGCAGGACATCCCTCTCACCGATCCTGATCCCGGTCATGGCAGGCCCCCTTTCCGGCCGCAGGATCCGGAGTGTCCGCGGCTCCGTCAATGCGCGCCATTGACACGGCCGCCGATGGCTGGAAAGAACGCGCCGACCCTGTTCCCAGGCGCTGCCGGAGCGGATGAGGCCTCCTCCCTGCCGCTCGGCCGCCGCAAGTGTCTTGGCGCCCCATGCAGAGCCCTCTCGTCAACGGCGGCCCCGCCGACCCCATCGCGCGGCGGCGCACCTTCGCCATCATCTCCCACCCGGACGCGGGCAAGACGACGCTGACCGAGAAGCTGCTGCTTTTCGGCGGCGCCATCCAGCTCGCCGGCGAGGTCAAGGCCAAGCGCAACCGCGCCCAGACCCGCTCGGACTGGATGGGCATCGAGCGCGAGCGCGGCATCTCTGTCGTCACGTCGGTGATGACCTTCGAGTACGGCGGCTGCGTCTTCAACCTGCTCGACACGCCCGGCCACGAGGACTTCTCGGAGGATACCTACAGGACGCTCACTGCCGTCGATGCCGCCGTGATGGTCATCGACGCGGCCAAGGGCATCGAGGCGCGCACGCGCAAGCTCTTCGAGGTCTGCCGCCTGCGCGACATCCCCATCGTCACCTTCATCAACAAGCTCGACCGGGAGAGTCGCAACCCCTTCGACCTGCTCGACGAGATCGAGAAGACGCTGGCGCTCGACACCGCCCCGATCAACTGGCCCATCGGCGCCGGCAAGAGCTTTGCCGGCACCTACACCTTCGGCACGAAGATGGTGCGGCGTATCTCCGACGACGAGACCCTTACGGTGAGCGGCGCCGACGACCCGGTCCTCGCCGCGCTGCTGCCGGCGCACGAGGCCGCCACCTGGCAGGAGGAGGCGATGCTGGCCGAGGAGGCGCTGAAGCCCTTCGACCTTGGCGCCTTCCGCGAGGGGCACCTGACGCCCGTCTTCTTCGGCAGCGCCCTGCGCAACTTCGGCATCCGCGACCTCATCGACGCCATGGCCGCGTACGCTCCGTCGCCGCGCGGACAGGAGGCGGACAAGCGCATGGTCCAGGCCAACGAGCCGAAAATGACCGGCTTCATCTTCAAGATCCAGGCCAACATGGACCCGAACCACCGCGACCGCATCGCCTTCATGCGCGTGTGCTCGGGCCGGCTGACGCGCGGCATGAAGGTGAAGCTCGTGCGCACCGGCAAGTCCATCAGCCTCAACGCGCCGCAGTTCTTCTTCGCACAGGATCGCACGGTGGCGGACGAAGCCTATGCGGGCGACGTCGTCGGCATCCCCAACCACGGCACCCTGCGCATCGGCGACACGCTGACCGAAGGTGAAGACATCGTCTTTCGCGGCGTGCCGAGCTTCGCGCCGGAAATCCTGCGCCGCGTCTCCATCAAGGACGCGATGCGGGCCAAGAAACTGCGCGAGGCGCTGGAGCAGCTCGCCGAGGAGGGCGTGGTGCAGCTCTTCATCCCCAACGACGGCTCGGGTGCCATCGTCGGCGTCGTCGGCGCGCTGCAGCTCGACGTCCTCATCGAGCGGCTGAAGACCGAATATGGCCTCGAGGCCACCTACGAGACGACGCGCTTCTCCGTCTGCCGCTGGGTGAGCGCCGACGACAGGGCCGAGCTCGACAGGTTCATCGCGGCCAACAACTCCGCCATGGCCACCGACCTCGACGGGGCGCCCGTGTTCATGGCCTCGAGCCCATTCTCGCTGCGCTATGACGAGGAGCGGTGGCCGGCCATCCGCTTCTCGGACGTCAAGGACTACCAGAAGAAGGCGGCCTGAGCTGCCTGCTAGACGAGGACAGGCCGCTCGGCACGCTCCTCGAGTTCGAACACACGCTTGTAGCGTTCGATCTCGGCCGGCGGGCCCATGACCTTGGCCGGATTGTCGGAGAGCTTCACGGCCGGGCGGCCGTTGGCCGACACCACCTTGCAGACGATGGAGATGGGGTCGAGCGCGCCGTCCGGCACGAAGCCGCGGAAGTCGTTGGTGAGCAGCGTGCCCCAGCCGAAGCCGAAGCGCATGCGCCCGTTGAAATGATAATAGATGCGCTCGATGGCCGTGACATCGAGTGCATCCGAGAAGATGGCGAGCTTCTTGCGCGGATCCTCGCCGCGCTCCTGCCACCAGCGGATGGCTTCCTCTCCGCCCTCGATGGGATCCTTGGAATCGATGCGAATGCCCGTCCAGCTCGACACCCAGCTCGGCGCCGCCGCCAGGAAATGGGTGGTGCCATATGTGTCGGGCAGTATGATCAGCAGGTTGCCCTCGTAGTCCTCCTGCCAGTCGCGCAGCACCTGGTAGGGCGCGGCGGCGAGCTCCTCGTCGCTGTTGGCAAGCGCCGCATAGACCATCGGCAGCTCGTGCGCGTTGGTACCGACGGCCTCAACCTCGCGCCGCATGGCGATGAGGCAGTTGGACGTGCCGGTGAAGGCGTCACCCAGCCCCTCCATCATCGCCTGCACGCACCAGTCCTGCCACAGGAAGCCATGGCGGCGGCGCGTGCCGAAATCGGCAATCTGCAGGCCGGACAGGGCCTTGAGGCGCTGCACCTTCTCCCACACCCGCGTCATGGCACGGGCATAGAGCACCTGCAGCTCGAACTTGCCCATGGTGGCGAGCACAGCGCGCGAGCGCAGCTCGTTCAGGATGGCGAGCGCCGGAATTTCCCAGAAGGTCGTCTCCAGCCACGGCCCGTCGAACTCAAGCTCGTACTGGCCGTCGCGGACCCTGAGGTCATAGGGTGGCAGCTGGAAGCCCTCGAGCCATTCGATGAACTCCGGCGCGAACATCTGCCGCTTGCCGTAGAACATGTTGCCGCGCAGCCAGGTCGATTCGCCCCGAGTCAGCCGCAGGCTTCGGGCGTGGTCGAGCTGCTCGCGCAGGGCGCTCTCCTCGACGAGGTCCGCGAGGCGGACATCCTTCGAGCGGTTGAGGATCGAGAAGGTGACGCGCGTGTTGCGATGGCGCCGGAAGATCGTCTGCGCCATCAGCAGCTTGTAGAAATCCGTGTCGAGCAGGGAGCGGACGATCGGATCGATCTTCCACTTGTGATTGTAGACACGTGTGGCGATGTCCGTCATGCACCGGCTCCGTGGGCCCTTTCGGCGTTCTCCCGCGCCGAAACTAGGCGTTGGCCAGCGTCCGAGGCAAGAACGGCGAGCGCATGCCGGCGCCGCATCACGCCCGGGCCTACCCGTCGGCGAGGCGCGCCAGCACCTCGTCGGCGATGGCGAGTGAGGACGTGAGGCCCGGGCTCTCGATGCCGAAGAGATTGACGAGGCCGGGCATTGCGTGGACCTGCGGCCCGTCAATGCGGAAATCGGCCGCCGGCTCGCCCTCGCCGACGATCTTGGGGCGGATGCCGCTGTAGCCGGGCGACAGGGCCTCTTCGTCGAGGCCGGGCCAATAGCGGCGGATCGCCGCGGCAAACGCCGCGCGCCGCGAGACGTCGACCTCGTAGCGGATCTCCTCGATCCATTCGGTATCGGGGCCGAAGCGCGCCTGCCCGCCGAGGTCGAGGGTCAGGTGCACACCCAGGCCGTGCGCGTGGGGCGCCGGATAGACCAGGCGCGAAAAGGGCGCCCGGCCGGCAAGGACGAAATAGTTGCCCTTGCAGAAACGCGTGCGCGGGACCGTTTCGGGCGGCAAGCCCGCGATACGGTCGGCCACGTCGGACGCGCAAAGGCCGGCGGCATTGACGAGCTCGCGGCAGGCGAGGCGCATGGGCTCGGCCCCGCCCGTGCGGACGAGAAAGCCGCCCGCCGTGGGCTCGGCCGCCTCGAAGGGCGTGTTGAAGGCAAAGACAGCGCCGGCGTTCTCGGCATCGCCCTGCAGCGCCAGCATGTAGGCGTGGCTGTCGATGATGCCCGTTTGCGGCGACCACAGCGCCGCGACCGCCGCCAGCGCCGGCTCCATGCGCCGGGCCTCGGCGCCGGAAATCATGGTGAGCTCCTCGGCGCCGTTGGCCCGGCCGCGCTCGGCCAACGCCTCGACGCCGGCGATCTCGTCCTCGCTCGACGCGACCAGGAGCTTGCCGTAACGCCGGTGCGGCACGCCGCGTGCGGCGCAATAGGCATAGAGCGCGCGCCGCCCCTCGACGCACAGGCGCGCCTTCAGGCTGCCGGGAGGATAATAGAGCCCGGCATGGATCACCTCGCTGTTGCGCGAGGACGTGCCGGTGCCGATGGCCCCCTCGCTTTCGAGAACCACCACCGAGCGACCGGCGAGCGCAAGGGCCCGCGCGACGGCGAGGCCCACTACCCCGGCGCCGACGACAACCGCGTCGACGAAATCATCCGCCCCGCTCATCCTTCGCCGAATCTCCCCGTCCGATGCGATCGCTGCGCGCGTATAGCGGCGGGCGACGCGCCATGAAAGGCGGTTGCTGCGCCATTCCGGCGCCGGCTTGCCATGCGCCCCGCCTCGTCGGGCGTGGGGCAGCCGATCCCGCGGCTTGCGCTGTCGAACGGCATCCGCTCTGCGGCGGTGGGCCGGTCGACGACACTGGCGAACGAGGTAGCGGGTCAGGGGATCACGGTGAACGTGGCGCTGCCCGGCCGCATCGAGACGGAGTGCGTGGCGGAGCCGGATGCGGCCAATGCGCAGCGCCAGGGCAAGCGGCCCGAGGCCCCGGACCCTGCGCAGCCGGACCTTACGCCGCGGCGCTGTAGGGCTGCGGCGCCGCCTGGCCGTAGACCCGGCCGAAGCGGTTGGCGAGGAACGTGTCGAGGGCGATGTCCTCCTGCCGCACGAAACCGCGCTGCGGCAGCTGGCCAGCCGCCAGCATGTCGAGCACCGCGCAGATGCCCGAGGCGGTGGTGATCTGGATAGCGCTGCGGGTGACGCCGTTCACACACGCGCTGTAGATCTTGTTGGCATAGGTTTCCTGCACCAGGCGGCCGCCGCGGTGCCCGCTCACCGTGACGAAGATGACGACCACGTCCTGCAGGGTCGTTGGCAGGGCGCTCTCGAGAATGTCCTTGAGCAGCGCGCGCCGGTGGCGCAGGCCGAGGTCGTTGAGCAGCGCCTTCATGATGGCGCAATGGCCAGGATAGCGGATGGTACGGTAGTTCAGCGTGCGCACCCTGCCCTTCAGCGTCTCGCACAGGGTGCCGAGACCGCCCGAGGTGTTGAACGCCTCGTAGGTGACGCCGTCGAGCGAGAACTCCTCGCGCTCCTCCAGCGCCGGCACCTCGACGAGCTCGCCGTCGACGATGGCCTCGCACGGCTCGCAATATTCGTTGATGACGCCGTCCGTGCTCCAGGTGAGGTTGTAGTTGAGGGCGTTGGACGGATATTGCGGCAGCGCGCCGACACGCATGCGCACGCTGTCGAGGGTCTCGAAGCGACGGGCGAGATCGTAGGCGACGATAGAAATGAAGCCCGGCGCGAGCCCGCACTGCGGAATGAAGGCGCTCGCCGCGCCAGCCGCGAGCTCCTTGACGCGCCGCGTGCTCGCAACGTCCTCGGTGAGGTCGAGATAGTGCACGCCGGCGCGCGCCGCCGCCTCGGCAATACGCGTCGTCAGGTGGAAGGGCGCGGCGCTGAGCACGGCGAACTTCCTCGCCAGAACCCTGTCGAGTGCCCCGTCGTCGGTGATGTCGAGACGGATGCGCGCGACGGGTAGGGCGGCATCGAGCGCATCGAGCTGCGCCTGCTCGCGATCGACGACGGTCACCTCATAGTCGCCCGTGGCCGTCAGCAGGTCGGCGATGGTGGCGCCAATCTTGCCGGCACCGACAACGAGAACGGACTTGCGATCACGCATGGCTTGATCCCCTGGTTGGCGATTTCCCCAAGGATCGCAGCCTGTCCGTCGAAATGAAGATTCCGCTTCGCCGAAATGCGAAGATGCCCTAGTGGAAATGACGATACATTTCTGCGAAACGACGATGGACGACATCGACCGCCAGCTCATCGCCCTCCTGCGCGAGAATGCGCGCACGCCGACGGCGGACTTCGCGCGGCGGCTCAGGCTGTCGCGCACCACGGTGCAGAGCCGCATCGAGCGGCTGGAGCGGCGCGGGATCGTCGCCGGCTATACCGTGCGCCTGTCAGACGACTACGAGAGCGGCCTCGTGCGCGCGCACGTGCTTATAAGGGCGCTGCCCAAGCTCGCCCGCAAGGTGGAGGAGGCGCTCGCCGGCATCGCTGAGGTGCGCACCCTGCACTCCATCAGCGGCAGCTATGACATGATCGCCGTTGTCGCTGCGCCGTCGATCGCGGAGCTCGACCAGCTCATCGACCGCATCGGGGCGCTGGAGGGCGTGGAGCGCACCATGTCCTCCATCATCCTGTCCACGCGCATCAGCCGGTAGAACCTCATGGCGGACAAGACCAGGACGGTGGCCGTGATCGGGGCCGGCCCGGCCGGGCTCATGGCGGCGGAGGAGCTGGCGCGATCCGGCTTCGCCGTCACCGTCTACGAGCGCATGCCCTCACCGGCGCGCAAGTTCCTCATGGCGGGACGCGGCGGCCTCAACCTGACGCACGGTGAGGCGCTCGAGACCTTCCTCTCCCGCTACGGCGCCGCGAGGCCATGGCTCGCGCCCATCATCGAGGCCTTTCCGCCGGCCGCACTGCGCGCATGGTGCGAAGGGCTCGGCGAAAGAACCTTCGTCGGCTCGAGCGGGCGCGTCTTTCCCGAGAGCTTCAAGGCCTCGCCTCTCCTGCGCGCCTGGCTGCGCCGCCTCGACGGGCTCGGCGTGAGGCTCCTGACGCGGCACCGCTGGCACGGCTGGGACGAGACAGGACGCCTCCTCGTCGAGACCGAGGGCGGCGAGCGCCTCACCCTCGCGCCCGACGCCACGCTGCTGGCACTCGGCGGCGCGAGCTGGCCGCGCCTCGGCTCTGACGGGGGATGGACGGAGATTCTTTCCGCCAGAGGCGTGGCCATTGCTCCGCTCCTCCCGGCCAACTGCGGCTTCGAGCACCGTTGGTCGGACCATTTTGCCGGGCGATTCGCCGGCATGCCGCTGAAGCGCATCGCCCTCTCCTTCGACGGCCTGCGGGTCATGGGCGAGGCAGTTGTCACGCGCGAGGGGCTGGAGGGCGGCGTCGTCTATGCCCTCTCCGGCCGCCTGCGCGACGCCATCGCGGCGCACGGCCCGCAGACCGTGATTCTCGACCTCAGGCCCGATCTCAGCCCCTCGCACCTTGCCGCGCGCCTCGCGCGGCCGCGGGGCAAGCAGTCCACCGCCTCCTTCCTGCGTAAGGCCGGGGGCCTGATGCCGGTCGCCGTCAACCTGCTCAGAGAGGTGCTGGGCGCCCTGCCGGTCGAGCCCGAGGCCCTGGCGCAGGCGGTGAAGGCCCTGCCGCTCACCTTCACCGGACCACGACCGATCAGCCGCGCCATTTCCAGCGCCGGCGGCGTCCGCCGCGAGGCGCTCGACGACAACCTCATGCTCAAGGCGCTGCCCGGTGTCTTCGCCGCCGGCGAAATGCTGGACTGGGAAGCGCCAACCGGCGGCTACCTGCTGCAGGCCACCTTCGCGACGGGAATCGCCGCCGCGCACGGCATCCGGCGCTGGCTCGGCGAAGCAAGCCCGCCGAAAGCCTCCGCATAGACCTTCGCGCCGCCGTCGGGCATCCTGTCATTTAGGGTCCCGGCGGCCCCGCGAGCCCTCCGAAGCCGCACCTGCCGCCGTTTGAGGCAGATGCCGCCGGACGCGCCTGACATTGCCCCCAAAACGGTCCGGGGGACGCTTGACAGCGCCGATCATCCAGTTGCAGATTATTTGTATACCAACAAAAAACTGCTCGGCATCATCAATGCCGTCAGAGGGTGAACAACAGTTTCGGGAGGCGTCGATGTACCTCCGTCCGCGTTCCCTCGACGAAGCGCTCGACGCGCTCGCGACAACGGGCGCGCAGATCCTGGCTGGCGGCACCGATGTCTTCCCGGCCCTCGGCGACCGGCCACAGACCCGGCCCTTCCTCGACATCACGGCACTGCCCGAGCTGCGCGGCATCGGCCTGGAGCCGGACCACGTGCGTATCGGCGCCACCACCACGTGGACCGAGATTGCGCGTGCGGACCTGCCGAGCGGCTTCGACGCCCTGAGGGCCGCCGCCCGTGAAGTCGGCTCCCTGCAGATCCAGAACCGCGGCACCATCGCCGGCAATCTCTGCAATGCATCGCCGGCCGCCGACGGCGTGCCGCCGCTGCTTGCGCTCGAGGCGGAGGTCGAGCTCACCTCGCGCACCGGCCGGCGCCGCCTGCCCCTTCGCGAATTCATCTCCGGCTACCGCCGCACGGAGCGGCGCGAGGACGAGATCGTCACGGCCGTTTTCGTACCGCGCGCCATGACGGACGCCCGCTCCGCCTTCCTCAAGCTCGGCGCGCGACGCTATCTCGTCATCTCCATCGTCATGGTGGCGGCCATGCTGCGCACGGACGAGGCCGGCCGCATCGACGCCGCGCGCGTCGCCGTGGGCTCCTGCTCGGCCGTCGCCCAGCGCCTGCCGGCACTCGAGGCGGCGCTCGTCGGCCGGCCGGCCGCCCCAGGCATCGGCTCGGCCGTCACGGCCGCGCATCTCGCCCCCCTGTCACCCATCGACGACGTGCGCGCCACCGGTGCCTACCGCGCAGACGCGGCGCAGACGCTCGTCGCACGCGCCCTCGAAGCCTGTGTGCACGAGCGAGCGAAGGAGGCCGCCTGACATGCTCGACCGGGTTGCCACAACCGAGAGCCGCGCCGGCGTCGCCCTCACCGTCAACGGCCGGACCGTGGAGGTCCCCGCCTCGCCCGCGGCGCGCCTGTCCAAGGTGCTGCGCGACGATCTCGGCCTCACGGGCACCAAGGTCGGCTGCGACGCCGGCGACTGCGGCGCCTGCTCCGTCCTCGTCGACGGCGAGGCCGTCTGCTCCTGCCTCGTCGCCGCCGGTCAGGTCGAGGGCCGTCAGATCACGACAGTCGAGGGCCTGCCGGCCGGCCACCCCGTCGCCGCGCGCCTGCAGGAAGCCTTTCTGCGGCATGGCGCAGCCCAGTGCGGCATCTGTACGCCTGGCATGCTCGTGGCCGCCGTCGCGCTGCTCAGCCGCAACGAGCGGCCGAGCGAGACCGAAGTGCTCGACGCCATCGGCGGCGTGCTCTGCCGCTGCACCGGCTACCGCAAGATCATCGCCGCCATTCTCGACGTGGCGAACGAGGCACAGCCGGAGGTGCTGCCAGAAGGCGGTGGGGCCATCGGCGCGCGCATCCGCCGCCTCGACGGGCTGAAGAAGGTGCGCGGCGCCGACATCTTCGGGGCCGACGAAGCACCGGCCGATGCCCTCGTCCTCAAGGCCGTACGCAGCCCCTATCACCGGGCCGCCTTCACCTTTGGCGACATCGACGCCTTCCTCGCGCGTCACCCCGGCATCGTGCGCGTCATCACGGCCAAGGACGTGCCGGGCGAGAACTGCTACGGCGTCATCCCGCCCTTCGCCGACCAGCCGGTCTTCGCCGAGAAGGAGACGCGCTTCCGCGGTGAGGCGGTGGCCGCCATCGTCGGCGAGGCCGCGGCCATGGCGGCGCTCGACCTGTCCGATTTCCCGGTCTCATGGCAGGAGCTGCCGGCCAACACGACCATCGATGCGGCCCTGGCAGACGGCGCGCCGCTGGTGCACGCGAACCGCCCCGGCAACATTCTCGTCGGCGGGCGCGTCGTCCGTGGCGATGTCGATGCGGCGCTTGCGACGGCGGATGTGGTTGTCGAAGGGGAATTCGAGACCGGCTTCGTCGAGCACGCCTATATCGAGCCGGAAGCGGGCTTCGCCCGGCGCGTCGGCGACCGCATCGAGGTGCAGGCCTGCACCCAGGCGCCCTACATGGACCGCGACGACGTCGCCAGGGTACTCGGGATCGCGCCGGAGGCCGTGCGCATCATCCCGACCGCTGTCGGCGGCGGCTTCGGCTCCAAGCTCGACCTGTCCGTCCAGCCCTTCATCGCCATCGCCGCCTGGCTCCTCGACCGGCCGGTGCGCATGACCTACACGCGCCCCGAGTCGATCATGACGACCACCAAGCGCCACCCGGCGCGCATCCGGGCACGGGCGGGCGCGACACGCGACGGCAGGCTCGTCGGCTTTGACTTTTTCGGCGACTTCAACACCGGCGCGTATTCCTCTTGGGGTCCGACGGTGGCCAACCGCGTGCCGGTGCACGCCTCCGGCCCCTACTACGTGCCCCACTACCGTGCCCTGACGCGGGCCGTACACACGCACCTCGTGCCCGCCGGTGCCTTCCGCGGCTTCGGCGTGCCGCAGGCAAGCATCGCCCAGGAGCAGCTCTACGACGAACTCGCCGACAGGATCGGCATGGACCGGCTGGAATTCCGCCTGCGCAACGCGCTGCGCGCGGACCAGCCGACCGTCACCGGCCAGGTGCTGGGCGAGGGCGTCGGCATCCGCGCCTGTTTCGAGGCCCTCGTGCCGCACTGGCAGCGGGCTCGCGCCGAAGCCGCCGCCTTCAACGCCGGGAGCCAGGGCCATCTGCGCCGCGGCGTCGGCGTGGCAGGCATGTGGTACGGCTGCGGCAATACCTCCCTGCCCAACCCGTCCACCATCCGCGTGGGGCTGAAGCGCGATGGGCGCATCGCCCTCCACCAGGGGGCGGTCGACATCGGCCAGGGCTCGAACACCGTCATCACGCAGATCTGCGCCGATGCGCTCGGCGCGCCGATTGCCCGCTTCGATCTTGTCTCGGCCGACACGGACCTGACACCCGACGCCGGCAAGACTTCCGCCTCGCGCCAGACCTTCGTCACCGGCAAGGCCGCCGAGCTGGCGGGCCGCGAGCTGCGCGCCGCCATCTTGCGCCTCGCCAATGCCGGCGAGGGAGCGACGGTTACGTTCGCGGACGGGGCGGTCGTCGTGCGCGACGGCGGGCACGAGCGCACCATCGCCCTCGCCGACCTGCCCACCGACGAGCACGGCTACGTGCTGACCGGCGAAGCTACCTTCGACCCGCCGACGAGCCCCCTCGATGCCGACGGCCAGGGCATTCCCTACGCCGTCTACGGCTTCGGCGCCCACATGGCGGAGGTCGTGGTCGATACCGAGCTCGGCACGGTGAAGGTCCTGAAGATCACCGCTGCGCACGACGTCGGCCGCGCCATCAACCCCACACTGGTCGAGGGCCAGATCGAGGGCGGCGCGGCACAGGGCCTCGGCCTCGCTCTGATGGAAGAGTTCTTCCCCGGCAAGGGCGAGAACCTGCACGACTATCTCATCCCCTCGGCGGGAGACATGCCGCCGGTCGAGTCAATCCTCGTCGAGGATGCCTCGCCCGTCGGCCCCTTCGGCGCCAAGGGCATCGGCGAGCAGGCGCTGATCCCGACTGCCCCGGCTATCCTCAACGCCATCCATGACGCCACCGGTGTGCGCATCCGCCGCGTGCCGGCGACGCCCGACCGGGTCCGCGCCGCCCTTCTCGCCGCCACAAGCGCACGAGGCTGACATGCAGAACGAACAGGCGGTCGCGCCCGGCGCGGCCAAGGACGACAAGATCCGCTGCGATGCCTGCCCGGTCATGTGTTACATCAAGCCGGGCATGACGGGCGCCTGCGACCGCTACGCCAACCACGACGGGGAGCTCGTCCGCGTTGACCCGCACGTGCTCCTCGAACGCACGCTCGCCCAGGGCGGCAACGTCGTTCCCTTCAACAAGGGCGAGTGGGACGGCACCATCGTCCAGGGCTCCGAAACCTTCGTCACCGCCGTCGGCGCCGGCACCACCTATCCCGACTACAAGCCCGCTCCCTTCATCGTCTCGTCGCAGGTCGACGGGGTGGACATGGTGACCGTCGTCACCGAAGGCATCTTCAGCTACTGCGGCGTCAAGGTGAAGATCGACACCGACCGCCACCTCGGCCCGGAGCAGGCGACGGTGCGCGTGCAGGGCGAGGCCGTCGGCCACGTCACCACGGGCGAATACGGCTCCCAGATGCTCTCGCTTGGCGGCGTGCATCACCTCACGGGCGGCTCCAAGAAGGAAGGCCGCGTGACCTGCGACACGCTCTTGGCCCTGTGCAACGGCAAGGCCGTGGAGATGACCATCGACGACGGGGCCACGGTCGTCGTCCAGGCCGGCAAGCCGCCGATCGTCAACGGCGTCACCGAGGAGCGCATGCGCGTCGGCTGCGGCTCGGCCACCATCGGCATGTTCGCCAAGCAGTGGCATGGCAAGGTGGATGAGGTGGTGGTCGTCGACGACCACATCACCGGAGTCCTCTCCGAGCACCAGGCCGGCAAGCTGCTGGGCGTGCGCGAAACAGGCATCAAGATGAAGGGCCGGCGCTCGACGCCGGGCCGCTACTTCCAGGTGGCGGAGCCGGGCACCGGCTGGGGCGGCACCAATATCTCCGATCCGCTGTCGATCCTCGGGCCCTTCGACCCTAGGGTGGCGTGGCCGGGCCTGCGGCTGCTCATGGTCTCCACCACTGGCGAGCATCACGCCTATTACGAGCTCGACGAAACGCTGACGCCCGTCGAGCGCCAGCTGCCCGAGGCGCTGCGCCAGTCGGTGGATCGCATCAAGGAGAACTGCGAGCCTGCCCTGTGCACCGTGCTCTTTATGGGTGGGGCCGGTGGCTCCCTGCGCGCCGGCGTCACCGAGAACCCGGTGCGCCTCACCCGCTCCGTGAAGGACGCTCTCACCTATGTCACCTGCGGCGGCGCGCCGGTCTACGTCTGGCCCGGCGGGGGCATCACCTTCATGGTGGACGTGACGCGCGTGCCGGAAAACGCCTTCGGCTATGTGCCGACGCCGGCGCTCGTCGCGCCCATCGAGTTCACCATGCGGCTGAGCGACTACGAGGCGCTCGGCGGCCATATGAGCGAGGTCCGGCCAGTCTCGTCGCTGACGCCGGGCGAGGCGCGCCGCCAGCTGCCGCACCGCCTCGACAACCCCTGGCCGCTGTCGCCGCACGAGGCGCGGAGGTCGCACGGATGAGGGACGCGCCCTTCGCCCGCATGCTGCCCGACGGGCGCCGGCTGCACCTGCAGCACGGCCCGATCGACCTCGTCATTGAGGCCTGGGGCGCGACGGGCGAGGTGGCGCGCGCCTACGAGGCGGCGGCACGGCGCTTCGCGACACTGCTCGACGAGCTGTGTGCCGAGCTGCCGGCCCTCCGGCGCCAGGCACGCCCCGGCGAGCCGCCGCTCGCCGGCACCGTCGCGCGACGTATGCAGGAGGCGGTCCTGCCCTATGCGCACGACGCCTTCATCACGCCCATGGCGGCCGTCGCCGGCGCCGATGCGGACGAGATCCTCGCCGCCATGCTGGCCGCAGCGCGGCTCGACAAGGCCTATGTCAACAACGGCGGCGACATCGCCCTGCACCTTGCGCCGGGCAGCACCTTTGCCATCGGCATGGTGGACCGGCCGGACGCGCCCTGCCTGTTCGGCACGCTGCGCCTCTCCGCCGGCCAGGGAGTCGGGGGCATCGCGACGAGCGGACGCCACGGGCGCAGCTTCTCCCTCGGCATCGCCGATGCCGTCACGGTGCTGGCACGCGACGCCGCGGTGGCGGACGCGGCCGCGACGATGATCGCCAATGCCGTGGACCTGCCCGGCCATCCCGCCGTGACGCGCGTGCCCGCCTCGGCGCTGGCGCCGGACAGCGACCTTGGCGACCGCCTCGTCACGCGCGCCGTGCGCCGCCTCGAGCCCGTGGACGTGGCGGCGGCGCTCGATGCCGGCTGCGCTTTCGCCCAGACGCTTCTCCACCGCGGGCTGATCATCGCCGCGGCATTGCATTTGCAAGGTCACACGCGAACGGTAGGCTCGCTGCCGGGCGCACCCATCGCCGCAGCGCCCGTGCCGCTGCTGGCCGACACTCTTGGGGAGACGGGTCCGATCCATGCCTGAAGTCCAAGTCCGCAAGCGCCTCATCACGGTGGAGGAAATCTTTCACGAGGGCGGCCAGCCGGCTGAGAAACCGCTCAAGCGCGGCGCCATCGTCGCCGTGATCGCCAACCCCTTCGCCGGCCGCTACGTGGAGGACATTGCCGGCTTCATGGATGACCTGAAGCCCCTCGGCCTCGCCATGGCGCGGGACCTGATCGCGGCGCTTGGCGGCGATCCGGCGGCCATCGAGGGTTACGGCAAGGGCGCCATTGTCGGCTCGGCGGGCGAGCTGGAGCACGGCGCGCTGTGGCATGTGCCCGGCGGCTATGCCATGCGCGAGGCCCTGGGCGGCGCCAAGGCCATCGTGCCCTCGACCAAGAAGGTCGGCGGGCCGGGCGCGCGCCTCGACGTGCCCGTCACCCACATCAACGCCTCCTACGTGCGCAGCCATTTCGACGCCATGGAGGTTGGCATCCCCGATTCCCCGCGCGCCGACGAGATGGCGGTCATCCTCGTCATGACGACGGGGCCGCGCATCCATGCCCGCGTCGGTGGGCTGAAGGCGAGCGAGATCAAGGGAGAGGACGGCCTGAGATGAAGGCGAAGATCCGCAAGATCGCGACATTCGTCGAGGAAACCCACACCGAGATGGGCCGGCCGGTAAGCCCGCCGACCCGCAAGGCCGCGGCCGTCGCCGTGATCGAGAACCCTTTTGCCGGGCGCTATGTCGAGGACCTCACCGAGCTGATGGAGATCGGCGAGGAGCTCGGCGGTCTCCTGGCGGAGAAGGCCGTCGCGGCGCTGGGCATCGAGGGGCCGGCGGCCGAGAGCTACGGCAAGGCAGCCCTCGTCGGCGAGAACGGGGAGCTGGAGCATGCCGCCGCCATCCTGCACCCGCGCATGGGCACGGCCGTGCGCAAGGTGCTGGGCAAGGGCGCGGCGCTCATCCCCTCCTCCAAGAAGCGCGGCGGGCCCGGCGCGGTGCTGGACATCCCGCTCGGCCACAAGGACGCGGCCTATGTGCGCAGCCACTTCGACGGCATGGAGGTAAGCCTCAACGACGCGCCCCGGGCGGGCGAGATCATGGTGGCGGTCGCCGTCACCGATTCCGGCCGGCCGCTGCCGCGCGTCGGCGGGCTGACAAAACACGAAATCAAGGGTGAGGACGGTTTGCGCTGACAGTCCAGACCAGAGGGGACCGGTGCGAACAATAACGGGAGAGAGAGCATGCGGACGAGCTTGCGAAAATCGGTAGCCTTTGCAGCCCTGGCCCTTGTCACGGCCGGCAGCGTTGCCCGGGCCGAGGGCGAGATCAAGATCGGCGAGATCAACAGCTATTCGGCCCTGCCGGCCTTCACCGAGCCCTACCGCAAGGGCTGGCAGCTCGCCATCGACGAGATCAACGCCGCCGGCGGCGTCAACGGCAAGAAGCTCGTCGTCATCTCCAAGGACGACGCCGGCAAGCCGGCCGAGGCCGTGACGGCCGCCAATGAACTCGTCTCGCGCGAGGGCGTGGCGCTCATCGCCGGCACCTTCTTCTCCCACATCGGCCTCGCCGTGGCCGACTTCGCCAAGCAGAAGCAGGTGTTCTTCATGGCGGCAGAGCCGCTGACAGACGCCATGGTCTGGTCCAAGGGCAACGAGTACACCTTCCGCCTGCGGCCGTCGAACTACATGCAGGCGGCGATGCTGGCCGAGGAGGCAGCCAAGCTGCCGGCCAAGCGCTGGGCGACCGTGGCGCCCAACTACGAATACGGCCAGTCGGCCGTGGCCGTGTTCAAGGAGCTTCTCTCCAAGGCACGGCCCGATGTCGAATGGGTTGAGGAGCAGTGGCCCCCGCAGGGCAAGATCGACGCCGGCGCGGTGACCCAGGCATTGCTCGCGGCCAAGCCCGACGCCATCCTCAACGTCACCTTCGGCGCCGACCTCGTGAAATTCGTGCGCGAGGGCAACACCCGCGGCCTTTTCAAGGACCGCGCCGTCGTCAGCTTCCTCACCGGCGAGCCGGAGTATCTCGATCCGCTCAAGGACGAAACGCCCAAGGGCTGGATCGTCACCGGCTATCCCTGGTACGATATCAAGACGCCGGAGCATGACGCCTTCCTCAAGGCCTACCAGGCGAAGTTCAACGACTATCCGCGCCTCGGCTCCATCGTCGGCTACGGCACGATGAAGGCAATCGCGGCCATCCTCGCCAAGGCCGGCTCGACTGACACCGACAAGCTCATCGCCGCCGCGAAAGGCGTGGAGGTCGACACGCCCTTCGGCAAGATCGTCTTCCGTGCGACGGACCACCAGTCGACGCTCGGCGCCTTCGTCGGCAAGACCGACGTGCGCGACGGCAAGGGCGTAATGGTCGATTCCGTCTATCGCGACGGCGCCGACTACCTGCCGTCCGAGGAGGAAGTGAAACACCTGCGGCCCCAGGGCTGAGGCGGGGACGCGGAGGCAGCGCCGCAAGGCGCAGCCTTCTTAATCCGCGAGGCCGGGCGCGGCCCGAGCCTCGTTTCCAGGGAGCCGGCCGGGGTGACCCGACCGGCTCGGGAAGGGTCGGGGTCATGACGACCCGACGCTCCGCTGTCCGCGGGCCCTCCCGCTCCTCCCGTGGGGAGGCAACGAGCCAGCGTCGCTCATCCCGCGCACCCGGCGCAACGACGCCGGGCCTGACCGAACCAGAGGGTCGCGTCCGTGGAATTCTTCGTCGTCCAGTTTCTGACAGGCCTCGCCAGCGCGGCTTCCCTGTTTCTCGTCGCGTCCGGGCTGTCGATCATCTTCGGCGTCACGCGCATCGTGAACTTCGCCCATGGCGCCTTCTACATGCTCGGCGCCTACGTGGCCTACACGCTCACCGAGCGGTTCGAGGGCTTCTTCGGCTTCTGGGGCGGCATCCTTCTCGCCGCGCTCGTGGTCGCGGCCATCGGTGCGCTGCTGGAGATCGTGCTGCTGCGCCGCATCTATCGCGCGCCGGAGCTGTTCCAGCTCCTCGCCACCTTCGGCGTGACGCTGATGGTGCAGGATCTCGTGGTGATGATCTGGGGCCCGGAGGATCTCGTCGGCCCGCGCGCTCCCGGCCTGCGGGGTGCCGTTGACATCCTCGGCCTCGCCGTCCCGACCTACGACCTCTTTCTCATCGTCCTCGGCCCGCTGGTGCTCGGCGCCCTCTGGATTCTCTTCCACCGCACGCGCTGGGGTGTGCTCGTGCGCGCCGCGACCCAGGACCGCGACATGGTGGCGGCGCTCGGCGTCAACCAGACGTGGCTGTTCACCTCGGTCTTCGCGCTCGGTATCTTTCTCGCCGGCCTCGGCGGCGCGCTGCAGATTCCGCGCAACGCCGTGACCCACCTGATGGACCTGTCCATCATCGTCGAGGTCTTCGTTGTCGTCGTCATCGGCGGCCTCGGCAGCGTGCTCGGCGCCTTTATCGCCGCCGTGCTGGTCTCCGAGCTCAATGCCTTCGGCATCCTGGTCTTCCCCAAGATCTCGATTGTTCTCGTCTTCCTCGTCATGGCCTGCGTGCTGATCGTGCGGCCATGGGGCCTGCTCGGGCGTCCGGAAGGGCCCGCGCGCCAGCCGGCCGGGCTCAGCATCCGTCCCTGGCACCCGATGAGTCCCAACCAGCGCCTGCTCATGCTCGCGCTCGTCGTCGTCGCGGGCTTCGTCCCCCTCGTCGCCGGCAACTACGTGCTGACGGTGCTGGCGGAGATCGCTGTCTTCGCCCTGTTCGCGGCGAGCCTGCACTTCCTCATGACGGTGGGCGGCCTCGCCTCCTTCGGCCATGCGGCCTACTTCGGCCTCGGGGCCTATGGTGCGGCCTTCGCCACCACCATGTTCGGCGCGCCGATGGTTGCCTCACTCCTGCTCGGGCCGCTGCTGGGGGTGGCCGGCGCCATCCTCTTCGGCTGGTTCTGCGTGCGGCTGTCCGGCGTCTATTTCGCCATGCTGACGCTCGCCTTCGCGCAGATCGCCTGGTCCATCGCCTTCCAGTGGGTGGAGGTGACCGGCGGCGACAACGGCATCCTCGGCGTGTGGCCGGCGAGCTGGGCCTCGAGCCCCGCCGCCTTCTACTGGCTGGCACTCGCCGTCTCCGTCGCCGGCATCGCCGCGCTCAGGGTTCTCGTCTTCTCGCCCTTCGGCTATGCGCTCCGGGCGACACGCGACTCGGCCCTGCGTTCGGAGGCGATCGGCATTGACCGCGCCCGCGTGCAGTGGGCCGCATTCATCATCGCCGGCACCTTCGCGGGCATCGCCGGGGCGCTCTTTGCCTTCCTGAAAGGCAGCGTCTTCCCGGACAACCTCGCCATTCCGATGTCGGTCGACGGCCTCGTCATGGTGCTGCTCGGCGGCATCGAGACAGTGTCGGGCGCCGTCGTCGGTGCGGTCGTCTACAAGGCGCTCGCCATCTGGCTTGTCAGCCAGACGGACCTGTCGAAGCTCGTGCTCGGCGCCGTCATCGTCCTGCTCGTCGTCGCCTTCCCCAAGGGCATCGTCGGCTTCGCCGAAGACCTCATGGCCCGTCGCCGCGCCAGGACCGACGACGGCGGCGCGGCGCTGGCCGCGCCGGCCAAGGCCGCCCCAGCGGCGCCCGGCAGCGGCGCCGCGCCCATCGCAGCTCCCAAGATGGAGGCCGCACGATGAGCGAGCCCATCCTCGAGGTCGAGAACCTGTCGAAGTCCTACGGCGGCGTGCACGCAGTCAGAGGCGTGTCCTTCTCGCTGAGGGCTGGCGAGATCCTTGCCCTCATCGGCCCCAACGGCGCGGGCAAGAGCACCTGCTTCAACATGCTGAACGGCCAGATCAGCCGCGACAGCGGTTCGGTCCGCATCCTCGGCCGGGACACGGCCGGCATGCGCCCGCGCGAGATCTGGCGCCTCGGTGTCGGCCGCACCTTCCAGATCACCGCCACTTATCCCTCCATGACCGTGCGCGAGAACGTGCAGGTGGCGATCCTCTCCCACCACCGCGAGCTCGGCCGCCTCTTCGGCTTCGCCGGCGCGCGCCACCGCACCGAGGCGGACCGGCTGCTCGGCCTCGTCGGCATGCAGGAGCTTGCGGCGCGGCCGTGCGGCGAGCTCGCCTACGGCGACCTGAAGCGCCTCGAGCTCGCCATCGCTCTCGTCAACGAGCCGAGGCTCCTCCTGATGGACGAGCCCACCGCCGGCATGGCGCCCAAGGAGCGCGTCGACCTGATGCGCCTTACCGCAAGCATCGCGCGGGAGCAGTCCATCGGCGTGCTGTTCACCGAGCACGACATGGACGTCGTCTTCGAACACGCGGACCGGATCATGGTGCTGAACCGGGGCCAGCTCATCGCCAGCGGTACGCCAGGCGAGGTGCGCAACAACCCGGACGTCAAGGCCGTCTACCTCGGCGAAGGCAGCGTCTACGGCGGAGAGGCGGCATGAAACTCGAAATCCACAAGCTCAACAGCTATTACGGGCCGGCCCACATCCTCTTCGACGTCGACATCAGCGTCGGCACCGGCGAGGTCGTCGCCCTGCTCGGCCGCAACGGTGCCGGCAAGTCCACCACCTTCCGCTCCATCGTCGGGCTCGTGGCGCGGCGCGAGGGCCGCATCGTCTTCGACGGCGAGGACATCACCAACCGCCCGACGCACGAGATCGTGCGCCGCGGCCTCGGCTACGTGCCGGAGGACCGGCGCATCTTCACGGAGCTGACGGTGGAGGAGAACCTGATGGTCGGCGCGCAGCCCGCGCGGGACGGCGCCCCGTGCTGGACGCCCGAGAAGCTCTATACGCTCTTTCCCAACCTCGGCGAGATGCGCGGGCGCCTCGGCGGGCGCATGAGTGGCGGCGAGCAGCAGATGCTCACCATCGCGCGTACGCTGATGGGCAATCCCTCCCTTGTCCTGCTCGACGAGCCCTCGGAGGGCCTCGCCCCCAAGATCGTCGAGGAGATGGCGAACGCCATCCTCGCCATGAAGAACGAGGGGCTCAGCATCGTTCTTTCGGAGCAGAACCTGCATTTCGCGCGGCTGATCTCGGACAGGGCCTATATCATCGAAAGCGGACGTATCCGCTTCGGCGGCACAATTCGCGAGCTCGAGGAGAGCCCAGAGATTCGTGACGCTTATCTCGCAGTGTGATAGGCCGCGGCAACGACCGCCCCAACCGGAGTTTCGATGACTTCAGCCGCCTCGACACCCGCCTATGTGCTCGACGAGCAGATCGGCTTCATCCTGCGCCAGGTCAGCCAGCGCCACACGACCATCTTCATGACGCTGATGGGCGAGGATTTGACGCCGACACAGTGGGCCGCCCTCGCCAAGCTCCACCAGCTGGGACCGCTGTCCCAGAACCTGCTCGGCCGGCATACGGCCATGGACGCCGCCACCATCAAGGGTGTCGTCGACCGGCTGACGAAACGCGGGCTGACCGCGACGAGCCCCGATCCCGACGACGGCCGCCGCCTGCTCGTGGCACTGACGCCAGAGGGTGAGGCGATGGTCGAGCGTTGCCTGCCGCGGGCCATCGCCATCACCGAGGAGACGCTGAAGGAGCTGAGCGCCGCGGAACGCGCGACGCTCACCGCCCTGTTGCAGAAGATGCTCTGAGCCCTCAGTGGGCCACGATCTCCGGCACCCGCGTGGCCGGGGGCGTGTTCCGGCTGCGCTGGGTGCGCACGACACCGTCGATAATGGTCATGCCGATGCCCGGAAGGTCGCCGAGGCGGACGGAATCGAGCAGGTCCTTGCCGGCAGAATGCTGGGCCTTGTCCATCAGCACGAAATCGGCCGCCCGACCCGCCTCGATGAGACCGCAGTCGAGCTGGCGCATGCGCGCCGTGTTGCCCGTCGCGAAGCAGAAGGCAACTTCCGCCGGCACGTCGCCAAGCGAGGACAGGAGCGAGATCATGCGCAGGATGCCCAGCGGCTGCACGCCCGACCCTGCCGGCGCATCCGTGCCGAGGATGACGCGGTTGAGCTCGCCCATCTCCCGGGCGATGCGCAGGGTGTAGAGGGCTGCCCGCTCGTTGCCGTTGTGCACCAGCTCGAGACCCCGCTTGCAGCCCTCGCAGATGCAGCGGATCTGGTCGTCCGGCAGGGCCGTGTGGCCGCCGTTGATGTGGCCGACGACATCCGTGTCCGCCTCGAGCACCACATCCTTGTCGATGAGGCCTGAGCCGGGAATGGACGGCCCGCCGGTATGGATGGTCGACTGGATGCCGTACTTGCGCGCCCAGGCCACCATCTTGCGCGCCGTCGGCCCGTCCTTGACGCCACCGAGGCCGACCTCGCCGAGCAGCTTCACGCCGGCATCGGCCAGATCCTTGAAATCCTGCTCCGTCATGTCCGGCTCGATGCAGGGAGCACCGGCATGGATCTTCACGCCGCTCGGGCGGAAGGCGGAAAAGGTACGCTGGGCGTAGATTGCCATAGCCTTGAGGCCGACGACGTCGCGCGGCCGGCCGGGCGTATGCACCTCGCCCGCCGAGATCATGGTGGTGACGCCGCCGTGCAGGTTGCTCTCGATCCAGTTGAGCTGCTGCTGGCGCGGCGTCCAGTCGCCGGCGACGGGGTGGACGTGGCTGTCGATGAGGCCGGGCGTCAGCACCGTGCCGTTGGCGTCGATCACCTGGCTCGCGCCCTCGGTATCGACATCCTTCTCATACCCGACGGCAGCAATCCGCCCGTCGACCGCGACCACCGTGTCGCCATCGAGGATCGGCCGCTCGAGATCGCCGCTCAGGATCAGGCCGATGTTGCGGATGACGAGCTTGCCCTTTCCACCCTGCTGTACCGCGTCGTGCGCCATGGTTCCCTCTCTCTCCGTGTGCCTCGGCCGACCCCTCACGGCCTGTGCCGCGACCCGATTGACAAGCCGGATCAGCCGCATTAATTTGTTAGTATACAAACAATTATGAGGCGAGCAAGAGCCCTCCGGAGGTTCGCATGCCCTATGTCGTGACCGATGGCTGCATCCGTTGCAAGTACCAGGATTGCGTCGAGGTGTGCCCGGTCGATTGCTTCTACGAAGGGGAGACGATGCTCGTCATCCATCCCGACGAATGCATCGACTGCGGCGTGTGCGAACCGGAATGCCCGGCCGAAGCCATCGTCCCCGATACGGACCCGCGTGCCGAGCGGTGGGCACCGATCAATGCCAAGTATGCCGCGATCTGGCCCAATATCACCGATAAGGGCCCGGTGCCGGACGACGCCGACGCCTGGAAGGGCGTTCCCGACAAGGAGAAATTCCTGTTTAGTGCGGAGGAAATGTAAAATCTTGCAATTCCGCGAGCGATTGCGCAAATAGAGGCTGTGACCCCTTTTCCCTCGTGCGGCGCCCCGTTATGGAAGGCGCGGCCCTTAACCCCGCGGCACCGACCGCAACGAAGATCCCCCGGGAGCATGGACGAGAAGCCATGAGCAACTTCAACCAAGAGCGCGTCCTCAGCGTGCATCACTGGACGGACACGCTGTTCTCCTTCACGACGACGCGCGATCCCGGCTTCCGCTTCAAGAACGGCCAGTTCACGATGATCGGCATCGAAGTGGACGGGAAGCCGCTCCTCAGGGCCTACAGTGTCGTCAGCCCGAACTACGACGAGAAGCTGGAGTTCTTCTCCATCAAGGTGCCAGACGGGCCGCTGACCTCGCGCCTCCAGCACCTCAAGGAGGGCGATCCCATCATCGTTGGCCGCAAGGCCACCGGCACCCTGGTGCTGGACAACCTGATGCACGGCCGCAACCTCTACCTGCTCGGCACCGGCACCGGCCTTGCCCCCTTCCTCAGCCTCATCCGCGACCCGGAGACCTACGAGCGCTTCGAGAAGGTCATTCTCCTGCACGGCTGCCGCCAGGTGGCGGAGCTGGCCTATGGCGAGCTCATCACGCGCGACCTGCCGCAGGACGAGTACCTCGGCGAGGAGGTCCGCCAGAAGCTCATCTACTATCCGACCGTGACGCGCGAGCCCTTCCGCAACCGCGGCCGCATCACCGACCTCATCACGACCAAAAAGCTCTTCAACGACATCGGCCTGCCGCCGCTCGACACCGAGAACGACCGGCTCATGCTCTGCGGCAGCCCGCAGATGATCCGCGACCTCAAGAACATCCTTGAGGAGCGCGGCTTCATCGAGGGCAACCACGGCGAGCCGGGCCATTTCGTCATCGAGAAGGCCTTCGTCGAGCGCTGAGCCCCCTGTTCCGCACGAACTCTTCCTCCCACCCTTCAGACGCGACAGGTGAACCCCTGCCGCGTCTTTTCTTTCGCCCCAGCCACCGCGCCTTGCTCCCCGCGCCCTGCTGCCCTATGACGCGCCAGTGGCGTGAACGCTGGAAAAAGAGCAAGCGAGGCGACAGTGAGCGGCAAGCCGACGAACGGGCAGAACAAGAACGCCAACGCGATGTGGGGCGGGCGCTTCGCCTCCTCGCCGAGCGCACTCATGGAGGCCATCAACGTCTCCATCGGTTTCGACAAGCGCCTCGCCGCGCAGGACATCCGCGGCTCCATCGCCCACTCCGACATGCTGGCCAAGCAGGGCATCATCACGGAGGAGGACCGCGACGCCATCCACGACGGGCTGAAGCGCATCCTCGAGGAAATCGAGAGCGGCCAGTTCACCTTCTCGACGGCCCTCGAAGACATCCACATGAACGTCGAGGGCCGTCTGCGCGACCTCATCGGGCCGGCCGCCGGCCGCCTGCACACGGCCCGCAGCCGCAACGACCAGGTGGCGACCGACGTGCGCCTGTGGGTGCGCGAGGCGCACGACCGGGCCGACGCGCAGATCACCAACCTGATGGACACCCTGCTGACCCAGGCGGAGGCCCATGCCGACACGGTGATGCCCGGTTTCACCCACCTGCAGAGCGCCCAGCCCGTCACCTTCGGCCACCATCTCATGGCCTACGTCGAGATGCTGGGGCGCGACCGCTCGCGCATCCGCGACTCGCGCAAGCGCCTCAACGAGTGCCCGCTCGGCGCCGCTGCCCTCGCCGGCACCTCCTTCCCCATCGACAGGCATGCGACGGCCGAGGCGCTGGGCTTCGACGGGCCGACCCGCAACTCGCTCGATTCCGTCTCCGATCGCGACTTCATCCTCGAATATTTGTCGATCGCCGCGATCTCGGCCGTGCACCTGTCGCGCCTCGCGGAAGAGATCGTTATCTGGATGACGCCGCAGTTCGGCTTCGTGCGCCTGTCGGACCAGTGGACGACCGGCTCCAGCATCATGCCGCAGAAGAAGAACCCCGACGCGGCCGAGCTGGTGCGCGCCAAGACCGGACGCGTCATCGGTTCGCTGGTAGCGCTGCTGACGGTGATGAAGGGCCTGCCGCTCGCCTATTCCAAGGACATGCAGGAGGACAAGGAACGCCTCTTCGACGCCGCCGACACCTACGAGCTCGTTCTTGCCGCCGTCTCGGGCATGATCGCAGATATGAAGCCCGTGCCGGAGCGCATGGCCGCGGCCGCGGGCGCCGGCTTTGCCACGGCGACCGATCTCGCGGACTGGCTGGTGCGCTCGCTCGGCATGCCCTTCCGCGACGCGCACCACGTCACCGGCCGCCTCGTCGCCGAGGCGGAGCAGCGCGGTTGCGGCCTGGAGGACCTGCCGCTCGATGTGATGCAGGCGGTCGAGCCGCGCATTACGGACGCGGTCTACGGCGTGCTCGGCGTGGAGAACTCCGTCCGTTCGCGCACGAGCTTCGGCGGCACGGCGCCGGACAACGTACGCGCCCAGGTCGCCTGGTGGCGCGCCCGGCTCTGAAGCGCGCCGGACGGCCCTGAACCCTTTGGCCGCATGGCGCGAGGGCCCCGCTTCATGCTTTGTTGTGGTGAAGCATGAAGCGGAGGTCCCATCCCCATGCCCTGGTCGATTCACGTCGGCACGATTGCTGGAACCGCGGTTCGCATCCACGTCACCTTCCTTCTCTTCCTGGCGTGGATCGGCTTCGCGCAATGGCGCATCGGCGGGCCCGCGGCGGCGGCCGACAGCGTCCTCTTCATCGCGCTGCTGTTCCTTTGCGTGCTGGCGCACGAGTTCGGCCACGTCCTCGCCGCCCGGCGCTACGGCGTGCGCACACCGCACATCACGCTCTTTCCCATCGGCGGTGTGGCGAGCCTCGAGCGCATCCCGGAGAAGCCGCGCGAGGAGCTGATCGTCGCCGTGGCGGGCCCGGCGGTCAATGTCGTCATCGCCCTCGTCCTCATCGTCCTCCTCGGTGCGACCGTCGACGTCACGGACATGACGCGGCTCGAGGACCCGCGCGTCAGCCTGATCGCCCGCCTCGCCGGTGCCAACGTCGTCCTTGTCCTCTTCAACCTCATTCCCGCCTTCCCCATGGACGGCGGGCGGGTGCTGCGGGCGATCCTCGCCATGCGCCTCGGCTTCTCGCGCGCGACGCAGCTCGCCGCAACGATCGGCCAGGGCTTCGCCTTCCTGCTCGGATTTGCGGGGCTGTTCCTCAACCCGCTGCTGATCTTCATCGCCATCTTCGTCTATCTGGCCGCCTCCTCCGAGGCCGAGCACGTCGCCTTCCGCGACGTCACCCGCGGCCTGCCCGTCGGGGAGGCGATGATGACGCAGTTCGAGGTTCTCGGTCCGCAGAGCTCACTCGATGATGCCGTCGAGACGATGATCCGCACGGCGCAGAAAGAATTTCCGGTCGTCGACGGCGCCGGGCGGCTGCGCGGTATCCTCACGCGCGATGCGCTCGTCATGGCGCTCCGAAACCATGGCGCCGCCGCGCCCGTCATCGAGGTGATGAACACGGATGTGCCGACGATCCACTATCGCCAGCCGCTCGAGGCCGCCTTCCGCAAGCTCAACGAAGCCAAGGCCCCGGCGCTCGGCGTGCTCGACAGCAGCGACAGGCTCGTCGGCCTGCTCACGGCCGAGAACATCGGCGAGATGATGCTGGTGCGCGCCGTGCAGCCGCAATGGCGTTTCGGCGCCCGCCGGCGCGCCTGAGGCGTCAGCCGCGGGCCTCGTCCCGCAGCGTCGCCTCCTCGGCATTGCTGCCGACGACGGCGGCCGGTTCAGCCGCCGCCCTGGCGTTCCCCGCCGCGGGCGTGGCAGCGCGCAACGGGCGCGGCGCCAGCCCCGCATGGACGGCCACGGCGCCGATGGCCATGAGGGGCAGGACGGTCGTCATGGCGACGAAGGGATCACTGAAGAACGCGGCCCCGACGGCAGAGCCGACGAGCCCGCCGCCGATCTGCATGAAGCCCGTCATGGCAGCGGCAGCTCCGGCGATATGCGGGAAGCCGGCGAGCGCGTTGGTCGTGACGCCGGGCATGACGAGCGCGATACCGAAGGCCCACAACGCCACCGGCGTCATGACGGTGGCGAAGCTGGGCGGATAAAGCCTCAGCACCACGCCGAACCCCACGGCGGCGCAGATCGAGAAGACGAGGCCGACCGCGATGAGGCGGCTCGCCTCAAACCGCCGCAGCAGCCGCCCGACGATCACCGTGCCGAGCGTATAGGCCCCCGTCTGGCACAGCATGGACAGGCCGAACATCGTCGGCGTCAGGCCCACGCGGTCGATCATGACGAAGGGCAGCATGGAGGCGAGGGTGTAGAGCCCGCCGGTGACAAGGCCGAGCACGAGGCCCGCGCGCAGGAACCGCCGGTCGCGCAGCAGCGTGCCGTAGCTTCTGAGCATGCGCGAGGGGTGCGCCAGCGCCCTGTCGGGGGAAAGGTTCGTCTCGCGTGTCGCCAGCATCAGCGTGACAACCACGGCGATGCCGTAGACGACCATGATGACGAAGAGGGCATGCCAGCCGAAGGCGCTTGCCGTCAGGCCGCCAAGCGTCGGCGACACGGCCGGACCGACGGCAAGCATAAGGCCGATGAGGTTCAGGATGCGAGCCGAGGTCTGGCCCGTGAACTGGTCGCGCACCATGGCGCGCGAGATGGCTACGCCCGCCGCCACGCCGACGCCCTGCAGCGCCCGGCCGACGAGCAGCCAGCCGATGCTCGGCGACCAGGCGGCCACGAGGCTGCCGGTCAGGTAGACGGAAAAGAAACCGATCGCGACCGGGCGCCGCCCGTATGCATCCGACAGCGGCCCGCAGACGAGCTGCGCGAAAGCGAAGCCGAAGAAATAGACCGTCAGCGTCAGGTTGACCGCCGCCGGCGTCGTGTCGAAGGCACTGACCAGTGCCGGCATGGCCGGCGTGTAGAGCGCCAGGCTGACCGGCCCGAGCGCCACGATGAAGGCGCCGATGACGGCCGTGCGCATCTCGCTCATCAGCGGCGTGGCGGTCGCCGGCCTCATACCTCTTCCCCGCTGCGAATGGACAGATTGCTGCGCATGCGGTCGAGCAGCCGGCGCATCGTCTCGATCTCCTCCGGCGTGAAGTTGCGCGTTGCCTCCTCGCGCGTGCGCGTCAGCACGACCTTGATCTCCTCGACGAGCGGCTGCGCTGCCGGCGTGAGCCGCACCGTCTTGGCGCGCCTGTCTTCGGGGTCGGCCTCGCGCACCACGAGCCCGCGCCCCTCCAGCCGATCGATGAAGCCGACGAGCGTCATGGGCTCCACGCTCATGCGCTCGGCAAGCTGGCTCTGGCGGATGGGCCCGAAATGGCTGACGAAGACGAGCGCCCGCGCCTCGCCGGGCGTCAGGCCGAGGCCCGCCTCCTCAAGCGCGCGGTCGACGCGCGCGCGCAGAAGGCGCGCCGCATCCGTCAGAAGGAAGCCGAAGGTCGAAGGGCCGCTTTTCATGGATCCCCTTAATATAAGGGCGCCTTATTAAAACGCCCATGTTTGAGCGTCAAGGCTGTTGCGCTGCAACAGACTTTCCGTTGCCGTCAGACGCACATGGCATTATAGGAACCGCGTGCCAACGCGCGTAGGCAGCGCGCGCTGTCTCATCCGCTTCGCAATTTCGTGTCATGAGCCGGGCCCCATCCGCCGCGGCAGGAGTTTTCATGCAGCTGCGCAACATCGCCATCATCGCCCACGTCGACCACGGCAAGACGACCCTCGTGGACAAGCTGCTCGCGCAGTCCGGCGCCTTCCGCGAGAACCAGCGCGTGGCCGAGCGCGTGATGGATTCGAACGACCTGGAGAAGGAGCGCGGCATTACCATTCTTGCCAAGGCGACGTCGGTCGTCTGGAAGGACACGCGCATCAACATCGTCGACACGCCCGGCCACGCCGACTTCGGCGGCGAGGTGGAGCGCATCCTCAACATGGTGGATGGCGCCATCGTGCTCGTCGACGCGGCCGAAGGCCCCATGCCGCAGACGAAGTTCGTGGTCGGCAAGGCGCTCAAGATCGGCCTGAGGCCGATCGTCGCCATCAACAAGGTCGACCGCCCGGATGCGCGCCCGCAGGAGGTGATCAACGAGGTCTTCGACCTCTTCGCAGCCCTCGACGCCACCGACGAGCAGCTCGACTTCCCCATCCTCTACGGCTCGGGCCGCGACGGCTGGATGGCCACCTCGCCCGAGGGGCCGAAGGAGAACGGCCTCGCCCCGCTCTTCGACCTGGTGCTCGATCACGTCCCGCCACCGAAGGTGGAGGAAGGCCCCTTCCGCATGCTCGGCACCATCCTGGAGGCCAACCCCTTCCTCGGCCGCATCGTTACCGGCCGCATCACGGCCGGCCAGGTGAGGCCGAACCAGGCCGTCAAGGTTCTCGACCGCGACGGCAAGGTCATCGAGCAGGGCCGCGTGTCGAAGATCCTCGCCTTCCGCGGCATCGAGCGCCAGCCGATCGAGGTGGGCGAGGCAGGTGACATCGTGTCCATCGCCGGCCTCGAGAAGGGCACCGTGGCCGACACCTTCTGCGCGCCCGAGGTCGACACGCCCCTGCCGGCGCAGCCGATCGACCCGCCGACCGTCACCATGACCTTCCTCGTCAACGATTCGCCGCTCGCCGGCACCGAGGGCGACAAGGTGACGAGCCGCATGATCCGCGACCGCCTGTTCAAGGAGGCCGAGGGCAACGTCACGCTGAAGATCGAGGAATCGCCCGACAAGGACTCCTTCTTCGTCTCCGGCCGCGGCGAGCTGCAGCTCGCCATCCTCATCGAAACCATGCGTCGTGAGGGATTCGAGCTGGCCGTTTCACGCCCGCGCGTCGTCTTCAAGAAGGACGAGGCCACCGGCGCGACGCTTGAGCCGATCGAGGAGGTCGTCATCGACGTCGACGAAGAGCACTCGGGCGTCGTCGTGCAGAAGATGTCCGAACGCAAGGCGGACATGATCGAGATGCGCCCGTCGGGCGGCAATCGCCTGCGCCTCGTCTTCCACGCCCCGACGCGCGGCCTCATCGGCTACCAGTCGGAGCTGATGACGGACACGCGCGGCACGGCCATCATGAACCGGCTGTTCCACTCCTACGCCCCCTACAAGGGCGAGATCCCCGGCCGGCGCAACGGTGTCCTCATCTCGAACGACGCCGGCGAGGCCGTGGCCTATGCGCTGTGGAACCTGGAGGACCGCGGCCCGATGATGATCGAGCCCGGGTGCAAGGTCTATCAGGGCATGATCGTGGGCGAGCACACGCGCGACAACGACCTCGAGGTCAATGTGCTCAAGGGCAAGAAGCTCACCAACATCCGCACCACGTCCAAGGACGAGGCCGTCCGCCTGACGCCGCCGATCCGCATGACCCTGGAGCGGGCGCTTGCCTGGATCCAGGACGACGAGCTGGTGGAGGTGACGCCGAAATCCATCCGCCTGCGTAAGATCCTGCTCGACCCCAACGACCGCAAGCGCGCCGAGCGCGCCAAGGAAGCGGCGGCAGGCTGACGCCGGACAGCGAAAAGGGCGCCTCAGGCGCCCTTTTTTGTGGCCCGGCGGTCTTGCCTCACATCTCCGGGCCGATGCTCGCTTCCGGCCCCGGGATGACCGCGACATGCTCGCTGGCACCGCGCAGCAGCTTCACCGCCGAACGGGGCATCCGGTCCTGCGTCGCATAGGCCGCGGCGAAGAAGACGAACATCGAGAGGAGGGCGAGGCGGCGGTACATCGTTCGGCTCCCGGTGCCCGGCGCCGCATCGGCGCTTCAGGCCGGGATAATCTGCGCCGGGCCGGATTTGGCCGGCGTGCGCCCCCGCACGTGGCGGACAGCCGGAGCCGAGAAATGAAAAGTGCGGCCACATGGGCCGCCCCCGCTCTTGCCATTCCCCCACGGGCAAATGAGCCGCCTCACAGCCCCTCGAACAGCGCCGTCGACAGATAGCGCTCGGCGAATGAGGGGATGATGATGACGATGTTCTTGCCGGCGCTCTCCGGACGGGCTGCGATCTCGAGCGCCGCGGCCACCGCCGCGCCGGAGGAGATGCCGACCGGGATGCCTTCGAGCCGGGCCACGAGGCGCGCCGTGTCGAAGGCCGTCTGGTTGCCGACCGTCACCACCTCGTCGATCACCGAGCGGTCGAGCACCTGCGGCACGAAGCCCGCGCCGATGCCCTGGATCTTGTGCGGGCCGGGCTGGCCGCCGGACAGCACGGGCGAATCCTCGGGCTCCACCGCCACGACGCGCAGCGAAGGCTTGCGCGGCTTCAGCACCTGGCCAACGCCCGTGATGGTGCCGCCGGTGCCGACGCCGGCGACGAAGATGTCCACCTCGCCGTTGGTGTCGTTCCAGATCTCCTCGGCGGTGGTGCGCCGGTGGATCCCCGGGTTGGCCGGGTTGGCAAACTGCTGCGGAATGATGGCGCCGGGGATCTCGTTCTTCAGCTCCTCAGCGCGGTTGACGGCGCCGCGCATGCCCTGTGGACCAGGCGTGAGCACGAGCTCGGCTCCCAGCAGCGCGAGCATCTTGCGCCGCTCGATCGACATCGTCTCCGGCATGACGAGGATAAGGCGGTAGCCGCGCGCGGCCGCCACGAAGGCCAGCGCGATGCCCGTGTTCCCCGACGTCGGCTCGATCAGCGTCGCGCCCGGCTTGATGATGCCGCGCTGCTCGAGATCGTCGATCATGCTGACGCCGATGCGATCCTTCACGCTCGCGATCGGGTTGAAGAACTCCAGCTTGGCGAGGAGGTTGGCCTTGACGCCCTTCTCCCTGGCCAGGCGGTCGAGCCGCACCAGGGGCGTGTCACCGATCGTCTCAGTGATGGAATTGTAGATGCGCCCGCGGCCGGGCACGCGCTGCGTGTCGGCGGCGGATTTGGCGGCTGGTTCGGCCATGGTCTCGACTCCACCCTTGTGCCGGCCTGCCGCGAAACCAGGGGCAGGCCCGACGATTGAACCTCAGCCCCGATAGCATATTTACAAAAAGATTGTCGATATATTAGTATATTTACATTCTATATTGTGAAATCGACCGACGACGGCACCTGCCCGAAAACCTTCGCCTCCTCGGCGCGACGGCACAGGTCCTCCACCGTCGAATTGTCCAGAACCTCGAGAAAGGCCTCGCCCGCCTTGCGCACCACCGGCCCGACCACCAGGTCGACGAGGGCCGAGTCCGGCACAGGCGGCATCGATTCCTCGGACGACGTCGCCATGGCCGCCCGCACGATCTCACCGGCCGTGATGCGGCGGCGCTCGCGCGCAAGCTCGTAACCGCCGCGCGGTCCCCGCACCCCCTTGAGGATGCCGGCCCGCACCAGCTGCTGCAGCACCGTCTCAAGATGGCGGGGCGGCAGGTTGTGACGGGCCGCGAGCAGCTTCGCCGCAACCGGGCTCGGCCGGGCGTGGATGGCCACGTCCACCACGGCGGCAATGGCGAGCAAGCTGCGCCGGGACAGCAGGATCATTGTCGTCGTTCCTCTTCGTCTGCCTCTCGCGGGTCACACACCCGTCGATCCAAACCCGCCGGCACCACGCTCCGTAGCGCCGAGCCGGTCGACCTCCACGAGCAAAGCCTGCCGCACGGGGGCGACGACCAGCTGTGCGATGCGCATCCCGCGAGCAACCACAAAATCGGCTGAACCTGTGTTGATCAGAATAACACCTATTTCGCCGCGGTAATCCGCGTCGATGGTCCCCGGCGCGTTGAGAACGGTCACGCCGTGCTTCAGTGCGAGGCCCGAGCGCGGCCGCACCTGCGCCTCGTATCCGGGGGGCAGAGCCATGGCGAAGCCGGTCGGCACGAGCGCGCGGCTGCCGGGTCGCAGGGTGATCGGAGCGTCGGCCGGTACAGCCGCCATGAGGTCGAGCCCCGCGGCCTGGCTCGTCTCGTAGCGCGGCAGGGGCAGGTCTCCGGCATGCGGCAGGCGGACGATCTCCACGATGGGATCGGCAGGTGACATCGATGTCATCGTCATCCCTTCGGCAAGGCAGCGGCGATGCGCGCCACCAGCCGGCGCGCCACCTCGTCCTTGTCCATGGTCGGCCAGTCCTCGACCCCCTCGGCGGTGACGAGATGCACCGTGTTGTGCCGACCGCCCATCACCCCCGTTCCGGGGCGAACGTCGTTGGCGACGATCCAGTCGCAGCCCTTGCGCAGGCGCTTCTGGCGGGCATGCTCCACCACGTTCTCCGTCTCAGCTGCAAAGCCGACGACGAGCTGCGGCCGCCCGTCAGTCCGCTGCGCGATCGTGGCGAGGATGTCGGGGTTCTCGACAAGGGCGAGCTGGGGAACGCCCTTGCCCGTCTTCTTCATCTTCTGGGTGGCTTCGCCGGCCGTGCGCCAGTCCGCCACCGCAGCGGCGAAGACGGCGGCATCGGCCGGCAGCGCCGCCTCGACCGCGGCCAACATCTCCCGCGCGGTCTCGACGGCCACCGTGGTCACGCCAGCCGGAGGAGCAATAGAGACAGGGCCGGACACGAGCGTCACCCGCGCGCCGGCAGCCGCGGCAGCGGCAGCGATGGCATGCCCCTGCCGCCCCGAGGACCGGTTGGCGATGTAACGCACTGGGTCAATCGGCTCGTGCGTCGGCCCGGAGGTCACGAGGACATGGCGGCCGGCAAGCGGCAGATCCCGGCCGCCGAGCAGCCGCTCGATGGCGGCAACAATCTCCAGCGGCTCGGCCATGCGACCGGGCCCGAACTCACCGCGCTCGGCCATCGCCCCCTCGTTCGGCCCGACCACGGCGACGCCATCAGCCTCGAGAAGGGCCATGTTGCGGCGCGTCGCCGGGTGCTGCCACATCCGCGGGTTCATCGCCGGGGCGACGAGAACAGGCTTGTCGGTGGCCAACAGCGCTGTGGAGGCGAGATCGTCGGCATGGCCACCGGCCATTTTGGCAAGAAGGTCGGCCGTTGCCGGCGCAACGACGACGAGATCGGCCGAGCGCGACAGTTCGATGTGGCCGATGTCCGCCTCGTCGGTCAGCGAGAACAGATCGGTGAAGACGCGTTCGCGCGACAGGGCGGAGACTGACAGCGGCGTGATGAACTCGGCGCCGGCCGTGGTCAGGATCGCGCGCACACCGTAACCACGCTCCTTCAGGCGGCGGATGAGGTCCAGCGACTTGTAGGCCGCGATGCCGCCTCCGATGATAAGAAGGATCCGCTTGCTCACGCGCCGCTCCCGTCGAGGATCGCTCCGGCGCCGGGCGCTTCGGCGAGCAAGGCCGGCGCGGCGCGACCGCAAACTAGCGCGTCGTGCATCGTACGCAAACGATTCAGCGCCGCAGGGGGCCCCCCGGAACGGAAATGGAGTATCAACCTTAACGTGCAGGCCGGCAAGAATTCAGCCACCGAGCCACATCGCCGCCAGGATGGCGGCGATAACCCAGAGCGCGAGATTGCCCCAGCGGGCGCGGCGGGCCTCGGCGCGACCGATATCCGCCACGCTCTCCGGCGCGAGCAGGAAGCCGCGTTCACTCGCGATCTCGAGCTGCTCGAAGATGCGCTCGCCGCGGTTGAGGATCGACGGCAGATGGGCGGCGAAACCGGCGAGCGAGACGGCGCCGCGGCCGGCCTCCTCCAGGCGGCCGACAGGGCCGAGGTTGCGCTCGATCCATTCGCGCACGACAGGATCGGCTGTCGACCACATGTCGAGCCGCGGGTCGAGCGAGCGCGCCACACCCTCGACCACCACCATGGTCTTCTGCAGCATGACGAGCTCGGTGCGCGTGTTCATGTCGAACAGCGCCGTGATCTCGAAGAGCAGCGTCAGGAGCTTCGCCATCGAGATCTCGTCGGCGCGCCGGTCGTGGATCGGCTCGCCGATCGCCCGGATGGCCTGGGCAAAGTCCGCCACGCTGTGGTGCCGCGGCACGTAGCCTGCCTCGAAATGCACCTCGGCCACGCGGCGGTAGTTGCGCGTGATGAATCCGAGCAGGATCTCGGCGAGGAAGCGCCGCTCCTTGTGGCCGAGCCGGCCCATGATGCCGCAGTCGACCGCGACAAGGCGCCCCTGCGCATCGACAAAGAGGTTGCCGGGGTGCATGTCGGCGTGGAAGAAGCCGTCGCGCAAGGCCTGGCGCAGGAAGGACTGGATGACCGTGCGCGCCAGCGCCTCGCGGTCGTGGCCGGCGGCGACGAGCGCCGCCATGTCCGACAGCGGCGTGCCGTCCACCCACTCGCTCGTCATGACGTCGCGGGCGGTGAGATCCCATTTCACTTCCGGCACGCGGAAGTCGGCGTCATCGCGCGTGTTCTCGCCAAGCTCGGACAGCGCCGCCGCCTCCAGCCTGAGATCCATCTCCATGGCGACGGACCGCGCCAGCGTCTCCACCACCTCGATGGGCCGCAGGCGACGCATGGCGGGAAACAGACGCTCGGCCATGGCGGCGGCGAAACGCATGGAGGCAAGATCACGCGCGAAACGCTCACGCACACCGGGCCGCAACACCTTGACCGCCACCGTCTGCGCATTTTCGCCCTCGCCAATGCGCGCCTTGTGCACCTGCGCGATCGAGGCGGCGGCGATCGCCGGACCGAACTCGCTGAACAGCTTGTCGATCGGCATGTCGAAGGAGGCCTCGATGGTGCGCACGGCCTCCTCGCGCGGAAAGGGCGGCAGCCGGTCCTGCAGGGTCTCGAGATCCGCCGCGGCGCGGACGCCGACGACGTCGGGGCGCGTCGCCAGGAACTGGCCGAACTTGACGTAGGACGGCCCGAGCCGCGTCATCGCCGCCGCCAGGCGCGAGCCGCTCTCGCGCGCGCCGCGCCGCTCGATGGTGCGGGCGAGGGTGATCAGGAGGCGGATCGCCGGCGGCAGCGGGGCGACGTCGGCGAGGGAGAGCGCCCCCTCGCGCGCCAGCACGAAGCCGACGCGGGCGAGCCTGAAGCAGTGGACGAGCGCAGAGATCACGACCGCCTCAGATCTTCCAGCCGGAATGCAGGGCGACGATGCCGCCCGTCATCGGCCGGGCCGTGACACGGGCGAAGCCCGCCTTCTCGATCATGCCTGCGAAAACGCGGGCATTGGGGAACTTGCGGATCGATTCGACGAGATAGCGATAGGGTTCGCCATCCCCTGTCACCACGCGGCCCATTGCCGGAATGACGTTGAATGAATAGGCGTCGTAGATTGCGTCGAGCACGGGCACGTCGACGCGGCTGAACTCGAGGCAGAGAAAGCGGCCGCCGCGCCTGAGCACACGATAGGCCTCCGCGAGGGCGAGTTCGATGCGCGGCACGTTGCGAATGCCGAAGGCGATCGTGTAGGCGTCGAAGCTGCCGTCCGGAAAGGGCAGGCTCTCGGCATTGCCTTGGACGAACTCGATCTCGCCCTTGTTGCGGCGCGCCGCAGCCCGGTCGCGCCCCACGGCGAGCATGTCGCCGTTGATGTCGAGCACGGTGACCTTGGTCTGCGGCCCGCCGGCGTCACTGACGCGGAAGGCGACGTCGCCCGTGCCGCCAGCCACGTCGAGATGACGAAAGGGCCGGTGCCACGGCGGACGCAGCATGGAGACGAGTGCATCCTTCCACGCCCGGTGCAGGCCGACCGACATGAGGTCGTTCATCAGGTCGTAGCGGCTGGCGACCTTGTGAAAGACATCATCGACGAGGCGCTGCTTGTCCGCCAGGCGGACATTGGTGAAACCGAAATGCGTGTTGTCGTCTGGCGCTGCCGTCATCGTCCCACCCCTTCGAACGCCGGGACCATAGCCCGGCCGGCGCGGACGCGCCATGGCACGACGCGTCGCGCCCCCGGACCGTCACCCGAAAACGACCCGCGCCGTGGCCGGCTCAGCGCGCCGCCAGGAAGGCCTCGTGCTCGGCCTGAAGCGCGCCGGACAGCGCCTTCCCGATCAGCGCCCGCGTCTCCTTGACGCCGTAGAGGGCGATGAAGGAGCCAAAGCGCGGCCCCCGCTCCTCGCCGAGCAGCACCTGGTAGATGCTGGAGAACCACTGCTGCGAGACGCCAGGGCGCCCGTCGGGGCTCTTCGTCTTGCCGCTGAGGTCCGGGAAGTGCCGGCGGCCAACCTCGTAGACCATTGCCTGCAGCGCGTCGGCATCGGTCGAGCCTTCGAGGGGCGCGAGCTCGTTGTCGAGATCGAGGAGCGCCGCGCGCTCCGCCTCGGTCGGCGGGCGGAAGGTCTTGGCCGGCCGGACGAAGTCGCGGAAATAGTTGATGGCGTAGCCGACGAGCTTGTCGAGCCGCGGATGCGTCTCGGGCGAGGCAGCCGGCGCATAGCGGCGGATGAAGCCCCACAGCACCGCCGGATCCTCAGAATTGGCCACGCCTGCGAGGTTGAGCAGCATGCCGAAGGTGAGCTGCGTCGGCGCTCCAGTGGCACCGGCCGCCTCGACCGTCTCCGGGGGCGGCGGGTTACCGGCATGGATGTGCCAGACCGGATTGCCCAGCCGGTGCTTCCACTCCTGCCGGCCGTATGCGTTGAGGAAACCGAGATAGTCGTCGACGTGACGCGGAATGACGTCGAAGAACAGGCGCTTGGCTTCGCGCGGCTTGTTGTACATGAACAAGGCGAGGCTCTCAGGCGTGCCGTAGCGCAGCCACTCCTCGATGGTGAGGCCGTTGCCCTTGGACTTGGAGATCTTCTGGCCGTTCTCGTCGAGAAAGAGCTCGTAGTTGAAGCCCTCGGGCGGGGTGGCGCCGAGCGCACGGGCAATCTGTCCCGACAGGCGCACGGAATCGATGAGATCCTTGCCCGCCATCTCGTAGTCGACGCCGAGTGCCACCCAGCGCATGGCCCAGTCCGGCTTCCACTGCAGCTTGGCGTGCCCGCCCGTCACCGGCGTCTCGAAACGCTCGCCCGTCTCGGGATCGCGCCAGACGATGGTGGCGCTGTCCTTCTTCACCTCCTCGATCGGCACCTGCATGACGACGCCGGTCTTCGGGTGAATGGGCAGGAAGGGCGAATAGCTCTGCGCCCGCTCCGCCCGCAGACTCGGCAGCATGATCGCCATCACCTCCTCGTAGCGTTCGGCGACCAGGCGCAGCGTGTCATCGAAGCGGCCGGAGGTGTAGCAGTCGGTCGCCGACATGAAGGTGTAGTCAAAGCCGAAGGCGTCGAGGAAGGCGCGCAGGCGCGCATTGTTGTGGTGGCCGAAGCTCTCGTGCGTGCCGAAGGGATCGGGCACCCGCGTCAGCGGCTTGCCGAGATGCTCCTTCAGCATGTCGCGGTTCGGCACGTTGTCCGGCACCTTGCGCAGGCCATCCATGTCGTCGGAGAAGGCGACGAGCCGCGTCGGGATGCGGTCTTCGGTCAGCACGCGGAACGCATGGCGCACCATGGAGGTGCGCGCCACCTCGCCGAAAGTGCCGATGTGCGGCAGGCCGGAGGGGCCGTATCCGGTCTCGAACAGCGCCTCCTTCTTGCCCGAACGCTCCAGCCGCACGACGAGTTTGCGCGCTTCCTCGAACGGCCAGGCAGCCGAGGCTCGGGCAGCCTCGACAAGCGCGGGATCGAGCTGGAGCGGTTGTGTCATGTCACACATCTCTTCAAGAATGAGGGGCACCGGCCGGCGATAACGTTCCGGGGGCGAGGCGGCGGACACTAGGTAGGGCCCCCCGCTGCGTCAACGCGGCATTTCCCGCCAAATCGCGGAAAGGTCAATAGAAGCCCACCGGGAAATAGCGCAGGTAGAGCTCGGCGTAGGTGCCGTTGTCCCACAGACGCTGCAGCGCGTAGTCGAAGGCGCGTCTGAGCACCTTGTCGTCCTTCCGGAACACGAAGCCGACGCCCTCGCCGAAATAGCGGCTCTCCAGATAGGGGCCGCCGACGAAGCGGCAGCAATCGGCGGCCACGCGCCCGTTGAGCCACAGGGCGAGGCTCATCCCGTCCCCGAACAGATAGTCGACCTCACCGGCACGGAGCGCTTCGCGCGCGGCGATGAGATTGGCGTAGGGCTTTGCCTCCGCCTCGGGGAAATGGGTCTTCAGGAAGGCCTCATGCGCCGTTCCCGCAATGACCGCGACCGTGCGTCCGGCGAGAACCTCGGGCCTGAACCGGTCCGGCGCCCTCTCGCGCCGGGCGACGAAGCGGGCCGGCATGCGGTGAAAGGGCGCGGTGACGGCAAAGCCCTCCCGGAGCGATGCGGTGATGGGGATGCCGGCAGCCACCACGTCGCCGTGGCCGGCCTCGAGCGCCGGCAACAGCGTGTCGAAGCGCCGCGCCTGGATGGTGCAGGCAACCGCCAGCACCTCGCAAGCGGCACGCGCGAGCTCGACGGCAAAGCCGGTCGGCACACCGTCGGGACCAGCGAAGTGCAGCGGCGGAAACTCGTCGTCCGTCATGATCCGCACGACCCGCACCCAGGACAGATCCGGCTTCTCGATGCGGGTACGGGTATCCCAGAAATTGGGCACGACCGGACCGGTCCCCCCGGCCGCGACGGCCGGGCCGCCGAGGAAGGGACAGAGGACGAGCAAGCGAAAGAGCAATCCCCGGAACACCCGGCTTCCCCCGGAACCTGTCGCCGATTTTGGTAGTTGTGCGCCAGCCACCCCCTCCCGGCAAGAGGGTGTCGCCGCTTTGCGCGCGCACACGCACTCACCCCACGGGCCAATTTACAAATCAAGAACTGTCGATAATCTTTCCACAGGGGTTGCAGGGAGTAATAGATGATGAATGATGCTATCGCTCCCGACGCCAGCGGGGGAAAACGGAATTTTTTTAAGAACGTCAATCAAGATGTCTGTTTGAACTATACAAGTCTGGACGACGCGGCGGGCACGGACGAATTCGTCTTCCTGCTGCAGTATGGCGTGTCGGCACACGCTCTCACGGAGGCACGTCGCCAGGCATACCGGTGGAACGTATCACCCTTCGAGGCGCTTCTCGCCTCGGGCGCGATCGACGAGGAACGGCTCTATGCCGCCGTCGCCGAGACGATGGGCCTGCCCTTCCTGCACCGCGGCGTGCGCATCGGCGCTGACGCCCGCTTTCCCGAATGTCTGACGGCCGGCATCGTGCCCCTGCGCCCGGACGGGCGGGGTCCGCGCTTTCTCGTCGCCCCGGGCGTGCCGCATCTCGGCCGATTCATGAAGCAGTACGCGCGTTGGCAGAACGCCGGCGTGGCGCTCACGACGCCACGCCTTTTGACCAGACTGGTGATGCGAACCTACCCGCGGCAGATCGCCCATCTCGCCGCCAACGGTCTCGCCGATGCTGCCGCCGCCCTGTCGTATCGAGGGCAGATGAACGGCTTCCAGATCGGCATACTCGCGCTCGCCGCGGGGGTTACGAGTTTTCTCCTCGTCCGGGCACCGACGGCGGCCTTCGGCCTGTTCGCAGCGCTCTGCAGCCTCGTCTTCATAGCCATGGTCATGGTGCGCCTCGCCTGCTGCATGGAGCGGCCGCGACGCCCCCCGGCCCGTATGCCCGCCGACCACGAGCTGCCGATCTATACTGTCATCGTGCCGTTGCACCGGGAGGCGCGGGTCGTGCCGCAGCTTCTCACCGCGCTCATGAGCCTCGACTATCCACCCGCCAAACTCGACATCAAGCTGGTGATCGAGAGCGACGATGCAACGACGGCCGAAGCCCTGCGCGCCCAGACACTGCCACCCTGGTTCGAGATCGTGGTTGCGCCACCCGGCCTGCCGCGGACCAAGCCGCGCGCGCTCAACCTGGCCCTGCAGCTGGCGCGGGGCGAATACACGGTCGTCTACGACGCCGAGGACGTGCCCGAGCCGAAGCAGCTCCGCCTGGCGGCAGCAAGCCTTGCAGCCGCGCCGGAACGTATCGCGTGCCTGCAGGCTCACCTCGCCATCGACAACGTGGATGACAGCCTGCTGACGCGCCTGTTCGCGATCGAGTATGCTGCGCTGTTCGATGTCATCAATCCGGGCCTCGCCGCCTTCAGCCTTCCGGTGCCACTCGGCGGCACGTCCAACCATTTCCGCACGGCGGTGCTGCGCCGTATCCACGCCTGGGATGCATGGAACGTGACCGAGGATGCCGACCTCGGCCTCAGGCTGGCACGCCTCGGATATGCCGTGGCGGATCTGCCGTCGACCACCCACGAGGAGGCCCCCGCCCGCCTGCGCGCCTGGCTCGCCCAGCGGGCGCGGTGGATGAAGGGCTGGATGCAGGTCTGTATCACACACACGCGCGAGCCCCTGACCGCGCTGCGCCAGCTCGGCGCCGACGGCATGCTGGGCGTCACCGCGACGCTGGCTGGCACCGTACTGACAGCGCTCTTCTTCCCCTTATTCCTGATCGCATCGGTACTCTCCCTCACCGATGGCAGCCTGTTCATTGCGGACGGGCTCTTAGGCCGCGCCTTTGCCGCCATCGGCCTCACCCTCTTCATTGCGGGCTGCCTCGCCATGCTCCTGCCCGCGCTCATCGGCCTGAAGCGTCGCAAGCTGCTCCGGCTGGCGCCTTATGCCGCGCTCATGCCACTGTATTTCACGCTGATTTCCGTCGCCACATGGCTGGGCGTGGTCGAACTCGTCCGCAGCCCCTTCCGCTGGAACAAGACGGAGCATGGGCTCGCCCGCACGTCCGAGGCGGCGAGACGCCGATCACATGGCCCGGATACCGTTGCTCCCGCCTCAGAAGCAGCCGGCAATGGCCGTGAGCAGCCAGTCCGCGAAGACGGCCTGAGAAGAATGACTCCAGAAGAAGACCCCTGCCGCCAGGAGCCCGACGCAGAGGCCCGCCGAAACAGTCAGGAGCAGACGCCGCTGCCCGCCGGTCAGCGAGACCTCGTCCGACGCACCCATTCCGCCGTTGAGCCTCGTGCCTTCCACAGCGCTCCTCATCTGCAGCAAACGAGATAGTCAGGATAGCAGGTCGTGCCCCAATGCCCAACCGGGCCAGTGCCCGGGCGCCGTCCGGCTGCGCTAGGGCAGAAGCTCGAGGATTGCGTTGTTGATCTTCCAGCCGTTGTAATGCAGCGGAATGAGCTTGTGGCCTGGCAGCCCGCGGATCCGGCGTGCGGCGGCACCGATATCGAACACGACAATCGGGCGCGCCGACCTTAAAGCCAGCGAGAGCGTATAGGAATACGTCTCCGGCCAGACGGACGGCAGGAAGATGACGTCGATATCGAGGGAATCGATGGTGTCGAGGACGGTGGCGTTGTCATAGGGGCCCGTCACCATGATCCCTGCTTCCACCGCCCTCTCGTCGTTTTCCGTGTAGCCAATGACGACGAACTCGAGGGGCAGGCGGCGCAGCCGGGCATCGGTCGCGCAGTCGAGAAGCTTTTCGAACCCCTTGATCGCGGAGATCGCGCCGAGGACGCCGACACGCAACACGCGGGAACCGGGCCGCGGCCGCTTGAGCAGCGGCATGGGCTCGACATCGTCGTGCGGCCGGATCTGAAAGACGATATCGGGAAAATATCCTCGTCCGGCACGATCACAGACGCCGCCCCCGCCAAAAGCTTGTGATAATCCGCCCGCCACGTCTGGATGTCGGGCACGCCGAACTCCGTTGGATTGGCCTGCAGGCAGGCCTGGCAGGCCCGCTTTCCGGGCTCGCCGCAATAGATTCCCTTCGTGTCTACGAGGTTCACGCGCGGACAGATGCCGAAATAGTCATGCACCACCACCTTCCACGGCCGTTGCAGATGGTTGAGCAGATTGAGCACGCCGATGGCGGGACGCGAACCGAAATCCATGATGTGATGGACGTGAACCTCGGCGATCGCGAGGTCCTCCGCAACACGCTGGAGACGCTGCGGATCGCTGGCGATGCGGATCGCCGACAGCGTCGACGTCCTCGCCGCATGCGTTGCGACGATGTCGAAGCGGTCGTGGACACGCGGATCAGCGACCGCGCGGAAGACGCCGTAGCCCGCGGCCTCCAGGCGCTGGATCTCCTCGCGCACGTGCTGTTCCGTGCCACCGCCGCGCAGATGGCTGATGATCAGCACGTTCCTTTCGAAAGATGCGCGCCTGAGGCGCTCGCGATCGATCCGCTCGCGCGCGGGGCGCATCGGATCGGCTTGGAGAAAGGACTGCACCTGCGTTTGGTAATGCGGATGCCTCTCGTTGATGACCCGCATGGCGCGTTCGACCCGCTCCCGCCGTTGATCCTGGAACGACGTCGCGCCCAGATGGCGGACGAAGACATTGGCGGCAGCGACATTCTTCCATCCGGCATCGATGGCGCGCAGGGAGAAGTCGTTCTCCTCGCCGTAGCCTGTCCCGAAAGCCTCGGCGTCGAACTCGCCGATCTGGTCGATGAGCTTTCGCCTGATGTACATGCAGAAGCCGACGGCGGTCGGCAGCTCGATGACGACCCCCGCGTTCACCGAGGAGGCGATTCGGTCGAGCTCCGCATAGGGCACCTCAAGCGGCCGGTGATTGTCCTCGTTAAAGAAGGGGTAGGAGCAGACCGTCCCGTTGTTCGTCAGGGGCGTCACCGTGCCGGTGCTCTCATCCGCCAACGCGACCTGGCGCAGGCGGTCGATCCAGTTGCCGAACACCTCCGTGTCCGAGTTCAACAGGATGACATCGCGGGTCTGGTGAAGCCTCATCCCCTTGTTGACGGATTTGACGAAGCCTTCGTTCTGCTCGTTCCTGATCAGCCGGATGTAGCCCTTCTTGGCCAGCAGCCGGAGAATGTCCGACAGGTCCGCTTCCGGGGAGCAGTCGTCGATAACGACCACGCGAAAGGACGTTTCATTCTGCGCCGAAAGTACACGGTAGAGGCAGGTGACAGTTTCGCGCTTGCCCCGGTAGACGGGAATGATGACATCGACCGTCTTGCGCGAGGCCCACCTCAGGAGCTGCTGCATCGTGCCCGGCCGCGGCAGGGCCAGGATTTTTCGCAGATCGTGATCGGCATCGTGATCGTCGTCGGGGAAGCGGGTCTCCTCAGGCCGGGGCGGAAGCGGCACACCGCGCCGGCGCTCGGCCTCACCGAAGCGCACGAAATGCTCCAGCGCCGGCATGTTGCTTGCTGCCACATCCGGATTGGCGGCGAGGTAACTGCCTGGGTCGAACATGTCGCTGGCGCTGCGCCCCTCCTGCAGCCCGAAGGCGACGAAATGCCGGAAAGGCTCGCCTCCCCAGTCTGCAATGTCCGGGTTTCTCTTGAGGTAGACGGGATAAGAGAACCAGGGTGTCGGGTTCAGCTGTCGCCAGCGGCCGACGAGCAGGAAATGCAGGAGCGCTTCCGCAACGGCGAGGGAACGCCCCGGAAAATGTCGCTGGTAATAGGCCGGATCGAAAAAGAGGATCGGGGTCACGGTCAGGTTGCCACCAAGCAGATCCCGCCATCCGAGAGCCTGCCCAGTCCGGTCGGGCGACCGATGGAAATGGACGCTGCACAACCAGCCGGCATATTTCTTCAGGATCAGCCCGCTGAGCGAGATGGCGATACCGTGTCCGACAAGCGGCACGTGGTGCAGGAGATTGATCGACAGGAAAACGCCATATCCGACCGCGCCGACGAGCCTGCGGCGGACAAGAAAATAGGTCGATTTCACGTCATGCTCCGCGACGCGGTAGCAGAGAACCTGAAAGGCCTGTGTCAGAAGGCGCCATGCCGCGGCGATCCCTGTCACACAGGCGAAGAAGATGCTGTCGAGATTCGTGAGAAGTTCGTTCCTGTCCGAGTGTCGGCGAATGCCATGTGCCAGCCTGGAAACGATCTGCTGCATCTGAAAAATTCCGCAGTGATGAAATAAAAACCGCGCAACGAACGAAGAAACGAAGTCGCCTGACCCGCAGGGAAACATCCCCGGGATCGCTCTCCTCGACCCGACTGACAAACGACGCAACTGCACCTTCACCGGAAGCCCGACGGATGCGCCTGCCTGCGCTGTGACGGTCGAAGCGCTCTGATGGTATTCGCACCGTCGACAAATTTGACTGGATAGTGGATAGCAAACTACGCCAAGAGACTGCCAAATAACGCAGAGGCACCGGCGGCCGCTGCCCGGAACGGGAAGGTGGTGCTTGCGCGGCCGCCGCTGTGGCGCATGATGCCCGCTGAACGGACGCGTCTGCGATGGAGGCACGACGATGGCGCCACGCCTGCCGGACCTTGCCAAGCGATCGCTGAAAACGGCGCTCGACGATCTCGGCCATGTCATGGAGCGCGTCCATACCCACGCGCTCAAGGAGCGGATGAGCCCGGACGCCTTCCGCGCCACCGTGGCCGGCCTCGGCTTTTCGTCCATGCGCGAGTTCTGCGACCGCACCGGCCTGCCGGAGAGCACCATCGAGAGCTGGCTGCGCTTCGGCCTTTCCCACGATGCGGCCCAGCTGCTGAATGCGCTGATGAGCTACCGCAACCGCGTCAAGGAGGCGATCGAGGCCGCCGACCGCGCCACGAACGCCGGCGTCGCCGACTTCTTCGAGGAGCGGCAGCTGCCCTAAATTCTTGCTGCGCCGCAAAAAACGACGCCGGGCCATGTTGAAGGCTTGACCCGTGCGCAACTGGAATGGCACATCCCCTCTCCGGCATCTTTCCGTGGATTTTCGGCAGGATGACGGCCAGGCTGGAAGTGGCGGGCACTCGCCGGCGAAGCGATTGTCGCGCCTGCCATCGTCCGGCACCGGACGTGCCGTCCATGTCGGAGGGCGCTCACGGCCCGGGGCGAGGCCGGCGGCGCCGGCCCGCAGCGCGGGGATCCGGATGCGGTCAATCGAAGGTGGGAACGACGCACTCGCATGAAACTGGCGCTGATCACCCTGCTACCGTTTCTCGGAGCCGTCTTCCCCGTCTTTTCCATCCGATACGGCCGCAATGCCTGCGCTGCCCTGGCGGGGGCGTTCACGCTCGCCGCACTCGTGCTGCTCCTCGGTGAAGCGCCGGCCGTCTACCGGGGTGAGGTGCCGGCCTGGGGCGTTGACTGGCTCGCGCCGGTCGGCCTGCGCTTCTCCTTCTTCCTCGACGGGCTGGGCCTGTTCTTCGCAACGCTCATCCTCGGCATCGGCCTGCTCATCATCCTCTATGCCCGCTTCTATCTCGACAGCAGGAATCCGATGGGGGTGTTCTACACCTACCTCCTGCTGTTCCAGGGCGCCATGGTCGGCATCGCGCTGTCGAACAACGTCCTGATGATGCTGGTTTTCTGGGAGCTGACCTCGCTCTCGTCCTTCCTGCTCATCGGCTATTGGCGGCACCTGCCCGAGGCGCGCCAGGGCGCACGCATGGCGCTGGCGGTGACCGGTGGCGGCGGGCTCTGCCTCATCGCCGGCATGCTGCTGCTGGGCCACATCGCCGGCAGCTATGAACTCGGCGAGATCCTCGCACGCGGCGAGGTCGTCAAGGCCTCGCCGCTCTACGCGCCGGCGCTGGTGCTGATCCTTCTTGGGGCCTTCACGAAGTCCGCGCAGTTCCCCTTCCACTTCTGGCTGCCGCACGCCATGGCGGCGCCGACGCCCGTGTCGGCCTACCTGCACTCGGCCACCATGGTGAAGGCTGGTGTTTTCCTGCTGGCGCGGCTGTGGCCCGTCCTCGCCGGCACGGACATGTGGTTCATGGTCGTCACCCCGGCTGGCCTCGTGACGATGCTGGTCGGGGCCTGGATCGCGATCTTCAAGGACGATCTCAAGGCCCTGCTCGCCTTCTCCACCGTCAGCCACCTCGGCCTCATGGTGATGCTGCTCGGCTTCGGCACTCACATGGCGGCCGTCGCCTGCGCTTTCCACATCCTCAACCATGCCACCTTCAAGGCCCCGCTCTTCATGAGCGCCGGCATCGTCGACCACGAGGCGCACACCCGCGACATCCGCCGCCTCGGCGGGCTCGTGACGCTGATGCCGATCACGGCGACACTGGCCCTCATCGCCGCCGCCTCCATGGCAGGCATCCCGCTCCTCAACGGCTTCCTCTCGAAGGAGATGATGCTCGAGGAAGCGTCGCACACCGTCTTCGCCGGCACGACCTGGCTGGTGCCGGTGCTCGCGACGCTCGGCGCCCTCCTCTCCGTTGCCTATTCGGCGCGCTTTGCCGTGCGAACCTTCCTCGGCCCCGTGCGGCACGACTATCCGCATCACCCGCACGATCCGCCCTTTGGCATGTGGCTGCCGGTCGCGGTCCTCGTCGTTCCGGTGATCGCCATCGGCATCCTGCCGATGCTCGCCGAGCCGGTCATCACCCGCACGGCGATGGCGATCGTCGGCGGGCCGCTGCCGGAATTCCACCTCGCCCTCTGGCACGGCCTGACGCCCGCTCTTTTTATGAGCCTCGTGGCGATCGCGGGCGGCGCCGCGCTCTTTGCGGCCTTCGATCCGGCCGACCGGCTGCGCCGCTCCCTGCCGCGGCCGGAAGCCAAGCGCCTGTTCGACAGCGTGATCGACGCACTCGTTGCGGTCTGCCGCCGCTTCATCGACGCGTCGCACACCGGCTCGCTGCAGGCCTATGCGGGTGCCACCATCGCAGCGGTCGTCACCGTCGGCCTCGTCGCCTTCTTCGACGCGCCGCACGCGGCGGGCGAGCGGACGCCCATGCCGGTCAACGCGACGGCCATCCTGGCGTGGATCCTCGTGCTCGGCGCGACGCTCGCCGTCATCACCTGCCACGCCAACCGCCTTCTGGCGCTGGTCCTGACGAGCGTCATCGGCCTTGTCGTCTCGCTTTCCTTCCTGACGCTGTCGGCGCCGGATCTCGCCCTGACGCAGATCTCCGTCGAGGTGGTGACGACCATCCTGCTGCTGCTCGCGCTCAACCTCCTGCCGAAGCAGACGGCGCCCGAGAAGGGGCTCGGCATCCACCTGCGCGACGGCGCGGTCGCAATCGTGGCTGGCCTCGGCATCGCCGGCATCGCCTATGCGGTGATGACGCGCGATTTCTCCACCATCTCGGACTTCCACATCGCCCAGTCGAAGCCCGGCGGCGGCGGCACCAACGTGGTGAACGTCACGCTGGTGGACTTCCGCGGCTACGACACCTTCGGCGAGATCATCGTGCTCGGCATCGCCGCCCTCACCATCTTCGCCTTGCTCGACAACGCGCTGCGGGGAGCGGCGGCGCGCCGGCTCGACGCGATGCGCCAGGGCGAGGAGGCGAAGGACGCCCATCCGCTCATCCTCGTCGTCGCCACCCGCGTGCTGCTGCCGCTCGCCCTCACGGTCGCCGTCTACATCTTCCTGCGCGGCCACAACCAGCCGGGCGGCGGCTTCATCGCCGGGCTCATCGTCTCCATCGCTTTCATCATGCAGTACATCGCCAGCGGCTATGCCTTCGCCGCCGAGCGCGCCCGGGTGAATGCCCAGGCGCTGATCGGCGCCGGCGTCATCATCGCGGGCCTCACTGGCATCGGTTCCTGGTTCTTCGACGCCCCGTTCCTGACGAGCACATTCGGTCACCTCCACCTGCCCGTCATCGGCGACGTGGAGCTGGCCTCGGCCATGGGTTTCGACACCGGGGTCTTCCTCACCGTCATCGGCGCCGTGATGCTGTCGCTGTCGCAGATCGCCCGCGTCGAGCAGCGGGCCGAACGCGAGCCCGTGCCGGAGGGCCCGATGGACAACAGGCCGCAGCCCGTGGGCGGCGATGCGCCGGCCCTCACCGCAACCCAGGGAGCGGCCAAATGAGCATGGAGTTTCTGCTGGCCAGCGCCATCGGCGCCCTCACGGCGGGCGGCATCTACATGACGCTGCGGGCCCGCACCTTCCCGGTCATCATCGGGCTGGCGCTGCTGTCCTACGCCGTCAACCTCTTCCTCTTCTCCATGGGCCGCCTGACCATCGACAAGCCACCGATCATCGATCCGTCGGCGACAGACTACACGGACCCGCTGCCGCAGGCCCTGGTGCTGACGGCCATCGTCATCTCCTTCGGCATGACGGCGCTCATCGTCGTCCTCGCTCTGCGCAGCTTCCTCGAAACTGGATCGGATGGCGTCGCCATGGACGACGTCGGCGAGGACGGCCTCGAGGCCCGTGACGGGAAGGCACGCCAATGAGCCACTGGATTGTCGTCCCCACGGTGCTGCCGGCGCTGACCGCCGCCTGCCTCGTGCTCTTCGCCCGCGACAACCTCTTCCTGCAGCGGGTCATCTCCGTCGTCGCGACGGTGGCGCTCGTCGTCCTGACCCTTGGGCTCTACCGGCTCGCGGACGATGGAGAACTGCGCGTCTATCTCCTCAGCAACTGGCCGGCCCCCTTCGGCATCCTGCAGGTGCTCGACCGACTTTCGGCCACCATGCTGCTGCTGACGGCATGCCTTGCCCTCGTCGTCATCGTCTACGCCATCAACGGCTGGGACAGGCGCGGCCGGCACTTTCACCCGCTGTTCCAGTTCCAGCTCCTCGGGCTCAACGGCGCCTTTCTGACCGGCGATTTCTTCAATCTCTTCGTGTTCTTCGAGGTGATGCTGATCGCCTCCTACGGCCTCATGCTGCACGGGGGCGGGCCACGCCGGCTCAAGGCAGGCTTCCAGTACGTCACCATCAACCTCATCGGCTCGACGCTGTTCCTCATCGCCGTCGGCATCATCTACGCCGTCACCGGCACGCTCAACATGGCAGACCTCGCGGTGAAGGCCTCTCAGGTCGCGACGGGTGACGTCGCCCTCCTGCGCACCGGCGCGCTCCTTCTCTTCATGGTCTTCGCACTGAAGGCCGCCATGGTGCCGCTGCACTGGTGGCTGCCCACCACCTATGCCGCCGCCTCGGCGCCGGTCGCCGCGCTCTTTGCCATCATGACCAAGGTCGGCGCCTACTGCATCCTGCGCATGTACGGCCTCGTCTTCGGCCCGGACGCCGGCCCGCTGGCCCTCGTCGCGGAGCCGTGGGTCATCCCGGCCGCCATGGTCACCCTCGCCATTGGCGCCATCGGCGTCCTCGCGAGCCGCAGGCTGCTCGACCTCGCCTGCTTCGCCGCCGTCGCCTCGATGGGAACGCTGCTCATCGCCATCGGCCTGTTCGACGAAGTGGGCGTCACCGCGGCGCTCTACTATCTGGTGCACAGCACCGTGGCCGGGGCCGCGCTCTTCCTGCTGGTGGATCTGATCGCCATCCGGCGCGGCAAGGCGCGCGACACGCTGAGCGCCGCTGCCCCCTTCCCGCGCGACTACGTCTACGGCGCCCTGTTCTTCCTCGCCGCCATCGCCACGGTCGGCCTGCCGCCCCTGTCGGGCTTCCTCGGCAAACTGCTCCTCCTCGACGCCACGATGACGACTCCGCACGCCGCCGCCATCTGGACCGTCGTGCTCGGCTCGAGCTTCCTCATGCTCGTCGGCTTCTCACGGGCGGGCAGCGTCCTCTTCTGGAAGAGCGCCGCCCAGCCGGCGCCGGCCGCGCAGGAGGACGTCCGGCGCCGCGCGGTGCCGACGCTGGCCGCCGCCACGCTCATCGGCGCGACGGTCCTGCTGTCGGTCCTCGCGGCGCCCGTCTCCCGCGCCCTCGGCGAAACGGCGCACCAGGCGCTCGACACGCGCGGGTACGTCGAAGCCGTGATCGGCACCATCAAGACGGCCAGCGTGACGGGACTGTGAGCCATGCGCAAGATCGTCCCCCACCCCATCCTGACGCTGTTTATCACCTTCGTCTGGTTGCTGCTGGCGAACGACGTATCGGCCGGCCATATCGTGCTCGGCCTTGCCCTCGGCATTCTCATCCCCCTCCTCACCAGCGCCTACTGGCCCGATCGGCCCAGGATCAGGGCGCCGCTCGCCATCGTCGAATACGGCCTCGTGGTGCTGTGGGACATCATCGTCTCGAACGTGATGGTGGCGCGCCTCGTCCTCTTCCGCCGCGGGGACAGCCTAAAGTCGACCTTCGTCACCGTGCCGCTCGACATCACCTCGCCCGAGGCCATCACGGCTCTTGCCGGCACCATCACCATGACGCCAGGCACGGTGAGCTGCGACCTGTCCGCCGACGGGCGGGCGCTGCTCGTTCACTGCCTCAACAGCGACGATCCAGCCGCGGACGTCGCGCAGATCAAGACCCGCTACGAGGCTCGGCTGAAGAGGATCTTCGGATGATCACGCTCGCCTGCCAGATCGCGATCGGAGTCATCGGCCTGTCGCTGCTGTTCAACGTCTACCGCCTCGTCGCGGGACCGGATGTGCTCGACCGTATCCTTGCCCTCGATACCATGACGGTGAACGCCATCGCGCTCATCGTCGTCGTCGCCATGTTCTTCGAGGCGCCGGTCTATTTCGAGGCCGCCCTGCTCTTTGCCATGGTCGGCTTCCTCACAACGGTGTCATTCTGCAAGTACCTGCTGCGCGGCAACGTGATCGAATGAAACCCCGCACCGGACGGACCGATGGCCATCGTCGCTGAATTCCTCATCGCCGCCCTCATCCTCGTCGGGGCGTTCTTCCTGCTGGTCGGGTCCTTCGCGCTCGCCAAGCTGCCGGACATGATGCGCCGCCTGCACGGCCCGACCAAGTCGACCACCCTGGGCATCGGCTCCATCCTCATCGCGTCGATGATCTTTGCGGTGGCCGTGCGCGGCAGCCTCTCCCTCCACGAGCTGCTCATCACGCTTTTCATCTTCCTGACGGCACCGGTGACGGCTTTCATGATCTCCAAGGCCCACATCCTGCGCGACAAGCGCGAGCGCGCGAACCTGCCGCCCACCGGCACGACGAATGGCTGGGCGACCCTCGACGCTCCCACCCCGACGGAAGAGCCGGCCCGCGCCGAGTCCAGGTGACGCGCCAGTGATGCGGGCCTGCCATCTCCATAAGAGATGATTGTCATCATCGAAAACCATTTTTCCTGATGGTTCGTCCGGCGCTATCGTTCGTCCGCCCTGAACGAGCGGACTGACCCCATGCAGCGCCTCGACCTCGTCCATCCCGTCATCCAGGCCCCCATGGCCGGCAGCGATACGCCTGCCCTCGTCGCGGCCGTAAGCGAGGCCGGCGGCCTCGGCGTCATCGGCGCCGCCTATCTGTCGCCGCAGCAGATTCGGGAGGCGGCTGCCGCCGTGCGGGCCACAACGGCCCGCCCCTTCGGCATCAACCTCTTCGCCCCCCTGCCGGCACCGGAGCCTCCAGCCGATGCCAACGCCGCGCTCGATGCCGTCGCACCCTTCTGCGAGGAGCTGGCCCTGCCCCGACCGCAGATGCCGGCAGCGCCGGCCGATACTTTCGCCGCGCAGGTGGAGGCGGTGCTGGAGAGCGGCGCCAGCCTCTTCAGCGTTACCTTCGGCCTGCCGGGGCCGGACGTCGTGGCGGCCGTCAAGGCGAAGGGCATGCTGTTCGCTGCGACGGCGACGACCGTGGAGGAAGCAAAGGCCGTGGAAGCGGCCGGCGCCGATCTGGTCGTGGCCCAGGGCAGCGAGGCCGGCGGCCATCGCGGCACCTTCGCCGTGCCCTTCGAGCGCGCCATGATCGGCACAATGGCACTGGTGCCGCAGGTGGTGGACGCCGTTTCGATTCCCGTCGTCGCCTCCGGCGGCATCATGGACGGGCGCGGCATCGCGGCAGCGCTCGCGCTCGGCGCCAGCGCGGTTCAGATGGGGACCGCCTTCCTCGCCTGTGCCGAGGCCGGGATTCCTGAAGCTTACCGCGCGGCCCTGCTGGCGGCGAGGGAAGACGAGACGCAGGTGACACGCGCCTTCTCCGGCCGGCCGGCGCGTGGCATCGCCAACCGCTTCATGACGGCGGTGGAGGCCGGGGGCGCCATTCTCCCCTTCCCGCTGCAGAACGCCCTGACACGGCCGATCCGCACCGCCGCCGCCAGGGCCGGGCGGGCCGATTACCTGTCGCTCTGGGCCGGGCAGGGCGTGCGCCTCGCACGCCGCCAAAGTGCGGCGGAACTCATGGCGCGGCTCGCGGCCGAGACGGCCGAAGCCGTCGCGCAGCTCGCGACACGCAAGGTGTGACCGGACGGGCGCTCAGCTCCTGGCATGAACGAGCCGGCCGGCGGCATAGGTGGCGCGCACGGCCCGGTCGTCGCCGAGCGTCATGAGCACGAACAGCTCCGCCTCGAGGTCGCCGTCGATCCGCGCCATGCGGTTGGCCATGACCGGCGTTGCCCGCGCATCAAGCACGACGAGGTCGGCGAAGGCACCGGGCTCCAGCGTGCCGATCTCGCCCGCAAGGCCGAGGGCCGCGGCATTGCCAGCGGTGGCGAGGTAGAAGGCCTCAAGCGCGCTCCAGTTGTAGCCGAGAAGCTGCTGCACCTTGTAGCCCTCCGCGAGGGTGCGCAGCATCGAGAAGCTCGTGCCGCCGCCGACATCCGTCGCCACCGCGACGCGCATGGCCGGCGTCTCGCTGACGGCCTTCCTCATGTCGAAGAGACCGCTGCCGATAAAAAGGTTGGACGTGGGACAGAAGACGGCGACCGAACCCGTCTCTGCCATGCGGCGGCGCTCGGCCTCGGTGAGGTGGATGCAATGGCCGAAGAGGCTGCGCTCGCCGGTGAGGCCGAACCGGTCGTAGACGTCGAGATAGCCGTCCGCCTCGGGAAAGAGCCGGCGCACCGTCTCGATCTCGGCGCAGTTCTCCGACAGGTGCGTCTGCACGAGAAGGTCTGGATGCTCCCGCCTGAGCGCCCCTGCAGCCGCGAGCTGCCCGGCCGTCGAGGTGATGGCGAAGCGTGGCGTGATGGCGACGCGCTGGCGCCCACGCCCGTGCCAGCGGACGATCAGCGCCTTCGTCTCGTCATAGCCGCGCTGCGCCGTATCCGTGAGGGCCGGCGGCGCGTTTCGGTCCATCATCACCTTGCCGCCGAGCATGCCCATGCCGCGGCGCTCGGCCTCCGCGAAATAGGCGTCGACCGAGACGGGATGGACCGAGCAGAAGGCGAGCGCCGTCGTCGTCCCATTGCGGGCAAGCTCGTCGAAGAAGAATACCGCCTGCTCGGCCGCGTGGGCTGGATCGGCGAAGCGCTGCTCCTCGACAAAAGTATATTTCTCGAGCCATTCGAGCAGCTGCGTCCCATAGGAAGCGATGACCTGTGTCTGCGGGAAATGGATGTGCGGATCGATGAATCCCGGCAGGATGAGCGCATCGGGGTAGTGATCGACTGGCGTGCCGGGCGGCAGGGTCGCGAGCAGCGGGGCCGCCTCGCCGACCGCTGCGATGCGGCCGTCCCGCACCACCACGAGGCCGTCGACGAAATAGCGATAGCTCGCCTCGTCCCCCGCCCCTTGCGGCGGCGCAAGAAAGGTGAGCACGCGGCCGCGCACGGAGCGGAAGGCAGGATCAGCCATGGCTGGAAGCTCCATTGTCGTCGCCGCCCAGATTGATGCCAGCGGACACCGGCGTCAAAGCCGCTCGCAGGGGTTCAGTTGCCCTCTTCCGGCAGGCGCGGCAGCGGCAGAACCTCGATGCCCTCCTCGTGCAGGGCACGCACCTCCTCGAGCGAAGCGCCGCCGTAAATGGCGCGCTCCTCCGTCTCGCCCGCATGCATGCGCCGGGCCTCCTCGGGGAAGCGGTCGCCCACATTCTCGGCGTTCTCCAGGACATGACGGCGCACGGCGCGCAGGAAAGCGCGTATCTGCCGATCCTTTTCGGAGAGGAGGGCTACAGGACCGGACTCGGCGGGCGCGCCCGCCGGCGCGGACGGAAGCGCCGGCTGGTCCCTGTCCGTCCGTTTCACGGCCGGGGCCATGATGGCCTTCGAGACCCGGGCGGAGCCGCAGTGGGGACAGGTGACGAGCCCGCCGGCCGAAAGCTTCTCGTAGGCCGCGCTGTCGGTGAACCAGCTGTCGAATGTATGGTTCTTGTCGCAGACGAGATCGTAGCGGATCATCTCTCGGTCACTCCGGCGCCCGGAGCCTCAAGCCGCGAGCAACGCGTCGAGCTCGCCGCGGGAATCGAGCGCATAGAGATCGTCGCAGCCGCCGACATGCCGCTCGCCGATGAAGATCTGCGGCACGGTGGTGCGTCCGGCCGCCCGCTCGATCATCTCGTCGCGCAGGTCGCTGCGGCCGGTGATCTCGATTTCCTGGAACGCGACACCCTTGCGCTGCAGCAGATCCTTGGCAGCGCTGCAGTAGGGGCACCAGGACTTGGTATAGATGACGACGGAGGCCATCCTTCTCCTGCCTTGTCTTGTGGCGCCGGCTCACGGCGCCCTTGCTGTCATATAGGCGTCAATCCCCGCCGACGACAACTCGCGCGAAGGCGAGGACGTCCACTTGCTGTGCGCCGGCGCGCAGCAGCGCACGGCTGGCAGCATTGGCGGTCGCGCCGGTGGTCAGCACGTCGTCGACGAGGACGACTGTACGGCCCTCCACATGCGCGCGCCTGTCGGCCGGCACGGCGAAGGCACCCTGCAGGTTGCCGGCCCGCTGGAGCCGCGTGAGACCCGTCTGGGGCCGCGTGCGCCTGACGCGGCGCAGCACCTCCGCCTCCCAGGGCACGCCGGTGAGGCGGGAGATAACACGGGCAAGCGCCGCAGCCTGGTTGAACCGGCGCATGAAAAGCCGCATGCGGTGCAGCGGCACCGGCACCAGCACGTCCGCCCCGGCCAGGATCTCGCCGCCCGCACGCACCATCATGCGTCCCATGGCCTCGGCAAGATCCATGCGATCGCCGTATTTCAGCCGGTGCACCATCTCCCGCACGGCGCCGTCGAAACGGGCAACCGCCCGCGCCCGGCCGAAGACCGGCGGCTCGGCGATGGCCGCCGGCGACAGGAGCAGCCCGCCGATATCCACGGCGAAAGGCGTGCCGAGCCGCTCGCAGAACGGTCGCTCGATGAAGGCGATCCCGCTCCAGCAGCGCGGACAGAGCGCATGAGCCTCGGCAGTGGCCGCGCCGCAGGCGACGCAGCGAGGCGGATAGAGAAGATCGGCCAGCTTCGTCCCCGCCCGCCGGACGGAGCGATGGAGGCGGGAAGCGAGAGACGCTTCGGCAACAAGGTTCATCGGTGCCGGGCCGGAATGCTTTGACCTTGCCCGCGCGACGGCCCATAAGGCCGCAACGGATCACGCGCCATGACAAATGCCCCCCAGATCTTCGACCGTCGTCAGCAGCGCCTGCGCCTGACGCGCGCCGGGCGTCTCGGTTATGCCGACTTCCTCCTGACGCGGGTCTGCGACGAGCTTGCCGAACGGATTGCGGCCGTCAAGCGCAGCTTTCCGCGGGCCCTCGACCTCGGCACGCCGCATGGCGGTGCGGCCGCCGCACTCCTGGCGAGCGGGCAGGTCGGGCACGTCCTGCATGCAGCTCCGGTCCGCCCGCTCCTCCCCACCGCGGCCGGGGCGACGGTGGTTGCGGACGAGGAACTCATTCCCTTCGCGCCGAAGAGCTTTGACCTCGTGGTGTCGCTGCTGGCTCTGCAGGGAGTCAACGACCTGCCGGGCTCGCTTGCGCAGATCCGCCGCTGCCTCGTCGACGACGGACTGTTCGTCGGCTGCCTCTTCGGCGGCAGCACGCTGAACGAGCTGCGCACCGCCTTCGCGGCCGCCGAGGCGGAAGTCGAAGGGGGCGTCAGCCCGCGCGTCGCACCCTTCGCGGACCTGCGCGACCTCGGAGGCCTGCTGCAGCGCGCCGGCCTCGCCCTGCCGGTCACGGACGTCGATACGCTGACCGTGCGCTACGACAACGCCTTCGCACTCATGCGCGACCTGAGGGCAATGGGCCTCACCAACACCCTCGTCGAGCGTCGCCGCACACCGCTGCGCCGGGCAACCCTGATACGCGCCGCCGCCATCTATGCGGAGCGCTTCGCCATGGCGGACGGGCGCATTCCGGCGACCTTCGACATCGTCTGGCTGTCCGGCTGGGCACCGCATGAAAGCCAGCGGAAGCCTCTGCGACCGGGCTCGGCGAAGATGCGCCTCGCCGACGCGCTGAAGGGATTTGCGCCGGACAGAAAGGACGAGGGCGCATGAACGCACGGCGGTAAAACCGCCCATGGGTCTTGCCAACGGCCAGCCACTCACGTCTCATGCCCGGGAACCGGCTTTGGAGCAGGTTCCGGCTCGGGACGGGAGGAGGCGATGCATTCCTTCACCTTCAGCACGGCGAAAACGATCGTCTTCGGCGCCGGCAGCATCGCCCAGATCGGCAACATCGCCCTCAGCCATCTGGGCAAACGCGTCATCCTCGTCACCGACCGCGGCATCGTCGACGCGAAGCTGCATGAGGGCGCGCTCGCATCCCTTGCCGCGGCGGGCGTCGCGGTCACCGTCTTCGACGGCGTGACGGCCGACCCGCCAGAGGCCGTGGTGCTCGCCGCCGCGGGCGAGGCCCGCGCCGCGCAGGCGGATGGTGTCATCGGCTTCGGCGGTGGCTCGTCCATGGACGTCGCCAAGCTCGTGGCGCTGCTTGCCCGCAGCGGGGAAGAGCTCTCCTCCGTCTACGGCGTCGGCCAGGCGAAGGGGCCGCGCCTGCCGCTCGTGCTGGTGCCGACGACGGCGGGTACCGGCTCGGAGGTGACGCCGATCTCCATCGTCACCACGGGCGAAGCCGAGAAGAAGGGCGTCGTGTCGCCCGTCCTGCTGCCGGACATCGCACTGCTCGACCCGGAGCTCACCTATGCGCTGCCGCATCACGTGACCGCGGCGACGGGGATCGACGCCATGGTGCACGCCATCGAGGCCTATACCTCGACGAGCGCCAACAACAATCCCGTCTCCCGCCTGCTCGCTAGAGAAGCGCTGAAGCTCCTCGGCGGCGACATCCGTTCGGCCGTGCGCGACGGCACGCACGGGGAGGCACGCGCCAACATGCTGCTCGGCGCCATGTTCGCCGGCCAGGCCTTCGCCAACTCGCCCGTGGCAGCCGTCCACGCCCTCGCCTATCCGGTGGGCGGCCACTATCACGTGCCGCACGGCCTCTCGAACGCCCTCGTGCTGCCGCACGTGCTGCGCTTCAACGCCGAGGCCTGCGGCCCCGCCTATGCCGAGATCGCTCCCTGCGCCTTCCCCTGGCTCGCCGAAGTGCCGGCGGCACGGCGAGCGGAGGCCTTCGCAGAGGCCCTGGAGCACCTGTGCGAGGAGATCGGCCTCGCCCGGCGCCTGCGCGACGTCGGCATACCGCGTGAGGACCTGCCCCGCCTCGCGCGCGACGCCATGAAGCAGACCCGCCTGCTCGTCAACAACCCCCGGCCCCTGAGCGAGGCCGACGCCCTCAGCATCTACGAGGCTGCCTGGTGAACCATCATCCGACGCCCCCCGTCCCGGCCACGGCGCGGCGGACGCGGCCGAGCCGGACCGCCTATCGTCACTTTCACCGCATCGAAACGCGCTGGCATGACAACGACGCCTACGGCCATGTCAACAACGTCACCTACTACGCCTATGTGGACACGGCGGTGAACCGCTTCCTCATCGACAATGGCCTCATCGACATCGCGAGGAGCCCGCACATCTTCCTCGTCGCGGAGACCGGCCTCACCTATTTCGCCAGCGCCGCCTATCCCGACGCGCTCGAGGTCGGGCTCGCCATCTCCCGTCTCGGCCGCTCCTCCGTCACCTATGACGTCGCCGTGTTCCGCACCGGCGAGAACGAGGCGCTGGCGGCCGGCCACTACGTGCACGTTCTTGTCGCGCGCGACAGCCAGAGGCCTGTGGATATCTTGGAAAAGATCCGGACGGCCCTGCTGCCACTCGTCGTCGATGCCAGAAATGACGCCGGCTAATCATCGCAGCCCAGAATCGAAGCCGGAGCCTTTCTGCACCTGGCCTGCGCCGGCAAATGAACCGTGCCGGTCACGCTGCCTGCGGCCGAAGCTCACATCAGCGCCGTCAAATGCGGGATCAACGGCTCATCTGCCGGCGGCATGGGATAGTCGCGCAGGCGGTTCGGCATCACCCACTTGAGCGCCTGTCCCTCGCGCGGCATGACCTGCCCCTCCCAGCGCCGGCAGACATAGAGCGGCATCAGGAGATGGAAAGTCTCGTAGGCGTGGCTCGCGAAGGTCAAGGGCGCAAGGCAGGGCTCGGCCACCGTGATGCCGAGCTCCTCGTGAAGCTCGCGGATCAGCGTTTCCTCCGGCCGCTCGCCGGGCTCCACCTTGCCGCCAGGGAACTCCCACAGCCCGGCGAGCTGCTTGCCCTCGGGCCGCTGGGCGATGAGCACACGCCCGTCCACGTCGAGGAGGGCGCAGGCGGCGACGAGGACGAGCTTCATCGACGGTGCCTCAGGAGCGGTAATCGCCGTTGATGGCGACGTATTCCTTCGTCAGGTCGCAGGTCCACACCGTGGCCTTGCCGCGTCCGAGACCGAGATCGACGCGGATCAGGATCTCGTCGCCTCGCATGTAGGCAGTGGTGAGCGCCTCGTCGTAGGACGGGTCGCGCTCACCCTGGTGCGCCACGCGGATGTCGCCGAAGTAGATGGTGAGCCTGTCGCGCTCGGCTGGCTCGCCCGCCTTGCCGACGGCCATGACGACGCGGCCCCAGTTGGCGTCCTCGCCGGCTACGGCCGTCTTCACCAGCGGCGAGTTGGCGATGGAGAAGGCGATGCGCTTGGCCGAGGCAGCGCTGACCGCTCCCTCGACGGTGACGGTGATGAACTTGCGCGCTCCCTCGCCGTCACGGGCCACCTGCTGGGCAAGATCGAGCAGGAGTTCACCGAGCGCCTTGCGGAAGGCGGCGAGCCGGCGGTCGCCCGCCTCCTCGATGCGCGGGGCGCCACGCCTGGCCGCCGCACCGGTGGCAAACAGCATCAGCGTGTCGGAGGTCGAGGTGTCGCCGTCTACGGTCACCGCATTGAAGGTGGTCTCGACGCCGCGCGCCAGGAGCCGCTGCAGGACCGGCGCGGCAATGGGCGCGTCGGTGACGACGAAGGAGAGCATGGTCGCCATGTCGGGCGCGATCATCCCGGCACCCTTGGCGATGCCGTTGATGGTCACGGGCACGCCGCCGAGATTGACCGTGCGCGTCGCCACCTTGGGAAAGGTGTCGGTTGTCATGATGGCACGCGCGGCTTCGATCCACGGCCCGCCCCCGGCGCGCCTCACACAGTCTTCCAGTACGCCCTCAAACTTCGTCGCATCGAGCGGCTCGCCGATGACGCCGGTGGAGGCGAGGAACACGTCCTCAGGCCGGCAGCCGGCAGCGGCGGCGGCGATCTTCGCCGTCAGGGCCACCGCCTCGCGGCCCTTCGTGCCGGTGAAGGCATTGGCGTTGCCCGAGTTGACGACGAGCGCCCGTGCCGTGCCGGAAGCAAGGTGCTCCCGGCACCAGTCGACCGCGGCCGAAGGGCACTTGGAACGCGTGAAGACGCCCGCCACCGTCGTGCCCTCGTCGAACACCGCCATCAGGACGTCGGTGCGGTTCTTGTAGCGGATGCCGGCCGCGGCGGTCGCGAAGCGCACGCCCTCGATGGCGGGCATGTCGGGCACGATCTTGGGAGCAAGCGGGGAGACGGTGGTGGACATCGGATGCCTCGGGATGCCCTCGTGCAGGGCCGGCGCGGGCGGTGGTGGGGAAGACCTCGCGGACCAACGGCCGGTCCGCGAGGAAGACAGGCCCTATCTGCTCAGTTCTTCTTCGGCTCGGCCGGCTTCTCGCCGGGCTTGGCGCTGTCGGCCTTGTCGAGTCGCTCGATCTTGGCGTCCTTGCGCAGGCCGAGGATGAGATCCTGCTGCGCCTTGCGGGCGAGATAGGCCTCGACCTGCTCCTTCACCTCCTCGAAGGTCGGCAGCGGCTTCACACGCCGGTCCTCGACCTTGATGACGTGCCAGCCGAACTGCGACTTGACGGGAGCGGAGACCTTGCCGGGCTCGAGCGCGAAGGCGGCGTCGGCGAACTCCTTCACCATCCGGTCCTTCGTGAAGTAGCCGAGGTCGCCCCCCTCCTTGGCCGAGCCAGGATCCTTCGACACCTCGCCGGCGACCTTGGCGAAATCCTCCCCCGCCTCGAGCCGCGCGACCACCTTCTTCGCATCCTCCTCGTTCTCGAGGAGGATGTGCCGGGCGCGCACCTCGTCTTCCGGCTTCAGGTTCTTCACCGTCTCGTCGTAGAGCGCGCGGGCGGCCTCGGGCGTCACCGCCTTCTCGACTTCCTTCTGCAGATATTCGTCGAGCAGCACCTTGTCGCGATAATAGGCAACGCGACGCTCGAAATCCGGCGCGGCATCGACCTTGGCGGCCCGGGCCGCTTTGGCGCCGAGCTTCAGGTCGATGACGTAGCCGATCAGATAGTCCCGCCGCTGGGCCTCGGCCATCGCGGGCAGCCGGTCGCCGAGATCCTGCGCCGCGATCTCGAGATCGAGGGCAGTGATGGGCTCGCCATCGACGCGAGCGAGCACCTTCGTCTCATCCGCCGCCTGGCTCTGCGCGGGCGCCGGCTGCGCGGGCGCCGAGGTCTGGGCCACGGCCGCCGCACCCGCGAGGAACGCGGCTCCGGTCAGCAGGACGAGGGCATGCGGGCGAAATCGTTTCATGGATCGGTCCGGCGCGAGCCGCATGGAACATGGACCGGCGGGGCCGCTCGCGCAGGGCCGGCCGGCATCACGGTGGCATGAGTGGCTGAAGCGCAAGCGCTTGGCAAGGGACAAATCGTCCGCGACAGCTCTCGCCCATTGTTGAAAGCGTTGACATTCCCCCGCCCCGATCCCATGTGGCGCAAGGGATCCCGGCCGCCCGACGACGCCCCGGCGGACCAGCAACGCGCAACCTTCAGAGTTATGCTGGACCGGCGCGCTCACGCCGGGTAATTGTCGCGCGGCGACAGGAGTTCCACCATAGCCGCGGCTCCTCGGCGCCGCACGTGCGCTCGTTCGTACCGCAAGACTGTTTTCGTCCGGAAAGGCCATCGATGTTCGGCGCTCTCGCAAAAAAAATCTTCGGCTCGGCCAACGATCGCCGCCTCAAGACGTACAAGCCGAAGGTGGCGGCCATCAATGCCCTTGAGCCGGAGCTTGCGGCGCTGAGCGACGAGGCGCTGCGCGCCCGCACCGAGGAATTCAAGCGTCAGCTCGCCGAGGGACGCAGCCTCGATGACCTGCTGGTGCCTGCCTTCGCCACGGTGCGCGAGGCGGCCAAGCGCGTGCTCGGCCAGCGCCACTTCGATGTCCAGCTCATCGGCGGCATGGTCCTGCACGAGGGCGGCATTGCCGAGATGCGCACGGGCGAGGGCAAGACGCTCGTCGCCACCCTGCCGACCTATCTCAATGCGCTCGCCGGAAAGGGCGTGCACGTCGTCACCGTCAACGACTACCTCGCCCGCCGCGACGCCGAATGGATGGGCCGCGTCTACCGCTTCCTCGGCCTCAGCGTCGGCATCATCGTGCATGGGCTCGACGACGAGCAGCGCAAGGCAGCCTATGCCTGCGACATCACCTACGGCACCAACAACGAGTTCGGCTTCGACTATCTGCGCGACAACATGAAGTACGACTTCGCACAGATGGTCCAACGCGGGCACCACTTCGCCATCGTCGACGAGGTGGACTCGATCCTGATCGACGAGGCGCGCACGCCGCTCATCATCTCCGGGCCCCTCGACGACCGCTCCGAGCTCTACAACGCCATCGACGCGGTGATTCCCAAGCTCACCAAGGAAGACTACGAGGTCGACGAGAAGCAGCGCGCCGTCTCCCTCACGGAGAAGGGCAACGAGCACATCGAGCAGCTCCTCCAGGAGGCGGGCATCCTCAAGGAAGGCTCGCTATACGAGGCGAACAACGCCACCATCGTGCACCACGTCAACCAGGCGTTGCGCGCCCACACGCTCTTCCAGCGAGACAGGGACTACATCGTCCGCAACGGCGAGGTTGTCATCATCGACGAGTTCACCGGCCGCATGATGCCCGGGCGTCGCTATTCGGAAGGCCTGCACCAGGCGCTCGAGGCCAAGGAGCGCGTGCCGATCCAGCCCGAGAACCAGACGCTCGCCTCCATCACGTTCCAGAACTACTTCCGCCTCTACGAGAAGCTGGCGGGCATGACCGGCACGGCCGCCACCGAGGCGGACGAGTTCGCCGACATCTACCGGCTGGACGTGGTCGAGATCCCGACCAACCTGCCCGTGCAGCGCATCGACGAGGACGACGAGGTCTACCGGACGGCGGAGGAGAAGTACAAGGCGATCGTCCGCGAGATCGAGGCTGCCACCGCCAAGGGCCAGCCTATCCTGGTCGGCACGACGTCCATCGAGAAGTCGGAGCTCCTGGCGCAACTCCTGATCCGTCACGGCTTCAAGCAGATCGACTTCACGCGCGAGGACGCGCTGAAGCCGCTCTTCGAGGCGGCCCGCTCTGGCCAGCCCTCCAAGCATTTCGCCGTGCTCAACGCCCGTTTCCACGAGCAGGAGGCCTTCATCGTGGCGCAGGCCGGCGTGCCTGGCGCCATCACGATCGCCACCAACATGGCCGGCCGCGGCACCGACATCCAACTCGGCGGCAACGCCGAGATGCGCATCGCCCACGAGCTCGGCGACATGCCGGACGGCGAGGAGCGGCGTGCGAAGGAGGAGGCGATCCGCATCGAGGTCGCCCAGTTCAAGCAGCGGGCGCTTGAGGCGGGTGGCCTCTATGTGCTCGGTACGGAGCGGCACGAGAGCCGGCGTATCGACAACCAGCTGCGCGGCCGCTCGGGCCGCCAGGGCGACCCCGGCCGCTCCAAGTTCTTCCTGTCGCTTCAGGACGACCTGATGCGCATCTTCGGCTCCGACCGCATGGACAGCATGCTCCAGCGCCTCGGGTTGAAAGAAGACGAAGCCATCATCCATCCCTGGATCAACAAGGCCATTGAGAAGGCGCAGGCCAAGGTCGAGGCGCGCAACTACGACATCCGCAAGAACATCCTGAAGTACGACAACGTCATGAACGACCAGCGCAAGGTCGTCTTCGAGCAGCGCCGGGAGTTCATGGCTGCCCAGTCTGTGCGTGACACCATCGACGACATGCGCCAGACCGTCATCGACGACATCGTCGCGCGACACATCCCCGAGGGAGCCTATCCCGAGCAGTGGGACGTCGCGGGGCTCGAGGAGAGCGTCAGGCGGATCCTCAACCTCGACGTTCCCGTCGCCGACTGGGCGAAGGAAGAGGGCATCGCCGACGAGGAGATGCGGGAGCGCCTGCAGAAGGCGGCGAACGAGGCCTATGCCGCCCGCGTCGAGAAGAACACGCCCGAGGTGATGACCTATGTCGAGAAGCAGGTGCTGCTGCAGACGCTGGACCACCTCTGGCGCGAACATCTCGTCACCCTCGACCACCTGAGGCAGGTCATCGGCTGGCGCGGCCTCGCCCAGCGTGACCCGCTTAACGAGTACAAGGCCGAGGCGTTCCAGCTCTTCGACAGCCTCCTTGACCACCTGCGCGAACACGTGACGGCGCAGCTGATGCGCGTCGAAGTCCTGTTCCAGCCGCCGCCGGAAGCCGAGCTGCCGCCTATGGAGGCACATCACATCGACCCGCTCACCGGCGAGGACGAACTGGCGCTGGCGCTTGCCTCGGCGCCCGCCGAAGCGGGCACGCGGCCGGCGCGCGATCCGAACGATCCCTCGACCTGGGGCAAGGTCGGCCGCAACGATCCGTGCCCCTGCGGCTCCGGCAAGAAGTACAAGCACTGCCACGGCTCATTCGTCTGACGCCGCCGCCGGCCCGTCGCGAAGCGGGGGGAACAATACGACCGCCGGCACGTTGCCTCGCACAGCCATCGCGCGATGGGGTGCGGGCGGAAACCGGCGGTCGTCATGGATCTGCGCAACTATAGGCGTCGGCTGCGCTGGCCGGCTTCCGCCCAGCGTCGGGATGCGCCGCCTCCCGATCCGGTCAAGACGGCGCCCATCGACGAGGAAATGTTCTGGAAGACGATCACGCGGCTCGCCGTGATCGGGATCTTCATCATGACCTTCGGCGCCGTGCTGATGGTGACTCGGGCCGTCACGGCGCCCGTCTGTGCCGCAATCATCGTCGGCAGCATCGTTGGCCCCCTCGTGGAGCAAATGGCGCGGCGGGGCGTCCCGCCCTTCCTTGGCGCCATCGGGCTCGTGTCGATCTTCGTTGCTGCGCTCTACCTCCTGACCCTGTCCTTCTCGGACCAGGTCAACATGTGGGTGGAACGTGCGCCGGAGCTCGGCAGCATCCTCGAGGAGCGCTTCCGGTCCCTGCGTGAGCCCATGGGCTTCCTGCGGCGCATCGAGCGCGGCCTGTCCGATGTCGGACAAGGCGGAGCGATCGACGTGCAGGTGAGCGGATCGTCCCTTCTGGAGACGGCGCTCTCGGCGGCGACGCCCGCCGTCGCCCAGTTCCTGCTCTTTGCCGGCACGCTCGTCTTCTTCCTCGCCGGGCGCGCGCAGATGAAGCGCAAGCTCGTCGTGGGCTTCATGACGCGCGAGGCGCGCCTCATGGCGCTGCAGATCGTTACGGACATCGAGCGCGCGCTGGGCCGTTACCTCGGCACCGTCACGATGATCAATGCCGGCCTCGGCATCGCGACGGGAATCGCCATGTGGCTCATAGGCATGCCCAGCCCCGCCCTGTGGGGCCTGCTCGCCTTCATCCTGAACTTCGTGCCCTACATCGGCTCGGCAATCACGACGGTGGTGATCTTCGTCGTGGGTCTGGTCTCGTTCGACTCGCTCGGCGCCGCCGTCGTTCCGCCGCTCGTCTTCCTCGCGCTCACCACGGTCGAGGGCCAGTTCGTCACGCCGAGCGTCATCGGCAGGCGCCTCACGCTCAACCCGTTCGTCGTCTTTATCGCCGTGGCCTTCTGGACATGGATCTGGGGGCCGATCGGGGCGTTTCTCGCCGTCCCCATCCTGATCGTCACGATGGTCGTGATCGACCACGTTTTCCCGAAGGACGAGGTGAGCCTGCCGGGCTGATTCGCCACGATCGGGGCCGATCCAGGCGGCGCGACCGTCGCGGCCGAAAGAGGAATGCGGCCATCATGGACGGCCGCTTCTCTTCACTCAGCAGCGGAAACGTCAGTTCGTCTGGGCAGTATAGGCTGACAGGCCCGGAGGCAGAGGAGCCTGGGCGCCGCGCATGATCGGCGGCAGGGCAGCCTGGCGATCCTTCTTGCCGGCGGCCGAAGACGCGTCCGCTCCACGGCGCCGCGGCGGCAGCGGCGCATCGGCCGGTGCCGGAATGGCGGTGGCGTCGGCCTGCGGCTCGTCCTTGGAGCCGAAGAGGCCGCCGAAGGACAGGATGCGGTCGACCAGCGGGCGGCCGTTCGCGGCGGACGCGACGACTGGCTGCGAAGGCGTGGCGGCCACGGCCGTCGTCGCGCTCGTCACCTCGGGCGCAGCGGCAGCCGGGCTCGAGACCGGAGCCGGCGCAGCCGCAGGGGCCGAGGCGGCCTGCACCGCGACCTGGACGGGCTTCGATTCCGTGATCGGCTTTTCGCGGCCATTGTCGTCGAGCTCTATGACGCGAGGCCCACTGGCCAGAGCATCCGGCCGGCTGACCTCGAGCGCACGCTGGTTCGACTGGGCGAAAACGGAGATATTGCTCTCCTCAACAGCGGCCATCCGGCGACGGAAGGACTCGTGCTGGTCGCCATCCGCGTAGACCAGCTTGATGGCCTTGGTGCCGTTGCTGACAAGCTCGGCGACCTTCGCTTCATCGGCCCGCTGCTTCTGCGCCACGGCAACCGCGATGTTCTCGTCAACCTCGAGTGGCGGGCAGGCCGCGGCCGGATCGAGGCGCTGGCCGTTGGCAGGTTTCGCGTTGAACACGTAGCGCTTGCCGCAGACGGCCACCTGCGGCTCCTGCTTCGTCACCTCGAAATGGTCCGAGCCTTCCTTGAGATTGCGCCAGAAGGCGATGTTCGGATCCAGCCGATGCTTGGCGAGGTTCTCCGGCGTCATGCGGAAGGGCATCGCCTGCATCTGCACGGCCTTCTGCCCGCCGGCAAAGGCCTCCCGCACGATGGCGTAGACCTCGGCGATCTGCTCGTCGGTCATCGAATAGCAGCCTGCCGAGGAGCAGGCACCGTGGACCATCAGGTGGGCGCCGGTGCGGCCGTGGGCGCGGTCGTAGGTGTTCGGATAGCCGATGTTGAACGAAAGGTAGTAGTTCGAGTTTGGATTGAGCTGGGCCGGCGTGATGGCGTAGAAGCCCTCTGGCGCCTGCCGGTCACCCTCTCGCTTCTTGGGACCGAGCTGGCCCGACCAGCGGCAGATGGGATAGGTCTTCAGCAGCGCGTACTTGCCGGACTTGGTCTGCTTCCAGATCTCGAGCTCCGATTCCTTCTTGTAGGAGCGGATGAGGACCGGCGCATAGCGCGGCATGTCCTTCTGCTCCATCAGTGCCAGCGTCTTGGCTGGAACGGGCTGGGAGGCGCGGACGCTGCGGGAGTAGGTGGCGTCATCCTCGCAGGCTGCCACCGCAAACGCGATCGACGAGACCAGCACCAACCGCTTGAGCATAACGCAACCTCTCGCTTCCCTGATGCCGCGCGTATGGCGCATCGGCATCATCGAGCTTTAGACCCGTTAGCGTTACTCGAACCTTACCGATGCTCACCGCCGCGCACCGGCTCGGTTAACGGATCATTAAAGCTGGCGCCCGATGGCCAGGAACTTCTCAGCACGCAAGGACCGGATCTCGTCGGGCGAAAGCCCGGCCAGATCCTGAAAAGCCGCTGCGATCGCATCGCCCGCAGCGTTCATGGCTGCCGCCGGATCGCGATGCGCACCTCCCGGCGGCTCCGGGATAATGCCATCGATGACCGAAAAGCGTAAGAGATCTTGTGCCGTGATCTTCATGTTGGTCGCCGCATCCTGGGCACGCGAGGAGTCGCGCCACAGGATGGAGGCAGCCCCCTCCGGCGAGATCACCGAATAGATGGCGTGCTCGAGCATGAGCACCCGATTCGCCGTGGCGAGCGCGATGGCGCCGCCCGAGCCGCCCTCGCCGATGATGACAGCGACATTTGGCACGCCAAGCGCGAGGCAGGCCTCGGTCGAGCGCGCGATGGCCTCTGCCTGGCCGCGCTCTTCCGCGCCGATGCCCGGATAGGCGCCGGCCGTATCGACGAAGCTGATCACCGGAATGCCGAAACGGTCCGCCATCTCCATCAGCCGCACCGCCTTGCGGTAGCCTTCGGGCCGCGCCATGCCGAAGTTGTGGCGCAGGCGCGCCTCGGTGGTGGCGCCCTTCTCCTGGCCGATCACGCAGACGCTTTCGCCGCGGAAACGGCCGAAACCGCCGACAATAGCCTCGTCCTCGCCGAACTTGCGGTCTCCGGCAAGCGGCGTAAAATCCTCGATCAGCGCCGCGCAATAGTCGACGAAGTGGGGCCGCTGCGGATGGCGCGCCACCAGCGTCTTCTGCCACGGCGTCAGGTTGGCGTAGATGTCCGCCAGCGCCTTCTGTGCCTTGGCCTCGAGGCGCGCGATCTCATCGCCGATGGCAACGGCGCTGCCGCCTTCGGCCATGGCACGCAGTTCCTCGACCTTGGCTTCGAGCTCGGCGACGGGCTTTTCGAAATCCAGATAGCTTCGCATGCGATATGGCGCGCCGGGGTTATCCGTCTCGAAGGGGCCAGTCCGCGGCATCCGGCCACGGGAGGCCTCCCACAGGGTCGGCGCGGGCGGACCTTGGCGACTGGCCGGCGCCAAGTCAAGACGAAGTCAGGAGGAAGGCAGCATCGCGCGGAAGGCGGAGGCAGGCCGCGAATGCGCCGGCGTCACGGCGGGGGCGAGCTGGCGGCCGTCGGCGACACGTCTTCCGGAGCCCCGAGCCGCGGCGACAGCGCCCCCTGGGCCGGAACCAGCACGGGACGCAGACGCGCCGCACGCCGCATGGCCCGCACCGGGACGGGCCGGTGCAGCTGCTTCACCGCCTCGATGACGTGCACGCCGGCGAAGGGCAGCGACAGGCCGGCGCCCGCCCTCTCCCACGCCACCGCCGACCGCAGGAACAGCTGGCGCTGCAGTGGTGGCACGTAGAGCGCTTCCAGCCAGTTCTCCGGCGAGAAGAGCGTGCGGCGCATGAGCCCGTTGAGCTGCGAGCGGCTGTAGGGCTGGCCCTGGCCGAAGGGCGTCGTGTCCATGCGCGCCCACAGGCCGCGGCGGTTGGGCGCGACAAGGAGGACGCGGCCACCGGGGCTCAGCACCCGCCAGACCTCGCTCATCAGCTCGTCCGGCGCTTCGCTGGTCTCAAGGGCATGGACGACGAGCACGCGGTCGATGCAGGCGTCTGGCAGGGGCAGCATCGTGGGCTCGACGAGGGCGGAGGCCGACGGGCCCGTCGACGGCCAGTTCACCACGCCCTGCGCAGCCGGCATGAAGGCGAGGGCGCGTTCGCTGCCAGCCTTGAGCGCACTGAGATAGGGTGTCGCGTAGCCGATGCCGAGAAGCCGCAGGCCGGAGAGATCCTTCCACAACGCCTCGACGGCGCGCAGCACGAGACGGCGGGCGACCGCTCCGAGCGGGCTCGCGTAGAAATGCCTCAGATCGACCACATCGACGGCCAAGGGACTCTCCTCGTCTCCCATGATGATCGGGATCGGGCCGGCCGGTTGCAAGATGAGCCTCCCGCACGCCAGCCGGTTCTCGTGATTCGCCTCGACGCAAAGAGGCTGTAAGGTCGCCGGGATTCGGGCCGCCCACGGGCGGAAGCCAAGGAGGACGATCGTGCCGGCCGATATCCACGTCTTTCCCTGCCGCAGCGACAACATCGGCGTGCTGATCCGCGATGCGGCAACCGGTGCCTGCGCGGCAATCGACGCACCGGAAGAGCAGGCGGTGCGCCGGGCCCTTGCCGAGACCGGATGGCACCTGACGCACATCCTCGTCACCCACAAGCACCACGACCATGTCGAGGGCATCCCCGGCCTCAAGCGGGAGACGGGGGCAACCGTCATCGGGCCGGCGGCGGAAGCGGCCGCCATTCCGGGCATCGACCGGACCGTCTTGGAGGGCGACGAGGTCGCGGTGGGTGATCTCCGGGGCAAGGTCATTGCCACTCCGGGACACACGCTTGGCCATGTCGCCTACTGGTTCGCCGGCGAGCGGGCGCTCTTTGCCGGCGACACGCTGTTTGCGCTCGGCTGCGGACGCCTGTTCGAGGGCACGCCAGCAGACATGTGGGGCGCGCTCGGGAAACTCTCCGCCCTGCCGGACGATACCCGCCTCTACTGCGGCCACGAGTATACGCTCTCGAACGCCCGTTTTGCGCTCGCCGCCGACCCCGGCAATGTCGCCCTCGCCAGGCGTGCGGCCGCCATCGAGGCCGCGCGGGCGCGCGGCGAGCTGACGATTCCCTCCCTTCTCGGCGAGGAGAAGGCGACGAACCCCTTCCTTCGCGCCGGGGAACCCGCTCTTGCCGCCGCCGTCAACCTTTCCGGCCGGCCGGCCGTGGAGGTGTTCGCCGCCCTGCGTGCCTGGAAGGACCGTTTCTGATGCCGCCCGTGGACCAACAAGAGCTCACGGCGGAGGACATCGTCCGCCTTCTCGATCTCCAGCCCCACCCGGAGGGCGGCTGGTTTCGCGAGACCTATCGTGACCCGCGGCCGGTGGACGGAGACCGCGCCGCCTCGACGCTGATCTATTATCTGCTGGGCCCCGGCGGCACGTCCCACTGGCACCGGGTCGATGCGGCGGAAGTCTGGCACTGGTATCTGGGCGCACCGCTGATGCTGACCCTCTCACCCGACGGGCAGCAGACCGAGACCCATCGTCTTGGCGGCGACCTCCTGGCGGGCGAGCGGCCACAATGCGTCGTGCCGGCGGGCTGGTGGCAGACGGCGACGAGCCTCGGCGCCTTCACCCTCGTCGGCTGCACGGTGGCGCCGGGATTCACCTTCGACGGTTTCGAGCTGGCGCCGCCCGGCTGGCGGCCCGCCCCGCGCTGAGGCGACAGCGGGTCTCCTAGCGGTCGATGGACAGAAGGGTGCGCCGCACGGCTGCCAAGTCGGTCGCCATGGCGTTGAGCCGCTCGACGAAGCGGGCCCTGAGATGGGCCGCGACGTCGGGAAATTCGACCAGCACGCGCCGCATGACGCTGCGCGGCAGCTTTGTCACGGACGAGGGCTCGCGGGCGATGGCCGTCGCGGGGCGTTTCGTTTCGGCAAACAGCGCCAGCTCGCCGATGAGGACGCCGGGGCCGGCCACGTATTCCGTCGGTGAGCCGTCGTCGCGGGCATCGAGCGCAATCGCTCCCGAGCGCACCAGGTAGCCCGCATCGGCAGGCTCCCCGCGACGGAAGAGGACATCACCCGCCCTCAGGATGCGTGACTCGGCCGCGAAGGCGACAAGGCGCAACGCCTCCCGCTCGATGCCGGCGAAGGTGGGCACCGCCTCGAGCGCCGCAATGTCGTCGTTCAGTCCCATGTCGGCCGCCGCGCGCTCCCCGAGATCACGGAATGAGTTTGTAGCCGCCCTGCTCGGTCACGAGAATGCGGGCGTTGGAAGGATCCTGCTCGATCTTCTGCCGAAGGCGGTAGATGTGCGTCTCGAGCGTGTGCGTTGTGACGTTGGCGTTGTAGCCCCAGACCTCGGCGAGCAGCACCTCGCGCGACACCACCTTCTGGCCTGCGCGGTAGAGAAAGCGCAGGATCGCCGTCTCCTTCTCCGTCAGCTTGAGCTTGGAGCCGCGCTCGTTGACGAGCAGCTTGGCGCTCGGACGAAAGGTGTAGGGCCCAATGGTGAACACCGCATCCTCGCTCGCCTCGTACTGGCGCAGCTGGGCCCGGATGCGCGCCAGCAGCACCGCGAAGCGGAAGGGTTTGGCCACATAGTCGTTGGCACCGGCATCAAGACCGAGGACCGTGTCGTTGTCGGTGGCGTGGCCCGTCAGCATGATCACAGGGCTGCGGAAACCGCTCTCGCGCATGCGCTTCACGACATCGCGGCCATCCATGTCCGGCAGGCCGACGTCCATGATGACGAGATCGATGTTGTTCTCCCGGATGGCTTCGAGCGCCTCGGCGCCCGATGCGGCTGTGGAGAGGGCGAACTCGTCGGTGAGCGCAAGCTGCTCGCTCAGCGTCTCGCGCAGGTCTTCCTCGTCGTCCACGATGAGCAGATGGCGGGCGTGGGGCATTGTCCTTCCATCGTTGGGCAGGAGATGCCGGCGCAGGCGCTGGCCGGAGACCCGGCGACGCACGCCGCCGGGCGAGGAAGTCCTAGACTAAGCGATCGGCGCCGGGCAACAAGTAGACGGTGTCGACGCACCGGCTTGTGATGAAACGAACCTTCCTCCGCACCATTCGGGTCCTTCCGCGTCCCGGCAACGCTTCGCGCGGGCTTCTCGTTGCAGGACATGTCGTGCTGCCCTGCGCGCTCGGCAAGGGTGGTGTCACGCGCGCCAAATGCGAGGGCGACGGCGCGACCCCGCTCGGGCGCTTCGCACTCGGTGCCCTCTACCTGCGCCCCGACAGGGGCAGGCGACCGCGCTGCGGCCTTCCGACGCGCTGGATGCGCCCGGACGACGGCTGGTGCGACGCCCCGGGCGATCGGCTCTACAACCGGCCGGTGCGCCTTCCTTATCCCGCGAGCCACGAGCGGATGTGGCGGGACGACGACGTCTATGACCGCGTCATCGACATACGCTACAACCGCGGGCCGATCCGCCCCGGCCGGGGCAGCGCCATCTTCATGCATCTCGCCCGCCCCGGCTTTGCACCGACGGCCGGGTGCGTCGCCCTGCGGCGGGCCGATCTCGACCGGCTCTTGCCGCGCCTGGGCCCCGGCACGCTGCTCGTGATCGGCACCGATCCGCGCCGCTTCCCCCTTTCCCGAAAGCAGAAATGATGAGCCGCCCAGCCCTTCTCTTCGACCTCGACGGCACGCTGACCGAGACGGACCATCTGCATTTCGAGGCCTTCAACGCCATGCTCGCCAGTTTCGGCCGCAGCATTACGCCCGAGGCCTACGCCCGACAGGTGCAGGGCCGCGCCAATGCCGCGATCATGCGCGACATGTTCCCGGACCTGCCTGAGAGCGAGCACATCCGCCTCGCTGACGCCAAGGAAGCCGCCTTCCGGTCCATGGCCGAGGGCCGGCTGGAGCCCGCGCGCGGCCTTCTCGATTTCCTCGCCCTGGCCGAGAGCCGCGGCATCGGCTGCGCGGTTGTCACCAACGCGCCGCGCGCCAATGCGGAAATGATGCTCGGCGCCATTGGCCTGCGGAGCCGTTTCGAGGCGATCGTCATCGGCGACGAACTGCCGCGGCCCAAACCCGACCCGATGCCCTACCGCATGGGGCTGGACCTCCTCAGTGCCGACCCGGCCCGCTCCCTCGCCTTCGAGGATTCGGCCTCCGGCGTGCGATCAGCCCGCGCGGCTGGCCTTTTCGTGGTCGGCCTGATGACGACGCTGTCGGCGGAAGCGCTCGAAGCCGCCGGCGCGAGCCTCGCCATCGCCGACTTCACGGACCCGCGGCTGCCAGAGGTGCTGGAAGCCAGGCTCGCCGGATGAGCCGGCGGCAGCAGCAAACTAGTGCCGGGCGCCGAAGATGGCGCTGCCGACGCGCACGTGGGTCGCGCCCAGCATCACTGCCTGCTCGAAATCGGCGCTCATCCCCATCGACAGGCATGAGAGCCCGTTGCGCGCGGCAATCTTGGCGAGCAACGCGAAGTGCGGCGACGGCGGCTCGTCCACCGGCGGGATACACATGAGCCCGACGACGGGCAGCTTCCACGTGTCCCGACACTGCGCGATGAAGGCGTCGGCCTCGGCAGGTGCGACGCCAGCCTTCTGCGGCTCCTCGCCTGTGTTGACCTGCACGAACAGACGCGGCCGGCGACCGGTCCGCTCCATCTCGCGCACCAGCGCCTCGGCCAGCGACGGCCGGTCGAGCGAATGGATCACGTCGAAGAGCGTCACGGCGTCGCGGGCCTTGTTCGACTGCAGTGGCCCGATAAGGTGCAGCTCGACGTCCGGACAGCGCTCCCGGAGCGCCGGCCACTTCGCCTTCGCCTCCTGGACACGATTTTCGCCGAAGACGCGGTGCCCCGCAGCCAGAACGGGCTCGACGGCCTCGACCGGGAAGGTCTTCGACACCGCGATGAGCGTGACGGAGGCGGGATCGCGCCCCTCCTCACGTGCCGTTCGCGCGATCGAATCCGCGACGGCCTTCAGCCGCTCGGCAGCAAGCTGCGCCCTGTCGTCCACGGTCCTGCCCTCCTCATGACCTCTTCCACCGCCGCGGAGCGCGTCACGACACCACGAAAGCGGTGCCGGGCGTTGACCGCAAACGGCATTCGTGTCCTAGTCCGCCCGGCAGCAACGATGCAATGGGTGTCGCGCCACGGCGTGGCGTACCGCGTCGTCGTGCCGCCTCACCGGACCGGCCGCGTTCACCCGCGGCGCCCCTTTCGCGAGCATTCCGACTTGACCGAGACCATGACGGTGGAACGATACAACCCCAAGGAGGCCGAGCCTAAGTGGCAGGCCATCTGGGAAGAGCGCGGCATCTTCCGTACGCGCAACGACGACCCGCGCGACACGTACTATGTCCTTGAGATGTTCCCCTATCCGTCGGGACGCATCCACATGGGCCACGTGCGCAACTACACGATGGGTGACGTCGTCGCCCGCTTCATGCGCGCCAAGGGCTACAATGTTCTCCACCCCATGGGCTGGGACGCCTTCGGCATGCCGGCCGAAAACGCGGCCATGGCCAACAAGGTCCATCCCAAGGAATGGACCTATGCCAACATCGCCACGATGCGGGCGCAGCTGAAATCCATGGGCCTGTCGCTGGACTGGAGCCGCGAGATCGCCACCTGCGATCCCTCGTATTACCGGCATCAGCAGAAGATGTTCCTGGACTTCTTCAGGGCTGGCCTCGTCGACCGCAAGACCGCGAAGGTCAACTGGGACCCGGTTGACCAGACGGTGCTCGCCAACGAACAGGTGATCGACGGGCGCGGCTGGCGCTCCGGCGCGCTCGTGGAACAGCGCGAACTGACGCAGTGGTTCTTCAAGATTACGGCCTTCGCGGACGACCTCCTCGCCTCGCTCGACCGTCTCGAGCGCTGGCCGGAAAAAGTGCGGCTGATGCAGAAGAACTGGATCGGCCGCTCGGAGGGCCTGCTCGTGCGCTTCGCGCTCGACAAGGCCACGACGCCGAACGGCGAGAGCGAACTCGAGATCTATACCACGCGGCCCGACACGCTCTTCGGCGCCCGCTTCATGGCCGTGGCGCCGGACCATCCGTTGGCCAGGGCGGCCGCAAAAACGAATCCGGAGCTCGCCGCCTTCATCGAGGAATGCAAGCGCACCGGCACGGCGGCAGAACTCATTGAGAAGGCCGAGAAGAAGGGCTACGACACCGGCATCCGCGCCATCCACCCCTTCGACCCGGACTGGAAGCTGCCGGTCTATGTCGCGAACTTCATCCTGATGGAGTACGGCACCGGCGCCATCTTCGGCTGCCCTGCCCACGACCAGCGCGACCTCGACTTCGTCAACACCTACGGCCTCGGCGTCACGCCCGTCGTCTGCCCGCCGGGCCAGGACCCCGCCACCTTCACCATCACCGACACCGCCTATGACGGCGAGGGCACGCTGATCAACTCGCGTTTTCTCGACGGCATGACCGTGGCGGAAGCAAAGGAAGAGGTGGCCCGGCGGCTCGAGGCCGAAATGCGCGACGGCCGCCCGGTGGCCCAGCGGCGCGTCAACTTCCGCCTGCGCGACTGGGGCATCTCGCGCCAGCGCTACTGGGGCTGCCCGATCCCCATCATCCACTGCGACGACTGTGGCGCCGTGCCTGTGCCGGACGACCAGCTACCGGTTGTGCTGCCCGACGATGTCGACTTCGACAAGCCCGGCAATCCGCTCGACCGGCATCCGACGTGGAAGCACGTCCCCTGCCCGCGCTGCGCCAAACCGGCCCGTCGCGAGACGGATACGATGGACACTTTCGTCGACTCGTCCTGGTATTACGCGCGCTTTACAGATCCGCATCTGGAAGACCGGCCGACGAACCGCGAGGTCGTCGACCGCTGGCTGCCGGTGGACCAGTACATCGGCGGCATCGAGCATGCCATCCTGCACCTGCTCTATTCGCGCTTCTTCGCCCGGGCGATGAAGGCAACCGGCCACCTCGGGCACGATGAGCCCTTTGCCGGCCTCTTTACCCAGGGCATGGTGGTGCACGAGACCTATCGCGATGCCAGCGGCGCCTGGGTGCAGCCGGCCGACGTGCGCATCGAGAACGAGGGCGGTGTCCGCAAGGCCTTCCACATCCGGACGGGCGAGCCGATCACCATCGGCAGCATCGAAAAGATGTCGAAGTCCAAGAAGAACACCATCGATCCGGACGAGATCATCGGCACCTACGGCGCCGACACGGCGCGCTGGTTCATGCTGTCCGACTCCCCGCCAGAGCGGGACGTGATCTGGACCGAGGAGGGCGTCCAGGGCGCGCATCGCTTCGTCCAGCGCCTGTGGCGTCTGATCGGCGAGGTGGTGGCGGTCACAGACGACGCTGCCGACGGCTCGGCCGAGACGACGCTCGACGAGGCTTCCCTCGCGCTGCGCAAGGCGACGCACCGCGCCCTCGCGAGCGTCGAGGAGGACATCCTCAAGCTCCGCTTCAACCGCTGTGTCGCGCAGATCTATGAACTGTCGAACGCGCTGCAGGCGGCCCTCAACGGCATCCGCAACGGCGAGCCTCCCTCCGCCGACATGCGCTTTGCGTTGCGCGAGGCGGCCTCAATCCTGGTGCAGATCGTCGCCCCGATGATGCCGCACCTGGCCGAGGAATGCTGGAAGGTGCTTGGCTTCGAGACCCTCGTTGCCGAGACCCACTGGCCGAAGGCGGACAAGTCCCTCCTCGTCGAGGACGTCATCACCCTGCCGGTGCAGGTCAACGGCAAGAAGCGCGCCGACGTGACGGTGCCGCGCGACGCCGACAACGCGGCTGTGGAAGCCGCGGTGCTCGCGCTCGAGGCGGTTCAGCGTGCCACGGAGGGGCGTCCCATCCGCAAAGTCATCGTCGTCCCGCAGAGGATCGTCAATGTCGTCGCCTGACCGTCTCTTCCGCGGCGCAGCCACCGCGCTGCGCCTGGCTGCCGTGGCTGCGCTCGCCCTCGGGCTCGCAGGCTGCCTCCGCCCGCTCTACGCCGAGCGGGCGGATGGCACGACCGTGCAGGATACGCTGCGCACCATCGAGGTCGCATCGATTTCCGACATCCCCGGCCAGGAGCGGTTCGCCCACTACCTGCGCAATGAGGTGGTCTTCAGACTCACCGGCGGCAACGAGGCGCTCGAGCCACAATACATCCTCGAACTCTCGCCCGCCGGCATCGACGTGCGGACGGCGATCGTCGACACGGTCAGCGGCAATGCCCAGTCGGCAAACCTGCAGGCCACCGTCAATTTCGTTCTGAAGCGCGTCGGCCAGAAAATGCCGGTGCTGACGGGCAAGGCCACCGCCTCGGCGAGCTATGATCGCAACCCGCAGCGCTTTGCCTCGACCCGCGCCGCGCGCGATGCAGAAATCCGCGTCGCCAAGGAACTCGCGGAGCAGATCAGCGCGCGCATCGCCGCCGTGCTCGCGACGCGCGACTGAGCGACGGGGAGCGGCCCGGGATGGTGGCGATCAAGGCGGGCGATGTGGATGCGGTGATCGCGCGGCCGTCACCGCAGACCGCCGTCTTCCTCGTCTACGGCCCGGACAGTGGCCTTGTGAGCGAGCGCGTGCGCCGGCTTGTCGCCGCATCCGTGAACGACCCGGAGGATCCCTTCCAGCTCGTGCGCCTCGACGGTGACGAGATCGCGTCCGATCCCCTGCGTCTCGCCGACGAGGCGCACACCGTGCCGCTCTTCGGCGGGCGGCGCGCCATCTGGCTGCGAGCAGGCAGCCGCAATCTCGCGCCCGCCCTGACGCCGCTGTTGCAGGCCCCTCCACAGGATACGGTCGTCATCGTGGAAGCGGGTGATCTCGCGCGCACTGCACCGCTGCGCCAGCTCTGCGAGAAGTCACCGGCCGCCGCAGCCCTGCCCTGCTACGCGGACAGCGTCCGCGACATCGGAGCGCTGATCGATGAAGGAAGCCGGAAGGCTGGCGTTCGCATCGAACCCGATGCACGCGAGCTGCTCGTCGCCTCTCTCGGTGCGGACCGCGCCGCCAGCCGCTCGGAGCTCGACAAGCTCTTCACCTATGCCCACGGGCAGAGTGTGGTGACCGTCGATGATGTTGCCGCGGTCGTCGGAGACGTCTCCGCCGTCGCCTTCGACGCCGTCATCGACGCCGCCTTTCTCGGGGACTTCAACGCACTCGACCGCAGTTTCACGCGACTCCAGGCGGAAGGCACCGATGCCGGCGTGTTGCTGGGTTTCGTGCTGCGGCATGCCCTCGCCCTCATGGCGGCGCGGCAGGCCGTCGATACCGGCACTCCACCCTCCGTCGCCATCGGCAGCTTCCGGGGTCTGCACTTCAAGCGCAAGGCCGCGGTAGAACGCCAGGTGGGACTGTGGACGACCGCCAGCATCAACCGGGCGGCGGTCGAGATCGGTCAGGCCATCAGTGCGAGCCGGCGTCACCCGACACTCGCCAACCAGCACGCGCTGAAGACGCTCTGGGCGCTCGCCGGAATGGCCAGACGCGCCGCGCGGTAGGGCCGCCGTTCAGCCGCGCAGGCGGCGGCACAGCGCGTCGAGCTGCTCCAGCGTCTTGTAGCGGATGCGCACCTCGCCACCACCCTGTGCCTTGTGCTCCACGCTGACGGCCAGGCCAAGCACCTCTTCCAGTGCCTGCTCCAGCGCCCGCGTATCCGGATCCTTCTCCCTGCGCGGCCGGGCCTGACGGCTGGCGGCCTCCTCGGATCCTCGAGCCTCCTCCTGGGCGATGCGCTCCACGTCACGCACGTTGAGCCCCTGCGCAATGATGCGCTCCGCCACCGCCTCGGGGTCGCGCACGGACAGCAGCGCCCTGGCATGGCCGGCGGAAAGAATGCCGTCATTGACCTGGCGCTTGATGCTGTCGGGCAGGCGCAGGAGCCTCAGGGTGTTGGCAACGTGGCTGCGGCTCTTGCCGATAACCTGGGCCAGATCGTTCTGCGAGTAATGGAACTCGGCCATCAGCTGCTCGTAGCCGATGGCCTCCTCGATCGGGTTGAGGTCGGTGCGCTGGACGTTCTCGATGATGGCGATCTCTAGCGCCAGGCGGTCGTCGGCCTCGATGACCACCACCGGCACCTCGTGCAGGCCGGCCCGCTGCGCACCCCGCCAGCGCCGCTCGCCCGCGATGATCTCGTAGACATCGAGCAGGTTGGGAACGGCCCGGACAATGATCGGCTGGATCAGCCCGCGCTCGCGAATGGAGCTGGCAAGCTCCTCCAGCGCCTCGTCGTCGAACACCTTGCGGGGATTGCGCGGGTTCGGCCGAAGGAACTCGATGGGTACGGTCCGCTGCCCGCGCGGGGCACGCCCGGCATCGCCGAAGTCTTCGCCGACTTCACCGATGAGAGCGGCAAGTCCGCGTCCGAGACGGGACCGGGCAGGATCATCGACCATCTTTCAACTCCACCATCGATTGCAGCCTCGGCCTCTGGCCGCGACCAGCGCCCGGAACGCCTGCGAAACGACCGGCAGGCGCGACGCCTGCTACGCCGCTCGCAGGCTCTTTTCGCGCTGAATGACTTCGGACGCGAGCTTGAGATAGGCCTGGGCACCTGCGCATTTGAGGTCGTAGAGCAGCACCGGTTTTCCGTGGGACGGTGCTTCGGAGACGCGAACATTGCGCGGAATGATGGTCTCGTAGACCTTCGCTCCCATAAACTGGCGCACGTCCGCGACCACCTGACCCGAGAGGTTGTTACGCGGATCGAACATGGTCAGCACCACGCCGTGGATGGTCAGCCGCGGATTGAGCGCGGCGCGTACCTGTTCCACGGTGCGCAGAAGCTGGCTGAGACCCTCGAGCGCAAAGAACTCGCACTGCAGGGGCACAACCACAGCATCCGCCGCCGTCAGTGCGTTTATGGTGAGCAGGTTGAGCGACGGCGGGCAGTCGATCAGGACGTAGCTGTAGGCGGGCTGCCCATCCTCCGTCGGCGGCAGCGCCTTGATGGCCGAAGACAGTCGTTGCGCACGATCGCGATGCGAAGCGATTTCGAGCTCGACACCGAGCAGATCGAGCGTACTCGGCGCAACCGAGAGACCCGGCACCGCCGTCGGCAGGGCAGCGGCCTCCAGCGTCGCACTTGCGGTCATCACATCATAGGTCGAGACGCGGCGGCTCTTGCGGTCTATGCCCAGGCCGGTCGAAGCGTTGCCCTGCGGATCGAGATCGATGATGAGAACGCGCTCCCCGATCGCCGCCAGGGCCGTGCCGAGATTGATGGCGGTCGTCGTCTTGCCAACGCCGCCTTTCTGGTTAGCCAGGGCCAGCACCCGCGGCTGACTGCGGGCAGGTATTTGAATGGTTGAGCCAATATCAGCCATGATCCGAACCAAACTCCCGCAGCTGACGAACGATGCAGATGCGCCCCTGAGGATCCGTGACGCTCGGAACGATGTCGTAGTCGATATTCCAAGATTTAGAGGCCTCGGTCAATTCGGCGTCTAAATCTTGTCCCTTGGGAAAGAGGCCGAGAGCCCCGGTTCTCAACAGGTCTTTGCCCAGGGTGAGGAGCTCCGGCAGCGGCGCAAGCGCCCGGGCAGTCAAGACGTCGGCGCCACCAAGGCGGGGAAGCACGTCTTGGATTCGGCCCGCATGAACCTGGGCACGCGCCCCTGTTTCACGTGAAACAGCGCGCAGGAAGGCGCATTTTCTGCTGTTGCTCTCGACCAGATGCACCTCACGGTCGGGCTCCTCTCGCATCAGGATCGCCAACACCAGTCCCGGGAAGCCGGCCCCGGAGCCTATGTCGATCCAGCGCCGCGCGTCGGGAGCCAGCCGGAGCAGCTGGGCCGAATCCGCGATGTGGCGCGTCCAGATCTGATCGAGCGTGCGCGGGCCCACGAGGTTCTTGACATCCTGCCAGCGCCGCAGCAGGTCGACATAGATCTCGAAAGCCGGCAGCGTGTTCTGCGAAATCACTCCCAGCGAAAGAGCCGTCGCGCGGTCGTCTGTCTTGCTTTCTTTCCGCATGATCGATCCGGCCCCGAATCATTCAGCCGCGACGGGGCGTCGGGCCTTTGCGACCTCCGCTGCGAGAATTGTCAGCGCCGCCGGAGTCATCCCTTCGATGCGACTCGCTTGGCCAAGCGTCCGCGGACGAACAGTCGACAGCTTGTGCCGGATTTCGGCCGACAGTCCAGGCAAGGAATCAAAATCCAGCCCCTCTGGCAGCGCGGCCGATTCGTCGCGGCGATAGGAGGCGATATCGGCGGCCTGCCGGTCGAGGTAGACGGAATAGATCGCGTCGGTGCTGATACGGTCGCGTGTCTGACGATCCAGCGCCGCCATCTCCGGCCAGATGCGTGCGAGGTGATCGAATGTCACACCCGGATGCGCGAGAAGCTGAAACGCTGTGCGACGGCGTCCGTCCCTGTTGACCGACAACCCGTGCGCCGCAGCTTCATTGGGCGTGAGCGACAGGCGGTCGAGCAACGCACGTGCTGCCGCGAGCCTCTCGCGCTTGGCGCGATACGCCGCGGCCCTCCGCGAACCAACGCAGCCCAGCGCGATGCCGCGCTCCGTCAGCCGCTCGTCAGCGTTGTCGACACGCAACGACAAACGATACTCGGCGCGGGAGGTAAACATGCGATAGGGTTCGGTAACGCCGCGCGTCACCAGATCGTCGATGAGCACACCGACATAGCTCTCCGCCCGATCGAAGACCACGCCGTTCTCGCCGCCGGCACGGCGTGCAGCGTTGAGCCCGGCGACCAGACCCTGAGCCGCGGCCTCCTCGTAGCCGGTCGTGCCATTGATTTGGCCAGCGAGAAACAGCCCCCTCACCGCTTTGGTCTCGAGCGTGGGGAAGAGGGCGCGGGGATCGACGAAATCATATTCGATGGCATAGCCGGGGCGCAGCATCTTCGCCCGCTCCAGTCCGGGGATGGTGGCGAGCAGCGCCCGCTGTACTTCTTCTGGCAGGGAGGTTGAGATGCCGTTGGGATAGACTGTGTGATCGTCGAGCCCCTCGGGCTCCAGGAAGATCTGATGGCCATCCCGGTCGCCGAAGCGTACGACCTTGTCCTCAATCGAGGGGCAATAGCGCGGACCGCGACTGGCGATCTCACCCGAATACATCGGAGCACGATGGAGATTGGCTCTGATGATGGCGTGGGTCTCCACCGTGGTGCGCGTAATGCCGCATTCGATCTGCGGATTCGTGATCCGATCCGTCAGCGTCGAGAAGGGCTCCGGCTCGGGATCTCCAGCCTGACGTTCGAGGCTCGCCCAGTCGATGGTGCGACCATCAAGACGGGCCGGAGTTCCCGTCTTCAGCCGGCCCAAGGGAAAGCCGAACCGCGCCAGCGCCCTCGACAAGCCATGTGACGGCGCTTCACCAACGCGGCCTGCAGGAATCTTCACCTCCCCGATGTGGATGAGACCGCGCAGGAATGTTCCCGTGGTCAAGACGACAGATCCCGCGCGGAAAACATCGCCCGAGGCGAGGACAACGGCTGTAACCCGGCTGCCATCGAACAGCAGATCCTCTGCCTCGCCCTCGATCACCGTCAGGTTCTCGGTCGCACGAATCTCGGCCTGCATGGCGCTGGCATAGAGCTTGCGATCGGCCTGGGCGCGCGGGCCCCACACAGCGGGACCCTTGCGACGGTTGAGGACACGGAACTGGATGCCGCCCGCATCGGCCACCCGGCCCATCAGGCCGTCCAGGGCGTCCACCTCCCGGACAAGATGGCCCTTGCCGAGGCCGCCAATAGCCGGGTTGCAGGACATCGCACCGATGGTCGCGAAGCGATGGGTCACCAATGCGGTCGACGCCCCCATCCGCGCAGCGGCGGCAGCGGCCTCGACGCCGGCGTGGCCGCCTCCGATCACGATGACGTCGAACGAACGATCCATGATCACCTCGATCCCTGTTTCACGTGAAACAGCAGAGATCACTTTCCGATGCAGAACCCGGCAAAGAGGCGGTCGAGCACATCCTCGACATCCACCGTTCCGGTGATGCGCCCCAGATAGCGCATCGCCAGACGAATGTCTTCTGCCAAGAGCTCGCTTGGGTGGTCCGGTCCCGCGGAAATGGCCCGATCGAGCGCCGAAAGCGCGCCGGCGAAGGCCTCCCGATGCCGTTCCCGCGTCACAAGTCCGCCATCGCCGACGATGTCCCGTGCGATCGACTCAAGGCGCGCCACGAGAGCATCGATGCCCTCCCCCGTCGCAGCCGACAGGGCAAGCTCGTCGGCGCCAGTGCCTTCGCGCCTCCCACGCTCTTCGAGATCAACCTTTGTCCGGATCGGAATAACAACCACCCCGGGCGAGCGAAGATGTTCCGTATGCGAATCGAACGCCCGTAGCGACAGCACCACGTCGGCGTTCTGCGCCCTGTCGCGGGCGCGCCGCACGCCCTCCTGCTCAATCGGGTCCGGACTATCGCGCAGACCAGCCGTGTCCACGAGCGTCACGGGAACGCCGGCCAGGCTCCAGTGCACCTCTATAGTGTCCCTGGTCGTACCCGGTATGTCCGAGACGATGGCGACATCGCGCCGGGCGAGCGCGTTGAGAAGCGTCGACTTGCCCGCATTCGGAGGACCTGCGATCACCACTGTCAGGCCGCTGCGGATGCGCTCACCGTTGCGCGCCCGGGCGATCTCGCGGCGCAGATCGTCGGCGACGGAAACGACCAGAGCAAGGGCGCGTTCCCGCAAGTCGTCCGGCACGTCCCCCTCGTCGGCAAAATCGAGTTCTGCCTCGATGAAGGCAGAGGCGTCGATGAGCGTCCCCCGCCACCGCTCGACTGCGTTGCGCAACTCTCCCGACATCTGCCGCATGGCCTGCCGGCGCTGCATATCGGTCTCGGCATCGATCAAGTCGCCGAGACCCTCGACGGCGCTGAGATCCATCTTGCCGTTGAGCAGGGCGCGGCGGCTGAACTCCCCCGGAGCTGCCAGTCGGCAGCCCGGAATATCTCCCAGCGCGGCAAGCACGGCACTGACGACAGCCTGGCCGCCGTGAATGTGAAGCTCGGCGACATCCTCTCCCGTGAAGCTCCCCGGCCCAGGGAAGAACACGACCAACGCCTCGTCCAATACATCCCCGGAATCCGGATGGCGGAGCCGGCAGAGGTCCATCCGGCGCGGAACGGGCGTTCGACCTGCCATCGTTTCGAGAACGAATCGGCAGGCCGGCCCAGACACTCGCACCACGGCGATGCCAGCCCGGCCTGCGCCGCTCGCGAGAGCAAAGATCGTGTCGTTCTGGTCGGGCTGCATCGTTGCGATATCGAATCGAATTTGGTGGGCGCCGGGGTTTTCGCTCATGGCTATAATGACAGCGCCCGATTGTCGTCAGGGATCCTCCGACGCCCTCAATGATTGGGGCCCGGACAAGGGAGGACGCCATGAACCGCCTCGCCAAAGAGACCAGCCCCTATCTCCTCCAGCACAGGGAGAACCCTGTTGACTGGTGGCCCTGGGGAGAGGAGGCCCTCGCCGAAGCACGCCGCCAGAACAAGCCCATCCTCCTGTCAGTGGGGTACGCGGCCTGCCACTGGTGCCATGTGATGGCCCACGAGAGCTTCGAGGATCCCGCGACGGCAAGGGTGATGAACGAATTGTTCGTCAACATCAAGGTCGATCGGGAGGAGCGGCCGGACATCGACTTCATCTACATGTCCGTGCTCCAGACCCTGGGGGAACAGGGTGGCTGGCCGCTGACCATGTTCCTGACGCCCGACGCCGAGCCGTTCTGGGGCGGCACCTATTTCCCCCGGGAAAGTCGATTCGGCCGACCTGCCTTCGTCACCGTCCTGAAGGAAATTGCCCGCCTCTTCGCGGAGGAACCCGACCGCGTCGAGCACAACCGCCGCGCCATCGCAGCAGCTCTCGCCACCCGGCCCGAGACGGGCCCGAGCTTCGGCGAGGGCACACTGCTGCAGCTGACGGAAAGGCTCGCCCGCGCGATCGACCCGGTAAACGGCGGTCTCCCGGGCGCGCCGAAGTTTCCCAATCCGCCCCTTATCGAGCTGCTCTGGCGCCGGGCCGCCCGCAAGGATGACCTGCGGCCTTTCCTGCTGACGCTCGAACGCATGGCGCGCGGCGGCATCCACGACCATCTTGGCGGCGGCTTCGCCCGCTATGCCGTCGACGAGCGCTGGCTGGTGCCGCACTTCGAGAAGATGCTCTACGACAACGCGCAGCTTCTGGAGCTCTATGCCCTCGCAGCGCACGTATCGGCGGACCCGCTGTACACAGATGCGGCAGACGGAATCGTCGCCTGGCTCTCCCGCGAGATGGCATTGCCCGGAGGGGCCTTCGCTGCAAGCCTCGACGCCGACTCGGAAGGCGAGGAAGGGCGCTTCTACGTCTGGACTGCCGAAGAGATCGAAGACGTGCTGGAAGAGGACGCCGCTTTCTTCGCCGCGCACTATGATGTCTCTCCGTCCGGCAACTGGGAGGGCAAGGTCATCCTCAACCGCCTTGCCGCTCTTCCTGCGACGGCCGAGGAGGAACAGCGCCTCTTAGTCCTCCGCCAGAGGCTGCTCGCCCGAAGGGCGGAGCGCATCGCGCCGGGGCGGGACGACAAGGTTCTGGCGGACTGGAACGGTCTGACGATCGCCGCCCTCGCCCGCGCCGCGCTCCTTCTCCGCCGCCCGCAATGGATTTCCCTTGCGGACAGGGCCTATTGTTTCATTTCCGAATCGATGTGTCAGTCCGGCCAGTTCGGCCATTCCTGGCGAGACGGGCGGCTTGTATTTCCCGGGATGGCGAGCGACCAGACGGCCATGGCCCGTGCCGCCCTGGCCCTTTATGAGGCCACCGGGAAAAAGGCATACCTCGATGACGCTCGGGAATGGACGGACACGGCCGAAAGCCGCTACCTCACCGAGGACGGCATTCTCGCCATGGCCGACGGCGCCGCGAGAGACGTCATTCTGAGACCCAAGCCGACGCATGACGACGCCGTGCCCAACGCGAACGGCATGCATGCCGAAAACCTGCAGCGGCTTGCCGCCCTGTCGGGTGAGCCTGCCGACCAGATCAAGGCCGATCGCTTTCTCGACAACCTCCTGGCCCATGCGGGTCAGGCGCCGCTCGCCCACGCCACCGCGCTCAATGCGCTCGATTTCCGGCTTTCCGGCAGCGCCATCGCCGTCGTCGGCCCGGAAGGAGACAGCCTTCTTGCCACCGCCCGCGCCGTTCCGTATCCGAATCGAACGGTCGCAGACCTCACGCGGGATGGAATAGCCGGCCATCCGGACATTGCCCGAAGCGTTCCTCCCGGCTCCACGGCCGCCTTCGTCTGTCGCGGCAGTGCATGCTCCGCACCTGTCACTGAGCCGGACCGGCTGACTGACCTGCTCTAGGGCCTTACGGCAAGAAAAAGGGCGGGTCCGAACCCGCCCTTTTCGATCAGCCACCCCGGCTGGTGCGTCAGGTGTTCATCGACTCGAAGAAATCCGCGTTGGTCTTCGTCTGACGCAGCTTGTCGAGCAGGAACTCGATGGCGTCGACCGTGCCCATCGGATTGAGGATGCGGCGCAGGACGTACATCTTCTTGAGCACGTCCGGCGGAACCAGCAGCTCCTCCTTGCGGGTGCCGGAGCGGGTGATGTCGATGGCAGGGAAAACGCGCTTGTCCGAGACCTTGCGGTCCAGGATGATCTCCGAGTTACCCGTACCCTTGAACTCCTCGAAGATCACCTCGTCCATGCGGCTGCCAGTATCAATCAGCGCCGTGGCGATGATCGTGAGTGAACCGCCCTCCTCGATGTTGCGGGCGGCACCAAAGAAGCGCTTCGGCCGCTGCAGGGCGTTGGCGTCCACACCGCCGGTGAGCACCTTGCCCGAAGACGGGACGACCGTGTTGTAGGCTCGGCCGAGACGCGTGATCGAGTCGAGCAGGATGACGACGTCGCGCCCATGCTCGACGAGCCGCTTCGCCTTCTCGATTACCATCTCGGCCACCTGCACATGCCGGGCAGCCGGCTCGTCGAAGGTCGAGGAAATGACCTCGCCCTTCACAGAGCGTTGCATGTCGGTAACCTCCTCCGGACGCTCGTCGATGAGGAGGACGATCAGGTAGCACTCCGGGTGGTTTGTGGTGATCGACTTGGCGATGTTCTGCAGCAGCACCGTCTTGCCGGTGCGCGGCGGCGCGACGATGAGACCACGCTGGCCCTTGCCGATGGGCGCCACGATGTCGATGACGCGCGAGGAGAAGTCCTTCCGCGTCGGATCCTCGATCTCGAGCTTCAGGCGCTCGTCCGGATAGAGCGGCGTCAGGTTGTCAAAATGAACCTTGTGCCGGATCTTCTCCGGATCCTCGAAATTGATGCTGTTGACCTTGAGCAGGGCGAAATACCGCTCGCCTTCCTTGGGGCTGCGGATGGGGCCCTCGACGGTGTCACCCGTACGCAGGCCGAAACGACGGATCTGCGACGGCGAGACGTAGATGTCGTCCGGACCGGGCAGATAGTTGGAGTCGGACGAACGCAGGAATCCGAAGCCATCCTGCAGCACCTCGACGACACCTTCGCCGATGATTTCCGTATCGCTCGCCGCGAGCTGCTTGAGGATGGCAAACATGAGCTCCTGCTTGCGCATCGTGCTCGCGTTTTCGACCTGGAGCTCCTCGGCAAAAGCCAACAGTTCGGTCGGCGACTTCGACTTCAGATCCTGAAGTTTGATCTCCCGCATCGGGGACTCTCTGTTTGATGGTTATGGGTGCCGGAAAAGGCAGACAGGCAGGTGGGAAACTCAGGCTAGGGCGGCACATCCACGGCGGGGGCCACCTCTCAGGATCGCGCAGACCTTGCAGACGAGCTGCGACGACGCCAGCCTGATCGTTGGGAAGGCTTGATGCAAATAACGCCTTTTCCTCTCCCGCTCAACCCCCCGCCCGCGGAAATGGATCAGAAGGGCTTCAACACCACGAGAAGGACGATGCCGATCATCAGCACGGTCGGCACCTCGTTGAGGATGCGGTAGTAGCGGGCCGGGCGCGTGTTGCTATCGGCCGCAAACTCCTTCAGGCGCCGCACCAGAACCCCGTGGACGGCGGACAGGAGGATGACGAGCGCGAACTTGCCGTGGAACCAGCCCGCCCGGAACCAGCCGCCCTCGTAGGCGAGATAGAGCCCGGCCAGCCACGTCACGATCATCGCCGGGTTGATGATGGCCTTGAGCAGCCTGCGCTCCATGACCTTGAAGGTCTCCGAGGTCTCGGACCCCGGCGCGGCTCCCGTGTGGTAGACGAACAGCCGCGGCAGATAGAGCATGCCCGCCATCCACGAGATAACGGCGAGGATGTGCAGTGCCTTGATCCAGTCGTAGAGCGCCATTGTCCCGTCCTGCTCCTGCGCTTCCGTCCTCTCTCAAGCGCCCCTCAGCCGGCGCAGCATCTGCTCGACATGGGCGATCGGCGTCTCCGGCAGGATGCCGTGACCAAGGTTGAAGATGTGCGGCCGGCCGGAAAAGGCCTCAATGATCCGGTCCACAGCCTCGTCCAGCTGACGCCCACCGGCGACCAGCGCCAGCGGATCAAGGTTGCCCTGCACGCACACATGGGTCTGGACATGCTCCCGCGCCCAGGCCGGATCCACCGACCAGTCGAGACCGACCACATCGGCGATGCCGGCCTGTGCCAGCACCTCGAGCCGCTGGGCCGCACCGCGCGGAAAAACGAGGATCCGCGCATCCGGACGCCTCGCGCGCACGCCAGCCGCGATGCGGCTGATCGGCTCCAGCGACCAGCGGTCGAACAGCGCCGGCGGCAGGGCCCCGGCGAAGCTCTCGAAGATCTGGACGGCATCCGCTCCGGCATCGAGCTGCGCCACGAGATAGGAGACGGACGCATCCACCAGCCGCTCGATGAGCGCTGCAAAGAAGGCTTCATCCCTGTAGGCCAAGAGGCGGGCGGGCGCCTGATCGGGCGTGCTCTTGCCCGCGATCATGTAGCTCGCCACCGTCCACGGCGCACCGCAGAAACCGAGAAGCGCCGTCTCGACCGGCAGCGCGCTGCGCACCCGCTTCACCGTCTCAAGAACCGGCGCCAGGCGATCGAGATCAAGGGCCGGCGTCAGCGCTCCGAGCGCCGCACTGTCGGCAACAGGCCGCAACTTCGGCCCCTCCCCCTCGGCGAAGGTCACGCCCTGCCCAAGCGCGTGGGGAATGACGAGAATGTCGCTGAAGAGAATGGCCGCATCGAAGCCGAAGCGCCGTATCGGCTGCAACGTCACCTCGGTGGCGAGATCGGGATTGTAGCAGAGATCGAGGAAGGAACCTGCCTTTGCCCGAACCGCCCTGTATTCCGGCAAATAGCGACCTGCCTGCCGCATGAGCCAGACCGGAGGGCGCTCGCTCGGCTTGCCATCGATGACGTTGAGAAGCGGAGGCTTCGTCGTTGCAGGCTCCACTGTGCACCCTCTGCCGAGAAAGAAAGAATGATTGAAAGGAACTTTCCTGTTTTTCCTGTTGGGCAGCGGATTAGCGTGCCTCTCCAGGATCCACAATCCGTCCCCAGCATGCTCGTCCGCTGCCGATGGTCGCACGGCGAGCACCGGTTTTCGAGTGCGGTGCGGGAAGTTTAACGATTTCTTAACCTTTCCGATCCGTTAACGCACCGGCGATCAGCCCCGCTCCCTGATCCATCCCCACGGGCTGGATCAGTGGCGTGCGATCCTCCCACAGCGGCAGGCCTGTTGATCGTGTCGGCGACACGCGCCAGAGTGCCCCCCGCAGCGGTTACCCGGAAGCGGGCTTGTCCACATTCCTCGACTCCCGGTCCCCAGGGTTTGGCGGCAAACCCGCCGACAGAGGCAAACCGGGGCCGCCGTCGCTGCCTTGCCGGAGCTCGTGCCTTGGGACGCAACTTCTTCCATCTTCACCTCGTTTCGGACGCCACCGGCGAAACCCTGATCGCGGTCGCGCGTGCGGCGGCCGCGCAGTACGAAGGCGTCTCGGCCATCGAGCACATCTACCCGCTCGTCCGCTCGCGCGCGCAGCTGGAGAGGGTTATCGAGGAGATTGACGCCGCTCCCGGTGTCGTTCTCTACACGATGGTCGAATCCGAGTTCGCCGAGCGGCTGGAAGCGGCCTGTGCCGCCAGCGGCTGCCCGTGTCTGTCCGTGCTTTCGCCGGTGCTCAACCTGTTCCAGTCCTATCTCGGGGCGGCGCAGGCGGCCCGGCCCGGCGCCCAGCACGTCCTCAACAGCGAGTATTTCAAGCGCATCGACGCCATGAACTACACGCTGCTGCACGACGACGGGCAGATGGCGGACGACCTCGAGGAGGCCGACGTCGTGCTCGTCGGTGTCAGCCGCACCTCGAAGACACCAACCTCGATCTACCTTGCCAATCGCGGCATCAAGACCGCCAATATTCCTCTCGTGCCAGGCATTCCTCTTCCCGAGAGCCTGCTGAACGCGAAGAAGCCCCTTATCGTCGGCCTCGTCGCGAGTCCTGAGCGCATCGTGCAGATTCGTCAGAATCGCCTGCTCAGCCTCAATGCAGACGAGGACTCGCCCTATGTCGACCGGGACAGCGTGGCAGAGGAGATTGCCCAGTCGCGACGGCTCTTCGCCCGCCACCAATGGCCGATGATCGACGTGACCCGCCGGTCCATCGAGGAGACCGCTGCCGCGATCATCGACCTCTACAAGGTGCATCGCATGAAGTTTATCGCGATCTGATCCAAGGAAGGACGGCATGCAGGGCGATTCGGAAGCTCTCTGGCTCGATCCGCAACCGCTTGTTCTCGCGTCGACGAGTTCGATCCGCCGCCAGCTGCTCACCGCAGCTGGCCTTCCGCCGGAGATCGAGGCACCATCCATCGACGAGCGGAGGGTCGAGGCCGAGAAGCTGGAGGCTGGGGCAACGCCGGCCGACGCTGCCGTGCTCCTCGCCTGTGAGAAGGCGCTCGATGTCAGCCGCCGCCGGCCGGGCCGGCTCGTTGTCGGCGCCGACCAGACGCTCGCTCTTGCCGATGGCTCGCGCCTGTCGAAGCCGCGTGATACGGATGACGCCGCGCACCAGCTCGCCCGGCTCGCCGGTACCACCCACACGCTCTGCAGCGCCTGCGCCATCGCGCGGGATGGCGCAATCCTCTTTTCGGCCGCGGCCGAAGCGCGCCTCACCATGCGGCCGTTGTCGGAAGCCTTCATCCGGCGTTATCTGGCGCTTGCCGGTCGCGATGCGCTCGGCAGCGTTGGCGGCTATCAGCTCGAGGGGCTCGGCATCCACCTCTTCGAGCGGATAGACGGCGACCATTTCACCATCCTCGGCCTGCCGCTCATGCCCCTTCTTGAGGGGCTGCGCACGATTGGAGCTCTCGCGCGATGACCGATTCCGCCCGTTCCATCCCCAAGGCCTGCATCATTGGTCATCCCGTGGCGCACTCGCGCTCGCCGATGGTGCATGGTTTCTGGCTGCGGCAGCTCGGCCTTGCGGGGGATTACACGCGGGAGGATGTGCGGCCGGAAAATCTTGCGGTCTTCGTCAGCTCGCTGCGGGAGCGCGGCTATGTCGGCGCCAACGTCACGGTGCCGCACAAGGAGGCGGTGCTCGGTCTCGCCGACGTCGTCAGCGAGACGGCTCGGGCGATGGGCGCGGCCAACACGCTCTGGTTCGAGGATGGGGCGCTCCATGCCGACAATACGGATGTGACGGGTTTTCTCGCCAACCTCGACGAGCGCGCTCCGGGCTGGGACAGGCAGGGCCGAACGGCCACGGTGCTGGGCGCAGGCGGAGCCGCAAGGGCCGTGATCTACGGCCTGCTCGCGCGCGGCTTGTCGACTATCCATCTCGTCAATCGCAGCGAGGCGCGCAGCCGTGCCCTCGAGGCGGCGTTTGGCCGGGCCGTGAAACCGCGTGGCTGGGACGGGGTCGGCGCGGCCCTCAAGGAAACGGACATCCTCGTGAACACGACCTCGCTCGGCATGTCCGGCCAGCCGCCGCTCGTCATTGACCTCTCACCGTTGCCGGAAACGGCCCTCGTGCACGACATCGTCTATACGCCGCTGACGACGGGCCTTCTTGCCGCTGCCAAGGCGCGCGGCCTGGCAACTGTCGACGGGCTCGGCATGCTGCTGCATCAGGCCGTGCCGGGCTTCGCCCGGTGGTTCGGCCGCACGCCCGCCGTGACGGAGGAGCTGCGGTCCATCATCGTCCAGGACATCGAACGGGCAGTGGCGTGACGTTCGTTCTTGGCCTGACCGGATCGATCGGCATGGGCAAGTCGACGACGGCTGCCATGTTCCGTCGGCTTGGCGTGCCCGTCCACGATGCCGATGCCGCCGTGCATCGCCTCTACCGTCATGAAGCCGTCGCGGCCGTGGAAGCGGCCTTTCCCGGCACCACCGGCGAGAATGGCGTGGACCGGCAGAAGCTGGCTGCAGCCGTGCTCGGCAAGCCGGAGGCGCTGCGACGGCTGGAGGCCATCGTTCACCCCCTGGTCCGCCGGGAGGAGGAGCGGTTTCTTGTGTCCTGCCGGCAGGCGGGAATCCCGCTTGCGGTGCTCGACATCCCTCTGCTTTTCGAGACGGGCGGGGAACGGCGCTGTGACGCGGTGCTCGTCGTCACGGCCGATCCGGCCATCCAGAAGGCCCGGGTGATGGCTCGCCCGGGCATGACTGAGGAGCGCTTCGCCCTGATTCACGTGAAACAGATGCCGGATGCCGAGAAGCGGCGCCGGGCGCATTTTCTGGTGGATACCGGCCGTGGCTTTGCTGCCGCGGAGGTGCAGGTCGCGTCTATCGTAAGGGCGCTCGCCGGGCGTCCCGGTCGCGCCCTGTCGCAGGAAGGAACGACATGCTGAGGGAGATTGTCCTCGATACGGAAACGACCGGCGTCGATGCCCTCAAGGGCGACCGCATCGTCGAGATCGGCTGCGTCGAGCTGCTGAACCACATTCCGACGGGCCGCCACTATCACGTCTACATCAATCCCCAGAGGCCGGTGTCGCGCGGCGCCTTCGAGGTGCATGGCCTGTCTGACGAGTTCCTGGCAGACAAGCCCACCTTCGAGGAAATCGCGCAGGAGTTCTATGCCTTCATTGCCGACGCCAAGCTCGTGATCCACAATGCGGCGTTCGACATCGGCTTCATTGACATGGAGCTCAGCCGCGTCGGCCTGCCGCGCGTGCCGCCGGAGAACGTCATTGACACGCTCTCCATGGCCCGGCGCAAGCATCCAGGCGCCTCGAACACCCTTGATGCCCTATGCGCCCGCTATGGCATCGACAATTCGCGGCGCACCAAGCACGGCGCCCTGCTCGACGCCGAGATCCTGGCAGAGGTCTATATCGAGCTGATCGGTGGCAAGCAGGCCGACCTCGGCTTCGGCGTCACGGAGACCGTCCCGACTCTCGCGGTCTCCACGCAGGCTGCCAGTCGGCGCGTCGGGGAAGCGCTTCAGCGACCCGTCGCCCTTCCGCCGGCGATCACCGATGCCGAAAGGGCGGCCCATGCTGCCTTCATTGCCGAGTTTGGCGAGAACGCGCTGTGGCGAGAGTATATCCGCCCGGATGCGGAATAGGGAACGCGACGGCGGCGCGCGGGTTGAGCGCGCCGCCTGCTTTCGTCAGGATACCGTCTGCTGCTGGGCAGACTGCAGCTCCGTGAGCTTCTGACGATAGAGCGCGGCAAAATCGATCGGGTCGATGAACAGGGGCGGGAAGCCGCCGTTGCGCACGGCGTCGGCCACGATCTGCCGGGCAAAGGGGAAGAGCAGCCGCGGGCACTCGATCATGACGACCGGGTGGAGCTGGTCCTTCGGAATGTTGCGCACGCGGAAGACGCCGCCATAGGTCAGGTCGAAGACGAACAGCACGTCCTGGCCGATCTGGGCCTTGCCCTCGAGCTTCAGCGTCACCTCGAAATCCGTCTCGGAGAGCTGGTTGGCGCCGACATTGACCTGGATGGAGATCTCCGGGCTCTGCGGCTGGGGCGCGAGCGAGCGCGGAGCGTTCGGATTCTCGAAGGAGAGATCCTTGATGAACTGTGCAAGGGCGTTCAGCGACGGCATCGTGTCAGCGTTCGCCGCGCCGTTCGTGGGGGTATCGGTCATGTCGAAAGTCCTCCGGGAGGAATGATCGTTGTCTCGGGGTCGTGATCGGTTCACAGTAGCCGGGCCCTCCGTGGACCCGCCCGAAGGGACGACCCCGGCGGACAGAACCGGATGCTCGCACTCTGCGTCAGGACGACCGTTTTGTTGAGCCTGTGCGGGCTAGCACGGAAGCCCATGGCAAACAAGGCAACTCACGCTGGCGGTCGCGGACTTGTCCGCACGCGGGGTGGATGTTAGGAGCGCTCGCCCCCATATGCGAAGGTGATTATCATTTTCGCACGGACGCTGGACGAACGGGTAGGCGAGGCTTGCCCAGGGCTTGAAACGACAGAGAGGCCATGCAGGACACTTTCGACATCACGACGATTGTCTTTCTCGCCCTGGCCGTATTCGTCATCTGGCGGCTGCGTTCCGTCCTCGGCCAGCGAACCGGCAACGAGCGTCCGCCGCACGACCCCTTCGCTCGCCGCGAACAGGCGAAGCCGACCGGGGAGGATAACGTGGTGCGCCTTCCCGGCGCGGCCAACGACCGCGGGGGCGTGACCGAGGTCGGCGCCCAGACGCGGCCGGATCGCTGGGCCGGCGTGGCGGAAGAGGGCTCGGCCACCGCGCGCGGTTTCGATGCTATTGCCGCTGTCGAACCGCAGTTCGATGCCCGCAAGTTCCTGGAAGGTGCGCGCCTCGCCTACGAAATGATCGTCACCAGCTTCGCCGCCGGCGATCGCAAGACGCTCAAGGGGCTGCTGTCTCGCGACGTCTATGAGGGGTTCGAGAAGGCCATTGCCGACCGCGAGACGCGTGGCGAGAAGGTGGAGACCACTTTCGTCTCCATCGACGATGCCAAGGTCGAGCAGGTGGAGGTGCGCGGCAAGGCGGCCCAGATCACGGTGCGCTTCCTGTCGAAGCTCATCACGGCCACGCGCGACAAGGACGGCAAGGTTATCGACGGCGACCCCGAAACCGTGGCCGACGTCGTCGATGTCTGGACCTTCTCGCGCACTCTCGGCGCGCGTGACCCCAACTGGCTGCTTGTCGCAACTGAATCGGGGCAATGAGCCCTGGTCGCCAGTCAGCGAACCGTGTCCTTGCCTCTGGGGTACGCACCGTATCCCGGCTCGTCGTGGCTGCCGGACGGTTGCTGCCCGTCCTTGCCGCCGTCGCTGCCCCGGCAGGAGGCGCCGTCGCCGGGCCGAACGTGCTCGGTTCCGCGCGCCTCATCGAACGCTCCTATGCCGATCTGACCGGCTGGCGAACCGACCGGCAGGCACTGGCGTTTGCCGCCTTTCGTCGCTCGTGCGACGTCCTGGCAGAGACCGCCGCCTGGCAGGCGACGGGATTTCCGGTCGACGCCCTCGCACCGGCCTGTGCGGCGGCGCTGCGTCTGCCTGCCGCACCGGACGACGCCGAGGCACGGGCCTTCTTCGAAGCCCATTTCGTTCCCTACCGGGTCGAGCCGCGGGGCGGAGAGGGCTTCCTTACCGGCTATTTCGAGCCGGAAGTGCAGGGCTCGCTGCAACCCACCGAGCGCTTCTCGACGCCGCTTCTGGCTCTTCCCGACGATCTTGTGCCGCTCGATGAGCGCGCTGTCCCGGCGCATCTTGCCGGCCTTACGGCCGCTCGCCGCACGCCGGATGGACTCGTCCCCTATCACGACCGCGCCGCGATCGAGGACGGTGCCCTCGGCGTGCGGGCGCGCCCGCTCGTCTATCTCGACTGGGTCGACGCTTTCTTCATCCACGTTCAGGGTTCGGCGCGGGTGCGGATCGGCCCCGGCCCGAAGGACGTGGTGCGCGTCGCCTACGCCGGGCGCAACGGCCATCCCTATTCGTCGCTGGGCAAGCTCGTCGTGGCGGAAACGGGCATTCCGCCGGAGCAAATGACGGCGCCGGCGCTCGTTGCCTGGCTGAGGGCCAACCCGGAGGCCGGCCGCCGGCTGATGCGCGAGAACCGTTCCTACATTTTCTTTCGCCGGGCGGACGAACTTGATCCTGCCGCCGGGCCGCTCGGCGCAGGCATGACGCAGCTTGTTCCCGGCCGCAGCCTCGCCGTTGACCGTACGCTCTGGCCCTACGGCCTGCCGGTCTGGCTGGAAGCCGAGCTTCCGGAGCCAGACAGCGAGACGCTGCGGCCGATGCGTCGCCTGTTCATCGCGCAGGATACGGGCGCCGCGATCCGGGGGCCGGCGCGGGCCGATATCTTCTTCGGCAGCGGGGCGGCGGCGGGCAAGGCGGCCGGCGTCGTGCGCCACGCTCCCTCCGCTTTCGTCGTGCTGCTGCCGAAGGACAGCCTTCCCCTCGAGGGAGGGGCGCGGCCATGAGCAGTCGCCGTCGGCGTGAGCTCAACGAGGCCGAACTGTCCCTCTGGCAGCATGTGCTGCGGGACGTGAAGCCCCTGCCCGGCCGCTCCCTACCTGTGGCCGAGCCGCCGAAACCGCCGCCCCCGCCGCCGGCGGAGGCGGCGACAGCAACGATGGCACTGCGCACTGGAGAGACAGGGCCCGGCGGCCGCGGTCTCAAGGCCAAGACGCTGCCGCTCGCCCCGCTGGAGCGACGCCTGCGCCAGGCGCTCAACCGCGGCACCCGTACCGTGGATGCGAAGATCGACCTGCACGGCCTGCGCCAGAGCGAGGCGCATGCGGCGCTTCGGGCCTTCCTGCTGCGCGAGCAGGCCCGAGGCAGCCAGCTCGTCATCGTCGTCACCGGCAAGGGCGGCGGCGGAGCGCAGCCGCCAGACCTTTTCGGCGGTGAGCGCGGCGTGCTGCGACGTCTCGTGCCACAGTGGCTGTCCCTGCCCGACCTGCGCTTTGTCGTGCTGGGATTCGAGGAGGCGGGCCGCGCCCACGGTGGCGCTGGCGCCCTCTATGTCCGCCTGCGACGGCGCAAGACCCCGGGAGGCATGCCATGACCCCCTTTGGCGAGCGCGTGCGGGCCATGAGGGCAGAGCGGGGGGTGACGCTCAAGCAGATGGCCGAGGCGCTTGGCGTCTCCAGCGCCTATCTCTCGGCACTCGAGCACGGCAAGCGGGGCCGGCCGAGCTGGCCGCTGCTGCAGGCCATCATCCAGTATTTCAACGTGATCTGGGACGAGGCGGACGAGTTGCAGCGGCTCGCCGAGCTCTCGGCACCGCGCTGCGTCATCGACACCACCGGTCTGTCGCCTCGTGCCACGGCTGTCGCCAACCGGCTGGCTGGCGAGATCGCGCACCTGAACGAGGAGGAGATCGGCGCCATTGACGCCGTTCTCGATGCGGCCCGCAGGCGCAGGTCAGGTCCGGCGGCTTGACCGCCCGTCGTCGAGAAGGCAAAGCGGAGCCCGGTTCCCGGCTCTTTCCGAAAGTCTCCCATGTCCAAACATCGCTACGACGTGCTCGGTATCGGCAATGCCATCGTCGACATCATCGCCCATACGGACGAGGCCTTCCTCATCAGCCAGAATGTGCAAAAAGGCGCGATGATCCTGGTCGACGAGCCGCGGGCGGAGGCTCTCTACCAGGCCATGGGCCCGGCGGTGATCGTCTCGGGCGGCTGCGCGGCGAACACGGTAGCCGGGCTCGCCTCCTTCGGCGGGCGCGGCGCCTTCATCGGCAAGGTCAGGACCGACGAGCTCGGCGGGCGCTTCACGCACGACATCCGGGCGCTCGGCATCCACTTCCCGACGGCGCCGGCCGTCGACGGCCCGGCCACGGCGCGCAGCATGATCCTGGTGACGCCGGACGGCGAGCGTACAATGAACACCTATCTCGGCGCCTGCCAGAACCTCACGCCGGCCGACATCGAGCGCGAGACGGTGGAAGCCTCGGGCATTGTCTATCTCGAGGGCTATCTGTGGGATCCGCCAGCCGCCAAGGAAGCCTTCGTCAAGGCGGCCGACATCGCCCACGCCGCCGAAGGCCGCGTCGCCATCACGCTGTCCGATTCCTTCTGTGTCGACCGCTATCGCGACGAGTTCCTGGGCCTGATCCGCAACGGGAAGGTCGACATCGTCTTCGCCAACGAGCACGAGCTGAAGAGCCTCTACCAGACCGCCGATTTCGACACGGCGGTCGCCGCCTTCCGGCGCGAGGGCACGCTCGGCATCGTCACGCGCTCGGAAAAGGGCTGCCTCGTTGTCGAGCGGGAAGAGACGGCGGCGGTGCCGGCTTTCCCTGTCGACAGGGTGGTCGACACGACCGGCGCCGGAGATCTGTTCGCCGCAGGCTTCCTCTTCGGTCTCGCCCGTGCCTACGATTACCGTACCTGCGCCCGTCTCGGCGCGCTCGCCGCGGCTGAGGTCATCCAGCATCTCGGCGCCCGTCCGCAGCGCAGCCTGAAGGACATGGCGATCGAGAACGGCCTGCTGGTGGACTGAGCCCCGTCCTACAGGCGCCGGCGGAGCTGGTGGCGGCGGGATGGCCGGCAAACGGGCTGATTCACGTGAAACGGAAGGCCGGGCGCATCCGCCCGGCTGCTAGAGCCGCCTCAGCGCCACTTCCTCGATGCGGTGATCCTCGCCCTTGCGCAGGATGAGACTGGAGCGCTGGCGCGTCGGCACGATGTTCTCGCGCAGGTTGACGAGGTTGATCCGCGTCCACAACCGTTCGGCGGTGGCCAGTGCCTCCTCCTCGCTTACGTCCGCATACTTGCGGAAGTAGGATTTCGGATCGCGGAAGGCGGTCTCGCGCAGGCGCATGAACCGCCGCACGTACCACTTGTGCAGCAGCTCCTCGTCCGCATCGACATAGATCGAGAAGTCGAAATAGTCCGAGACGAATGGAATGGCCTTGCCGTCGCGCGGCAGGCGGGCCGGCTGCAGCACGTTGAGCCCCTCGACGATGAGGATGTCCGGCCGGTCGATGATCACCCGCTCGCCGGGCACCACGTCATAGATGAGATGCGAATAGACCGGCGCCGAGACATTGCGCTTGCCGGCCTTGATGTCGGCGAGAAAGCGCAGCAGCGCCTGGGTGTCGTAGCTCTCGGGAAAGCCCTTGCGCTCCATGAGGTTGAGGCGCGTGAGCTCGGCGTTGGGCAGGAGGAAGCCGTCGGTCGTCACGAGGTCGACCTTGGGCGTGTTCGGCCAGCGGGCGAGAAGGGCCTGCAGCACGCGCGCCGTTGTCGACTTGCCGGCCGCGACCGAGCCGGCGATGCCGATGATATAGGGCACCTTCGCTTCCTCCTCGGCCAGGAGGAAGCGCTGGGTCGCGCGAAAAAGCCCTTGAGTTGCAGCCACATAGAGCGATAGCAAGCGCGACAGGGGCAGGTAGATGGCAGCGACCTCGGCCAGCGAGATCGGATCGTTGAGCGATTGCAGGCGCACCACCTCCTCGGCGGTGAGCGTCAACGGCGTGTCGGCGCGCAGCCTTGCCCATTCCTCGCGCGTGAAGACGCGGTAGGGCGAGAGGTTGTCTTCCAGCGGCGCAAGGCCAGCCACGGGCTTGTCCATGTGCGTCTCCCGTCCGGCAAGGCCGGCGGTCCCTACTTCTGCCGGGACGCCTTCTCCGCAAGGCCCGATTGTGCGGTGCGGCGCGCCAGTTCCTGCAGCACATCCTGCAACGGCACGCCGCCGGCATGAAGTACGACCATCAGATGATAGAGCAGGTCGGCAGCCTCCGCGACGAGCTGCTTCCTGTCGCCCTCGATGGCGGCGATCACGGTCTCGACCGCTTCCTCGCCCAGCTTCTTGGCCGCCCGTCCCTGTCCCTCGCTGACAAGCCTGGCGGTATAGGATTCGTCCGGGCTCGCCTTGGCACGCTCGGCCACGATGCGGGCGAGGTCGTCGAGGGAGAAGGCGCTTGGAACAGTGCCGCTCATGGCGGGCCCTCCGGCTCAGGTGTCGAGGCGCATGGGCAGGCCGGCTGCGGCCATGTGGCGCTTGGCCTCGCCGACGCTGTGCTGGCCGAAATGGAAGATGGAGGCCGCAAGCACCGCGCTCGCATGGCCCTCGCGCACGCCCGCCACGAGGTCGTCCAGGGTGCCGACTCCGCCCGAGGCGATGACGGGCACGGGCACAGCGTCCGCAATGGCGCGCATCAGGGCGAGATCATAGCCCGAGCGCGTGCCGTCCTTGTCCATGGAGGTGACGAGCAGTTCGCCGGCGCCGAGCGAAACGACCTCGCGTGCATAGGCGACGGCGTCGATGCCGGTGGCATTGCGTCCGCCGTGGGTGAAGATCTCCCAGCGGCCGGGACCCGTGCTCTTGGCGTCGATGGCGACGACAATGCACTGGTCGCCGAACTTCTCCGCCGCTTCCTTCACGAAGCTGCGATTCTTCACCGCGGCCGTGTTGATCGACACCTTGTCGGCGCCGGCGAGCAGCAGGGCGCGGATGTCGTCCACGGTGCGCACGCCGCCGCCGACGGTGAGCGGCATGAAGCAGGCTTCCGCCGTCCGCTGCACCACGTCGAGAAGGATGCCGCGGTTCTCGTGGCTCGCCGTGATGTCGAGGAAGCACAGCTCGTCCGCGCCTGCCGCGTCGTAGGCGATGGCGCATTCCACAGGGTCGCCCGCGTCGCGCAGGTCCAGGAACTTCACGCCCTTGACGACGCGACCGTCCTTGACATCGAGGCAGGGGATGACGCGGATCTTGAGCATCAAACCGCTCCGGATGCACGGGCCGCGCGGATCAGCGCCTGGGCCTCGGCCGGATCGAGCCGCCCGTCGTAGAGGGCCCGCCCGCTGATGGCGCCGGCGATCTTCGCACAATCGGGCGCGAGCAGCCGCCGCACGTCCTCGATCGAGGCAAGCCCGCCCGAGGCGATCACGGGGATCGACACCGCCTCGGCGAGCCGCAGCGTCGCCTCGATGTTGAGCCCGGTGAGGATGCCGTCGCGCGCGATGTCCGTGTAGATAATGGCGGCAACGCCAGCATCCTCGAAGCGGCGGCCGAGCTCCTCCGCCGTCATTTCCGAGGTCTGTGCCCAGCCTTCCATCGCCACGCGCCCGTCACGCGCGTCGATGCCCACGGCGACCGCACCGGGATGACGCCGGGCCGCCTCGCGCACGAAGTCGGGATCCCGCACGGCAGCCGTGCCGATGATGACGCGGCGGACACCCTTCTCGAGCCAGGCTTCCACGGTGCGCAGGTCGCGGATGCCGCCGCCGAGCTGCACCGGCAGCGAGACACGCGCGAGGATGGCGTCGACCGCCGCGGCGTTCATCGGCCGGCCGGCGAAGGCGCCGTCGAGGTCGACCACATGCAGCCACTCGAAGCCCTGCTCCGCAAAACGCGCTGCCTGGTCGGCAGGGTCGTCGTTGAAGACGGTGGCCTTGTCCATGTCGCCCTGGACGAGGCGCACGCACCGGCCTTCCTTGAGATCAATAGCGGGAAACAGGATCACGGACGCCAACCGATGAAGTTCTGGATGAGGGCGAGACCGAGCTTCTGGCTCTTCTCCGGGTGAAACTGCGTGCCGGCGATATTGTCGCGAGCGACGATGGCCGTCACCGGGCCGCCATAGTCGGTCACCGCGACGAGATCGTCCGTGTTCGTCGGCGACAGCGCGTAGGAATGGACGAAATAGGCGTGCCAGCCGTCCGGTCCCGTCGGGATGCCGGAAAGAAGCGGATGGGCACGCCGCACCTCGAGCGTGTTCCAGCCCATGTGCGGGATCTTGAGCGAGGGATCGGTCGGCGCAATCGGCGCGACATCACCGCCGATCCAGTTGAGCCCGTCGGTCGTCTCGTATTCGAGGCCGCGCGTGGCGAGAAGCTGCATGCCGACGCAGATGCCGAGGAAAGGGCGGCCGCGGCCGCGCACCGTCTCCTCGAGCGCCTCGACCATGCCGGGCACGGCATCGAGTCCGCGGCGGCAGTCGGCAAAGGCGCCGACGCCGGGCAGCACGATGCGCTCGGCCCGGCGGACCCGCTCGGGGTCGTCGGTGACGATCACGCTCGCGTCACTGCCGGCTTCCCGGGCGGCGCGCTCGAAGGCCTTATGCGCCGAATGCAGGTTGCCGGAGCCATAGTCGATGATGGCGATGGTCGGCGCCACGCTCATGGCCTGCGCTCCGTCTCGGGAAAGAGGCCGATGACCGGCACCTCGCGTGCCGGGAACGGCATGGCCGCGGGTACAGCGAGGGGACTGCGTGGTGCCGGCGTCGGCGTCTCCCGCGACAGCCAGCGGGCGAAGGCACGCGCCTCCGCGCTCTCGAGACTGTCGGCAACGACCGCATCGACCATGGAGAAGCCGCGACGCTCCAGCGCCCGGCGCCGGAAGCCGTTGGCCTCGAGCGCGAGAAGCAGCACGAACAGGAGGCCGAGCAGCATGGTTGCCCCCGGCGAGAGGTTGAAGACGCGCTCCGCGAGGGTGACGAAGACCATGGCCGAAAAGGCGGTGAGGGCGCCGAGCCACAGCCGGTTCCAAAGGAACCAGAGAAGCGGGAAGACGAGCGTCCACCAGGCGATGCCGTCCTTGACGACGACCGCCTCCTCGAGCGCGCGGGCATCGCCCGGTTTCGCGCCCGCCGGCACGTGTAATGTATAGACCGCCATGGCGTCCTCTACAGGGATCCCTTGGTCGAGGGCACACGGCCCTCCTCGCGCGGATCGACCGCCACCGCCCGGCGCAGCGCGCGGGCGAGGCCCTTGAAGCAGCTCTCGGCGATATGGTGCTGATTCTCGCCGTAGAGCGTCTCCACGTGCAGCGTGATGCCGGCGTTCATGGCGAAGGCCTGGAACCACTCCCGCACCAGCTCCGTGTCGAAGGTGCCGATCTTGTCGCGGGCGAAGGTGGTGCGGAAGACGAGGAACGGCCGGCCCGAGATATCGAGCGCGACGCGCGTCAGCGTCTCGTCCATGGGCAGGTGGACGTCCGCATAGCGCGCGATGCCGCGCTTGTCGCCGAGGGCCTGCGCGAAGGCCTGGCCGAGGGCGATGGCGCTGTCCTCCACCGTGTGGTGGTCGTCGACATGCGTGTCGCCCTTGACGGAGATGGAGAGGTCGAAGAGCGCATGGCGCGCGAGCAGGTCGAGCATGTGGTCCAGAAAGCCGACCCCGGTCGCGATCTCGGCCTTGCCCGTGCCGTCGAGGGCAAGTTTCACCGAAACGTCCGTCTCGCTCGTGCGGCGCGATACGCTGGCGGTGCGCATGTGAATACTCATCTCCATCAGAGCCGCTGGCGCGGCGCACGCCTTCTAGCAAGCGACGTCGCGCGGCGCCACCCTGCGCTTCGTGCGCCGGCTTGTCACCAGTCCATGTGTCGCGGCTGGCGTTGGCCGACGGGCGAAAAACGCCTACATGAAGGCGACGTTGCAGGATGATCGGCCGGAACCCGGCACGAGAAAATGGTGAGCTTGATGCAGACAGCGGCGGACGGGCAGTTTCACGCGACGACCATCCTCATGGTCCGAAAGGACGGGCGCACCGTGATCGGCGGCGACGGTCAGGTGAGCCTCGGCCAGACGGTGATCAAGGGCAATGCCCGCAAGGTCCGCCGTCTCGCCAAGGGCTCGGTCATCGGCGGCTTCGCCGGCGCGACGGCGGATGCCTTCACCCTCTTCGAGCGGCTGGAGGCCAAGCTCGACCAGTTTCCGGGCCAGCTGATGCGCGCCTGCGTCGAGCTTGCCAAGGACTGGCGCACCGACCGCTACCTGCGCCGCCTCGAGGCGATGATGCTGGTGGCGGACAAGAATATCGGCCTCCTGCTCTCGGGCACGGGCGACGTGCTGGAGCCGGAGGCGATCCACGGGGCGTCCATCATGGCCATCGGCTCAGGCGGCAACTATGCGCTGGCGGCGGCCCGCGCGCTCGCTGACAGTCCCCACGACGCCGAGGAGATCGTGCGCCGCTCGCTCGCCATCGCGGCCGACATCTGCGTCTACACCAACGGCAACATCGTGATCGAAACGCTGGAGAACGCCTGAGGCATGTCCGGCACCGAGGCGGCAGCCGACCGGGTCGGTAAGAAGGTGAACGTTCGGCCGCCGCAGGACAGAAACACGGCGTTCGGCCGCGGGCCGCTCATGGGCCGCGACGGCGCGGCGCAACGAGGACAGCAATGACCAACTTTTCCCCCCGCGAGATCGTTTCCGAGCTCGACCGCTACATCGTCGGGCAGAGGGAGGCCAAGCGCGCCGTGGCCATCGCGCTGCGCAACCGCTGGCGGCGCCAGCAGCTCCAGGGCCCGCTGCGCGAGGAGGTGCTGCCCAAGAACATCCTCATGATCGGCCCCACCGGCTGCGGCAAAACGGAAATCTCGCGCCGCCTTGCGCGGCTCGCCAATGCGCCCTTCCTCAAGGTCGAGGCCACCAAGTTCACCGAGGTCGGCTATGTCGGTCGCGACGTCGAGCAGATCGTGCGCGACCTGCTCGAGGTCGGCATCGCCCTCGTCAGGCAGGCGCGGCGCAAGGACGTGCAGGCCAAGGCCCAGCTTGCCGCCGAAGAGCGGGTGCTCGACGCCCTGGTCGGGACCACCGCCAGCCAGGCAACGCGCGATGCCTTCCGCCGGAAGCTGCGGGCCGGAGAGCTCGACGACAAGGAGATCGAGATCGAGCTGCAGGTGCAGAGCACCGGACTGCCCATGTTCGAGCTGCCCGGCATGCCCGGCGCCTCCGTCGGCGCCATCTCGCTCGGGGACATCTTCGGCAAGGGCTTTGGCACCCGCACCAAGCCCCGGCGCGTGACCGTGCGCGACGCCTACGAGCCTCTGGTGGCGGAGGAAAGCGACAAGCTCATCGACCAAGACCAGATCGTGCAGGAGGCCATCCGCGAGGTCGAGAACAACGGCATCGTCTTCCTCGACGAGATTGACAAGATCTGCGCCCGCGAGGGCCGCGGCGGCGCCGACGTCTCGCGCGAGGGCGTGCAGCGTGACCTCCTGCCTCTTATCGAGGGCACGACGGTCTCGACCAAGCACGGTGCAGTGAAAACCGACCACATCCTGTTTATCGCCTCGGGCGCCTTCCACGTGGCGAAGCCCTCGGACCTGCTGCCGGAGCTGCAGGGTCGCCTGCCCATCCGTGTCGAGCTGTCGTCGCTCGATGAGGCCGACTTCCGGCGCATTCTGACGGAAACGGAGGCGAGCCTCATCAAGCAGGCGGTCGCCATGATGGCGACCGAGGGCGTGGAACTTGTCTTCACAGACGATGCAATCGACGCCATCGCCCACATCGCCGTCGAGGTGAACCGGACCGTCGAGAACATCGGCGCCCGCCGCCTGCAGACCGTTATCGAGCGGGTGCTGGACGACATCTCCTTCACGGCGCCCGACCGCAGCGGCGAGAGGGTTACGATCGACGGCGACTACGTGCGCCGTGAAGTCGGGGAGCTCGCCCAGAATGCTGACCTCAGCCGCTTCATCCTCTGATCGGTTCGGAACCGAATCGATCGAGCGCGGGCCGCGACGGTGAGCGTCGCGCAGGGCGAAGCGACCTCCCGGCTGCCCCGCGCAGGGCTGCTCGTCGGCCTCGGCGCGGCCGGCTCGCGCATCCTCGGCTTCGTGCGAGACGTCGCCATCGCCGCCGTCCTCGGCGCCGGCCCGGTGGCCGATGCCTTCCTCGTCGCCTTCCGGGTGCCGAACCTCGTTCGCCGCGTCCTCGCCGATGGCGGGCTCAACGGGGCTTTCGTGCCGCTGCTCGCCCGCATCGAGAGCGAGAAGGGCGCGGTGGCGGCATCCCGTTTCGCTGCCGAATCGATCGTCGCGACGGCCCTTTTCGGCGCCGCCGTCGTCGCGGCGGTCATACTTTTCGCGCCGTTCGTCGTCATGCTGCTGGCGGCCGGCTATGCGGGCGAGGACGAGCGCCTGGTGCTCGCCGCGTCATACCTGCGCCTCTGCGCGCCCTTCATTGGCCTTTCGCTGGTCGCCGCGCTCCTGACGGCCCTGCTGTCAGCCCGGCGGCGCTTTGCCGCCGTCGCCGCGGTGTCGGTGGCGGCCAATGGCGTGCTCCTCGCTTTCCTCGCCGTGCTTGCCGGCCTTGCGCTGGATGAGGCCCGGGCGGCGATCTGGCTCGCGTGCGGCGTCGGCCTCTCCGGCCTTGTCCAGCTCGGTGCCGTTATGGCGGCCTGCCGCCCGGTATGGCCGGGTCTTGCCCGGCCACGCTGGAGCCCGGACATGGGATGGCTCTTCGCGCTGAGCGGCCCGGCCCTGGTGGCCAACGCCGCCCCGCAGCTCATCGCCGTCGCGGCAACCCAGCTCGCCTCGGCCATACCTTCGGCGGTGTCCTGGTTCTACTACGCCGAGCGACTTGTCCAGTTGCCGCTTTCCTTCGTGTCGCTCGCGGCCGGCATGGTTGTCCTGCCCGAGGTCGTTGCCCGTTCGGCCGGGACGGATGCGCGCCTGGCCATGGTCGCCCGTGCGGGAGAGGCGGCGCTCGCCCTGTCGCTGCCGGCGGCGGCGGCATTTCTCGTCCTCGCCGAGCCGATGGCGGCGGTGCTGTTCGTGCGCGGCGCCTTTACCACCGGGGACGCGGCCATGACGGCGGGCGCGCTGAAGGCTCTCGCCGTCGGCCTGCCGGCGGCGGCGCTGGCGCGCGTCTTCATGCAGGCGGCCATTGCCGAGGGCGAGATGCGGGTGCCCGTCGTCGCCACGCTCGGCGGCATCGTCGCCACCCTGGGCGCGGGGCTTCTCCTGGGTGGCCAGCCCGGTGCCACCGGCGTCTCGCTCGCCATGTCTGCCGGGCTCATGGCGAATGCGGCGTTCCTTCTCCTCTCGCCAGCCGTGCGGCGGGCCGCGACGCGGCTCGAGTGGGGGCGCATCCTGCGGCTCGCGCTGGCGAGCGCCCTCATGGCAGTGGCCGTAGCCGGCCTTGCGACATGGGCGGGAGGCTGGCTGGCTCCCGGCACCCTTGCGGGCATGGTCACCCTCGGCGCCATCTGCCTCGCCGGTCTCGGACTGTACGGCATCCTTTGCCTCGTCCTTGGCGCCGATCCACGGCGGTTCCTGCGCCAGTGAGCCATTTGCCCATCTTGCAGAAAGCGTCTGGCGTTGCGATAAGGCCGCGCCTCGTGTCAGGGAGCAGGCAATGGCGGTTTTCAAGGAACGGGTGTTTTCCGGGGTACAGCCGACGGGCAACCTCCATCTCGGCAACTATCTCGGCGCCATCTCGCGCTTCGTGCCGCTACAGGAGAAGTACGACTGCATCTACTGCGTCGTGGACATGCACGCCATCACCGTGCCGCAGGATCCCAAGGAGCTGCGGCGACAGACCCGCGAGGTGACGGCGGCCTTCCTTGCGGCGGGCATCGACCCGGAGCGGCACATCGTCTTCAACCAGAGCCAGGTGTCGGAGCACGCCGAGCTCGCCTGGGTTTTCAACTGCATCGCCCGCATCGGCTGGCTCAACCGCATGACGCAGTTCAAGGAGAAGGCCGGCAAGAACCGCGAGAACGCCTCGGTCGGGCTCTACGCCTATCCCACGCTGATGGCGGCGGACATCCTCGCCTACCGCGCCACACACGTTCCCGTCGGTGAGGACCAGAAGCAGCACCTCGAGCTGACGCGCGACGTGGCACAGAAGTTCAACAACGACTATGCCGCGTCCATCGCCGAGCATGGATACGGCGATGCCTTCTTCCCGCTGACCGAGCCATTGATCCAGGGCCCGGCCATGCGCATCATGTCGCTGCGCGACGGCTCCAAGAAGATGTCGAAGTCGGACCCCTCCGACTATTCGCGCATCAACCTCACGGACGATGCCGACACCATCGCCCAGAAGATCCGCAAGGCCAAGACGGACCCGGAACCGCTGCCGAGCGAGGAGGCGGGGCTCGCCAACCGTCCCGAGGCGGCCAACCTCGTCGGCATCTTCGCGGCGCTCAAGGGGGTGGAGAAGGCGGACGTGCTGCGCGAGTTCGGCGGCGCCCAGTTCTCCTCCTTCAAGAGCGCCCTCGTCGACCTCGCCGTGGAGAAGATGGGCCCGATCGGCGCCGAGATGAAGCGCCTCATCGCTGATCCCGGCTACATCGACGACGTGCTTGGCCGTGGCGCGGAGCGGGCGCGCGTCATCGCGCGCGAGACGCTCGACGCGGTTTACGACATCGTCGGCTTCATTCGTTCCGCGCGTAACAGTTGATCCTCGCCGCACTGCTTGGCAGCATCGGACGACAGCGGCGGACACGAGGCGGTGGTCGATGACCGGCAAGCGGCGGCGATCCTATGAAGCGGGCCATCGCGCCAAGTTCCTGGTGGTGGTCGACGACACGCCCGAATGCGACCGGGCCATCTACTTCGCCGCCCGGCGGGCGGCGCGCACCGGCGTCACGGTGACGCTGCTCAGCATCGTCCCGCCCGGCGAGTACCAGCACTGGCTCGGTGTCGGCGAGCTCATGCAGGCCGAGGCGGAGGAGGAGGCGAACAGCCTTCTCGACAATGCGAGCGCCCGCGTGCGCGACATCGCCGGGCTCGAGCCGGAGCGCGTCGTGCGCGTCGGCAACAAGTCCGAGGAGATCGTCCGCCACATCGAGGAGGACGAGGACATCGCCCTCCTCGTGCTCGCGGCTGGCACGGGCTCGGAAGGACCGGGGCCCCTCGTCTCGATGATGGCGGGCAAGGCGGCGTCGAGCTTTCCCATCCCTGTCGCCATCGTGCCGGGCCACCTCACCGACGAGGAAATCGACGCGCTCGCCTGAGCGGTCCCGCGCAGAAGGCTTGCGCGGGACAAAAGAACCGCCACATTGAAAGGTGTATTCGCTGTTGGAATCGTTCTAGGTACGATCCGACAGCGGCAGCATTTGTCACCGCCGGTTCTTGACCCGGACGCGTGAGGAGAGACCCGAATGTTCATCCAGACCGAAGCCACGCCAAACCCGGCGACCCTGAAGTTCCTGCCAGGGCGCGTCGTCCTGCCCGAGGGCACGCTCGACCTGCGGGCCGGCGAGGACGCCTCGCGCTCGCCGCTCGCCGAGCGGCTGTTCGCCATCGATGGCGTGGCTGCCGTCTTCTTCGGCTACGACTTCATCACCGTGACGAAGGCGAGCGGCGAGTGGCAGCACCTGAAGCCCGCCATCCTCGGTGCCATCATGGAGCACTTCATGTCGGGTGCTCCGCTCCTGCGCGAGAACGCCACCGTCGACACGGACGATGCCGACGAGTTTTTCGCCGAAGAGGATGCCGCGACGGTCGAGACCATCAAGGAGCTGCTCGAGACGCGCGTGCGCCCGGCGGTCGCCGGCGATGGCGGCGACATCACCTTCCGCGGCTATCGCGACGGGGTGGTCTATCTCGCCATGAAGGGCTCGTGCTCGGGGTGCCCCTCCTCGACGGCGACGCTCAAGCACGGCATCCAGAATCTCCTGCAGCACTTCCTGCCCGACGTGCGTGAGGTCGAGGCCGTCTGAGGAGCCGGCAAGGCTCCAGCAAGGGCGTGAAAAACGGTTGCCAGCGCCGCGCACGCCGATCTAGAGGACGTGCCAGCGAGGGAGACTTCAGTTGCGCGTTCTCGGCATCGACACGGCGCTCGGCGCCTGTTCCGCCTGCGTTCTCGACGGCAGCACGGTTGTTGCGGAAGAGACCCTGGTGCTCGACCGCGGCCATGCCGAGGCGCTGCTGCCGCTCATCGAGCGCGTCATGGCAGCCGTGCCGGGCGGTTTCGAATCGCTCGACCGTGTGGCGGTCACGGTCGGTCCCGGCAGCTTCACGGGCCTGCGTGTCGGGATCTCGGCGGCTCGCGCCATCGGGCTTGCGGCCGGCGTGCCTGTGGTCGGCGTCACCACCCTGTCGGCCTTCCTGGCGCCGCTCGTTGCAGCGGGCGGCAATCGCCTCAACGCTGCGGCCATCGATGCCCGCCACGGCCACCTCTACTTCCAGTGCATCGCAGCGGGCGGCCGCACCATCGTGCCGGCTCGCCACGTCTCGGTGCGCGATGCCGCCCGCGTCATCGGCTCCGGGCCCATGACCATCGCCGGCTCTGGCGCAGCGATTCTCGGCAACGAGCTGCGCAATCTCGGCGTCGACGCCAAGATCGCCGATGCCGAGATCGCCCCGCACATTGCCTGGGTGGCGCGGCTCGGCATGGCCGCCGACCCTGCGACGGCGCTGCCCAAGCCCGTCTACCTGCGCGCGCCCGACGCCAAGCCGCAGGAGCACATGCGCATTCCCCGACGCTGAGCCTCCGGTGATAATCGGCCCGCCATGATCTTCGACCGCTGGCTAAGCCGCGCCTCGTCCAGCCCGCCAGCGGCCGCCGTCAGGCCGCTGGCGCCGGCCGATGCGACGACCGTTGCGGCCATTCATGCCGCCTCCTTCGCCCGCGGCTGGGAGGCGGGGGAATTCGAGCGGCTCATCGCTGCAGGCAACAGCGTTGGCGACGGCATCCTCGCGCCGGACGGACGTACGCTCGACGGCTTCGCCCTGTCGCGAGTCGCTGCCGACGAGGCGGAGATCCTCACAATCGCTGTGGCGAAGGCGCGGCGCGGCCGGGGGCTAGGCCGCAGGTTGCTCGCCCACCATCTCGGCTCGCTCGCCGCACGCGGTGCCCGGCGCGTCTTTCTCGAGGTGGAGGCCGAGAACGCCGCGGCCCTGGCGCTCTACCGCGGCTTTGGCTTCGAGGAGATCGGCCGCCGGCAGGGCTATTATCGCAAGGCCGATGGCAGCACTGCGACGGCGATCGTCATGGCGCGCGACCTGCTGTGAGCCCGGTTGCCGGCCGGCATGGACGCGCGCCGTCCGGCTTCCTATAAGATCAGCATGACGAGGAAAGGGAGACGGGCTGCTTGGCGGGGGTGAAGCGCAGATTGCAGGGGAACGCCATTGAACGCGCCTGCGTCGCTCGCGGGATGCGGATGACCGGGCCGCGTCGCGTCATTGCCAAGGTGCTCGGCGACGCCACCGACCATCCAGACGTCGTGGAGCTGCACCGGCGTGCGGCGGCCGTCGACGAGCGCATCTCGTTGTCGACCGTCTACCGCACCGTCAAGCTCTTCGAGGACCAGGGCATCATCGAGCGTCACCAGTTCGGAGACGGCCGTGCGCGCTACGAGCGCGCCCCGAAGGAGCACCACGACCATCTCATCGACATGAATACCGGCGACGTGATCGAGTTCCACTCCGAAGAGATCGAGCGGCTGCAGGCCGAGATCGCCCGGCGTCTCGGTTACCGCCTGGTGCACCACCGACTCGAGCTCTATGCCGTGCCGCTCGAGGACGAGTCGGACTGAACGGCATGCTGTCGCTGCGGGGTATCCTGCGTCTGTCGCTCATCGTGCCGGCGACGCTGATCGGCATTCCGCTGCAGGCACTCGCGGTCAGGCTCGACAGCCGCGCCGCGCGCATCATTCCGCTCCTCTACCATCGCTTTGTCTGCCGGGTGCTCGGCATCCGCATCAAGGTGGAGGGCACGCCGCCCAACGGGCGCGAGGCGACCCTCATCCTCGCCAACCACGTCTCCTGGCTCGACATTCCCGTCATCTCGACGCTGACGCCGCTCTCTTTCATCGCCAAGGCGGAGGTGAACAGCTGGCCCATCGTCGGCCTGCTTGCGCGCCTGCAGCGCACGGTCTTCATCGACCGCACGCGCCGCAAGGCCACCGCGACCACCAACGTCGAGGTGGCGCGCCGGCTGCGGCGGGGTGACGTCATGGTGCTCTTTGCGGAGGGCACAACCGGGGATGGCCTGCGCATCCTGCCTTTCCGCTCCGCCCTCGTCGGCGCGGCCCGCGAGGCCGTGGCCGATGCAGATGCACCATCGGAAATCGTGCTGAGGCCCCTCGCCATCACCTACGTCGGCCGCCAGGGCCTGCCGCTCAGTCGCAGCGACCGTCCCGGGATCGCCTGGCACGGGGACATGGAGCTGGCGCCGCATCTTGCTGCGGTCCTCTCCGGGGCGCCGCTCGACGTGCGCATCACCTGGGGCGAGCCCATTCCCTTCAACGGCGAGAGCGACCGCAAGCAGGCCACGCGGTGGGCGGAAGAGGTGGTGAGGGCCGCGACGCGGGCAGCGCGGGCGGCCGGCCCCTGAGGCGCGGGGCGCGTCATTCCCGCGCCATCTTGCCTTGCCTATTCTCTCGGAAGGCGAGAAGCCTTAAACAGGAAAAGCGGCGGACGACCCGGCGCAAGAGTCAAAAGCGGGTGGCAGACAGGCAGTGAAGAAGGTTTTCGTCAAATCCTACGGCTGTCAGATGAACGTCTACGATGCCGAGCGCATGGCGGACGCCCTGGCAGCCAGGGGCTACGTTGAGGCCGGAACGGCCGAGGAGGCCGATCTCGTCATCCTCAACACCTGCCACATCCGCGAGAAGGCCGCCGAAAAGGTCTATTCGGAACTCGGCCGCCTGCGCGAGATGAAGAAGGAGCGCGCGGCCAAGGGGCGTCAGACGCAGATCGTCGTCGCTGGCTGCGTGGCCCAGGCCGAGGGCGGCGAGATCGTGCGCCGCGCGCCGGTGGTCGACCTCGTGGTGGGCCCGCAGAGCTATCACCGCCTGCCCGAGCTGCTCGCCGAGGCGAGCGTGCGGCCCGGCGTCGTCGACACGGAGTTCCCGGCCGAGGACAAGTTCGACCATCTGCCGGCCCCGGCGCGGGAGAAAATCCGCGCCCGCGGTGTCTCCGCCTTCCTCACCGTGCAGGAGGGCTGCGACAAGTTCTGCACCTTCTGCGTCGTGCCCTACACGCGCGGCGCCGAGGTCTCCCGCCCCGTCGCCAAGATCCTCGCCGAGGCTGAGCGGCTGGCGGATGCGGGCGTGCGCGAGATCACCATCATCGGCCAGAACGTCAACGCCTATCACGGTGAGGGCCCGGACGGGCGCGACTGGACGCTCGGCATGCTGTTGCACCGACTCGCCGAGGTGCCGGGCATCGCGCGCCTGCGCTACACGACGAGCCATCCGCGCGACATGGACGAGACGCTGATCGCCGCCCATCGCGACCTGCCTGCGCTGATGCCCTATCTCCATCTGCCGGTGCAGGCCGGTTCCGACCGGATCCTCGCCGCCATGAACCGCCGCCACAGCGCCGACGACTACCGGCGCATCATCGACGCCGTGCGCAAAGCGCGACCGGACATCGCGCTGTCGTCCGACTTCATCGTGGGATTTCCCGGCGAGAGCGACGCCGACTTCGAGGACACGATGCGCCTCGTTGCCGACGTCGGCTTCGCCAGCGCCTATTCCTTCAAGTACAGCCCGCGCCCCGGCACGCCGGCGGCGGACATGGAGGAGCAGGTGCCCGAGCCCGTCAAGGCCGAGCGGCTCGCGCGCCTGCAGGCGGCTCTCGACGAGAGCCGGCGCGCCTTCAACGCCGCGACCGTCGGGCGCACGGTCGACGTCCTCATCGAGCGGCCCGGCCGCCATCCCGGCCAGCTCGCCGGCAAGTCGCCCTACCTGCAGGCGGTGCAGCTCGAGGCCGCGGATCTGGCCATTGGCGACATCGTGCCGGTCGAGATCGTCGAGATGGCTCCCAACAGCCTGTTCGGCCGGCTCGCCGCCCGCCCGCCCGAGGAAAGGGCAAGCGCAGCCTAGGACGCGAGGAGAACGAGCTTGAAGCCAGACGATGGTCTGCCGCAGCGTCAGAAGGACAAGTCGCAGGCCTTTGGCGGTGTCCGCGATGCCCCGGAGATCAAGATCGCCTTCGACGACAACCGGCTCGCCAGCGTCGTAGCCGGCCAGTACGACCAGAACCTCGCCCATCTGGAGCGACGGCTCGGCGTGCTCGCCAACGCCAACGGCAACCACATCGTCATCCGCGGCTCGAGCGAGGCGGCCGAGCAGGCGCGCCGCGTGCTGCAGAGCCTCTACGAGCGGGCGCGCGCGGGCGAGATCGTCTCCATCGGTGATGTCGACGGCGCCATTGCCGAGAGCGCCCGCCAGGGTTCGCTCTTCCCGCCGTCGGACGACGCGCAGCAGCGGTCGACCTTCGAGCAGATCGCGACCCGCAAGCGCGGCGCCGTCAGGGCGCGCAACGCGGCGCAGGACGCCTACCTGCGTCTCCTGCGGCGCTGCGAGCTCGTCTTTGCCGAGGGTCCGGCCGGCACCGGCAAGACGTGGCTTGCCGTGGGCCATGCCGTCTCGCTCCTCGAGCAGGGCGTGGTCGAGCGGCTCATCCTCTCGCGCCCGGCGGTGGAGGCGGGTGAGCGCCTCGGCTTCCTGCCCGGCGACATGCGCGAGAAGGTCGATCCGTATCTCAGGCCCGTCTACGACGCGCTCTATGACTTCATGGAGGCGCGCCACGTGGAGCGGGGCCTGTCCACCGGCGTCATCGAGATCGCGCCGCTCGCCTTCATGCGCGGGCGCACGCTCACCAATGCCGCCATCCTGCTCGACGAGGCGCAGAACTGCACCTCCATGCAGATGAAGATGTTCCTGACCCGTCTCGGCGAAGGCTCGCGCATGATCGTGACGGGCGATCCCTCGCAGATCGACCTGCCGCCGGGGCAGATGTCCGGCCTCGTCGAGGCCGTGCGCATCCTCGACGGCGTCGAGGGGATCGGCCGCATCACCTTCAAGGAGGAGGACGTGGTGCGGCACGATCTCGTGCGCCGCATCGTCAAGGCCTATGAAGAGGCCGGCCGGGGGAGCTGAAGGTGAGCGGCGCCAACATCGACATTGCCGTCGAGAGCGAGGGCTGGGACGAGCTTGCCGGCGCGGACGTGCTCGTGGCGCGCGCGGCGCAGGCGGCGCTCGATGCGGGCGGGCGCCCCGTCGCACCAGGCGCCGAGGTGAGCATCGTCCTTTCCGACGACGAGACAGTGCGTGCGCTCAACGCCCGCTGGCGCGGCAAGGACAAGCCGACGAACGTGCTGTCCTTTCCCGCCTGCGCCCCTGAACAGCTGGCCTCGGCGCCCCATATTGGCGATGTCATCATCGCCTTCGAGACGACGAGGCGGGAGGCGGACGAGGAGGGCAAGGCCCTTGCCGACCACCTTTCCCATCTCGTCGTGCATGGGATGTTGCATCTTCTCGGTTATGATCACGAGACCGACGTCGAGGCCGAGGAGATGGAAGGTCTCGAGGTCCGCATCCTGGCGGGGCTCGGCATCGCCGATCCCTACGCCGGTGCGGTGCCGGGCGAGTGAACGGGGGCGGGAAGACCGGCCCCGCGTGTATGTCTGTGCATGAAGCGCCTCGAAGGAGGGCCCCCGGCCCTGGCGCTCATGCTCCTGGAGCCAAGAAGGACGATGAGCGAGGATCGAAGTTCGAGCGAGGAAGCAAGGTCCGCCTCCCATGGGCGAGACGGCGAGCACGAAAGCTGGATAGACCGGCTCCTCACGGGCCTCAGGCTGAAGCCCGGCCCCTCAATCCGCGAGGATCTCGCGGATGCGCTCGACACCAATCTGCCCGGCGGCGAGTTCACGCCGATCGAGCGTTCCCTTCTCAAGAATGTCCTGTCGCTGCGCGAGTTGCGCGTCAATGACGTGATGGTGCCGCGCGCCGACATCGTTGCCGTGCAGGCCTCCGCCACGCTGGCGACCGTTCTGCACCTGTTCCGCACCGCCGGCCATTCGCGGATTCCCGTTTACGGCGAGAATCTCGACGAGCCGCTCGGCATGGTTCACATCCGGGACTTCGTCGACTACATCGCGGCGCGCGCCGAGACGGCGGGCCGCGAGCGCCTGCGCCGCAGCCCGGGCCGCGGCCGCAGCGACGCGTCGGCGGAAGTGCAGGCCGAGGCCATGCGGATCGGGGTCGATCTCGAGGCCCCGCTCTCGGGCGCCAACATCCTGCGCCCCGTGCTCTTCGTGCCGCCGTCCATGCCGGCGATGGACCTGCTCGTGAAGATGCAGACTTCCCGCACACACATGGCCCTCGTCATCGACGAGTATGGCGGCACCGACGGCCTCGTCTCCATGGAAGACATCGTGGAGATGATCGTCGGCGACATTGAGGACGAGCACGACGACGAGGAGGCGGCGCAGATCGTGGCCGACGGCGAGGGCCGCTGGATCGTCGACGCGCGTACCAGCCTCGAGGACGTCTCGGAGGAGCTCGGCGTCGAGCTCGCCGACGCGGACATTGCCGAGGAGGTCGATACGCTCGGCGGCCTCATTGTCACGCTGGCCGGCCGCGTGCCGGTGCGCGGCGAGCTGGTGTCGGGGCCAGACAGCCTCGAGTTCGAGGTTCTCGATGCGGACCCCCGCCGGCTGAAGAAGATCCGCATCCACAAGGTCAAGGCCGGGCTGGCGCCGGCGCGCCGCGCCGGCCGCAGGGCGGAGGCCGACACACCCGCGACGATGCCTCCCGCGGCCGGAACAGCGCCCGCGGCGCCCGACACGCTCGAGGACCAGACGCCGGGAGCCGCCGCTTGACGCTCGCTGACTTTGCGCGCGCCGTCGTCCTGTCCTGGGGTTGGCGACGGCGCGTTGCTGCCTTCGTCGCGGGGGCGGTCGGCGCCCTAGCCATGCCCCCCTTCGGGCTCTGGCCTGTCCTAGCCCTCAGCCTGCCGGTCGCCGTCTGGCTCATCGACGGCGCCGGCGGGCGCACGCCCATGCGCACGGCGCTGGCAGCCGCGGCCATCGGCTGGTGGTTCGGCTTCGGCTATTTCCTCGCCGGCCTCTGGTGGCTCGGCGCCGCCTTCCTGGTAGAGGCAGAGGAATTCGCCTGGGCGCTGCCGCTCGGCGTGCTCGGCCTGCCCGCCGGCCTCGCCTTCTTCCCTGCTTTCGGCTTCGGCGTCGCGCGACTTCTGTGGTCCCCCGGCCCGGCGCGGATCCTCGCCTTCGCGGCAGGCCTTGCCACGGCCGAATGGCTGCGGGGCCATATCCTCACGGGTTTTCCGTGGAACAGCCTTGGCCTGGCTCTTGGGCAGGAGCTGTACCTGGCGCAGGCCGCCGCCCTTGTCGGGCTCTACGGCCTCACGGTCCTCGCGGCAGCCGCTTTCGCGGCTCCGGCAACGCTTGCGGATGAGGGCGGGCGCTGGCGCCGGCTGGGGCCAAGCGCCGCAGGACTCGCCGTTCTCGCGGCCATGGCGGGCTATGGCCTCTGGCGCGTGCCCTCTGCGCCCTCGCCGACCGTGCCGGGTGTGGTGCTGCGGATCATGCAGCCCAACCTGCCGCAGGATGCCAAGTTCCGGCCGGAGAATCGGGAGGCGATCCTCAACCACTATCTCGCGCTCAGCGAGAACGGCCCTGCCGACGGGCCGGCAGGTATGGACGGTGTCACGCATCTCGTCTGGCCGGAGAGTGCCTTTCCCTTCCTCCTCGCGCGCGACCCGGATGCCCTCGGCGCCATCGCGGCGCTGCTGCCGCCCGGAGCCGTGCTCGTTACCGGCGCGGCGCGCGCCATGGAGCCGCTGCCCGGCGAGACGAGCCTGCGCTTCTTCAACGCTATCCAGGTCGTCGACGACGAAGGCCGCATCACCGGCATATACGACAAGGTGCACCTCGTGCCCTTCGGCGAATATCTGCCGCTCGACGGGCTGCTGCGCCGCCTTGGCCTGCGCCAGTTCGTGCATGCGCCCGGCGGCTTCGAGGCAGGGCGGGAGCGGACACTGCTGCCCGTGCCCGGCCTGCCGCCCGTCGCTGGACTGATCTGCTACGAGGCGATCTTTCCGGGTGAGGTGTTGCCGCAGGACGGGACGCGCCCGGGCGTATTCGTCAACGTCACGAACGATGCCTGGTTCGGCAAGACGCCCGGTCCCTACCAGCACATGGCGCAGGCCCGGCTGCGCAGCATAGAGCAGGGCATCCCCCTCATCCGGGCGGCGAACACGGGTATCTCGGCGGTCGTCGACGGCTACGGCCGGCTCGTCGCCTCACTGCCGCTCGGGGCCGAAGGCGTCCTCGACGCCTCCTTGCCTGAAGCCCTGCCAGCCACGATTTATGCAAGATCGGGGGATGTGATATTCTGGTTTCTCACATTGAGTGCCGCCGTCGGCGCAATGGTCGCACGGCGAGGTGGCCGGACGGATCGCGACGAACGGATGGGAAGACGATGAAAACAACGCCTGCGAGCGTCAAGAAGGTCCCTAATCCGATCGACAAGCACGTCGGGAGCCGGGTGCGCATGCGACGCATGTTCATCGGCATGAGCCAGGAAAAACTCGGCGAATCCCTCGGCCTCACCTTCCAGCAGGTGCAGAAGTACGAGAAGGGCACCAACCGCATCGGTGCGAGCCGGTTGCAGCAGATCGCCAAGGTGCTCGGCGTGCCGGTGGAATTTTTCTTCGACGGCGCCCCGACGGCCGATGGTGTGCCGAGCGGCGGTTTCGCCGAGGCGCCGTCCTCGAGCTATGTGTCCGACTTCCTGTCGACGAATGAGGGCGTGCAGCTCACCAAGGCCTTCATCCGCATCAAGGACGCAAAGGTGCGCCGGCGGATCGTCGACCTCGTGGTCGCGCTTGCCGACTTGGAGGGCGAGGAGGGCTGAGTCCCTCCCCGTTCGCTCTATCGAACACGTCCGTCATTCCATCTTGACCCTGCGCGCCGGGGCTGTCACAAAACCTCGCCCTTTGGGCTAGGTCGCCTTCACGTGGGACGAAAGGATCGGGAACGTGGCGCGTTCGGACTATCTCTTCACCAGCGAATCCGTGTCGGAAGGCCATCCTGACAAGGTTTGCGACCGGATTTCCGACACGGTCGTCGATGCCTATCTCAGCGCCATGCCGGAGGCGCGCGTTGCCTGCGAGACCCTCGCGACCACCAATCGCGTTGTCATCGCCGGCGAGGTGCGCGGCCCGTCCGACATCACGAACGAATACGTTGCCCATCTCGCACGCCTCGCCATCAAGGACATCGGCTACGAGCAGGACGGCTTCCACTGGGAGACGGCCAAGATCGACGTCTACCTGCACGCCCAGTCGGCGCACATCGCGCAGGGCGTGGACGCCTCCGGCAACAAGGACGAAGGGGCGGGTGACCAGGGCATCATGTTCGGCTACGCCTGCCGCGAGACGCCCGCGCTGATGCCCGCGCCGATCTACTATGCCCACGAGATCCTCAAGACGCTCAGCGCCGCCCGCAAGTCCGGCGAGACCGGCCTGCTCGGCCCGGACGCCAAGAGCCAGGTGACGGTGCGCTACGCCGACGGCAAGCCGGTCGGTGTCACCCAGATCGTGGTCTCGACCCAGCACATCGAGCACCATAACGGCAGGGAACTGACGTCCAACGACATCCGCTCGATCGTCGAGCCCTACGTGCGCAAGTCGCTACCCGAGGGCTGGATCGACAACCAGACCGTCTGGCACGTCAATCCGACCGGCAAGTTCGTCATCGGCGGTCCGGATGGCGACTGCGGCCTGACGGGCCGCAAAATCATCGTCGACACCTACGGCGGTGCAGCTCCGCACGGTGGCGGCGCCTTCTCCGGCAAGGATCCGACCAAGGTGGACCGGTCGGCTGCCTATGCAGCGCGCTACCTCGCCAAGAATGTCGTGGCCGCGGGCCTCGCCCAGCGCTGCACCATCCAGCTCTCCTATGCCATCGGCGTGTCCAAGCCGCTGTCGCTCTACGTCGACCTGCACGGCACGGGCGAGGTGGAGGAGGCGCGGCTCGAGCGCGTGCTCGCCGAGGTGATGGACCTGTCGCCGCGCGGTATTCGCCAGCATCTCGGCCTCAACCGGCCAATCTACGCCCGCACGGCCGCCTACGGCCACTTCGGCCGCACCCCCGACGCGGACGGCGGCTTCTCCTGGGAGCGTACCGATCTCGTTGACGCCATCCGCAGCGCACTTCGCTGAGGCGGACAAACGGACGACGGGCATGGTTGCGGAGCAGGACAGGGGCGGCGCCTTCTACGGGCGCCGCAAGGGCCACAGGCTGCGCGACAACCATGCCCGCCTGATAGCCGAGGTGCTGCCGCGCCTGCGCCTGCCCGCGGGGGCGGATCCGCTCGACCTTCCCGGCCTCTTTCCGCATCCGGTCAGCGACATCTGGCTCGAGATCGGCTTCGGCGGCGGCGAGCACCTGCTCGCCCGGGCTCGCGAGAACCCTGACGTCGGTTTCATCGGCTGCGAGCCCTTCGTCAACGGCATGGCGAAGCTCCTTGCCGGGGTTGAGGAGCACGGCGTTTCCAACCTGCGCGTCTGGGACGACGATGCGGTGCGCGTTCTGCCGCGCCTGCCCGCGGGCTCCATCGGGCGCGTCTTCGTGCTCTATCCGGACCCGTGGCCGAAGCGCCGCCACCGCAAGCGCCGCTTCATCGGTCTGGAAACCCTCGCCGCACTCGCCCGCATCATGCGGCCCGGTGCGGAGCTGCGCTTCGCCACCGACATCGACGACTATGCCGCCTGGACGCTGGCACGCGTCGCGCGCAGCGGTCTCTTCGACTGGCAGGCCGAGCGGGCCGACGACTGGCGCCGTCCCTGGGCGGGCTGGCCCGGCACCCGCTATGAGGCCAAGGCCCTGCGCGAGGGCCGCTCGCCGATGTATCTCACGTTCGTGCGGCGCTGAGCGGCAGCTTTTGCCTGTTGCTCCGCCCGTTTCCGCTTGTGGAAAAGACGCGTTTTCGTTATGACACCTCCGTTCGGTGGGGCGCTGCATCCTGTGTGCGGCGGAGTTGCCATTTGGTAATGGGCTTCGTGCCGCAAGACCCCGCTCCCCGACGTGATCAGACGCTCTCCGTCGCCGGTTTTGAAGACGCCGGCACGGCCGCCCGGAACGCAAGGTGCAGACGGGCGGCCACTACCGCGTGGAATGTTCGGCATTTCAGGCGGCCGGCGACAGGGAGCGTAATGCAACACCAGCCGCCGGCGTTGTCCGCCTTGAACAGGCGTTAGGAGACCGAATGTCCGTATCCGCTCACCAGGCCCCGTCCCGTGAAGATTTCGCGGCGCTTCTCGAAGAGTCCTTTGCGCAGTCCGAACCCGTCGAGGGGACGGTCGTCAAGGGCCGCGTCGTTGCCATCGAGAAGGACGTCGCCGTCATCGATATCGGCCTGAAGACCGAAGGCCGTGTCCCTCTCAAGGAATTCGTCGGTCCGGGTCGGGACCAGTCGCTCCAGGTGGGCGACGAGGTCGAGGTTTACCTGGAGCGCATCGAGAATGCGCTCGGTGAAGCCGTCATCTCGCGCGACAAGGCGCGCCGCGAAGAGAGCTGGGTCAAGCTCGAGAAGGCCTTCGAGGCCAACGAGAAGGTCACCGGCATCATCTTCAACCAGGTCAAGGGCGGCTACACCGTCGACCTCGACGGTGCCGTGGCATTCCTGCCGCGTTCGCAGGTCGACATCCGCCCGGTGCGCGACGTCACCCCGCTCATGGGTGTGCCGCAGCCGTTCCAGATCCTCAAGATGGACCGCCGCCGCGGCAACATCGTCGTCTCGCGCCGTACGGTGCTCGAGGAGACGCGCGCCGAGGCCCGCTCCGAGCTCGTGGCCAACCTCGAGGAAGGTCAGGTCGTCGAGGGTGTCGTCAAGAACATCACCGAGTACGGTGCGTTCGTCGACCTCGGCGGCATCGACGGCCTGCTGCATGTCACCGACATGGCGTGGCGTCGCGTCAACCACCCGACCGACGTCGTCTCCATCGGCCAGACCGTCAAGGTCAAGATCATCAAGATCAACCACGAGACGCACCGCATCTCGCTCGGCATCAAGCAGCTGCTGGCCGATCCGTGGGAGGGCATTGCGAGCCGCTACCCGGTCAACGCCCGCTTTAAGGGCCGCGTGACGAACATCACCGACTACGGTGCGTTCGTCGAGCTCGAGCCGGGCATCGAGGGCCTCATCCACGTCTCCGAGATGAGCTGGACGAAGAAGAACGTCCACCCCGGCAAGATCGTGTCGACCTCCCAGGAGGTCGAGGTGCAGATCCTTGAGGTCGACCCGGTCAAGCGCCGCATCTCGCTGGGTCTCAAGCAGACCCTGCAGAACCCGTGGGATGCATTCGCCGAGAAGTTCCCGATCGGCTCGATCGTCGAGGGCGAGGTCAAGAACAAGACCGAGTTCGGTCTCTTCATCGGCCTCGAGGGCGATGTGGACGGCATGGTCCACCTGTCGGATCTCGACTGGAATCGTCCCGGCGAGCAGGTCATCGAGGAGTTCAAGAAGGGCGACGTGGTGCGTGCCGTCGTTCTCGACGTTGACGTCGAGAAGGAGCGCATCTCGCTCGGCATCAAGCAGCTTGAGGGCGACCCCTTCGCCGACGCCGGCGACATCAAGAAGGGCTCTGTCGTCACCTGCGAGGTGCTGGAGGTGAAGGATTCCGGCATCGAGGTGAAGATCGTCGACACCGACATGACCGCCTTCATCCGCCGCGCCGAGCTGGCGCGCGACCGCTCCGAGCAGCGCCCCGAGCGCTTCGCCCCGGGCGAGAAGGTCGATGCGCGCGTCGTGCAGTTCGACCGCAAGGCCCGTCGTATCCAGCTCTCCATCAAGGCCCTTGAGGTCGCGGAGGAGAAGGAGGCGATCGCCCAGTACGGCTCGACCGATTCGGGCGCCTCGCTCGGTGACATCCTCGGCGCAGCCCTCAAGCGCGCCAACGAGAAGAAGTAAGCCTTCGCGCGCTGCTGCGGGGCGCTCCTGCCGCTCCGCAGCGCCTGTGAGGCGACCTGACCAAACGACCCGCCCGGCCTCCGGGCGGGTTTTGCTTTGCTTGCATTTTGTCACGCCCCGCCTTGCCCGTGACCGGGGCCGGGGCTAGTGTCCACCGCGTTCCGATCAGCAAAGAGCCGAGCTTCGCCAATGACATACGACCCAGACATCATGGCAGATCGCCGGCGCTTGAGACGCAAGCTCTCCTTCTGGCGCATCCTTGCCGTCCTCGCGCTCGTCGCCGTCGTGGTCGCCGCGGGGGCGCGGCTCGGCACCGACCCGGCCGGCAGGAAGGACCTCATCCCACGGGATCAGATTGCCGCGATCCGCATTGGCGGCTTCATAAGCGGCGACCAGCGCACGCTCGATCTCATTAAGCGCGTCAAGGAATCGAGCTCGGTGCGCGCCGTGCTCGTGCGCATCGACAGCCCCGGCGGCTCGACGGCCGGTGCCGAGGCGCTCTATACGGCGTTGCGCGAGCTCGCCCAGGAGAAGCCGACGGTCGCGCTCGTCGAAGGGCTCGCCGCCTCGGGCGGCTACATTGCCGCAATGGCAGCCGAGCGCATCGTCTCGCGCGACACCTCGCTCGTCGGCTCCATCGGCGTCCTCATCCAGTATCCCAATGTCGCCGGCCTGCTCGACACCATCGGTGTGAAGGTCGAAGAGGTGAAATCGAGTCCGCTCAAGGCGGCGCCCAACGGATTCGAGCCGACCTCGCCGGAGGCGCGGGCCGCGCTTGAGAGCGTCGTGCGCGATTCATTCGCCTGGTTCAAGGGCCTCGTTGGCGAACGCCGCTCGCTCTCCGGTGCTGCGCTTGACCGGGTGTCCGACGGGCGCATCTTCACGGGGCGCCAGGCGAAGGAGCTCGGCCTTGTCGACGAGCTCGGCGGCCAGCGCCAGGCCGTGGCCTGGCTCGAGAAGGAGAAGAAGCTGCCGGGCGACCTGCCGGTGCGCGAATGGAAGGCCGAAAGCGAGCGCCTCGGCCCGTCCCTCTGGTCGCTCCTCGGCCAGGTGGCAGCCTTTGCCGGCTACGGCGAGCTGGCCGATGCATTGCGTGCAGCGGCGCTGCGCGAAGAAGCAGGACGGCTTGACGGCCTCCTCGCTGTCTGGCACCCTTCGCTTCAAAATAATTGAAAATTCAAAGGGATAGGCGGGGGATATGATCAAGTCCGAGCTCGTCATGCGGATTGCCGAGCAAAATCCGCACCTCTATCAGCGCGATGTCGAGAACATCGTCAACGCGATTCTCGAGGAGATCACCCGCGCGCTCGCACGCGGTGACCGGGTCGAATTGCGCGGGTTCGGCGCCTTTTCGGTCAAGCAGCGCAACGCGCGCGTCGGCCGCAACCCCCGCACGGGCGAGACCGTCGATGTTGCCTCGAAGAGGATTCCCGTCTTCAAGACGGGCAAGGAGATGCGTCTTCGCCTCAACGGCGGCGCCGCCTCGGCAAAGAAGGCAGCGGTCCGGGTGAGCGCATAGGGGCAGTGGAGCCGTGACGGTGAAGCGCTTTATCAAGTTCGCGATGCTCGCACCGGTCACGGTCGTCATCGTGCTTCTGGCCGTGGCCAACCGCGCACCGGTGCAGCTGTCGCTCGATCCCTTCTCGCGCACCGAGCCGGCCCTTGCCGTGACGATGCCGTTCTTCATCGTCATCTTCGCCGCGGTGATGGTGGGTGTCCTCATCGGTGGCATCACCGCCTGGCTCGCCCAAGGCAAGCACCGCAAGGCCGAGAAGCGCTATCGCCGCGAGGCGGACCGATGGCGCAGCGAGGTCGAACAACTGCGCGGCGCCTCCGGACGGTCTGCGCTGCCGAAGGCGTGAGCCGCTGCCTTCCGGCCGGCTGCGCTGTCGCGTAACCCGAGCGGCATCGGATGGACAAGCCGGCGCCGCCGTGCCACTTGCAGGCGCCATGTCCACCATCGTCAAGATCTGCGGGTTGAAAAGCGCCGAGGCCGTGGCGGCGGCGCTGGCGGCGGGCGCCGACATGATCGGCTTCGTTTTCTTCCCGAAGAGCCCGCGCCACGTCTCGCTCGACGAGGCGGCGGCACTCGCAGCGGCGGCCCGCGGCCGCGCCGAGATCGTCGCGCTCACGGTCGATGCCGACGACGCCGCGATCGCCGCCATCCGGGACGGCCTCAGGCCCGACTGGTTCCAGCTCCACGGCAAGGAGACGCCCGAGCGGGTGGCCGCCGTCCGGCAGCTCGCCGGCACGCAGGTGATGAAGGCCATCGGAGTGGCCGAGGCGGCGGATGTCGCCCGTAATGTCTCCTACGCGCCGGTCGTGGACCGCCTGCTGTTCGACGCCAAGCCCCCGAGGGACGCGGCGCTGCCCGGAGGCAACGGCGTGACCTTCGACTGGGACATTCTCGCCGCCGGGGCCGGCGGCAAACCCTTCATGCTCTCCGGCGGGCTCGATCCGGACAATGTCGGTGCGGCGGTCCGGCGGCTTGCGGACGTGCCCGGCTTCCTCGGCGTGGATGTATCCTCCGGGGTCGAGCGCGGGCCGGGCGAGAAGGACGCGGGCCGGATCGCTGCCTTCGTCGCCGCGGCGCGGTTGTGACAGGGTGTGGCCCCGACGGTCGCTTTGGCTTATGCAACAGGAGGCGGGACCGCGACGGCGAGCCGGCCCCCGCGTCGCAGGAACGATGAATGACGCACGAGGCGCGGGCCGAGGCTCCGCCACTTGAGAAGGATTAAGGTCGCGTGACTGTGCAACCGCTCAATTCCTATCGCTCGGGTCCCGACGAGCGCGGCCATTTCGGAAAGTTCGGCGGACGGTTCGTCGCCGAGACGCTCATGCCCGTCATCCTCGAGGTCGAGAAGGCCTACGCGGAGGCCAAGAACGACCCGGCCTTCCAGGCCGAGATGGACGGCTATCTGGCGCACTATGTTGGCCGGCCGAGCCCGCTCTACTACGCCGAGCGGCTGACGGAACACCTGCGTGCCAAGAACCCTGGCAAGGGCGCCAAGATCTATCTCAAGCGCGAGGAGCTCAACCACACTGGCTCGCACAAGGTCAACAACGTGCTGGGGCAGATCCTGCTCGCGCGTCGCATGGGCAAGAAGCGTATCATCGCCGAGACGGGCGCGGGCCAGCACGGCGTCGCAACCGCCACGCTGTGCGCACGTTTCGGCCTCGAATGCGTTGTCTACATGGGCGCCGTCGACGTGGAACGGCAGAAGCCCAATGTCTTCCGGATGCACATGCTCGGCGCGAAGGTCGTGCCGGTGCAGTCCGGGGCGCGCACGCTCAAGGACGCCATGAACGAGGCGCTGCGCGACTGGGTTACGAACGTCGCCACGACCTACTACTGCATCGGGACGGTGGCCGGGCCCCATCCCTATCCGGCCATGGTGCGCGACTTCCAGTCCGTCATCGGCAAGGAGACGCGGGAGCAGATGCTGGCTGCCGAAGGCCGGCTGCCGGATTCACTCATCGCCTGCATCGGGGGCGGCTCCAATGCCATGGGCCTGTTCCATCCGTTCCTCGACGACAAGGATGTCGCCATCTACGGTGTCGAGGCCGCAGGCCACGGCCTCGCCAGCGGCCAGCACGCTGCCTCGCTGACCGGTGGGCGGCCGGGCGTCCTGCACGGCAACCGCACCTATCTGCTGATGGACGACGACGGGCAGATCACCGAGGCCCACTCCATCTCGGCCGGCCTCGACTACCCCGGTATCGGCCCGGAGCACGCTTTCCTGCACGAGACGGAGCGCGTCACCTATCTGTCGGCAACCGACAAGGAGGCGCTGGACGCCTTCATGCTGCTGTCCAAGCTCGAGGGCATTATCCCGGCGCTCGAGTCCGCCCATGCCATCGCCAAGGCGGTCGAGCTGGCGCCAGAGCTGCCGCAGGACCATCTCATGGTCGTCAATCTCTCCGGCCGCGGCGACAAGGACGTGCCGCAGGTCGCCGACATCCTCGGAGGACAGTTCTGATGAGCCGCATCGACCGGCGCTTTGCCGTCTGCCGCGCCGAGGGCCGCGCGGCGCTCGTGACCTTCGTCACGGCCGGCGATCCGGATGCCGACACCTCGCTCGCGATCCTGAAGGCGCTGCCCGGCGCAGGGGCTGACCTCATCGAGATCGGCATGCCATTCACCGATCCGATGGCCGATGGTCCGGCCATCCAGCTCTCCTCGCAGCGGGCACTCAAGGGCGGCCAGACGTTGCGGAAGACGCTCGACATGGTGCGCGCCTTCCGCGCGGGGGATGCGGACACCCCCGTCATCCTCATGGGCTACTACAACCCCATCTATGTCTACGGCGTTGAGCGCTTCCTGAGCGATGCGCGCGAGGCCGGCGTCGACGGTCTCATCGTCGTCGACCTGCCGCCGGAGGAGGACGACGAGCTCTGTGTACCGGCGCTGAAGGCGGGCCTGTCCTTCATCCGCCTCGCCACGCCGACGACGGACGATGCCCGCCTGCCGGCGGTGCTCGCCAACACCTCGGGCTTCGTCTACTACGTCTCGATCACCGGCATCACCGGCAGCGCGACGCCAGATTTCGACGCCGTGGCCCGGTCGGTGGCGCGCATCAAGGCGCATACGGACCTTCCGGTCGTCGTCGGCTTCGGCGTGAAGACCGGCGAGCATGCCGCCGCGATCGCGCGCGGGGCGGACGGCGTCGTGGTCGGTTCGGCCGTCGTCGAGGCGGTGCGCGCCTCGCTCGATGGAGAAGGGCGTGCGACGGCCGCGACGGTTCCTGCCGTGGAGAAACTGGTCGGCGAGCTGGCGGCGGGTGTGCGCTCCGTGGCCAAGGCGCCGGCCGCCTGAGGGGGCTTTCGCCTGTTCGCCGGGCAGGGTGCAGGACGCTGCCATCTCGTCGCACCTAGCGAAATGCCGCGTGAAGGTCTATGTGAAGGCCCATGATGATATCTCGGGATCGCGGACAGATCCGCGATCCCCGGGCGTGGCAGGGCCACGCCGGGACACCAGAGGTCGCCCCCAGTGAACTGGATTTCCGACGTCGTACGGCCCAAGATCAAGACGCTGTTCAAGCGTGAGGTGCCGGAGAATCTCTGGATCAAGTGCCCCGAGACGGGGCAGATGGTCTTCCACAAGGACGTCGAGGCCAACCTCTTCGTCATCCCCGGCTCCGAGTACCATCTGCGGATGGCGGCCAAGGCGCGCCTCGCCTCCTTCTTCGACGGCGGCACGTGGGAAGAGATCGCCCTGCCGGAAGTGCCGGTCGACCCCCTCAAGTTCCGCGACGAGAAGCGGTATGTGGACCGTCTGCGCGACGCCCGCGCCAAGACCGGCGCGCAGGATGCCGTCCAGGTCGGCGTGGGCACGGTCGAGGGCTCGACCGTCACTGCCGCGGTGCAGGATTTCGAGTTCATGGGCGGCTCGCTCGGCATGGCTGCCGGCGAGGCCATCATCACCGGCATGGAGACGGCAATCGCCCGCCGCACGCCCTTCGTGCTCTTCGTCTCCTCCGGCGGCGCCCGCATGCAGGAGGGCATCCTTTCGCTCATGCAGATGCCGCGCACGACCGTGGCGGTGCGCAGGCTCAAGGAAGCCCGCCTGCCCTACATCGTGGTGCTGACGAATCCGACAACCGGCGGCGTCACCGCCTCCTATGCGATGCTGGGCGACGTGCACATTGCCGAGCCGGGCGCCCTCATCGGCTTTGCCGGCCCGCGCGTCATCGAGCAGACGATCCGGGAGAAGCTGCCGGAAGGCTTCCAGCGCTCCGAATATCTGCGGGAGCACGGCATGGTCGACATGGTCGTGCATCGCCGCGACCTCAAGGCGACCATTGCCCGGCTGTGCCGGCTGCTGATGAAGCAGGGCAAGCCCGTTGCTGTCGACCGGCCCGCACAGCAGCAGCCCGCGCTCGACGCTGCCGCCGAGTAACCACCTGCCTCCCAGATAGCGGCCGGGGTCCGCCATGGAATCGTCAGATGCCATGCTCGCGCGCTTTCTCGCGCTGCATCCCAAGACGATCGACCTGTCCCTCGGCCGGATCGAGCGGCTGCTGGCACGTATAGGGGAGCCTCAGCGCCGGCTGCCGCCGGTCATCCATGTGGCCGGAACCAACGGCAAGGGCTCGACGATCGCCTTCATGCGCGCCGTCCTGGAGGCGGCTGGGCTCGTCGTCCACGTCTATACCTCGCCGCATCTGGTGCGCTTCCACGAGCGCATCCGGCTCGGCCGCCCTGGCGGTGGCCAGTTCGTTGCCGAGGAGCGGCTCGTCGCAGCGCTGGAGCGCTGCGAGCAGGCCAACGGCGGGGCTCCGATCACCGTCTTCGAGATCACGACGGCCGCGGCCATGCTGCTCTTCGCCGAGACGCCGGCCGACGTGCTGCTGCTCGAGGTCGGGCTCGGCGGCCGGCTCGACGCCACCAATGTCGTCGAGGCGCCGCAGGCCTGCGTGGTAACGCCCGTCTCCCTCGACCATGCCGACTATCTCGGCGACAGTGTCACGCGCATCGCCGCCGAGAAGGCCGGCATCTTCAAGCGCGGCGCTCCGGCCGTTATCGCGCCGCAGGAGCCGGAGACCACCGCGGTCCTCGAAGCGGCGGCGGAGCGCGTCGGCGCCCGCTCCATTCTCGTCGGCGGCCAGGACTTTCACGTGCACGAGGAGCGTGGGCGCCTCGTCTACCAGGACGAGCAGGGCCTGCTCGATCTGCCGCTGCCGCGGCTCCCTGGCCGCCACCAGCTTGTCAATGCGGGAACGGCGCTCGCCGCCCTGCGGGCGGCGGGCTACGGGCGCCTGCCGGCGGACGCCTTCGAGGCGGGCATGACTCGGGCGGAATGGCCGGCCCGCATGCAGCGTCTGCGCCAGGGCGGCCTCGTCGACCTCTCTCCCGCCGGGGCCGAGTTGTGGCTCGACGGCGGCCATAACCCCGATGGCGGCCGCGCGCTTGCCGCCGCCTTCGCCGAACTTGAGGAGCGGTACCCCGCCCCGCTCGTCATGGTGGTGGGAATGCTCGGCACGAAGGATGCCGACGGCTTTCTCAAGCCTTTCGTTGGCCTCGCGCAGGAGCTTGTCGCCGTGCCCATCCCGTCGCAGCTTGCTGCCCGGCCGGCGGAGGAGGTCGCCGACATCGCCCGGTCCGTCGGCCTGAAGGCGCGGACGAGCGACAGCGTCGAGGCGGCGCTCGTGGGGTTGCGGGAGATGAAATGGGAGCGCCCGCCGCGCATCCTCGTCACGGGCTCGCTCTATCTCGCCGGCGATGTGCTGGCGGCCAACGGCACCATTCCGCAATAGAGAGGTGTGCCGCTGCCGGCACGCCCGAAGCTATTCGTCCTCGCCGAAGCGGTTGGCGAGCAGCTCGGCAATAGCATCGAGGCACGCCTCGGCATCCTCGCCCTTCGCCGTTACGGTGATGCTCGTGCCCTGGGCGGCAGCCAGGGTCAGAAGGCCCATGATGGAGCGGCCGCCGACCGTTTCGCCGCAGCGCGTCACCGTGACTTCGGAGGAGAAACGCTCTACCGTCTGCACGAACTTGGCCGAGGCACGGGCGTGCAGCCCCTTGCGGTTGATGATGGGGAGCTCGCGCACCAGCGCGCCTTCCGGGATCGGGGCCGGGGGACAGTCGCCGTTGTCGAGGGGTTCGATGTCCATGCCGCCCGCTGTCATTTTCCTGCGAGCACACGGCTCGCCACGTTGATGTACTTGCGGCCCGCCTCCTGCGCCTGCAGGACGGCATCCTCCAGCGGCTTCTCGTCCCTCACGCTGGCGAGCTTGATGAGCATGGGCAGGTTGATGCCCGCCACCACCTCGACATTGCGCCCGTTCATCACGGAGATCGCAAGGTTCGACGGTGTGCCGCCGAACATGTCTGTGAGGACGACCACACCATCGCCCGTATCGACGTGGCTTACCGCCGTCAGGATGTCCCTGCGACGGCTCTCCATGTCATCATCCGGACCGATGGTGATGGTTTCCAGCTGTTTCTGAGGGCCAACCACATGCTCCAGCGCGGCTCGAAATTCCGTCGCCAGGCAGCCGTGGGTCACCAGCACAAGACCGATCATTCAAGAACCCGTGGCCCTGCCACCCATTGGAGCGCCCATTTTGTGCATTGCGACGACAAGTGCAAGGGCCTGCGACCATTTGGTCATCATTCAGTCAAAAGATGCAGCATCGGACGCTCGATTCGCCCCAGCATGCCCAGAACGACGGCAGCCGTCGTGCTGCTGTCGCCGCAAGAGACGCGGATTCGCGGCAGGCTGATGCCCGCTACCGTTACCGTCCGGTCTGTGGATTGCGGGTATCGTTCCGGCAACTCGGCCTCGCAATCGACCACGAGGCGCACGACCGCCGCCCCCTCGGTCTCTGTCCGGACGATGCCGATGCCCCGCACCTCGAGGAGCCCGGCGAGCACCGCCGGCGGGCGGACGACGAGCCGCCCGTTGCACGCCCGCACGCAGCAGCGGTCGTCGCTGACGAGGCGGGCGAAGCGCCCGCTTGCCTGCGCGCCGGCGATGAGGGCCTGGGCGAGGCGTGACTTGCCGGCGCCGGAGGGGCCGCGGATGAGGATGCCCGCCTCGTCCACGAGGACGCAGCCGGCGTGGATGGTGGCAGGCGGGGCTGGCGCGTCCGTTCCGGTCATGAGCGCACGGCCGCCGGCAGCCGCACCACGAAACGCGCGCCGAGGCATTTCGGCTCGGCGCCGGAGTGGTCCATGCGGTTCTCGCCCCAGATGCGGCCGCGGTGCACCTCGACGATCTGGCGCGAGATGGACAGGCCGAGACCGGAGTTCTGGCCGAAGCCCTGTTCCGGCCTGTCGGTATAGAAGCGCTCGAAGATGCGCTCCAGGGCATGGGGGGGAATGCCCGGCCCGTCGTCGTCGACGATGATGTCGATCTCGCCGCGGACGCGCTGCATGGTCACGCGCACCTCATGGCCCGGCGGCGAGAAGGAGCGGGCGTTGTCGATGAGGTTGTTCACCACCTGGCCGAGGCGGCTGTCGTGCCCCATGACGAGATAGGCGTCGCGCTGCGGCGCGTCCTTGATCGTCAGGCGGATGGGGGCGGCCTCGGCGCCGCGCACCTCGTTGGCCACCGCCACCACCGCCTCCAGCAGGCGGCGCAGGTCCACCGGCTCCGCCTCGGCACGGGCAAGCTCGGCATCGAGGCGCGAGGCGTCCGAGATGTCGCTGATCAGCCGGTCGAGCCGCTTGACGTCGTGCTGGATGATCGCGAGGAGGCGCTTGCGCGATTCCTCGTTGCGGGCGAGCGGCAATGTCTCGACGGCGCTGCGCAGCGAGGTGAGGGGGTTCTTGAGCTCGTGCGCCACGTCCGCAGCGAAGGTCTCGATGGCCTCGATGCGGTTGTAGAGCGCCCGCGTCATGTCGCGCAGCGCGCCGGACAGGTGGCCGATCTCGTCCGAACGGTCAGTGAAGTCCGGAATCTCCTGCCGCGACTTGATGCCCCGGCGCACCCGCTCCGCCGCCTCGGCCAGGCGCCGCATCGGCCCGGCGATGGTGCCGGCGAGCAGCACCGACAGCACCAGCATCACGGCGGCGGCCACCGCGAAAACCCGCAGCAGCGCCCAGCGTTCGGCAGCGATGATGCTGTCGATGTCGCCGCCCTGGGTGGACAGGACGAGCGCCCCGCGCACGGTGCGGAAGCGCTGGATGGGAACAGCCACCGACACGGTCGTCTCGCCGCGGGCGTTGACCCGCACCACGCTGCCCGGCTGGCCGGACAGCGCCTTCTGCACCTCGGGCAGGGACTTGCCGCTCGTGGCCGTGATGTCCTCGGCGAAGGGCGTGCCAGAGCGGCCAAAGAGGCGCTTCAGCCACTTCCAGGCGCTCTCGACCAGCGTCGGCTCCTGCTGCGAGATCGGCGGCAGGTCGAAGCTCAGGATGTCGCCGCGCGAATAGAGGTTGCGCGAATCGAGCAGGAGATAGCCGTCCCGGTCGTAGATGCGCGCGCGCGTGCGCGTCGGCGTCACCAGCCGGCGCAGCAGCGGCGCCACCCGTTCCGGGTTGATGGAAAACTCAAGTGGCGAGAAATCCTCCTGCAGGCCCGAGCTTTCGCCGGCCTGGAGCTGCAGCAGCTTGTCGGGATCGATGGTGATCGTGTCGGTCTCGACCGTCGCCGAGGCAGCAATCGCGCCGGCGATGATCTCGCCCTGGGTGAGCAGGCTCTGCACGCGCGCGTCGATGAGGCCGGCGCGGAACTGATTGAGGTAGAGGAACCCCAGGAAGAGCGCCACGAGCCCGGCGAGGTTGAGCACGACGATCCGCCGCGTCAGGCTCGACGACAGGCGCGTGACGATCAGCTGGCCGATGCGGCGCACGCGCCGGGCAAGCCCGTCCCGCCCGGGCGCCTGCGCCTCCGATTCGGCGCCATCGGCCGGTGCCCTTGTCTCGTCGAACGGTTCGGCGGTCATTCGTCCTCGCGACCGCGTCGACGCGCCGGCCGGGGGCCGGCGGCTCGCTTATCCATCTGCCGTCAGGTTTCCTTGAAGCGGTAGCCGACCCCGTAAAGCGTCTCAATCATGTCGAAGCTGCTGTCGACGGCCTTGAACTTCTTGCGCAGGCGCTTGATGTGGCTGTCGATGGTGCGGTCGTCCACATAGACCTGATCGTCGTAGGCGGCGTCCATCAGCGCGTTGCGGCTCTTCACGACGCCCGGACGCTGGGCCAGCGCCTGCAGGATGAGGAACTCGGTCACGGTCAGCGTAACCGGGTCGTTCTTCCAGGTGCAGGTGTGGCGCTCCGGGTCCATCTTGAGAAGGCCGCGTTCGAGCACCTTGGAGTCGCTCTCGCGGGAGGCTCCCTGCTCGCGCGGGCTCGCGCGCCGCAGAACGGCCTTCACGCGCTCGACGAGGAGGCGCTGCGAGAACGGTTTACGGATGAAATCGTCGGCGCCCATCTTGAGGCCGAACAGCTCGTCGATCTCCTCGTCCTTGGAGGTGAGGAAGATCACGGGCATGTCCGTCTTCTGGCGCAGACGGCGCAGCAGCTCCATCCCGTCCATCCGCGGCATCTTGATGTCGAGAATGGCGAGATCAGGCGGGTTGGCCTTCAGGCCATCCAGAGCCGACGCGCCATCCGTATATGTCTGTATACGGTAGCCCTCGGCTTCCAGAGCGATGGAAACGGAGGTCAGGATATTGCGGTCGTCATCGACGAGGGCGATTGTCGGCATACTGGCTCGCTCGTTCGCAGCGTCAGTGAAGCCGAGCCTCCTGTGGGACGAGGACGGCCGAAATATGACAATGACTGCAGAATGATCCTACAGCGTTTGGGGTCATGACGCCATGTCTGCCTGCCATCGGAGATAATATTGATGTCGACAGCCGCCGATTCAACCGCCGCGTTCGATCCTCGTGCCACCGCCGTGCGCCTTCTGCGCCGGGCCCGCTTCGGCACCCTCGGTACGCTTGCGGCCGACGGCTCCCCCTATGCGTCCCTCGTGAATGTCGCGACGGCTTTCGACGGCACGCCCATCACGCTCATCTCAACGCTCGCCCTGCATACCCAGAACATCGCCCGTGATTCGCGCGTCTCGCTGCTCCTCACCCAGATCGGCGCCGGTGATCCGAGCGCCCATCCGCGCATCAGCCTCTTCGGCCGCGCGGTGGTGAGCGAGGACGAGGCCGACAGGCGCCGCTTCCTCGCCCGCCATCCGATGTCGGCCGGCTACGCCGGTTTCAGGGATTTCGCCTTCTACCGCATCGAGGTCACGGGCGCCCACCTCGTCGCCGGCTTCGGCCGCATCGTCGACCTGACGCCGCGGGACTTGATCGACGACCTGTCGGGCGCCGAGCACCTGGTGGAGAGCGAGGCCGGCGCCGTCGCACACATGAACGAGGATCATGCCGATGCCCTCGCCCTCTATGCGACGAAGCTCCTCGGCCTGCCCGATGGCAAATGGCGGGCGACCGGCATCGACCGGCACGGCCTCGATCTCATGTGCGGCGACCTGATCGGGCGAGTGGAGTTCCCCTCTCCCATCGGCGCGCCGGGCGAGCTGCGCCAGGTGCTGAAGCAGCTCGCAGAAGAGGCGCGCCGGCGCTGACGCCCCCCGGGGCCGCACAGTGCCGCCCCGGGAGGAACGTTGCCTTCAATCGATTCGATGACGCAAGCGGCCCGTCCCGCACTTGAAAGTCGGCAGCGGGCCGGGCATCGATGGTCCTGGCAGCCGCGGTGTACGGATGTGGAGGCCCTTCCGGCTTCAACGTCCATCAGCGCGGCCGGGGGCCCAAGGAGGACATCGTGGACAACGTCGGCGTATTCAACGGCGCGTGCGGCGCCGAGAGCTTCGGCTTCAAACAACTCAAACGCGTCTTCTGGAATCTGGAGGCTCCGCGCCTCTACGAGGAAGCGCTGAAGCGCGGCGAGGCCGTGCTCGCCAGAGGCGGCGCGCTCGCGGCCGAGACGGGTGTCCACACCGGCCGCAGCCCGAAGGACAAGTTCATCGTCAAGGACGATGCGACGCGCGACGAGATCTGGTGGGACAACAATGGCGCCATCTCGCCGGAGCAGTTCGACACCCTGCTCGCGGACTTTCTCGCCCATGCCGAGGGCAAGGAGCTCTTCGGGCAGGATCTCTACGGCGGGGCCGATCCGGCCTATCGCGTCAGTGTCCGCGTCTTCACCGAATATGCGTGGCACTCGCTGTTTATCCGCAACCTCCTCATCCGTCCCGAGGCGGGCGAGCTCGCGCACTTTGTGCCGCAGCTCACCATCGTCGACCTGCCGTCCTTCCGGGCCGACCCTGCGCGCCACGGCGTGCGCTCGGAGACGGTGATCGCCTGCGACTTCTCGCGCGGAATCGTGCTGATCGGTGGCACGTCCTATGCCGGCGAGATGAAGAAGTCGGTCTTCACCTATCTCAACTACACGCTGCCGGCGAAGGGCGTGATGCCGATGCACTGCTCCGCCAATGTCGGCGAGCGGGGGGATGTGGCGGTCTTCTTCGGCCTGTCCGGCACGGGCAAGACGACACTGTCGGCCGACCCGTCGCGCACCCTCATCGGCGACGACGAGCACGGCTGGAGCGCCGACGGCGTCTTCAACTTCGAGGGCGGTTGCTATGCCAAGACCATCCGCCTGTCGCGCGAGGCCGAGCCCGAGATCTATGCGACGACCGAACGCTTCGGCACGATCCTCGAGAACGTCGTGCTCGACCCGCTGACGCGTGTGCCGGATTTCGACGACGGCTCGAAGACCGAGAACACGCGCTGCGCCTATCCGCTCGACTTCATCCCCAACGCGAGCAAGACGGGCCGTGCCGGCGTGCCGAAGAACATCGTCATGCTCACATGCGATGCGTTCGGCGTCCTGCCGCCCATTGCCAAGCTGACGCCCGCCCAGGCCATGTACCACTTCCTCTCCGGCTACACGGCGAAAGTCGCCGGCACGGAGAAGGGTGTGACGGACCCGGAGGCAACCTTCTCGACCTGCTTCGGCGCGCCCTTCATGCCGCGCCATCCCTCGGTCTACGGCAACCTGCTGCGCGATCTCATCGCCAAGCACGGCGTCGACTGCTGGCTGGTGAACACCGGCTGGACGGGTGGCAAGTATGGCGTCGGCCGGCGCATGCCCATCCGTGTCACGCGGCGCCTCCTGGCGGCGGCCCTCGATGGCTCGCTCAACCGCGCCGACTTCCGGCAGGATCCCTACTTCGGCTTCGCGGTGCCGACCTCGGTGCCGGGCGTGGAGCCGCACATCCTCTATCCGGTGAAGACCTGGGCGAGCAAGGCCGAGTTCGCCGAGACGGCGCGCCGCCTCGTCGGCATGTTCCGTACCAACTTCAAGAAGTTCGAGGACCACGTCGACGCTGACGTGCGCTCGGCTGGCCCGGATCTGTCGATCGCCGCCTGACGCCCCCGGTCCCCGCGGGCGCCCCCGCGCCCGCGGTCTTCCGTCGAACGGTTACAAGCGCGCGCGCCACCTGGAGACGGCGCCCCGCAGGCTCTCTGTCAGGCGTCGGGTGCCGTCGGCGAGGCGGGCCTGCAGCGGGGTGAGGCGCGCGACGAGAGCCGCCATGAGACGTTCCATCGCCGTCGTCGGCACGACGACGGCGACATCCGCATCCTCGCTGTCGAGAATGAGCGAGATCGTGTGCGGCACGCCGTCGTGGACGCCGCGCGCCACCAGCGTCACTGGCCCCAGCGCAATCCGGTCGCCCTCGCGCACGCCCTCCTCGAAGGTGTCGATGAACAGGCTGCCGACCGTCTGGTCCTTGACGTCGTCGTCAACAGTGATGCCGTAGGTAGCCGCAAGCTCGCCCAGCCTGACATCCGGGCCGAAGCTGAACACACCGGCTGAGGCGCGCCCCTGGTGCCCCTCGAAGGGGGCGAACAGGCGGTCGAGCCGGTTGACGCGCTGCGGCGGGGCGAGGAAGTAGCCGTAGTCGCCGACACGCAGCGCCCCGGCCTCCTCGGGGGTGAGAACGGCGTTGCGTCGCACGATGAGCACCGCACGCGCCCAGGGCGGCAGCCCGCCCCGGCCCATCACCGGGCTGTCCGCGACGATGGGATAGCCCACCATCTCGTAGTCGAGCTGCCCCGGCAGGTCGATCTCGACGCGGCTCACCTCCGGCGCGGGGTCGGCAAGCGCCACCCCGGTGCTCCGCGCCGCGCTCGTCACCGTCCAGCCTTGAAGCAGCAGCGAGACGAGAACGACAAAGAAGGCGACGTTGAAATAGACCTCCGCATTCGGCAGCTGCGACAGCATCGGGATGGCTGCGAGAAAGATCGACACCGCCCCGCGCAGGCCGACCCAGGAGACGAAGAGCTTCTCGCGCACCGGGAAGCGGAAGGGCGTCAGGCAGAGCCAGACGGCGACGGGACGTCCGATGAAGATGAGAAAGATCGCGATTGCGAGCGCCGGGATGGCGTGACTGAGAAGGTCCGCCGGTGTCACGAGCAGACCGAGCATCAGGAACATGACGATCTGGCACAGCCAGGTCGCCGCATTATGGAAGCTCAGGATCGGCGCGAACGCCCGCACCGGCCGGTTACCCACAATGAGGCCGGCGATATAGACGGCAAGGAAGCCCGAGCCGTCGGCCAGCGCGGTCATCGCGTAGAGCGTGACGGCGCCGGCAACGACGAACAGCGGGTGCAAGCCCGACGGGAAGGTGATGCGGTTGACGGCGAAGGTGATGGCGAAGCCGCCAGCGACGCCCGCCGTGATGCCAACAATCGCCTGGCGCAGGACGAGATTGACGAACTCCGTCGTCGAGGAGACGCCGCCGGCACCGATGAGCTGCACCAGAAGCACGACGAGGAAGACGGCGGCGGGGTCATTGGTGGCCGATTCGACCTCCAGCATGGCATTGACCCGCCGCTTCAGCTGCAGGCCGCCGGCACGCAGCAGGAAGAAGACAGCCGCCGCATCCGTCGAGGCCACCACCGAGCCGACGAGCAAGCCCTCCAGGGGTGCAAGGTCGAGTACCAGCATGGCCACGAGCCCCGTCAGCCCCGCCGTGATGACGACACCGACCGTGGCGAGCACCGCTGCAGGTGCCACGGCTCCCCGGACTCCGGAAACGCGCGTGCGCAGGCCGCCATCGAACAGGATGATGGCGAGCGACAGCGAACCGACGAGATAGGTGGCGCGGAAGTCACTGAAGGGGATGCCGCCGATGCCGTCGACGCCCGCCAGCATGCCTATGGCTAGGAAGACGAGCAGCAACGGCGCGCCAAAGCGCGAGGCGACCAAGCTCGAGACGATACCGATGAGGACGAGGCCCGAACCGAAAAGAAGCAGGGAATTGAGGACGACGATGCTGGTCATGCGTCTTTCGGAGCGGGCATTGCGGCTGCTGCCCGGCGGCCGGGCGGGGCAGGGGAAGGCGAGGGATCACATGAGGTTGAACCGGAATTCGGCAGATGCCGAATCATACGTGATATGACGATCGAGCATGCCGGAATTCGGGCGAAAATGGGCGCAAGGGATGCCGGAATCGCTTCGTTCGCGCCTGTTGCCGCCAGGCAGCACTCGCCTGCAGCGGGATCGGCCGGGGGTAACCGCCCCTTAATCCGCCACATTTATAGCTTGGTTGGAATGCTGCCCGCGAGCGGCCGTGCAGGCGGCCCGCGCACCCGCGAAGACGGAGAGACATGTCGTTCGAAAAGCGGCACGACCGGCAGCCCGTGTCCGCTCCCCACGACAGGGGGCGGCCCAAGGCAGCATCCGACGGATTCGATCTGCGCCTGACGCCGGAAGACCGGCCGACCGGCATCCTCGCCGGCGCGCGTCTCGGGGCCCGGGCGGCGGGCAGCCGGGTGCGGCAGCCGCGCGAGCCCGTCTTTTCGGCGGTGCCCTCCGATGGGGAGAATCCCGGTCGATATCCGGAGGCGGACGGCGCGGACGGTCCGGACAGCCTGTTCCACGAGGAGGACGTGATGGCGAGGCGTGCGGCGGGGGGCCGTGCCCGCAGGGGCGGCGGCCGTGGCAACGGGGGAGGCAGTTCGGGCGGAACGCGCCGCGGAGGCGGTCGCAGGCGCCGGTCCTTCCTCGGCTGGGTCGTGCGCAGCTGTTTCGTGCTCGCCATCTGGTGCGGCATCGCGGTTGCCGGCGTCGTCGCCTATCACTTCGCGCAGCTGCCGCCCATCGACCAGCTCACCGTGCCGAAGCGCCCGCCGAACGTTGCCATCACCGCTTCCGACGGCACGCTCATTGCCAACCGCGGCGACATGGGCGGACGCGAGGTGAAGCTCTCCGAGCTGCCCCCCTATCTGCCGAAGGCCTTCATCGCCATCGAGGACAGGCGCTTCTACGACCATTTCGGCATCGACCCGCTCGGCATCACACGCGCCGTGGTGCGCAACATGACATCGGGCGGCGTCGCGCAGGGCGGCTCCACGCTCACGCAGCAGCTCGCCAAGAACCTCTTCCTCACCCAGGAACGCACGATCTCGCGCAAGATCCAGGAGGCGATCCTGGCACTGTGGCTGGAGCAGAAGTTCACCAAGAACGAGATCCTCGAGCTCTATCTCAACCGCGTCTACTTCGGCGCCGGCTCCTATGGCGTGGAGGCGGCAGCCCTGCGCTACTTCGGCAAGTCGGCGCGGGAGGTGTCCCTGTCCGAGGCGGCGATGCTCGCCGGTCTCGTGCAGGCGCCGTCTCGCCTTGCGCCCAACCGCAATCCGGACGGCGCCGAGAAGCGCGCCCAGCTGGTGCTCTCGGCCATGGCAAGCGAAGGCTTCATCACCGAGGCGGCGGCCAAGAGTGCCCTCATGGAACCGGCGACGGCCATCAAGCCGCGCGGCGCCGGCTCGGCCAACTATGCCGCCGACTACGTCATGGACGTGCTGGAGGACTTCATCGGCCCGGTCCAGCAGGATGTCGTCGTGGAGACGACCATCGACATCGGCATGCAGCGCGCGGCCGAGAAGGCGCTGGTGGAGGCGCTCGACAAGCAGGGTGCCAAGTACGGCGTCAGCCAGGGGGCGCTCGTCTCGCTCGCCCCGGACGGCGGCATTCGCGCGCTCGTCGGCGGACGCAACTATGGCCAGAGCCAGTTCAACCGCGCCACGGTGGCGCGGCGGCAGCCGGGCTCCTCCTTCAAGCCCTTCGTCTATCTCGCGGCGCTCGAGAACGGCCTGACGCCGGATACGGTGCGCGAGGACGCGCCCGTCAACCTCAACGGCTGGCGACCCGAGAACGCCAACCGCAAGTATGCCGGCCCCGTGACGCTCACGACGGCACTGGCGCGGTCGATCAACACGGTCACGGCACAGCTCATCGCCGAAATGGGACCGAAGGCCGTGGTGCGCACGGCGCAGCGGCTCGGCATTACCTCGCCGCTGCAGCCCAACCTGTCACTGTCGCTCGGCACCTCCGAAGTGCGGCCCATCGAGCTTGTCGCCGCCTATGCCGCCTTCGCCAACGGCGGCACCGGCGTCATCCCCTATCTCATCCGCGAGGTGAAGACGACGGACGGCAAAGTGCTGTACAAGCGCACGCCGACCGACCTTGGGCGGGTCATCGAGCCGCAGCACGTGGCGCAGATGAACATGATGCTGCGCCAGACACTGCGGACCGGCACCGGTCGCCGCGCCGAGCTTGCCGGCTGGGAAGCCGCCGGCAAGACGGGCACCAGCCAAGAATATCGCGATGCCTGGTTCGTGGGCTACACCGGCAGCCTCGTCACCGGCGTGTGGCTCGGCAACGACGACAGCAAGCCGACGAAGAAGGCCTCGGGCGCCAACCTGCCGGCCGAGATCTGGAAGAACTACATGACCGCCGCCCTCAAGGGCCAGGCCCCCGTGCCGCTGCCTGGCGGGCCGTTCAACCGCCTGCCGCCCGCAGACGACGAGGCGCTCGTCGCCGAGGGTGGCTATGCCGGCGCGCTGCCGCCGGCCGCGGTCGGCCCGGCACCCGCGCAGGCGGCCGCGCCGCAGCGTCAGCGCGGGCTGCTGGAGATGCTCTTCGGCGGGTGAAGTCTCAGGCGCCGGCGCGGATGAGCCGACTGACGACGAAGAGTGCCAGGGCCGCTATCCCGATGGCCGCGATTGTCGCCGTGAGCGGCACGGCGGAGGTCGCGACCACATGGCCGACATGAAGCCCGACGAGGGCGGCAAAGGTCATCTGGCAGATGCCGAGCAGCGAGGAGGCGGCGCCCGCCCGCTCCGGAAACGGCATCATCGCCGCTGCCGTCGTCTGCGGCATGACGAGCCCGACGCCGAAGGTATAGACGGCCATGGGCACCACCACGGCGAATGCCGAAACGATGCCGGCGAGCGTGAGCGCCAGCATGAGGAGCCCGCCGGCCGCGAGGCAGACGGTTCCGATGGCGATGGTGCCGTCGAGACCGCGCCGGCCAACGAGCCGCTGGGCGAGTACCGTGCCGCAGATGTAGCCGACGACGACCGTGCCGAAGCTCAGGCCGAAGGCGACCTCGCCGAGGCCGTAGAGGTTCTGCAGCACGAAGGACGAGCCGGAGATGAAACTGAAGAGCCCGGCATAGGTCAGGGCGGCGAGCCCGACATAGACGCGATAGACCCTGCTCGCGGCGAGGGCACCAAACTCGCGGCCGATATGGACGAGGGACAACGACCCCGGGCGTCGCTGCCGCAGGGTCTCCGGAAGGCCCGCAGCCACGACGGCGGCGAGCGCCAGGCCGCCGGCAAGTGCGACGACGAAGCTCGCCCGCCAGCCGCAGAGGGCCTGCAGGACCCCGCCGAGGACGGGGGCCAGCGCCGGGACCAGGCCCATGATGCTGCCCATGCGGGAGAGCTCCCGCCCGGCGCGCGGCCCCTCGTAGAGATCGCGCACGACGGCGCGGGCGAGTACGATCGGCCCCGAGGCGCCGAGCGCCTGGACGAAACGGGCCACCGTCAGCCATTCGATGGAGGGCGCCAGGGCACAGGCCGCGGTCGCGGCAATGAAGAGGCCGAGCCCGGCGAGCAGTACCGGCCTGCGGCCGTACTGGTCCGACAGCGGCCCGTGCAGGAACTGGCCGGCGGCGAAGCCAAAGAGAAAGGCCGACAGCGTCATCTGGGCCTCGGCCGGGCCCGTACCGAAGAAGGCGGCGATGGCCGGCAGCGAAGGCAGGTACATATCCGTCGACAGCGGCCCCAGTGCGGTCAGCAGGGCGAGCGTCGCGGTCATCGCAAAGGTGTCGGGCGAAAGGCGCATGGAAGGGCAACTGGAGGTGAGGGCCCTTCCTCTAGGCGGCGCGCAGCCGCCTGTCGAGCCTTCAGCCGTAGCGATGCAGGGTGGTGCCGTGGCGCTTGAGCCAGGCTTCCGCCTCGTCCGTACGCGGACAGAGCTGCTTGGTCAGCCGCCAGAAGCGGACAGAGTGGTTCATTTCCTGAAGATGCGCCACCTCGTGCGCGGCGAGATAGTCGAGCACGAAGGGCGGCGCGAGGATGAGCCGCCAGGAGAAGTTGAGGCGCCCGGCGGCGCTGCACGAGCCCCAGCGGCTCGTGGTGTCGCGGACGGTGACTGAGGCCGCCCTGCGGCCGAGCACCGCCGTGTGCCGCTCGACCGCCGCCCTCAGGTCTCGCTCCGCCTCGCGCACCAGGAAATCGCGCAGCCGCCGCGGCACATGCGCCACCTCGCCGCCGACGCTGATGATGGCCGCCCCATCGGCATCCCGCCCGGCGCGGGCGGGCGAGCGCTGGCCTTCCAGATGCACGATGCGGTGCGGTTCTCCGCGCAACGGCACGATCGCACCCGGCAGCAGCGGCACCCGCTCCGGCACCCGCTCGAGGCGCGTCGCCAGCCATCCGCCATGGGCATTGGCGAACTCCCGGGCGCGGGAGAGGGGCGTGCGCTCCGGCAGCGTGAGGACGGCTTCGCCCGTCGCGCCCGACACGCGCAGCGTCATCCGCCGTGCACCGGCCCGCCGCTTCACCGTGACCCGGTAAGCCTCGCCTGCGTGATGGACGAGGATGTGGTCCGGATCGCCGGTGTGGTCGTCGGTCGGCCTGGTACGCCGGAAGAGGCTTCGCATGAGCGGATGATGGCGATTCGGGCGGTGCCCGTCACCAGGAATGCGAAGTGCCGCGGCTGTCGTTCACCCGGCGGCGGCGCGTCGCGGCTTCTTCTTGCCGTGCATGGCTTCCACGGTCGCGATGAAGTCCGCGATACGCGGGGCGACTTCGGCGCGGAAGCGCGAGCCGTTGAACACGCCGTAGTGGCCGACGCCCTTCTGCAGGTGGTGGGCCCGCATGTCGGCGGGGATGTTGGGGCACAGCTCGTGAGCGGCCTCGGTCTGTCCCACGCCGGAGATGTCGTCCTTCTCGCCTTCCACGGTCATCAGCGCAACGCGGCGGATGGCCCTGAGATCGACCGGCTGGTCGCGGTGCAACATCTCGCCCTTCGGCAGCGCGTGGCGGACGAAGACGGTGTCGACGGTCTGCAGATAGAACTCCGCCGTCAGGTCCATCACGGCGAGATATTCGTCATAGAAGTCCCGGTGCTTGTCAGCGGAGTCGCCGTCACCCTCGACGAGATGGTTGAACATCTCCAGATGCGCCGAGATGTGCCGGTCGAGGTTCATGGCCATGAAGCCGGACAGCTGCAGGAAGCCCGGATAGACTGAACGCATGAAGCCCGGGTTGGGGAAGGGCACGCGGAAGATGCAGTGGCGGCGGAACCACTCGGTGCCGCGCTCCTCTGCGAGCCTGTTCACCGCCGTGGGCGAGCGGCGCGTGTCGATGGGGCCACCCATCAGCGTCATCGAGCGTGGCACGAAGGGGTCGTTCTGCGCCTCCATGCGCGCGATGGCCGCGATGACCGGCACGGCCGGCTGGCAGACGGCGAGGACATGCACGTCTGGGCCGAGCACGTGCAGCATGGAGATGACGTAGTCGATGTAGTCGTCGAGGTCGAACCGGCCCTCGGACAGCGGGATCATGCGCGCGTCCGCCCAGTCGGTAATGTAGACCTCGTGCGTCGGCAGGAAGGTTTCCACCGTGCCGCGCAGCAGCGTCGCGTAGTGGCCGGACATGGGCGCTACCAGCAGCATCTTCGGCTGGCTGGGCGTGCCGCCCGGCATCGACCGGTCGAAATGGATAAGGTTGCAGAAGGGTCTCTGCCAGACGATGCGCTCCCGCACAACGGCGCGCTGCCCGCCAATGGTGGTGCTGGTAAGGCCGAATTCAGGCTTGCCGTAGCGGCGCGTCGACCGCTCGAAGAGTTCACACGCAGCCGAGATGGAGCGGCCATAGGGCGTGTTCGTGAGCGGGTTGGCGGGGTCGGAGAAGATGGCCTGGGTGGCGCCGGAGAGGAGACGGGCGGGACCGACCGCCGCGTGCGCCGCCTCGTACCAGTAGTAGGCGAGATTCATTCCCACCTCCTCGATTCGTTTTGCGCGCCGCAGCGAATCATCGCGATGCTGCAGTGCAATATCGCCGCTGACTGTACCGCCGAATTGTATCGATTCAAACCTCTTAGTTATCAACAGCCCTTTAAGCAAACGCCTGAGCGACCCCTTTGATCCATCGGAATGTATGCCTTGCCCGTACTGCAACGCACCGAGGGAATACGAGGGATCATTGTGCAGGCGCGCGCGGCGTGCTTGGTAGGAGCCCGGCGGCTGCGGCCCCATGCCGTGGAGCCGAAGGGCGACGAGGAGGGCAATTGCCGATGGCCGACGATGCCTTGGTCGATTTCAATCGACACGCCCAGCAGCTCAGGCTCGATACGCTCGTGCGCCTGCGCTGGCTCGCCGTCATCGGCCAGAGCACGGCCGTGGCCGGTGTGCACTTCGGCCTCGGCTTTCCCCTGCCGTTCGGCCTGTGCTTCCTGGTGATCGCCGTCTCGGCCTGGCTCAACATCGCCCTGCGCATCCGCTATCCGGTCAGCTACCGCCTCGGCGATGGCGCCGCTTCGGTGATGCTCGGCTACGACATCCTGCAACTCGCGGCGCTGCTTTATCTGACGGGCGGGCTCGACAACCCGTTCTCGCTGCTGTTTCTCGCGCCGGTGCTCATCTCGGCGACAGCCTTGCCGCCGTGGCGCACGCTGGTGCTCGGGCTTCTGGTCATGGCCTGCGCGACGGGGCTCGCCTTCGTCCACCAGCCGCTCCCCTGGCGGCCTGGCGAGGTGTTCCAGCTGCCCTTCCTCTATACGGTAGGCATCTGGACGGCGATCATCCTCGGGCTCAGCTTCACCGGCATCTATGCCTGGCGCGTCGCCGAGGAAGCGCGGCAGCTCGCCGAGGCGCTGAGCGCGACGGAGCTGGTTCTGGCGCGCGAGCAGCACCTGTCGCAGCTTGACGGCCTCGCCGCTGCCGCCGCCCACGAACTCGGCACGCCGCTCGCCACCATCGCCCTCGTTGCCAAGGAGCTGAGCCGGCAGGCGCCGCCCGAGAGCGCGATAGGCGAGGATGTCGCCCTCCTGCGCGAGCAGGTGGAACGCTGCCGCGGCATCCTCGGAAAGCTCACGTCCCTCGGCACCGAGGAGGCCGGGCCGCTCGAGAGCCTGACGCTGCACCATCTCATCGAGGAGGTTGCCGGCCCGCAACGACCCTTCGGCGTGCCCATCTCGGTCTCCCTGTCGGGCGACCCGCCGGAGCCGGTCTGCCGCCGCAATCCCGGCATGCTCTACGGGCTCGGCAATCTCATCGACAACGCGCTCGATTTCGCTCGCTCCAAGGTCGACATCCGCGCCCATTGGGACGCCGAGACTGTGTCGATCACGGTGGCCGACGACGGGGCGGGCTTTGCGCCCGAGGTGCTGCTGCGCCTCGGCGAGCCCTACGTCACCACCCGAGGCATCGGCCGCCGCGCCGGCGGCGAAGCCACGGGGCTCGGCCTCGGGCTCTTCATCGCCAAGACGCTTCTTGAGCGCTCCGGCGCGACGCTGACCTTCCGCAACGCCGCGCCGCCGGCCCAGGGTGCCGTCGTCACCGTCACCTGGCCGCGTGCAGCCTTCGAAAGGGTGCCTGAGGCGGCCTGAATTAACGGTTTTTCGTGACAGGAAGGCGAAACATCCTATCTATATAATAAAATCAGGGAGGGTCGAAGTGCGCAGCTTGCGCGCATGCGCTGCTGCAGAAACGAGGTTGATGATGCAGGTGAGTGCGACTGAGCCCGGTTCCGACCAGAGCCTCCTTATTGTCGACGACGACCGGCCGTTCCTGATGCGCCTGGCGCGCGCCATGGAAAGCCGGGGCTATACCGTGCGGACGGCGGAATCGGTGGCCGAGGGGCTCGCGGCGATCGACGAGGCACCGCCGGCCTACGCGGTGATCGACATGCGGCTCGGCGACGGCAACGGCCTCGATGTCGTCACGCGTCTCAAGGAGCGACGGCCCGATGCCCGCGGCATCATGCTGACCGGCTACGGCAACATCGCGACTGCCGTCTCGGCCGTGAAGCTCGGCGCCTACGACTATCTGGCCAAGCCCGCCGACGCGGACGAGATCCACGCCGCGCTGATGGCGCGCAGCGGCATGCGCGCTCCGCCACCGGAAAACCCCATGTCGGCGGACCGCGTGCGGTGGGAGCACATCCAGCGCGTCTACGAACTGTGCGGCCGCAATGTCTCCGAGACGGCGCGGCGACTCAACATGCACCGGCGCACCCTGCAGCGGATCCTCGCCAAGCGCGCGCCGCGCTGACCGCCCGCGGTGACCAGGGCGGCAAAGCGCGCCGCGATGTGCGTTTCGGCACGGATGTCCGGTCGGACCCGCTCTAGCTCTCGCCCATCGAAGACCGGAGCCTTCGGGCATGAAGCGCAGGATTGCCGCCATTCTCGCTGCCGACGTGGCGGGCTTCTCGCGACTCGTCGCCGAGGCGGAAGAGGAAACGCTGCAGCGGCTCGCCGCCTATCGCGAGGTGTTCGACGCGTTCGTCGCCCGCCACGGCGGCCGCATCTTCAACACCGCCGGCGACTCGGTGATGTGCGCCTTCGACAGTGCGGTCGAGGCCACGCGTTGCGCCATCGACATCCAGGAATCCCTGCGCACCCGCAACCTGTCCCTGCCGCCGGGGCGTCGCCTGCAGTTTCGCATCGGCATCAGCATCGGCGACGTCGTCGAGCGCGACGGCGATCTGCTGGGCGACGGAGTCAACATCGCCGCGCGGCTCGAAAGCCTCGCCGAGCCGGGCGGCATCTGCATCTCGCGCTCGGTGCACGAGACGGTGGCGAACAAGATCTCGGTGCCCTTTCGCGACATCGGTCCGCGCGAGGTGAAGAACATCCCGCGGCCGGTGCATGCCTTCGTGGTCGACTGGCCTTCTCTTGTGAAAGCCGGCGAGGAAGGCGCGGAGGGCATTCGGGCGGCCCTGCCCAGACCGGGCGCCCCGATGGTGGTGGCGCTCACCGCTGCCCTCGCCGTCGCCACGGGTGTCGTCCTGTGGGCCTCCGGCGCGCTGACGGGCCGCTCAGCGCCGACGGCCAGTGCTGACGCGCAGGATCCCGCGGCGGCCTTCGCCGCGCTGTCCCGCCACGGCGGCATCGTGCCCGATGCGGCGACCGCGGCGGAGCTCTACCACAACGCGCGGCTCTACGAGGCGCGCGGCGACACGCCCGCGGCGCGCCATGCCTATCTCGCCCTCGCCCGCCTCGGCGGCGAGGAGATCGACCCTCTCCTGCGCCTGGCCGCGCTGGTGCGGGCGTCGGAGGGGCGGGCCGGCGCGCGGGAGGTCTTTGGCGGGCTGCTCGCTCACCACCCCACGCGCGCGGCCGCCCTCGTCCATGCCCTGCAGTTCGAGGGGGCCGAGCGACGGGCGAGGGTCGAGGCGTTTGCCACCGCCCATCCCGACTACGCCCCGGCCTTCTACCTGCTCGCAGGCGAATACGGCGAGGGGCGTCTCGGCACCCGCACGCTGACGGACCGCCGCCTAGAGTTCGAGGCGCTTGAGCGTTTCCTGGCAGCGGACGAGGAGGGGCGGCTGCCCCCCTTCTTCCTCGACCAGTCGCTCTTGGCCGAATGGCTGGACGACGCACGCCGGCGGCGCGGCGAGACGGAAGCCTTCTTCGCGGCCGGCCCGACCCGGCCGAGCGCCTCCTTCACGCGCTCGAACGCCGGCTGGCACGTGGCCCTGTCGATGCCCGAGCCGGCGACGGCCATCAGCTACCGCATTGGCGAGCAGGGAGCCTTCCGCGCAACGGGCACGAGCCAGACGCTCGATCCGCGCACCGGCAAGCCGGCGCCATTGACGAGCTTTCCGCTGCCGGCAGATCAGGAGAAGACGTCCATCTACGTCATGTACGACGACGCGGCGGGCCACTCCGTCGGCCCCTTCGTCATCGATTTCGACCCGCATGAGGCGCTCGTCGCCAGCCAGCGTGACGTGCTTGAGCAGACCCGCGGCGCCTGGGTCTCCTTTCGCAGCGAGGGGCCGACGCTCGTCTACTACACCCAGCTCATCAGCTACCGGTGCGCGCTGCAGAAGGCGGTGATGGGCATCGACGGCGGGCCGCTGGAGGTGGTGCTGCCGCTGCCGCCCTGCGACGAGAGCAACCCCTATGCGGTGCCGGCGAACATGCAGCCCTATCTCATCGTCCCGGATGACACACGCACCGTCTCGGTCCAGCTTGTCTTTGCCGATGGCACGCGCTCGCAGGTGGAAACCTTCCGCAGGCCGGTGGCCAGGGATTGAGGGGCACAGGTTGCGGCGCAGCGGGCCAACGGGCAGCGCATGGCGCATCTGTCGACGAGCGGCGGGCTTTTCGCGCGCCCGCGCCCATGGCATCGTCGCGCCGCCGCGGGGCATCGCGGCGCTGAGGAGGGTCTTGCGATGGAATGGGCGATTCTCGGCATCGTCGTCGTGGCGGTGCTCTATGCCATCATGGTCTACAACGGCCTCGTGTCGCTGCGGCAGCGCGTCAACCAGGCCTTCGCCGACATCGACGTGCAGCTGAAACAGCGGCACGACCTCATCCCGAACCTCGTCGAGACGGTGAAGGGCTATGCCGCCCACGAGCGCGGCACGCTCGACGCTGTCGTGCAGGCGCGCAACGCCGCGCTCGGCGCCCAGGGCCCGGCCCAGCAGGCGGCGGCGGAACAGGCGCTGAGCGGCGCCCTCGGCCGGCTCATCGCGCTCGCGGAGGCCTACCCGGACCTCAAGGCCAACGCCAACTTCCAGCAGCTGCAGACGGACCTCTCGGACATCGAGAACAAGCTTGCCGCGGCGCGGCGCTTCTTCAACAACGCGGTGTCGGAGTACAACGCCGCCATACAGGCTTTCCCTGCGGTGCTCTTCGCCGCGAGCTTCGGCTTCACCCCGCGCGAGTTCTTCGACGTGGGCGAGACGGCCCGCCAGCAGCTCGACGTCGCCCCGCAGGTCAAGTTCTGACGAGAGGGCGGGGCCATGCTGCCCGCCTTCGGCCTCTACAGCCACATCCGCAACAACCGTATCCGCTCGGGGCTGCTGCTCGCCGGGCTGTTCCTGCTCGTCTACGTGCTGACCTATGCTGCGGCGCTCGTCGTCGAGGCGATGGCCTACGAGGACACGCTCGATGGCTACCTGCGCGGGGCGTTCGGCGGCTTCCTCGTCGCCTTCCCCTGGGTCACGCTCGGCACAGCGGTGTGGCTATTCATCGGCTGGAAGTTCCACCAGGGCATGATCGCGCTCGTGACCGGCTCTCACGCCGTGACGCGCGAGGAGGAGCCCAAGCTCTACAACCTGCTGGAGAACCTGTGCATCTCGCGCGGCCTGCCCATGCCGCGCCTGAGCATCATGGAGACCGACGCCCTCAACGCCTTCGCCACCGGGCTCAACGAGAAGCAGTATGCCATCACGGTGACACGCGGGCTCAAGGAGGCGCTGAGCGATGCCGAGATGGAGGCCGTGCTTGCGCACGAGCTCACGCACATCCGCAACGGTGACGTGCGCCTGATGGTGATCGCCGTCATTATCGCCGGTGTCGTCTCCTTCTTCGGCGAGCTGCTGTTCCGGGGCCTGACGCGGATGTCGTGGGGTTCCCCGCCCGGCGGATCGACGCGGCCGTCCTCTTCCTCGACGTCCTCCTCGTCGGGCGATCGCAAGGGTGGCGGCGGGGCGGCCGCCATCGCCATCCTCATCGCGGTCGCCCTCATTGTCCTGTCCTGGATCCTGTCCATCGTCATCCGCTTCGCGCTGTCGCGCTCGCGCGAGTATCTCGCCGATGCCGGGGCGGTGGAGCTCACCAAGAACCCGGACGCGATGATCGGCGCGCTCCTCAAGATTTCCGGACGCGGGGAGCTGGCAGGCGTCCCCTCCGGCATCATGGAGATGTGCGTCGACAATCCGCGCTCGGGCTTCTCCGATCTCTTCGCGACGCACCCGTCCATTGACGACCGCATCGATGCCCTCGTGCGCTACGCCGGCGGCCGCCGGCCCGAGCAGGTCGAGACCGTGCCGCACATCGCCCGGCGCGGCGACGCCGACCCCTCCTCGTCCGGCGCCGCGCCGCCACACGGCCCGTGGGGCTGAGCTTGCACCGGAAGCGCCCCGCCCATATCTGCAGGTTCTACGGATATGGAGACTGCCATGCGCCCGGCGACGCACACCCCCGCGGACGATCTCTCCATCGGGGCCCTGTCGCGGGCGACGGGCGTGAACGTCGAGACCATCCGCTACTACGAGAAGATCGGCCTGCTGCCGGAGCCGCCGCGCACGGAGGGCGGCCAGCGGCGCTATGACGGTGCGGCCGTGCGGCGTCTGCGCTTCATCCGCCATGCCCGCGACCTCGGCTTTTCCGTCGACGCGATCCGCGATCTTCTCGCCATGGCGGCGGATCCGGCGGCCTCCTGCTCCGGCGCCGACGCCATCGCCCGCGCGCATCTCAAGGATATCGAGCGGCGCATCGCCCAGCTCGAGGCGCTGCGCGACGAGATCGCCCGCATGCTCGACCACTGCGGCAACGGCACCATCGCCGAATGCCGCGTCATCGAGGTCCTGGCCGATCACGGCCAGTGCCTGCACGAGGACCATCGCGCGCCGGCCTGAGGGCCTCACATCCCACCAGAATCAAGGCCGTCACGGCGCGGACGGTATCGGGCGCCGTGGTGCCCGTGACCGTCATCCGGCGCGAGAAGAATGTCGTTGTCAGCGCGGCCCGGGAGGCGGTTGTCGTCACGGCGGTCTTCGACGGCGGCTTCTGGGCCAGGGGCCCGTTCGCAACCCTGTCCTTCATGGTGCCGCACGTCAAGCAGGCGCTCGGGGAGCATCGCCCCTTCCGGCGTTCCGTCCGGCCCGCTATAGCGGATCCGCCCGCCCGACGGGGGCGGGGGATCCGCGGGGAAGAAGCGGCATGATGGCGAATATCGCGGTCGGCCTGACAGTCAGCATGATCAACGTCGGCCTGCATGCCCTCGTCTCAGTGGCGCTCGTCCACTGGCTCGACAGGCTGGGACTCGGACACCGCCGCCATGGGCGGGTCACGCTCGCCGTCGTCATGGGGGCCATCGGCGGCGTGCTGACGCTGACGCACATGGCCGAGGTGGCGCTGTGGGCGCTGGTCTACGTCGTCATCGACGCCGCGCCTGCGAGTGGCAGTGACTTCTACTTCGCCTTCGTCAACTACACCACGCTCGGCTACGGCGACCTCCTGCCCGACGAGAAGTGGCGCCTGCTCGGCCCGATGGCGGCGGCCAACGGCGTGCTTCTCTTCGGCTGGTCGACGGCGCTCATCTTCGCCGTGCTGCAGCGCGCGGCCCGCAGGCTCGGGCTGGAGGACTGACGGGGCGCGGGAAGCCGCGCCCCCATAGCTTCAGCGCGCGGGCATCGCCGTCTCGACGAGCGTCGCCCAGTAGCCGACGCCGACGGGAATGGCGTCATCGTTGAAGTCGTAGGCCGGGTGATGGAGGCCGGCGGAATCGCCATTGCCCATGAAGATGAAAGCGCCGGGGCGTGCCTCCAGCATGAAGGAGAAGTCCTCGGCCCCCATGGTCGGCGGCACGTTCAGGTCCACGGTGCCTGACGCGCCCGCGGCCAGCTTGGCCGCAATGCTCGCGGCGAACTCCGTCTGCGCCTCGTGGTTGCGGGTGACGGGGTAGCCGCGCTCATACTCGATTGTCGCCGTGGCGCCGAAGGCGCGCGCGACGGTGGTGGCGATCTCCTTGAGGCGCGTCTCGCACAGGTCGCGCAGCTCGGGCGTCAGCGTGCGGACCGTGCCCAGCAGTTCCGCCGTCTGCGGAATGACGTTGAAGGCTTCGCCCGCCTTGAAGGACGTGACGGAGACGACGGCCGATTCCAGCGGGTCGGCGTTGCGCGAGACGATGGACTGCAAGGCCGTGACGATGTGAGTCGCGACGAGCAGGGTGTCGATCGTCTCGTTGGGTTTGGCGGCATGGCCGCCCCTGCCTTCCACATGGATGCGGAACCTGTCTGCGGCCGCCATCACGGGGCCGGGACGCAGCGCGAAGGAGCCGACGGGCAGCCCCGGCATGTTGTGCATGCCGTAGACCTCCTGCACGCCGAAGCGGTCCATCACCCCGTCATCGATCATGGCCTTGGCGCCGCCGCCACCTTCCTCGGCCGGTTGGAAGAGGAGCACGACCGTGCCGTCGAAGTCGCGCGTCTCGGCGAGATAGCGCGCCGCGCCGAGCAGCATGGCGGTGTGGCCGTCGTGGCCGCAGGCGTGCATCTTGCCCGGCACCTTGGAGCGGTAGGGCAGGTTCGTCTCTTCCTCGATGGGCAGGGCATCCATGTCGGCGCGCAGGGCGATGACCTTGCCCGAGCCGGTGCTGCGCCCGCGGATGACGCCGACGACACCCGTGCGGCCGATGCCGGTCACGACCTCGTCACAGCCGAAGGAGGTCAGCTTCTCGGCGACGATGCCGGCAGTGCGATGCACGTCGTAGAGCAGCTCCGGGTTGCTGTGGAAGTCGCGGCGCCAGGCGGTGATCTCCTCCTTGAGCGCGGCGATGCGGTCAGTGTTCGGCATGGAAGAACGGCCCCTCGTGGATTGTTCGCGCCCGGACGGGTGCGCTTTGGCCAGCAAAACGAAGCTGCCCGGTGAGGTCAACCACGCTGCGCGCATGGCCACAGAAGGCGGTCTTTCGCGCGCGCATGCGCCGCCCGGGCGAAGCGGAATGGCCACTAGACCGCTGCCGCAGACACTGTCTATTGTTCGCATCGGAGCCGACCGAAACGGCCGGCGGCGCGTCCGCCACCCATTTCGAGCCAATACCCGCACCAAGACGGGCCGTTCCAGAGAGGATCACCATGCTGAAATTCGTCAGGGGGGTTGCAGTTGCATCCTTCGCCGGCTTGCTGCTGGCGGGCACGCCGCTGCAGGCCAAGACGCTGCGTTTCGCCTTCCAGGGCGACTACAAGTCGCTTGACCCCTACACGCTCAACGAGACCTTCACCCTCGGCATGCACGCCGCAGTCTATGAGGGCCTCACCAAGCGCGATCCTGAGCTCAAGATCATTCCGGGCCTCGCGGAACGCTGGGAGGTGCTGGACGGCGGCAAGCGCTGGCGCTTCTACCTGCGCAAGGGTGTGAAATTCCACAACGGCAACGACTTCAACGCCGATGACGTGCTGTTCTCGGCTGACCGCGTGCGCGCTGACGGGTCCGACCTGAAGACCCGTGTCCCGGCCGAGGCGAAGTTCGTCAAGGTGGACGACTACACGGTCGACGTGGAGCTGCCCGCTCCCAACCCGATCCTGCATTACGAGTGGGATACGTGGTACATCATGGACAAGGAGTGGTCGGAGGAGCACGGCGCCGCCAAGCCGACGCCCGCGGCCGCGACGACGCCGAGCTACGCCGCCCTCAACGCCAACGGCACCGGCCCCTTCATCGTGGAGAGCCACCAGCCCGGCGTGAAGACCGTCTGGAAGCCCAATCCCAACTGGTGGGATACGCCCAAGCACAACCTGACCGAGGCCATCTTCACGCCGATCGCGTCCGACGCCACGCGCGTCGCGGCCCTCCTGTCCGGCGAGGTGGACTGGATTGACCCCGTCCCGCTGCAGGACGTCGACCGCGTCAACGCGAGCCCCAATGCCCGCGTCCTTCAGGGGCCGGAGCTGCGCACCATCTTCCTCGGCTTCGACCAGTACCGCGACGAGCTGCTCTACTCCAACGTGAAGGGCAAGAACCCCTTCAAGGACAAGCGCGTGCGCCAGGCCGTCTACCAGGCCATCGACATCGAGGCCATCCGGGACAAGGTGATGCGCGGGGCCGCGACCCCCAGCGCGCTGATGATCTCCCCGCTGCTGTTCGACCTTGCGGGTGACTTCAAGCGTCCGCCCTTCGACCCCGAAGGGGCCAAGAAGCTCCTCGCCGAGGCCGGCTATCCCGACGGCTTCGAGGTCGGCATGGACTGCCCCAACGATCGCTACGTCAATGACGAGCGCATCTGCCAGGCGGTCGTCGGCATGCTGGCGCGCATCGGCATCAAGGTGAACCTCAACGCCCAGCCCAAGGCCAAGTATTTCGCCAAGGTGCTCGCCGCCGGCGGCTACGACACGTCCTTCTACCTGCTGGGCTGGACGCCGGGCTCCTTCGATTCTTACAACATCCTGGCCAACATGTACGGCTGCCGCGACGAGAAGGGGAACGGCGGCAACAACAACCTCGGCAACTACTGCAATCCGAAGATGGAGGAGCTGATGAAGCAGGTCCTCGTCGAAACGGATACGGCCAAGCGCAACGAGCTCATCAAGCAGGCCTACATCCTGGGCCAGGAGGAGGACTGGGGCTACGTGCCGCTGCACCAGCAGGCGCTCGCCTGGGGCGTCGCCAAGAACACCCACGTGGTGCAGCGCGCCGACAACCAGTTTCTCTTCTACTGGGTGACGAAGGATTGAGTTGACTGCGAGGGCCAGGCGCCAGCCGCGGCCCTCTCTTGTGGCGAACCGCTCTTTCCCGCGAGGGATGCCGTGCCCGGCAGGACCGGGCACGGAAGAGGGCGGACTGTCTGGCCGGCCATCGCCGGCGCCGGAGCGGTGCCCTGCATCGGCGGGTGCAGGCCGCCGTCGCCCAACACAAAGAGCCTTTCATGCTTGCCTTCATCATCCGCCGCCTCGTCCAGTCCATCGGCGTCCTGCTGGCGGTGGCCTTCATCGCCTTCGCGATGTTCCGTTTCGTTGGCGATCCGGTGAACCAGATCGTCAGTATCGAGGCCTCCCCCGAGGAGCGGGCGCAGATTCGCGAAAGCCTCGGCCTCAACGACCCTTTCGTGGTGCAGTTCGCACGCTATGTCGGGCGGGCGGCGCAGCTCGACTTCGGCATCTCCTACCAGTTCCGCCAGCCGGTGACGAAGCTGCTCGGGGAGCGCATGCCGGCGACGCTCGAGCTTGCCTTCGTTTCTGCCGTCTTCGCGCTCGTCGTCGGCATTCCCATGGGCGTCTACACGGCGCTCAGGCGTGACAGCTGGCTCGCCAAACTGTTCCAGGCAGTATCGCTCGTCGGCGTCAGCCTGCCGACCTTTCTCATCGGCATCCTGCTCATCTACGTCTTCGCCGTCACACTCGGCTGGCTGCCGTCCTTCGGCCGCGGCGAGGTGGTGCGGATCGGCGACTGGTGGACGACGGGCTTCCTCACCGCATCGGGCCTGCGGGCGCTCATCCTGCCGTCGATCACCCTCGGCATGTTCCAGATGACGCTGATCATGCGGCTGGTGCGGGCCGAGATGCTCGAGGTGCTGCGCACCGACTACATCAAGTTCGCCCGCGCCCGCGGGCTGACGCGCCGGGCCATCAACTTCGGCCATGCGCTCAAGAACACCCTGGTGCCCGTCATCACCATTACCGGCCTGCAGCTTGGCTCCATTATCGCCTTCGCCATCATCACCGAGACGGTGTTCCAGTGGCCGGGCATGGGCGTGCTGTTCCTGCAGGCGGTGCAGAACGTCGACATTCCCATCATGGCCGCCTACCTGCTGCTGATCGCCTTCCTCTTCGTCGTCATCAACCTTGCCGTTGACCTTCTCTACGCGGTCGTCGATCCGCGCCTCAAGGTCTCGGTCCGCGCCGCGTGAGGAACGAGATGTCCGACGCCATGCAGGACAGGACGGAACCGCCCGCGCAGGCGGAGGCGGCACCTGCGCCCGGCTGGTTCGCGCGCATGATGGATCACGATCTCATGGCGAGCTTCCTCGCCTCGCGTGTTACGGTGCTTGCCGCCGTCGTCACGCTCGTGCTCGTGGTTCTTGCGCTGTTCGCGCCGCTGATCGCGCCCTACAATCCCTTCGACCCGGCGGAGGTCTTCCTCATCGATTCCCTCACCCCGCCGCGCTGGCAAGCAGGGGGCGATCCACGCTTCCTCCTCGGCACGGACGACCAGGGGCGCGACCTCTTCTCCGCCATCCTCTACGGGCTGCGCGTGTCGCTCATCATCGGCGTGCTCGGCGTGATGATGGCGGCCGCCATCGGCATCACGCTCGGTCTCGTCGCCGGCTACGTCGGCGGGCGGGTCGATGCGGTGATCATGCGCATCGCCGACGTGCAACTCACCTTCCCCGCCATCCTCATCGCGCTCCTGGTGGACGGAGTGGTGCATGCGCTGCTCAAGGGGGCGAGCCGGGAGGACACGGCGTTCGGCGTGCTCGTCGTCTCTATCGGCCTGTCGTTCTGGGTGCAGTACGCGCGCACCGTCCGCGGCTCGACGCTCGTGGAGAAGCACAAGGACTACATCCAGGCGGCGCGGCTCGTGGGCCTGTCACCCGTCGTCATCATGGCGCGGCACGTGCTGCCCAACGTCATCGGGCCGGTGCTTGTCATCCTCACCATCAACCTGGGCCTTGCCGTCATCACCGAGGCGACCCTCTCCTTCCTCGGGGTGGGCCTGCCGCCGACGCAGCCCTCGCTCGGCACCCTCATCCGCATCGGCAACGACTATCTCTTCTCCGGAGAATGGTGGATCGTCGCCTTCCCCGGCCTGACGCTCGCGGCCCTGGTCCTCGCCGTCAACCTGCTCGGCGACTGGCTGCGCGATGCCCTGAATCCGAAGCTCAGATGACCCAGCCTGTCCTTTCCGTCCGCGACCTCAAGGTCGAGTTCGTCACCCGCCGCGGCGTGCTCAAGGCCATCGACGGCGTCTCCTTCGACATCGCGCCGGGCGAGGTGCTCGGCGTCGTCGGCGAGTCGGGCGCCGGCAAGTCCGTCACCGGCTCGGCCGTCATCGGGCTCATCGAGCCGCCGGGCCGCATCGCCGGGGGCGAGATCCGCCTGAAGGGCGAGCGGATCGACAACCTGCCGCCCGAAGCGATGCGCCGCATCCGCGGCAAGCGCATCGGCATGATCTTTCAGGACCCGCTGACGAGCCTCAATCCGCTCTACACGGTGGGCGAGCAGCTCGTGGAAACCATCAGGACGCACCTGCCCCTGTCCGCCGGGCAGGCCCGCAGGCGCGCCATCGACCTCCTCGCCGAGGTGGGCATCCCGGCGCCCGAGCGGCGCATCGACGGCTATCCGCACGAATTCTCCGGCGGCATGCGCCAGCGCGTCGTGATCGCGCTCGCCCTGTGTGCCGAGCCGGAACTCGTCATCGCCGACGAGCCGACGACGGCGCTCGACGTTTCCGTGCAGGCGCAAATCATCACCCTCATCAAGCGCCTTTGCGCCGAGCGCGGCACCGCCGTGATGCTCGTCACCCACGATATGGGCGTCATTGCCGAGACAGCCGACCGGGTGGCGGTGATGTACTCGGGCCGGATCGCCGAGATCGGCCCGGTGCGGGACGTGGTCAAGCGGCCGCTGCACCCCTATGCGGTGGGCCTGATGGGGGCCATTCCCTCTCTCGAGGGGCAAGCCGACCGGCTGGTGCAGATCCGGGGCTCCATGCCGCGCCTCTCGGCCATTCCGCCAGGCTGCGCCTTCCACCCGCGCTGCGAGCGGGCTTTTGCCCGCTGCTCGGTCGACCGGCCGTCTCCCCTCGACCGCGACGGGCGCAAGGTCGCCTGCCATCTCTATGACGAGGCGCAAGCGGAGGCAGCGTCATGAGCGAGCTCCCCTTCGTCGAGGTGCGCCGCCTGAGGCGCGTCTTCGATGTGTCCAAGCCCTGGCTCAACCGCATGCTGGAGCGGGAGCAGAAGCAGTACCTGACGGCGGTGGACGACGTGAGCTTCACCATCCGCCGCGGCGAGACCTTCGCCCTCGTCGGTGAATCGGGCTCGGGCAAGTCCACCGTGGCGCGCATGGTCGTGGGCCTCCTGCCGCCGTCGGCCGGTGAGGTCGTCATTGACGGGGTGCCGATCAACGACCCCGCCCGGGCGGCGGAGGTGCGGGCCCTGCGCCGGCGTATCCAGATGATTTTCCAGGACCCCTACGCCAGTCTCAACCCGCGCTGGCGGGTGGAACGCATCATCGCCGAGCCGATCCGGGCCTTCCATCTCAGCGCCAGCGCCCGCGAGGTGCGCGAGCGGGTGGGCGAGCTTCTGACGCTCGTCGGCCTGCACCCGGCGGACGGCGCCAAGTTCCCGCACGAGTTCTCCGGCGGACAGCGCCAGCGCATCGCCATCGCCCGGGCCCTCGCCTCGCAGGCGGAGTTCATCGTCTGCGACGAGCCGACCTCGGCCCTCGACGTGTCGGTGCAGGCGCAGATCCTCAACCTGATGCGCGACCTGCAGGACCGCTTCGGCCTGACCTATCTCTTCATCAGCCACAATCTGGCGGTGGTGCGCCACATGGCGAGCCGCATCGGCGTCATGTACCTTGGCCGCATCGTCGAGATCGGCGGCGGGCGGGAGCTGTTCGTCAAACCGCAGCATCCCTACACACGCATGCTGCTCAACGCCGTGCCCGACATCGCCATGACGGGCCGGCTGCGCGAGGCGGTGCAGGGCGAGATCCCGAACCCCATCAATCCGCCGTCGGGCTGCACCTTCCACCCGCGCTGCCCCTTCGTCTTCGATCGCTGCCGGCGCGAGGTGCCCCCGCTCGAGGCGGGCGTCGCCTGCCACGCGGTTGCCGAGGGGCGCATCGCCGCAGCGTGAAGGCGCGTCCCTTCAGGACGCGCCGAGGCGGCCGAAGAGCCGGACCTTGGGCCGCGTCGTGCGGAACTGGCCGCGTTCGATGGCGAGGAAGGCGATGACGGCGATGCCGAGCAGCGTCAGCCACCAGGCCTGGGAGGTCGCCACGCCCGAGACTGCGACGACGAAGGCCACCGCAAAGGTGGCGATGGCCGCCGGGACGAGCGAGGCGGTCATGCCGCCGGCGGCCCGGATGGCGAAATAGAGCAGCACCGTCAGTGTCGTCGCACCGACGATGCCAAGGTCGTACCAGATCTCGAAGGGCAGGGAGAGCGGAGCCTCGCGCGGCACCACGCCGACGAGGCGGCCGCGCAGGCCGGCATCGAGCCCGTGGCCGGTGATGAGGCGCAACGGGTCGTTGCGCACGATCTCCGCCCAGGTGCGGATGGACTGCACGGCCGGGCTCGACGTGCCCGCCAGCGCCTTCGCCAGCGGCCGAAGCAGAAAGGGCAGGACGGGCGCGGCAAGGATCACGGCCGTGACGGCCGCGCGCAGCACGTCCCGGCCGACGAGCGGTCGCCACGAGGTCAGGGCGAACATCGCAGCGCCGATCGCCAGCGCCAACAGCGGCACGAGGCTGCCACCTGCGATGACAGCGAGCGCGGCCGCTGCAGCGAGCGCCAGCGCGACGAGCCCGTGCCCGCGCGAGACGAGCCAGCCGATCGCCGGCCACACGAGGACGGACAGCGTGATGAGGCCGCGCTCGAGGCTGGCGAGGTCGACCGCGTCGCGTCCAAGAAAGCCGAGGGCGACGAGAAGGGCGAAGATGGCGGCGGCGGCGGCGCCAATGCCGGTGAGATAGAGGTTGGAGGCGCGCATGCGCTCCGGCAGCGCGGCGATGCCGGCGAAGGCCATGGCGGCGGCGCCGAGGGCGTTAAACAGCTTCTCGAAGGCGGTGTCGGCCTGCGGTGCCCAGGCGATCGAAAGCGTCGCCCAGCCGAGGAGCACCAGCGCCGCAAGACCCGCCGGCGACAGGAAGGTCCGTCGCAGGCTGCGGTTGAAGCCGCCGTTGGCGCCGTCCATCAGCGCCGCGAGGACCATAAGGACGATGCCGATGGGTACGAGAACCACAGCTGCGCGACGAGCCACCAGCGCAGCCACGGGCACGGCGACGAGAAGGGTCGCAAAGCCGATGCGGCGCAGCAGGATGGCAGCGTCGAGCGCCGGATCGAGAGCGGGTGAGGGCGAACGCATGGGCCTACGCTTTACCGACCGGCGGGCAGCACCATGCCGCCCGCTATCCCGGCCACGCTAGCGTGACTGTCGCCGCGGCGCTGTAGGGCGGATGCAACACTTTTCCCCGCGATGCGCCAGGATGGCGGGGCGAGGCCTATGCTTTCGTCGACGAAACGCCGGCGAGGCCACGCAGGAAGTGGATGATGCCCGAAAAATCCTCCCCGCCGTGGCCGGCGCCGGCATAGAGCGCATAGAGCTGGGCAGCTGCCGCGCCGAGGGGTGTCGCCGCTCCGCTCGCCAGGGCGGCATCCTGCGACAGCCTGAGATCCTTCAGCATCAGCTCGGCCGAGAAGCCGGGCTTGTAGCCGTTGTTGGCCGGGGAGGTCGGCACCGGCCCCGGCACCGGGCAGTAGGTGGTCAGCGACCAGCACTGGCCGGAGGAGGTGGAGGCGACGTCGAACAGCGCCTGGTGCGACAGGCCGAGCTTCTCGGCGAGGGCGAAAGCCTCGCACACCCCGATCATCGAGATGCCGAGGATCATGTTGTTGCAGATCTTGGCTGCCTGGCCGTTGCCCGCCGGGCCGCAGTGCACGATGCGCTTGCCCATGGCCTCGAGAATGGGCTTCGCCCGCGCGAAGGCACCGTCCGTGCCGCCGGCCATGAAGGTCAGCGTGGCGGCCTGTGCCCCGCCAACGCCGCCCGAGACCGGGGCATCGACGGCGTCCATCCCCGCCTCGTGCGCCATGGCGTGGGCGCGCCGGGCGCTCTCGACGTCGATGGTGGAGGAATCGATGAAAAGCGTGCCGGCCCTGGCTGCCGGCAGGATCTCCTTCCACACGGCGACGACGTGCTTGCCCGCTGGCAGCATGGTGATGACCACCTCGCTCGCCGCGACGGCCTCTGCCGCGCTCGCCGCAATGGCGACGCCGTTTGCAGCGGCGGCCTCGCGCGAGGCCGCGACGATGTCGTAGCCATGGACGCGGTGGCCGGCCTTGACGAGATTGGCGGCCATCGGCCCGCCCATGTGTCCGAGGCCGATGAAGGCGATGGTGGTCATGGTCTCCTCCCCCCGCCCGCCTTTCCGGTGGGCTTGTCGTCAGTTGCCGCTGCTGCGCCCGACGAGGCTTCTCGCCACGATGAGGCGCATGATCTCGTTGGTGCCTTCCAGGATCTGGTGGACCCGCAGGTCGCGCACGATCTTCTCGATGCCGTAGTCGGCGAGGTAGCCGTAGCCGCCGTGCAGCTGCAGCGCCTGGTTGGCGATCTCGAAGCCGCGGTCGGTGGCGACGCGCTTGGCCATGGCGCAGAGCCGCGTTGCCTCCGGATCCTGCGCGTCGAGCGCCGCCGCCGCGCGCCACAGGAAGGTGCGGGCCGCCTCCAGCTCGGTCGCCATGTCGGCGAGGGTGAACTGCAGCGCCTGGAAGTCGGTGAGGGCGCGGCCGAAGGCCTTGCGCTCGCGCATGTAGGCGAGGCTCCTGTCGAGCGCCGCCTGTGCCCCGCCGAGGGAGCACGCGCCGATGTTGAGCCGCCCGCCGTCGAGTCCGGCCATGGCGATCTTGAAGCCGATGCCCTCGGCGCCGAGGCGATTGTCGGCCGGCACGCGGCAGTTCTCGAAGATGACCTGGCGCGTGGGCTGGGCGTTCCAGCCCATCTTCTTCTCGTTGGCACCGAAGGAGAGGCCGGGCGTATCCTTCTCCACGACGAAGGTGGAGATGCCGCCCGCGCCGGCATCGCCCGTACGTGCCATGACGACGTAGATGTCCGAGGTGCCGGCCCCGGAGATGAACTGCTTGACGCCGTCGAGCACGTAGTGGTTTCCGTCGCGCACGGCCCGCGTCTTGAGCGCCGCGGCGTCAGAGCCGGCGCCCGGCTCCGTCAGGCAGTAGCTGGCCAGATGCTCCATGGCGGCCAGCTTCGGCACGAAGCGCTGGCGCTGCGCCTCGTCGCCGAAGCGGTCGATCATCCACGTCGCCATGTTGTGGATGGAGATGTAGGCCGCGACGGACGGGCAGCCGGTGGCCAGCGCCTCGAAGATGAGCGCCGCATCGAGCCGCGTCATGCCGGAGCCGCCGACATCCTCGCGCACGTAGATGCCGCCCATGCCGAGCCCGCCGGCCTGGCGGATGACGTCGACGGGAAAGTGCTTCTCCTCGTCCCAGCGCACCGCATGGGGCGCAAGCTCGCGGGCGGCGAAGTCGCGCGCCATGTCGCGGATGGCGATCTGGTCGTCGTTGAGCGTGAACTGGGTCATGACCGTTGCTCTGGGCGCCAGTCGGTGAGGCGGCGGGCCGGCGGCCGCCGCATCAGTTCATCGTCGGGATGACGAATTCCGCCCCTTCCTTCACGCCGGAGGGCCAGCGCGAAGTCACGGTCTTCGTCTTGGTGTAGAAGCGGATCGAATCCGGCCCGTGCTGGTTCAGGTCGCCGAAGCCGGAGCGCTTCCAGCCGCCGAAGGTGTAGTAGGCGATCGGCACCGGGATAGGCACGTTGATGCCCACCATGCCGACATTGACCTTGGCGGCAAAGTCGCGCGCCGCATCGCCGTCGCGGGTGAAGATGGCGACGCCGTTGCCGTACTGGTGCTCCGACGGCAGCCTCAGCGCCTCCTCGTAGTTGTGGGCGCGCACGATGGAGAGCACCGGGCCGAAGATCTCCTCCTTGTAGATGCGCATGCCGGGCGTCACGTGGTCGAAGAGGCAGCCGCCCATGTAGAAGCCGTTCTCATAGCCCTGCAGCGTGAAGTTGCGGCCATCGACGAGGAGTTTCGCCCCTTCCTGGATGCCCAGCTCGACATAGGCCTTCACCTTCTCGAGATGGGCCTTCGTGACGAGCGGGCCATAGTCGGCGGTGGTGTCGGTAGAGGGGCCGATCTTGAGGCTCTCGACGCGGGGGACGAGCTTTTCCACGAGCCGCTCGGCGGTCACCTGGCCGACGGGAACGGCGACGGAGATCGCCATGCAGCGCTCGCCGGCCGAGCCGTAGCCGGCGCCGATGAGGGCGTCGACCGCCTGGTCCAGGTCAGCGTCGGGCATGATGATCATGTGGTTCTTGGCGCCGCCGAAGCACTGCACCCGTTTGCCGTTGGAGGAGCCGCGCGAATAGATGTACTCGGCGATTGAGGACGAGCCGACGAAGCCGACCGCCATGATGTCCGGATCGTCCAGGATGGCGTCGACCGCCTCCTTGTCGCCGTTGACGACGTTGAGGATGCCCTCCGGCAGCCCGGCCTCGATCATCAGCTCGGCGAGGCGCATGGGCACGCTCGGGTCGCGCTCCGAGGGCTTCAGGATGAAGGCATTGCCGCAGGCGATGGCCGGCGCGAACTTCCACATCGGGATCATGGCCGGGAAGTTGAAGGGCGTGATGCCGGCCACCACGCCGAGCGGCTGGCGCATCGAGTAGACATCGATACCGGGGCCGGCGCCCTCGGTGTATTCACCCTTCATCAGGTGCGGCACGCCGCAGGCGAATTCGACCACCTCCAGCCCGCGCTGGATGTCGCCCCTGGCGTCGGGAATGGTCTTGCCGTGCTCGCGCGCAAGAAGCTCGGCGAGGCTGTCGAAGTCGCGCTGGACGAGCTCGAGAAACTTCATGAGCACGCGTGCGCGGCGCTGCGGGTTGGTGGCTCCCCAGGCGGGCTGGGCCGCCTTGGCGTTCTCGACGGCGGCTCTCACCTCGGCCGCCGAGGCAAGAGCCACCTTCGCCCCCACCTCGCCCGTCATGGGAATGAAGACGTCCGCGAAACGTCCCGATTGTCCCTCGACCTCGCGCCCCCCGATGAAGTGTCCGATCGTGCGCATCTTGCGTTCTCCGATGCTCTGCCGGTTCTGTTCTGGTGTGCCGAGCCTGGCGCTGCGCCCTGGCAACGGCGAGCACAATTCCGTCGCATCCGCCGGCGCCGGTCGTGTCTTCGATTGTGGGAGCGAAATCGGCCAAAGCCAACGCGCGCCGACGCCGTTCCGTCAGTCCCTTCACACTACCATTGTCATTCGCGCACGACTATAGGACATTTCAAATCTGGTACGTGCAAAGATACCAAAACGGGAGGCGGCAGGGCATGAATCGCTTCGACTGGGACGACCTTCGCTTCTTCCTCGCCGTGGCGCGGGCGGGCCGGCTCACGGTGGCGGCGCGACGGCTCGGGGCCGACCACGCGACGGTCTCCCGCCGCATCACGGCGCTGGAGGATGCGCTGAAGGCCAAGCTTTTCGAGCGCCGGCCGCAGGGATATGCCCTCACCGAGCACGGCGAGCGCCTCCTGACCAAGGCAGAGACCATCGAGAGCGAGGCGCTCGCGGCGCAGAGCGAGATCGGCGGGGCGGACCTCGCCCTGTCCGGCACCGTGCGCATCGGCGCGCCGGACGGGTTCGGCGCCTTCTTTCTCGCCCCGCGCATCGGCCAGCTTGCCGAGCGCTACCCGGAGCTCGAGATCCAGCTCGTGGCCATGCCGCGGCTTCTTTCGCTCTCCAAGCGCGAGGCGGACATCGCCATCTCGCTCAGCCCGCCGAAGGAGGGCAAGATCGTGGCCCGCAAGCTGGCGGACTACCGCCTCGGCCTCTATGCGGCGCCGGCCTATCTTGCCGGCCGCCCGCCCATCACGACGCCGCAGGATCTCTTCGACCACCAGCTCATCGGCTATATCGACGACCTCATCTTCACGCCCGAGCTCGACTATCTCGACGACATCGCCAAGGGTCTGAGGCCGCGCCTGCAGAGCTCGAACCTCATTGCGCAGATGAATGCGACGATCGCCGGCGCCGGGGTGTGCGTGCTGCCCGACTTCATGGCCGCGCGTGATCCGCGTCTCGTCCCCGTGCTGCGGCGCGACGTGGAGCTGGTGCGTTCCTTCTGGCTGATCGTGCATGCCGACCTGCGCGATGTTGCCCGCGTGCGGGCCACGGTCGACTTCCTGGTGCGCGAAACCAAGGCGTCGCGGGCGATTCTGATGCCGCAGGACGAGGTCGAAGCGGGTGTGGCCTGACTGCTCGAGGGCGCAATACGGCCTTACGGCGCGCTTGCATTTTCCGGTGCCACGGATTTAAACGATTCAGAGAGCGGAAAAATCGCTCTGTTGAAGCTGGCGAAGACCGGCGAACGCTTCTGGAGGAAACAATGATGGATCTGACCCGCCGCGCCGCGCTTGGCGCGCTCGCTCTTGCCGCATCCTTCGGTCTTGCCGGGCCCGCCGCTGCTCAGACGACCCTGAAGTGGGCGCACGTCTACGAAGCGAACGAGCCCTATCACACGTGGGCCCTGTGGGCCGCCGAAGAGTTCAAGAAGCGCACCAACGGCAAGTACACCATCGAGGTGTACCCGGCCTCCACGCTGGGCAAGGAGTCGGACATCAACGAGGGCCTGTCTCTCGGCACGGTGGACATCATCCTCACGGGCCAGCTGTTCGCCGGCCGGGCCTACGGGCCGCTCGCCATCGGCGGCGCGCCCTACATGTTCCGCGACTTCGCGCACTGGCAGGCCTTCCGCAACTCCGACCTCTTCAAGGAGCTGGGCGAGGGCTACAAGAAGCGCACAGGCCACGACGTCGTCGCCCTCACCTATTACGGCGAGCGCCATGTCACGGCGAACAAGGACATCACCAAGCCGGAGGACATGAAGGGCCTCAAGATCCGTGTGCCGGACGCGCCGCTCTACACAATGTTCCCGCGCGCCGTGGGCGCCAACCCGACGCCCATCGCCTTCGCCGAGGTCTATCTCGCCCTGTCCCAGGGCGTGGCCGACGCGCAGGAGAACCCGCTTCCGACCATCCAGGCCAAGAAGTTCTACGAGGTCCAGAAGAATATCATCCTCACTGGCCACATCACCGACGCCCTGCTCACCATCGTCTCGGGCAGCACGGCGCAACGCCTGACCGACGAGGAACGCCAGACCTTGTACAGCCTCCTCAAGGAGGCCGCCGACAAGTGCACCGACGACATCGTCAAGGCCGAGAAGGAGCTGGTGAGCTGGTTCCGGCAGCAGGGCAAGAACGTGGTCGAGGTCGACCGCGCGCCCTTCCGCGAGGCTACCGTCAAGCTGCACAACGGGCCCGACGCCACCTGGGACAAGGATATCTACGACAGGCTCCAGGCCATCGGCGCCTCCAACTGACACGTTCCGCCGGGACGCCCCGCAGCGCCCCGGCTCCGTGACGCCCGGCAGCCGCCGGGCCTGGTGAACGCCTAATGCGGGGGTAGCGCATGTCGCACAACGGCCAGCACGACACGGTCGATACCGAGGCCATGTTCGAGGAGTGGCGCGAGCAGGAGAGCCGCGTCCCCCTCGATGATCTTCGCCCGCAGGATGCCATCGTCTTCATCGTCTACTGGGCGCTCTTCGCGATCGTGCTCCTGCAGTTCTGGACGCGCTACGTCCTCAACGACTCCTACGGCTGGACCGAGGAAATCTCACGCTATCTGCTCATCGCCGTCGCCTTCATCGGCTCCGTGACGGCCATGCGCAAGGGCACGCACATCGCAGTCGAGGCCGTGATCACTCTGGCGCCGAGGGCCGTGCGGCACTGGACGCTCGTGGTCATCGACGGGCTCGTGACGCTCTTCTGCGGCGCCATGGCCTGGTACGGCTATCTCCTGGGCGCCCGCGCGCCGGGCTACATGGTCTCCGTCGATATCCCGAAATCCATCGTCTACTGGATGGTGTCGGCCGCGCTTGCGGGCATGACCGTCCATGCCGCGATCCGCTTCGTCCAGCGCCTGCGCGGCAAGCTTGGCGACGAGACCACCGGCGCCGTTCTCGATTGACGTATCACCCCTTCATCGTCCGGCCGTGACCCCCGCAAGAGGAGGCCCGCGCGTATGCTGCTCACACTGATGTTCGTCGCGCTCTTCGCCATGATCATCCTCGGCGTGCCCATCGCCGTGGCGCTGGCGGGCTCCTCGCTGCTCTACATCGTCCTGTCCGGGATCGCGCCCGAGATCACGGTGATCCACCGCATGGTCAACGGTGTCGATTCCTTTCCGCTGCTCGCCGTGCCGTTCTTCATCATGGCGGGCAACCTCATGAACTCGGCGGGCATCACGAAGCAGATCTTTGATTTCGCGACGGCGGCGGTCGGCTGGCTCAAGGGCGGCCTCGGCCACGTCAACGTGGCGGGCTCGGTCATCTTCGCCGGCATGTCGGGCACGGCTGTCGCCGACGCCGGCGGCCTCGGGACCATCGAGATCAAGGCGATGCGCGACCACGGCTACGACACCAAGCTCGCCGTGGGCATCACCGCCGCCTCGTCGACCATCGGGCCCATCATCCCTCCGTCGCTGCCGCTCGTCATCTACGGTGTCGTGGCCAATGCCTCGATCAACGCACTGTTCGTGGCCGGCATCCTGCCGGGCCTGCTCATGGCGCTGTTCCTGTCGGCCACCGTCGCGATCTACGCCCACCGCAACAAGATCGGCGCCGACGCCCGCTTTTCCGTCAAGCGTCTGGGCGTGACCTTCATTGACGCCTTCCTGCCGCTGCTGACGCCGGCCATCATCATCGGCGGCATGAGCTTCGGCATCTTCACGCCGACGGAGGCGGCGGTCTTCGCCTGCGCCTATGCCCTTCTCCTGTCCACTGTCGTTCACATGGCATTGAACGGCGTCATGCGGATGCTCGGCCGGCCACCGAAATACTCGGTCCTGTCCATGCGCCAGTTCATCCGCGTGACGATGGACACCATCGAGACGACGGCGGTCGTGCTCTTCATCGTCGCGGGCGCCTCGATCTTCGGCTGGGTGCTGACGACGACGCGCGCCACCGAGGCGCTGGGCGCCTGGATTCTCGCCGTGGCCCAGGATCCGGTGACCTTCCTCATCCTGGTCAACGTCTTCCTGCTGATCGTCGGCTGCTTCATGGAGACGATCGCGGCCATCACCATCCTGACGCCCGTGCTGCTTCCGGTCGCTCTCACCCTCGGGATCGACCCGGTGCACTTCGGCATCATCATAGTGCTCAACCTGATGATCGGCCTGCTGACGCCGCCGGTCGGCATGGTGCTCTACGTGCTCTCGCGCGTCGCGAGCATCTCCTTCGAGGATTGCGTCAAGGCCGTCGCACCGTTCCTCATTCCGCTCCTGCTCGTGCTCATCCTGATCACTTTCGTCCCCGCGACGACATTGTGGCTGCCTGAGCTCTTGAAGGCGTATGGCTATCTGTGATCCAACTCCCCTGAGGAATGATGGGAGAACAGCCATGCCCTCCAAGCTCGACCAGCTGCGGGCGATGACGGTCGTCGTCGCCGACACGGGCGACATCGAGGCCGTGCGGCGTCTCAAGCCGCAGGACTGCACGACGAATCCGACTTTGCTGCTCAAGGCCGTCGAAGCCCCGGCCTACGGCCACCTGCTCGACGAGGCCATCGACTGGGGTCGCAAGCAGGCCGGCTCGGCGGAGGCCGTGACGGCCGCGGTGTGCGACCGGCTCGCCGTCTCCTTCGGCACGGAGCTGACGAAGATCGTGCCCGGCCGCGTCTCCACGGAGGTCGATGCGGACCTTTCCTTCGATATCGAGGGAACTGTCGCCAAGGCGCGGGCGCTCATCGCTGCCTACGAGGCGCGGGGCGTCCCGCGCGACCGCATCCTCATCAAGATCGCCTCGACGTGGGAAGGCATCCGCGCTGCGGAAGTGCTGCAGCGCGAGGGCATCGACTGCAACCTGACGCTGCTCTTCTCGCTGGTGCAGGCGGCGGCCTGTGCCGATGCGGGCGTCTTCCTCATCTCGCCCTTCGTCGGCCGCATCCTCGACTGGCACGTCAAGGCCGGCGGCGGCCCCTACACGGCCGAGACGGACCCTGGCGTCCAGTCCGTGCGGCGCATCTATGCCTATTACAAGGCGCACGGCATCAAGACGGTGGTGATGGGCGCCTCCTTCCGCAACACCGGCGAGATCGAGGCGCTCGCGGGCTGCGACCGGCTGACCATCGGGCCCGCGCTCATGGACCAGCTCGCCGCCGAAGAGGGGCCGCTGCCGCGCCGGCTCGACCCGGCGAACGTGGGTGAAGCCCCGGCCAGAATGACGCTTGACGAGAGGAGCTTCCGCTTCCTCCTCAATGAGGACGCGATGGCGACCGAGAAGCTCTCCGAAGGCATCCGCCTCTTCGTGAAGGATCTGCGGGCGCTCAGGGCGCTCGTCGCCAGGCGCCTGGAGCAGGCGAAGGCGGCCTGAGCCCCGGGCGAATTGAAAGCGAACGAGCCCCGGACGGGTGCCGTCCGGGGCTCGCTGTTTCGGGAACCGTCCTGCCGCTCAGCGCCTCGCCTGCAGCGCCTTCTCGCGGATGGCGGAGAGCGTCGTCGCCGGGCTGATGACCTCGGGATCGATGAGACAGTGGATGATCGCCGGCTTGCCGGCGGCGAGCGCACGCTCGAAGGCGGGAGCGAACTCCTCCGTGCGTTCCACGCGCTCGCCGTGGCCGCCAAAGGCGCGAGCATAGGCGGCGAAATCCGGGTTCGTCAGCATGGTGCCGGACACGCGGCCGGGATATTCCCGCTCCTGGTGCATGCGGATGGTGCCGTAGATGCCGTTGTCGATGACGATGACGACGATCGGCAGGTTGTACTGCACCGCGGTGGCAAACTCCTGCCCGTGCATCAGGAAGCATCCATCACCGGCGAAGGCGACCACCGTGCGGTCCGGATAGAGCCGCTTGGCGCCGACGGCCGCCGGCACGCCATAGCCCATGGAGCCGGAGGTCGGCGCCAGCTGCGTGCCGAAGCGGCGGAAGCGGTGGAAGCGGTGCAGCCAGATGGCGTAGTTGCCTGCGCCGTTGCACATGATGGCGTCGGCCGGCAGCTTCTCCTCGAGATAGGCCATCACCTCGCCGAGCTGCAGGTTGCCGGGCGTGCGGATGGCCGTCGGGTCGCTCCAGGCGAGATAGGCGGCGCGAGCCTCTTCGCGGCCGGCACTCCAGCCGATCGTTGCCGGCGGCTGCAGGCCCTCGAGCGCGGCGGAGAAGGCCGCGGGCGAGGCGTTGATGGCGAGCGTCGGGCGATAGACGCGGCCGAGCTCGTTGGCATCGGGATGCACGTGGACGAGCGTGCAGCCCGGCTCGGGGATGCCGAGGAGGGAATAGCTCTGGCTCGGCACCTCGGACAGGCGCCCGCCGATGAGCAGAACGGTGTCTGCCGCCTTGATGCGCTCAATCAGCCTGGGGTTGGGACCGAAGCCGATATCGCCGATGAAGTTCGGATGGTCGGCGGGAAACAGCATCTGCCGGCGGAACGAGACGGCGACCGGCAGGTCGAAGCGCTCGGCGAAGCGCACGAAGCGCTCCACCGCCTTCTCGTTCCAGCGCGAGCCACCGAGGATCGCGACGGGCGCCTTTGCGGCCCACAGCAGCTTCTGCAGCTCCGCCATCTGGGCGAGGGAGGGATGCGTCTCCACCGGGTCGTAGGGCTGGGCGTCGGCGACCGTGGCCGTCTCCACCAGCATGTCCTCCGGCAGGGCGATGACGACCGGGCCCGGCCGGCCGGAGGTGGCGACGCGGAAGGCGCGCGCGACAATCTCCGGAATGCGCGTGATGTCGTCGATCTCGGTCGCCCACTTGGCCATGGTGCCGAAGACGGCGCGGTAGTCGAGCTCCTGGAAGGCCTCGCGCTCGCGCATGCCCCGCTCGATCTGGCCCACGAAGACGATGAGCGGCGTCGAATCCTGCTTGGCGATGTGGATGCCGGGTGAAGCGTTGGTGGCGCCGGGCCCGCGGGTCACAAAGCAGATGCCGGGCCGGCCGGTGAGCTTGCCGTGGGCCTCGGCCATCATCGCCGCACCGCCCTCCTGGCGGCAGACGGTGACCTCGATCGATGCATCGTGGAGCGCATCGAGCACGGCCAGATAGCTCTCGCCCGGCACGCAGAAGGCGTGGCGGGCGCCGTGGAGGACAAGCTGGTCGACGAGGATCTGCCCGCCGGTGCGCGCGTTCATGATTCTATCCCTGTTGCTGGCCGGGCGTCTTCGCGCCCCAGGCCGGATCGTTGAGAACGTCGTCCGTGTCGGCGCCGAGCCGCGGCGAGGGGCGGCTGGCGACCATCGGCTTGCCGTCAATGACGATGGGCGAGCGCACGCTCGGGATTGAGCCGCCGGCCGCCTCCGGGCAGGGCAGGTCCACCCGCATGCCGCGGGCGATCACCTGAGGGTCGGCGAAGACATCCGCCACAGAGTTGATCGGGCCGGCCGGCACGCCCTCGGCCTCGAGGCGGGCCAATAGCTCGTCACGACGGAGGCGCCTCAGCGCACCGGCGAGGATCGCAACGAGCGGGCCGCGGTTCTCGACGCGGGCCTTGTTCGTCGCATATTCGCTCTGCTCGGCGAGCGCCGGCATGCCAATGACGTTGCAGAAGCGGCGGAACTGCCCGTCGTTGCCGACGGCGATGATGACGTGCCCGTCCGCCACCTCGAAGACCTGGTAGGGCACGATGTTGGGATGGGCGTTGCCCAGCCGGCGCGGGGACTTGCCCGAGACGAGATAGTTCATCGCCTGGTTGGCGAGGACGCCCACCTGCACGTCGAGCAGCGCCATGTCGACGTGCCCGCCCTCGCCCGTGATGTCGCGGCGACGAAGGGCAGCGAGGATGCCGATCGTGGCATAGAGGCCGGTGAAGATGTCGGCAAAGGCGACGCCGATCTTCTGCGGCTCGCCGTCGGGCGCGCCGGTAAGGTCCATGATCCCGCCCATGCCCTGGATCATGAAGTCATAGCCCGCCCGCTCCCGATAGGGCCCGCTCTGGCCGAAGCCGGTCACGGAACAGTAGACGAGGCGCGGATTGATCTCCCGGAGGCTCTCGTAGTCGAGCCCGTATTTCTTCAGGCCGCCGACCTTGAAGTTCTCGATGAGGACGTCGGCCTGGGCCGCCAGCCGCCGCACGATGGCGCGCCCCTCCTCCGTCTCGAAATCGACGGTGATGGAGCGCTTGCCGCGGTTGCACGAGTGGAAATAGGCCGCCGACAGGTCGCCCCCGTCGGCCGCCGGCACGAAGGGCGGCCCCCAGCCCCGCGTGTCGTCGCCGCTGCCCGGCCGCTCGACCTTGACGACGTCGGCGCCGAGATCGGCAAGCTGCTGGCCGATCCACGGCCCGGCGAGAATGCGCGCGAGTTCCAGAACCTTGAGGCCCTGAAGGGGAAGGGGGGTCATTGTATCGACTTTCATGACGGGGCCGATCCCACCCGCAGGCGGGACCGGCGAGAGTCTCGGAACCTCAGAAGAACGCCTGGATGCCCGTCTGCGCCCGGCCGAGGATGAGGGCGTGCACGTCGTGCGTGCCCTCGTAGGTGTTGACCGTCTCGAGGTTCTGGGCATGGCGCATCACGTGGTATTCTTCCTGGATGCCGTTGCCGCCATGCATGTCACGCGCCATGCGGGCGATATCGAGAGCCTTGCCGCAGTTGTTGCGCTTGACGATGGAGATCATCTCCGGCGCCATCTTGCCCTCGTCGAAGAGGCGGCCGACGCGCAGGGAGGCCTGCAGGCCGAGCGCGATCTCGGTCTGCATGTCGGCAAGCTTCTTCTGGATGAGCTGCGTGGCGGCGAGCGGCCGGCCGAATTGCTTGCGGTCAAGCGTGTACTGACGCGCACGGTGCCAGCAGTCCTCGGCCGCACCCATGACGCCCCAGGAGATGCCATAGCGGGCGCGGTTGAGGCAGCCGAAGGGGCCGCTGAGGCCGGAGGCGTTGGGCAGCAGCGCATCCTCGCCCACCTCGACATTGTCGAGCACGATCTCGCCCGTGATAGAGGCGCGCAGGCTGAGCTTGCCCGAGATCTTCGGCGCAGAGAGGCCCTTCAGACCCTTCTCCAGTACGAAGCCGCGAATCTTGTTGTCATGGGCGGCGGACTTCGCCCAGACGACGAACACATCGGCGATGGGCGAGTTGGAGATCCACATCTTGGAGCCGATGAGGCGGTAGCCGCCATCGATCTTCTCGGCGCGGGTCTTCATGCCGGCGGGGTCGGAGCCGGCGTCGGGCTCGGTGAGGCCGAAGCAGCCGACCCACTCGCCGGAGGCGAGCTTGGGTAGATACTTGCGCTTCTGCTCCTCGCTGCCATAGGCGTAGATCGGATACATGACGAGCGAGGACTGCACGCTCATCATCGAGCGATAGCCTGAGTCCACACGCTCCACCTCGCGCGCCACGAGGCCGTAGGCCACATAGCTCGCGCCGGCGCCGCCGTACTCCTCCGGAATCGTCACGCCCAGGAGGCCGAGCTCGCCCATCTCGTTGAAGATGGCCCGGTCCGTCTTCTCCTGGGCATAGGCCTCGAGCACCCGCGGCAGCAGCTTCTCCTGTGCATAGGCGCGGGCCGTGTCGCGGATCATCCGCTCGTCATCGGTCAGCTGGTCTTCGAGCAGGAAGGGGTCGGCCCAGTTGAAGGCGCCGATGTTGTCCTTGGCCATCTGGTTTTCGTCCCTGGCAGGTCTGTCACTCATCCGAACAGCGCGCCTCCCCTGCCCGGAGGGAGGGGAGGCTTCACGCGCCGCTCATGCGTCCACGTCGAAGGTCACGCCCTGCGCCAGCGGCAGGGCCGTGCCGTAGTTGATGGTGTTGGTGGCGCGCCGCATGTACGCCTTCCAGGCATCCGAGCCCGCTTCGCGGCCGCCGCCCGTCTCCTTCTCGCCGCCGAAGGCGCCGCCAATCTCGGCACCCGAGGGGCCGATGTTGACGTTGGCGATACCGCAGTCCGACCCTTCCGCTGAAACGAAGCGCTCGGCTTCACGCATGTCGAGCGTGAAGATAGAGGAGGAGAGGCCGGCGCCGACGCCGTTCTGCAGCGCGATCGCCTCGTCGAGGCTCTCGTACTTCACGACATAGAGGATGGGCGCGAAGGTCTCGTGCAGCATCGGGCCGGCCTGGGCCGGCATCTCGACGAGTGCCGGGCGGACATAATAGGCATCCTCGCCGCCGATGCCGGTGACGCGGCCGCCGCCGTGAACCGTGGCGCCCAGGGCCTTCGCCTCGGCGAGCGCCTTCTCCATGCCCTCGAAGGCCGCCCTGTCGATGAGCGGGCCGACGAGCGTGCCCTTTGCGCGCGGGTCGCCGATGGTGACGCTGCCGTAGACCTTCACAAGGCGCGGCACGAGCTTGTCATAGACGCTCGAGTGGACGATGAGGCGGCGCAACGTGGTGCAACGCTGGCCCGCCGTGCCCATGGCGGCGAAGGCGATGGCGCGCAGGGCGATATCGAGATCGGCCGAGGGCGCGACGATGGCGGCGTTGTTGCCGCCCAGCTCCAGGATGGCGCGGGCGAAGCGCTCGGCGAGCTTCGGGCCCACCTTGCGGCCCATGGCAGTGGAACCGGTGGCCGAGACGAGCGGCACGCGCTCGTCGGCCACGAGGGCCTCACCCGCCTCGCGGCCGCCGATGACAAGCTCGAGCAGGCCCTCGGGCACGCCGCCGAAGCGCTTGGCGGCACGCTCGGCGATGGCCGTCACGGCAAGGGCGGTGAGCGGCGTCTTCTCGGACGGTTTCCAGATCACCGGGTCGCCGCAGACGAGGGCGAGCGCGGCGTTCCACGACCAGACGGCCACGGGGAAGTTGAAGGCGGTGATGACACCGACGGGGCCGAGCGGGTGCCAGGTCTCCATCATGCGATGATCCGGCCGCTCGGTGGCGATGGTCAGGCCGTAGAGCTGGCGGGAGAGGCCGACAGCGAAATCGCAGATGTCGATCATCTCCTGCACCTCGCCGAGGCCTTCGGAGATAATCTTGCCGGCTTCCAGCGTCACGAGGAGGCCGAGATCCTCCTTGGCGGCGCGCAGCTCCTCACCGAGCAGGCGCACGAACTCGCCGCGCCGTGGTGCCGGCACCCGGCGCCATTCGAGAAAGGCCTTGGCGGCGCGATCAACGGCCGCGCGGGTCTCGGCCGCGCCGGCCTCCCGGACATGGGTGATGATCTCGCCGGTGACGGGGGAACGGGCGGCAAGGCCCGAGGCGGCGAAGGCAGCGTCGGACACGCCGAGACGCTTCAGAATGGCAAGCGCCTCCTCGCGGACGGAAGCGGCGGCGGTGTGAACAGTCATGTCTCTTCCCGGAGCGTTGTGCGGCTCCTGCCTCGCCAGGGGAGGCGGCCGTTGTGGTGCATCGCGCGGATGCGGAGTCTCCTTGCCGCGACAGGATGGCGGTTTCATTGCCGCGTTTCAAACGATATGTTCTCACGAGTTCATTACAAAACGGAATGATCGATGCGCGATGTCCACCAGCGCCTTGCCCTGCCGTCCCTGACAGCGCTCGCCGCCTTCGAGGCGGCGGCGCGGCACCTGTCCTTTACCAAGGCGGCGGAGGAGCTCAACCTGACGCAGGGAGCCGTCAGCCGCCAGGTGGCGGCGGTGGAGGCGCAACTCGGCCTCAAGCTCTTCGAGCGCGTGCGCCAGCGCGTGGTGCTGACGCCTGCCGGCAGCGCCTATGCGGGCGAGGTGCGCGAGGCGCTGGCGCGGCTCACCGCGGCGACGGTCAACGCCATGGCCTTCCGCGGCGCCGGCGGCATTCTCGACCTCGCCATTCTGCCGACCTTCGGCACGCGCTGGCTCATCCCGCGCCTGCCCGGCTTCTTCCAGCGCCATCCGGGCGTCACCATCAACTTCGCCACGCGCATCCTGCCCTTCGACTTCGCACGCGAGGGGCTCGATGCGGCGATCCATTTCGGTGAGCCCGTGTGGCCCGGGGCGCGCATGCACCGGCTCATGGGCGAGGCCATCGTGCCGGTGGCGAGCCCGGCCCTCGTCGCCCGGCACCCGCTCGTCGACGTGGCAGACGTGCTCACGGTGCCGCTGCTGCAGCAGGCGACGCGCCCGCGCGCCTGGAGCCTGTGGCTCGCGGCCCAGGGTCTCTCCGCCGAGCGGGCGGTGATGGGACCGCGCTTCGAGCAGTTCGCCATGGTCGCGCAGGCGGCCGTTGCCGGCCTCGGCCTCGCCATCGTGCCGCGCTTCCTCGTCGAGGACGAGCTGCGCTCCGGCGCGCTCGTCGTGCCTTTCGACCGGCCAATCTCGAGCGATGAGGCCTATTACCTCGTCTATCCCGAGGAGAAGGCGGACCGCCCGGCTCTCGCCGCCTTTCGCGACTGGCTGCTGGGCGAATGCGGGGCGGAAATGCAAGCGGGAGCCGCCTGACCCGGCGTCACGGCAGCGCCGTCCGTCGGCCGGTGCGACGCCGGGCCACGGAGAGCGCCCCATGGACAAGCCACTTCGCATGCGGCAATCATGCGGTCAGCTCATGAAGCCGCCGTCCTGCGGCGCTTCTTCGCGCCTCCCTCACTCCGGCCTGCCAGCATCATGTCCCAGTCCTCCAACGGTTCCTTCCCTTCGGCCACGACGGCCGACGTCGTCATCGTCGGCGGTGCGGCGATGGGCTCCTCCGTCGCCTTCCATCTCCTGTCCGATCCCGGCTTCGCCGGCCGCGTTGTCGTGATCGAGAAGGATCCGACCTATGCCCGCTCGGCCTCGGCGCTGTCGGCGGCCTCCATCCGGCAGCAGTACTCGAGCCCGGTGAACGTCCGCATCTCACTCTACGGCATCGCCTTCCTGCGCAACATCGGCAGCCATCTCTCGGTGGATGAAGAGCGGCCGGTGATCGACCTCACCGAAGGCGGCTATCTCTATCTTGCATCCACGCAGGAGGGGGCCGAGACGCTCGCCCGCAACCACGCGGTGCAGCAGGCCGAGGGGGCCGACATCGTCCTTTTCGATCCCGCCGGGCTCAGGGAGAAGTTCCCGTGGCTCGCCACCGACGATCTGCTCGCGGGGGCCTGGGGACGCAGCGGCGAGGGCTGGTTTGACGGCTGGGCGCTCCTGCAGGCCTTCCGGAAGAAGGCGCGGGCGCTCGGGGCCGAGTACCGGACGGGTGAGGTCGCCCGTCTCGAGCGGCAGGGCAATCGCGTTGTCGCCGTGCATCTCACCGACGGCAGTCGCATCGACTGCGGCACGGTGGTCAACTGCGCGGGTTCCGACGGCCGGCGCATCGCCGCGACCGCCGGCGTCGACATCCCCGTCTATCCCAAGAAGCGCTACGTCTTCAGCTTCACCTGCAAGGGGCCGGTCGACAACTGCCCGCTGATGATCGACACGTCCGGGGCCTATGTGCGCCCGGAGGGCCACCGCGGCGCCGAGGGGCAGATGTTCATCTGCGGCATCTCGCCGGAAGCCGACGCCGACCCCGACTGGGACGACAATCCCGAAGCGGTCGACTGGTCGCTGTTCGAGCAGACGATCTGGCCGGCGCTGGCGACGCGCGTGCCCGCCTTCGAGCAGATCCGCCCCGGCCGGGCCTGGTCCGGGCCCTACGATATGAACCTTCTCGATCACAACGCCATCGTCGGGCGCGCCGGCGAGGTCGAGAACCTCTTCCTCGCCAACGGCTTTTCCGGCCACGGCCTGCAGCAGTCCCCCGCCGTCGGCCGCGGCATCGCCGAAGAGATCGTGCACGGGCGTTTCGTGACGCTCGATCTCTCCGATCTCGGCTATACGCGGGTTCTCGCGCAGCGGCCGCTGCGCGAGGCGAACATCATCTGACGCCGGTCACACCGGCGGGTGCTGGGTGCCGAAGCCGACAGCGATCCGGTTCCAGAAGTTGATCATGGCGAGGAGCGCCGTCAGCGCCACCACCTCCTTCTCGGAGAAGTGCGCGTCGAGGCCGGTGGCGGCCTCGACGATGGCGGCGTGGTCGTCCATGCGCGTCATCGCCTCGGCACAGGCGAGGGCGGCCCGCTCGCGCGCGTCGAAGGCGGTCGATTCCCGCCATGCCGGAAGCAGATAGAGCCGCTCCGGCTTCTCGCCGTACTTCTTCACCGCGCTGCCGGCGTGCATGTGCACGCAGTAGGCGCAGCCGTTCATCTGCGACGCGCGCGTCTTTACGAGCTCGACGAGCCTCATGTCGAGGCCGAGGGCCTCGATGTCGCCATTGAGCCGGCGCGCAGCGGTGAAGATATCGGGGATGATGTCGTAGGCTTTGATGGTCCTCATCGTCTGTTCTCCGGTGGACGGCCGTGTGCGGCCGCATGCACCGAAGACGACGCAGGCCGACGCCTGTGACAGGACGGGGCAAAAAAATCAGCCCGCCGCCGGGATGCGGGCGAGCTTGTCCGGGTTCAGGACGAAGTAGACGGTCGTAATCCGCCCGCCGTCGCTGGCGGCCATGACGATGCGCACCGGGCGGCCGTCCTCGTACGTGACGAAGCCGGCCTCGCCGGAGAAGCGGGCCGGCCGCTCGATGCGACGGCGGCCGAGCTTGCGGGCGACGCCCAGCACCAGCCGCACGATCCGCTCCGCGCCCCGCACGATGTTGCGGGCGGCGCGCACCTTGCCGCCGCCGTCGGTGGCGATGACGGCGTCCGACGCAAGAAGGCCGATGAGACGCTCGGCATCGCCGGCGGCGAGCGCCAGGCGGAAGTCCTCCATGAGCTTCCCGTGCCGCTCACGGCGCGCGATGGCCTCGTCGGCCGTTGCGAGCGGGCCGGCGCCGAGCCGGCGGCGTGCGCGGGCGACGATCTGCCGGCAGGCCGTCTCGCTGCGGCCGAGCACCTCGGCGAGGCGCGCATAGGGCATGTCGAGCAGCTCGCGCAGCACGAAGGCGCAGCGCTCCACCGGGCCGAGACGTTCCATCAGCACCAGCACGGCATAGGGCAGGTCGCGCGCAAAGACGTCGCCCTCGTCCGGCCCCGTCCAGGGCTCCGGCAGCCAGGGGCCGTCGTAGGCGGCGCGCTCGCGCCGCGCGGCCCGCAGCCGGTCAATGGCGAGGCGGCTCGTCACGGTGACGAGCCAGGCTTCCGGATTGTCGGCGGCCACGCCGGCAGTGTGGAAGCGCAGGAAGGCATCCTGCACCACGTCCTCGGCGTCGCTCATTGTGCCGAGCATGCGATGGGCGATGGCGAGCAGCCGTGGCCGCACGGCGAGGAAGGCGGCCGTGTTGTCGCCGGGGGCGGCATCGCCACCGGCAGGCCCTGCGGGCGGCGGGCGGCGATGCCGGTTCATGTCCCTGCCCGTCTGCGGCTCAGAGGAGGCCGCGCCTGGCGAGGTTGCGCATCAGCTGCCCGGTGCCGAAGGTCCAGGGTGCGCAGTCCTGGCTGTGGCGCATGCGGTTGACGAGGCTGCCGAGCTGCGGCGAGGCGATGGTGACGATGTCCCCCACCTTGTGCGTGAAGCCCTTGCCCGGCGCGTCGCGATCCTCCACCGGCGCGAACAGGGTGCCGAGGAAGAGCACCGTGCCGTCCGGATACTGATGGTGCCGGCCGATCATCTGGGCCACGAGGTCGGCCGGGTCGCGGCTGATCTTCTCCAGGGTGGAGAAGCCTTCCATGCGGAAGCCGTCCTCGCCCTCGACCGTCAGCGTCACGTGCATGCGGCGCACATCGTCGAGCGAGAAGCCGTCGTCGAAGAAGCGCACGAAGGGGCCGATGGCGCAGCTCGCGTTGTTGTCCTTGGCCTTGCCGAGCAGCAGGGCCGAACGGCCCTCGACGTCGCGCAGGTTCACGTCGTTGCCGAGCGTGGCGCCGACGATGCGCCCGTCGGAGGCGACGACGACCACGACCTCGGGCTCGGGATTGTTCCAAGTCGAGATGGCATGGATGCCGGCGTCCGCCCCGGTGCCGACGCTCGACATGGGCTGGGCCTTGGTGAAGATCTCGGCGTCAGGACCGATGCCGACCTCGAGATACTGGCTCCAGGCTCCCTGCGCCATCAGCACCTCCTTGAGGCGCATGGCCTCGGGCGAGCCTGGCTTCAGGCGGTTGAGGTCGTCGCCGACGAGGCGGTTGATCTCCTTGCGGATGGCAGCGGCGGCGTCCGCATTGCCACGCGCGCGCTCCTCGATGACGCGCTCGAGCATGGAGACGGCGAAGGTGACGCCCGCCGCCTTGACCGCCTGCAGGTCGATCGGCGCGAGGAGATAGGGCCGGGAGGGGTCGCGCGTCGCCTCCACGGAATTGGCGAGGATGGCCTCGAGCGGGCCGAGCGATTCGCCGGTGGCCTCGCGCAGGGCCGCGGCAGGTGCGGAAGTTTCGCATAGGTCGCGCATCGTGGGGAAAGCGCGGCTGATATCGAAAACCTCGCCGTCACGGACAGCGACCACCGAGGGGCCTTCGACATCGGGCCGAAAGACGCGCCCGGCCAAGGCAGCCTTAGGAAAATCGGTTGGCAGGGTGGTGGTCGGAGAAAGGGTCATGCCCCCCATTGATGCGCTCCTCGCTGTGGTGCCGAATTTCGTTTCGCTTGCGTTTGTCGTCGATTATTCATTGAACTGTGATGCGATTGTCATGCTATGCTCGCTAGCAACGACGAGAAGAGTCCCCGAGGGGGGCTCCGGCAGAGATGGGGAGGCTAACATGGCATCTCGTTTTGTAACCATGGCAAGTGCGGCGGCCTTCATCGCCGCGGCGGGACCGGCGGCTGCCCAGACGGAGATCCAGTGGTGGCACGCCATGTCGGGCGCGCTCGGGGAGAAGCTTGAGAAGATCGCGAACGACTTCAACGCGACGCAGAGCGAATACAAGGTGGTCCCGGTCTTCAAGGGCAGCTATCCGGAGACCATGACCGGCGCCATCGCCGCCTTCCGCGCCAAGCAGCATCCGGCGATCGTGCAGGTGTTCGAGGTCGGCACGGCGACGATGATGGCGGCCAAGGGCGCTGTCTATCCCGTCTACAAGCTGATGGCGGACGAGAACGAGCCCTTCGATCCCCAGGCGTATCTGCCAGCGGTGACGGGTTACTACAGCGACACACAGGGCAACATGCTGTCGTTCCCGTTCAACTCGTCGACGCCGATCCTCTATTACAACAAGGACCTCTTCAAGAAGGCCGGCCTCGACGAGAACACCCCGCCCAAGACCTGGCCGGAGGTGGAGGAATTCGCCAAGAAGCTGCAGGCCGCGGGTGTCCCGTGCGGCTTCACCAGCCAGTGGCCGTCGTGGGTGCATGTCGAGAACTTCTCGGCCATGCACAACATCCCGCTGTCGACGGAGGCGAACGGCTTCGCCGGCTTCGGCACCGAGCTGAAGATCAATAACCCGCTCGTCGAGAGGCACTGGACTGCGCTTGTCGAATGGCAGAAGTCCAAGATCTTCGACTACGGCGGCCGGCAGGGCAAGTCGGACCCGAAGTTCCTCTCCGGTGAGTGCGCCATGACCTTCGCCTCCTCGGCGGCGCGCGCCAACATCCTCGCCAACGCCAAGTTCGAGGTGGGCTACGGCATGCAGCCCTACTGGCCGGACGTCCAGGGCGCGCCGCAGAACTCCATCATCGGCGGGGCGACCCTGTGGGTCCTCGCCGGCCGCCCGAAGGAGGAATACAAGGGCGTGGCGAAGTTCTTCGCCTACCTGTCGAAGCCCGAAGTCCAGGCCTGGTGGCACCAGCAGACCGGCTACCTGCCGATCACCAAGGCTTCCTATGAGCTGTCGCAGAAGGAGGGGTTCTACGACAAGAATCCGGGTTCGGACATCTCGATCAAGCAGATGAACCTCAACCCGCCGACCGAGAACTCCAAGGGCCTGCGTCTCGGCAACTTCGCCCAGATCCGCGACATCATCGAGGAGGAGATGGAGAACGCGCTGACCGGCAAGAAGCCGGTGAAGGACGCGCTTGACGCTGCCGTGAAGCGCGGCAACGAGCTGCTGCGCCAGTTCGAGAAGTCCAACTCCTGACGTAACCGACGTGAATGGCGGCGCCCGATGGCCGGGCGCCGCCCTGTTCTTCCGGGGGGCCGATGCAGGCAAAACGGGTCACCTTCGGCGGCGGCATCGTGCCTTACCTTCTGCTCGCGCCGCAGCTCGCCATCACTGTCATCTTCTTCCTGTGGCCGGCCGGCCAGGCGCTCTACACCTCCCTGTTCGCCGAGGACGCCTTCGGCCTGTCGCGCCAGTTCGTCGGCCTCGCCAACTTCGTCGCACTCCTCGAGGATCCGAGCTACCGGTCAAGCTTCGTCATCACCATCATCTTCTCGGTCTCGGTCGCGGGCATCTCGCTCGGCCTCGGGCTGCTCTTCGCCCTCGCCGCCGACAAGGTGGGCCGCCGGGCGATGGTCTACCAGACGCTGCTCATCTGGCCCTACGCGGTGGCCCCGGCGGTTGCCGCCATCCTGTGGTGGTACATGTTCGATCCCTCCGTGGGCATTGTGGCACGAGGGCTCAGGATCCTCGGCATCGGCTGGAACCACCACCTCAACGGCACCGACGCGCTCATCATGGTCATCCTCGCTGCGTCGTGGAAACAGGTGAGCTACAACTTCCTCTTCTTCCTCGCCGGGCTGCAGGCCATCCCGCGCACGCTCGTGGAGGCCGCGGCGCTCGACGGGGCCGGACCCTGGCTGCGTTTCCGCAAGATCGTGTGGCCGCTGCTCGCGCCGACAACGTTCTTCCTGCTCGTCGTCAACGTGGTCTATGCCTTCTTCGACACCTTCGGCATCATCCACGCGACGACCGGCGGCGGGCCGGGCCAGTCCACCACCATCCTCGTCTACAAGGTGTTCAAGGACGGTTTCGAGTCGCTCAACCTCGGCGCATCCGCCGCCCAGTCGGTGGTGCTGCTCGTCATCGTCATCGGCCTGACGGCGCTTCAGTTCCGTCACATCGAGCGCAAGGTTCACTACTGAGGGGGCGGACATGGTCGAATCAGGCCGCAAGCTGACGATCGCCGCCCATGCGGCACTCATCCTCGGCGTCGTGGTGATGGTGCTGCCGGTTTGGCTCGCCTTCGTCGCCTCGACCCATCCCGGCACGGACTTCCTCACCGGCCGCATCGGCTTCATGCCGGGGCCCGGGCTCGTCGAGAACTACAAGGAGGCGCTGTTCACCGGCTCGAGCGTCTCGGGCTTTCCGCCCGTGGGGCCGATGCTGTGGAACAGCTTCGTCATGGCGATGGCCATCGCCCTCGGCAAGATCGCCATCTCGCTGCTGTCCGCCTTCGCCATCTGCTACTTCCGCTTCCCTTTCCGGGTCACGGCCTTCTGGCTCATCTTCATCACGCTGATGCTGCCGGTCGAGGTGCGCATTCTGCCGACCTTCGAGGTCGTGGCCAATCTCGGCATGCTCAACACCTATTCCGGCCTTGCCATTCCGCTCATCGCCTCGGCAACGGCGACCTTCCTCTTCCGCCAGGTCTTCATGACCATCCCCGACGAGCTGACGGAGGCCGCCCGCATCGACGGGGCGGGGCCCCTGCGCTTCTTCTGGTCCATCCTGCTGCCGCTGTCGCGCACCAACATCGCGGCGCTCTTCGTCATTCTGTTCATCTACGGATGGAACCAGTATCTGTGGCCGCTGCTGGTTACCACGGACCAGCGCTACTACACCATCGTCATGGGCATCCAGCGCCTCGCGGCCGCGGCGGCGGAGGCGGACCCGGTGTGGCACCTCGTCATGACGACAACCATTCTCGCCATGCTGCCGCCGGTCCTCGTGGTCATCGCCATGCAGCGGCTGTTCGTGAAGGGGCTGGTGGAGACGGAGAAATAGGCCCGGCGGACCGGCACGCGGCCGCATTGCTGCCCGCGCGGAAGTGCCGGCAATGCCGGCCTCCATCCCGTCGCGGCCTATCCGTTGCGGGCGGCGAGGGCCTTGATGGTGTCGACAAGGACGCGCACGGCCACGTCCGCGTCCTCCACCGTGATCGATTCGGCGGGGTTGTGGCTGATTCCGCCCTTGCAGCGCACGAAGACCATGGCCGAGGGGCACAGGCGCGCCATGGCCATGGCGTCGTGACCGGCCCCCGAGGGCAGGTGGCGCGCGGGGATACCCTGGCCCGTGATAGCCGTCTCCAGCGCGCGCATCAGGCTGGCGTCCATGGCGGTGGCCGGGGCGTCGAAATAGAGGTCGAGATCGAGCGTCACGTTGCGCCGGGCGGCGATGCAGTGCATCTCGCCCACCATCTCCTCGACGATAGCGTGGCGCACGGGGTCGTCCGGCGCGCGCACGTCGAGCGTGAAGTCGACCCGGCCCGGGATGACGTTCGAGGCGTTGGGCGACACCTTGGCCATGCCGATGGTCGCCACGGTCGAGGGGGCGCGCGCGCCGATGCGCTCGACGGCGAGGTTCATCTCGCACAGGGCCGCGAAGGCGTCGCGCCGCAGGGCCATCGGCACGGTGCCGGCGTGCCCGGCCTCGCCCGTCACGACGCCGCGCGCCCGCGTGATGCCGTTGATGGCGCTGACGATGCCGACGGGCAGATTCTCGCGCTCCAGCACCGGCCCCTGCTCGATGTGGAACTCGATGTAGCCCTTGACAGAGGCCGGATCGCGGCCGAGCTGCGTGACGGCCTCGGGGTCGCCGCCGAAGGCGACGAGGGCCTCGCGCAGGCTCACGCCGTCATAGTCCCTGCCGTCGAGCCAGGCCGGGTCGTAGGTGCCGGCAATCGCCTGGGAGGTCGAGAGGTTGGTGGGAAAGCGGACATTCTCCTCGTCGCCGAAGGCCAGCACCTCGATGGCGAAGGGCAGGCGTTCGCCGCGCCGGGCGAGCTCCTCCACTGCGATGATGCCGGAGAGCACGCCGAGCATGCCGTCGTAGCTGCCGGCATCGACCACCGTGTCGATATGCGAGCCGATGAGCAGCGCCGGCGCGTTCGGCTCGATCCCCTCGTAGCGGCCGACGACGGTGCCGGCGGCGTCGATGTGCGCCGTCATGCCCGCCGCCTCCATCATGCGCCTCACCGCATCGGCGGCGGCGCGATGGGCCGGCGAGAGGTAGAGGCGCGTCAGGCGTCCCGGCTCGTCGGTATACTGGTTGAGTTCGGCGGCGAGCGTCATCAGACGCTCGCCGAGCACGGCGGTGGGCAGGGGCGGCATGGCAATCATGGCAGCAGGCTAGCGACCCGCGCCATGCCGCTCAAGCGTCATCAGTAGGTGGCACGTCCGCCGGAGAGGTCGAAGACGGCGCCCGTGGTGAAGCTGTTGTCCTCCGAGGCGAGGAAGGCGACCATGCTCGCCACCTCCTGCAGCTCGACAAAGCGCCCGCGCGGGATCTTCGACAGCATGTACTCGATGAACTCCTCGCTCACCTGCTCCAGGATGCGCGTCTTGGCCGTGGCCGGCGTGATGCAGTTGACGGCGATGTTGCGGTCCGCCAGCTCCTTGCCGAGCGACTTGGTGAAGCCGATGACGGCAGCCTTGGAGGCCGAATAGGCGGAGGCGTTGGGGTTGCCCTCCTTGCCGGCGATGGAGGCGACGAGCACGATGCGGCCGTAGTTGCGCTCGCGCATGCCGGGCACCAGCGCACGGCAGCAGTAGAAGGTGCCGTCGAGGTTGATGCGCTGCACGCGCGCCCAGTCCTCGAGCGGGTACTCCCAGGTCTTGTAGGTCGGCCCCGCGATGCCGGCGCTGTTGACGAGAATGTCGACCGCCCCGTGCGCCGCCTCGGCTGCCTTGGCGGCGGCCTCGACGGCGGCATAGTCGGTGATGTCGACGGTCCGCGCCGAAACGCCCTCTCCCAGCTCCTTCGCCGTCGCTTCGGCCAGCGCCCCGTCGCGGTCCCACAGCTCGATGTGCCTGGCGCCGGAGGCCTTGAAGCGCTCGGCCACCGCGCGGCCGATGCCCTGAGCGCCGCCGGTGACCACAGCGACGCGGCCCGTCAAATCGATTTGATTCATGTGTCCTGTTTCCTTCCCGAAGTTTGCTGTTTTGGAGAGCGCCGCAGCGGGTCAGAGCGAGGCGGTGACGCCGCCGTCGACATAGAGCACGTGGCCGGTCACGAAATCCGAGGCCGGTGCGGAGAGGAAGATGGCGGCGCCGACGAGCTCGTCCACCTCGCCCCAGCGGCCGAGCGGCGTGCGCTTCACCAGCCAGGCCGAGAAGTCCGCATTGGCGACGAGGGCCGCGTTCATCTCGGTGGCGAAGAAGCCGGGGCCGATGCCGTTGACGCGGATGCCGTGGCGGCCCCAGTCGGCAGCCATGCCCTTCGTCAGCATCTTCACCGCGCCCTTGCTCGCCGCATAGGGCGCGATGGTCGGTCGCGCGAGCTCGCTGATGACGGAGCAGATGTTGATGATCTTGCCGTAGCCGCGCGGGATCATGTGCCGGGCAACCGTCTGGCCGACGTAGTAGACGCTGTCCAGGTTGGTGCGGATGATCCGGTGCCAGTCCTCGTCGGCGAAATCCTCGAGCGGGGCACGGTGCTGGATGCCGGCGTTGTTGACGAGGATGGTGAGGGGGCCGATCTCGCGCTCGATGCGGGCGACGCCCTCGCGTACAGCGGCGGCATCGGTCACGTCGAAGGGCATCATGTCCGCTTCGCCGCCCGCCTCGCGGATGAGCGCGGCCGCCCTCTCCAGCTTGGCCGTGTCCCGGCCGTTGAGAACGACGCGGGCGCCCGCTGCCGCAAGGCCGCGGGCGATGGCAAGCCCGATGCCCTGGCCAGCGCCGGTGACGAGGGCCGTGCGGCCCGACAGATCGAAGATCGACGGTGTCATCCAACCTCCCTCATGGCATCCGCCGTGCGTGCGCCGGATGCTCGTTGGAGGCATGTGACGACCCGAGGGGGCCAGCGTCAAGCCGCAGGCGCGCCGCCAAGCCATGTCCGCCACGCAGGGCGGGCGTCAGGCATGCACGCCGAGCTTTTTCTGCAGGCTGGTGGAGGAGGTGGTGTACTGGAAGACGAGGCGCTTGTCGGGATAGACGTAGTGGAACACGCGCTGGGCCGCGAGCGCCCCCTCGTGGAAGCCGGAGAGGATGAGTTTGAGCTTGCCCGGATAGGTGTTGATGTCGCCGATGGCGAAGATGCCGGGCACGCTCGTCTCGAACTTCTCAGTATCGACGGGGATGAGGTTCTCGTGAAGGTTGAGGCCCCACTGCGCGATGGGGCCGAGCTTCATGGTGAGGCCGAAGAAGGGCAGCATCACGTCGCAGGGGATGGTGAAGGTCGAGCCGTCGTCGCGGCGCACCACCGCCGCCTCCAGCACCGGCGCCGTGCCCTCGAGTGCCACCACCTGGCCGAGGTGGAAGTCCATCGCCCCCTCGGCAACGAGGGCGCGCATCTTGTTGACGGTGTCGGGTGCGGCGCGGAACGCGTCGCGCCGGTGCAGCAGCGTCAGCCGCTTCGCCAGCGGCGCGAGGTTCACCGTCCAGTCGAGGGCCGAATCGCCGCCGCCGACGATGAGGATGCGCTTGTTGCGGAAGGGCTCCATCTGGCGCACCGCATAGAAGACGCTGGTGCCCTCGAAGCCCTCGATGCCGGGGATCGGCGGCTTCTTGGGCTGGAACGAGCCGCCCCCGGCCGCGATGATCACGGCCTTGGTGATGAATTCGGTGCCCGCGTCGGTCCTGAGGCGGAAGAGCGGCGCCTCCGCCGTGCCGAGGCACTCGAGGGATTCCACCATCTCCGAGAGATGGAAGGTGGGGTGGAACGGCTCGATCTGCGCCATGAGGTTGTCGATGAGCCCCTGGCCGGTGACCATGGGAAAGCCCGGAATGTCGTAGATCGGCTTCTCCGGGTAGAGTTCCGCGCATTGGCCGCCGACCTTCGGCAGGATGTCGACGAGGTGAGCCCTGATGTCGAGGAGGCCGAGCTCGAACACGGCGAAGAGCCCCACGGGCCCCGCGCCGACGATGACGACATCGGTTTCTATACGGTCGCTCATGGACGTAAGATGCCTCCGTTCCGCACCACTGTGCGCGATCAAGTTTCGCCACTAATGCCCCCTGCGAGGGGCGGGGATCAACACGTATCGGGAGAGACGCATGGCGGGTATCGAACGGACGGCAACGCGCATCACGGGATTTGCCAACCCCGAGCTCGATTTCCAGCTCATGCGCATGCTGGGTGCCGCCAGCTACGGCGGCGGGGCGTCGGGCGAGATCTTCGCCGCCCGGGCCGGGCTCGACGAGACGCCACGTGAATGGCCGCGCCGCTTCGCCGATCTCGCTGCCGACATTGAGCGCATGGCCGACGTTGCGCTGGGCCGCGGCCACCGCGTCAGCGCGCGCGAGCATTACGGCCGGGCCGCGATGTACTACCGGTCGGCCGAATATTTCTGCGACCCCTTCGCCGGCGAGGCCCTGCAGTACGGGCTTGCCAGCCAGCGCTGCTTCGCCGCGGCGATGCCGCTCTTTGCCGACAGCGTGACCGCCATCGACATCCCCTTCGGCGATCTTCAGCTGCCGGGCTATTTCTGCGCCCCCGCGGGCGGCGCCGTGGACGGGCGCACACTCGTCGCCATCACCGGCTTCGACGGCACGAACGAGGAGATGTTCTTCTCCGCGGCCCGCGCGGGCCTCGAGCGCGGCTTTAACGTGCTGCTGGCGCAGGGGCCGGGGCAGGTCTCGACCATGCGCCGCTATCCCGATCTCGTCTTCCGGCCCGACTACGAGGTCCCGCTCGCCGCTGTCGTCGATGCGGCGCTGGCGCGGCCGGAGGTGAACCCCGACAAGCTCGGGCTCTATGGCGTGAGCTTCGGCGGCTATTTTGCGACGCGGGCCGCCATCCACGATCCCCGGATCAGGGCGCTGGTGCTCAACTCGCCCATCGTCGACCTCAAGGCCTACCTCCTCGGCTTCCTGCCGCCGGGCGCGGAGGAGATGGAGGACCTGCCGCTCTCCTACGTGGACGAGCTGCCGGATGAGGTGATGCCGTTGACGATGAAGCTGTCCTTCAAGTCCGCCTGCCGGCGCTACGGCGTGGACAGCTCGCACGCCTGGCTGAAGCGCCTCGCCGATTTTCGCGCCGAGGAGGGGCTCGAGCGCATCGCCTGCCCGACGCTCGCCCTCGTCGGCGAGGGGGAGGGCGAGGAGGCACTGCGCCAGCTCGAGGTCTTCGCCTCGAAGGCCGGCGGGCGCGTGACACGCCACGTCTTCACCCGCGCCGAGGGGGCGGACATGCATTGCCAGGTCGGCAACCTGCCGCTCGGCCTCGCCGTCGTCTTCGACTGGCTCGAGGAGGTGCTGTAGCGCCTAGGCGACGGGCATGACGAGCCGCGCCACGGCCTCGCGCCAGCCGGCGAGCTTGGCGTTGCGCAGCGATTCGCTCATGGCCGGCGTGAAGCGCCGTTCCATCCGCCACAGGTCCGCGAACTGCGCCGGGGCGGGGAAGACACCGGCGGCGAGGCCGGCGAGATAGGCGGCGCCGAGGGCCGTCGTCTCCTTCACCACCGGCCGGTCCACCGGCGCGGCGAGGAGATCGGCCAGGCGCTGCATTGTCCAGTCGGAGGCCACCATGCCGCCGTCGACGCGCAGCACCGTCTCGGCGCCATCCGCCTGCGGCCAGTCCGCCCGCATGGCATCGAGGAGGTCGGCGGTCTGGTAGCAGACGCTTTCCAGCGCTGCGCGGGCGAGCTCGGCCGGGCCGGTGCCGCGCGTGAGGCCGAAGAGCGCGCCGCGCACGTCCGGGTTCCAGTAGGGGGCGCCGAGGCCGACAAAGGCCGGCACGAGATAGACGTCCTGCGTCGGGTCTGCATTCTCCGCGAGCCGGCCCGTCGCGGCGGCGTCCTTGATGATGCCGAGCCCGTCGCGCAGCCACTGCACCGCCGCCCCGGCGATGAAGATGGAGCCCTCGAGTGCATAGGTGCGCCGGCCGTCGAGCTGGTAGGCGATGGTGGTGAGCAGCTTGTTCTTGGAGGCGACGGGGGCATCGCCGGTATTGACGAGGGCGAAGCAGCCGGTGCCATAGGTTGATTTCACCATGCCGGGGGTAAAGCAGGCCTGGCCGACGGTGGCTGCCTGCTGGTCGCCCGCTATGCCGCAGATGGGGATCGGCGCGCCGAAGAGCGCGGCATCGCTCTCGCCGAAGCGGCCCGAGCAGTCGCGCACCTCGGGCAGCATGGAGCGCGGCACGCCGAGGATGCGCAGCAGATCCTCGTCCCACTCTCCCTTGTGGATGTCGAAGAGCAGCGTGCGCGCGGCATTGGTCGCATCCGTCGCATGCACCCTGCCACCCGTCAGCCGCCACAGAAGAAAGCTGTCGACGGTACCGAAGGCCAGCTCGCCCCGCTCGGCGCGCGCCCGGGCGCCAGGGACGTTGTCGAGGATCCAGGCGATCTTGGTGCCGGAGAAATAGGGGTCGAGGATGAGGCCGGTGCGCGCCGTGAACAGCGGCTCGTGCCCTTCCTCCTTCAGCCGGGCGCAGAGCCCAGCCGTGCGCCGGTCCTGCCAGACGATGGCGCGGTGGACGGCGCGGCCGCTTGCCCGGTCCCAGACCACGGTCGTCTCGCGCTGGTTGGTGATGCCGATGGCGGCGACCTCGCGCGCCGAGGTGCCGGCCTTCGCGAGCGCCTCGCGGCAGGTGGCGAGCGTCGTCTCCCACAGGTCCGCCGGCTCGTGCTCCACCCAGCCCGAGGCCGGGAAATGCTGCGGAAACTCCTGCTGGGCGACGGCGGCGATGGAAGTGTCAGGCCGGAAGAGAATGGCCCGCGAGGAGGTGGTGCCCTGGTCGATGGCGAGAACATAGGTGGCCAAGGATGTTTCCTCCGTTTCGACTTCTGTTGCGGCCGACGCTAGCGGAGGCGCGCCGGCTGCGCCACCACCAGTCAGGCGGCCTGCCTGAGTCGCGCGGCCATGAAGTCCTCAAGCACGGCCGCCTCCTCCCGCGTCAGCCGCAGGCCGAGCTTGGAGCGCCGCCAGAGCACGTCCTCGGCCGTCATCGCCCATTCCTCGCGCATCAGATAGTCGACCTCGCGCTCGCTGAGGCCAGCGCCGAACTGGCGGCCGAGATCCGCCGCGGAGCGGGCGCCGTCGAGGATGGTGAAGGCGCGCGTGCCGTACGAGCGCGCAAGGCGCGCCGCGACACCCTCGGCGAGATAGGGATGCGCCTCCCGGATGCGCCGCACCAGCGCCTCAAGGCCGTCGGGCGGAAAGTCGCCGCCCGCCAGCGGCGCCTGCGCCGTCCATCCGGCCCTGGCGCACGCCCCCTCGGGCATCTGCGGGGCGAGCCGGTCCAGGGCGGCCTCCGCGAGGCGCCGGTAGGTGGTGATCTTGCCGCCGAAGACGGAGAGGAGGAGGGGCTCCCGCCCCTCGCCCTCGCGCTTCAGCACATAGTCGCGCGTCGCCTCCTGCGCCTTTGTGGCGCCGTCGTCGTAGAGCGGCCGCACGCCGGAGTAAGTCCAGACCACGTCCTCGCTGCGCACTGGCCGGGCGAAATACTCGCTCGCCGCGGAGCAGAGATAGCCGATCTCCTCCTCGCTGGCGGCCACGGCGGCGGGATCGCCGTGATAATCACGGTCTGTCGTGCCGATGAGCGTGAAGTCGTGCTCGTAGGGAATGGCGAAAATGATGCGTCCGTCACCGTTCTGGAAGATGTAGCAGCGGTCGTGGTCATAGAGCCGCGGCACGACGATGTGGCTGCCCTGCACCAGGCGCACACCCGCCGGTGGCTTCTCGCGCACGATGCCGGCGAGCACCTCGGCCACCCAGGGGCCGGCGGCATTGACGAGCATGCGCGCCTTCACCGTCAGGCGGGCACCGTCGCCGCGCCGCTCGGCGGTGACGAGCCAGTGGTCGCCGCGCCGCTCGGCACCGACAACGCGCGTGCGCGGATGGATGGCAGCGCCGCGATCGGCCGCATCGCGCGCGTTGAGCACGACGAGGCGGGCATCGTCCACCCAGCAGTCGGAATATTCGAAGGCCGTGGAATAGCCGGGCTTGAGGGGCGCCCCTGCCGGGTCGTGGCGCAGGTCGAGGCTGCGCGTGGCGGGCAGCAGCTTGCGGCCGCCCAGATGGTCGTAGAGGAAGAGGCCGAGGCGCAACATCCAGGCCGGACGGAGCCCGGCATGGTGCGGCAGGACGAAACGCAGCGGCCGGATGATGTGGGGGGCGAGGCGCCACAGCACCTCGCGCTCCATCAGCGCCTCGCGCACCAGGCGGAACTCGTAGTACTCGAGATAGCGCAGTCCACCGTGGATGAGCTTGGTGGACGCGGAGGAGGTGGCGCCGGCGAGGTCGCCCTGCTCGAAGAGGATGGTTGCAAGTCCCCGTCCGGCCGCATCGCGCGCGATGCCGCAGCCATTGACGCCCCCTCCGATGACGGCGAGGTCGTAGACCTTCTCCCGCACGCTTCGCGCTCCGTTCACTTGCCCCGGATGCGCAGCCGGCGGCTGCGCTCGCCCGATGTGTGGCAGCATAAGCGAAATATGTTCCGAAAACAATTTGCCGACAACGAAAGCAAAAGCGAAAATGTCGCAGGGCCGGTTCAGCTGACGCGCGCATGGACAGCGAGATAGTCGAGGAAGACGCGCACCCGCGCCGGCAGCTTCGCGCCCTGGCCCACAAAGACGGCATGGATGGTCTCGGTGTCGCCGGGGTTGAGGTCTGCCAGCACCTCGACGAGCCGCCCGGCGGCGAGATCCGGCCCGATGTGGAAGTGCGACAGGCGGGCCAGGCCCGCCCCGGCGAGCGCCAGGCGGCGCGCGCCCTCCCCGTCGCTGACGAGGACGTTACCCGCGGGCGGCACGGTGACGATGGCGCCGCTCGGATCGCGGAACGGCCAGCCGGCGACGAGGCGGGTGAAGTTGAAGGCGATACGGTTGTGCCGTTCCAGCTCCGCCAGGGTCGTGGGCACGCCGTTGCGGGCGAGATAGTCCGGCGAGGCGACGACAGCCATGCGGCTCTCGCCCAGCTTGCGGGCGACGAGCGGCGAGGCGCGCATCGGCCCGACGCGGATGGCGACATCGGCGCGCTCGTCGATGAGGTCGATCACCGTGTCCGTCGTGACGATGTCGAGGGTGATCTCGGGATAGCGCGCGAGGAAGTCCGGCACGAGCGGCATCAGCCAGTGCAGCCCGAAGGGCACGTTGCTGTTGACGCGCACGCGGCCGCGCGGCACGGCGCCGGCCGCCACCTCCCGTTCGGCCTCGGCAATGGCAGCGAGAACGGCGCGGCAGCGGCCGTAGAACGCCTCGCCCTCGGGCGTCAGACGCAGCTGTCGGGTGGAGCGGTTGAGCAGCCGCGCGCCCAGCCGGCGCTCCAGACGCGCCACGAGCTTGCTGACCGCCGACGGCGTCATGCCCATGCGCCGCGCCGCCGCCGAGAAGCCGCCGAGCTCGACGACGCGTGCAAAGACTTCCATTTCCCCGGAGCGGTTGATGTCGAGACGGCCCATGGCAGCCTCCGGCCCGGTGCTGTGTGAACTGAAGTCACAGATCCTTTGCCTTCCGCGATGCTAGTTCACACTGCCCGCCGCTTCCATCTCTCGGCGCACAGAGGCCGGAAGGCCTCGCGACAAGGGAGATGAAGCGATGGAATTCAGGCGATTGGGAGCATCTGGGCTGAAGGTGCCGGTCCTGTCCTTCGGCACGGGAACCTTCGGGGGCAGCGGACCCCTCTTCGGCGCCTGGGGCAACACGGACGCCGGCGAGGCACGCCGGCTCGTCGACATCTGCCTCGAGGCCGGGGTCAACCTGTTCGACACCGCCGACGTCTATTCCGACGGCGCCTCCGAGGAGGTGCTGGGCCAGGCGATCCGCGGCCGGCGCGACAAGGTGCTGATCTCCACCAAGACGTCGCTGCCCATGGGCGAGGGGCCGAACGACGCCGGCTCCTCGCGATCGCGGCTCATCAGGGCGACGGAGGATGCACTGCGGCGCCTCGGCACGGATTACATCGACCTTCTGCAGCTGCACGCCTTCGACGCCGGCACGCCCGTGGAGGAGGTGCTGTCGACGCTGGATGCGCTCGTGCGCGCCGGCAAGGTCCGCCATGTCGGCGTGTCCAACTTCGCGGGCTGGCAGCTCATGAAGTCCCTCGCCGTCGCCGAGCGGCACGGCTGGCCGCGCTACGTGGCGCATCAGGTCTACTACTCCCTCGTGGGCCGCGATTACGAGTGGGAGCTGATGCCGCTCGCGCGGGACCAGGGCATCGGCGCCCTCGTCTGGAGCCCGCTCGGCTGGGGCCGCCTGACGGGGAAGATCCGCCGCGGGGCACCGGTGCCCGCCGGCAGCCGCCTCACCGCAACTGCCGGTTTCGGCCCGCCGGTGCCGGACGAGCTGCTCTACCGCGTCGTTGACGCGCTCGAGGAGGTCGCCGCCGAGACCGGCCGCACGGTGCCGCAGGTCGCGATCAACTGGCTCACCACCCGCCCCACGGTGGCCTCCGTCATCATCGGCGCGCGCAACGAGGCGCAGCTGCGCGACAACCTCGGCGCCGTCGGCTGGTCGCTGAGTGCCGAGCAGCTGGCGAAGCTCGACGCGGCGAGCCGCACGACGCCACCCTATCCGTACTTCCCCTACCACCGGCAGGAGGGTTTTGCGCGGCTCAACCCGCCCATGGTGTGAAGGCCGCGCGGGCGGGGGAGAATCGGCCGGCAGTCGTGGTAAAGGGACGGGCGGCGGCCCATCGGCCGTCGCAGCCATGGGGAAGCCGCAATGTCCGAACGACCCTCCGTGCTCTTCGTCTGCCTCGGCAACATCTGCCGCTCGCCGCTGGCGGAGGCGGCGATGCGGGCCGAGGCGGCGCGCGCCGGGCTCGACATCGTCGTCGATTCGGCCGGCACGGGGCACTGGCACGTGGGCGAGCCGCCGGACAGGCGGGCGCAGGCCGTCGCCGCCCGCCACGGCATCGACATCAGCGGGTACCGCGCGCGGCAGGTGGTGCGCGAGGATTTTTCGCGCTTCACCCATGTCGTTGCGCTCGACCACGACAACCTCGCCCGCCTGCGCGCGCTGTGCCCGCCCGGCGCGCCGGCCGAGCTGAGCCTGCTGCTCGACCACGTGCGCGGCCGGGCCGGAGAGGCGGTGGCCGACCCCTACTACGGCGATGCGGCCGGCTTCGACAGAACCTGGGCGGACGTGACGGCCGGTGCGCGGGGGCTTCTTGCACGGTTGATGCGAGGGATCAGGGCAGCCTGACCGGGCGGGAGCGGCTCGCATCCGCTCGCATTGACTTCCGTTCTTTAATAACACGATATATAACATGTTAAACAAAACCGAAGACGCCCTCCGCGCCCTTGGCCTCATGACGCTCGGCAGCCGTCTGAAGCGGCTGGGCGAGCGGCTGCAGGCGGAGGTGCAGCCGATACTCGGCGAACTGTCCCCGCCAGTGCCCGCGGGTCAGCATCCACTGCTGGCGGCCCTGTCGCGGCACGGTGCCGTGACGGTGGGTGAGCTCGCGGCGCTGCTCGGGGTGGCGCAGCCGGGCGTGACACGGGCTCTCGGCCAGCTCGCCGCGCTCGGCCTGGTCACGGTGGCGACCACGGTGGAGGACGGCCGGCGGCGGCTCGTCTCCCTCACGCCGCAGGGAGAGGCCTTCGTCGCCGCGGCCCGGGCGGGCGTGTGGCGGCGCGTGGAGGAGGCGGTGGCCGACCTCTGCGCCGGCTTCGGCGAGGAGCTTCTGGCGCATCTCGCCAGCATCGAGGACGGGCTTGCCGCAAGGCCGCTGGCGACACGGGCCGGGGAGAGCGGACGGGATGACATCACATGAGCTCGACCGCCCGGCCTGGGCGTCGCTGACCTCGCGCCACGCCGGCTTTGCCGAGGGCGATGCCCGGGCGCGGCGCTACCGCCCGGCCATCGTGCCCTTCGCGGCGAGCGCCGACGACAGCCCGGAGAGCCTTTCAGCCCTCGGCGCGCTGCTGAAGCCGGGCGAGACGGCCGTGCTGCTGCAGGCCGGGGCGATCCGCCTGCCCGCGAGCCTTCGCGCCTCAAGGTGGGCCGAAGGCGTGCAGATGCTGGCGGGCGGCAGCTTCGCCCCCTTCGAGGACGAGCGGATCATGCAGCTTGGGCCGGCCGACGCGGCCGACATGCTGACTCTCGCCCGGCTCACCGAGCCCGGCCCCTTCAGCCTGAAGGCGCTCGACATTGGCCGTTTCTGGGGCGTGCGCGAGAACGGCCGGCTCGTCGCCATGGCCGGCGAACGCATGGCCCAGCCCGGCTACGTGGAGGTCAGCGGCGTCTGCACCCATCCCGACGCCCGTGGCCGAGGCCTCGCACGCCTGCTTTCCCGCTATGTCGCGGGCCGCATCGCGGCAGCCGGCGACCGGCCCTACCTGCACGCCTTCGCCACCAACACTCCCGCCATCCGCCTCTACGAATCGATCGGCTTTGTTCTGCGCAAGACGATGCAGGAGCGTGACTGATTACCAGACTGACGTAATATGGTCACCAATCGCGCAGCAGACGGGGAGCAGCAGGATGGATCGCCGCAACTTCGGGTCAGATGAGAGCGGCGGCTTTAACGAGATCACCAAGCAATACAAGGCCGACCCGTCTATCGAGAACTACGTGAGGCTACGCCGGGCCAATCCAAGCGCTGAGATAGAGGTCAGGGCAGTCGGTAGCTTTGAATCGATGTTCTATATGCGCGATGAGCTGGAACGGCATGGCACCCAGATCTTCTCGGTGGCATTTTGGATGCCGATCAGGACGCGATAAGCGAGATTGCGCTTTGCCTAATGGAGAAGATCATCGAGGCCCGCCAGATTGAGCTGTCAGGCGAAACCCACTTGATCCGGCGAGGCAAGGCCATCCCTGAGAAGCTAATCGACTGGATTATTTGCTGTTCACTCGATGCACTAAGCTGGAACGACGACTTAAGCATCCCGCGCGATCTCATCGTTCTCATTCGCGAGCGCTTGGGTGGGCCTAACCCGCATTATGAGCGGGAAGGTCGTGTCCGCGAGAATAAGCTAAATGCCGAATTTATAGCTGCGCAACTAATGGCTCGCGGCATAACGCCTACGCTCAGGATCCTGGGCGAGGCCCTTGGCCTTGCCCCCAGCACCGTTAAACGCTGGTTTGAGCCTGGTGAGTTGGAGCAGTCAGCAGCCCGCCTGTCCAAGCTTTTTGATGAGGACGGGAACCCGCTTCCGCTCGGCAAGCTACGTGAGTGAGCGTTGCACGCGATTGTAGATGCGCAACGGCAGTCCTCCGTGCATCGTCCGACCATATCCGGTCAACCAGCAGCTCGAACGATGCCCCAGCGAAACAGATTATCAGTCCGTATCCCACTCCTGATGGAGGCCGCCGCCGAAGGCACTCTTGCCGTTGTGCTCTTGTTTGTGCTCGCCCTTTTGATGGTGACGATCTTTGTCCTGACGCATCAGTGATGTCCGTGCTTGAGATCGTGGATTAGACGAGACTTGATCAGCAGCACTTTTCTCATGCGCAGAGGATGCCGTCACGACACGCCAGACGGGATTGGAACATGCGAGTTCGGGTGAGATTCTTGCGCCCGAAATTGACTACCAGACACGCAGAGCACCCAACTGATGATCTGGTGCGTCCAAAGTTCATGACTTTCCGTGAAAACGTCTGATATCAATGGGTTAGCCGCTTTTGGCGCATGTAGAAATTGGGTCCGAGATGCGCCTGAATGCAGCCGAAGGATAGTGCAGCAATGTTGCTGCACATACTAACTCATTGATTTATAGGGAGAAAATGGCGCGCCCGAAAGGATTCGAACCTCTGACCCCCAGATTCGTAGTCTGGTGCTCTATCCAGCTGAGCTACGGGCGCAACCAGCACCACCGTCACGCAACGTGGCCGGCGACGAGGCCGTTCACTTAAAGCCTCGCGAGCGGCTTGGCAAGCCCCGCGATGCGATATTCCCCGGCGTTGTCCACCGGCCGGCTTGCGGGCGGTTTTCCGGAAGGGGCCGGCGGCGGCGGCTCACGCGCCGGTGCCGTTCGTCCGGTCCGGCAGGTGGATGCGGAAGGTGGCGCCGGGGCCCTCGTCCTCGAGCACGATGTGTCCGCCGTGGCGGGCCACGAGCTCGGCCGTGATGGCGAGGCCGAGACCGACGCCGCCGCGCCGGCCCGTGCCCTGGAAGGCCTCGAACAGGTGCTCGCGGGCCTTCGCCGGCACGCCGGGGCCGTTGTCGGAGACGCGGATCACGGTGGAGCGGCCGTCGCGCCGGGCGGCGATGGTGAGCGTCGGCACGGAGGGGCCGGCGCCTGCCTGCGCCAGGGCCTGGACGGCGTTGCGGCCGAGGTTGAGGAGAATGCGCGAGAGCTGGTCCGGATCGGCATCGACGGTAATGTCCTCGTCCATGTCGACGACGAAGGTGATGCCGTTGCCGGCAAGATCGAGGAAATCGGCGAGGTCGCGCACCAGCGGCGCGAGCTTGAGCAGGCGGCGGCGCGGCTGCGGCTCGGCTGCCCGGCCGTAGGCGAGGGTTGCCTCGCAGAAGGCGATGGCGCGCCCCAGCGTGCCGAGGAGCTTGGGCGCGACACGCTGCACCGTCGGGTCGGACAGCTGGCTCAGCCTGTCGGAGAGGAGCTGTGCCGAGGCGAGCAGGTTGCGCAGGTCGTGGTTCACCTTGCTCACGGCGAGGCCGAGGTTGGCGAGGTGCTTCTTCTGCAAGAGCTCGCGCGACAGGGTCTCCTGCATCAGGGCGAGCGCCCGCTCCACCTCGCCGATCTCGTCGCGCCGCGCCGAGGGGCGGATGACCCGGTCCGCATCCTCCGGGTTGCGCTCGAAGGCGGTCACGTTGGCGGCGAGGCGGCGCACCGGGCGCACGATGATGAGGTGGAGCGCGAGATAGACGAGGAAGGCGGTGATGCCGGAGATGGCGAGCGACAGCAGCAGGATGTTGCGCGAAAAGGTGAGCATCGCCACGCGCAGCGGCCGCTCGTCCATCACAATCTCGACGAAGTCCGCGCCGCCCTTGCCGGCGCCGACAACGCGCACAGGCCCGTCTGCGGGAAAGAGCAGCGTCTCGAAGGCATCGGCAATCAGCGTCGCCCAGTGCGTGTCGCGCAGGTCAATGACGCGGGCGACCTCGGCGGGCATCTCGGCCGTGGCGAGCAGGCGCCGCGCGCCGCCGACGCGCACCGCCACCGCCCGGGCGCCGACGCCGGCGAGCAGCTTCTCCTCGAAACCGGAGGGGACACCGCCGGGCGGCACGGCTTCCAGCACGACGCCCGCCACCTGCGCGGCGGCGAGCCGGTCATTCAGCCAGTTGCGGCGGAAGTTGGCGACCGAGGGCACATAGATCAGCACCTCGGCCAGCATGACGAAGAGCCCGGTGAGCACGAGCAGACGCGCAGACAGGCCAAAGCGGACGGCCCCGTGCGGCGCCGCCGGCGCACGCTCCCTCTCGATGCTCTCGTCAGGCCTCGCGTCCATGGCGCTCCGTCTTCGTCGCCCAGCCTTCCCGGCTTCCCGCCCGTTCAGCCGAACCGGCGCAGAAGGCCGATGAGCCGCCTGACCATCGGCCTTGCGGCGCTCGGCGCATAATATGACATGGCGACGCGCCGCGAGATTTCGGAGAGGGTGGGATAGGGCACGGTAAGCTCGGCGAGATCGCGGATCTTCAGGTCGTGGGCGATGGCCAGCGTCCAGGGCGTGATGAGCTCACCGGCGCCGGCCGCGACGATGCCGCAGCCGAGGATGCGCCCGCCACGACCGAGGATCACCTTGATCTCGCCCTCCGTGCGCCGTTCCGCCTGGGCGCGGTCGTTCTCGGCCAGCGGCCAGCGCAGCACGGTGATGCGGGTGCCGTCCGCCCGCGCCTCCTCCTCCGTCATGCCGACGACGGCGAGTTCAGGATCGGTGAAGATGACGCGCGGCATGGCGCGCATGTCGACGCGCGGCCGCAGGCGGAAGAGGGCGCTGCGGATCACGAGCCCGGCGTGATAGCTTGCCACGTGTGTGAACCGGCGGCCGCCCGCCGCCGGCCCGGCGCAGTCGCCGATGGCATAGACGCGGCGGTTCGTGGTGCGCAGGTGCTGGTCCACCGTGATGCCGTGCTCGTCATGGGCGATGCCGGCCGCCGCGAGCTCGAGCCCGTCCGTCACCGGCCGGCGGCCGGTGGCGACCAGGAGGTGGCTCGCCTTCAGCTCCGTGCGGCTGCCGCGGTTCTCGACCACGAGGCGGATGTCGCCTTCCTCGCCGGCGACCTCTCTGACCGTCGCGCCCTCGCGGACGACGACGCCATCGCGCGCGAGCGCGGCAAGGACATGGGCGGCGAGCTCGGGATCCTCGTGGCCGAGGGCGCGCCCGGCCTCGATCACGGTGACGGGCGTGCCGAGGCGCCGGTGGGCCTGTGCCAGCTCGAGGCCGACAGGCCCGCCGCCGAGGACGACGAGATGCTCCGGCCGCCGCGTCAGGTCGAAGACCGTCTCGTTGGTGAGAAAGGGCACGGTGTCGAGGCCGGGAATGTCCGGCACCGCGGGACGCGAGCCCGTGGCGAGCACGAAGCGGCGTGCCTTCACGATGACATTGCCGGCCTCCAGCGTGTCGCGTGCGACGAAGCGGGCACTTGCCCGCACCACGCGCGCGCCGAGGGCGGTGAAGCGCGCCTGCGAATCGTTGGGCGCGATGGCGCCGATGACGGAACGTACATGCTCGCGCACCCGGGCGTAGTTGACCTGCGGCTCGGGCGCGCCGAGGCCGAAGTCGGCGGCCTGGCGAATGTCGTGGGCGCGGCGGGCGGCGGCGATCAGGGCCTTCGACGGCACGCAGCCGGCGTTGAGGCAGTCGCCGCCCATCTGCCCGCGCTCGATCAGCACCACAGGCACGCCGAGGGCGGCGGCTGCGGCTGCGACGGACAGGCCGGCCGAGCCGGCGCCAACGATGCACAGGTCCGGACGCAAGGTCTCCGTCACGGCACACTCCCCGGTTGTCTCCGGACGAGGGTTACGGGACAGGGCCATTCGCGTCGAGCCCCTTGTCGCTTCCCTTGTCGAGGCCCTGGAGGCGGCGCGCGAACAGCCGGCGCATCAGCGGCGGCAGGAGGGCGACGAAGCCGAGCGCGGCGACCGCGATGAAGATGTGCTTGTTGATCAGCGTCTTCTTGCTGAGTGTCAGCGTGCAGGCCTCCCGTGCCGCCGCGATGCAGGCGTCATAGGCTTCCTGCTGGGCCGCGATAGCGCCGTCGAGGCCGGCCCCCGCGAAGGCGAAGGCGAAGGTGCCGGGCACGATGCCGATCACCGTCGTCAGCGCATAGGTGGCGAAAGGCACGCCGAGAAGGGCAGGCGCGATGTTGACGAGCCAGAAGGGAAAGACCGGCACCAGCCGCAGAAAGAGCATGTAGGCCACGGCGTCGCGGCGGAAACCGGCGGAGAGCCGCTGCAGGAAGGGGCCGGCCTTCACTGCCGGCGCCTCGCCGAACGAGGTGCGCGCCGCGAGGAAGACGATGAACGCGCCCGTGGTGGCGGCGACGAGCGCGGCGAGCCCGCCAATCAGCCAGCCGAAGAGGAAGCCGCCGAAGATGGTGAGCACGAGCCCGCCGGGCAGGGACAGGGCGACGACGAGCGCATAGCCCAAGATGTAGAGCACCAGCGAGGCTGCGAGGTTGCCGTCAACATAGTGCCTGAGCTCGACACGGCGCGCCAGCAGCTGCTCGAAGGTGAGGTAGCGGTGGAGGCCGAAGGCGAGGGCGAGCGCCATGCCGGCGAGGATGACGGCGAGCGGCAGGAAGCGCCGCACCGGGTGCCGCGCCTGCGGGCCTTGCTCCGAGCCCCCATCCCCGTCCGCCCTCATGGCGCTTCCCTGCGTTTCCCGATTCTCTTGCCTTGGCGGCCGGCGCGGTGCCGCGCGCCGGCCCGGTGCAACTTGCCGGAAGATGGCCGGCCCGGCCAGCCTGCCGAGGGGCGCGTCACCGCCTCGTGATGCGGGGCGGCGAGGGGCGGCCGGCAGGTCGATGTGGCGCGTCTGCGCATTGACTTTCCCTGCTCCATCCGCCATAAGCCGCGCAGGTTGGGCGGCGCTCGTCGGGGCGCCGCTTGTCGTTCTGCGACGTCCCTCGTCGCCTTGCGGCAACCAACGTCAAAGAACAAGCAGCAGAAGTGCCGCGTGACGGCACGCGGCACCGGGCGGTCCCGCCGGATCGACGGTGCCCACGATCGGAGATGAGGCCGTGAAGAGGACCTACCAACCGAGCAAGCTCGTGCGCAAGCGCCGCCACGGCTTCCGCGCGCGGATGGCGACCAAGGGCGGGCGCAAGGTGATCGCTGCGCGTCGCGCGCGCGGCCGCAAGCGTCTGTCGGCCTGAGGCCGCCCCTCGGCGATGCCATGCAGGGCGCTCCGGCAGGCGGGCAGCGGCGCGGGCGCCTGCCCCGCCTGCGCAAGCGCGCCGAATTCAAGGCGGCGGCGGGTGGCCGGCGCTTTCACACGAGCCGCATGAGCGTCCAGGCCCTGTTGCGCCGCACGCCCCAGGGGGCTGCTGTCCCTCCGGGGCCGCGCTTCGGTCTGACCGTCACCAAGAAGATCGGTGGCGCCGTCGAGCGCAACCGCATCCGGCGCCGCCTGCGGGCGGCGCTCGGCGCGCTGGCGCCCCGCTGGCCGCAGGCCGACATCGATTTCGTCGTCGTGGCACGGCGCGAGGCGCTGACGGCGCCCTTTCCTGCCCTTGTCGAAGATCTCGGCCGGGCTCTCGCGGCACTGGCGGAAAAGACCACCTCCACGACGCCCGGCGCCAAGCGCGTCCGGGCGCAGTCGGCGTTGGCCGCGGCTCCTTCCCCCGGAACTGAAACGGATCGTCCATGACCGGCGATAACAAGAACCTGCTCTTCGCCATCGTCCTGTCCGTCATCGTCCTGATCGGCTGGAACTATTTCTATGGCGTTCCGCAGATGGAGCAGCAGCGCCGCGAGGCGCAGCAGCAAAGCCTGCAGCAGGGCGAGGCCGGCTCTGCAGTGCCCGCTCCGACCGAAAGTGGCGGCACGGCGGCGCCAACGGCGGGGGCAGCTCCGGCTGCCGCGATGACGCGCGAGGAGGCGCTCGCCCAGACGCCCCGCGTCATCATCGACACGCCGAAGATCGCCGGCTCGCTGTCGCTGCGCGGCGCGCGCATCGACGACGTTTCGCTCAAGGCCTATCACGAGACGGTCGACCCGCGCAGCCCGAACATTGTCCTGCTGTCGCCGGCCGGAAGCCCGCACCCCTACTATGCCGAGTTCGGCTGGGTGACCGGCACGGGAACGACTGTGAAGGTGCCCGACGCCACCACCCTGTGGACGGCGGACCGCGAGCGCCTGACCCCGTCCGAGCCCGTGACGCTGACCTATGACAACGGCGAGGGCCTGATCTTCCGGCGCCAGATCTCCGTGGACGACAACGCGATGTTCACGGTGAAGGACAGCGTGGAGAACACCGGCGGCGCGCCGGTAACGCTGCATCCCTTCGGCCTCGTCTCGCGCCACGGTGTGCCGCACACGCAGGGCTTCTACATCCTGCACGAGGGTCTCATCGGTGTGCTCGGTGACGACGGCCTCAAGGAGGTCTCCTACTCCGGCCTCGAGAAGGACCCGATCCTCGTCGGCGACACGCGCGGCCAGATCTACAGGGGCGTGACCGGCGGCTTCGTCGGCATCACCGACAAGTACTGGGCGACTGCCGTCATCCCGAGCCAGGACAAGCCCTATGACGGGCGCTTCTCGGTCTCTCCGGGGGCGCGCGGCCCGCGCTTCCAGTCCGACATCCTGGGCGGCGCGCACACCGTCGCGCCGGGCGCCACGACCGAGGTGACGACGCACCTCTTCGCCGGCGCCAAGGAGGTCGCAGCCATCGACGGCTACGAGAAGGCGCTCGGCATCAAGCGGTTCGACCTGCTCATCGACTGGGGCTGGTTCTACTTCATCACCAAGCCCCTGTTCATGGTGATCGACTTCTTCTTCAAGCTGTTCGGCAACTTCGGCGTGGCGATCCTGCTCGTCACCGTCATCATCAAGGCCGTTTTCTTCCCGCTCGCCAATCGCTCCTACGTGTCGATGGCGAAGATGAAGGCGGTGCAGCCGGAGATGATGGCCATCCGCGAGCGCTATGCGGATGACCGCGTGAAGCAGCAGCAGGCGCTGATGGAGCTCTACAAGAAGGAGAAGATCAATCCGCTCGCCGGCTGCCTGCCCATCCTCATCCAGATCCCGGTCTTCTTCGCGCTCTACAAGGTGCTTTTCGTCACCATCGAGATGCGGCACGCGCCCTTCTTCGGCTGGATCAAGGACCTTGCCGCGCCGGATCCGACGACGATCTTCAACCTCTTCGGGCTCATCCCGTGGGATCCGTCGCAGGTGCCCGTCATCGGCCATTTCCTGATGGTTGGCGTCTGGCCGATCATCATGGGTCTGACGATGTTCGTGCAGATGAAGATGAACCCGGAGCCGACCGATCCGGTGCAGAAGACCATGTTCGCCTGGATGCCGGTGATCTTCACCTTCATGCTGGCGTCGTTCCCGGCCGGCCTCGTCATCTACTGGTCGTGGAACAACCTGCTCTCGGTGCTGCAGCAGGGCTTCATCATGCGCAGGAACGGCGTCAAGATTGAGCTGTGGGGCAACCTGCGCAACACGTTCTCCCGCGCCAAGGCCTGACCGGCGGCAGAGGTGCCCAAAAAGATCGCGCCCGGCTCCGGCCGGGCGCTGTCGTTTCGGGCCTCCTGTCATCGCTCGCCGGGGCCCCACCGGCGTTGGCCTTTCGACGCGGCAAAAATCACACGCCGCCCCGCTCTCGTTCGCGGGGGCGACCGCGAGCCTTGCAGCGAGCGAGATGTCGTCCTAAGCCTCGGATGATGAACGAGGCAACCGACAACGTCACCGACTACGCCGAGATCGGCCGCAAGCTGTTCGCGGGTGAGGCCGGCTTCGTGTGGGCGACCGCCACCATCGGCGGCCTGCCCCCCATGGAGGGGCTCGAGATCGCCTTCGCGGGGCGCTCCAATGTGGGCAAGTCGAGTCTCGTCAACGCCCTGACGGGCCGCAAGGCCCTGGCCCGGACCTCCAACACGCCCGGCCGCACGCAGGAGCTGAACTTCTTCCGCATCGGCCCGGACGACGGAGGCCCGCGCCGGCTGACGCTGGTCGACATGCCGGGCTACGGCTACGCGGCCGTCGGCAAGGAGAAGGTCGCCGCATGGACCGACCTCATCCACGCCTATCTGCGCGGGCGTGCCAATCTCGCCCGCGTCTACGTGCTCATCGACGCCCGGCACGGCATCAAGCCAATCGATGCCGGCGTTCTCGACCTCCTCGACAAGGCGGCAGTGTCCTACCAGATCGTGCTGACGAAGGCCGACGCCCTGTCGCGGGCGGAGCGCGACAAGAGGGTGGCCGCGACGGCTGGCGCGCTCGAGAAGCGTTCGGCGGCCTTCCCGGTCGTCCTGCCGACGTCGAGCCGCACGGGCGAGGGCATAGGTGCGTTGCGCGAGGCGGTGGCGCGGCTGATGGGCGAGCGCGGCGCCCTCTAGGGCGCGGTGCGGGGCAGACAGGGGGGCGGCATGAGCGACCGATTCTTCGTTTTCCTCGGCGGGCTCTTTGGCTTCTGGGGCGTGGCTGCAGCCGCCGCGGCGGCGCATATCACCGGCACCGGGCCGCTGGCGACGGCAGCGAGCTTCCTGCTGGTCCATGCGGTGCTGCTGGTCGCCCTGCCGGCGGTGCTCAACGCCTGGATAGCGCACCGGGGGCTGATGCGAATCGGCGGCTGGGTGCTCGCCGCGGGTGTCTTCCTCTTCACGGGCGACCTGACGCTGCGGGCCCTCGTCGAACACGGCCTGTTCCCGATGGCGGCCCCGACCGGCGGCGTCCTCGTGATGCTCGGCTGGGCGGCGATCGGCACGTCCGGGCTCGTCTCGAGCCGTCTGTAAACGCATGGGTCCACTGTCGCGGGGAGCAGCGGAGCGGGGGCGACAGCCGCCTTCCGCCCTGCTAAAAGACGCCCTCGCGACGCAACCGCTCCCTCAACTGCACCGCGACACGACATGAGCCACCTTCCCGATCTACCCGACGTGCACACCCAGGCCGAGACGCTGGTGCAGGCCCTGCCGCACATGCAGCGCTACGATCAGGAGATCGTGGTCATCAAATACGGCGGTCACGCCATGGGGGATGCCGCGGCGGCGGAGGATTTCGCCGAGGACGTGGTGCTGCTCGAGCAGTCCGGCGTCAAGCCGATCGTCGTGCACGGCGGTGGCCCGCAGATCGGCCGCATGCTGGAGAAGCTCGGCATCAAGTCGGAGTTTGCGGCCGGCCTGCGGATCACGGACAAAGCCACGGTCGACATCGTCGAGATGGTTCTGGCCGGCGCCATAAACAAGCAGATCGTCGGCACCATCTCGGCCGAGGGTGGCAAGGCGATCGGCCTGTGCGGCAAGGACGGCAACATGGTCGTGGCCCGCAAGGTGACGCGCACCGTGGTCGATCCCGATTCGAACATCGAGAAAGTTGTCGATCTCGGCTTTGTCGGCGAGCCGGAGAAGGTCGACCGCTCGGTGCTCGATGCGGTGCTCAAGGCCGATCTCATCCCCGTGCTCGCGCCCGTGGCTGTCGGTCACGACGGGGCGACCTACAACGTCAACGCCGACACCTTCGCCGGCGCCATCGCCGGGGCCATGCGGGCCAAACGTCTCCTTCTCCTCACCGACGTGCCGGGGGTTCTCGACAAGGACAAGAACCTGCTGCCCGAGCTCACGGTGGAGGACTGCCGCCGCCTCATCGCCGACGGTACGATCACCGGCGGCATGATCCCGAAGGTCGAGACCTGCATCTACGCGCTGGAGCAGGGCGTCGAGGGCGTCGTCATCCTCGACGGCAAGGTGCCCCACGCGGTGCTGCTCGAGCTCTATACGGACCACGGTGCGGGCACGCTGATCCGTCGCTGAAGGGCGGCGGGCGGCCCGCCTCAGGGCGAGGCACGGCAGACATGGCGACGGGCTATCTCTATCTTCTCATCGCCATCGTCGGCGAGGTCATCGCCACGTCGGCGCTGAAGGCGTCCGAAAGCTTCACCCGGCCGCTGCCCGCCCTCGTCACCGTCATCGGCTACGGCGTCGCCTTCTACTGCCTGTCGTTGACACTGCGCACCATCCCCGTAGGCATCGCCTATGCCATCTGGAGCGGCATCGGCATCGTGCTCATCTCGCTCGTGGGCGCCGTCGCCTTTCGCCAGGGGCTTGACCTGCCGGCGCTCGTCGGCATCGGCCTCATCCTCGCGGGGGTGGTGGTCATCAACGTCTTCTCCTCATCCGTCCCGCATTGACAGCCGCGGTGCGGCCGCTTGCAATTGTGGTAGCGACACACCATTTCCTCCCTCCCATCATGCGGGAGAGACTGCTGATGAAGATGATCGACACGGTGCCGGCTGCGGCGGAGAAGGTTCGTCGCGGCTTCGCGCATGTCGATACCTGGATCTTTGATCTCGACAACACGCTCTACCCGCACGAGGCGCAGCTCTGGCCACAGGTGGACGAGCGCATCACGCTCTTTGTGTGTGATTTCTTCGGCATGGACGGCCTCTCAGCGCGCGCCCTGCAGAAGTACTACTACCACCGCTACGGCACGACCCTGCGCGGCCTCATGGTGGAGCAGGGTATCGACCCGCGGGACTTCCTCGATTTCGCCCACAGCATCGATTACTCGCTGCTTGCCCCCGATCCGGACCTTGCGGCCGCCATCGGCGCCCTGCCCGGACGCAAGCTGATCCTGACCAATGGCTCGCGCGGCCATGCCGAGGCCGTGGCGGAGCGGCTCGGCATCGGCGCCCATTTCGAGGACATCTTCGACATCGCCGATGCCGGCTTCGTGCCCAAGCCTGAGCCGGCGACCTATGCGAGTTTTCTCGCCCGCCACGGCATCGACGCCTCGCGCGCCGCGATGTTCGAGGATCTCGCCAAGAATCTCGCCGAACCACACCGGCTCGGCATGACGACGGTGCTGGTGCTGCCGAAGACGCCCGACCCCTTCCGGGAACTGCACGAGCAGGAAGAGGTCACGGCCTCCCACATCGAGTACATGACCCGCGACCTCGCCGGCTTTCTCCTGCGCGACATCGGCCTGTTCGGGGCGGATGCCGGCCGCTGATCAGGCCTGGCTCCGCCTGTTCCAGGCAAGGACGAGTCCTGCCGCCGCCATGGCGACGAGGACGGCGGCCATGTCGCGGAAGGCTGCATAGCCGAGCGGCCTCTGCCTGATCCGGGGCAATTGCTGCAGCAAGTGCGACGCGCGGCTCTCAGCACGCAACGCGATGCACGCCTGGGTTGATCATATTTCTCTGGTCACGTTTTGAGGGTGCTCCCGCCAGGCGGGAACGGCAACGGATCGGATCTTGCAATGACAATACGGGAAGCATTCGAGACGCGGGCCAACAACTTCGACCTCCTGCGCCTCGTCGCTGCGCTGCTGGTGCTCTGGAGCCACAGCTACACACTCACCGGCACGGCCGGGGAGCCCTTCCACTGGCTGACGGGCGGCTACGACACCGGCGGGGGCCTGGGCGTGGCGATCTTCTTCGCCATCAGCGGCTTCCTGGTGGCGCGTTCGGTAACCAGGCACACCCCCAGCCAGTATCTGGTCAACCGCGTCCTGCGCATCGTGCCGGCACTCGCCCTTGTGACCGTGTTCGCCATCTTCTTTCTCGGGCCGCTGGTGACGAGCCTGCCCCTCGTCGACTACCTGCTCCATCCGGCGACGCTCCAGTACGCGCGCAACATCTTCGTCTTCGGCGTGTCGTTCAACCTGCCCGGCGTCTTCACGGAGCTGCCCCATACCGGGGTCAACGGCTCGATCTGGACCCTGGCGCTCGAATGCGGGTTCTATCTGCTCCTGCCGGTTGCCCTGGTCTGCGGGCTTTTGTCGCGCCGGGGCGTGCTGCTGCTCGTGGTCGTGATGGCGTGCCTCGTGCTCTGGGGCAGCGAGACGTGGGGCCTGTCATGGTCGAACATGGGCAGCGAGCTGTGGGCCGGTGCCCCCCTCTTTCCGGTGCTGCGCTACGGCCTCGTCTTCGTGCTCGGCGCGGCCTTGTGGGTGCACCGCTCCACCGTCCCGGTCAGCGGCGGCCTCGCCGTGGCCTGCCTCATCCTGCTTTATGCCTTCGCCAACCGGCCGGGGGCGCAGCTCGTCTACCTTCTTGTCCTGCCCTACCTTGTCATCTACCTCGCCCTGGTGCGCCCCGCGCCCTTCGACGTGCGGCAGCGGGTCGGCGACGTCTCCTACGGCACCTATCTCTTCGCCTTCCCCCTGCAGCAGCTGCTGATCTGGAGCTTCGGCCCGGAAACCGGCCCGACGGCGATATCGCTCATGGCGACGCCGCTGGCGCTGACTGCCGGCTTCGTCTCGTGGCACCTCGTAGAGCGGCCGGCGCTGGACCTCAGACACCGACAAAGCGGGGCCCGCCAGGTCGCCCGGCATCCGGCGCCAGGCCTCTGACGCGCGGATCGCGCGTTCGGCATCCCTGCGTCTGCGGAACGGGTGTTGGCACGGTTGTCGATTTCCCCGCGCTGCGCCTTGCGCTCGCTGCACCCTGCCCCCATAACCGGGCAGGGTGCGACGCCTCGCGGAGGCCGCCCCGCACGTGTGAAACGGGATGGGACGCGGCCGCAGCATGGAGGCAGGAGAGCGCGACGCGGGTGCCGCCGACGGTGGCCGGGAACGTGCCGGCGCCGTTCAGCCGGCAGCCGGGGCCGACCATGCGCCCCCGCCGGTTCCGGCAAGCCCGCCCGTCGAGGTCACCGGCGACACCCGTCGCAGGCTCTCCCTCATCGGCACCGTCGTCAGCGTCGCCCTCTTCCTCGCCTCGATGGTCGTGCTGTGGCGCATCGTCGGCGAGATCAGCCTCGCAGAGCTCCAGAAGGCCTTCGCGGCTGCCAGCGTCCGGCAGATCGCGCTCGCCATCCTTTTCACCTGCGTCAGCTATCTCCTGCTGACGGGATATGACGCTCTCGCCCTGCGCCAGCTTGGACGCAGGATCGCCTACCGCGTCACGGCCCTCGCTTCCTTCACGAGCTATGCCGTCAGTTTCACTCTCGGCTTTCCGCTCGTCACCTCCGGGGCCGTGCGCTACCGCATCTACTCGCCCTATGGCATCAAGGCGCCGACCATCGTCGGCCTCACCGTGATCGCCGGCATCACCTTCTGGCTCGGCATGAGCGCGGTGCTCGCCTGGAGCCTTATTCGCGAGAGCCTCGCCGTCGCGGCGCTGACGGGCACGGTGGTGCGGCTCAACGAGGGGGTGGGCATCGCCCTCGCGGCCTCCCTCGTCGCCTATCTCACCTGGGTTGGCGTCAAGCGGCGCAGCGTCAGCGTGCAGGGCTGGCGGCTGGAGCTGCCGGGCTTTCGCCTCTCGCTCGGGCAGATGCTGCTCGGAGCAGGAGACGTCTGCGCCGCCGCGGGCGTGCTGTTCGTGCTCCTGCCAGGCGGGCACGGCCTCAGCTACGAGACCTTCCTCGCCATCTATGTCGCGGCCTGCATGCTCGGCATCGCCAGCCACGCGCCGGGCGGCATCGGCGTCTTCGAGGCAACCATGCTCATCGCGCTGTCGCGCCTGCCGCGCGAAGGTGTCCTCGGCGCGCTGCTGCTGTTTCGCCTCTACTACTATCTGGTGCCCTTCGTCTTCGCCCTGCTCCTGCTGGGCGCGCACGAGATCGGCGCCCGGATGAGCGATTCCGCGCGCCGCTAAGGGCTTTGTCGGGCGCTTACGCCGTCATGGCGCGTTCCACCGGATGCGCGGCCGGCTCCGGCCAGGCCGTCACCGGCGCGATGTGCTCGCCCTGCAGATAGTCGACGCCCCACTGGGCGAGCAGGCGGGCGGTATCCTCGTTCTCGACCCATTCGGCGACCGTGGCGATGCCGAGGTGCTGCGCCAGGTCGACGAGCGTCCGCACGAAGAAGCGGTCGTCGCTCGAGTGTGCCAGGTTCTGCACGAAGGCGCCGTCGATCTTGACGAGGTCGACGGGGAAGTTGCGCAGGTGCCGGAAGGACGTGTGCCCGGCGCCGAAATCGTCGATGGCGATGAGGACGCCGAGCGCCTTCATGGCGTCGAGTGTGGCGCGCGTGGCGGCGGGATCCTCGATCGCTGCCGTTTCAGTAATCTCGATGATGAGGCGCTCCGCGACGCCGGGGCAGGCGCCGAGCCGGGAGGCGAGACTGCCGAGCCAGCCGCGGCTTGCGAGCGTGCGCGGCGAGATGTTGAGGGCCACCCGCAGCTCCGGCTCCGCCGCCATGCGGGTGGTGACGAGCTCGAGCATGCGGTGGTCGACGGCCTCGATCAGGCCCGCCTTCTCCGCGGCGGGCACGAAGCGCGCCGCGCCGGCCTCGCTTCCGTCGGGCAACATCACGCGCAGCAGCACCTCATGGAAGGCGGGCTGCCGTGTCACGGCATCGACGACGGCCTGCCGCGCGGGCACAATCCGCCGCTGGTCGAGGGCGGCGAGCACGTCGAGCCCCTCCGTCGCGGGATGGCGCGAGGCGGCGCCGGCCGCCAGCTGGGGCCCGTAGAAGACGAAGCCGCTGCCGTTCAGCCGCCGCGCCTCGTCGAAGGCAAGGTTGGCGTTGCGCATCAGCGTTTCGGCATCGTCGGCGTGCTGGGGCGCCGTCGCCGCGCCCATGCGCAGGCGCACGGGCATGCCGCCCCCGCCGGCCGAGGCCGCCAGGGCGGCGATGCGGGCGGCGGCAACCGTCGCCTGCTGGGCCGAGCAGCCGCGCATGACGAGGGCGAAGCGGTTGCTGCCATGGCGGACGAGCAGGTCGCCCTGCCGCAGCTGGCCCATCAGCACCTGCGCGGTCGCCTCGATGACGGCGTCACCCCGCGCGTAGCCGAGGGCCGCATTGATGGCACCGAGATTGCCGATGGCGAGGAAGATCAGCGTCAGCGGGCTTCGCCGGCCCCAGTCCTCGGCGAAGAGCTCGCCGATGGACCTGGAAAGGGCCGCCCAGCCGTCCGTGCGCGTGATGGCGGCCGACGCCGACTGACGCGTGACGTGCATGACGCCATGCACAGTCGCCGGCCGCCCGTCCGGCCCCGCATACCAGCGTCCACTCTCCTCGACGGCGAGTTGCCGGGTGCCGATGCAAAGGCGGTAATTAAGGCGGAAGGGCACGCCGCCGCCGGCATCCTCGCCTGCCACGGTGCGGAAGAAGGCGCAACGACCGGGCCCTGACGCAACGTCGATCAGCCTGTCGAAAGCGCCTCCGGTGGGGGCCGCGTGGAGGCAGTCAATGCCGAGGACCTCCGCGCCGTTGCTGCCGAAGGTCAGCCTGTCGCTGGCAAGATCCCAGTCGTAGACCACCTCGCCCAGCGAGGTCAGCAGCCGGCGGGGATCGAGCGGCGCGGCGGTGACGTCGGGCATGGGCGATGCCGAATGGTCCGCACGGCGAGCGGCGCCTGTCCAGTCTGCCATCGGCTGCCGGGTCCTGCCTGTCTGGGAGCTTGATGCGTCCGGCACCGGAGGCGGCGACCGGACCGGTGTGCGAAAACGCTTGCGTGCAGCTTGACCGGAAAAGGGTTAAGGACCGGTAAAGAAAGGCATTTTCGGAGCGCACCGAGGCGCTCAGACAACAAAAAAGGGCCGGCAGAGCCGGCCCTTCCGTCCGCATTCCCCCAAGGGGGCGCTATCACGCCTCGGCGCGCGGCTTCAGCACCTGCCGGCCGCGATACATGCCGGTCTTGAGATCGATGTGGTGCGGGCGACGCAGCTCGCCGGAATCCTTGTCCTCGATGTAGGTCGGCTGCTGCAGCGCGTCGGCGGAGCGGCGGTGGCCGCGCTTCATCCGCGACGTTTTTCTTTTCGGAACGGCCATGGCTCAACTCCGGTCGATGGCTTCTGCGGGCCTGCACGCGCAACGGGCGCAGGTCCCTCGTTGACGAAAACTGTCTCTGGGACGCGGGCTTATACAGGTTCAGCGCCGGGTTGGCTAGTCCTCGGCGGGCAGAAAGTCGGATTTTCCCTCATGTCCTGAGGCATGAGACGTTCTCGTTGCCCATGCGGGCCATAATGCGCGAAGCGTAGCGGGAGAGATAGCGTGTGGGACGGGCCGGATTGCGCGCGATGGGGTTGGGCAGGGCCGCGACGAGAAGGGCCGCCTCGCGCTGCGTCAGGTCACGCGCGCTCTTGCCGAAATGGTGCCGCGCCGCCGCCTCGGCGCCGAAGATGCCCTCGCCCCATTCGGCGATATTGAGATAGACCTCCATAACCCGCCGTTTGGGCCAGACGGCATCGAGCACCAGCGCCAGCGGCAGCTCCAGCCCCTTGCGCAGGTAGGAGCGGCCCGGCCAGAGCAGGATGTTCTTGACCGTCTGCATGGTGATCGTCGAAGCGCCTCGGGCCGCGCCGTCGCCCAGCGCATCCTCGATCACGGTCTGCAGCGCGAACCAGTCGATGCCGGCGTGCATGCAGAAGCGCGAATCCTCCGCCGCGATGGCCGCGCGGGCGAGATGCGGCGATATGTCCGAAAGGGGCACGTAGATGCGCTCGACCGGCTGCAGCGTCAGCCAGCGCCCCAGCATCAGCGTGGAAACGGGCGGCAGGACGCGGTAGGCCGCGATCGACACGGACCAGAACAGCACGATGGCGAGCGCCGCGCGCATGATCCAGCGCAGCACCGCCCGGCCGACGGCGAGCCTTCCCCGGCCTCTTGCCTGCACGTTCGCGGCCATCTCCTTCCCCCGATCGATCCCTAGGCTTGACCGATCCGCGCGTCTCGGGCAAGCGACGCGCGACCTCACGTTACCGGTGGCGTCCCTGGGAGAACGATCATGGCGAGCTTGAGCGCCACCTTCACCGAGCGTCTCGAGACCGTGGCCCGCACGCTGGAGCCGCTGCTCCAGGCGCTTCTCGGCGATGCGCCGCTGGCCGGCGAGATCGCCCGGCCGCCCCGTCTTGTCGCCGCCATGCGCCATGCCGTGCTCGCGGGCGGAAAGCGCCTGCGCCCCTTCCTTACGGTTGAGACCGCGCGGCTCCTTGGCGCGGATGGAGAGGCGCCGCTCAGGGTGGGGGCGGCCATCGAGCTCTTGCACTGCTACTCCCTCGTTCACGACGACCTGCCGGCCATGGATGACGACGATCTGCGGCGCGGCCGGCCCACCGTGCACCGCGCCTTCGACGAGGCCACCGCGATCCTGGCCGGCGATGCGCTCCTGACGCTCGCCTTCGACGTTCTCGCCGATCCGGCTCTGACGGAGGACGCGAGCGTCCGCGCCGAGCTGGTGCTGGGCCTCGCCCGGGCGGCGGGGCTCGGCGGCATGGTGGGCGGGCAGATGCTCGACCTCGAGGCCGAGAGCCGGACCCAGCCCCTCGCCGAAGCCGAGGTGCGTCGCCTGCAGGCCATGAAGACCGGGGCCCTCATCGCCTTCGCGGTCGATGCGGGCGGCATCATGGCAGGGGCGGGGGCCGAGGAGCGCCGCATGCTCGCCACCTACGGCCGGGCGCTTGGCGCGGCTTTCCAGATCGCCGACGACATCCTCGACCGGGAGGCGAGCACCGACGCGCTCGGCAAGCGCACCGCCAAGGACGCCGACAGGGGCAAGGCGACGCTCGTCGACGTGCTCGGCCTCGAGGCCGCGCGGGCCGAGCGGGACCGTCTCGCCGAGGAGGCCGTGGCAGCGCTCGCCCCCTTCGGCGCGGCTGCCGACACGCTGCGCGAGGCGGCGCGCTTCGCCGCCGTCCGCCGCAAGTAGCGCTGGGCGCGACGTCCTACACCGTCACCTGGGTGCCGACCTCGACGACGCGCCCGGTGGGAATCTGGAAGAAGTCCGTGGCGTCGTTGGCGTTCTTGGCGAGCGAGATGAACAGCCTGTCCTGCCACAGCGGCATGCCGGACTGGGCGGCCGGCCGGATTGAGCGGCGCGAGAGGAAGAACGACGTCGACATGATGTCGAACTTGAAGCCGCGCTTGCGCAGGATGGCGAGGCCCTTCGGCACGTTGGGCGTCTCCATGTAGCCGAAGGTCATCTCCACCCGCCAGAAGCCGTCGGCGATGGGCTCGATGTTGACGCGCTCCTCGTCGCCGATGCGCGGCACATCCGCAGTCTTGACGGTGAGAATGACGTTCTTCTCGTGCAGAACCTTGTTGTGCTTCAGGTTGTGCAGCAGAGCCGACGGGGCGGTCTCGGGGTCGCTCGTCAGGAAGACGGCCGTGCCCTTGACGCGGTGCGGCGGGCTCTTCTGCAGCATCTCCACAAGCTCGACGAGCGGCACGTCCACCTTGCGCGTCTTGGCGAAGAGGATGGCGGTGCCCTTCACCCAGGTCCACATGACGATGATGAGGATGCTCGCCAGGAGCACCGGCACGTAGCCGCCCGAGAACAGCTTGAGCAGGTTGGCGGCGAAGAACGCGATGTCGATGGCGAGGAACGGTGTAATGAGCAGGGCGGCCAGAGCCAGGCTCCAGCGCCAGCCCCGCCAGATGACGAGGATGGCGAGAATCCCGTCCACCACCATCGCCCCGAAGACCGATATGCCGTAGGCGTGGGCAAGGCCGCTCGAGGAGCCGAACATGGCGACGAGGAAAAGCACGCCGACGAGCAGCATGGCGTTGACGCGCGGCAGGAAGATCTGGCCCTGGTGCGAGGCCGAGGTGAAGCGCACCTCAAGGCGCGGCAGCAGGCCTAGCTGGATGGCCTGGCGCGTGAGCGAGAAGGCGCCCGTGATGACGGCCTGGCTCGCGATGATGGTGGCGACCATCGCCATGACGGTCAGCGGCAGGAGGCCCCAGTCCGGCACCAGCCGGTAGAAGGGGTTCTCGATTGCGTCGGGATGGGCGAGCACGAGGGCGCCCTGGCCGAAGTAGTTCAGCACCAGGGCGGGGAAGACAAAGCCCATCCAGGCCGCCCGGATGGGGCCGCGGCCGAAGTGGCCGAGGTCGGCATAGAGCGCCTCGGCCCCCGTCACGGCGAGGCAGACCGCGCCGAGAACGGCAAAGGCGACGGCCGGGTGGTTGATGAGGAACATCAGCCCGTAGTGCGGCAAGAGGGCCCGGAACACGTCCGGATCGTCCATGATGTGCAGAAGGCCCGTCAGGCCGAGTACGGCGAACCAGAGGGCCATGACCGGGCCGAAGAAGGCGGCGACCTTCCCGGTCCCGCGGCTCTGCACGGCGAAGAGCGCCACGAGAATGACGACGGTGATGGGCACCACATAGTGGCCGAGCTCCGGCGCAGCGAGCCGGAAGCCCTCGACCGCCGACAGCACCGAAATGGCCGGCGTCAGCATGGAATCGCCATAGAACAGCGCCGCACCGGTGATGCCCAGGGCGAGCACGAGGCCGTGCGAGCGGCCCATGGCCCGCTGGGCGAGGGCGACGAGGCTCAGAGTGCCGCCTTCGCCCTTGTTGTCGGCCCTGAGCAGGATCACGACGTACTTGATGGTCACCACGAGGATGAGCGACCACAGGATGAGCGACAGGACGCCGATGATGGTCTCGCGGGCGATAGGCCAGGCGCCGCCCGAGATGCCACCCGAGACGGCATGTACGGCCTCGCGCAGCGCATAGAGCGGGCTCGTGCCGATGTCGCCATAGACGACGCCGATCGATCCGAGCGCCAGGGCAAAGAAGCCGGCGGGAGCGTGCGCTCCTGCCTGTTCCGCGTCGCCGCCGGCAGCCTGCTCATTGCTGCCCTGACCTGCGAGCACGGACGCTTTGGTGTCTGAAACCATATGGATGAAGGCCCGTGGTTGGCCGCACGAAAAGGCCGCCGCTGACGGCGGCACAGATCCCCTTCCGGACAGCGCGCCGGCGCCGAGGAGTGCCCCTTGGGCCGGCGGTGTTTACCACAATGGACCGGCAGGGCAAACGCCCGGCATGCCGGGCGCCGGAAAGGGCGAATTGCGGAACGGTGAAGCGCCGGACTATTCGGCAGCCTTCGACAGGCGCTGGCCGAAACGCCTTTCGATGTAGTCGGCCACGATCGTCTTGAAGTCCGCCGCAATGGTGGGCCCACGCAAGGTCGTGGCCTTCTGTCCGTCGATGAAGACCGGGGCGGCCGGCATTTCCCCGGTGCCGGGCAGCGAGATGCCGATGTCGGCATGCTTCGATTCGCCGGGGCCGTTGACGATGCAGCCCATGACCGCGACGTTGAGCGTCTCGACGCCGGGATAGCGCGTCCGCCACTCGGGCATGGAGGCCGAAATCCAGTCCTGGATGTCGCGGGCCAGTTCCTGAAACACGGTGGAGGTGGTGCGCCCGCAGCCCGGGCAGGCGGCGACGAGCGGCACGAACGTGCGGAAGCCCATGGTCTGCAGAAGCTCCTGGGCCGCCTTGACTTCGAGCGTCCGGTCGCCGCCAGGCTCGGGCGTCAGCGAGAAGCGGATCGTGTCGCCGATGCCCTCCTGCAGGAGGATGCCGATGGCAGCCGCGGAGGCCACGATGCCCTTGGAGCCCATACCGGCCTCGGTGAGGCCGAGGTGCAGCGCATAGTCGGACCGCGCGGCGAGGTCCCGGTAGACGGCGATGAGATCCTGCACCGACGAGACCTTGGCGGAGAGGATGATCTTGTCGCGGCCGAGGCCGATCTCCTCCGCCCGGGCCGCCGAGAGCAGGGCCGAGCGCACCAGCGCCTCGCGGGTCACGGCGCGTGCATCGACGGGCCGGGACGAGCGTGCATTGATGTCCATGAGGTGCGTTAGCAGCTCCTGGTCGAGCGAGCCCCAGTTGGCGCCGATGCGCACGGGCTTGCCCCAGCGGATCGCCGTCTCGACGATCATGCCGAACTGCCGGTCCTTCTTTTCCTTGAAGCCGACATTGCCGGGGTTGATGCGGTACTTGTCCAGCGCCTCGGCGCAGGCCGGATGTTCGGCGAGCAGCTTGTGGCCGATGAAGTGGAAGTCGCCCACGATGGGAACGGTGATGCCCATGCGCGCCAGTTTGTCGCGAATGTGCGGCACCGCCGCCGCTGCTTCGGCCCGGTCGACCGTGACGCGCACGAGCTCCGAGCCCGCCCGCGCCAGCGCGGCCACCTGCCGCACTGTCGCGTCCACGTCGGCGGTGTCCGTGTTCGTCATCGACTGGACGACGATGGGCGCTCCGCCGCCGACCACGACGGAACCGACCTTGACGCCGACTGTGCGGTGCCGCGCACCAGCGCCTGCAGGAGCGGGCGCCAGCGCCTCGGTGCCCGGCAGATGGGTGATGTCTGCTGTCATGTGATCGGCTCGGAACGCTCGTTTGGACGATCGTCAGTCTTGCTGCGCCTCTCGCGCCGTCAGGTCAAGGCTTGACTTTCGGCTTTTGCGCCGGTGCGGCAATGGGCACAGGTGCCGGCGATCTCGACGACCTGGGCGCGCGGCTTGAAGGCGGCGCCCGTCAGCACCTGCCGCAGGGCGGAGCCAACCTCGGGCGAGGACGCCTCGTCGACACCGCCGCAGGTTTCGCAGATGAGGAAGACGACGAGCTCGCCCGGCTCATGCCGGTGCGGGCAGGCGACGAAGGCGTTCTTCGTCTCGAGCTTGTGCACGAAGCCCTGTTCAAGAAGGAAGTCGAGGGCGCGGTAGATGGTGATGGGCGCCACGCGCCGCTCATCCTGGCGGGTCAGGGCCTCGGCGAGGTCGTAGGCGCCGAGCGGCCGGTGCGTGGCATAGAGCGCCTCAAGCACGGCGCGGCGGATCGGCGTCAGCCGCTGGCCGCGCTCGCGGCAGGCGGCCTCGGCTGCATCGAGGGCAGCAGGCGCTTCCCTCAGCCGAGCGGCAGCGTGGGCACAGCTGCCGCCCTCGTGGTGATGGTGGTGGTGGCCCGCTTCGATCTCGTGCATCGCGTCGCCGTCTGTTTCCGTCGTGGTCCGCCGTCGCCGGCATCCGGCCCGGCGCTGCCTGCGCGCGAACAGTATAGCGTTACATGTCCAACGAGGCACCGTTCCGGGCCTGGCCCTCGCAGACACGACCGCGGCCGAGGGCGGCAGGCGGCCAGACCCTACGCAACGTGGCTTTGCACTGCGTCGCAACATAGATAGGCTGTGCCCTTCCGGTTGCCCACCCGCGGCGACGCTTCGTCGCGAAGGCCTTGGGGGAGCGTGCTTCGCCGCATCCAGAACCGTCAGCCACAACAGCATTTCGGGAGCAGCACATGTCGCTGAAATCGCGCACCGCCGTCGTCACGGGTTCAACGAGCGGCATCGGGCTCGCCATCGCCCGGGCCCTCGCCGCCGAGGGCGCCAACGTCGTCATCAACGGGTTCGGCGAGCCCGCCGCCATCGAACGGGAGCGGGCGATGATCGAGCGCGAGTTCGGCGTCAAGGCGGTCTATTCCGGCGCTGACATGACGAAGCCGGCGGAGATTGCCCAGATGATCGCCGATGCCGAGAAGGCCTTCGGTTCCGTCGACGTGCTCGTCAACAACGCGGGCATCCAGCACGTCGCGCCGGTCGAGGAATTCCCGATCGAGAAGTGGGACCAGATCATCGCGATCAACCTTTCCTCCGCCTTCCATGCCATCCGGGCAGCGGTTCCGGGCATGAAGGCGCGCCGCTGGGGCCGTATCATCAACACCGCCTCGGCCCATGCCCTCGTCGCCTCGCCCTTCAAGTCGGCCTATGTGGCGGCCAAGCACGGCATCGCCGGCCTGACCAAGACCGTCGCCCTCGAGGTTGCGACCTACGGCATCACGGTGAACGCCATCTGCCCCGGCTACGTCTGGACACCGCTCGTCGAGAAGCAGATCCCCGACACGGCGAAGGCCCGCGGCATCAGCGAGGCCGAGGTGAAGGAGAAGGTGCTGCTCGCCAGCCAGCCGACGAAGGAGTTCGTGACGGTGGACGAGGTGGCGGCCTATGCCGTCTTCCTTGCCTCGGACGCCGCGCGCTCCATCACCGGTGCGCTCGCCACCATCGACGGTGGCTGGACAGCCGAATGAGCGGCCGCGCCCGCAAGCGCGCCGAGGGGCCGGCGGGCGGCCTGCCCGGCATCGCCGGTCCCAAGGCGGAGAAGGGGATCTGCCTTGCCCTGCAGGGCGGCGGCGCCCACGGTGCCTTCACCTGGGGCGTCCTGGACGCGCTGCTCGAGGACGGGCGCCTTGCCATCGAGGCGATGTCGGGCACGAGCGCCGGCGCCATGAACGCCGTCGTGATGACCCAGGGCTTTATCGAGGGCGGCATCGAGGGCGCCCGGCGCCACCTCGAGACCTTCTGGCGTCGCGTCAGCCGCGATGCGGCCCTGCCGCCGCTGCAGCGCTCGCTGGTCGACCGGATGCTCGGCATCTGGGGCGGGGGTGACGAGCCGCCCGGCCTGCTGTGGTTCGACATGGTGTCGCGCTTCGCCAGCCCCTACGACTTCAACCCGCTCAACATCAACCCCCTGCGCGACCTCATCGAGGAGCTGATCGACTTCGAGAAGGTGCGTGCCTGCAACTCGGTCTCGCTCTTCATCGCCGCGACCAACGTGCGCACGGGCAAGATCAAGGTCTTCGAGCGTCCGGAGCTGACGGCCGACCACATCATGGCCTCGGCCTGCCTGCCCATGGTCTTCCAGGCGGTCGAGATCGACGGCGTGCCCTACTGGGATGGCGGCTACATGGGCAATCCCGCGCTTTTCCCGCTGTTCTACCGCACGGTGAGCGACGATGTGCTGCTCGTGCAGATCAACCCCATCGAGCGGGAGGAGACGCCGCGCACGGCCCGCGAGATCCAGAACCGCCTGACCGAGATCACCTTCAACGCCACGCTGCTGCGCGAGATGCGCGCCATTGACTTTGTCACCCGCCTCATCGACGAGGGCAAGCTGTCGAAGGACGAGTACAAGCGGGTGCTCATGCACCGCATTGACGCCGACCTGCTGATGAAGCGCGTGACGGCCGCCTCGCGCCTGTCGGCGGACTGGAGCCTCCTGCAGCGCCTCGCCGACTTCGGCCGACAGGCGGCTCGCAAATGGCTCAAGGAGAACTATGATGCCGTCGGCGTGCGGTCGACGCTCGACCTGCGCCGCGAATTCGCCTGACGAAGCGGGAGGGGACCGGCCATGAGCGACTGGCCGCATCTTGCCGCAGTTCCCGGCGGCACCGTCGAGATCGTGGTGGGGGACATCACGGGCCTTGCTGTCGATGCCGTGGTCAACGCCGCCAATCGGACGCTGCTCGGCGGTGGCGGCGTCGACGGGGCGATCCACCGTGCCGCGGGGCCGGAGCTTCTGGCCGAATGCCGCACGCTCGGCGGCTGCGAGACTGGAGAGGCGAAGATCACGCGCGGCTACAGGCTGCCCGCCGCCCATGTCATCCACACGGTCGGTCCGGTCTGGCGCGGCGGCGGCGAGGGCGAGGAGAGGCTGCTCGCCGCCTGCTATGGCAATGCGCTCGCCCTCGCCCATGCGCACCGGCTCGCGCGCATCGCCTTTCCCGCCATCTCCACCGGCATCTACGGCTTTCCGCCGGAGAAGGCGGCACCGATCGCGGTCGGCACTGTGCTCGCGTGCCTGCCGGAGGTCGTCGTGGAGCACGTCATCTTCTGCTGCTTCTCGCCCGCGAGCGCCGAGCTGCATCGCGAGGCGTTGGAACGGCTCGCGCGGTGATTCAGACGCTGCGGAAGACCCAGACGCTCGTCCTCTTGATCTCGTTGTCCTCCAGCGCCCTTGTTACCGGCACCTCGTAGGTGGCGATAGGCTCGAGCCGCTCGCGCGCCAGATAGCTGCGGCCGGGGTCGCCGATCAGCACCGTGGCGCCGCGGGCGGCGAGGCGCGACAGCCAGTCGGTGACGGCGGCCGCGAGGTCACGCTCGTAGCAGATGTCGCCGGCGAGCACGCAGTCCCACCCCTCGTCGACGCCGACGAGATCCTCCTGGCGGACGGTGAGCGCGACGCCGTTCGCCTCGGCGTTGACGGCAATGGCCGCCGCAGCGAAGGCGTCGATGTCGCAGGCCTCCACCCGTGCCGCGCCGGCCCGCGCGGCGGCGACGGCCACGAGCCCGGAGCCGGAGGCGAAATCGAGCACGCGCTGCCCGGTGACGACGGCAGGATGATCGAGGACGTAACGCGCCAGCGCCTGTCCGCCAGCCCAGGCGAAGGCCCAGAAGGGCGGCGGCAGGCCCATGGCGCCGAGTTCCTCCTCGGTCTTCTCCCACAGGGCGGTTGCCTCGTCCGCCACGTGCAACACGATTTCCGGAGCGTGGGGCACGGGCAGGAGCCGGGTATGGGCGCGGACGAAAGCCGCCTTGTCGTGGGCGAGCGGTGTCATGGCCCCTCGGCGAGCATGCGGCGGTAGAGCGCCTTGAGCCGTTCCATCACGTGGCGTTCCGTGAAGCCCTCGAGCACACGGGCGCGCGCTGCGGCGCCCATGGCGGCGACGCGCTGCGGCTCGGCTGCGAGCCGGGCGATGGCACCGGCGAGCGCCGCCGCATCGTCGGGCGCCACCACGAGGCCCTCGATGCCGTCGCGCACCAGCGTACGGCAGCCGGGCACGTCCGTCGTCAGGATGGCGCGGCCGCTCGCCGCCCCTTCAAGCAGGGTCCGTGGCAGGCCCTCGCCGCCGCGCGAGGGCAGGCAGGCGACGTGATGCTCGCGCCAGACCCCGGCGATGTCGCGCGTCGGGCCGCGCCAGGCGATGCCGGGCTCCTCAGACCACTGTCTCAGGGTCGCCTCCGGCACTGCCTTGGGGTTGGCCGGGTCCGGCGCGCCGAAGAGCGAGAGCTCCACCGCAACGCCGTCCGCACGGGCGCGGCGGACCGCCTCCACCGCAAGGTCGATGCCCTTCGACCACAGCATGCGCGCCACGACCGCCACCTTCAGCGGCGGCTGCGGCGGCAGCGGCGCCACGGGATAGTCCTCCGGATCGACACCGGCGCCGCCGACGATGGTCACGTTCGGCGCGTGCGGATCGAGTCCGACAAGGCGCGGGTCGTCGTCGTTCTCGAAGAGATAGTGCGTGCCACGGCTTTCGAGCGCGCCGCGGATGACGAGGCGCAGCCCCGCCCGTGCCGCCCGCGCCGCGGCGTCGCGGCGGGCGCCGAGAAAGCCGAGGCCCGTGAGGGCGTAGACGCGCCGGCCGATGCCGGCGAGGCGCGCCGCAAGGCCGCCGAGCACGATGGAGCGCAGGGCGATGGCGTGCACGATGTCCGGGCGCTCTTGTGCGAGCACGCGGCGCATGGCGGCGACGGTGCGCAGGATGGCAAGCGGATTCATACTGCGCCGGTCCGCCTCGAGCGCCACCACGCGGGCGCCGGTCGCCTCGATCACCTCCCGGTGCGCACGCACCCGTGCCACCACCGTCACGGACAGGCCCATCTCACGCGCGGCCCGCGCCATGGGGAGGAAATGGGATGCGAAGAACCAGTCCTCGGTGACGAGGAAGAGCACGGAACGGGGCCGGTCGGTCACGGTGCCTCACGCAGAGCCGAAAAGAAGAGCGAGCGCGGTTTAGCGCGAGCGGACCCGTTTCGTCGAGACAGCCGGGAACACCCCTGTCAGGCCGGGGGCACGCGTATGCTACGCGGAGCTCCCGGCGGCGCCGTTACATCGTCGCGCCGATCTGCCACGGCACGAATTCGGCGTCGCCGTAGCCGAGCAGCTCGGACTTGGAGCGCTCGCCCGAGGCGACGCGCAGCAGTTTCTCGAAGATCTCGCGGCCCTTTTCCTCGATGGAGACACCGTCGAGCACGTCGCCGCAGTTGATGTCCATGTCGTCGATCATGCGCTGGTACATCTCGGTGTTGGTGGCGAGCTTGATCGACGGCGTGGGCTTGCAGCCGTAGGCCGAACCGCGGCCGGTTGTGAAGGCAAGGATGTTGGCGCCGCCGGCGACCTGGCCCGTCGCCGAGACCGGGTCGTAGCCGGGCGTGTCCATGAAGACGAAGCCCTTGGCCGTGACCGGCTCGGCATAGCGGTAGACGCCCGTCATCGTGGTGGTGCCACCCTTGGCCGCGGCGCCGAGCGACTTCTCGAGAATGGTCGTCAGGCCGCCTGCCTTGTTGCCCGGCGAGGGGTTGTTGTTCATCTCCATCTTGTTGCGGGCGGTGTAGTCCTCCCACCACTTGATGAGCTCGACCAGCTTCTCGCCGATCTCGCGCGTGGCGGCGCGGCGTGTCAGCAGGTGCTCGGCGCCATAGATCTCCGGCGTCTCGGAGAGGATGGCCGTGCCGCCGTGCCGGACGAGCAGGTCGGCCGCGGCGCCGAGGGCCGGGTTGGCCGTGATGCCGGAATAGCCGTCCGATCCGCCGCACTGCAGGGCGAGCACCAGCTCGGATGCCGGCACCGTCTCGCGCCGCGCCCGGTTGGCGATGGGCAGCATGTCGCGGATGGCCGCGGCGCCGGCCTCCACCGTCTTCTTCGTGCCGCCGACCTCCTGAATGGTAAAGGAGCGGAAGGTGTCGCTCTCCTCGATGCCGTACATCTCCTTCCAGCGCGCGATCTGGAAGCCTTCGCAGCCAAGGCCCACCATGACGACCGCCGCCATGTTGGGATTGGTCGCATAGCCCCACTGGGTGCGCTTGAGGACCTCGTACCCCTCGCCCTTGACGTCGAGGGCGCAGCCGCCGCCGTGCACGAGGGGAATGACGCCGTCGACGTTGGGATAGTCCTCGAGGATGCCGGAGCGGCGGATTTCCTCGGCCATGAAGCGCGCGACCGTCGCCGAGCAGTTCACCGAGGTGAGAATGCCGATGTAGTTGCGCGTGCCAACCTTGCCGTTGGCGCGCCGGAAGCCCTGGAAGGTCGCCCTCTGCTCGAGGGGCAGGATCTCCTCCTCCCGCGCCGCCTCAGCGAAGCGGTAGTCGCGGGCGAAGTCGTGCATCTCGACATTATGCTCATGCACCCACTCGCCAGGGGCGATGGGCTTTGACGCGAAGCCGATGATCTGGCCGAACTTGATGATGGGCTCGCCCTGGGCCACCGGCGCCACCGCCAGCTTGTGGCCGCGCGGCACGCGCTGCGTGGCCGTGACTCCCTCCACGGAGGTGCCGGGCTCGAGCGCGTCGACGGCGACGATGACATTGTCTGCGGCGTTGAGGCGAAGGGTGCGGGGCGTGACGGGACGATCCATGGGCGTGTTTCCGGGCGGGCCGAGCGGCCTCTGATGGGATTATTTGAAACGTTTTATACTACGCGCTTGCGACCGATGCGAGCCCGGGAAGCGGCCGCTCCCCCGGCCCGCGTTACTCCGCCAGCACAACACCCTTGCGGATGAGGAAGCAGCCGTAGGGGCGCATGTCGCCCACCTGCACGACGGCAAAGGCCCTGCTCGCCGCCTCGTAGAAGGCATAGCGCTCGATGCCGGCGAGGGGCAGCGCCCGGCCGGCCGCCCGGTCTATGACCTGCTGCACCTCCTGCTGTATCGGCGGCAGCGTGACAGCATCGCCCACCACCTCCATGCGCCGCACGGGGTCGTCGACGAAGGTGTCGATGGGCAGCAGCGACAGCACCGCTTCCGCGGCACACGCCATCGTGAGGCCGGGCATGCGCACGAGCCTGCCCGAGGTGGTGCGGCGCGCCACGGTCTCGGCCGGGAAATTGGCATCGACGAGGGCGAGGTCGTCGCCGTGACCCATGGCGGCAAGCACCCAGAGCAGGTCGGGCGTCAGAAGCGGATCGAGGCCTTTGAGCATCATGGTGTCGGCTCCGGCATCGGCAGTCAGGCGGGCGTCGGGGCGTCGGGGGCAAGCAGGCCCTCGCTCTTGAGGTCGCTCCACAGCGCCGCCGGCGGTGCGGCGGAAATGGCGGCGACGTTGCGGCTCACCTCCTCCGGCGTGACGCCGCCGAGCACGAGGCTCGCGACGGCCGGATGCCCCAGCGCGAAGTGCAGGGCCGCATGGGCGAGGGGGACGGAATGCGCCCGGCACACGGCCTCGATGCGGCGCACCTTGTCCATGATGTGGTCGGGCGCGGGGGCATAGTTGTAGCGGGCCCCCGGCACCGCGCCGGTGGCGAGGATGCCGGAGTTGAACACGCCGCCCAGCATGACGCCGATGTTCTTCTCCTGGGCCAGCGGCAGGAAGCTCTCGAGCGCCGGCTGCTCCAGCAGGGAATAGCGCCCCGCCAGCAGCATGCAGTCGAAATCGCCGGCGCGGGCGAAGCGTTCGCACATGTCGGCCTCGTTGATGCCGACGCCGATGGCCTTGATGACCTTCTGGTCACGCAGGTCGGCGAGGGCGCGGTAGGCGCCGTCCATCGCCTCCCTGAAGCGGGCCTCGATGGCGTCCGGCCCGTGGGTCCAGACATCGACATCGTGGATGAGCAGAACGTCGATGCGGTCCGTGCCGAGGCGCAGCAGCGACTGCTCGAAGGAGCGCATGGCGCCATCGTAGGAGTAGTCGAAGGAGGCCCTGTGCGGCAGGCCGCCGGCAAAGCCGGGTGCTGCCACATCGCTCCTTGCCGGCGCCGCAGGCGGCTGGCGCGGATCCATCACCCGCCCGACCTTCGTCGACAGGACGAGGCCGTCGCGCCGGTGGCGGCGCAGCGCCGTGCCGCAACGGTGCTCGGCAAGGCCGTTGCCGTAGTGCGGCGAGGTGTCGAGCAGCGTGATGCCGGCGGCAAGGGCGGCTTCGACGGTGGCGATGGCCGTGGCGTCGTCGAGCCGCGCATAGAGATCGCCGAGCGGCGCGGTGCCGAAGCCGAGGACGGTGACGGTGAGGTTGCTGCGTCCAAGCGTGCGTGTCGCCAGGCTCATGGAGGTCCTCCCTAGCCGTTGTAGCCGAACTGGCGCGGCAGCCACAGTACAACATCCGGCACGAGGATCATCAGCGCCAGGGCAGCGACCAGGATCGCGATGAAGGCCCAGATCTCCCGGATGATATCGCGCAGGGGGATGCCCGTCAGTCCGCTCATGATGAACAGCAGGACGCCGTAGGGCGGCGTGATCAGCCCGATCATGATGTTGACGACCACGACGACGCCGAAATGCACAAGGTCGATGCCGAGCTCCCTCGCCGCGGGCAGGAAGAGTGGCACCAGCACGAGCAGCATCGTGGTGGCGTCGAAGAGGCAGCCGAGAGCGAGGAAGAGCAGGTTGACGAGCAAGAGGAACGTCAGCGGCGACATCTCGATGCCGTGCAACAGGCTCGCCACCTGCTCGGGCAGGCGCTCCGAGGCGACGATGTAGTTGAAGATCAGCGCACCGGCGATGAGCAGCGCCACCACGCTCGTCGCCCTGGCCGATTCCGTGAAGACGGCGAAGCCGGTGCGCAGCGAGAAGTCGCGATAGTAGAACACCGCAAGCCCAAGGGCGTAGGCGGCGGCGATGGCAGCGGCCTCGGTCGGCGTCGTCGCGCCCCCGTAGATGCAGTAGAGAAGAATGACCGGCATCAGCAGGGCTGGCACGGCCTGGGTCGTGGTGCGCGGCAGCTCGCTGAGCGGAATGCCCTCGCCGCGGGGGAAGTTGCGCCGGCGGGCTACGAAGCCGACGAGGCCCATCTGGGCGAGGCCCATGATGAGGCCGGGAATGATGCCGCCGAGGAAGAGATAGCCCACCGAGGTGTCGGACACGACGGCATAGATCACCATCGGGATCGACGGAGGGATGATGGGCCCGATGGTGGCGGAGGAGGCCGCGACGGCCGCGGCGAAGCCGGGCGGGATCTTGCCCTGCCGGATCATCATCTGCGTCACGAGCTTGCCGGGACCTGCCGCATCGGCGATGGCCGAACCGGACATGCCGGAGAAGATGATGCTGACGAGGATGTCGACCTGCGCGAGGCCGCCGCGGAAGCGACCGACGAGCACCTGGCAGAAGTTGAACAGGCGGTCCGAGACGCCGCTGGCGTTCATGATGTTCGCAGCCAGGATGAACAAAGGCACCGCCAGCAGCACGAAGGAATCATAGAGCCCGTTGAGGATCTGCTCGCCGAACAGGCCGATGTCGCGCCCGGTCGCGAAAAGATAGGCGATGGAGGCCACGAACATGGCGAAGGCCACCGGCATGCCGAGGACGGCGAGGCCGAAGAAGGCGACGAGCGTGAAGATGAAGACGGTGCTCACGGCTCTTCTCCGGCGTTCCGGGCGAGCTCTTCCTGCCAGCGGCGCCCGGCGAGCCGCTTGATGCGCAGCCCAGCCATGGCGACGACGGCGACCATGAAGACGCCGAAGATGGAGTAGAGGATGTCGAAGGGAACCCGCATGATCGGGCTCTTCTCGATCGCCATGAAGGCGATGTAGTCGACTGTGCCGGGCAGGGCAGCGAGGAACGCAATGCCGATGAGCCCGGTGAGGACCACAGCGAGGATGCGGCGCGCGGGCAGGGCCAGCCCCTCGAAGATCATGTCGAAAGTAATGTGATCGCGCTCCCGCACGAGGAAGGCTCCGCCCCAGAAGACGATCCAGATATAGACGATGAGCACGAACTCCTGCGTCCAGCTGATGGGATCGTTGAGGACGTAGCGTGCGAACACCTGGACGAGGAAGGCGGCGAACATCGCCGCCAGGAGCAGCGCCCCCACCAGATCGGCGAGGAAGCGCAGGCCCGAGCGCACGGACTGCATCGGCAAACCTTGATGGTGCTGGAGACGGAAAACCGGACGCGCCCGGCGCGTCCGGTGACAGAGGGGAGCGGTGGTTACTTCACCGCGTTGATGCGCTCGACCATGCCCTTGGGCCAGGTCTTGGAGAGGTCCGACTCGAGATAGGCCTTCTGCACATGGGCGCGGAACGCCTCGACGTCGGGCCGGTAGACCTTGAGGCCCATCTGCGCAAAATCGGCGGCGAGCTGGCGCTCCTCGTTGATGCGGCCCTCGTTGTTGAAGGCGACGGCTGCCTGGGCAGCCTCAAGCACGGCCTGCTTCTGCTTGTCGTCAAGCTTGTTCCAGGTGGAGCCGGCGAGCGAGAGGAAGATGGCGTCCACGAGATGGTCGGTGAGGACGATCTGGTTCGTCACCTCGTAGAACTTTGCCGCGCGCACGGTCGGCAGCGGGTTGTCCTGGCCGTCGATGGCACCGGTCTGCAGCGCGGTGTAGATCTCGCCGAAGGCGAGCGGCAGCGGGTTGGCGCCGAGCGCCTTGCCCAGGAACAGCCAGGTGTCTGAGCTCGGCATGCGCAGCTTGACGCCGGCGAGATCGGCCGGGGTCTTCACCTCCCTGTCGCCGCGCAGGTTGAGCTGGCGCGTGCCGAGGTAGCCCACGGCGAGGATCTTGATGCCCATCTTGTCCTCGACGAGCTTGTACATCTCCTGGCCGATGTCGCTCGCAAAGACCTTCTGCTGATGCTCGGGGTCGCGGATCAGGTAGCCCGCCGTGAAGATGGACCACTCGGGTATCTGCTTGGCGATGTCGAAGGCCGAGATCATCGCCATCTCGAGGTTGCCGCGCTGCATCGCCGCCGGCTCGGCGCCCTGCTTGAAGAGCGTGGCGTTGAGATGGATCTCCACGTCGAACTGGCCGGGCGCGCGCTTCTCGAGCTCCTCCTTGAAGACGGGCAGCATCTTGGCGTGCCAGTCGGAATCGACGGCGGGCGTGGAGATGCGCAGCTTGATCGGATCGGCGGCGAATGCCTGGCCGGCGGCGAGCGCACCGGAAAGGGCAAGGCCGAGGACGAGCCGGCGGCTCAGCGAAAATGCCATGGTGAGATCCTCCCGAGACTCTTCTTGAGCGCCCTTTCCGGGCGCGATCGTGCGCATATTGCCGAAGCGGCGGAATCCTTGCAAACAAAAAACAACCAGCTAACATGTCAGCCGGTCAAGCTGGCCGACAGCCCGTGCCGCGACGATTCCTGCCCGCGTGGGGCGTCTGCCCGACGGCGTGGCATCACCCCTGCCGGGCTCGGTCGTCCGGGGGGCCTTGGCCGATGCCGTCCGTGGCCTTATGGGGGCAGGGCCACCGCCCGGAAACCAGGAGGAGGACGAGATGGAGCGGCCAGCGGATGACGGTGCCCCTCTCAAGCTGCGCGAGAAGGCCTACGACAGCTTCACGCAGCACCTGCTCGCCCGCAACGTGCGTCCGGGCCAGTTCATCTCCCAGCGCGAGCTCGTGGCCCTGACGGACCTGCCGCTCGGCGCCATCCGCGAGCTCATCCCGCGCCTCGAGGCGGAGGGCCTCATCAAGACGGTGCCGCAGCGCGGCATGCAGGTTGCCCACATCGATCTCAACCTCATCCGCGATGCGTTCCAGTTCCGCCTCTTTATGGAGCGCGGTGCCATGGAGCAGTTCGTGCAGACGGCGTCCGACGAGACGCTCGCCGCCGTGCGGCGCCAGCACGAGGAGGTGCTGGCGAGGGCGGAGGCGCAGGGCGACACGCCCGAGATCGTGGCCGAGGGCCAGGCGGTCGACTGGGGCTTCCACGACATGCTGATCGACGCGCTCGGCAACGAGATCATCGCCAAGGCCTATCGCGTCAATTCCATCAAGATCCGGCTCATCCGGCAGGAGCTGGTGCGGATCGACGGCCTTGTGGCCCCCGTGATGCGCGAGCATCTCGGCATCATCGCCGCCATGGAGACGCGCGACCCGCAGAAGGCCGTGGCCGCCCTCTCGGCCCACATCGACAACGCCCGCAACCGCGCGCTCGGCCTGCGCTGACGCCGGCGGCGGCGGCCGGGCTCGCTCCCGCTGCGGCCGCGGGTTGCCGGGCCGGGCGGGGCGCGCTATTTCTGGGACACGCCATTCCTAAATCGTTTCAATCGGCGCCGAGAAAGCAGTTCACAGTGGCTGCGCAGCTGGGTAGGTTTCGCCCGCGGCGCGCGGCGTCGCACCGGGGGGCGCTTTTCACGAAGGCCTCAGGCCTCCAGCAGGAAAGGAAGTGCCGATGCGCGAGGGCCGTCTGCCGCTCATCCACGAGGACCGCCTCTTTCCCGCCGATCCGTCCGCGCGCGCCGTGGCGCGACGGCTCTATGCCCATGTAAAGGATCTGCCGATCATCTCCCCGCACGGCCACACCGACCCGCGCTGGTATGCCGAGAACGAGCCCTTCCCGGATCCGGCCCGCCTCTTCGTCGTGCCCGACCACTACATCTTCCGCATGCTCTACAGCCAGGGTGTGCGGCTCGAGGAGCTTGGCATCCCGACAAAGGACGGCAGCGCGGTCGAGACCGACGGGCGCAAGATCTGGCGCCGCTTCGCCGAGCGCTACCACCTCTTCCGCGGCACGCCCACCCGCATGTGGCTCGACCACGCCTTCGCCACCCTCTTCGACCTCGACGTGCGGCTCTCGGCCGAGACGGCGGATCTCTACTACGACCGCATTGCGGAGCGGCTGGCAGAGCCCGCCTACCGGCCGCGGGCGCTGTTCGAGCGCTTCAACATCGAGGTCATCGCCACCACCGAGAGCCCGCTCGACCCGCTGATCCACCACAAGGCGATCCGCGAGAGCGGCTGGAAGGGGCGCGTCATCACCGCCTACCGGCCGGATCCGGTGGTCGACCCGGAGTTCGACGGCTTCAAGGCCAATGTCGAGGCCCTCGGCGAGATCACAGGCTGCGACGTCTCCACCTTCGCCGGCTATCTGGAGGCGCATCGCAAGCGCCGCGCCTTCTTCAAGGAGATGGGCGCCACCTCCACCGACCACGGCCACCCGAGCGCCCGCACGGCGGACCTGTCGCCCGTGGAGGCCGAGGCGCTCTACAGCCGCATCATGCAAGGCACTGTCACCCGCGAGGATGCGGAGCTCTTCCGCGCCCAGATGCTCACCGAGATGGCGGCGATGAGCCTCGAGGACGGGCTCGTCATGCAGATCCATCCCGGCTCCGTGCGCAACCACAACGCCGGGCTCTTCGCCCGCTTCGGCCGCGACATGGGCGCCGACATCCCGGCCGCGACAGACTATGTCCACGCCCTGAAGCCGCTGCTCGACCGCTTCGGCAACGAGCGCGACCTCACCGTCATCCTCTTCACCCTCGACGAGACCACCTATTCGCGCGAGCTTGCCCCGCTCGCCGGCCACTATCCGTGCCTCAAGCTCGGCCCGGCCTGGTGGTTCTTCGACAGCCCGGAGGGCATGCGCCGCTACCGCGAGCTCGTCACGGAGACGGCCGGCTTCTACAACACGGTCGGCTTCAACGACGATACGCGCGCCTTCCCGTCGATCCCCGCCCGCCACGACGTGGCGCGGCGTGTCGACTGCGCCTTCCTGGCCGAGCTCGTGGTCACCCACCGCCTCGACGAGGATGAGGCATTCGAGCTCGCCTACGATCTTGCCTACCGTCTGGCCAAGGAGGCCTACAAGCTGTGACGACGGCCCGCCTCAACACCGCGCGCCTTGCCGACTTGCCGCCCGACGTGGCCCGTCCGGCCTATGACCGCAAGGCGATGCGGACCGGCATCGTCCACCTCGGCATCGGCGCCTTCCACCGCGCTCACCAGGCCGCCTACACGGACGCTGTTCTCGCCGCCGGCGACCTCCGGTGGGGCATTGTCGGGGCCAGCCTGCGCAGCCCCGATACGCGCGATGCGCTCAAGCCCCAGGACGGGCTCTACACCCTCGCGGTGCGTTCGGGCGAGGGAGAGCGGCTCGCCGTCATCGGCGCGATCCGCGAGGTCGTGGTGGCGCCAGAGGACCCGGCCGCGCTCGTCGAGCGCCTCTGCCACCCGGACGTGAAGGTCGTCACCCTCACGGTGACGGAGAAGGGCTACTGCCACGACCCGGCGACCGGGCGGCTGGACGAGAGGCACCCCGATGTGGTGCATGATCTGGCCAATCTGAACCGGCCGCGCTCGGCCATCGGCTTCCTGGCGGCGGCCATCGCCCGCCGCCGCAGCCTCGGCCTTGAGCCTTTCACCGTGCTCTCGTGCGACAACCTGCCGTCGAACGGCCAGACGTTGCACCGCATCCTCGCCCGCTTCGCGGAACTTGTCTCGCCTGATCTCGGCGTCTTCGTGCGCGACACGATCGCATGCCCCGACAGCATGGTGGACCGCATCGTGCCGGCGACGACCGACGAGGACCGCGCCGCCGTCAGGGCACGGCTCGGCGTCGCCGACGCCTGGCCGGTGATGACGGAGCCTTTCAGCCAGTGGGTGATCGAGGACCATTTCCCCTCCGGCCGCCCGGCCTGGGAGACGGTGGGGGCGACGCTCGTCTCCGATGTCGCGCCTTACGAGGCCATGAAGCTGCGCCTGCTCAACGGCAGCCATTCGGCCATCGCCTATCTCGGCTATCTCGCCGGCTACCAGACGGTGTCCGAGGCCATGGCGGATGCGAACCTCGCCTCCTATGTTGCCGCCCTCATGGACGACACGACGGTGACGCTGGCAATCCCGCCGGGCGCCGACGTCGAGGCCTACAAGCGCTCCCTGCGCGAGCGCTTCCGCAACCCGGCGCTCAAGCACCGCACCTGGCAGATTGCCATGGACGGTTCGCAGAAGCTGCCGCAGCGCCTGCTCGGCACAATCCGCGACCGGCTCGCGGCCGGCGCCGACATCTCCCGGCATGCGCTCGCTGTGGCCGCCTGGATGCGCTACGTCACCGGTACCGATGAGAAGGGCGCCGCGATCGACGTGCGCGACCCGCTGGCGGCGGATCTCGCGGCCATCGCCCGCTCCGCGGGCGGCGAGCCCGCCGAGATTGCCAGGGCGCTCGCCGGGGTCGAGGCAGTGTTCGGCGCCGACCTGCTGCGTGATTCGCGCTTCCTCGCTGCCGTCGGCGGGGCGCTGGAGCGGCTCTACCGGGACGGCGCCCGCGCGACGCTCGCAAGCCTCGCACACGTGTGAGCACCTAGCGTCAGGCACGGCTGCGCGGCCGTGCCGTTAACATTTCGTTAACCATCGGGGCGCACGCTTGCCGGGTCTTGAAGGAGGGTGCGCCATGTCGCTGCCGACTTGGTCCGACGACGAGTTGCGCGTTCCCGGTCGAGACGGGGAGTTACGCACGATCCTGAGGGCCGTGCCCGTCATCTACGACCTGCTCCGGTACACGTACGGCGTCTGGCTCCCACACGATCCGCAGCACGCCGACAGTCTGGTGCGCCTGCACGGCGCGCTCATCATCATGTCGCTGGCCGACCTGCCGGTGCAGGAGCAGCGGCCGGTCGCCCGCCGGCTCGCGGGGCTGATGCGGGCGTGCGGGCTCACCGCCCATCACATCCGCCAGCTCGATGCGGCGGTCGCCCTCGAGCTCATGGCGGTGGTGCGGGCGCAGAACCGCTGCTCGCAGCGCCGGCAGCGGCACCTCGTCTCCGTCATCGCGTCCAGGCTCGGCGCGATGGATTCGCGCGCGGCGGCGGCAGCCGCAGCCTGACGTCAGAAGGCTTTGAAGGTGATGATGGTGCGGGTGTCGGCAATATCGTCGATCGTCTGCACCTTCTCGGCGACGAAATGGCCGATGTCGACGTCGCGGTCCACGTGGAACTTGGCGATGATGTCGTAGTCGCCGGCGATCGAGTAGATCTCCGAGGCGATCTCACGGTCGGCGAGCTCGCGGGCAACCGCGTAGGTCTTGCCGAGCTTGCACTTGATCTGGACAAAGAAGGTCTGCATCCCGCAACTCCTGCCACCGCGGTGGGAGCGAATCAATAGCCGTTGCGGAAAGCTTAGCCGCTCGCCAGCCCCGCCGCCCGCGCGATTGCCCACAGCCCCCGCGTCGCGATGTCCTCGTCGGCGACGACCGTCGGCACGCCGAGCGCCTCCGCCGCGTAACGATAGCGAGCGCCGAGGCCGGCGCTGCCGACGATAACGACGGGCTCGGCCGGCGGTTGCGGCCCGAGCGCGTCGGCAATCTCGGCGCCGATCATGAGGCCGGACATCAGGCTCGGCGCGGCCTCGGGGCCGAGCCTGTCGAACAGGCCGAGCGTGCGCACGCCGAAGAGAAGGTTGAGTAGCGCGCCCGGCCCGCGGCCGCGGGCCTCCTGCGCCATGGCGACGCCCCTGGCGAAGGCGGCGGCATCGTGCGCCGCGCCCTCGCTCATCTGCCGTCCGAGGATGGTGTGGTCCTTCAGCGCGGCGAAGGCCTCTCCCGTCATGTAGGAGCGGAAGTCGAGAATGCGCCCGCCGGCGAGCTGCACCCACTTGCAGTGGGTGCCGGGCATGCACACCAGCCGCTCGCCCGCGCCGATACTCTCCATCAGCCCGAGGAGCTGTGTCTCCTCGCCGCGCATGACATCGGGCGCGCTGCCCGACTGCGAGTCGAGCCCCGGCACCACAAGCACATGGCGCGGCGCGTGCGGCGCGCTCACCAGCCCTTCCACGAGGCCGTCGAGCGTGCAGGGGGTGGTGATGTAGCGCGCTTCGATCCAGCCCTGGCGGCTGCCAACCATGCCGCAGAGCAGGGCGGGCGTATCGGCGCCGGCGCCAAGCTCGCGGCAGAGCTCCTCGAGAAGGTCGCCGTAGGGCCCGCTCATGCGCGTAATGCCGGTGGGGCGGTGGGTCTTGGTGCGGACTGAGCCGTCGGCACCGAAAGCATAGGCCCTGAGGTTGGTCGTCCCCCAGTCGACACCGACGAGCACCGTTTCGCGCATCCGCTGATCCTCCCTCACGCGCGGCTACATGCCGGAAGGCGTGCGCCCTGTCCACGGGCAAGCGCGATTTGCTCGACGCCCCGGAGGACGAAGATTAACCTCTTCGTTGCACTGTTCCTGTAGTGGCGTTGGAAGACTGTCGCGGACGAGGGCATTCCACCGGAACCCTGCTTCGGCCCTCCGGACAGCTTGCGGTACTCGGGGGGAAAGCCCATGGGCGCGTGGTTGATTCGCAAAATTCGCCGGCACGGCTGCCGCGTCCTGCCGGCTCTCGTCATGGCGGCCGGACTTGCCGCCTGTGGCGAGGAGAACACCTATGTGCCCCCGCCGCCGCCGAAGGTTCTCGTCGCAACGCCCGTCGAGCGGCCGGTGACCACCTACATGGAACTCACCGGCAACACCAAGGCCTACAACGCCGTCGACCTCGAGGCGCGGGTGCAGGGCTTCCTCACCTCCATCGACTACAAGGACGGCCAGGCGGTGAAGAAAGGCCAGCGCCTCTTCACCATTCAGCGCGACACCTACGAGGCGCAGCTCGAACAGGCGAAGGCCAGCCTCGAAGGCGCTCTCGCTCGCCAGCTCAACGCCCAGAACGAGTACGACCGCCAGTCGCGGCTGGGCCAGCAGGACTTCGCGTCCAAGGCCCGTGTCGAGGACGCCAAGACGAACCTCGACCAGGCGACAGCGGACGTCGCCGCGGCCAGGGCGAACGTTGCCCTCGCCACGATCAACCTCGGCTATACGGAGGTGGTGGCGCCCTTTGACGGAGTCGTCACGAACCACCTCGTCGACGTGGGCGCCCTCGTCGGCTACGGGGGGCCGACGAAGCTGGCGAGCATCGTCCAGCTCGACCCGATCTACGTCTACTTCAACGTCGACGAGCAGCAGGTGCTGCGCATCAACGAAGCGCTCGCCGCCCAGGGCCGCACGCCCGAGCAGCTCAGGAACGTGCCGGTCGAGATCGGCCTGCAGACCGAGCAGGGCTATCCGCACAAGGGCGTCATCGACTACATCGCGCCGCAGGTCGACCCCGGCACGGGTACGCTGACGGTGCGGGGCATCTTCGAGAACAAGAATCTCGCCCTCATTCCGGGCCTCTTCGTCCGGGTGCGCGTGGCCGTGCACCACACCGACAGGGCCCTGCTCGTCGACGATGCCGCCATCGGCTCCAGCCAGCTCGGCAACTATGTCTACGTCGTCGGTCCCGACGACGTCGTCGAGCAGCGCACCATCACCGTCGGCGCCCTGCAGGAGGATGGCCTGCGTGTCGTCGAGAGCGGTCTGAATGCGGGAGACCGGGTGGTTGTCGTCGGCATCCAGCGGGCCGTGCCCGGCAACAAGGTCGCTCCCGAAAACACCCAGATGACCGGCCGCAACGCCGCCAAGTCCTGAACCTGCGCAACCCGTGGCGCCGCCCCGGGGGCGCCGCCCACGAACGCCGAGGCAGCCCCATGTTTTCGCGCTTCTTCATCGAGCGGCCGGTTCTGTCCAACGTCATCGCGCTGCTGACGGTCGTGATCGGGGCTGTGGCGCTCATGCGCCTGCCCGTCTCCCAGTATCCCAACGTCACGCCGCCGACGGTCGCGGTGTCGGCCCGCTATCCGGGCGCCAGCGCCCAGACGGTGATGCAGACCATCGCCCTGCCCATCGAGCAGCAGGTCAACGGCGTCGAGGGCATGATCTACATGAACTCGACCAGCGGCAGCGATGGCTCCTACAACCTCACCGTCACCTTCGAGATCGGGACCGATCCGGACGAGGCGCAGATCCTGGTGCAGAACCGCGTCTCGGCGGCGCTCGCGCAGCTGCCGCAGTCGGTGCAGGTGCAGGGCGTGAACGTGCGCAAGCAGTCCACGTCGGTGCTGATGTACGTGGTGCTGACCTCGCCGGACAAGCGCTTCGACAGCCTGTTCCTCGCCAACTACGCCGTCATCAACCTGCAGAACGAGCTGGCGCGCGTGCCGGGCGTGGGCAGCGTCGGCATCTACGGCGCGGGCCAGTATGCCATGCGCCTCTGGCTCAACCCCGACCGGTTGCAGACCTTCGGGCTGACGCCGAGCGACGTGATCCAGGCGGTCCAGCAGCAGAGCCAGGAGGTGACGGCCGGCGTCATCGGCATGCCGCCGACGCCCGCGGGCCAGAACTTCCAGTACACGCTCAACGTCACGGGCCGGTTCGAGCGGGCCGAGGATTTCGAGAACATCGTCGTCAAGGTCGACGGCGAGAATGGCGGGCGCATCACGCGCCTGAAGGACGTGGGCCGGGTTGAGCTCGGCGCCCAGTCCTACAGCTATGCCTTCGCCATGCAGGGCCAGCCGGCCGCCGGCATCGGCATCTTCCTGCTGCCGGGCGCGAACGCCATCCAGGTGGCCGAGGCGGTGCGCGCCAAGATGGACGAGCTGGCCAAGACCTTCCCACAGGGCCTCGCCTATTCGGTGCCGTTCGACACCACCACCTTCGTCGAGGCCTCCATCGACGAGGTCTACAAGACGCTGATCGAGGCCGGCGTCCTCGTGCTGCTCGTCATCATGCTGTTCCTGCAGGACTGGCGGGCGATGCTCGTGCCGGCAACGACGGTGCCCGTCACCATCATCGGCGCCTTCGCGGCGATGGCGGCCCTCGGCTTCACCGTCAACATCTCCACGCTCTTCGCCATCGTGCTCGCCATCGGCATCGTGGTGGACGACGCCATCGTCATCGTGGAGGGTGTCGCCCACCACATGGCGCAGGGCATGTCGGGACGCGAGGCCGCCGTGAAGGCCATGCGCGAGCTGACCGGTCCGGTGATCGGCATCACGCTGGTGCTCATGTCGGTGTTCCTGCCGGCGGCCTTCATGCCGGGCCTTACCGGGCAGATGTACCAGCAGTTCGCGCTCGTCATCGCCGCAACCGCTCTCATCAGCGCCATCAACGCCCTCACGCTGAAGCCGACCCAGTGCGCCCTGTGGCTGCGTCCGCCGACGCCGCCGGAGCAGCGCAACTTCATCTACCGCGGCTTCAACCGGATCTATGATGCCTGCGAGCGCTGGTATGCCGGCGTCATCCACCACATGGTGAAGGCCAGCCATGTGATGGTCGTCATCGCGCTCGGCCTGATCGCGCTCGCCTTCTGGGGCATGTCGCGCCTGCCCACCGCCTTCATCCCCATCGAGGACCAGGGCTACATGGTGGTCAACGTGCAGCTGCCCGACGGCGCCTCGCTGGAGCGTACCAACAAGGTGCTGGACGACGTGCAGAAGGTCGTCGCGTCCGTGCCCGGCGTTGACCAGGTCTTCACCATCAGCGGCATCTCGATCCTCGAGAACAACGCCAGCGTGCCGAGCGCCGGCGCCGCCTACGTGGTTCTGAAGGACTGGGCGGAGCGCGAGGACCACCTCGAGCAGGGTCTGCTCGGCATCTACACGGGTCTCAGCAAGGCCCTCGAGGAGAACATCCTCGAGGCGTCCACCGTGGTGATCCCGCCGCCGCCCATCCAGGGTATCGGCAACGCCGGCGGCTTCAGCTTCGTGGTGCAGCTGCGCGACGGCAGCGGCGACTTCGAAAAGCTGCAGAACGTCACCGACGATATCGTGGACAAAGCCAAGTCCCAGTCTGCGGTGAGCACCGCCTTCAGCAGCTTCCGCGCCTCGGTGCCGCAGTTCCACATCGACATCAACCGCACCAAGGCCGAGACGCTCGGCGTCACCGTCGGACAGGTGTTCCAGGCGCTCGAGAACTACATCGGCTCCACCTATGTCGGCCAGTTCTCGCGCTTCGGCCAGGTGTTCCAGATCTACGCCCAAGCCGAAGGGGCCTACCGTCAGACGGTCGAGGCGGTGAAACGGCTGAAGGTCAAGGCGCAGAACGGCGAGATGGTGCCGCTCGGCACGCTCGTCGACATCCGGCCGGTGGAAGGCCCGTCGGTCGTCTCACTCTACAACCTCTATCCCGCGGCGACGATCACGGGCATGCAGTCCGCCGCCTTCAGCTCCGGCCAGGTCATGGCCCTGATGGAGGACATCGCCCGGGAGACCCTGCCGGCCGGCATGGGCTACGAATGGACCGGCATGTCCTATCAGGAGAAGATCGTCGGCGACCAGATCTACTACGTCTTCGGCCTCGCCGTGCTGCTCGTCTATTTCGTGCTCGCCGGCCAGTACGAGAGCTGGATTCAGCCGCTGTCGGTGATTCTCGCCGTGCCGCTCGCCCTGCTCGGCACCGTAGGCGCCCTCGCTGCGCTCGGCGTGGCCAACAACCTCTATACGCAGATCGGCCTTATCCTGCTCATCGCGCTGTCAAGCAAGAACGCGATCCTCATTGTCGAGTATGCGCGCGAGAAGCGGGCCGAGGGGATGGAGATCGTGGACGCGGCGGTGGAGGCGGCGCGCCGGCGCTTCCGGCCCATCCTGATGACGTCCTTTGCCTTCATCCTGGGCGTGGTGCCGCTTGTACTCGCCGAGGGCGCCGGCGCCAACGGGCGCAAGTCCATCGGCATCGCCGTCTTCAGCGGCATGCTGGCCTCCACCTGCCTCGCGGTGCTCTTCGTGCCGTCCTTCTACACGGTGCTGCAACGCCTGGAGGAGTGGTGGGCCGGCCGCAAGGCGCCCAAGGCGGCCTCCGAGCCGCCGGCGGCCGCCTGAGGCCGGCGCGGCCTCGCATGTGGACGAGGCGGCGCCCGTGGCGCCGCGCGAGGTTGGCTTGAGGGGGGCGAGTTTCTATTGTCGCGCCTCCTGCGCCCAACCATCCATGGAAGCCGCATGTCCGACGTTCTGGAACGCATCGCCTCCGTCATTGCAGCCGACATCTCCGCGCGGCCAGCACAGGTCATCGCCGCTGTCCGGCTGATCGACGAGGGGGCGACCGTTCCATTCATCGCCCGCTACCGCAAGGAGGTGACGGGCGGCCTCGACGATGCGCAGCTGCGCAAGCTTGAGGAGCGGCTCACCTACCTGCGCGAGCTGGAGGCGAGGCGCGCCGCCATCCGCGAGGAGATCAGCAGGCAGGGCAAGCTCACCGACGAGCTCGACGCCCGCATCGCCGCCGCTGGCACGAAGGCCGAGCTCGAGGATCTCTACCTTCCCTTCAAGCCCAAGCGTCGCACCCGCGCCGAGATGGCGCGCGAGAAGGGCCTCGGCCCGCTCGCCGAGCGCATCCTGTCCGACCGCAGCGTGGTGCCGGCAGCGCTGGCGGAGAGCTTCATCGGGCCAGAGGTGCCGGACGTGAAGGCGGCGCTCGACGGGGCGCGCGACATCCTGACCGAGACCTTCGCCGAGAATGCCGACCTCGTTGGCCGTCTGCGCCGCTACATGCACGAGAAAGCCTTCGTGCATGCCAGGGTCGTCCCCGGCAAGGAGGAGGAAGGCGCCAAGTTCTCCGACTATTTTGACCATGCCGAGCGCTGGGCGACGACGCCGAGCCACCGGGCCCTCGCCATGCTGCGCGGCCGCAACGAGGAAATCCTGACCGTCGACATCGAGGTCGATGCGGACGATCCTGCGCCGGTGAAGCCGGTCGAGCGCATGATCTGGGCCGCCTACGACATCGCTCCCGAGCGCGGGGAGGCGGACCGCTGGCTCGCCGAGGTGGCGCGCTGGTGCTGGCGCGTGAAGCTGTCGCTGCACCTGTCGGTCGACCTCCTGTCGACCCTGCGGGAGCGGGCGGAGGAGGAGGCGATCCGCATCTTCGCCCGCAACCTCAAGGACCTGCTGCTCGCCGCCCCGGCCGGCTCGCGCCCCACCATGGGCCTTGATCCCGGCATCCGCACCGGCGTGAAGGTGGCCGTGGTCGACGGAACCGGCAAGGTGGTGGACACGACCACCATCTATCCCTTCCCGCCGCGCAACGACGTCGCCGGCGCCCAGGCCGAGCTCGCCGCCCTCATCGCCCGGCACAAGGTCGAGCTCATCGCCATCGGCAACGGCACGGCGAGCCGCGAGACCGACCGGCTGGTCGCCGACCTTCTCGGCAGGCTGCCGGCCGACAGGCGGCCGATCAAGGTGGTGGTGAGCGAGGCGGGCGCCTCCGTCTACTCGGCATCGGAGATCGCCTCGGCGGAGCTGCCGGAGCTTGACGTGTCGCTGCGCGGCGCCGTCTCCATCGCCCGGCGCCTGCAGGACCCGCTCGCCGAGCTCGTGAAGATCGAGCCAAAATCCATCGGTGTCGGGCAATACCAGCACGACGTCGACCAGCACCAGCTGGCCCGCGCGCTCGATGCGGTGGTGGAGGATGCGGTGAACGCCGTCGGCGTCGACCTCAACACGGCTTCGGCGCCGCTGCTCGCCCGCGTCTCGGGCCTCAGTGCCTCGCTCGCCGAGGCCATCGTTGCGCACCGCAACGCGCACGGGCCGTTCCGCACGCGCCGCGACCTGCTCTCCGTCCCGCGCCTCGGCCCGCGCACCTTCGAGCTGAGCGCCGGCTTCCTGCGCATCCGCGACGGCGACGAGCCGCTCGACGCCTCATCGGTACATCCGGAGGCCTACGGCCTTGCCAAGCGCATCGTCGCCGCCTGCGGGCGCGATGTGCGCTCGCTCATGGGCGACAGCGCCGTGCTGCGCAGCCTCGACCCGGCGGCCTTCGTCGACGAGCGCTTCGGCCTGCCGACGGTGCGCGACATCCTGGCGGAGCTGGAAAAGCCCGGCCGTGATCCGCGCCCGCAGTTCAAGACCGCGAGCTTCGCCGAGGGGGTTGAGGAGATCTCGGACCTCAAGCCCGGCATGGTGCTGGAGGGGACGGTGACAAACGTCGCCGCCTTCGGCGCCTTCGTCGACATCGGCGTCCACCAGGACGGGCTCGTGCACGTCTCTCAGCTCGCCGACCGCTTCGTCAAGGATCCGCACGAGGTGGTGAAGCCCGGCGACGTGGTCACGGTTCGCGTGCTCGAGGTGGACGTGAAGCGCAAGCGGATCGCGCTCTCCATGCGCCGGGACGGCGGCGACGCGGCGTCGGGGCCGCGCGGGCCGGCGTCCGGCGCCGACAAGGCGTCGCGCCCGCGGCGCGACGACGACCGGCCGGCCAGGGGCGGCGCCCAGGGGGCTCTGGCCGCGGCGCTCGCCGACGCCATGCGGCGAAAGACGCGGTAGGCGTTCGGGCGCGGCTGCGGCCGGCCATCCCTTCCGCCGCCGCGCGGGGGAAGGGCGAGGCACGAGCCTCACGTGTCGGTCACAGTTCCAGCGTCACCGTCACCGGCGCGTGGTCCGACGGACGCTCCCAGCCGCGTGCGGCCTTGCTGACAGTGGCGCCTTTCAGGGTCGGGACGAGCGAGGGGGCGAGCCACACGTGGTCGAGCCGCCGGCCCTTGTTGGCTGCCGCCCAGTCGGGCGAGCGGTAGCTCCACCAGGTGAAGACGGGCTCGGGCTCCGGCGTGAGGTGGCGGACGGCGTCGACATAGCCGGCCGCCTGCCGCCATTCCTCCAGGCGCGTGGTCTCGACGGGTGTGTGGCTGACGACGTTGAGCAGCGCCCTGTGGTTCCACACGTCGCTCTCGTAGGGCGCGATGTTGAGGTCGCCGACGAGGATGCTTGGCGTGGCGGTGGGCCTTGCCCGGTCGCTCCAGCGCATCAGCTCGTCGAGGAAGGCAAGCTTGTGCGCGAAGCGGGGGTTGAGCTCCGGGTCGGGAATGTCGCCGCCGGCCGGCACGTAGTAGTTATGGATGGTGATGCCGCTCGCCGCCCCCGCGCCGGGGCCGAAGGTGACGGCGAGGTGGCGGGCGTCGTCCTTGCCGCAGAAGCTCATCGATTCCGTCGCCGAGAACGGCAGGCGCGAGAGCGTGGCGACACCGTGGTAGCCCTTCTGGCCATGGAAGGCGATGTGCTCGTAGCCGAGCGCCTTCAGCGCCTTCAGCGGAAAACGGTCATTGGGGCACTTCGTCTCCTGCAGGCAGATGACGTCGGGCTGCACTTCGGCGGCGTGGCGCGCCACGAGATCAAGACGCAGGCGCACCGAATTGATGTTCCAGGTAGTGACGGAGAGCTTCATGCCTCGGCCTTCGGCCTCATCGGCCGCGAGCGATTCGGCCGGAGGGGAAACGGGCCCCGAACTTGGCCTCTGGCGCGGTCCCTTGCAAGGGGCAGGGCGCCGGCCGCTCTCCGGGCCGATCCGGCGCTTCCTAGCGTGGCACGACGTTGACGTCCTGCAGGGCAACGGACGTCTCGTAGCCCTGCGGGTCAACGACAATCCACTGCTTCAGGACGTTGCCCTTCGCATCGAAGATAATCGTCACCTTCGACGTGCCGCCGAGGGTCGAACTGTCCTCGAACTCGACCTCGACCATGCCGGACGGTGCCGTGCGCACGTCGAGAACCTTGACGTCGCGGGCAAGGTCAACCCGGTCCTGCACCAGGAACTTCAGGGGCGTCTGGCCGATGGAGTAGACGTCCTGCGTCCGCAGCTTCTTGTCGCGGATGGCGACGGAGCGGCCGTCGGCGACGATCTCGAGCGTGCTCGGCGGGTTGTACTGGAAGCGCAACTGCCCCGGCCGCTTCACGTAGAGCGAGCCCGTCGCCTGCCGGCCGTCGCCGCTGTACTGCAGGAAGTTGGCCGTGAGCGTGTCGATGCCGTTGAGATAGGCGTTGACCCGGGCGAGTGCCGCCTGCGGACTGGTCGGCACCGTCGCGGCGGGTGCCGGTGCGGCCGGGGCGGGCCTCGCCGCCGTGTCGCTGCCGCTGGTGGCCGGCGCGGGAGCGCGCTCCGTGGGCAGGTCGGCCGGCCGGCGCGGCGGCAGCGGATGCGATGCGGGAAGGGACGCCTGCGGCGCGACGCCGGGCGCAGGCGCGGGGGCCGGACGCGGTGCGGCGGGCTGGGCCGGGGAAGCGGGCCTTGCCGGCTGCACCACCGGTGGATGGATCTGCAGGGGCTGGGCCGCCGCGAGCGTGGCTGCGAGGGCGAGGAGCGGAGCCGAAACGAAGCTTGCGAAACGTAGCGTCTTCATCGTCTTTCCAACGGCCGGTTGCCGGGGGCGGTTCCGGCCGGAGTGGTGCGCCGGCACAATACGCCTGCGCTCGCAGTCAGGTATGCCATTGCTGTGGCGAAAGCGCGACGGCTCATTCGTCGCCACCGCCCGGCGCCTCGACCAGGATCTCGCGTTTTCCTGCGTGGTTTGCGGGTCCGACGATGCCTTCGTTCTCCATGCGCTCCATGAGGGATGCGGCGCGGTTGTAGCCG
>NZ_JACHEH010000003.1 GCF_014201415.1 Chelatococcus composti
GTCGACGCCAACATGGAAGAGGAGTCCACCAAGCTGCAGGCGCTGCAGGTCCAGCAGCAGCTCGGCATCCAGGCCCTCTCCATCGCCAACTCCTCCATGCAGAACGTCCTGTCGCTGTTCCGCGGCTAATAGGGACTTTTCCTCGCATGCAAGAGGCCGCGCCCGCCGGGCGCGGCCTTTTTGTTTTGCAACCTCCGGACAAGGTTCGAGGGGGAGACTGCGGCCCTACGGTGTGGCGTTGTGCGCCGTGGCCAGGTACCGGGACCCGTTCCCTGACTGCCGTCGCGGCGCGTCCCGCAGCGGCGCGCGCGGCAGGGTGACGAGCGCACCTGCGGCAGGGCTGCGCGCCGCGAGCGCAATTTTGGCAGGAGCAAGAAGCAGTTCATGAACTCTCGTGCACAGGCCGAACAGCTCTGGGCCAACATTCGGGATCTCGGGACGCGGCGTCTGATCGCGCTCGGCCTCATCGGCCTTGCCGTCTTCCTCGTCGTCGGGCTCGGCGCGTACTATCTCAGCCGCCCGCAACAGGAACCCCTCTACACCGGCCTCTCGCGCGAGGACGTGTCACGCATGGGCGCCGTCCTCAAGGATGCCGGCATCCCGTTCGACGTCAGTGCTGACGGCACCTCGGTGCTTGTCAATTATGGCAACACGGCGCGCGCGCGCATGCTGCTTGCCGAGAAGGGCCTGCCGCAGAGCGCCAATTCCGGCTACGAGCTGTTCAACGATCTTGGTTCGCTGGGGCTCACCTCCTTCATGCAGGAGGTGACGCGCGTTCGCGCGTTGGAGGGAGAGCTGGCGCGCACGATCCAGACCATGGCCGGCATCAAGGCTGCGCGCGTCCATATTGTGCTGCCGGATCGCGGCTCCTTCCGCCGTGAGGCGCAGCCCGCTTCCGCCTCCGTCGTGATCCGCACAGAGACTGCCGACAGCGTCACGCCGGCCCGCGCCATTCGCCACCTCGTCGCCGCGGCGATCCCGGGCATGAGTGTCGACAAGGTCACGGTGCTCAACACGGACGGCACGCTGGTTCTGGCCGGGGACGACGCGACGAGCGCCGCGACGGGGCGCATGGCCAGCCTCGAGCGCACGGTCAGCCTCGAGATTCAGGACAATGTCCGCAAGACTCTCGTCCCCTATCTCGGCCTGAGCAATTTCGAGGTCAGCGTCGCCGCGCGCCTCAATACGGACCGTACCCGCACCAACGAGACGATCTACGACCCCGAATCCCGCGTGGAGCGGTCCGTCCGGACCATTCGCGAGACCGAGGTCTCGCAGAACCGCAACAACCAAAACCCGACAACAGTGCAGCAGAACCTGCCCGACGAGCAGGTGCAGGCCTCTGGCGGGGAGGTGTCAAGCGAGGACAACCAGCGGCGCGAGGAGGTCACGAACTACGAGATCTCCAGCAAGACGGTAGAGACCGTGCGTGACGGCTATCGCATCGAGCGGCTGTCGATTGCGGTGCTCGTCAATCGGGAGCGTCTCGCCGCGCTTGCCGGTCCGAACGCGACCGACGCAGCCATCGACCAGCAGATGCGCGAGATCGAGCAGCTGGTCGCGTCCGCCGCGGGCGCTGTCACGGACCGCGGCGACCAGATCAAGGTCTCGGCGGTCAACTTCATCGAGGATTCGCGCAATCTCGAGCCCGTTCCGCCGATCAGCATCGGCGAGCTGCTGGTGCGCCAGTCCGGCAACTTCATCAATGCCGCCACCATCCTCGTTGTGGCGCTGCTCGTCATCTGGTTCGGTCTGAGGCCAGCCGTCACCGCCATCCTGGCCCGCCCGCCGGCCGAGGAGGCGAAGGTCGCCGCGGCCGAGGGCGACCCGGCCCTGCCGCCGGGCGCTGAGGCGCCGCAGCTCGCCGGCCCGTCCGAAGGCTCGAACCTCATCGAGGAGCTCACCATCCGCATGAACCAGTCGCCGGCCCGACGGCTCGAGCAGATGGTGGAGTTCAGTGAGGAGCAGGCGGCGGCCATCCTCAAGCAGTGGCTGTATCAGGAGGATCCCGCCTGATGCCGCGACCGCCGCTGGTCAGCTTGCTCGTCGATTTCAACGCGGAGGAGCGCCGGCTGTCACAGCCGGCGCCCCGGCGTGCGGGGGCGCCACCGTCCCAGTCGTTGGTGCAGCCGCCGGCGCGCGATGCCGAGGTGCAGATCGCCCAGGCGCTCGAGAAGGGGCGCAACGAGGGCTGGGCGGCGGCCGAGGCGGCGTGGGAGGAGAAGCTGCGCGTCGAGCGCGAGCAATTCCAGCAACAATTGGCTGCCGCGCGCGCCGAATGGGCACGGAATGAGGGGCAGGTTCTCGCCGAAGCGATTCACGTTGCCTTCAACGCCATGCAGTCGCGTCTGTCGACGGCACTGGCGCGCACGCTGACACCATTTCTGGAGCAGGCCCAGCGCGAGCGTGCGCTGGCGGCGCTGGCCGATGCCGTGCGCACGCTCGCCGAGACGACGCAGCACGAGCTCATCGAAATCAGCGCAGCGGATGACCTTGCCGCGGCGCTCGCGGGCCATCTCGGCGACCTGGCTGCCGCCGTCCGCTTCGTGCCGGGGACGGGGCCGGATGTGCGTGTCGTCGCCGACGATACGGTCATCGAAACGCGGCTCGCCGAATGGGCGGCGGAGCTCGCGGCAGTCGTTGGGCAGGACGCGTCATGAGCGACAAGAACCCTTCCGAAATCATTCTCGTCCGGCGCGGGTACGAGGAAGAGGATGCGCACCACGGCGGCGTCTGGAAGATCGCCCATGCCGACTTCATGACGGCGATGATGGCCTTCTTCCTCGTCATGTGGCTGATCAACGTGACCGATCAGACGACCCGCAGCGAGGTGGCCAAGTATTTCAACCCGCTGAAGCTCGCCGACAGTGTCACCGACCGCAAGGGGTTGCGCGATCCGACGATCGGCCATCCCTCGGGCGAGCCGGACAAGCAAGGCCAGCCGCTCAGTGTGCAGCCCGGGCAAGGACAGGGCGGGGGCAGCGGCAAGGATGGCCGCCAGCCCCGCGACGAGGGCCGGGGCAAGGGCGAGGCGGCGGGTAACCGCAGCGCGCAGTCGCCGCTGGCGAAATACAAGGACAGTGCACTTTTCCAGGATCCCTATGCCGTTCTGGCGCAGCTCGCCGCCGAGCCGGCCACGGCCAATGACCCGAAGCCGGTGCCGTCGAGCGTCGACCTCGTCATGGGCGAGACGGCCGAGATCGGCATCAGCGGCGGTGAGGCCCACCGCGACCCGTTCGACCCGACCTACTGGCGGACGGTGCCGCTCCAGCCGGCACGCCAGCAGCCGCCCGGCGATCCGGGCACCGTGAACAAGGCTCCGGAAACGGCCAAGCCGGATGCGCTCGCCCGTGCCACGACCGACACCGCCCCGGCAGAAGGCACGGCTGGCGAGATGGCCGCCGCCACGGCAGCTCCCGGTGGCGAAATGTCGGAAGAGCTGGCGGCCCTCCAGCGGGAGCTGCAGGCAGCTTTCGCGGGCGAGGGCACGGCCGTGCCCCATCTGCACGTCGAGAAGTCCGGCGATGGCACGCTCATCAGCCTCACCGACGAGGCCAACTTCAGCATGTTCCCCATCGGCTCGGCCGTCCCGCAGCCGCAGGTGGTGCGTATCATGCAGCGCATTGCCGAGACACTGGCGAAGCGCCCCGGCAAGATCATTGTGCGCGGACATACCGACGGCCGCCCCTTCCGCTCGGCGGACTATGACAACTGGCGCCTGTCGACGGCCCGCGCCCATGCGGCGGTCTACATGCTGGTGCGCGGCGGCCTGTCCGACAGCCGGATCGAGCGCGTCGAAGGTCATGCGGATCACATGCTCAAGGTCCCCGACGATCCGAATGCGGCCGAGAACCGGCGCATCGAGATCCTGCTCAAGGAGGAGAGCCGGTGAGGGCACTCGCCGCCACCGTCCTTGCCGGCTTCGTCACGCTCGCCGCTGCGGCCCAGGCTGCCGGCGGGAAGGTGGATGCCCAGCCGTACGAACTCGTGCGTACCCTGCAGCACATGCAGGACCAGATCGCCGCGGGCTCGACGGCGGCCCATGCCGGCCAGCGCGGGCTCCTCAAGCTGATCGAGGAGCACTTCATGGCGGCGCCCGCGGAGGTCTGGCAGGAGCCGCGGAATGCTCGCGCCGCCGTGGTCTACCTGCTCAGCGGGGGTCAGCCGAGCGTCATCCGCCACCTTCTCGGTTTCGAGCGCAAGCCCAATGTCGACGAACGGCTGTTGCTCGGCGCCCTCGCCTATGTCGAGGGGCAGGAGGACGAGGCGCGCAGGCTGCTCCAGCCGGTGTCGCCGCGTGCGCTTGCGCCGGGGCTCGGCGGGCAGATTGCCCTTGTCAAGGCCGCCTTGCTCGTGCGGGACCAGCCGGCTGCGGCCATGGAGATGCTGGCCCTCGCCCGCCTGCTGATGCCGGGAACGCTGGTGGAGGAGGCGGCGCTGCGCCGCGAGATCTTCGTCGCGAGCCAGCTCGGCGATCTCGACCGTTTTGAGGCGCTGGCAGAGCGCTACATGCGGCGCTTCCGGCATTCCGTCTATGCCGGCAATTTCCAGCAGCGTTTCGCCGCGGCGCTCACACGCCTCGATTTCACGAAGGACCCGGCCCGGTTCGGCCGCCTCGACGGAATGCTCGACAACCTCGACCCGGTGACGCGGCGCGATCTCTATCTGCTCGTGTCGCGCGCCTCGGTCTACGAAGGGCGCATCGAGGCGGCGATCCACACCGCACGGCAGGCGCTTGCGCTCTCCCGCCCGGGCGAGGCAGCGGCGGAGCGCGCCCGCCTCTACCAGGCCGCGGCGAAGATCGTGACCGAAGCCGGCTATGACGAGGCTCGCGCGGAGCTGCGTGCCATCAACCGCTCGCTCCTGTCGCAGGCCGATCTCGAGCTGCTTGAGACCGCACAGAGCCTCGCGCGGCACATCCGGCAGTGGCCTGCTGCCCTGCCCGAGCCGCCGGAGGTCGCGGACGAGTCAATTGCAGCTGCGCCGAAGACGGATGCGAAGCCAGCGGGCGGGCAGAGCCGCACGGCCTCGAAGCCGGCGGCGAGGGCCGGTGCCGAGGCGGCACTCCCGGCGGCGGAGAAGCCGTCCGTTCCCGCACCGGTCTCCCGCCCGGCAGCACCGTCTGCGGCGGACTGGCAGCCCGCGGTGCAGCAGGCGTCTCCGGTCACGGCCCCGGCGGAGGCAGTGCCCGTCACGCCATCTGTCATCCAGCAGCCGACGCCCACGATCATGCGGGCGCAGGAACTCATCGGGGCGGTCGATGCCCTGCTCAAGGGAGCTCAGGGAGACAAAGAATGACGATGCTCGATCCGTCGTTCCTGCGCATGCCGGTCCAGCGCGATGTGCCTGCCGACGGGAGCGCCCGGGGGGAGGCGCACGGCAGGCAGGACGGCGACGCCTTCCGCGCCCTGCTTGAGAAGGTGCAGGGTGTGGGCCGGCGCGGCGAGGCGGCGGGCGAGGAGAGGCGCGCCGAGGCTGCGCCGCCACGCTCCCTGCGCGCGCTGGTCGAGCGGCTCGGCGAAGTGGTGGGGGCCGGGGAAGAGACCGCCGATGCTTCCGCGCCTGCCGACGGCGAATGGGCCGACGTGCTGCCGGAGGGGGCGGAGGCAAGGGCTGACGGTGCGGCAGAGGCCGCGGGCCGGCAGCCCCGCGTGAACGCGGACGGCGTCAACCTGCCGGTTTCGGAGCGGCCCGCGAAGCAGGCCGATGCTGAAGCCGATGTTGCGGCGACCAAGCAACAGGCGGTCGATGAGGAGGGCACAGCCGCGCAGCGTCTGGCGGGCACGAAGCAGGGCTTGGGCGTCGACACTGCGCCGAGGGAGCGCCCTTTGCCAAAGCTGACGGTGGTGGGGCGGGAGACGCATTTCGAGCCGGTCGGCGTCGTGAAGCCGCAGGCCGGCGCGGGCGAGGCTGCCGAGGAGCCGCTGCCGCAGGTCAAGGGGCGCGTCGAGAGCTCACCGCCGGCCGGGCTGCGCGAGGCACGGCGCCAGGGCGGGCAGCCTGCCGAAAAGGCTGCGGCGCTGCGCGCGGTGAAGGTCGAGGCCGAGGCTGCCGGCAGCACCGGCCCGCAGGCCGAGGGCCTTCCGGCCCAGACGCTGCAGCAGCTTGGCGAGCGGCTCGCCGGCGAGGCACGCGGCCTCGCCTCCAGCCGCACGCAACCTGCCGGCCATGCGGCCGAGATGCAGGCGCAGCCGGGGCAGCAGCAGGCGGGCGGGCCCGTGCGCGTCCTGCACATCCAGCTCCATCCTGCCGAGCTTGGCAGCGTGAGCGTGCGCATGCGCCTCGTCGGTGACGGCATCGAGGTCCACATGCGCGCCAGCGATGCTCGCACCGTGCAGATGCTGCAGAACGACAGCGAAGCGCTCACCGGTGTCCTGCGGGCGGCCGGCTACCGGCCCGAGGTGGTGACGCTTCAGATCGGTTCTGCCGATGCCGGTGGGGGCCAGACACTGCACGGTGGCGGCCAGCAGTCGGCGGCCGGCCAGCAGGCATTCCAGGGAGAGACTTCGGGTGGCGGGCGAGGCGCCTCGCCCTCGCAGGCGGAGGAGCACGCCCGCAGATCACGGCGAGAGGGAGAAGGCGATGGCCATACGGGCCTGGCTTCTGGCCGCGATAGCAGCGGCATCTATCTCTAGCGTGGCGACCGCTGCCGATGCTCCTGCCGGCGGCAGCGCCGTCTGCGAAGGCGAGATCACCCGTGCAGCCGCGAAGTATGGTGTGCCAGTCGGCGTGCTTTATGCCGTCGGCCTGACAGAGACCGGGCGGCGCGGCTCCATGCAGCCCTATGCCATGAACATCCAGGGCACGGCCTATTTTGCGCCGGATGCGAAGGCCGCCATCCGCCGCTTCCACGAGGCGCGTCGCGATGGCATCAAGCTGATCGACCTGGGCTGCATGCAGATCAACCACCACTACCACAGCGACCGTTTTCCCTCGCTGGAGGCCATGCTCGACCCGCGCCACAACGTGGAATATGCGGCCCGCTTCCTGAAAGAGCTGAAACAGCGCGAGGGCACCTGGACGATGGCTGTCGCGCGCTATCATGCCGGCCCGGACAACGACGCGGCGCAGAAGCGCTATGTCTGCCGCGTCATCGCCAATCTGGTGGCCGTCGGCTTCGGCGCATGGACGCCGAACGCGCGCAGCTTCTGCAGCTGAGGGGCCGGAGGGGCGACGGGACAGCCTCGTGCAAGGTTAACGAACTACAAACGTCTCGGCATGCGATAGTGCAGGAGGCGTTCTGTTGGACCCCGTCTATCTTTTCAAGGTCGCAGCCCGCCAGGCCGACTGGCTCGCGGTCCGGCAGTCGACGGTCTCGGGCAACATCTCCAACGTCAACACGCCGGGCTACAAGGCGCGGGACGTCGTGCCCTTCGACGAGGTGATGGACAGGACACGCCTGACCCTCGCCGCCACCAACCCGCGGCACTTCAGCGTCGACGAGGCGGGCGCCAAGACGGCGAAGGTCCGCAAGGGCGACAGCTGGGAAATCGTTCACTCGGGCAACAGCGTCAGCCTGGAGCAGGAGCTGCTCAAGGCCTCTGAGATCAATCGCGACTATTCGCTGAACACGAACATCGTGCGGTCCTTCCACCGCATGTACCTGATGAGCGTGAAGGGATCCTGATGATCGATCCGCTACAGGCCTCTGCCCGTCTTTCCGCTGCGGGGCTCGAGGCGCAGTCGATGCGTCTGCGCGTCGTCTCCGAGAACATTGCCAACGCGCAATCGACCGGCTCCACGGCCGGCGCCGACCCCTACACGCGCAAGACCGTCACCTTCAAGAGCGAACTCGACCGCGCCCTCGGTGCCGCGACAGTCAAGGTCGACCGCATCGGCAGGGACAGGGCGCCCTACCGCATCGAATACGAGCCGGGCAACCCGGCCGCCGATGCGGATGGCTATGTCAAGTATCCGAACGTCAACATGCTGATCGAAATGGCCGACATGCGCGAGGCCAATCGCTCGTATGAAGCGAACCTGCAGATGATCAAGCAGGCGCGCTCCATGATCTCCATGACGATTGACTTGCTGAGAAGCTCCTCATGATTGACCAGATCTCGTCCCTGACGTCGAACCTTGGCGGCGTGCAATCGATCACTCAGGCGCGTCTTTCGGCAATGCAGGCGGTGAGCGCCGCCGCCACGGCGCGCCAGACGGCGAACTTCAGCGAGATCTTGGCCCAGGTCGCCGGCCAGGCGGTCGAGACGATGCGGCAGGGCGAGGCGGCCGCGCTCTCGGGCATCCAGGGCCAGGCCTCGGTGCAGCAGGTCGTGCAGGCCGTGATGTCCGCGGAGCAGACGCTGCAGACGGCCATCGCGATCCGCGACAAGGTTGTGGCCGCATACCAGGAAATCAGCCGCATGGCGATCTGAGGAGGATCCGATGAGAGCACTCGCCATCGCGGCGACGGGCATGAACGCCCAGCAGACCAACGTTGAGGTCATCGCCAACAACATCGCGAACATCAACACCACGGCCTACAAGCGGGCGCGTGCCGAGTTCGCCGACCTGCTCTACCAGGTCGAGCGCATGCAGGGCATTCCGAACGTCGCCGACACGGCGCCGATCCCGGAAGGGGCGACGCTCGGCCTCGGTGTGCGGGCGGCGGCGATCCGCTACGTGCACCGCCAGGGGCCGTTGACGCAGACCTCGAACGAACTCGACCTCGCCATCAACGGCCGCGGCTGGTTCCAGGTGCAGGGGCCGGACGGCGAGCTGCTCTACACGCGAGCCGGCTCCTTCAACAAGAATGCCGACCGGCAGCTCGTCACGATTGAGGGCTACCTCGTCCAGCCCATTATCACCATTCCGGAGAACACCATCGAGATCTCCGTCAACGCCACCGGCCAGGTCTTTGCCAAGGTCGCGGGCGAGGATGAGCCGCAGGAGCTCGGCCAGCTGGTCATCGCGAACTTCGCCAACGACGCCGGTCTCGAGCCGCTCGGCGACAACCTCTACCGCGAGACGACCGCCTCTGGCGAAGCGGTTCTCGGCGTGGCGGGCGACCCCGGCTACGGCAAGATCCTGCAGGGCTACCTCGAGGCCTCGAACGTCGATCCGGTCAAGGAGATCACCGAGCTCATCAGCGCCCAGCGGGCCTATGAGATGAACTCAAAGGTCATCCAGGCCGCCGACGAGATGGCGGCGACGGTCTCCAAGGGCATCCGTTGATCGGGCGGGTGAACGCCATGGCAAGCGGCACGGCATCGCGCAAATTCGTCCTGCTCCGGATTCTCGCCGGGCTCGCCGCAACGATGGCGGCGTTCGTGCCGGCCGTCGCGCTGGCCGAGATGCTGCCGGTGCCCGTCACCACCATCCGGCCGGGCGACATCATCACCGAGAGCATGCTGACGGAGCGTTCGTTTCCGGACGGCTATACGACCCGCTTCGCGAGCGTGATCGACGCCTCGCAGGTGATCGGCAAGAGCGCGCGGCGCACGCTGCTGCCGGGCAGCCCGATCCCTTACAACGCCGTGAGCTCGCCCGAGGTCGTCAAGCGCGGCGCTGCGGCCCGGCTCGTGTTCGAGGCCGAAGGCCTCGTCATCACTGCACTTGGGACTCCCCTCCAGTCCGCGGGCGCCGGCGAGCATGTCCGCGTTCGCAACGTGGACAGCGGGCTCGTCGTCTCGGGTATCGTCCAACCGGATGGATCGATCCGGGTAGGCATCCAATGAAGAGGTTCCTGCTCGCCATCGCCAGCAGCCTCATCGGCGCACTGTTCCTGAGCGGGCCGGCGACGGCCTCGACACGCATCAAGGACATCGCCAGCATTCAGGGCGTGCGCGACAACCAGCTCATTGGCTATGGCCTCGTCACGGGCCTCAACGGCACGGGTGATACGCTGCGCAACTCGCCCTTCACCGAGCAGTCGCTGCAGTCGATGCTCGACTACATGGGCGTCAACGTGCGCGGCAGCAACCTGCGCACGCGCAATGTCGCTGCCGTCATGGTAACGGCCAACATCCCGGCCTTCGCTGGGGTCGGCTCGCGCATCGATGTCACGGTGTCCTCCATGGGCGACGCGACCTCGCTGCGGGGCGGCACGCTGCTCGTGACGCCGCTGACGGGTGGCGACGGCCAGGTCTATGCCGTGGCGCAGGGGCCCATCATGGTCTCGGGTTTTTCCGCCCAAGGCGAGGCGGAGACGCTGACCCAGGGCGTGCCGACGGTCGGGCGCATTCCCAACGGTGCTCTGGTGGAGCGTGCCGTGCCAGGCGGGTTGCGCGACATCGGGCGGCTGGTGCTCCTGCTGCATAACCCGGACTTCAGGACGGCGGCGACCATCGCCGACGTCATCAACACCTATTCCAAACGTCGCTACGGGCGCCGCGTGGCCACCGAGCGCGACTTCCGCAGCGTGGTCCTGGAGCGGCCGGCACACGTCAATCCGGCGCGGTTCATCGCCGAGATCGGCGAGCTGCGCGTGGCGCCTGACACGCCGGCGCGCGTCGTCATCGACCAGCGCACGGGCACCGTCGTCATCGGCCAGGACGTGCAGATCTCGACCGTTGCCGTCACGCACGGCAACCTGACGGTGCGCATTACCGAGACGCCCATGGTCTCGCAGCCGGAGCCCTTCAGCGACGGGGCGACGGTGGTTGTGCCGCGCACGGAGATCCAGGCGCGCGAACAGACCGGGCGTGTAGGCATCATCGAAGGCTCAAACCTGCAGACGCTGGTGCGCGGTCTCAACCAGGTTGGCCTGAAGCCGAGCGACATCATCTCAATCCTGCAGGCCATCAAGACCTCCGGCGCGTTGCAGGCCGACCTCGTCGTGCAGTGAGGCCCCCGTGCGGCAGAGTGAAGAAGCAGGCGGAAAAGGGGAAGCGGGGCGGCAGGGCGCCCCGCGCGTCAGGGCAGAAAGGTCGCTGATCATGCGCAGGTTCGCCACGATCACCGTTGCTGCTGCAATTGCCGGCCTCGGCCAGGCGGCCGTGGCGCAGGATGCGGTGCAGACCGCACGCGCCCAGGCGGAGGCGGCCCGCACCAATCCCTATTGCGCCAACGTGGCCGATGCGGCCGCGGACGCGCGCTTCGCCTGGCAGATGCAGACGCTGTCCGCGCTCGAGAAGGAGATCGAACAGCGCATCGTCCAGCTGGAGAAGAAGCGGGCCGAGTACGAGGAATGGCTGCGCCGGCGCAACGAGTTCCTGAAGCAGGCCGACGAGGGGCTGGTCGCCATTTTCAGCCGCATGCGGCCGGAGGCCGCCGCCCAGCAGCTCGCCAGCCTCAAGGATGAGAAGGCGGCCGCCATCATCGCCCGCCTTAACCCGCGCATCTCGAGCGCCATCCTCAACGAGATGGAGCCGGGACGTGCCGCCCAGCTCACGGGCACGCTCATCGACAGTGTCCCGCGCGAGCGGGCGGCGGAGAAATCGTGATGAAGACGACCGTTTCCGGCATGCTCGCCGCGCTCCTCGCCCTTTCTGTCGGCGCCTGTGCCGTCAAGTTGGACGAGATCGGGCGGGAACCGAACATGACGCCCGTGGGCTACGGGCTCAACGTGCAGCGCGAACCGTTGCCGACGACGGCCTATGCCGCCTACAAGCGCCCGGGCAGTTACCACTCGCTCTGGACCGGCCGCACGCGCGACCTGTTCGCCGATCCGCGCGCGCGCCAGGTGGGCGACGTCATCACCGTCAACATCCTGATGGACGACAAGGCCCAGTTCGACAACGAGAGCGACCGCTCGCGCAACTCGAACGTCAACTTCGGCCTCGACCTCGGCTATGGCAACAGCAGCACGGGGGACTCGATCTTCGGCGCTCTCGCCATCAACTCGCGCACCGCCAGCAAGGGCAAGGGCCAGATTGACCGCTCCGAGAAGCTGCGGCTGACGGTGGCCGCCGTCGTCACGGAGGTGCTGCCGAACGGCAACCTGGTCATCAGCGGCTCGCAGGAGGTGCGCGTCAACTACGAGCTCAGGGTGCTCAACATCGCCGGCATCGTGCGGCCCTCCGACATCTCGCGCAACAACACCATCGCCTACGACAAGATTGCCGAGGCGAGGGTGTCCTACGGCGGGCGCGGGCGCAGCATGGAGGTGCAGCAGCCGGCGGTTGGCCAGCAGATCTACGATCTCATCGTGCCGTTCTGAGGCGGCAGGCAGGCGAGGAAAGGGACATGGCGCGAGCGCCGTTATTCAGGAGACGGAAAAAGAAGGAGGAGGGGGGCAGCGACAGCTGGCTGCCCGCGCTCGTCATGCTGACGCTGATCGCGCTCGGTGTCGGCAGCCTGTCCGGCATACACCTCGCCAACACCGTCAAGCGCCTCGCCAATGCGGAGAAGGAGGCGGCGCAGAACGCGCCGCGGCCGCTCAAGTACTCGGGCGACACTGTCATCAAGACGCTCGAGCCGGTGGTCTCGAATCTGGCCGAGCCGTCTGGCGTGTGGGTGCGCCTCGAGACCTCCATCATCTTCGACAACGGCGCCATTGAGAACCCCGATGTCATGGGCGCCGAGATCCGCCAGGACATGATGGCTTACGTGCGGACGCTGAAGCTCGCCCAGATCGAGGGGCCGAGCGGCCTGCAGCACCTGCGCGAGGATCTCAACGAACGGGCCCGCGTGCGTGCCGACGGGCGCGTGCGCGAGCTGCTGATCGAAACCATGATCGTGCAGTGAGGATCCCGGCATGATCTTGCGCAGCCGCTCCCTCCTCGCCGCCGGGCTCGTCCTGCCGGTCCTCGTCCTGACGGCAGGAGCGGCCTTTGCCCAGGCGAGCGGCCAGCTTCCCGATCTTGGGCAGCTCCTGCCGAGCGGCGAGGGCGCAATGACCGGCCGCATCGTCCAGATGATCGTGCTGCTCACGGTGCTATCGCTGGCGCCGGGGCTGCTGATCATGGTGACAAGCTTCACCCGCTTTGCCATCGCCCTGTCGTTCCTGCGCTCGGGGCTCGGCCTGCAGAGCACGCCGGCGAACATCGTCATGGTGTCGCTCGCGCTGTTCATGACCTTCTACGTCATGGCGCCGACCTTCGACAAAGCCTGGGAGGAGGGGCTGAAGCCCCTGACGGAGAACCGCATCTCCCACGAGGAGGCCTATCAGAAGATCACGGCGCCGTTCCGGGAGTTCATGCTGCGCCACGTGCGCGAGAAGGACCTGCAGCTTTTCGACGATCTCGCCGCCGGCTCCTTCGCGCCGCGTGCCGACGGTGAAGCGATTGATCTGCGCATCATCATTCCGGCCTTCATGATCTCCGAGCTGCGGCGTGGCTTCGAGATGGGCTTCCTCATTCTCCTGCCCTTCCTCGTCATCGACATGATCGTGGCGACCCTCGTCATGTCCATGGGCATGATGATGATGCCGCCGACAGTGATCGCCCTGCCGTTCAAGGTGCTGTTCTTCATCCTCATCGACGGCTGGAACATGCTGGTGGGCGGGCTGGTGCGGTCATTCTTCTGACGGCCCTGCACTCTCCGACTGTTGATCGGCCGGCCGTTGACCGGCCGCCGTGCCCTCCCTACGGTCTGCTGCCACCCGCAACAGCAGCAGGGGAGTGCAATCATGGGCTCGCTGCTCTCTGCCGGATCCCTCGCGCGTGTCCTTGCCGTTCGCGCCCTTGCGGTGTCGATGCTCGCGCTTCCCGTCCTTTCCGGTGCCGTCGCCCATCACGGCTGGTCGTGGGCGGAGGCTGAACAGATTGAGCTTCGGGGCACGATCCGCGACATCTACATCGGCCCGCCGCATCCCACACTCGACGTGGAGACCTCCTCCGACGGTGTGTGGCGGGTGGAGCTCGGCAACCCGCGCCAGACGGAGCGGGCGGGCTTCCGCGAAGGCTCGGCCCGCGTTGGCGATGAGATCGTAGCCATCGGCAACCGCTCGCAGGATCGGAGCGAGAGGCGGATGAAGGCGGTGCGCATTACTGTGGGCGGCAAGACCTACGACATCTATCCCGACCGTATCAGGACCAATTGAGCAACCTTGCCAACGAAGCCCTGCTGGCGCTCGCCGCCTGGCCTGGGGCGGCGCTGCTGCGGCGCTCGAGCTTCGCCTATCTTCTTGCCAACGCGACGCATATCCTCTCGGTCGGCCTCGTCGTCGGCGCCATCGTGCCGCTCGACCTGCGGCTGCTCGAGCTCTTCCGGCGCCGTTCGCTCGCGGTGCTGGCGCCCTTCCTGTCCCGCTGCGCGGCAGTGGGCATGGCGTGTGCACTGATGACGGGCGCGCTCCTTTTTTCGGTGCGGCCGGTCGAGTACGCCGGCAACCCGGCCTTCCTTGCCAAGCTAGGCCTCATTGCCGTCGGCGTCGCCAATGCCCTGTTGCTGCGCCGCCGGGCGGCGTGGCGGGACGCCGCGTCGGGCGGGCCGGTCGATGCCGGCGTGCGGCTTGCGGCCGCGCTGTCGCTCGTCGTCTGGACCGGCGCGGTCGTGGCAGGGCGGTGGATCGGCTTTCTGTAAGGAAGCGGCCGCCTATTTCAGCAGCGGCCGGTCCATGGTCTGCGGCTGCGGCTGGGCGCCATGGCCGCCCTCGCGGGTGTAGACGTAGTAGAGAACCTGCGCCACGGCCTTGAAGAACTCGGGCGGGATCATGCGGTCGACCTCGGTGGCGCTGTAGAGCGCGCGGGCGAGCGGCGGGTCCTCGACGATCGGGATGTCGTGCTGGGTTGCAATCTCGCGGATCTTGAGGGCGATGAGATCCTGGCCCTTGGCGACGACGACGGGAGCGCCGCCTTCCTCGCGCACGTAGCGCAGGGCGACCGCGAAATGAGTGGGGTTGGTGATGACCACGGTGGCCTTCGGCACCGCGGCCATCATGCGCTTGCGCGACTGGTCGAGCGCCAGGGAGCGCAGGCGCGACTTGACGAGCGGATCGCCCTCGGTCTGCTTGAACTCGTCCTTCACCTCCTGGCGCGTCATGCGCAGCTCGCGGTGCCAGCGAAGCCGCGCCCAGACGAGGTCGGCGGCGACGAGCAGGATGGTGGCGACACAGACCGCCGAGACGAGTCTGAGGGCTATGGTCAGCAGGGTTTCCGGCAGAAGGCTCGGATCCGTGAACATGGCATTTATCGCCCGCGATTGTTCCGAGCCCAGCAGGATGAGGCACGCCAGGCTGACCACGGTGAACTTGAATAGAGACTTGAAAAATTCAACAAATCCCTGCTTGCCGAAGATCCGCTTGAAGCCCGACCTCGGCGAGATCCGCTGCCACTTGGGGCGGATGCGCTCGAGGACCATGCGCGGCGTGTTCTGGAAGAGGGATGCGCAGGTGCCCGCAATGGCGATGACGAGGACGATGGGCAGCACGAACCGCCCCGCATCCCAGAAAACGGCCTGCATCAGCAGCGATGCGTCATAGCCGTTCGCCAGCGAGAACCCGCCGGGCGTGTCGATGAGGCGTGTCAGGCGCTCGCCGAGCCGGGCGCCGTTCTCACGCGTCAGGAACGAGAAGGCGACGAGAATCGCGCCGAGCGATGCGAAGATCGACATCTCGCGCGAATAGGGCACGTTGCCCTTGTCGAGGGCGTCGCGGACCTTCTTCTCGGTCGGCTCTTCGGTTTTGCTGTCCTGATCGGGCTGCTCGGCCATGGCGCGCGCCTGACGGCGCCTTCACCCTCCGCCGTCGACGGCCGGCGGCAGGCACGTCCGCGCCTGCCGGTCCGGCTCAGCGAATGAAGGCGTCGTCTCCTCCTTCGGGGTTGAGGTCGATCTCGCCACGCCCGGCGAGTTCCAGCGCCAGATCGGTGATGCTGCGCCGCGCCTCCAGCACGTCGCGCTGGGCGGCGGGCTCGCGGCCGTTGAGCTCGTGCTCGACCATACGGCGCACGCGCGAGGCCAGCGAGGACAGGATGACCTCGCGGAACGATGGGTCGGTGCCCTTGAGGGCCAGCACGATCTTGTCGGTGGGGATCTGGTCGAACAGCAGCGTGCGCGCCGCCGGCGTGAGGTTGACGATGTCGTCGAAGGTGAAAAGCAGCCCCTTGAGGATCTCCGCCGACTTCGGCCGCGTAACGCTGAGCGAGTTCAGCACGTCCTCCATATGGTCGCGCTCCATCTTGTTGATGATGTCGGCCATCTTGGCGTGCGTGTCCGCCCCCGCGTTGCGGGAGAAGTTCAGCATGAAGTCTTCATGGATCGTGCGCTCGATGATGCGCATCGTCTCGTCGACGATGGGCTTGAAGGTCAGCATGCGCCGCATGATGTTGTTGCGCAGATCCTGCGGCAGCTGGCTCATGGTCTTGGCTGCGCAGGCGGGCTTGACCTTGGAGAGGATGAGCGCGGCGGTCTGGGGGTGCTCCTTGAGCAGGTAGCTCGCCAGGACGTTCTCGGAGACGTTCGAGATGCGGTCCCAGATCGAGCGGTTGGAGTTGCCCAGGAGGCCGGACATGATCTCGGCGATCTGCTCCGGCGGCAGCACTCCCTGCAGCAGCTTCTCGACCTCGCTCGCCGTGCCGAACAGGTTCTTGCCGGTGGCGAACTGGGCCGCGAACTCCTCAACGAGGGCCTCGATCTGTGAAGCGGGAATGGGGCCGAGTTCGGCCGCCGTCCGCGTGATCTCCTTGATCTCCTCGGACGTGAAATGCGTGAGCAGCCGGCCGGCGGTCGGCTTTTCCATGGCGAGCAGCAGCGCCGCCACCTTCTCGACACCCCGCGTCAGCGTCGCGCGCGGCACGATGGGCTGTGGCGCTTTCGAGGGGATTGCAGTCGTAGCCATCAGCTACCGAGCTCGGATCCAGGCGGGCCGACGATTTCCGTCAGCGACACGCCGAAACGGGAGTTGTCGTCTTCCACCACCACCACCTCGCCGCGGGCGATGACGCGGCCGTTCACCACGACATCGACCGGCTCGCCCACCCGATGGTCGAGCGGCACGATGGCGCCGCGCCCGAGCTTCATGAGGTTGGCCACGGGCATCGTCGCCGAGCCGAGCACCACCTGCATGACGACGGGGATGCGCAGGATGGTGTCGAGGTTGCGGGGGCTGCCGAGCGTCTCGTCCTTGTCGGCTGCCTTGCGCGGTTCGGTGCCCTGGGCGAACAGGGCCTCGTCGTGGGTGGCGGTATCGCCGAAACCTTCGAGGTCGTCGTCCGACTTCTGGTTCATTCGATCATTTCCTCGTCTTGCGCCCCGGGAAGGGCGTCACGCCGTCTTGTCGTCGCCCACGAGCCGCAGGGCGGCACGTCCACCGGCCTGAGGCTGGGCGGCCTTCTCGAGTTTCGCCAGCGTCTCGCGCGCGGCGGCGATTCCGGCGTCGAGGCTGGCAAGCGTCTTGCGCGCGTCTTCGATGCGCAGGGAAAGCTCCACCAGCGTCTTCTGGCCGTCGGCGGTGAAGCTGCCCATGGAATGGCCGGCCGTCTTCAGCGCGTCCGCCGTGGCCTCCAGCGTGCGCTTGTAGTCGTAGTGATTGCGGTCGAAGTTCCGCAGCTTGAGGTAGGTCGCCAGCACACAGGCGCTCGTCAGGGCGAGGGCGGCGAGAAGGACGTAATCAACGAGAGAGGACGTCATCGATAAATTCCTGCTCCTGATCGAAGTAGTCCTCCACGCGCAGCATGTAGGACCCGTCTGACTGGCCGAGGCGGCACCAGAAGAGCGGCTGGTCGTTGCCTTCGAGCTTGACGCGGCTGCGCGGTGTCGCCTGCAGCTCGATGACCTGCCCGATTTTGAGATCGGCAATTTCGCCGAGCGTCATCTCCCGCTCTTCGAGGACCGCCCGCAGCTTGACCTCCGTGCGGCTCACCTCGTTGCGGATCTGCTCCGCCCAGCGTGGGTCGCGGGTGGAGCTGTCGCCGGAGATCACGCGCGCCAGCGTCTGGCGCATGGGGTTGAGGGCCGACTGCGGGATGATGACGAACATCTCGCCGCCGCGGTTGAGCGCCTGCAGCAGGAACTTGGAGACGACGGCGAGGTTGTTGCGGCGGCCGATGACGGCGAAGTCCATGCGCGTCTCGAGCCGCTCGAACTTGAAGCGCGCGTCCGACACCATCGAGAAGGAGGCCTGCAGTGCCTTGCCCACCTGCTCGAAGATGGCCATTGAGATGCGCATCTCGATGTTGGTGAAGCCGCGCTCCTCATCTTCAGGCGGCTCCGAGCCGTCCGCGCCGAGCAGCACCTCGACCATGGTGAAGACGAAGTCGCGGTCGAAGCCGACGAGTATCTCGCTGTCCCACTCCGGCACGTTGAAGACGCCGGCGACGGCGTTCGCCTCGTAGATCTCGAGGATGTCGCTGACACGCCCGCTCTCGATGGTCGAGAGCGAGAAGTAGGATGGCGAGGCTGAGAGGTGACGCAGATTGTCGGCGCAGTATGTGGCCATGCGATCGAAGATCACATGGAGCATCGGCAACCGGTCGAGCGACAGGCCGGCTGCGTCGAGCAGCCTGTCGCGAATGTCGTTGCTGACGGCCTGGTTCATGTTGCTGTCCATGGATCAGGCGGCCTCGGCGGCCGGCGCTTCGCTGCGACCCATGACGGTTTCGTTCTCCACCTCGTCGATGGTCGGCCGCTCGGGTGCGGAGATAGCCTTGCGGCCATGTTCCAGGGCGATCTGCGGGAGAGCGCCGTTCATGTAGGCGAGCAGCGTCTGCTTGACGATGATGTAGATGCGGGCCTGCTTCTCGCGCGTCACCTTGATCTTCTGTGCCAGCGGCGTGATCACGGCATAGGACGTGAAGATGCCGACGAAGGTGCCGATGAGGGCCGCGCCGATGAGGCTGCCGAGGATGGCCGGTGACTGGTCGATGGCGCCCATCGCCTTCACGATGCCGAGCACCGCCGCGACGATGCCGAGTGCCGGCAGTGCCTCCGCCACCACGGTCAGCGAGTTGTACGGCTTCAGCTTGTGCCGGCGCATGGTGGTCAGCTCCTCGTCCATGAGGGCCTCGATCTCATGCGGGCGGGCGTTGCCGATGATGAGGAGACGCACGTAGTCGCAGATGAAGTTCGTGAGTTCCGGGTTCTTCAGCACGCGTGGAAAGGTGGTGAAGATCGGCGAGTTCTGCGGATCGTCGATATGTGCCTCAACCTCGTTGCGGGCCTTGGCGCGCAGCTCGCGCATCAGGTTGAAGAGGAGGCCCAGCACGGCGAGGTAGTCCTCGCGCTTGGGCACGTCGCCGGCGATGGCTTCTTTGATCGCCTTGCCCGTGTCCTTCACCGTGGGCATGGGGTTGGCGATGATGAAGATGCCGAGAGCGATGCCGCCGATGATGACGAATTCGAACGGCTGCCAGATGACGGAAACCTTTCCGCCGAGCGCCATGAAACCGCCGAGCATCGAGCCGATGGCGATGATCAGGCCGATGAAGAAACTCAAGTCCGATCTCCTCCGCTTGCCGGCGTTGTGCTGTCCCAGTCCTCCGGCTGGGGCCTAATGACTGTTCCTATCGCGCGAGGCTTGCGCGGGGCTGAAAAGCGCCGGGCTGGAGGGCAGGTCAGGCTCGGGCAAGCTAGCGGGTTCAACCTTCCCGCAGGAGGCTGCCGCCATGATGTCCACCCTCGTCAGCTATCGGATGATCACCAAGGACCTGACGCGCTCCTTGCAGCGCACGGCGTCTTCGCCGCAGGTCGAGCGCGACAGCAAGTATTATCTGGAGAATATCCAGAAGGTGAAGTCGATCGACGACTTCCTCAGCGATCACCGTGTCTATTCGTTTGCCATGAAGGCTTTCGGCCTGGAAGACATGATCTATGCCAAGGCCTACATGCGCAAGGTGCTGACGGAAGGCGTCGACGACAGCAAGAGCTTCGCCAACCGGCTTGCCGACAAGCGCTTCGCGGAATTTGCCAAGACGTTCAACTTCGCGCGCTACGGCGAGACGACGACAGTCTTCTCCGCGACCCGTGAGGGCACGGTGGAGCGCTACGTCCGCCAGCTGCTCGAGGAGCAGGCGGGGGCCGAGAACGAGGGCGTCCGCCTCGCCCTCTACTTCCAGCGCAAGGCGCCGGAGCTGAAGTCGGTCTACGGCATCCTTGCCGACCGGGCGCTGCTGGCGGTGGTTCAGACCGCACTCGGCATTCCGGCGGAGGCCTCGGCCGCGGACATCGAGGTGCAGGCCAAGATGATCGAGGCCAAGCTTAACATCGAGGACTTCAAGGATCCGGAGAAGCTCGACAAGTTCCTGCAGCGCTTCGCGGCAGCCTATGATGCCACCAACATGCCGCTGGCCGTCTCGGCACCCGTGCTCACGCTGTTCGGCAACAGCGCGCAGACGGCGGGTATGGGGGTCGATCTCCTCATGAGCCTGCAGAAGATCAAGACGGGACTGTAAGGATGCAAGCAGCGCTCTATGTCGGCCTTTCGGCGCAGGTGGCGCTGGAGCGCCGGCTGAACACCATCGCCCAGAATGTCGCCAATATGTCGACGGCGGGCTACCGCGCCGAAGAGGTGAAGTTCGAGACCGTGCTGTCCCGCACAGCGAAGGATGCGGTTGCCTTTGCCACGAGCGGCGAGAACTACATCTCGCGCCGGCAGGGCGGCATCACCAAGACCGACAATCCGCTCGACCTCGCCATCGACGGCGATGCGTGGTTCGCCATCGCCACGCCGGCCGGCATCGTGCACAGCCGCGACGGGCGCCTGCAGATCGGCAACGACGGCCTGCTGCGCACGGTGACGGGCTATCCGATCCTCGACATCGCCGGCGCGCCGATCATGCTCGACGTGCAGGCCGGCCCGCCGACCATCGCTCGCGACGGCACGCTGATGCAGAACGGGCAGCAGATCGGCGCCATCGGCCTCTTCACCATCGCGCCGGGCGCCGAACTGGAGCGTTTCGAGGCGTCCGGCGTCATTGCCAGGACCGGCGTCGCGCCCGTACAGGACTTCGTCGCCAACGGCGTGCTGCAGGGCTATGTCGAGGAGTCGAACGTCAATCCGATCATGGAGATGACGAAGCTCATCGCCGTCTCCCGCGCCTTCGACAACGCCTCGACGGCCGTCAACGACGGCGAATCCTCGCTGCGGGAGGCGATCCGCAGCCTCGGCCCGTCGACCTGATCCGGCCATGGACACGCTCGAGCGGCTGGCCGCCGTTGTCACGGCCGGAGCGCAGGAAATGCCGAGCGTGCGCATTGGCGGCGTCGTTCGCGAGGTGACGCCGACCTATTACCGCGTCGCCGGCCTCTCCCGTTTCCTCAAGCTAGGGGACCGTGTCACGCTCTGCGCCGGCGGGCGGGAGCATGCGGGTGAGGTGGTGCGTATCGACGATGCGGGGGCGACAGTGAAGCCGTTTGACGGCTCCGTCGACATCGGCATCGGCGCACGCGCCTACCGTCTCGGCACCATGGCCCTTTATCCCCACGAGGGCTGGAAGGGGCGGGTGATCAACGCGCTGGGCAAGGCGGTCGACGGGCTCGGGCCCCTCGGCGCGGGCGAGCGGGCCATGCCGGCCGACGCGCCGCCTCCTTCGGCGATGACGCGCGCCCGCGTGAAGAAGCCACTGCGCACGGGCGTGCGCGTCATCGATCTGTTCATGCCAATCTGCGAAGGCCAGCGCATCGGCATCTTTGCGGGCTCCGGCGTCGGCAAGTCGACGCTCCTGTCCATGCTGGCCCGCGCCAGCGGCTTCGATACCGTGGTCGTTGCCCTTGTCGGCGAGCGCGGCCGCGAGGTGCGCGAGTTCCTGGAAGGCCCGCTCGCCGCGAGCCGCGAGCGAGCCATCACCGTGGTCTCGACGGGCGACGAGAGCCCCATGATGCGCCGCCTCGCGCCGCGGACGGCTCTCAGTATCGCCGAATATTTCCGCGATCGGGGGGAATCGGTCCTCCTCATCGTCGATTCCGTGACGCGCTTCGCCCACGCGGCGCGCGACGTTGCGCTGTCGGCGGGCGAGCCGGCCGTGGCGCGCGGCTATGCGCCGAGCGTCTTCAGCGACCTGCCGAAGCTCCTTGAGCGTGCCGGGCCCGGCGAGGAGGGCAGCGGCACCATTACGGGGGTCTTCTCCGTGCTCGTCGACGGCGACGATCACAACGATCCCGTTGCCGACAACATCCGCGGCACGCTCGACGGTCACATCGTGCTCGACAGGGCTATCGCCGACCAGGGGCGCTATCCGGCGGTCAACGTGCTCGCCTCCATCTCGCGTCTCGCCGACCACATCTGGACGAGCGACCAGAAGGAGCTTGCGCTGCGCCTCAAGGGCATGATCGCCCGCTACGAGGATACACGGGACCTGCGGCTGATGGGGGGCTACCAGGCTGGCTCCGACCCCGCGCTCGATCAGGCGGTGAACCTGGTGCCGCGCATCTACGAGGCGCTGCGGCAGGATCCGAGCATGCCGCCGAGTGTCGATGCCTTCGCCGAACTGGCGCAGGTTCTGCGCCAGTAGCGACGAGGAATGGCCGCCGGCCGGGGCCAGGCGGCGGAAAGGGGCAGCCTCACGCAAGCTACTGCCCGTTTACTGGGGGAACTACGGAAAGCGAGGATAGGGTACCATGAGCCTTTATGGTGTGCTGCGCACCGGCGTGTCCGGCATGAACGCCCAGTCGAACAAGCTTGGCACCGTCGCCGACAACATCGCCAATGCCAACACGACGGGCTACAAGCGTGCCTCGACGGAATTCTCCTCGCTTGTCCTTTCCTCTGGCAAGGGCAGCTACAACTCGGGCGCTGTCGTCACCAACGTCCGCTATTCCATCAGCCAGCAGGGCCCGCTCGTCTTCACCACCTCCATGGCCGACCTGGCGGTGCAGGGCAACGGCTTTTTCGTGGTGTCGGACGAAGGCGGCACGCCTTATTTGACGCGTGCCGGCAGCTTCGTGCCCGACAGCGAGGGCAACCTCGTCAACACCGCCGGCTACTATCTGATGGGCTACCCGCTGGCGAACGGCAATCCCAACGTCACGCTCAACAGCCTCGACGGGCTTGAGCGTGTCAACCTCGCCAATCTCGCCATGTCGGCCAACCCGACGACGAGCGCCTCGCTCGGCGGCAATCTGCCGATCGGCGCGGCCATGGGTGACACGTTCCAGTCCTCGCTCATCGTCTACGACAACGTCGGCAACAAGGTTCAGTTCAACGTTATTTTCGAGAAGCAGTCGGACTTCGACCCGCTGGCCCCGGCCAACCAGCAGTGGGAGGTCAGGATCGAAGGCGTCGACCCCACGGGCTGGTCGGCGGGCCCCTTCACCCTGGAGTTCGACACCTCGGGCCAGATCGTCGCCGGCGCGACCATGACGCCGATCAATATCCCGAACGGCCAGGCGATGACGCTCGACGTCTCGACGATGCAGCAGCTCGCCTCCGATTACGCGCCGCTCGATCCGATCGTGAACGGCAACGCGCCGAGCCAGGTCGACAAGATGGAGTTTGGCAAGGACGGCACGGTCTATGCCGTCTACGAGGACGGTACGCGCATCGCCACCTATCGCATCCCGCTCGCCACCGTGCCGAGCCCGGACAAGATGACGCCGGAGGCCGGCAACGTCTATTCGGCCAGCATCGAGTCCGGCAACGTCCAGGTTGCGTTCCCCGGCCAGTCGGGGCTCGGCTCCATCCTCTCCGGTGCGCTTGAGCAGTCCAACGTCGACATGGGCGAGGAGCTGACCGCCATGATCGAGGCCCAGCGCAATTACACGGCCAATTCCAAGGTGTTCCAGACGGGCTCCGAGCTGCTCGACGTCCTCATGAACCTGAAGCGCTGACGAGAAGGTCTTCTTTAGTCTTGCCGGAGCCCTTGTCATGAGTCTTTCCGTAGCCCTCAACACGGCTCGCTCGTCGCTTCTGACGACGGCGACGCAGATCGCCGTGTCGGGAGCCAATACGTCCGGGGCGCTCGATCCGAGCTACTCGCGCAAGATTGCAAGGTCCGTCACCACCGGCGACGGCAGCGTGCGCATCGTCACCATCTCCCGCGCGGCCGATGCCCAGCTCTACTACCGCATGCTTGATGCCACCTCGCGCGCGGCAGCGAGCCAGGCCAAGCTCGACGGGCTCGACAGGCTGCACCAGACGGTGGGTGACACGGAGGATGCGCGCTCGCCCGCCGCGCGGCTCGGCAAGCTGCTCGACTCGCTCAACCTCTATGCCAATGCGCCGCAGGACAGGGTGCTGGCCGGCCAGGTGCTGAGCGATGCCAGTGCGCTCGTCACAACGCTGAACGATGCGGCCAACACCGTGGCCGCTACCCGCCAGGAAGCGGATGCTGAGATCGCGCGGTCGGTGGAGCGGCTCAACGACCTCCTGTCGCAGTTCGAGGAGCTCAACCGTGCCGTGGTGAAGGGTACGGCGACCGGCGCCGACGTCACTGACCTGCTCGACAAGCGCGACGGCGTGCTGGCGCTGATCTCGGAGGAGATCGGCGTCAACGTCGTCACCCGTGAGAACAACGACATGGTGCTCTATACGGACGGCGGCGTGACGCTGTTCGAGACGAGTGCCCGCAAGGTCGAGTTCACGCCCACGCTGGTCTACGGCGCGACCACGATCGGCAGCCAGGTCTTCATCGATGGCGTGCCCGTCACCGGCACCACCACGATGCCGCTACGCTCGGGTCGCATCGTCGGCCTGATGGAAGTGCGCGACGTGGTGGCCGTCACGTACCAGAACCAGCTTGACGAAATCGCCCGCGCGATCATCGACATCTTCGACACCGGCACGGCGGCTGGCGGTCTCTTCACGCAGGTCGGGCTGCCTCCGGCCGGCACGCTGCGTCCGGGGCTCGCGGCCGACATTCGCATCAATCCGGCCTACGATCCGGACCAGGGTGGCTCGCTCGACGAGCTGCGCGACGGCGATACCAATCCGACCGGCGACAACAGCTATTCCGAGCGCCTGTTCCTGCTCATCGACCGGTTCAATGCAAGCCGTACCTTCGATGCCGTGGCCGGCATAGCGGTCACCGGCTCGCTGGCGGACTTCTCCGCCTCCTCCGTGGGCTGGCTGGAAGCCCGCCGCACCAGCGCCGATACCGACGCTGCCTATCAGGAGACGGTTCTGGCCCGCGCCTCCGACGCGCTGTCGACCGCGACGGGCGTCAATCTCGACGACGAACTCGCCTTGCAGCTCCAGCTCGAGCGCTCGTATTCGGCGGCCTCGCGCCTCATCGCGGTGATCGACGAGATGCTGCGCTCACTCCTCGAGGCAGTGAGGTAAGCGCCATGAAGACGACGTTCATCTCCACCTACTCGCTGCTCAACTCACCGCGCTCCTCGCTTGTGCGCATGCAGGCGGACGCGGCGCGTTACAACCAGGAGATCGCCAGCGGCCGCCATGCTGACGTCGGCCTTACGCTGGGTGGCCGGATGAGCCAGGCGGTGTCGCTGCGGGCCGACTACGACAACCTGACGGCGATGATCGACGCCAACAGCCGCACCAGGACGCGGCTGGACGTGACCGTCGAGGCCCTCGGCACCATCCGCGCCATGGCGGACGAGTTCCAGGCCGAGCTCCTGTCCGTCCCGCATGCGCAGCGCGGCAGCGAGGTCATCCGCAATGCGGCGCGCGACAAGCTCGCAGCCCTGATCGGCAGTCTCAACTCCGCCGTCGACGGGCAGTTCCTCTTCGCCGGTATCAACAGCGGTGTGCAGCCCATCAACGAGTATGGTGCCGGCTCGCCCAACAAGAACGCGGTCGATGCGGCCTATCTCGCCGCGTTTGGCGTCACGCAGGCTGATCCGGGCGTCTCCGACATCTCGGCGGCGGATATGGCGAACTTCCTGGACACCGCCTTCGCCGACCTCTTCTTCAATGATGCCAACTGGAAGGCCAACTGGTCAAACGCCTCGGACGCCGTCCAGCGCAGCCGCATCTCGCGCAGCGAGACGCTCACCTCCTCCGTCTCGGCCAACGAGATGGCCATCCGCCAGCTCGCGGCGGCCTATACGATGGTGTTCGATCTCGGCAGCGACAAGCTCAACACTGACGCGCTGCAGGTGGTGATCGACAAGGCGACGGAGCTGATGGGCAATGCCATCGCCCAGATCATCGACCTTGAGGCGCACATGGGCGTCGCCCAGAACCGGATCGATACGGCCAACACCAACATGGAGGCACAGAAGAAGATCCTCGCCACGCGCGTCGGCGACCTGGAGGATGTCGACCCGGCCGAGGCGAAGGTCCGGCTCGATGCCGTCCTGACGCAGATCGAGATGTCCTATTCCCTGACGGTTCGCCTGCAGAGCCTCAGCCTGCTCAACTATCTGTAACCCTGGAAGAGGCGAACGGATGTATCGGCATTCCTACGCGGAGATTCTCGACGAGGCCCCTTCCGAGGCCCGGATGCGCGAGCGCATGGCCTTCGACCACGCCATCGAACTCCTGCAGGCGGCCGAGGCGAAGGGCGCCGGTTCGCGCGAGGCCGTGGAAGCGATTTTCTTCCTCACCCGGCTCTGGAACCTGCTGCTCGAGGATCTCGCCAGCGACGAGAACGGCCTGCCGCGGGAGCTGCGCGCCAGCCTCATTTCCATCGGCCTGTGGGTGCTGCGCGAGGCGCAGCGCCTGAGGCAGGAGATGAAGGGTAGCTTCGGCGCCCTCATCGAAGTCAACACTGCCATCCGGAACGGTCTTGCATGAAGCGCTCGATGCAACTGTCGCTGCGGGCCGGAGAGCGCCTCTACATCAACGGGGCTGTGTTGCGGGTTGACCGCAAGGTCACGATCGAGCTGCTCAACGACGCCACCTTCCTGCTGGAGAACCACGTCCTGCAGATCGAGGATGCGACGACGCCGCTCAAGCGTCTCTACTTCGTCCTGCAGACCATGCTGATGGACCCGGCGACGGCCCAGGAGACGTTGAAGCTGTTTCAGCAGATCTTCGACCTCGTCCCCTGCAGCTACAGCACGAAGCCCGACGAATCCTTCCTCGCCGCGCTCCAGAAGGTGCGGAACCTTGCGGAGGAGGGCCGGCCTTTCGAGGCAATGCGCATGCTGCGCGGTCTTTATGTCGACGAGCTGCCGCTCCTCGACGAGCACGAGCGGGAGGCCGAGGCGCCGGCCCTGCGCAAGCGGGCGGGCTAGGAGGGGCGCCCTGGGTCAGAGATCGGGAGAAGACACATGACCGTAGCCGCTGTATCGGGTGTGAACAGCAACACCACGGCAGCCACCCGGACGACGGGCGCGTCGAACGCGTCGGTGGATTATGACACTTTTCTCAAGCTCCTCGTGGCCCAGCTGAAGAACCAGGATCCGACGGAGCCGGTGGATTCCACCCAGTACATGGCGCAGCTCGCCAGCTTCTCGCAGGTGGAGCAGAGCGTCATCATGAACAAAAAGCTCGACTCCCTGCTCGTCGCCAGCGCCCTGCAGCAGATTGACGGCATCATCGGCCGCACGCTGACCACGGCCGACGAGAGCATCTCCGGCACGGTCAAGGCCGTCTGGATCTACGACGAAGGCGCCGTCGCGGAGCTCGAGGACGGCACGCGCGTGCTGCTCGGTCCCGGCGTCAAGATCAGCTGAGCCGATGAACGAGGCTGATGCACTCGACATCGTCCAGGCCGCGATCTGGACGATCATCATCGGGGCGGGGCCGGCCGTCGCCGCGGCGATGCTCGTCGGCATCGGCATCGCGCTTCTCCAGGCGCTGACCCAGATCCAGGAAATGACGCTGACCTTCATTCCGAAGATCCTCGCCATTTTCGTGGTCATCGCGCTCACCGGCTCGTTCACCGGGGCGCAGATCTTCGCCTTCACCGAGCAGGTCTACGGCCGCATCACGACCGGCTTCTGAGGCGGCCGGGCGGGGCGGCAAACGAGGGAACAGGCGATGTCGGACGTGACGATGATTCAGGCGGTGACCGGCGGGCGCAGAGGGCTCGATATCGGCTTTGCCGTCGGCATTGTCGCCATCCTCACCATCCTCTTCCTGCCTGTTCCGACGATCCTCATCGACATGGGCCTTGCCCTGTCGATCGCCTTCTCCGTGCTGATCCTCATGGTGGCCTTGTGGATCCACAAGCCGCTGGAGTTCTCGGCCTTTCCCCAGGTGCTGCTCATCGCCACGATGCTGCGCCTGGCGCTGTCCATCGCCACCACCCGCCTCATTCTCGCCCATGGCAACGAGGGCGTGACGGCCGCCGGCCACATCATCAACGGCTTTTCCCAGTTCGTGATGAGCGGCGACTTCGTCATCGGTATCGTCGTCTTTCTCATCCTCATCACGGTCAACTTCCTCGTCATCACCAAGGGTGCGACACGTATCGCGGAGGTGGGCGCTCGCTTTACTCTCGACGCCATCCCCGGCAAGCAGATGGCCATCGACGCCGACCTGTCGGCTGGCACCATCGACGAGAAGGAGGCGCAGCGGCGCCGGCGCGAGCTGGAGGAGGAGAGTGCCTTCTTCGGTTCGATGGACGGTGCCTCGAAGTTCGTGCGCGGAGAGGCGGTGGCGAGCCTCATCATCACCGCCGTCAACATCTTCGGCGGCATCATCATCGGCGTCACGCGGCACGGCATGTCGCTGTCGCAGGCGGCGGACGTCTTCACCAAGCTGTCGGTCGGTGACGGCCTCGTCTCGCAGATCCCGGCGCTCATCGTCTCGCTGGCCGCCGGTCTCCTCGTCTCCAAGGGCGGCACGCGCGGCTCCGCGGACCAGGCCGTGCTCGGCCAGCTCGGCGGCTATCCCAAGGCGCTGTTCGTGGCCGCCGGCCTCATGTTCACGATGGCTGTCGTGCCGGGCCTTCCCTTCCTCCCCTTCGTCGCCCTCGGCGGCCTCATGGGCTTTGTCGGCTACGCCATTCCCCGGCGCATCGCCGAGCAGGAGGCCCTCGCCGCCGCCCAGGCGAAGGAGAAGGAGAAGGAAGAGCAGGCCAAGCGCGAGGCGCAGGAGTCGGTCAAGGAGTCTCTCAAGACAGCCGAGATCGAGCTGTGCCTCGGCAAGCAGCTGTCCATGAAGCTGCTCAACGCCCACGGGGAGCTCGCCCACCGCGTCGCCAAGATGCGGCGCAAGTTCGCCCAGCAGTACGGCTTTGTCGTGCCCGACATCAAGCTGTCGGATTCACTGGCGCTGCCGGGCAAGACCTACCAGATCAAGATCCACGGCACGGTGGTGGCCACGCATGAGATGCGCATCGGCGAGATGCTCGTCGTCACTGGTGACGGCCCGCAACCGGACGTGCCGGGCGAGGTGACGCGCGAGCCGGCCTTCGGCATCAAGGCCATGTGGGTGGCCGAGACCTATGCCAACGAGGTGCGCCGGCAGGGCTTCACCACCGTCGACAACGTCTCGGTGCTGCTGACGCACCTGAGCGAGATCATCCGCAACAACCTTGCGCAGCTCCTCTCCTACAAGGACATGCGCGCGCTGCTCGACCGGCTCGATCCGGAATACAAGCGGCTCATCGACGACATCTGCCCGTCGCAGATCTCCTACTCCGGCCTGCAGGCAGTGTTGAAGCTGCTGCTCGCCGAGGGCGTTTCCATTCGCAACCTGCATCTCATCCTCGAGGCTATCGCCGAGATCGTGCCGCATGCCCGCCGGTCGGAGCAGGTTGCCGAGCATGTGCGCATGCGCATCGCGCCGCAGATCTGCGGCGACCTTGCCGAAAACGGCGTGCTCAACGTGCTGCGCCTCGGCAACCGTTGGGACCTCGCCTTCCATCAGAGCCTGAAGCGCGACGCGCGCGGCGACGTCATCGAGTTCGACATCGACCCGCGCCTCGTCGAGCAATTCGGCAACGAGGCTTCGCAGGTCATCCGCCGCCACCTCAACGAGGGCACCAGCTTCGTCCTCGTCACCGCGCCCGATGCGCGCCCCTACGTGCGCATGATCATCGAGCGGCTGTTCCCGACCCTGCCGGTGCTCTCGCACGTCGAGATCGCGCGGGGTATCGAGATCAAGTCCCTCGGAACGATCTCGTGAGCGCCCAGCTTTCGCAGTCGCTTCTCGCCGTCTTCCTGATCTTCTGTCGCGTCGGCGGCTGCCTGATGATCGCGCCGGGTTTCTCGAGCGCACGCGTGCCGACGCGCGTGCGCCTCTTCGTTGCTGTCACCGTCTCCCTCGCCCTGATGCCGCTGCTCCTCGGCCCCGTCGGTGCGCGCGTGGGGGATGCGCAGCCGGCCGACATGCTGGGCCTCATCGGGGCGGAGACTTTCACCGGGCTCGTCATCGGCTTCCTGGCGCGGCTGTTCTTCATGGCGCTCGAGACGCTCGCGGTGGCCGTCGCCATGGCGATCGGCGTGGGCGGCATGCTCGGCACGCCGGTAGACGACGGCGAGGGCCTGCCTTCGCTCGCGACGCTGATCACGCTAACCGCGGTGGCACTCGTCTTCTTCGCCGACCTGCACTGGGAGCTGCTGCGCGGGCTGGTCGCCTCCTACCAGCGGCTGCCGCCGGGGGAAACCTTCGGCACGCGCCTTGCCCTGTCGGAGGTGGTGGACAAGCTGGCCGATGCCTTCCTGATCGCGCTGCGCATCAGCAGCCCCTTCATCATCTACTCGCTCGTCATCAACTTCGCGATCGGTCTCGCCAACAAGTTGACGCCTCAGTTACCGATCTATTTCATCCTGATGCCGCTCGTGATCGGTCTTGGGATGTTGATCGTCTACCTCCTCTTCCGCGAATACATGACCCTGTTCATGCTCGGCTTCGCCGAGTGGCTTCGCAACGGATGACCCCCATGGACGCCCGCCGCAGACTCGAGAAGATGCGCCGTCTCATCGACGTGCAGGAGCGCCTGTGCCGCATGGCGGAGGCGAAGCTCGCCGACATCGAGCGGCGGCAGGCCGAGCTTTCGCGCGCACAGACGGACATCCTGGCGAGCCTCAACGCGGACGAGCCGCTGCACGGCATGTTCGTGGAGACCATGGCCCGCCACCTTCACCGCCTTGCATGCCACGCCGCCGAACTCGAGGAAGCGCGACGCTCGCAGGCGCAGCTGGTGCTCAACGAGGCGATGAAGCTGAAGCGCGTGGAACGGTACACGGCGCGGGTGGCGCGCGTCTCGCGCGAGCAGGAGGACAAGCGCAGCCTGGCGGAGATCCTCGACGCTCTTCAGGCGCGCGCGACGCAAGCCTGACATAAGCCTGCGTGGGCAAATTACCCCACGGCGCACGACTCTATCCGTTCTGCGCCGTGAAAAGGGTAAGCCATGGCCATTCAGCCGCCGTCGGATATCGTGCTTGAGGTGACGCGGGCCGTCGAGCCGTCGCGCTATCAGGCCGCGCTCGAGCGCCTCAAGAACATGCCGGCGAATCAAGCGGGCGTTGATTTCGCCGACACTTTCGACGCCGTCCGGCGGCCGGTGCTCGGCTCGACGCACGATATCGAGGGCGCGCTCACGGCGATGCGCAGCCGTGCGGCGTCCGTGCGCCCGAGCGAAGGCGACCCCTATCGGAAATTCGAGGCCTTCGTTCTCCAGAACTTCATCGAGGCCATGCTGCCGGAAAACGGCGAGGTCGTCTTCGGAACGGGGACGGCCGGCAAGATCTGGAAATCGATGCTCGCCGAGAAGATGGGCGAGCAGGTGGCTGCGGCTGGGGGCATCGGCATTGCCGAAATGCTGCGCACGTCCACCGAGCGCTCCCTGAAGGCAAGACAGCAAGTGGCTGACAGCGACGGCAAGGGAGCCTCCCCGATCGGCGGAACAGGTGAGGAGAACAGAGCATGACGTTCGATGAAATGAGCGGGGCAGGAGCAGGCGGCGGCATCGCCGATGCTGCCGGCAGCGAAGGCAGCATCCTTCCCACCGTGGGGCCGCGGCTGTCCGCGACAGGCTCCGCGTTGCTGCGCGCCATGGATCGGCTGGAGTTCGTTGTCGACGTCGAGACGCGCGCGCTCGAGACACACCACGACATCGACCTTGAGGAGAGCAACCGGCGCAAGAGCCAGATCCTGCTCGAGCTGAGCCGGCTCATGAAGGTGGTCGACCAGGAGCCCCTCGAGCGCCAGGTCATCGACCGTCTGAGTAGCGTGCGTCAGAAGCTTGCCCGTAACCAGGCGGTGCTTGAACTCAACCTGCGCGCCATGAACGAGGTCGCCGAGATTGTGGCCGCGTCCATCCGCGCCGAGGAATCTGACGGCACCTACCAGCCGTCCGGGCACGTCAGGGGGCCCGCGCGATGATGCGTTTGCTGCTGACCGGGTTCTGGGTGGCCGCCATCGCCCTGATGTCGAGCTACGCGACCGCCTATTGGGTCGCGGGCGGCAATCCGCTCGGTGGGCAGCAGACCTACCTCGAGGGGCTCGAATACAAAAAGCTGCCGACAATGAACGTGCCGGTCATCATCGAGGGTGACCTGCAGGGCTACATTGTCACACAGCTCGTCTACACGGCGGATGCGGCGACGCTGCGCGAGATGTCCGTGCCGCCCGATCCCTTCCTGGTCGACGAGGCTTTCCGCCGCATCTACGCGGAGGACCGCATCGATTTCCGGAACCTTTCGCGGCAAAACCTGACGGAACTGTTGCAGGTGATCAAGGACAGGACCAACGAAAGACTTGGCAGTCCGATCATCCACGACGTTCTCATCGAGGAAATTAATTACCTGAGAAAAGAGGACATGGGGTCGTGATCGTCCTCACGTCAACTTTATAGCTAAGACGTTTTTGCGGCAGGGAAAGCGGCGCGCATGAAGATCTCCGGCAAGATTTATACGATCGTCGCCATCATGGGGGCGGTAACGGTCATGGTCGCGGCGATGGCCGTCTATGCGCTGCGGCAGTACGACAAGCAGACCAGCCTGCTCAACCAGACCGCCCAGCGCGCCTTCTACGCCGAGCATCTCAACCGCCTCATCTCGGCGGTCGTCATGGAATCGCGCGGCGTCTACATGTCGGAGACGAGCGACTCTGCGATGCAGTTCGCCGAGGGCATCCGCAAGTATCTCGACGAGATGGACAAGACCATCTCGCAGTGGCGTGCGATCGTCCCGCCGGACCGGCTCGCCTCCTTTGACGAACTGGCCAAGCGCGCCGCCGAGTTCCGGGCCTTCCGCCTCGAGACCGCGCGGCTCGGCGTCGACGTTTCGCCCGCCGCTGCCAGTGAGCAGGGCAACAACGAGAGCAACCGGCGCAACCGCAAGGAATTTCAGGATCTGCTCGACAGCCAGGTCGAGGCCATCTTCGGCCAGCTGGCGAGCATCCGCGCCAACATGCAGAATTTCCAGGACCGCATGATGAACCTCGTCGTGGGCGCTGCGGTCATCGGTCTGGCGTTCGCCGTTGGTCTCGGCGCATGGATCGGGACGTTCCTCCTCAGCCGGCCGCTGCGTCGGGTCTCGGGCGTCCTGCAGCAGATGGCCGCCGGCAATTACGACATCGAGCTCGAGACGCGCCGCTCGCGCGACGAGGTCGGCGCCATCTGGGATGCCACAGAGCATTTCCGCGATGCGTTCATCGAGGGCGAGCGGTTGAAGAGCGAGCGGGCGGCAATCGACGCGCGCGCGGAGGAAAGCAAGCGCGCCATGCTGAACGAGCTGGCCGAGGCCTTCGAGGCGCAGGTCATCGGCGTTGTGCGCTCCGTGTCTGCCGCTGCCGCCCAGCTTGAGAAGCATGCCGCCGCCATGACCGCCGCGGCGGAGGCGACCAACTACAAGTCGCTCGCGGTCTCGTCTGCGTCCGACCAGGCAACGAACAACGTGCATACCGTCGCCTCCGCGGCCGAGCAGCTCTCCGCGTCCATCCGCGAGATCGGCCAGCAGGTCACGAACGCCGCCGCCATTGCCAGCGAGGGTGCGCAGCAGGCCGGTTCCACCGTTCAGGTGGTGCGCGGTCTCGACGAGAGCGCCCAGCGCATCGGCGAAGTCATCCGCCTCATCAACGACGTCGCGGCGCAGACGAACCTCCTCGCCCTCAACGCCACCATCGAGGCAGCCCGGGCAGGCGAGGCGGGCAAGGGCTTCGCGGTCGTCGCCATGGAAGTGAAGAACCTCGCGGCGCAAACGGCCAAGGCCACCGAGGAGATCGCGGCTCAGATCAACGCGGTCCAGGCTGCGACCGGCGACGTCGTGCGCGCCATCGAGGGCATCTCGGAGACGATCGCGCGCATCGACGAGATCTCCGCGACCATCGCCTCCTCCGTCGAGGAGCAGGGCGCTGCGACGGGCGAGATCGCCCGCAACGTCCAGCAGGCGGCGCAGGGCACGCAGGAGGTTTCGGCGAACATCTCCGATGTGACGCAGGCGGCGGCCGATACCGGACGCGTGGCGTCCGAGATCGTGTCCGCAGCCAGCGAGCTGACGGATCAGGCCGAGCGGCTGCGTGAGGAGGTCGACCGCTTCATCGCACGGGTGCGGGCGGCCTGATCGGTAGGGGTTGAGAGGCCGGGGGGAAGGCTTCGGCCGGAACGGAACGGGAAGGAGGGATGCGCGGGCCGTTGGCGGCCGCGATCCCTCCGGCGCCGGGCGGGCGGGCCGCACGGCGGGCTTTGGGAGTTGGGCGCATGGACGATCTGCTTCGGGAGTTTCTGACCGAGACGAACGAGAATATCGACGTCGTTGACGTCGAACTCGTGAAGTTCGAGCGGGATCCCAACAACGCTCAGGTTCTCGACAACATCTTTCGCCTCGTCCACACCATCAAGGGAACGTGCGGCTTCCTCGGCCTGCCGCGCCTCGGCGCCCTGGCCCATGCCGCAGAAACCCTCATGGGCAAGTTCCGCGAGGGGGCGCCGGTCACGACGGAGGCGGTCGGTCTCATCCTGCGCACGATCGACCGCGTGAAGGAGCTGTTGGTCGAGCTGGAGACCAACCTCGGCCAGGAGCCGGAAGGCAACGACGACGACCTCATCGGCCCGCTTGAGGCGCTCGCCCTCGGCTCGCAAGCCCAGCCCGAACCGGAGCCCGAGCCGGAGCCGGCGCCACAGCGCAAGGTTTCCGTCGGCACGCTGACCCCCCAGGTGCTGGAGCGCGAGCTGCTGCCCGGCGAGGATTCGCTCGACGACATCGAGCGTGCCTTCCGCGAGGCGCAGGCCGAGGTGCCGGTGCCGAAGCCGGTCGCCAAGCAGGTTCCCGCGGCGCCGGCTGCCGAGGCCAAGACCGAGACGAAGGCGGAAGCCAAGAGCGAGGCCAAGCCCGCCGCCAAGCCTGCGGCAAAGCCGGGCAAGGCGGGCGAGGCTGACGAAGGGGCCGGCAAGGGCTCGGTGTCCTCGCAGTCGCTGCGCGTCAATGTCGACACGCTCGAGAAGCTCATGACGATGGTCTCCGAGCTGGTGCTGACGCGCAATCAGCTCATGGAGATTGCCCGCCGCCAGGGCGACACCGAGTTCAAGGTGCCGCTGCAGCGCCTCTCCAACGTCACGGCCGAGCTGCAGGAAGGCGTCATGAAGACGCGCATGCAGCCCATCGGCAACGCGTGGCAGAAGCTGCCGCGCATCGTGCGCGATCTCGCCCAGGAGCTGAACAAGCAGATCGACCTGGAGATGGTCGGCGCCGAGACCGAGCTCGACCGGCAGATCCTTGATCTCATCAAGGATCCGCTGACGCACATGGTGCGCAATTCGGCGGACCATGGCCTCGAGTCGACGGAGCAGCGTCGTGCCGCCGGCAAGCCCGAGCGCGGCAAGATCCGCCTCGCCGCCTATCACGAAGGCGGGCACATCATCATCGAGATCTCGGACGACGGGCGTGGTCTCGACACGGCGCGCATCCGCGCCAAGGCGCTGGAGAACGGACTGGCCACCGAGGCCGAGCTCGAGAAGATGAGCGAGGCCCAGATCCACAAGTTCATCTTCCACGCCGGCTTCTCGACTGCCGCCAAGGTCACGAGCGTGTCGGGCCGCGGTGTCGGCATGGACGTGGTGCGCAACAACATCGAGATTATCGGCGGCACGATCGACGTGCGCTCCGTGCCCGGGCGCGGCACCACCTTCGTCATCAAGATCCCGCTCACGCTCGCCATCGTCTCGGCGCTGATCGTCGAGGCGGCGGGCGACCGCTTCGCCATCCCGCAGCTGGCGGTGATGGAGCTGGTGCGCGTGCACCACAAGTCGGGCCACCGCATCGAGCGGATCAAGAACACGCCGGTGCTGCGGCTGCGGAACAAGCTGCTGCCGGTCGTACCGCTCGCGGAGCTGCTCGGCACGGCTGAGCCCGGCAGCGCCGTCAACGAGACGGAGCAGGGCGAGCAGGGCTTCATCGTCGTCATGCAGGTCGGCAACCAGACCTTCGGCATCGTGGTGGACGCGGTCTTCCACACCGAGGAAATCGTGGTGAAGCCGATGTCGTCGCTGCTGCGGCACCTGTCGATATTCTCGGGCAATACGATCCTTGGTGACGGCAGCGTCATCATGATCATCGACCCGAACGGCATCGCCCAGGCAGTGGCGCATTCCTCGACACTCAGCTCCAGCGACTCCAGCGCGGCCGACGCCGAGCGGGCGTCCGGCAAGGGCAACGCGGTGGCGCTGTTGCTCTTCCGCGCCGGCGGGCCGGAGCCCAAGGCGGTGCCGCTGTCGCTCGTCACTCGCCTCGAGGAGCTGCCGGTGGAGAAGATCGAGCGCGCGACGGGTCGGCCGGTCGTCCAGTACCGCGGCACGCTCATGCCGCTCGTGCCGGTCAACGATCGCGTCGAACAGCGCGAGAGCGGCACGCAGCCGGTGCTCGTGTTCTCGGATTCCGGCCGCTCCGTGGGCCTCATGGTCGACGAGATCATCGACATCGTCGAGGAGCAGTTCGAGATCACTCTCGCGTCGGATGTGCCGGGCATCCTCGGCTCGGGCGTCGTGCGCGGCCAGACGACGGAGATCATCGACATTGCCCATTACCTGCCGATGGGCTTCAAGGACTGGTTCCACCGTCGCGCGCAGCAGGGCGAGCCGCAGCGGCGCAGCCTGTTGCTGGTCGATGACAGCGCCTTCTTCCGCAACATGATCGGGCCGGCGCTCAAGGCCGCCGGCTACGACGTGACGCTGTGCGACTCGGCCGTCACCGCCCTGCAGCTCATCGAGGGCGGCGCCATGTTCGACGTGGTCGTCACCGACATCGAGATGCCGCACATGGACGGCTTCGAGTTCGCCAGCCGTCTGCGCAGTGATCCGCGGCTGGAGGGGCTGCCGATCATCGCTCTTTCCGGCCTGTGCACACCCGAGGCGATTGAGCGGGGCCGTTCCGTCGGCTTCTCCGATTACATCGCCAAGTTCGACAAGCCCGGCCTTCTCGAGGCGCTCAAGGAGTTCGCCGGGGTCCAACAGGAGGTGGCAGCAGCATGACCAAGCCGACCGAGGCGGCGGGCAAGTCCGCCGACACCGTCCAGTATGTCACCGTGCGCATCGCCGGGCAGCTCTTCGGCCTGCCCATCCTGTCCGTGCACGACGTTTTCATGCCCGAGCGCACGACGCGCGTGCCGCGTGCGCCGCGCGCGGTGGAGGGCGTGCTCAACCTGCGCGGACGCATCGTGACGACGATCAACATGCGCCGGCTGCTGGACTTCCCCGATGCGACGGACATCGTGCAGCCGATGGCCGTGGGCATCGACTACAAGGGCGAGTCCTACGGTCTCATCATCGACACGGTCGGCGAGGTTCTGGCGCTCGACAGTTCGACGCGCGAGCCGAACCCGATGAATCTCGATCCGCGCTGGGCCCAGGTGGCTGACGGCATCCATAGGCTCGACAACGAGCTGATGGTGATCCTCGACGTCGAGCGTGTCCTGTCCCTGCGACAGGGGGCGATGGCGGCCTGAGCCGCAGCTGTCGAAGCCGGAGAGTAATTAGAGGCGGCGGATGAAAACGTGTCTGGTGGTCGATGATTCCCCCTTCATCCGGAAGGTGGCGCGCAAGATCCTCGAGGAACTGTCCTTCGAGGTGAGCGAGGCAGGCAACGGGCAGGAGGCGCTCGACCACTGCATGTCCTTCATGCCGGATGCCATCCTGCTCGACTGGAACATGCCGGTCCTCGACGGCCCACAGTTCCTGGAGGCGGTGCGCGCCATGGAGGGCGGCAACCGCCCCAAGATCGTGTTCTGCACCACGGAGAACGATCCGGGCCATATCGCGCGGGCGCTCATCGCGGGGGCCGACGAGTACATCATGAAGCCCTTCGACCGTGAGATCCTGACCTTCAAGTTCCAAGAGGTCGGCCTTATCGAGGCTGAGGCTCTCGCTGACGCTGGAAAGCCGCTTTAATGACCAATGTCACGGGAGCCGCTCCGGCGGGTGACCAGATCCGCGTCATGATCGTGGACGACTCGGCGGTCGTGCGCGGGCTCGTCTCGCGCTGGCTCGAGGAAGAGCACGACTTCGCCGTCGTCGCCACGCACCGGCATGGCCGCCTCGCGGCGCAGGACATGACCCACTCCCGCCCGGACGTGGTCATTCTCGACATCGAGATGCCGGAGATGGACGGGCTCACGGCCCTGCCTCTCCTCCTCAAGGCCAAGCCCGACACCGTCGTGCTCGTCGCCTCCACGCTGTCCCAGCGCGGGGCGGAGACGAGCCTCAGGGCGCTGGCGCTCGGCGCGGCCGACTATGTGCCGAAGCCCGACCCGACGGGCCGCCTCGCCACTTCGGCTGACTTCCGCCGCGAGCTCGTGGAGAAGGTGCGCCACCTTGGGCAGCGGGTGCGCGCCCGTTCCGCCGCGGGCCAGCGCCTTCCGCTTGAAGCATCGGCCCCGAAGCCGGCGGCACCTGTGGCTGCTGCTCCGGCACCCCAGTCGCGGCCGCATGCGTCGCGGGGCGTGGAAAAGCTGAGGCCCTACTCCAGCGTGCCGGCGCGTGTCCTCTGCATCGGCAGCTCCACCGGCGGGCCGCAGGCGCTGATGCAGTTCCTGCAGGGGGCCGGCCCGGCGCTGGCGCGGCTGCCCATCCTCATCGTCCAGCACATGCCACCGACCTTCACAACCATTCTCGCCCAGCATCTCGGCCGTGCCGCGAAGCGGGAGGCTGCTGAGGGCGTCGATGGCGAGCCGCTGGTGGCCGGGCGCATCTATGTGGCGCCGGGCGGCCGGCACATGCTCGTCGAGAAGGTCGGCGACAAGCCCGTCATCCGTCTCTCGGACGCGCCACCGGTGCATTTCTGCCGGCCGGCGGTGGACCCGATGTTCGAGTCCGTCGCCCACGTCTTCGGCGCGGCGACGCTCGGCGTCATCCTGACGGGCATGGGCAGCGATGGTGCCAGGGGTGCGCTCGCCATTGCCGAAGCGGGCGGCAGCGTCATCGCGCAGAACGAGGCCACGAGCGTCGTGTGGGGGATGCCGGGCGCGGCCTTGGCCGCCGGTGCCTGTGCGGCCGTGCTCCCCATCGAGGAAATCGGGCCTAAGGTCAGCCAGCTGATCGTCGGGGGGAAGGCATGATTGCGGCCGGCGATTACGAGTTCCTGCAGCAGTTCCTCAAGCAGCGCTCGGGGCTGAACCTCTCGCAGGAGAAGCAGTATCTCATCGAGAGCCGCCTGACGCCCGTTGCGCGCAAGGCGGGGCTCGCCAATGTCGAGGAGCTCATTGCAGGCCTGCGGGCCGCGCCGACGGGGGCGGTGGCTGATGCCGTCGTCGAGGCGATGACGACGAACGAGTCTTCCTTCTTCCGCGACAAGACACCGTTCGAGGCCTTCATTTCCTTCATGGTGCCGAGCCTCATCGACCGGCGCGGCTCGCGCCTCATTCGCGTGTGGTGTGCCGCGGCCTCGACGGGGCAGGAGCCTTATTCCCTGGCGATGATCCTGAAGGAGAATGCGCATCTGCTGCCGGGCGTCACCGTGGAGATCCTGGCGACGGACATCGCCGCCCACGTGCTGGACCGAGCCCGGGAAGGCATCTATTCAGCCTTCGAGGTGCAGCGTGGCCTGCCTATTCAGTACCTGCTGAAGTACTTCGAGCAGAAGGGCGACCAGTGGCAGATCCGGCCCGAAATCCGGGCCATGGTGCAGTTCCGCCAGTTCAACCTGCTGCAGTCCTTCGCCGGTCTCGGCACGTTCGACATCATCTTCTGTCGCAACGTGCTCATCTACTTCGACATCCCCACGAAGGCAGACGTGCTTTCGCGGATGGCGAAGGTTCTCGCACCCGACGGTTATCTGGTTCTTGGCGCGGCCGAGACGGTGATGGGCATTTCCGATGCCTTTCGCTCCGCGTCTGGCCGGCCGGGAGTCTATATTCCCAATCGCATGGCTGAGGCTGCTGAATGAGGGTTGCTGGATGAGAGTCGTTGGCCTGCCTCCTCCCCCTTTCTCGTTCCCGCCCGGGGCCGCGATGCGCCGCGGCTTCCGGGATAAGTGCGCATGGTAGGAATGATGTCCGAATCGGTTGACTATCTGAACGAGCGTCTAGCCTTCTACAAAATCGATGCTGCCATGCGCGGCGAGCTCAAGGTTGCCTGGGAGCTTCTCAAACCGCACATGCCGCGCGTTATTGCCGATTTCTACCGCCACGTCGGGAAGTTCCCGTCGATGGCGAGGCTCGTCGGCGACCATCAGGAGAGGCTGTCCAAGGCCCAGGCAGTTCATTGGCAGCGGCTATTCAACTCGGGATTCGATGCTGGCTATCTCGAGAGCGTGCGGGCCGTTGCGAGGGCGCACGTGCGCGTGGGCATCGAGCCGGATTGGTACATCGGCGGCTACAACGTCATCCTCGCCGATCTGACGGCTGCGCTCGTGAAGGAAACGCGGCTGCGTCCGGGCCGCCTGACGCGGCTCATCAATGCCGTCAACGGCGCGGTCATGTTCGACATGGGCATTGCCGTCTCTGTCTATCACGAGACGCTGCTGGCGGCCGGCGAGCAGCGCCGCAAGCGCCTGGCGGGCGAGATCGACGTTTTCGACCACACTTTCTCCGACAGCCTTGCGGCGCTCAATAAGGCGGCGCACGTCATGCGTGGCGCCTCCGAGCAGCTCGGCGAGGCAACGAGCCGCACGACCAAGCAGGCCGACAGCATGACGAAGACGGCCGAGGAAATGGCCGGGCGGGCTGCCCGCAGCGCCGCCGCGGCGGGCTCGATGGCGAAGTCCATCGAGACGGTCGAGAATTACGCCGAGCGCGCTTACGAGATTGCCGGCAAGGCTGCTGAGCAGGCCAAGGCCGCCGATGCCGGCGTGCGCGGCCTCGCCGAGGTGACCGAGCGCATCGGCTCCATCGTGGAACTCATCGGCGGCATCGCGCGGCAGACGAACCTTCTCGCGCTCAACGCCACCATCGAGGCAGCACGTGCGGGCGAGGCAGGGCTTGGCTTCGCCGTGGTGGCGCGTGAGGTCAAGACGTTGTCAATGCAAACGGCCAAGGCGACCCAGGAGATCGCCGACCAGATCGCTGCGATCCAGCAGGCCACGCGCGCGACCGTCAGCGATCTCGACGGCATCGGTGCGGTCATCAGTGAGGTCGTCCAGGCCGCCGAGGCAATCACCGCGGCGGTGGAGAACCAGGCTGCCGCGACGCATTCGATCCTCACTGCGGTCGAGGAGATATCGCAGGACGCGCAGGGCGTGGCTGATGCGGTGGCCACGGTGCGCGCCGCTGCGCAGGACATCGGAGGCATCGTCACCACCGTCCAGACGCTCGCGTCCTCGCTCGACGAGCAGGCGGCGAACATGAACGGCGACGTGCGCCGGTTCTTTGATCGCGTGGCCGCGGCGTGAGCGGCGACGACGAACAACCTGATGAGAAGAAGGGGGCGCGACACGTGCGGCCCGGTCTCGAAGCTCTGTTGAAGCCCGGTCTGACGAAGGCGTCGGACCGGGTGAAGCCGTTTCAGCCGCCGCGCCTTTCGGTGGTTCAGGGGAAGAAGCGGACACAGCCGGCGAAGGCCGTCGCTGGCCGAACTGCCCCCATCCCGCCGCTTTCGGACGACGGTGCGCCTGCGGCACAGGAGGGCGCCGGGCGGGGGCTTCCGGCGGCTGCACGGCCGAGCGCGGAATCCGCCGAACGTACCGGCCACGTCGTGGAGGCACGCAACCGGCGTGCGCGGGCCCAGTTCTCATTCGGCGCCGTGCCGGCCGGCCGGTGGTGCGAGCTGTCGTTCGCCATCACCTGGGCCGAGGAGGAGAAGGCCGTCGGCGTGCCGGATGCGGTGCGGCTCGGCTTCGACTTCCTGACGGCTGACGGCGTGAGCCTCGACCTACCGGTCGTGCCGGGGCTGATGCGCGGGCGCATCGACCCGTTCGTGATCGACCTGGCCGGCCCTGTCGCCCCGGGGCACAAGGTCTCCCGGGTGCGTGTCGCCTTCTGGCTGCCGGGCCATGCCGAACGGGTGGAGCTGTCGGTGCGCAGCTGGCGCAACACGGCGCCGTTCGAGGTGTCGGCGCCCCGGTTGCAGCTTCTGCCCCAGCCAGCTGGGGAGACGGCGGACCCGCCCGGTATGCAGCTTCTCGATGCAGAGCCGCGCTGGGAGACCTGGGGTGTCGTGCCGGGCGTTGCGCTCACGTTGCGCGGCCAGCTCCTGTGCGCTTCGCCGGCGCCGGACATGGCCTTCGTGCGTATCGTTTACCGCGACGAAAAGGGCCGTGCCTTGCCGCGCCCCTACGAGGGCACGCTCGAGGCGGAGGGCGTCGGCGCCTTCATTATGCTTCCGACGGACCGGCGCGCACGGCGCTTCACGCTGCGCCTCGTTCCGCCCGCCGGTGCCAGCTTGGTCGAGATCGGTTTCCAGGCGCGCGGGCGGGCGCAGATCTGGCGCTGCCTGCCCTATGAGGTCGCGCTCGACGAGCAGGGCTCCGCAGCGGCTGAAGGCGAGCCGCTGGCGGCGCTCGGGCATCTGGCCGAGCGCTTCGGCATCGCCGAGCGCGACGCGCGCGGGCTGCTCGCCTCCTTCGTCGATGAAACGGCCCTTGCTTCAGCGCCTCTCGTCCAGACCGATCTCGGCGCCTGGCTCGCCGGCGGCATGGGCGCGGCGGCCGACGGGCGCCTGAGGCTTGCCGGGCGCGAGGAATGGCTCCTTCCGGAAGTCCTCGACTGGCAGGAAGATCCCTTTGCCTGCGGCCTGTGGCGTGCCCGCTATCACGCGCTCGGCTGGCTGCTCTCGCTCGTGGGGGACGGCGAGCGCAAGAACCTTTCCCAGGCTGTAGCCCTCGCCCTGTCGTGGGATGCGGCCTTTCCGCGTGCGGACATAGACGACGAGGATCGCTTCAGTCCGCGCACGGCCGCGATCCGTCTCGAGGTGCTGGTGCAGCTCCTCTCGCGGTCGCTCTCGGCCGGCTTGCCGGCCGGCAGGAGCGTCGCGCTGCTCGCCGCCATCGTGCGGCATGCGCGGTTCTTCGCCGAGGCCCTGGGCGACAATCTCATCGGCGAGGCGCGCGAGCGGCTGCATGCTGCGGCCGCGCTCGCCACCGCCGCCGCGGCGTTGCCCCGCTTGCCGCTCGCACCCCTGTGGCGTTTGCTGGCCCTCAATCACATCGACTGGTCGGTGACGCAGCTTTTCGACGAGGCGGCGATGCCGAGCGAGGGCTCGTCGCACCTTCATTTCGAGGCGCTCGCCGTCGCTCTGGCGGTGCAGGGTGTCCTCGCCGCCCTGCCGGGCACGGAGGGTCTGCGTCGGCGGCTGGCGATGCCGCTCGGTCGGGCCATTGCCACGAGCGTGGCGCTGACGGACCCTGACGGCTGCCTCGTCCCCTTCGGCGAGACGACGGGCGGGGCGGAGCACCTGCCCATCCTGCGGGATCTCATCGCCCGCTGCGGCCGCGACGTGATGTCCGAGCCGGCGGTGGCCGAGATGCTGGCCGCGCGGGCCTCCGCCCCGATCGTGCTCGACAGGCAGGCCGGGATCGTGACGGCGCGCCACAAGGACGCCAGCGACTGGGCCTATTTCGCCGCGCGCTTCGGAGCGAGCTGCGGCCGCGGGCACGACGACTGCGGCTCCTTCGTCTATGCCGCGAAGGGCATCCGCTGGGTCGCCGATCCGGGCGGGATCGCCGTCCGCGACGCCGGTGCGCCGGGCCGCCACTTCCGCAGCGGCGCTGCCCACAACATTCTCAGGCCGGTCGATGCGGCAAGCGTCGGTGGCTGCGGCTGGCTTGTCGCAGACATCGCTCTCGAGGGGGCAAGAGCGCTCCTCGTCGACAGCAACGCACACGGAACGTCCCATCGCCATCGCCGGCTCTTCCTGCTGCTCGACGACCTCTCGGGCATTGCCGTATTCGATCGCCTGGCCAGCCCCGAGACCGACGCGGAGGTTGTCGCCGAGGGCTTCCTGCATCTCGGGCCGGGCGTTGCCGGCGTGCTGGTGACGGCCGGGGTCGGCCTCGCCCTTGCCGGCAACAGCCGGTTGCAGATCGTCGCACAGGTCCGCGAAGGTTCACTGAAGGGCCTGTCCTTCGTTTGCGGACAGGAGGATGGCGCGGGCGGTGCGCTGGGCTTTCTCTCCGGCGCCTGCGGAGAAAAAGAGCCGGCTAATGTTCTTCGCTATTCGGTCGCAGGCAAGGGGGAGGTGATCGCCGGCCTGCTGATGGCCACGGATGATGCCGCTCGTCGGCGGCTGGCCGCGGGCCTCGACGATCCCCGCCTCATGCTGCCGTTCCGGATGCCTTTTGAGGCCACACAATGAAGAAGACGCGCGAATTCACCTCCTCGAGCGCGGAAGCGGGCCGCGTTGCCCGTGCGCCGATGCGGGGGCTTGGCCGCAGCGCGGGACCGCTTCTCGGGCTCGTCTTTCTCGCCGGCTGTCAGTCAGGCGAGTTCAACAGCTGCGAGCGTTACTACACCAGTCCCTGGAACCCGCCGGTGCGGTGCTATCGGCCGCCGCCGCCCTCCGTCGAGGTCGTGGTGGAGAACGTCGTCGTGGCGCCGGCCGCTCCCGCGCGCCCGCGGGCGAGGGCCGTGCGGGAAGAGCCGATGCCGCCTGTTACGGTGGAGCCTCCGCGGCCGCAGCCGGCCTCTCCGCCTCCTCCCCGGGTGGTGCCTGCCGCTCCCGCCCCGCTGCCGGCGCCGAAGGTGGTCAAGGGCTACGATCCGCCGCCCCAGTCTCGTCAGGTGAAGCCGCTGCCCCAGCGGTCCCAGCTTTCGGGCCGGTGGCGCGTGACCGAGGCGGGCGGCAAGGCCTGCGAGCTGGTGCTGACCAATGCCGGGCTCCTCGACCAGTACCGCGCGTCGACGAGCGGCTGCACCAGCGAGGCGCTGCGGAGCATCAACGGCTGGGACCTCAAGGGGGGCGATGTGGTGCTCTATGCACGCGGCGCGATGGTCGTCCGCCTCGTGGAGGACGGCGGTAGGTACCGCGGCGTCGAGCTCAGCTCGGGGATGCCGGTCACGCTGGCGCGCTGAGCCGACCTACAGCTTCGCGCAAGGCTCCGCTCCTAGGGTGCCGGCGGTGTTTGGTGGGAAATTGTGTTCCCTCGATTCCGGCGGGTTCTGCTGCGCTCGGCCCAGCCGGAGAAGTGCCGGCGGCGTCCGCTCTGCGGCACCGCCATGTGGCGTCTATTCCGATACGCGATCGAGCAGGCTGCCCGGCCAATGGCAGCCTGATCGGCGAGGCAACGCCGCCGACCGGCAACGGGGCGGCATGAAATGAAGGGCGACCGGCTGGCGAGAGCCGGTCTGCGATTGCGGGGTGGCTGGCATGGAAACTGCCAAGGTTCGAAACGGATTCGGTCGCATTCTAGAAAAGATCGGCCTCAGGACGATCGGTGCGCGGCTCGCGTCGGTCGTCGTACTCTTTGCGGTCAGCATCGCTGCGGTTGTGGCCATCCTTGCATCGATGGAGGCGGCCTCGATCCGCGAGGCTCGCGTGGAGATGCTCAAGTCGGTGACGGGCGTCGTCATCAAGGCCATCGACCAGCAGTTCCAGGAAACCGCGAAGGGCCTCATCGGCGAGGGCTGGGCGCAGCAGCGTGCGCGCGCCGTGGTTCGCGCCATGCGCTACAATGGCGACGAATACTTCTTCATCATCGACGATGAGGGCAACGAGATCGTCAACGGCGGTCACCCGGCCCTCGAGGGCAAGAACCTCATGGACGCCAAGGACGCCAACGGCGTGGCGTACGTGAAGGAAATGCTCGCCATCAGCAAGGAGAAGGGCTCCGGCTATATCTCCTACAGCTTCCCGCGCGCGGGCGATGACATGTCGCAGGCGGTGCCCAAGCTCGCCTATGTCGAGCGCTTCGGGCCCTGGAACTGGACCGTCGGCACCTCGCTTTACACCGACGACGTGACGGCGCGCATCCGGGAAGCGTCGCTCATGGCGGCTGGTGTCGGCTTCGTGTTTTTCCTCCTCATCGGCGGGCTCGCTCTCGTCGTCGCGCGCAAACTGGCGCGTCGCCTGCAGGGTCTGCGCGACGTGATGCTGCGTCTTGCCGAGGGTGACAGCAATGTCGAGGTGCCGCCCGCCCTTGGCCGCGATGAGATTGACGAGATGACGGGTGCCGTCGAGGTCTTCCGCGAGAATGCCATCGAACGGGAGCGTCTCGCCGCCCAGCAGGAGGCCGAGCAGCGCGCCAAGGAAGAGCGTGCGCGCACCATCGAGGCCCTGGTCAACAAGTTCGAGGCCGAGGCGATGGGCGTTGCCCGGGCCGTGGCTACCGCCGCTGCTCAGCTGCAGCAGAACGCCAACGCCATGAACTCCGCCGCCGAGGAGACCAGCCGCCAGTCGACGACGGTGGCCGCCGCTGCGGAGCAGGCGACGAGCAACGTCAACACTGTCGCTTCGGCGGCCGAGGAGCTCACGGCCTCCATCCGTGAGATCGGGCAGCAGGTCACGACCGCGGCCCGTGTTGCGAGCGCGGCGAACGGCCAGACGAAGCAGGCCGCGGACGTGGTGCGCAGCCTTGCCACCAGCGCCCAGCGCATCGGCGAGGTGGTGAGCCTCATCACGGACATCGCCTCGCAGACGAGCCTCCTCGCCCTCAACGCCACCATCGAGGCGGCGCGGGCTGGCGAGGCGGGTCGCGGCTTTGCCGTCGTCGCCACCGAGGTCAAGAACCTCGCCGAGCAGACCGCCAAGGCGACGGACGACATCTCGGCTCAGATTGCCGCTGTCCAGAACGCCACCAACGACGTCGTGGCGGCCATCGACAGCATCACGGAGACGATCCGCCAGATCGACGAGGTTTCGACCACGATCGCCTCGGCCGTGGACCAGCAGGGTGCGACCACCAACGAGATCGCCCGCAACGTCTCGCAGGCCGCCCAGGGCACGCAGGAGGTGTCCTCGAACATCGCCGGCGTCAGCCGCGCGGCGGCCGAGACGGGCGTCGTCTCGAGCCAGATCGTCGAGGCGGCCAACGACCTCGTGCGCCAGTCCGACATCTTGCGCCAGCAGGTGGACGAGTTCCTCGCCCAGGTGAAGGCTGCCTGAGGAAGGCTGTCGAGCCCGGAAAAGTCATCCGCCGCGCGATGAGCGCGGCGGATTTCGTTTGGAATCGTGAAACGGCCTTGGGGCGAGCCGGGGGCATGCCCCGCGAGCTTCACGCACCGCGCTTGAAGCCTTCGCTCGCCACCATCAGTTCGCGCGTGTAGGGCGTCTCGATCCGCCGCGCGGCCAGGTCGGCCGAGGTGAGAAGCTCCACGGGCTTGCCATGCTGCATGACGAGCAGGCGCTCGCACATGTGCGTGACGACGGCGAGGTCGTGGCTGACGAGGATGTAGGTGAGGCCGCGCTTGCGCCGCACCTCCTCGAGGAGGTTGAGCACCTCGGCCTGCACCGATGCGTCGAGGGCCGAGGTGGGCTCGTCGAGCAGCAGGACCTTCGGCTCCAGGATCAGCGCCCGGGCGATAGCGACGCGCTGGCGCTGGCCGCCGGACAGCTGGTGCGGATAGCGGAAGCGAAAGCCCGTGCCGAGACCCACTTCCTCGAGCGCCTTCACGATACGCTGCTCTGCGTCGCCGATGCCGTGCACCGCCAGTGGCTCGGCCAGCGCCCTGTCGATGGTGTGGCGTGGATGCAGCGAGCCGTAGGGGTCCTGGAAGACCATCTGCACCCGGCGGTAGAAGTCCTTGCTGCGCGTGCGGCCGAGCGTCTCGCCGCCGACGGCAATCGTACCGGCCGTGATCGGAGCGAGGCCGGCCACGGCCCGCAGCACGGTGGATTTGCCGGAGCCCGATTCCCCGACGAGGCCGAAGGACTCACCCTCCCGTACCGACAGGCTGACGCCGTCCACGGCGCGGAAATCGTCGAACTCGACGACGAGGTCGCTGATCGTAAGCGCGTCGGTCATGCTGCCCACTCCGGCTTGCGATCGAGCACCGGCAGGGGGTGCTGGCTCTGCCCGAGCTTGGGCAGGCAGTTGAGCAGGCCCTGCGTGTAGGGATGCTGCGATTGGTGCAGCCTGTCGGCGGCAATCTCCTCCACCACGCGGCCGGCATACATGACGAGCACCCTGTCGCAGAAGGAGGAGACGAGCCTCAGATCATGCGAGACGAAGATCAGGCCCATGCCGCGCTCGGCCACGAGCTTGTCGAGGATGGACAGCACCTGCAGCTGCACCGTCACGTCGAGGGCTGAGGTCGGCTCGTCGGCGATGAGCAGGTCCGGCTCGGCCACCAGCATCATGGCGATCATCGCCCGCTGCCCCATGCCGCCGGAGACCTCGTGCGGATAGAGCCTGAAGACGCGCTCCGGGTGGCGGATCTGCACGGCCTCCAGCATGGCGAGCGTGCGCCGCCGGGCCTCGGCGCCGGTGCCGCGGCCGTGGGCGGCCAGGGTTTCCATGATCTGGTCGCCGATGCGCATGACCGGGTTCAGCGAGAACTTGGGGTCCTGCAGAACCATGGCGATGCGCTTGCCGCGCAGGGCCCGTCGCTCCTTCGCGCTCACACAGAGTAGGTCGATGCCGTCGAAGACGAGCCGGTCGGCGGAGACGGTCGCATGCGGCGGTGTGAGGCCGAGGATGGCGCGGCCGGTCTGCGACTTGCCCGAGCCGGATTCCCCGACAATGCCGAGCCGCTCACGCCCGAGGGTGAACGAGACGCCGCGCACGGCCTCAACCACGCCCGAGCGCGTGGGGAAGCTGACGCGGAGGTTCTCGACTTCGAGAAGCGCGCTCATTGGCCGGCCGCCTTCGGATCGAGTGCGTCGCGCAGGCCGTCGCCCAGCAGGTTGAAGCCGAGGCTGACGATGAAGATGGCCACGCCTGGGGCGGCCGCCACCCACCACTGGTCGAGCACGAAGCGGCGGCCGGAGGCGATCATGGCACCCCATTCTGGTGACGGCGGCTGGGCCCCGAGGCCGAGAAAGCCGAGGCCCGCCGCCGTGAGGATGATGCCGGCCATGTCCAGCGTCACGCGGATGATGACCGACGACACGCACAGCGGCGTGATGTGGCGCGCGATGATGCGTGCCGGCGAGGCGCCCATCAGCCGCACGGCATTGATGTAGTCCGCATGGCGCAGCGTCAGGGTCTCGGCGCGGGCGATGCGGGCATAGGGCGGCCATGAGGTGATGGCGATGGCGATGACGGCGTTGACGATGCCCGGTCCGAGCGCCGCCACGAAGGCCAGCGCCAGCACGAGGCGCGGAAAGGCGAGGAAGATGTCAGTGATGCGCATCAGCACTGCATCAATCCAGCCGCCGGCATAGCCCGAGACCGTGCCGATGAGCAGGCCGACGGGCGCTGCGATCACCGCCACCAGAACGACGACGAAGAGCGTGATGCGCGAGCCGTGCACCAGGCGGGCGAAGATGTCGCGTCCCTGGTCGTCGGTGCCGAACCAGTGCTCGGCGCTCGGCGGCAGGAGGCGCGCCGTGCGCAGGTCTCCGTCCGTCACGGCCGAGTAGGGCGCGATTACGTCGGCGAAGATGGCGACGAGGAGGAGCGCCAGGATGATGAAGAGGCCGGCCATGGCGAGCCGGTTGTCGACAAAGCGCGACCAGGCCGCATAGGCGCGCCCGAGGCGGGCCTGCCGGCGCGAGGCCGGCCGCTCGCTCGTCAGCCATTCGCGCCAGGTTTGAGCGTCGTTCTTCATCTTGCGCGGATCCGCTATCGGGCTCGTGTTCTGGGGTCGAGGACGCGGTAGAGCAGGTCGGACAGCAGATTGAGGCCGATGAACACCGAACCGACGACGATGGTGCCGCCGAGGACGGCGTTCATGTCCGCATTCTGCAGGGAATCGGTGATGTAGAGGCCGAGGCCGGGCCAGGAGAACACCGTTTCCGTCAGCACCGAGCCCTCGAGCAGCGTGGCGTAGGACAGGGCGATGACGGTGACGAGTGGCACCAGCGCGTTGCGCAGCGCGTGGCGCCAGATGATCTTGCCCTCGGACAGGCCCTTCGCCCGCGCTGCCACCACATATTCCTGCCCCAGCTCCGTCAGCATGAAGGAGCGCGTCATGCGGCTGATGTAGGCCATGGAGAAATAGCCGAGCAGCGACGCCGGCAGGATGAGGTGGCCGAAGACGTTGCGGAAGGCCTCCCACTCGCCCTGCATCGCCGTGTCGATGAGCAGGATGCCGGTGACGGGCGTCACCGTGTATTCGTAGACGACGTCGATGCGTCCCGGTCCCTCCACCCAGCCAAGCCGGGCGTAGAAGACGAGGAGCGCCATCAGGCCCAGCCAGAAGATCGGCACCGAATAGCCGACGAGGCCGATGACGCGCACGATCTGGTCGAGGAAGCTGCCGCGCCGCACCGCCGCGAGGACGCCGAGCGGCACGCCGAGGACGGTGCCGATGAGTGTGCCGAGCGTCGCCAGCTCCAGCGTCGCGGGGAAGACGCGGCGGATGTCGGCCATCACCGGGTTGGACGTCAGCACCGAGGTGCCGAAATCGCCGCTCAGCGCCTTGCCGATATAGATAAGGAACTGCTGGTAGAGCGGCAGGTTGAGGCCCAGCTCCTCGCGCACACGTTCCACCACGTGCGTTGGGGCCCGGTCTCCCACGATGGCGAGCACCGGGTCGACGGGAATGACGCGGCCGATGAAGAAGGTGACGGCGAGCAGGCCAAGATAGGTCAGCGCGACGACGACGAGAAAGCGCACAATGGCCATGGCCGTCGCCTGCAGGCGGGCGCGTCTGCGCCCGCCTGCCCTGGCGGTACCGGGTGCCATGCGGCCCTCAGTTCTTGGAGACCTTGAACACGTAGGTCGAGTCCGAGGTCGCGCCGAGGACGAAGTCCTGCACGTTCTTCCGTACGCCGGCGGTCTCGACCATCTGGTAGATGATGATGAACGGGCTCGTCTTCAGGAGGTCGCGCTGCAGCTCGGCGTACATCTCGACGCGCTTGGCCTCGTCACGCTCCAGCACCGCGGCGTCGGCCTTCTTGGTCAGCTCCGGAATGTCCCAGGCGTTGCGCCAGGCGAGCGGCTTGGACGCCGCGTTGTCGGAATTGTCCGGGTTGCGCGCGAAGGTGTCGGCGTTGGTGTGGGGATCCCAGTAGTCGGCGCCCCACTGGCCGATATAGAGGTCGTGGTTGCGGGCGCGGTACTTGGTGAGCGTCTGCTTGCCGTCGCCGGGGATGATCTCCATCTTGATGCCGGCCTGGGCGAAGGTGCGCTGCACCGCCTCGGCGATGCCGGCGACAGGCTGGGTCTGGCGCACATCCATGGTGATGGAGAAGCCGTCCTTCAGCCCCGCCTTCTCCAGCAGCTCCTTGGCCTTGGCGACGTCGAGCTTGTAGGGCTTCTCGTCAATGGCGCCGAGCAGGCCCATGGGCAGGAAGGTCTGGTGGATCTTGCCGATGCCCTTGATCAGCGTCTCGCCGATGGCGTCGTAGTCCACCAGCCACTTCATCGCCTCGCGCACCTCGGGCTTGGAGAGGATCGGGTGCTTCTGGTTGAGGCTGATGTAGTAGATCGTGCCCTTGGGCCGGCTGGTGATGGCGATGTCGGCATTTTTCTCGACCGCCGCCAGATCCTCGGGCGTGAGGTTGCGGGCGATGTCGACGTCGCCCTTCTCGAGCAGCAGGCGCTGCGTCGCGCTCTCCTTCACGTGCCGATAGATGACGCGCGGCAGCTTGGCCTTTTCGCCGTAGTAGTTGTCGTTGCGCTCAAGCGCCAGGATCTCGTTGGCGCGCCAGTCGCGAATCTTCATCGGGCCGGAGCCGGCGTAGTTCGTCTTCAGCCAGCCGTTGCCGAGGTCGCCGTCCTTCTCGTGTTCGAGCACGAGCTTCTTGTCGACGATGGCGGCCACGTTCGCTGTGAGGCAGTTGAGGACGAAGGTCGGCGCATATGCCTTGTCCGTCTCCAGCACCACGGTGAGGTCGTCGATCTTCCTCACTTTCTGCTCGACATTGTCCTTCGACAGGCCGAACTGGGTGAGGATGAAGGCCGGTGCTAGGTCGAGCTTCACCGCACGCTGCAGCGAGAAGGCGACATCCTCCGCCGTCAGCGGGTTGCCGGAGGCGAACTTGAGGCCGGGCTTGAGCTTGAAGGTGTAGGTCTTGCCGTCCTCGGAGACTGTCCAGCTCTCGGCGACGTCGCCGTAGAGCTTGGAGGGATCGGCCACGTCGAAGCGCACCAGCCGGTCATAGGTGTTGCCCATGATCTCGCCGGCGCTGATCTCGAAAGATTCGGCGGGATCGAGCGTGATGATGTCGTCGATGGCCCATGCGAGGACGAGCGTGTCCTTCGGTGTCGCGGCCAGGGCGACGGGACTGGCAGAGGCGATGAGGACGGCAGCGGTGGCGCCGACGAGGCCGCGGGCGAGCGCCCGTCGGGAGAGGCTGCGGGAGAGGAAGTTTCTTACGGCGTTGATGGGCATGCGTGTGCTCGACATGGCTGGTTCCCCGTTTTTGTGCCATACGAGGGCATGCCGGCGAGCGGTCGTCAAGAGCAACGCGTGGGCAGGCCCGGGCAACGGGAAGGCACGCATGCCCTTGTGGGAGACTGCCCGGAAGGGCCGGTCATGCCCGTCTGTGCAAAGGCCACGTCAGCGGTTATGAAACGCTGTCCGCCTCGGTCGCGGACAGGCGAGCGGACGGGCCAGCGATATGACCATTCTCGTCACCGGTGCGGCCGGCTTTATCGGGTATCACACAGCCGAGGCGCTTCTGGCGCGCGGCGAAACCGTGGTCGGCCTCGACATCGTGAACGACTATTACGACCCGGCGCTGAAGGAGGCGCGGCTGGCGCGCCTTGCCCGACGCTCCGGCTTCGTCGAGATGCGTGTTGACGTGGCCGACAGGCCGGCGCTCGAGGATGTCTTCGCCCGCCACCGGCCGCGCGGCGTCATCCACCTCGCTGCCCAGGCGGGCGTGCGCTATTCGGTCTCCAATCCGCACGCCTATGCGGGCAGCAATCTCGTTGGCTTCCTCAACATCCTCGAATGCTCGCGGCAGGCGCGCGTCGAGCACCTGGTCTACGCCTCTACGAGTTCGGTCTACGGCGCCAATGCCGCCCTTCCGTTCAGCGAGCAGCACGGCGTCGGCCATCCGATGAGCCTCTACGCAGCCACCAAGCGGGCGAATGAGGTCATGGCACATTCCTATGCGCATCTCTACGGACTGCCGTGCACGGGGCTGCGCTTCTTCACGGTCTACGGCCCGTGGGGGCGACCGGACATGGCGCTGTTCAAGTTCACGCGCGCCATCCTCTCGGGCGAGGCCATCGACGTCTACAACAACGGCGACATGCGCCGCGACTTCACCTATATCGACGACATCGTGGAGGGCGTGGTGCGCGTGTTCGACCGGCCGGCACGGCCCGATCCCGCCTGGGATGCCGCCTCGCCGCATCCGGACCCCTCGTCGAGCGGCATCGCCCCCTTCCGCATCTACAACATAGGCCGCGGCAGCCCGGTGCCCCTGATGGATTTTATCCGCGTGCTCGAGGAGAAGCTGGGCCGCAGGGCGATCTGCAACATGCTGCCGATGCAGCCCGGCGACGTGGCTGCCACCTTCGCTGACACGAGTGCCCTCGCGCGCGACACCGGCTATGCGCCGTCCACCCCCGTTGAGACCGGTGTCGGCCGCTTCGTCGACTGGTATCGGGAGTATTACGGTGTCTGACAGGCCGGACCGGACCATTTCGGTCGTCGGTCTCGGCTATGTCGGCCTGCCGGTGGCCTGCGCCTTCGCGGCGGGTGGCTTTCGCGTCATCGCCTTCGACATCGACGCAGGCCGCATCGCGGAGCTGAACGAAGGAATCGACCGCACGGGTGAGGTCGAGCCGCAGGAGCTTGCGGCGCCCACACTGCGGCTGACGAGCGATCCCGAGGCGCTGCGCGAGGCGGACTTCCACATCGTCACGGTGCCGACGCCGATCACGCCGGACCGCCTACCCGACCTGCGGCCGCTCCTCGCTGCCTCCCGTACCGTGGGGCGCGCGCTGAAAAAGGGCGACATCGTCGTCTACGAATCGACCGTCTATCCCGGCGCGACCGAGGAGGATTGCGTGCCTGTGCTGGAGGCCGAGAGCGGCCTCGTCTTCGGTCGCGACTTCACCGTCGGCTACTCGCCCGAGCGCATCAACCCCGGCGATCGCGCCCACCGCTTCACCACGATCACCAAGGTCGTCTCCGGATCCGACAAGGCAACGCTCGCGACCGTGGCCGCGGTCTACGGCGCGGTGGTGCGGGCCGGTATCCACGAGGCGCCGTCCATCAAGGTGGCGGAGGCGGCGAAGGTCATCGAGAACACCCAGCGCGATCTCAACATCGCGTTGATGAACGAGCTCGCCCTCATCTTCGACCGGGTCGGCATCGCCACCAGCGACGTGCTCGACGCTGCGGCCACGAAGTGGAACTTCCAGCGCTTCTCGCCGGGCCTTGTGGGCGGCCATTGCATCGGGGTCGATCCCTATTACCTGACCGCCAAGGCCGAGGCGCTCGGCTACCACCCGCAGATGATCCTCGCCGGGCGGCGCATCAACGACTCCATGGGCCATTTCATCGGCCAGAAGCTGGTGAAGCTGCTTCTGGGGCGCGGGCGTGACCTGCGCACGGCGCGCGTCGCCATCCTCGGCCTCACCTTCAAGGAGAATGTGCCGGACCTGCGCAACAGCCGCGTGCCGGACATCATCGCCGAGCTCGGCGAGTATGGCATCCGTCCCCTCGTGCATGACGCGCTCGCCGACGCGCGGGAGGCTGAGCGCGTCTACGGCATCGCCCTTGCCGACCTCGCAGCCCTGCAGCGGCTCGACGGCTTGGTGCTCGCCGTGCCGCACCGGGCCTATCTGTCTGACGGCGGAGCTTTTCTCGCATCGATGCTGGCTCCGGACGCGGTGGTGATCGACGTGCGCTCGGCCATCGTGCCGGGGAGCCTGCCCGGCGGCGTCCTGCACTGGCGCCTGTGAGGCCGGCGGCCGTCGTCGCGGCCGCGTTCCTTTGTCCCCTTGTCTTTCCGGAACGGGACGGCAAGAACACCTTCCCGGTTTGCCAGAACCTGGGGGGTGCTCATGAAATGGACGCGAATCGCGCTGGCGCTCGCGATGGGCGCGGCGCTCGCAGGCTGCAAGACGACGGAGGAGGCCAGCAGGGCGCTCAGGGGCAAGTGGATCGGCCAGAAGGCTGACGACTTCTTCATCGAGCACGGCCCGCCGCAGTCGCGCTACGAGCTCGAGGATGGCGGGGCGATCTACACCTGGCGCGGCGGCGAGACGAGCTACGTGCGGCCGGCGCGGGTGCAGACACAGGGCTTCTCGCAGCCGATCTCCCGCTCCGAGCGCACGGTGACGACCGTGTCCAATCCGGCGCCGGGCACCACGATCACCCGCACGCGCAGCACGTCGACCTCCTTCCGCTTCGCCATGCCGACTTCGGTGATCGTGCAGCCGGCGCAGCGTGTCGAGCTGTTCTGCGAGGCGCAGATCGTGACGGATGCGCAGGGCATCATCACCTCGGTGCGGATCAACCGGGACACGGAAGGGGCGGGCCTCTCCTTCTCCCGCTGCGCCGAGCTGTTCGGCACCGAATAGGGCAGGGCGGCGACGCCGTGGCACATGCCGGCCCGCTCGTCGAGCCGCTACAACGCGAGCGGAAAGGAGAAACGGGCCGATGATCGCGATTGAGGCCGTCTTTGCCGGCAAGGCGGTGCCCTACGCACGCGAGGGCACCTTCAGCGCCATCGACAAGCGGCGTCTCGACGGGCCGGTCGAGATCCGCGCCACGGGGCTCGCCGGCGACGAGCAGGCCGACCGCAGGAATCACGGCGGGCTGGACAAGGCGGTGCACCACTACCCGGCGGAGCACTACGACGCCTGGGCGGGCGAGGGCATCGACATGTCCGTATTCCTGCCGCAGCGGGCCGCCTTCGGCGAGAACCTGCGTACGCGGGGCCTCGTCGAGGCGGACGTGTGCATCGACGACGTCTTCCGCGTCGGCACCGCGCTGCTCCAGGTCTCGCAGGCGCGCCAGCCCTGCTGGAAGCTGAACCACCGTTTTGACCGTAAGGACATGGCCCGCCGCGTGCAGCAGAGCGGCCGCACCGGCTGGTACTATCGGGTGCTGGAACCGGGCCTGGTCACGCCGGGCGACCGTATGGAACTCGTTGAGCGGCAGCAGCCGCGCTGGCCGTTGTCGCGCGTGCTGCACGTTCTCTACGTCGATGTGCTCGACCGCGAGGCGCTCGCCGAGCTGGCGCGCCTGCCGCGCCTGCCAGCGTCGTGGAAGGCACTGGCGACCCGGCGGCTGGAGCGCGGCGAGGTTGAGGACTGGTCGCGGCGGCTCGGCGAAGGCTGATCAGCCGGCGGCAGGCCTCGGTGCCGGAATGGCGAGCACGATGCTGCGCTCGCTGGCGCAGTCGGCGTCGAGCGGCCGTGCCGCAAGCTGGCGGATGTAGGCCCGTGTCAGCCGTTCCCGCAGGGGTGGCAGGGCGCAGACGGGGGCGTCGTCGGCGAAGCGGCAGCTCAGCACGAGCCCGTTCTCCCTCTGCACGGCCGATATGTCGACGCATCGGCCCTTGCGCCGCGCCTCGTCGAAATAGGCGGGCAGCAGCGCGGCGAGATAAAGGCCGATGCCGATGGCGCGGTCGAGGTCCACCATGATGTCGCGGGCGGTCACCTCGACCCTCACCTGGTCCGCCGGCAGGGCGGCTGAGCGGCGCAGGCCGTCCACCACGTCCTCCAGCAGTTCGGCAAGCTGGGCATCCGTGACGTCGCCCAGCGCGTAGCAGACGCGGTAGGCCACCGCCATGGCCTGTACGTGATCCTCAATGAAGCGGATGTCGTCGCGCCGCTCCGCCGGCAGCGCCTGCTTGTGCAGGCTGAGCAGGCTGACGATGACCTGGAAGTTGTTCTTGACCCGGTGGTGCAGCTCGCGCAGGAGCTGCGACTTCTCCTCCGCCACCGTTGCCAGCGCCTCGGCGTGCTGGGCGACCTTCTCGGCCATGTTGTCGAAGGCCTCGCCGAGTTCCGCGAGCTCGCTCGGCGCATGGGCGAGCCGCACGGCGCGGACCGAGAAGCGCCCGCTGCCGTAGACCCGCGTCAGGCGCTTGAGGTAGTGCAGCCAGCGCAGCACCAGCCTGTCGACAGCGAAGACGATGCCGATTGTCGCGCCTACCAGCATGATGACCGGCGGCATGATGGCGCCCCATAGCTGGCGCTGCTCGTTGCTGAAGAAGGATGCCGAGGGATAGCCGGTGAGGACCGTCACCCCCGTGCGCGACGAGCGGGTGGCGAAGTAGCGGTAGTCCTCGCCGCCGCGGCTCTCGCCCGTGAAGACGTGGGAGCCGCTGCCGAACTGCCGGGCGGAGACGCCGTTCCTCGGCAGCCAGTCGGCGGGGATGTTCTCGGTACGGTACTCGGCCACCAGCCGGTCCGACGGCGAAAGGACGATCGAGCCGCGCTCCTGCAGCACCCGGGCCGAGCGCAGGGCAATTTCGAAGACGATGTGCGAGACGGAGAAGATGGCGATCGTATCCTGGTCACGCCCCGAGCCGATGGCGCTCGCTACCAGCACCGGGCCACCGGTGACGGGGCTGTCGATCACGGCCGTGAGCCCCTGCGCGAGCTGCGCCGACAGCCGGTCGCGCGTCGTCGCGCTGGCGCGGGCGACGAGGGCCTCGCGCTCGAAGCCGTAGGCGCAGCGCAGTGCATCGCCGGCAAAGACGGCGACCGCCGTCATTTCGGGGTAGGAGCCGAGAACCGGCGCAGCCGCGCTGCAGGGATCGGCCGCATCGCGGGTTTTCTCGAGCTGCGCCTCGAGTTCGGCGGCGGCAAGCTGCGCTTCCCTGAGCACCTCGTCGATCTGCGCCGAGACATATGCGTTGGCCTGGACGGCGGCATCGATCCGCTCCTGCCGCAACTGCCGGTTCTGCGCCACGGTCCAGCCGAGCGCGATCAGCGCCGAAGGCAACAGCACAAGAGCCAGCGCCGCGACAAGGCGGCCGCGCAAACTGCGGCCGAGACCGCTCACTCCGTCCATGGCATGGATCTGGCGGTCGTCGTTGGGGGCGCTCGCGCCGGTGTTGCGAAGGATGGTCATGATGCGCCGGTCAACTCCATGAGCGTGACCGACGCGCCGGGCACATGCGGGAGGCTACGGGCATCAATGGCGACCGTTCATGCCAACGCGCTTCCATCGTCGGGGAAACTGCCAGCACCTCGGCCGATCCTCATCGCTCTTGCCCGCTCTTGTCCGGCTTTTCCGCGGCAGGAGCAGCCTCGCTTATCCGGGCGTCGAGCTCGGCGAGCAGCTTCGTGAAACGGTCGGGCACTTCCTGAGTCAGGACATCATCGTAGATCGCCCGCAACTGCTGGCCGATCTGCGCCTGGATGTCCCTGTCGAGGGTCCGCTGCCTGCCGGGCCCCCTCCCTCCGGAGAGGGGCGAGCCCGTCGCGGGGTCCTGCTGCCGTCGGGTGCGACCACTCTTTGCGGCCTCGTCAGCGCCCATATGCCTGCTCGTGTTCCGTCTGCAATCTTCCCGTTACATCAAATAATGGACGGGATTTTAATTTGTTCCTGCCCCATCGGAACTTTTTTGGATAGACTTAGTTTGCTCATGATGGCTGACGCCGCATGAGGCGGGCGGGCCGTCACCGCTGCGGCGGTGTGCTGACGACAACGAAACAGAGGTTGTTCATGTCCCTGGCCCAAGCGATTGCTCCCCATCTGCCCTATCTGCGCCGGTTCGCGCGTGTGCTCGCGGGCAGCCAGAGCGGCGGTGATGCCTATGCCGTTGCGACGTTGGAGGCGATCCTTGCCGATCCCGCTGCGCTCGACCGGCGGATCGACCTGCGCGTCGCTCTTTACCGTGTCTTCCTCAAGGTGTGGCAGTCGGCCCAGCCGAGGGTGGAAGCGCCCGTTGCGCCCGGGCAGCAGGATGAAGGTTTCGCGCGGCTCGAGCAGCTGACGCCGCGCCCGCGTGTCGCCTTCCTGCTCGCGGCCGTGGAGGGCTTTTCGACGGCGCACGTGGCCGAGGCGCTCGACTGCTCCGAGGACGAGGCCACCGGCCTCCTCACGGAGGCGGGCCGGGAACTCTCCCAGCAGCTGGCGACGGACATTCTCATCATCGAGGATGAGCCGATCATCGCCATGGATCTCGAGGCGCTCGTCGAGAGCCTCGGTCACCGTGTCATCGACGTGGCGCGTACGCACAAGGAAGCGCTCGAGGCGGTGAAGCGCCGCCGGCCGGGGCTTGTTCTCGCCGACATCCAGCTCGCCGACGGCTCGTCCGGCCTCGATGCGGTGAACGACATCCTCTCCGAGGCGGAAATGCCGGTGATCTTCATCACGGCCTATCCGGAGCGGCTGCTGACGGGCGCACGGCCCGAGCCGACCTTCCTCGTCACCAAGCCGTTCAACCCGGATGCGGTAAAGGCGGTGATCAGCCAGGCGCTGTTCTTCGACCGGCGCTCGCACCAGGCCGGCGTCGGCTCCGTCGCCGAGGCGAGCTGACGGACAGAGCGGCCCTGGCCGGAGCCGGGGCCGCCCGAATCAGTCCTGCCGCTTTGCCGGGCCGCGCGTTTCCAGGAGCCGGCCGGAAACGAAACCGGCGATCAGCGCCACGAGCGCGAGCTGCTTGCCGTCGAGCGACTGCGCAAGCTCGCGCCCGGCGGCGAGCGCCGAGGCTTCCAGCGCTGTCTGCTTGTCCGACGCGGATGCCGCCGTGGGTGGTGCGCCTGCGGCCGCCGCGCTCGTGCGCGGTGTGCTGACGAGGTGCGGGGGCGCGCGCTCGGAACGGGACGCCAGAAGGACGATGGCCGCGATGACGACGAAGGTCCCCGCCACGATCAGCGGGGCCACGATCGGCCCGTAGAGCCCTTCCAGCCAGCGGTGTGCGGCGATCGCCCCGAAGACAAGGCCGATGCCGAGCAGGACGGCCGCCAGCAAGGTGAGGACAACGCTGCGCACGGCGCGCGCAACCGTTTCCTCCACCTGCCGGCGGGCGACATTGGTGACGAGCGAGAACAGGCCACCCATCAGCGCCGGCTCATTATGCCGAGGATGAGGCCGATGCCACCGGCGATCAACACGGCCGTGAGCGGATTGCGCTCAATGCCGCGCTCGATCTCGGAGCCAGCCGACCGCAGGCGCTGCTCGGCGCCCGCGGCCGCGTCCCGCGTGGCCCGGGCGATGTCCTCGGCAGTGGACGAGAAGCGGTTCAGCGTCTCGCCCGCCGCCTCGCGTACGCGCTCGCCGGTGTCGGCAATCTCGCGCTGCAGGAGGGCGGAAACAGCTTCGGTCAGACGGCCGATATCGCCCCGCAGGTTGTCGATCTCCCGTCGCAGCTCAACCGCCTCGGCGGACACGTCCTCTGTCTTGGTGGCCATCCTCTCCTCCTCCCCGTCGATGGGGCTCGGTCCCGCTTACTTCCGGTTGAGCCAGCTGTCGATTTCGCGTTCGGCCTCGTCCTTGGCGTAGCCGTAGCGCTCCTGGAGCCGGCCGACGAGTTCCATCCGCTTGCCCTCGATGACATCGAGGTCGTCGTTGGTGAGCTTGCCCCACTGCTGCTGGGCCATGCCCTTGAACTTCTTCCAGTTACCTTCGACCTGATCCCAGTTCATTTTCACCTCCTGAGGAATGTCGCGAAAAGCCGCGGCGGGCGGCTCACCGGAAAGAACGTCGCGGCGACGAGGTTGGTTCCGTTCGCTGTTCTTCGCGGGCGCCGGCTTTTCCTGGAACTTCTCGGCTCGCGTCACGTTAAACGGGGATGGACACAGGACGGACACATCATCGTGACAGCATTTACGGAGAAACCGTGATGACCATGGCGAGCGACGGAAGGGCCGGAGACGGCCGCAACCGACGCCGTGATGCTGCCGCCGGCGGCGGCCGGGCAGCCCCTCAGCTACGCAAGAGAGAAAGCGGGCGCTTCATGGCTGATGACACGAACGGAACGGTTGTTGCGCCGTTTCCTGCCACTCGGCCGGCGATTCCGCTGCCCGAGCATCTGACGCGCTGCCTGAAGGCAATGTACGACGACATTCTCGACGAGCCGGTGCCGGACCGCTTCTGCCAGCTTCTCGAAGCGCTCGATCGCCAACAGGGAGCCGCCGATGCAGCCGACTGAGAAGACCAAGCAGGATCTGCTGAAGGCCATCCCGAGCCTGCGGGCCTTTGCGCTGTCCCTGACGGGTAACCCCGACCGCGCAGATGATCTCGTGCAGGAGGCCCTTATCCGCGCCTGGGCCAACCTCGGATCCTTCACCGAGGGCACCAACATGGTCGCCTGGCTCTATACGATCCTGCGCAATGCCTTCTACTCCGAGTACCGCAAGCGCAGCCGCGAGGTGGAGGACGTGGACGGCCGGGCCGCCGCCGCCCAGGCCATGCCGCCTTCGCAGCTCGACCACATGAACATGTGCGATTTCCGCGCCGCGCTGATGACCCTGCCGGCCGACCAGCGCGAGGCGCTCGTGCTCGTCGGTGCGGCTGGCATGTCCTACGAGGAAGCGGCGGAGATCTGCGGCTGCGCGCTCGGCACGATCAAGAGCCGCATCAACCGGGCACGCACGCGCCTCGCGCATGTGCTCTCGGTCGACAACGGCGTTGACTTCAGCGCCGATGCCGAATGGCGGGCCGCGATGGAGCAGCCGGCCACCGCCCGGGCCGGCTGAGCGTGGTCAGTCCGCCCGCTGGCCGAAATTGGCCTTCAGGGCCTTCGTGAGACGGCGGTTCCTGCCACCGAAGAGGCGGTTGGCCGCGCGGCAGATCTTTTTCTCCAGCCGTCGCTGCTCCTTCGTGACGAGCCTCTCGATAGCCGCAAGTTCCGTGATGCCGACGAGGCCGGACTCGGTGATGGCGCGGCGGGCATCGTGAAGATCGTGGTGACGGCCGAGCAGATCGCGCAGGTCCTGCATGCGCAAGCGGCGCGTCTGCCTGTGCCGCCCCGCAGCGGCGAGGAAGCCGAGATGGTAGCGGTGGCGCACCACCCAGCGCCGCGCCGCATGCAGCTCGTCGGCATCGCGGCGAGCGAGGCCCTTCGCGAGGCGCCGTCGCGCCCGGCGCGCCGCGTGTCTTGCGCCATCGAGCAATGCGGACCAGTTACCCGGCACAGGCCAGCCGCCGATACTTTCGCCGATCTCGTTCAACGCCTCCTCCGCCTGCGCCACGCGCCGGTGCTCGAAAGCCTCGGCCTCGGCAGCGGTGGCCCGCTCGCCTGCCCAGCGGGCCAGGCGGGCGAGCGGCGCGGCGGCCGCGCCACGCGCACGGGGCGCCAGGGTGCGGAGCGTTTCGGCGAGGACACGCGCCTCGCGCGCGCCGGCGAGCAGATCGGCACTGCTCCGCAATCGCCTGTCGATCCCGCCCAGCCGCTCGCAGGCCGGGTCGGCGAGGCGCAGCAGCGCCCTCAGCGCCTTGATGCCCTTGCGCGTCTCATGCGCGGCTGCCGCCGGCGCGGCGCCGAAGGTGGCGAGGGCGTGGGTCATGTCCGCGAGAAGGGCCCGCGCGAGAACCCGCACCGCCTCGTCTGCGGGCAGGGAGGGATCGAGCGCATGTTCCCCGATTGTTGGCCGGCGAGCGTCCATGGCGCTATTCGCGGCATCGTCGCATCGCCTGTCAACGATGCCGCGCAATCCGGTCGTGGAGCATGCGACGGGGGCGGCTTTTAAATTCACCGTGTCCTGACTAATCTGCCGTCAGCGCCGTCATCGGCGAACAGCGGGTGGAGCCCGCATTTCGGGAGGCAACTGATTATGCAGAAACTGTTTTCGCGTCGTGACGTTGCGCGTCTGGGGCTTGGGCTCGGAGCGGCTGCGCTCGCGGGGCGCGAGGCCTTCGCGCAGGGACCGGCCTTCTTCCGTATCGGCACGGGCGGCACCGCCGGCACCTATTATCCGGTTGGCGGTCTCATCGCCAATGTCGTCTCCAATCCGCCCAACCTCATCGTGACGGCGCAGGCGGCCAACGGCTCGGTGGCCAACGTCAACGGCATCGCCTCCGGCGCCATCGAATCGGGCTTCAGCCAGGCGGACGTTGCCTACTGGGCTTACACCGGCACCGGCCTGTTCGAGGGCAAGGGCAAGGTCGAGGTCCTGCGGCTCATCGCCAACCTCTATCCCGAGAGCATCCACCTCGTCGCCTCCAAGGCGGCGAACATCAAGTCCGTCGCCGACCTCAAGGGCAAGCGGGTGTCGCTGGACGAGCCGGGCTCGGGCACGCTCGTCGACGCCAAGATCATCCTCAGCGGCTGGGGCCTGACCGAGAAGGACATCGAGGCGGACTACCTGAAGCCGAACCAGGCCGCCGAGAAGATGCGCGACGGCGGCATGGACGCCTTCTTCTTCGTCGGCGGCTATCCGACGAGCGCCATCGCGGAGCTTGCGGCCACGAGCGCATCCGGCATCGACCTCGTGCCGATCAACGGCGAGGGCGCTGCGAAGATCATGAGCGAATACAAGTTCTTCGCTGCCGACAAGATCCCGGCCGACACATACAAGGGTGTCGGTGAGGTCGAGACCCTGGCCGTCGGTGCGCAGTGGGTGACCTCGTCCAAGGTGCCGGATGACGTCGTCTACGAGATCACCAAGGCGCTGTGGAGCGACAAGGCCCGTCAGGCGCTCGACGCGGGCCATGCCAAGGGCAAGCTCATCCGCAAGGAGACGGCACTCGCCGGCGCGGGCATTCCGCTGCATCCGGGCGCCGAGCGCTACTACAAGGAAGCCGGCCTTTTGAAGTAACAGGGCCGTTCGATCGAGAGGCCCTCCGCCGGTTCCGCGGTCAGCGGTGCCTCGCCCGGCGGAGGGCTTCTTTTTGAGGGGCGCTGCCCCCGTCGGGGCGGCGCGCGAAAACACAAGGCGCAGCAAAGCGCCGACGACTGGGATGGTCCGACGATGGCCGAAGCAAGCCTCCACGCCGTAACCGAGAGTCGCTCGCTCGAGGAAAAGTTCGATCCGGAGATGCGTTTCCGCCCGCTGCGGCCCGCGGTGGCATGGCTGGTGGCGGGACTGCTCTTCGCGCTGTCGTGCTTCCACTACTACACGGCGGGCTTCGGCCTCTTGCGGGAGACGACGCACCGCGGGATCCACATGGCCTTCGTCGTCGGCCTCATCTTCCTCGTTTTCGCCGCCCGCAAGTCCGACCAGGACAAGGTGGCGCCGTCGCAGTGGTGGCGCCCCGGCGGCATCTCGCTGCTCGACTGGGGCCTCGCCGTTGCCGCCGTGGCTGCCAGCCTCTACGTGCCGTGGATCTTCAGCGATCTCGCCTTCCGCGTCGGCAACCCGACCACGACCGACGTCACCATGGGCACGCTGATGATCATCACGCTCATCGAGGCGACCCGTCGCGGTGTGGGCTGGCCACTGCCGATCATCGCGGTGTGCCTCATGGCCTACGCCTATTTCGGCGCGCTGATGCCGGGCATCTTCCAGCATCCCGGCGCATCCTGGTCGAACATCGTCAACCACCTCTATCTCACGAGCCAGGGTATCTACGGCATTCCGCTCGGCGTGGTGGCGACCTATGTCTTCCACTACGTGCTGTTCGGCGTGCTGGCCACGCGCATCGGCCTCGGCAAGCTGTTCATTGATCTCGCCTCTTGCCTCGCCGGGCGCTACGCCGGCGGGCCGGCCAAGATCTCGATCTTCGGCTCCGCCCTCTTCGGCATGATCTCCGGCTCGTCCATCGCCAACACCGTGACCGTGGGCTCGTTGACCATTCCGGCCATGATCCGGCTCGGCTACCCGCGCCATTTCGCGGCGGCGGTGGAATCGACGGCCTCGACCGGCGGGCAGATCACGCCGCCCATCATGGGCGCTGCGGCCTTCCTCATGGTCGAGTTCCTCGGCATCGCCTACACCAGCGTCATCTTGGCGGCCGTGGTGCCGGCCTTCATGCACTTCTACGGCGTGTTCACGCAGGTGCATTTCGAGGCGAAGAAGGCCGGGCTGCGCGGACTGAGCGCGGCCGAGCTGCCCAACCCGGTCAAGGTGGTGCGCGAGGGCTGGCAGACGATCATGCCGCTTGCGGCGCTGCTGACGATCCTTTTCTCGGGCTATACGCCCTACCTCGCCGCCTTCTGGGGCATCACGGCCTGCATGGTCGTGGGGCTCGCGCGCGTACCGTTGATCACGGTGGGCTATTTCGCGGCGCTGGTGCTTGCGGTGGCCTTCGGATTCGTCACCAAGCTCTGGTTCTCCGTGCCGATGGTGCTCTTTGCCATCGGGCTCGGCGTCGTCGGCTGGCTGCGCGACGAGAAGCACAAGGCGCTTGTCATCGACATCCTCGACGGCTTCGTGGTCGGCGCGAAGTATGCCATCTCGGTCGGCGCGGCGGCGGCAACCGTGGGCATCATCATTGGCGTCGTCACGCTGACGGGTGTCGGCTTCAAGATCTCGTACATCGTCACGAGCCTTGCGGCGCAGATCGGCCAGGCTGTGATGTCGGTCGTACCCGGCGAACTGCTGAGCGAGAAGGGGCTGACGCTCTTCTTCACCCTGGTGCTGACCGGCGTCGTCTGCATCCTGCTCGGCTGCGGCGTGCCGACGACGGCCAACTACATCATCATGGTGACGGTGGCGGCGCCGACGCTCGCGCTCTTCAGCATCGAGCCCATCGTCGCGCACTTCTTCGTCTTCTACTACGGCGTGCTGGCGGACGTGACACCGCCCGTGGCGCTGGCGGCCTATGCAGGCGCCAGCATGGCGGGCGCGGATCCCTTCCGCACGGGCAACACGGCCTTCCGGCTGGCGCTCGGCAAGGTGATGGTGCCCTTCGTCTTCGTCTACGGCCCGTCCATGCTCATCGTTACGCAAGGCTTCAACTGGCCCGATTTCCTGATGACGACGGCCGGCTGCATCGTCGGCATCACGCTGCTTTCGGCGGCCTTCGCGGGTTACGGGCTTGCCCCGCTCGCAGGCTGGGAGCGGTGGGTCATCGGCCTTGCGGCGCTGCCCACCGCGGCACCGGGGCTGCCGAGCACGCTCGCCGGCATCGCTGTCGCGAGCCCCATCGTCCTGCGCCAGTTTTTCGCCAGCCGGCGCGCGGCGGCCCCCGGCGCTGGCTGAGGCCGGCGCCGCCCGGTCTGCCGCTCCTCTTCTCCCCGGCGTCGGAACGAAGGCCGTCGCGCTTCGTTGGGGGCTGTCCCCACAACGAACGGAGAAGACGGATGCAGGACATTTCCGGCAAGCGAGTCGCCATCCTCGCCACCGACGGCTTCGAGCAGTCGGAGCTCGAGGTGCCGCGCGACAGGCTGCGCGAGGCAGGTGCCGAAGTCGATGTGGTTTCTCTCAAGGCCGGCGAGATCACGGGCTGGGACGGCGACGACTGGGGCCGGCCCGTGCCGGTCGACAGGACGCTCGACGAAGCCCGGCCCGAGGATTACGACGCGCTGGTGCTGCCCGGCGGCCAGATCAATCCCGACCTGCTGCGGGTGGAGGAGAAGGCGCTCGCCTTCCTCCGCCGCTTCTGGGCGGACAAGAAGGTGATCGGCGCCATCTGCCATGCGCCGTGGCTGCTGATCGAGGCCGACATCGTCCGCGGCCGCCGCGTCACCTCCTACAGGTCCATCAAGACCGACGTCATCAACGCCGGCGGCAAGTGGGAGGACAGCGCGGTGGTCACCGACCAGGGCCTCGTCACGAGCCGCAATCCCGGTGACCTCGACGCCTTCTGCAGCAAGCTGGCCGAGGAGATCCGCGAGGGACGGCACGATCGCCGTGCCGCTTGAGCTTTCGCGCAGTCTGATTGGAAAGGCGCCCCTTGCCGGGCGCCTTTCCAGCTTGGCCACGATGCCGCCGCGATCGCCGGGCAAGCGCATCCCCGCTTGACACCGGAAGCGCGCCGATTCATATGAGAATGAACGTTCATTCTCATCGGGTGCAGTTTGCGTAACGACGAATGGGAGAGACCTGCCGGGAACGACGCGAACGCCGACAGGCGCGCGCGCATTCTCGATGCCGCCGAACGGTGCTTCGTCCGCAGCGGCTTTCATCGCACGACGATGCAGGACGTTGCCGCCGAGGCGGGCATGAGCGCCGGCAACCTCTACCGCTATTTCCGCTCCAAGGACGCCATCGTCGCGGGTCTTGCGGAGCGGGACAGGGCGCAGATGGCGTCGGACCTGTCCGTCATCGGGCCGGGGGATGATTTCATCGCCGCCTTCCGCGAGCTGGGGCGCAAGCATTTCGAGGAGGAGCCGCGCGAAAGGGCGATCCTTGGCCTCGAGATCTGGGCGGAGGCGACCCGCAACCGCGAGGTGGCGGCGACGGTGCAGGAGTTCGAGGGCGATCTCATCGGACACCTGACGGACATGATCGCCGCTGCGCAGGAGAACGGCTCTGTCTCGCGGCTCAACGAGGCGCGGGACATAGCCGTGCTGATCGCGACGCTCGCCGATGGGCTGTTCGTGCGTCGGGCCACCCTGCCGGACTTCGATGCCGGACGGGAGGTCGGTCATGTTCTGTCAATCATCGGCGCCTTGCTGAAGGGGCACATCACCCTGTCGCAAGGCGTCAGCGACGCGGGGGCGTCCTCATGAAGCCGAGTCGAGTTCTTGCCTTCGTCATCCTGCTCGGTGCCATCGCGTGGATCGGATCCGGCGTGTTCGGCCGCGACGGCGAGCAGACGGCGGCGCTGGCTCCCCAGGCCGAGACGCAGGAGCAGTCGCTCTTCCGCGTCGCTGTCCTGCCGGTGACGGTGGAGAATCACGCGCGCCGCATCGTCCTGTCTGGACGCACGGAAGCCGACCGTCGCGTCACTGTCATCGCGCGCGCCGACGGCACCATCGAGCAGCTCAACGTGCGGCGCGGCGCGCAGGTCAAGACCGGCGACATTCTCGCTGTCATCTCCGACGAGGCGCGCGAGGCGCTGGTGGCGCAGGCCAAGGCCAAGCTGGAGCAGCGGCGTACGGAGCTCAGGGCACGCCTCAAGCTCATCGAGCAGGGCAACCTCGCCCCCCTGCAGAAACCGCAGCTCGAGGCCGAGCTGCGCGCGGCGGAGGCCTCGCTCGCCCAAGCGGAGACGGAGCTGAGCAAGAACAAGGTGCGCGCGCCCATCGACGGCATGGTCATCGACGTGCCTGTCGAGACCGGCCAGCCCCTGCAGATCGGCGCCAAGGTGGCCGAGATCATCGGCCTCGATCCTATGCTCGCCGTGGTCGAGATCGCCGAGCGCCAGCTCGGCGGCATCGCGGTGGGCGATACCGCGAAGGTCAAGACGGTGAACGGCGTCGAGGCCGAGGGGCGTGTGCGCTTCATCTCGGCGGCGGCGAGCGCGCAGACGCGCACCTACCGCGTCGACATCGAGCTCGCCAATCCCGACGGGCGGCTGCCGGACGGCGTGACCTGCGACGTCATCCTCGAGCTTGCGCCCGAGCCGGCGGCCCATGTGCCGCGCTCGGCACTGACCTTCTCGGCCGAGGGGCGCCTCGGGGTGCGGGTCGTCGGCGCCGGTGACGTGGTGGCTTTCGTACCTGTCAGGATCGTCGAGGACGGGCTTGACCATGTGTGGCTGGGCGGCCTCGAGACGGGGCAGCGCGTCATCGTGCAAGGCCAGGATTTCGTCAAGGAAGGCCAGCGCGTGACGCCCGTCGAGGCGTCGGCGACGGTGATCGGCAAGGGCTGAGGCCGACGCCTTCCCGCTCCGGGCCGCCGGCAGGTGCCCGGGCACCATGCATCTTTACCGCGGAGCGGCGCGAGCGGCCTCTCCGCCGCAACGTTCGGGGACCGGGCCCATGGCCAATCCTGTCGATTATGCCATCTCCCACGCCAGGCTCACGCTTGCGACGCTCGCGTTCCTGCTCATCGCGGGCTTTTCGGCCTATCTCTCGATCCCCAAGGAGGCTGAGCCGGACGTCAAGGTCCCGATCATCTACGTCAGCGTGACCCAGCGCGGCATCAGCCCGCAGGATGCCGAGCGGCTCATCCTGCGGCCGCTCGAGACGCAGCTGAAGTCGGTCTCGCACATCAAGGAGATGCGGGCGGCCGCCTTCGAGGGCGGCGGTTACGTGCTCGTGGAGTTCGAGGCCGGCTTCGACTCCAACGCCGCGCTCGCCGATGTGCGCGCCAAGGTGGACGACGCCAAGAGCGACCTGCCGCGCGAGGCAGACGAGCCGAAGGTGCAGGAGGTCAATCTCTCGCTGTTCCCTGTCCTTGTGGTGGCGCTCGGCGGCAACGTGCCGGAGCGGACGCTACTTCAGCTCGCACGCCAGGCCGAGACGGCGATCGAGCAGGTGCCGGGCGTGCTCTCGGCCGATCTGCGCGGCGCGCGCGACGAGGTGGTGGAAATCATCGCCGAGCCGATGCTGATGAAGAGCTACGGCATCTCGCTCGATACGCTGGTCCAGTCTTTCTCAGCCGGCAACAGCCTCGTCGCTGCCGGTGCCATCGAGAGCGCCTCGGGGCGCTTTGCCGTGAAGGTTCCCTCACTGATCGAGCGGCCGGAGGACGTGCTGAAGATCCCCGTGGCTGCGACGCCGTCCGCCGTCGTCACGCTTGGCGACGTGGCCGAGGTGCGGCCGACCTTCAAGGACCCGACCTCCATCACGCGCATCAACGGCAAGCCGGCAATGACGCTCGAGATCGTCAAGCGCACCGGCGCCAACCTCATCGAGACGGTGGACGCGGTCAAGAAGACGGTGCTCGACCTGCAGAAGACCTGGCCCGAGACCGTCGAGGTCACCTTCACACAGGACAAGTCGAAAGACATCCGCTCGATGCTGCACGAGCTGCAGAACAGCGTCATCACCGCCGTTCTGCTGGTCGTCGTCATCATGCTCTTTTCGCTCGGCGGCCGGGCGTCGATTTTCATCGGCATCGCCATTCCGGCATCGTTTCTCACCGGTATCCTCGGGCTGCAGCTTGCCGGGCTGACGGTGAACATCGTCGTGCTGTTCTCGCTCATCCTCGCCGTGGGCATGCTTGTGGACGATGCCATCATCGTGTCGGAGTTCGCCGAGCGGCGCATGGCGGAGGGCATGCCGGCCAAGGCCGCCTATTCGATGGCCGCCAAGCGCATGGCAGGGCCGGTGATCGCCGCCACGGCGACGCGCATCGCCGCCTTCTCGCCGCTGATGTTCTGGCCCGGCGTCGTCGGCGAGTTCATGAAATACCTGCCGCTGACGCTCATCGCGACGCTGTCGGCCTCCCTGGCGGTCGCCCTCTTCTTCACCCCGACGCTCGGTGCCCTCATGGGCCGTGCCACCGAGGTCAAGGACGAGCGCGCCGCCGACCGTGGCTTCTACATGCGCACGGTGCGCCTCGCCCTGCGCCATCCGCTGGCGACGCTCGGCCTGGCGGTGCTGCTGCTCATCGGCGTGATCCAAGCCTATGCGCGCTACGGCAACGGCGTCGAGTTTTTCCCCGAGGTGGAGCCTGACTATGCGCTCGTGCAGGTGCGTGCGCGCGGCAACCTCTCCATCGCGGAGAAGGATGCGCTGGTACGGCAGGTCGAGCAGACGCTCCTCGACATGGAGGAGCTGGAGACTGTCTATGCCCGCGCCGGCGAGGGCCAGCGCGGCTCCAACGAGGTCACCGAGGATACGGTCGGCACCATCCAGTTCGAGTTCGTCGACTGGCGCCAGCGCCGTCCCGCCTCGGTCATCATGGAGGAGATCCGCCGCAAGACGGCGCACATTCCGGGCGTGATCATCGAGGTGACGAAGCCGGCGGCCGGGCCGCCGACGGGCAAACCCATCACGCTGCAGATCACCTCGCTCGATCCCGACAAGCTCTTTCCCACGGCGGCGCGCGTGGCCGAGATGCTGCGCGCCATGCCCGACACGCGCGACGTCGATGACGGCCTGCCCCTGCCGGGCATCGACTGGCGGCTCGACGTGAACCAGGCAGAGGCCGCCAAGTACGGCGCCAATCCCGCCTCGGTCGGCACCGCCGTGCAGCTCGTTACCAACGGCGTGAAGGTGGCCGAGTACAGGCCCGACCACACCGACAAGTCAGTCGACATCCTCGTGCGCTTCCCGGAGAACCGGCGCAGCATCGACCAGCTCGATGACCTGCGGATGAACACGCCCTCGGGTTATGTGCCGATCGGCAACTTCGTCACGCGCGTGCCGGAGCAGAAGGTGGGCCTCATCAACCGCGTCAACGGACAGCGCGTCGTGACGGTGACGGCCAACGTTGCCGAGGGCGTGCAGACCGCCCAGGTTCAGCAGGCGGTGATGGAGGCGCTCGCGAAGGAGAACTTCGGCGAGGGCATCGCCTTCAAGATGAAGGGCGAGGACGAGGAGCGCGAGAAGGCCGGCGCCTTCCTGATGAAGGCCTTCGGCGCGGCCCTGTTCCTCATCTTCGCTGTGCTGCTGGCGCAGTTCAACAAGTTCACCAGCGTCTTCCTGGTCCTGACCGCGGTTGTCCTGTCGACCATCGGTGTGCTCGTCGGCCTCCTCGTCATGGGCCAGGCCTTCGGCGTCGTCATGACCGGTATTGGCATCATCGCCAACGCGGGTGTCATCGTGAACAACAACATCGTTCTCATTGACACCTATGACCGGCTGCGGCGCGAGGGCTGGGCGCCCTACGACGCCATCATCGAGACCTGTCGGGAGCGTGCGCGGCCGGTGGTGCTGACGGCGGTGACGGCGGTGCTCGGCGTGGCGGCCATCGCGTTCGGCGTCAACATCGACTTCGTCAACCGCGACGTCTTCGTCGGCGCGCCGTCGACGCAGTGGTGGGTGCACCTGTCGACCGCCATCGTCTTCGGCCTCGGCTTCGCGACGATCCTGACGCTCATTGTCACGCCGGCTGCGCTGATGGCGATCGCCAACTTCTCCGCCTGGCGTGACGAGCGCCGCGCCCGCCGCCGCGAGCGCAAGGCTGGCGCAAGCGGTACCCCTGCTGCCGGCGCGACGCCGGCAGAGTAGTCGCAGTGCCTCGCGGCCCTCGCGCCGCGAGGCATTTTCAGGCCCCGTCATCGCGGGTCTTGGCGAGCCCGCCCGCGTCGGTAACGATATCCTCTCGATCCGAGCGTCCCGCGTGCGTTCGGAAGGTCGGGCGCACGGCATGGAAGGCATCGGCCGGTCGCCGTTGACGACCTGTCGCGGCGAGGGCGCGCGAGTCGGGGCCGGGCGATTTGTCATCGTTCGGCGCAAGGGCCATCTGGCAATCGTCGCCGGCTCTTCCTACCTGCCGGGAAGAGAGGGCGGCGAGCAGCGCCCGCAACAGGGAGAGAGGGGATGTTCGACGCCAAGAAGCTTCTCGATGCGCTGGTCGGTTCGGCTGCTGCTGGCAGCCATGGCAAGCCGGCCGATGCCGGCCTCGGAAACATGCTGAACGACGTGCTCGGGCAGTTCACCGGCGGGGCGGGCGCTGGCGGCAACATCGCGGAAAAGGCGATGGGCTATCTCAACACCCCGCAGGGCAACATGGCGACGAGCGCCGTCATCGGCGGGCTTGCGGGGCTGCTCATGGGCTCGAAATCCGGCCGCAAGCTGGCCGGCTCGGCCGCGAAGCTCGGCGGCCTTGCGCTGATCGGCGGCCTCGCCTACACCGCCTATCGCAACTGGAAGGCCGGGCAGCAGCCGGCCGCATCCGCTGCCACGCAGGCCGATGGCGGGACGCCGATGCTGGCGCCGCCCTCGCAGTCGCCCTTCAGCGCGGATTCGGCGTCCCAGGACACGGCGCTGGTGCTGCTGAGGGCGATGATCGCCGCCGCCGCTGCGGACGGGCACATCGACACCCAGGAGCGCGGCCGCATCATCGGCGGGCTGAAGCAGGCCGGCTTCGACATCGAGGCAACGCAGTTCCTCGACAGCGAGTTCGCCAATCCTGCCTCGATCACGACGCTTGCCTCCGCCGCCCGCACGCCGGAGCTGGCGAGCGAGATCTACACGGCCGCGCGCCTCGCCATCGAGCCGGACACCCCGGAGGAGAAGGCCTTTCTCGCCCAGCTCGGGGATGCGCTCGGTCTCGACAGGGCGCTCATCGCCCACATCGACGCGGCGGCGACGGCGGCCAAGGCCTGAGGGCAGGCCACCCCGGACGCGCCGCGCCGCGCCTTGCGGATGCGGCCGTCCGGGGCAGGCAGGCTGCTGCCGCGCCTAGGCCGCCTTGTGCGAGGCGAGGAAGTCGCCCATGCGCTCCAGCGCCTTCAGGATGTTCTCCGTGGAGTTGGCGTAGGAGAGGCGGATGAAACCCTCGCCGTGGACGCCGAAGTCCGGCCCGCCGATGACGGCGACGCCCGCCTCCTCGAGAAGGGCGGAGGCGAGCGCCTTGGCCTTCCAGCCCGTGCGCGAGATGTTCGGGAAGGCGTAGAAGGCGCCCTTGGGCGTGGCGCAGGAGACGCCGGGCAGCTTGTTGAGCCCCTCTACGACGACTTTCCGCCGTCGGTCGAACTCGGCCACCATCTCGCGCACGCAGTCCTGCGGGCCGGTGAGGGCGGCGAGACCGGCCCATTGGGCGGCGGCGTTGACGCAGGAATAGGAGTTGACGGCCAGCTTGCGCGCCGCCTCGTAGAAGGGCTTCGGCCAGACCGAGTAGCCCATGCGCCAGCCGGTCATGGCGTAGGTCTTCGACCAGCCGTCGAGCAAGATCAGCCGGTCGCGGATCTGCGGATAGGCGAGCAGCGATACGTGCTCCTCGCCGTCGTAGGTCATCTGGCCGTAGATCTCGTCCGACAGCACGGCCACGTGCGGATGGGCGGCAAGCCCCGCCACGAGCTTCTCGACCTTCGCCCTGGGCGTGACGCCGCCGGTGGGGTTGGCAGGGGAGTTGAGGATGACGAGCCGCGTGCGCGGCGTGATCAGCGACAGGGTCTCCTCGGCAGAGAAGGCAAAGCCGTTCTCCTCGCGGATCGGCACCGGCACGGGCTTGGCACCGGTGAACTCGATCATCGACCGGTAGATAGGGAAGCCCGGGTCGGGATAGAGGATCTCGGCCCCCGGCTCGCCGAACATGAGGATCGCCATGAACATGGTGACCTTGCCGCCGGGCACGATCAGCACCTCTTCCGGCGAGACCGATACGCCAAGGCGCCGGTGGATGTCGGCAGCAACGCCCTCGCGCAGCGGCAGGATGCCGGTGGCCGGGGTGTAGCCGTGGTGCCCGTCGCGCAGGGCCTTCACCGCCGCCTCGACGATGTGGGGCGGTGTCGGGAAGTCCGGCTGGCCGATGCCGAGGTTGATGATGTCGCGCCCCTCGGCGGCGAGCGCCGTGGCGCGCGCCAGCACGGCGAAGGCATTCTCCTCTCCGATGCGCCCGAAGGCGTCGACGATCCTGGGCATTCTCACTCCCTGCCTGTTCAGTTGGCGTCCTGGTTGGTCTTTCATCTGCCAAGGGCACAGTCGCGGTTGGCGCCGGCGCCCGGGGCGTTCTCGAAGGTGCATCTGAGCTCCGGCTGCGGTCCGCAGACCCTGGCGAGGTCGCGGAAGCCGACGCAGCGGCCGTCCGGGCCGCGATAGCCGGGGCCGCCCTTGCAGCCGCAGCCGCGGCACGGCGGCCGCTCTGGGCAGGCCGCGAGCGCCTGTCCCGCGAACGCGAGCGCGCCGGTGGCCACCGCTGCCGCAAGGAGCTTCATGACTGGGGCGCCCGCCCCCCGTGATCGCTTGCCAAGCCTCCATTCCCCGTCCGCTGCCAGTGTGAGACAACGGAGCCCTGCCTCCAATGCATCGGTCCGGCGATTGATTTTCCGCTGCATTTAGGGCGATGCTGGCAGGGAAATCAAACGGCTAAATCGTTTTATAGTGCCTTTTCAAAAGGGCCGGGAACGGGGAAGGACAACGCCATGTCTGCGCAAACCCGAGACAAGTCAAAGCTGCGGTCGCGCCTCTGGTTCGACAATCCCGACAATCCGGGCATGACCGCGCTCTATCTCGAGCGTTACCTCAACTATGGCCTGACGCGGGAGGAGCTGCAGTCCGGCAAGCCGATCATCGGCATCGCCCAGACAGGCTCGGACCTTTCGCCCTGCAACCGCCACCATCTGGAGCTGGCGCAGCGCGTGCGCGAGGGCATCCGGGCTGCCGGTGGCGTGGCCATGGAATTCCCGGTCCATCCCATCCAGGAGACGGGCAAGCGCCCGACAGCCTCGCTCGACCGCAACCTCGCCTATCTCGGCCTCGTGGAGGTGCTCTACGGCTATCCGCTCGACGGCGTGGTGCTGACCACGGGTTGCGACAAGACGACCCCGGCCTGCCTCATGGCTGCGGCGACCGTCAACATCCCTGCCATCGTGCTCTCGGGCGGGCCGATGCTCAACGGCTGGTTCCGCGGCGAGCGCACGGGCTCCGGCACCATCGTGTGGAAGGCACGCGAGCTATTGGCCGAGGGCAAGATCGACTATGAGAAGTTCATCGAACTCGTCTCGTCGTCGGCGCCGTCGGTCGGCCATTGCAACACCATGGGCACGGCCTCGACCATGAACTCGCTTGCCGAGGCGCTTGGCATGAGCCTGCCCGGCTGCGCCGCCATTCCCGCCCCCTACCGCGAGCGCGGGCAGATCGCCTACGAGACCGGCAAGCGCATCGTGGAGATGGTGTGGGAGGACCTGAAGCCGTCTGACATTCTGACGCGCGAGGCCTTCGAGAACGCCATCGTGGTCAATTCGGCCATTGGCGGCTCGACCAATGCGCCCATCCACATCAACGCCATTGCCCGGCACATCGGCGTGCCGCTGACGGTGGAGGACTGGGAGCGGGTGGGGCACAAGGTGCCGCTGCTCGTCAACCTGCAGCCGGCCGGCAAGTATCTCGGCGAGGAATATCACCGCGCCGGCGGCGTGCCGGCAGTGATCAACGAGCTGATGAAGCACGGGCTCATCCACGAGAACGCGCTGACCGTCAACGGCAAGACCATCGGCGAGAACTGCCGCGGCCGGGAGGCCGAGGATCGCGACGTGATCCGCACCTTCGACAATGCCCTGATGCAGGATGCCGGCTTCATCGTGCTCAAGGGCAACCTGTTCGATTCGGCGATCATGAAGACGAGCGTGATCTCCAAGGAGTTCCGCGACCGCTACCTCTCGAACCCCGACGATCCCGACGCCTTCGAGGGGAGGGCGATCGTCTTCGACGGCCCGGAGGACTACCACAAGCGCATCGACGACCCGGCGCTCGGCATCGACGAGCACTGCATCCTCTTCATGCGCGGGGCCGGGCCCATCGGCTATCCGGGGGCGGCCGAGGTCGTGAACATGCAGGCGCCCGACTACCTGCTGAAGAAGGGCATCACCTCGCTGCCCTGCGTCGGCGACGGGCGCCAGTCCGGCACGTCGGGCTCGCCGTCCATCCTCAATGCCTCACCCGAGGCGGCGGCTGGCGGCGGCCTGGCCCTGGTCAGGACCGGCGATCGGGTGCGTATCGACCTGCGCAAGGGCAGGGCCGACATTCTCATCTCCGACGAGGAGCTGGCCGCCCGTCGGGCAGAGCTGGAGAAGAACGGCGGCTATCCCTATCCGCCCAGCCAGACGCCGTGGCAGGAGATCCAGCGTTCGATGGTGGACCAGCTCTCGGAGGGCATGGTGCTCAAGCCGGCGGTGAAATATCAGAAGGTTTCGCAAACCTTCGGGGTGCCGCGCGACAACCACTGACGTTGTTCTCACCCGGCTCGCCCTTCCTGAAGGAGAGAGCAGTGAGCTCCATCCACGACCGCCGTCACATCTTCCGCCGGCTGCACGAGGCCGGCGGCGCCTTCATCATGCCGAATCCGTGGGATGTGGGCACCGCCCGCTTCCTGCAGAGCCTCGGCTTCAAGGCGCTGGCCACGACGAGTGCCGGCGTCGCCTTCTCGCAGGGCTTCCCGGATACCGACTGGGCCGTTCCGCGTGATCTGATGCTGGCGCATATCCGTGAGATCGTTCAGGCTGTCGACGTGCCGGTGAATGCCGACTTCGAGTCGGGCTATGCCCATGAGCCCGGCGATCTCGCCAAGAACGTGCGGCTGTGCGTGGAGACAGGTGTCGCCGGTCTCTCCATAGAGGATGCGACGGGCGAGCGGTCCCGCCCGCTTTACGAGCTGTCCCTGGCCAAGGAGCGGATCGCGGCGGCACGGGCGGCCATCGACGAGGCCGGCAAGGGCGTCGTGCTGACGGCCAGGGCTGAGTGCTGGCTCGTCGGCCATGAGGCGCCGCTCGACGAGGCCATCCGCCGGCTTGTTGCCTATTCCGAGGCCGGGGCCGACTGCCTCTATGCTCCCGGCTGCCGGACGCCGGAGGAGATCCGCGCCATCGTCGAGGCTGTCGCGCCCAAGCCCGTCAACGTGCTCATCCCCGCGGGCACGACGATGGGGCTTGACGATTTCGCGGCGCTTGGCGTTAAGCGGCTGAGCGGCGGCTCGGCCCTGTGCCGTGTCGCGTGGCAGGCCTTCATGCAGGCTGCGCGCCAGGTCGCGACGACGGGGCGCTTCGACGCGCTCGCGCCGGCGGTGCCCTTCGACGAGATCAACGGCTTCTTCCGCGACGATCTTGCCCGTGGCAGGAGGCCGAGGCGATGAATGCACCCGTCGTTGGCCCGGCGCGCGGCCTGCCGGTGCGCCGCGAGCACGTGGGGCAGACGGTGGTTGTCGCGCCTCTCGACGCCAGGCGCCATGCTGGAGACCTCTGGGCAGCCTTCGCCGGCCACGACAGCCTGTGGGACTATATGTCCTACGGTCCCTTCGCGGACGAGAAGGCCTTTGCCCTGTGGCTCGGGGGGCGGGAGGAGCTGAGCGACCCGTTCTACTTCACCGTGATCGACCGGGGCACGGGCCGGGCCGTCGGCCTCGTGACGCTGATGGAGGTCCGTCCCGCCCATGGGGTCGTCGAGGTGGGGCACATCGTCTTCTCGCCGGCGCTGCAACGCACCCGCGCGGCAACCGAGGCGATCTTCCTCCTCGGGCGTCACGTCTTCGAGGATCTCGGCTACCGCCGCTTCGAGTGGAAGTGCAATGCCCTCAACGCCGCTTCCCGGCGGGCGGCGCTGCGCTTCGGCTTCAGCTTCGAGGGGGTCTTCCGCCAGCACATGATCGTCAAGGGCAGGAACCGGGACACGGCCTGGTTCTCCATGCTCGACAGTGAATGGCCGGTGCGCAAGCGCGCCTTCGAGGCCTGGCTCGCACCGGAGAACTTCGACGCCGGGGGGCGCCAGCGCGTGAGCCTCTCCGCCTACAACGCACTCACGCTGCCCTCGGGCCTGCGCCGCGCGAGCCTTGCGGACCGCGCCGCGCTCGAGGCGCTGCAGGCCGCTTCCTACGCGCGCAACCGTGAGATCCTCGGGGTCGAGCCCATCCCGCTCCTGTGGGACTACGGCACTGTGCTCGCGACCAACGAGGTCTGGCTGCTCGAGGAGGAAGGCCGGCTCGACGGTGCGCTCATCCTGGAGCCACGGCAGGATGATCTGCTCATCGAGAGCATCGCTGTCGCCCCCCATGCGCAGGGGCGCGGCATCGGCAACCGCCTGCTCGAGGCAGCGCTGGCCCGCGCGGCGGCGCTGAAGCGGCCTGTCGCCCGGCTCTACACGGGCGCGCCGCTCAAGCGGAACATCGCCTGGTACGGCCGCAAGGGCTTCGCGATCGAGCGCGAGGACGTGCGGCCCGACCGGACGGTCATCCACATGGCAAGATCGATCACCGCCCCGGTCGAAGGGGCGGCTTCCACGACCACAACAAGCATCTGAGGAGGCGACTATGGCCGGAAGGCTAGAGGGCAAGCGCGCGCTGGTGACGGCGGCGGGACAGGGAATTGGCCGCGCGATTGCCGAGGCGTTCGTGCGTGAAGGGGCGTCGGTGGTGGCGACCGATCTTTATACAGAGAAGCTGCAGGGGCTGAAGGGCGCGGAGATCCGCCAGCTCGACGTGCGCTCCACCCCGGCGGTCGAAGCGTTGCGCGCAGAGATCGGCGCCGTCGATGTGCTCGTCAACGCTGCCGGCTTCGTTCACCACGGCACCGTCCTCGAGTGTTCGGAAGAGGACTGGGACTTCTCCTTCGACCTCAACGTGAAGTCCATGCACCGCACCATCAAGGCCTTCCTGCCGGCCATGCTGGAGAAGGGCGCGGGCTCCATCATCAACATCGCCTCAGGCGCCTCCTCGGTGCGCGGAATCCCGCACCGTTACGTCTATGGCGCCAGCAAGGCGGCGGTCATCGGCCTCACCAAGGCCGTGGCGGCGGACTTCATCCGCAAGGGCATCCGCGCCAACGCCATCTGCCCCGGCACGGTTGAATCGCCCTCGCTCGACGAGCGCATCGCCACGCTGGCGCAAAAGACCGGCCAGGCCGTCGAGGCCGTGCGCCAGGCCTTTATCGATCGCCAGCCGATGGGGCGCCTCGGCAAGCCCGAGGAGATCGCCGCGCTTGCGGTCTACCTCGCTTCGGACGAGTCGGCCTTCACCACCGGGCAGATCCACATCGTCGACGGCGGCTTCGCGCTCTGAACATCCACAGGGCCGGGGCGGCGGCGCCTCCGGTGCGCGCCGTCCCAACCCTGCGGCCTTCTGAAAGGATCCAGGAAGCATGCATATTCTCATCCTCGGCGCGGCCGGCATGGTCGGCCGCAAGCTCACGGAGCGCCTCGCCCGGGACGGCGCGCTCGGCGGCAAGGAGATCACGCGCGTCACGCTGCACGACATCGTGGAGCCGACCGCGCCGGCTGGCGCGCCCTTCGCGGTCAAGACGCTGGCCTCCGACTTCTCGCAGCCGGGCGAGGCCGAGAAGCTGGTGGCGGAGCGGCCCGACGTCATCTTCCATCTCGCGGCGATCGTCTCCGGCGAGGCCGAGGCGGACTTCGAGAAGGGCTACCGCATCAACCTCGACGGCACGCGCTATCTTTTCGACGCCGTGCGGGCCATCGAGGGATACGTGCCGCGGCTCGTCTTCACGTCCTCCATCGCGGTGTTCGGCGCGCCCTTCCCCGAGGCGATCGGTGACGAGTTCTTCACAACGCCGCTGACGAGCTACGGCGCGCAGAAGGCCATTGGCGAACTGCTGCTGGCAGACTACACGCGGCGTGGCTTCTTCGACGGCATCGGCATCCGCCTGCCGACGATCTGCGTGCGGCCAGGCAAGCCCAACAAGGCGGCGTCCGGCTTCTTCTCCAACATCATCCGCGAGCCGCTGTCCGGCATGGAGGCCATTCTGCCGGTGAGCGAGGACGTGCGCCACTGGCACGCCAGTCCGCGGTCGGCCGTCGGTTTCCTCATCCACGCCGCGACCATCGACGGCGAGGCGGTGGGGCCGCGCCGCAACATCACCATGCCCGGCCTGTCGGTGACGGTGGGCGAGCAGCTCGAGGCACTGCGCCGTGTGGCAGGCGACAAGGCGGTGGCGCTGGTGCGCCGCGAGCCCGACCCGGTCATCATGAAGATCGTGGCCGGCTGGCCGCGCAACTTCGATGCGAGGCGCGCCCTCTCCCTCGGCTTCAGGGCCGAGACGACCTTCGACGAGATCATCCGCGTCCACATCGAGGACGAGCTCGGCGGCAAGCTGGGCATCTGATGCGACAAGGCCGGGCGGATCGCCCGGCCTTTTCTTTTGCTCACGGGTTGGCAGGCCGCTCTTTCGCGATCTGCCCTGGTTCGTTCGGCCCTGCCGTCACTTGCGCGGCCAGGGCGTCTCGGGGACGGGCGTCTTCGGGCCCTTGCCCTCGAACCACGACACGAGGTTGTCGACGACGAGCTGGCCCATGGCGTTGCGCGTGTAGACCGAGGCGGAACCGACGTGGGGCAGCAGCACCACGTGGTCCATGGCGATGAGCTCGGCCGGCACATGCGGCTCGTTCTCGAACACGTCGAGGCCGGCGGAGAGGATCCTGCCGTCGCGCAGCGCGGCGATGAGCGCCTTCTCGTCGACGACGGTGCCGCGACCGACGTTGATGAGGATGCCGTTCGGCCCGAGGGCGTTCAGCACCTCCTCGTTGACGATGTGATAGGTTGCGTCCCCGCCCGGCGCGACCACCATCAGCACGTCCACGTCGCGCGCCATGTCGACGAGGTTGTCGTAGTAGCGGTAGGGCACGTCGTCCTGCCGGCGGCGGCCGTGATAGGCGATCTCGAGGTCGAAGGCCTCGCAGCGCCTGGCGATGGCCTTGCCGATGCGGCCGAGGCCGAGGATGCCGATCTTGCGCTCGCGCAGGGTGGTGGTGAGCGGATAGGGCTTCTCCAGCCACTTGCCGGCACGCAGGTAGCGGTCCACCTGCGGAATCTGGCGGACGGTGGCGAGCAGCAGGCCCAGCGCCAGGTCCGCCACCTCGCCGGTGAGCACGTCAGGGGTGTTGGTGACGATGATGCCCCGCTCGGCGGCCGCCTTCACGTCGATGCCGTCGTAGCCGACGCCGAAGTTGGCGATGATCTCAAGCGCCGGAAGCTTCTCGATGAGCGCCCGGTCCGCCTTTCCGGCCCCGCCGGCGGCGACGCCGCGGATGCGCGGGCCCACCTCGCGGAAGAAGGCTGCCTCGTCCCCGACCTCGGCCAGCTTGTGCAGCGTGAAGTGCTTGGTCAGCCCCTCTTCGATGAGCGGCATGATGGGGCGGACAAGAAGAATCTCGGGCTTGCTCACGGGTGCGTTTCCTTGGCTGTCGTTGGGTTTCGCCGGCTTAAGCGTTTAAACGATTGAATTCAAGTTGAGACCCGGCTAGCGTTACGGTCAACAAGGTGTCGCGCAGATGCGGCACACCAATGACAGCCGGATCACCGGCGAAGGGGAAACGGCCTTCACGGGCCCAGGGGAGGGAGACGGCGTGCACGACAGGTCGCGCATCTCAGCTTTTCGCGATGGCAAGGTTTCCGTCTTGCGCAGAAACTGCGTTTGACGAACGATTTCGCGTGTCCTGATGCCGCTCAAGGCTTCGGGGCGAGTAGTGTTGCGGCCGGAAGAGCCGCCTCAAAAGGGACGGTCGACTTAAATGGCATCGGTTGAGATTCGAGACGTTCGCAAGGCGTTTGGCGCGACGCAGGTCATCCACGGCGTTTCTATCGACATCGCGGACGGCGAGTTCGTGATTCTCGTCGGCCCGTCTGGATGCGGCAAGTCGACCCTGTTGCGCATGGTGGCGGGCCTGGAGAACGTCACCGGTGGCGAGATCCGCATCGGCGACCGCGTCGTCAACGACGTGCCGCCCAAGGAGCGGGACATCGCCATGGTGTTCCAGAACTACGCGCTCTATCCGCACATGACGGTGGCGGACAACATGGCGTTCTCGCTCAAGCTGCGCAACGCGCCCAAGAGCGAGATCGAACAGCGCGTGAAGAAGGCCGCGGACATCCTGGGGCTCGGCCACCTGCTCGACCGCTATCCGCGTCAGCTCTCCGGCGGCCAGCGCCAGCGCGTCGCCATGGGCCGCGCCATCGTGCGCGACCCGCAGGTCTTCCTCTTCGACGAGCCGCTGTCGAACCTTGATGCCAAGCTGCGCGTGCAGATGCGCACCGAGATCAAGGAGCTGCACCAGCGCCTCAGGACGACCACCGTCTACGTGACGCATGACCAGATCGAGGCCATGACCATGGCCGACAAGATCGTCGTGATGCACGACGGCATCGTCGAGCAGATGGGTGCGCCGCTGGAGCTCTACGACCGGCCGGCCAACATGTTCGTCGCCGGCTTCATCGGCTCGCCGGCCATGAATTTCATCAAGGGCAGCATCAAGGTCAACGGCAAGGCTGTCTTCAAGGCCGAGGGCGGCCTGGAGCTGCCACTCGCCACGGCGCCGGCCGGTGCCGACGGCCGCCCGGCCGTCTACGGCATCCGCCCCGAACATTTCGTCATCGATGCGCAGAACGGTATCCCGGCCGAGGTTGTCGTCGTCGAGCCGACGGGGTCGGAGACGCAGGTCTTCGCCAAGCTGGGCGGGCAGGACATCGTCGGCGTGTTCCGCGAGCGTGTCACCGTCGGGCCGGGCGACACCATTCCGCTCGCGCCCAATCCGGAGCTCGTGCACCTGTTCGACGCGCAGACGGGTAAGCGCCTCTAAGGGTTTCGGCCGCAGCCCCGGGGGGCTGCGGTCGTGATGGCGGTGTCGTCACGAAGAATGGCGAAGGGACGGCCGCACCGCGCAATGAGTTGCGTCCCATCACATCGGAGGATTGCCCATGACCATTTCAAGACGCGATTTGCTTCTCGGCGGCGCCGGCCTCGCGGCCGGTGCAGCCGGCATGTCCCTGCTCGGTTCCGGGCCGGCACGCGCTCAGTCGGCCCTGAAGTTCACGCCCGAGCCGGGGGCCTCGCTGCGCGTGCTGCGCTGGTCGCCCTTCGTCAAGGGGGATGAGGATTCCTGGCTCGCCAACACCAAGAAGTTCACGGAGCTCACCGGCGTCGAGGTCCGCATCGACAAGGAGAGCTGGGAGGACATCCGCCCGAAGGCGGCGGTCGCGGCCAACGTCGGCTCCGGCCCGGACATCATGTGGGTGTGGTTCGACGACGCCCACCAGTATCCGGACAAGCTCCTCGACGTGACCGACCTCGCCGACGACCTGGCCTCGCGCTATGGTGGCTGGTATGCCGGCCCCGAGGGCTATGCCAAGCGTGACGGGCGGTTCATCGGCATTCCGCTCGCCACCATCGGCAACGCCATCTGCTATCGCGAGAGCTGGGTGAAGGAGGCCGGCTTCAGCGAGTTCCCGAAGGACACCCAGGGCTTCCTGGAACTGTGCAAGGCGCTGAAGGCCAACGGCCACCCGGCGGGCTTCCCGCACGGCAAGGCCGTGGGCGACGGCAACAACTATGCCCACTGGCTGCTGTGGAGCCACGGCGGCAAGATGGTCGACGAGAACGGCAAGGTCGTCATCAACAGCCCGGAGACCATCGAGGCGCTGAAATACGCCCGTGAGCTCTACCAGACCTTCATCCCCGGTACCGAGAGCTGGCTGGACGTCAACAACAACCGCGCCTTCCTTGCGGGTGAGATCTCGCTCACGGCCAACGGCGTGTCGCTCTACTACTCCGCCAAGAACGACCCGAAGCTGGCGGAGATGGCGGAGGACATCAAGACGACCAACCTGCCGATCGGCCCGGTTGGCGAGTCTGTGGAGCTGCACCAGACGACGACGGCGGTGATCTTCAAGTACACGAAGTATCCGGAGGCGGCGAAGGCCTATCTGCAGTTCATGTTCGAGGCCGACCAGATGAACAACTGGATCGAGGGCTCGAACGCCTACTGCTGCCAGACGCTGAAGGCCTACGCCAGCAACCCCATCTGGAAGGCGACTCCGCTGCACGAGCCCTACGCGAAGGCATCCGAGACGCTGCGGCCCAACGGTTATGCCGGCCCGCTCGGCTATGCCTCGGCTGCCGTGATGGCCGACTACGTGCTGGTCGACATGTTCGCCGAGGCCGCGACCGGCCAGCGTACGCCGGAGGAGGCCGCCAAGCGCGCCGAGCAGCGCGCCAACCGCTACTATCGGGTGTGATCATCGGAGGGGCGGCGGCATCGCCGCCGCCCCTTCACGGCCGTCGCGGTTCCCTGTCTGGCCGAGCGGCGGACTGTTTTTCAGAATAACCGGAGAGCGGCGCATGTCCGTCAGTGCCGATACGATAACGGCTGCCCCTTCGTCGCGCTGGAGCCTGTCCCGGCTCGCGCACGACCACAACTTCCTTGGCCTCCTCTTCCTGCTGCCGGCGGCCGTTTTTCTGCTGGTCTTCCTCACCTATCCGCTCGGCCTCGGCGTCTGGCTGGGCTTCACCGACACGCGAATCGGCCGCGCCGGCGTCTTCGTGGGGCTGGAAAACTACGAGCTCCTGTGGGAGGACCAGATCTTCTGGCTCTCGGTGTTCAACACCATCCTCTACACCACCGTCGCCTCGGTTCTGAAGTTCGCACTGGGGCTGTGGCTGGCGCTGATCCTCAACGAGCGGCTGCCGTTCAAGGCCTTCTTCCGGGCCATCGTGCTGCTGCCGTGGGTCGTGCCGACGGTGCTGTCGGCCATCGCCTTCTGGTGGATCTACGACGCGCAGTTCTCCATCATTTCCTGGGCGCTGCAGCGCATGGGCCTCATCGATGCGCCCATCAACTTCCTCGGTGACGCGACGAATGCGCGGGCTTCGGTGATCGCGGCCAACGTCTGGCGCGGCATTCCCTTCGTCGCCATCTCGCTGCTCGCCGGCCTGCAGACCATTCCGCCCTCGCTGCACGAGGCGGCGACGCTGGACGGCGCCACGTCCTGGCAGCGCTTCCGCTATATCACGCTGCCCATGCTGACGCCGATCATCGCCGTCGTGATGACCTTCTCGGTGCTGTTCACCTTCACCGACTTCCAGCTCATCTACGTGCTGACGCGCGGCGGGCCGCTCAACGCCACGCATCTCATGGCGACGTTGAGCTTCCAGCGCGCCATTCCGGGCGGGCAGCTCGGCGAGGGCGCGGCGATCGCGGTCGCCATGATCCCCTTCCTGCTCGCTGCCATCCTGTTCAGCTACTTCGGCCTGCAGCGCCGCCGCTGGCAGCAGGGCGGGGCCGATTGAGGAGACACCGATGAGCGCTTCCACCCAAACGGCGCCTGTTCGCGAGCCCCTCGTCGGCGACGAGGGAGGGATGGGCTATCTCGAGCGCCTGCCGCGCCGGCTCGTGACGGTCTACCTGCCGCTTTTCGTCTTCCTGTTCGTCCTGCTGTTCCCGTTCTACTGGATGGCGATCACCGCCATCAAACCGAATGCGCAGCTGACGGACTACAACAACTACAGCCCCTTCTGGGTGGTGGAGCCGACGCTCGACCACATCCGCTACCTGCTGTTCGAGACCTCGTATCCCGGCTGGCTCGTGAACACGATTATCGTCGCAGTGGCGGCAACCTTCGTGTCGCTCGTCACCTCGGTGTTCGCGGCCTATGCCATCGAGCGGCTGCGCTTCAGGGGGGCGCGCTTCGTCGGCCTCGCCATCTTCCTCGCCTATCTGGTGCCGCCGTCGATCCTGTTCATCCCGCTGGCGCTGATGGTGTTCAACTTCGGCATCTACGACACCAAGCTGGCGCTCATCTTCACCTATCCGACCTTCCTCGTGCCGTTCTGCACATGGCTGCTGATGGGCTATTTCCGCTCCATCCCCTACGAGCTCGAGGAGTGCGCGCTGATCGACGGTGCCTCGCGCTGGCAGATCCTCATGAAGGTGCTGCTGCCGCTGTCGGTGCCGGGGCTCATCTCGGCCGGCATCTTCGCCTTCACGCTGTCGTGGAACGAGTTCATCTACGCGCTGACCTTCATCGCCTCGTCGGAGAACAAGACGGTGCCGGTGGGCGTGCTGACGGAGCTCGTCCGTTCGGACGTCTATGAATGGGGCTCGCTGATGGCCGGCGCGCTCATCGGCTCGCTGCCGGTCGTCATCCTCTATTCCTTCTTCGTTGAGCACTATGTCTCGTCGATGACCGGCGCGGTGAAGGAATAGACACGGCTGACAGGCACAGTCCGCTGCGATGCCCGCGCCCGTCGCGGGCATTCGCTTTTTTGGGAAGACGGGTGGCAGCGAGTGCGGGGCGACGGAGCGTCGGCCCCGTCAGCGCAGCGGGCAGGTGGAGTTGCGTACCACGAGGCGCGGCTCCAGCACGACGCGGCGCACGTCGGCCTGCGGGTCGGCGATGCGGCGGATGAGCAGTTCGGCGGCGCTCTGGCCCATCTCGAGCTGGCGGTTGTGGATTGTGGTCAGGGCCGGGTACCACTGCGCTGCCTCGGCGACGTCGTCGCAGCCGACGATGGAGAAGTTGACGCCCGCCTCGCGTCCGGCGTGGCGCAGGCCGAGCATGGCGCCGAAGGCGACGAGATCATTGAAGCACACGGCGGCCGTCGGCGGGTCGTCGAGCTGCAGCAGGCGCTGGATGCTGCGGAAGCCCAGCTCGCGCGTGCCGAAGCCCTCCACGACGAGGGAGGGATCGAAGCGGATGCCGTGGCGGGCGAGCATGTTGCGGTAGCCGGTCCTGCGGTTGTTGCCCGTGGAGATCAGCGTGTTGCCGCCGATGAGCGCGATGCGCCGGTGCCCGAGCGCGAGCAGGTGCTCGACAGCCAGCTCCATGCCGCGCGCATCGTCGGAGCCCGCGAAGTCGAGGGTCGTACCCGGCACCTCGCGCGAGACCTGGACGACGGGGATGCCGGCCGAGGTCAGGAGGCGCAGGTTGGCGCTGGTGGTGCCGCCGGCAGGGCAGATGATCATGCCGTCGGGCCTGTATTCGCGAAGCGTCGCGAAGACCTTGTTCTGCTTCTCCAGGCTTTCGGAATAGGTGCCGAGCAGGATCGAGAGGCCGTTGCGGCTCGCCGTGTCCTCGATGGTGCTGAGCAGCTCGGTGAAGTAGGGGTTGGTGATGTCGTGGAAGGCGACCGCGATGATGTTGGTGCGCGCGGTGCGCAGGCTGGCGGCGCTGCGGTTGTAGACATAGCCGAGCTCGCGGGCGAGTTCCTGCACGCGCTGCTTGGTGCTCTCGGCCACGACGGCGCTGTCTCGCAGCGCGAGCGAGACCGTCGCCGTGGAAAGGGAGAGCTTGTCGGCGATGACCTGAAGCGTTACACGGCCGCGTTCCTGGCCCTCGTTCATCAAGCCATCGACGGTCATAGTCTGCGCTTCCCCCTCGGACTGCCCCGGTCGGCGGGGCCTCGCACCTTTCGCAAGCACGCATTTTCAATCGAATTAAGTCAAGGGGCCATTTGGCGAATCCATTCTTGAACTGCTGTGCTGGAAAGGCGTGACCTCAGCCGGCCGTCCGGTCTGTGGAGGTCTTCTGCTCCCGCTCGCGATAGAGCAGATAAAGCCCTGAGAGGACGACGATGCCCGCGCCGGTGAGGGTCCATGCGTCCGGCACGTCGCCGAAGACGATGAGGCCAAGCGCGATCATCCAAACGATCTGGGTGTAGATGAACGGCGCCAGAACGGGCGCCGGGGCATAGCGATGGGCGACGATCAGCAGCCAGTGCCCGAGGGCGCCGAAGGCGCCGACGGCGAACATGACGAGCCAGACCATGAGCGAGGGCGGCGCCGTCCAGACGAAGGGAATGATCGGCGTCGTCAGCACAACCCCGGCGAAGCCGGAATAGACCATCGTCGTCTCGGACGAATCGTGCGCGGCCAGAACGCGGGTGGCGAGGCTGTAGAGGGCGTAGCAGAAGGCGCCGGCGACGGAGAGCAGCGCGGCCGGATGCAGCCCGCCGATGCCGGGCCGGGTGACGACGAGGACGCCGACGAAACCGACGGCGATGGCGGCAAGCCGCCTGGGCCCCGCCCATTCGCCGAGGAGCGGGCCGGCAATGAGCGCCACGATGAGTGGTGTCGAGAACAGGATCGACATCGTCTCGACGAGCTGCAGGTAGCGCAGGGCAAAGAAGTTGAGAATCGTCGAGAGGAAAAGCAGCAGCGAGCGCGCGAGCTGCAGCGCGAGCCGGTTCGACTTGAGGGCGCCAGGATGGGTGACCGGGTTGATGAGCGCCGTGACAAAGAGGATGCTGCCGATGTAGCGCACCCAGACCGTCTGGATGGGGTCCATGTAGCGGTTGAGCCACTTGGCGCTCGTGTCGAGGCAGGCGAAGCACATGAGGGCGCCGCACATGAGCGTGATGGCGAGCAGCCGGTCCCTGCGCGCCTTCTCATCCGCCGCGTCGAGCGAAGCCTGCGACGTCATGTGCCGGTTTCAACCGTTTTGATCGAGCCTGCATGACGCTAGACCAGGAGCAGGTGAGGAGGCAGGCGTTCCCTCGCAGGGCTCCCCTGCACCTTGCGCGTTGCTGCGCTGCGGCGAGCGTTCAGCCGACCGAGGCGACGGCCGGCGTATCCTCCATGTCGTCCGGATCGTCGTCGAGGCCCATGGCACCGTCTGCGGTGCCACTGGCGGCGAGATTCCTGGCCACCTTGCGCAGCAGCTTGCGCAGGCGCTTGCGGTCCTTGTTGTCGAGGCCGCGCAGCAGCTCGTTCTCCACCTCGTTCCAGAGATTGTCGATGGACGATGCGCGGCGGGCGCCTTCTTCCGTCAGTCGCACGACGACGACGCGGGCATCGCCCGGCTCGGTGGCGCGCTCGACGAGGCCCTGGGCGGCAAGGCGCGCGACGGTCTTGGAGGCGGTGGGCGGCTTCACCCGGAGGAGGCTGGCCAGCTCGCCCATGGTCAGCGTCCTGCCACCGACGAGGGCCTGCAGCACCTGCTCCTGGCCGGGAAACAGGCCGAGGCGGTTGAGCCGCTCGCCGACGCGCGTGCGGTGGAGGCGGGCCGCGTGGACAAGGGCCCACCCGACACTCTTGGCGACCGGGTGTTTCATTGCGGGCCTCGAACGGTTTCGCCCATTGAAGGGCTTGCCTGCCGTCAGAATAATGGTCGCCCGGTTGCGACACTTCAATGACAACCGGCATGGGCGCGGTCAGATGCGGCCGAGAACGCGCTCGACCTTGGCGAGGAAGCGGCGGCGTTCGTCCTCCGTCACCGTGTCCATGGAATGCAGGCCGAGCCAGAGGCGCTTGCACCTCAGGCCGCACAGGGCGCCGATGCCGGTCAGCAGCATGCGCCTGCCGGGCATGCCCATGAACCACCACCACCAGCGCGGGCTGCCGAGGGTGGAGATGGCGGCGATGAGGCGGATGTGGTGCAGGGCGCCGACGGTTGGCTTGCCACGCTCGGGCATCCGGAAGGTGGCGTGCGGCACGAAGACCCGCTCGAGCCAGCCCTTCAGCATGGCTGGCGGGCCATACCACCACGTGGGGTGGACGAAGACGAGGCCCTCTGCCCAGCGCACGAGGGCGAGGTGGTTGGCGACCGGTGCCTCGTTGGCACCGGGCGTGTGATAGCCCCGCCGTTCCTCCGCGCTCATCACCGGATCGAAGCCCTCGGCATAGAGGTCGAGCAGGTGCACCTCGTGGCCGCGGCGCGACAGGGTGGCGAGGGCCGTATCGCGCACAGCGGCCGTGAAGCTTTCCGCGCACGGGTGGCAGTAGACGAGGAGAATGCGCATCGGCCGTCAGGCGGCGCGGTCGGCAAGGCCGGGGAAGAGATAGGTCCGGCCCGACGCATAGTCGTAGTCCGGGTTCTCCCAGGCGATCATCTTGCCGGGGTTGAGCAGGCCGCGCGGGTCAGCCTCGCGCTTGAAGGCGAGCTGCACGGCGTCGGTCTGTTTCATGCCCCCTTCCTCCAGCGTGTAGCGGTGCGGGTTGAAGACGGGCACGCCCATGTCCTCGTGGATGCGGATGATCTCCTCGAGGCGCTCCTCGCTGGTGAAGCGCACGAGCGGCAGGCCGAAGCAGGTGATCTTGCCATCGAAGCGGACGAATTCGAGATGCGCGATCACCTCGTCGCCGAAGTGCGCATGGACCTTCTCGACGAGCTCGAGCTGGTTCGGGAAGGGATAGAGCGTCTGCAGATAGGTGATGCTGGGGTCGACGCGCAGCGCGCGCAGGGTCGTGTGGTTCCAGGCGAGCTCGAAGGCCGGCGGCAGGCCGCGCAGCTCCTCCGGGCTTATCGCATCCTGGCGGAACAGCACCTCGGCCCCCGAGACGCGGCGGGTGAAGGCGAGGGTCGCGTCGAGCGCGTGCTCCGCCACCATGATGACGGCGATGTGCTTGTCGCGCGGCAGGAACTTCTGGTGGCGCAGGAAGACGTCGTGCGGCACCGGCGCGGCGATGACGGCGAGTTCCTTCAGCAGCAGGCCGTCCTGCTCGCCGAGCGCGTTGGCATAGGCCGCCGCCTCCGCCAGCGTGTTAAAGCCGACGATGAGGTCGACCCAGGTATAGGCTGGCGCCAGCGGCACGGAGACCTCCGTGATGATGCCGTTGGTGCCGTAGGCATGGGCCACCTTGTGCAGGTCGTCGCCGGTGAGCGTCAGGATGCGCGGGGTCGCCTCCATGGTCGCGACCTTGAGCGACAGGATGTTGCCTGCGTCGCGCAGGCCGCCCCAGCGGATGGAGCCGACGCCGCCCGAGCCGCCGGCGATGAAGCCGCCGAGCGAGGCCGTTGCGTAGGTGGAGGGAAAGAGGCGCAGCTCCTGGCCCGAATGCGGGCGGGTCTGCCGGTCGATCTTGGCGAGCATGGCGCCAGGTTCGGCCACGAGGCGCCCGAGGCCGATCTCCTTGACCTTGTCCATGCCGGACATGTCGAGAATGATGCCGCCCGAGAGGGGCATCGCCTGGCCGTAATTGCCCGTGCCGGTGCCGCGCGGCGTGACGGGGATGCCGAGCTCGTAGGCGGCGGCGAGCACGCGCAGCACCTCGCCCTCGTTCGCAGGCGAGACGAGGATGTCGCCGGTCACGTTCTCGAGCTGGCGCTTGAGTGTGGGCGAATACCAGTAGAAATCGCGACTCTTCTGGCGGACGAGGGCCGGGTTTTCCTCCGTCTTGATACCTTCGATGCGGGTCTTGAGCCCCTCGATGTCGTAGCGGTGGGTCATCGGTCCTGTTGTCCCTCTTGTTGCGCTGCGACCAGCCGGTCGAGTTCGCGATAGTCCGGCAAGGTCTCGTCGATGGTCCGCCCACCCACGACGACCACGCGGTCGGCCTGTGGTCGTGCCAGAAGTTCCGTCCAGCTGCGCGCCCGCGTCAATATGAAGTCGGCAGCGCCACCCTCGGAGAGACGGCCGGCGTCGGCAAGACGCATCACGGCCGCCGGTGTCGTCGTCACCGCAGCGATCCAGTTGTCGTCGCTGTGGTCGAGGTGGGCGATGCGCGTTGCCTCGCGGAAGACCTCGATCATGTCGAGGTCGCCGTAGGCGTAGAAGGGATCGCGCGTATTGTCGCTCGCCACCATCACCGGCACTCCCGCCGCTTTCAGCTCGTGCAGCGGCGCGACACCGCGCCAGCGCGGCGTGCGGCCCGGCCGACGGTCCTGCAGGTACATGTTGCACATCGGCAGCGAGACGACGGCGATGCCGGCCTCGCCGAGCTTGTCGATGACACGTGCGGCATCGGCCTCGTCCTGTAGCGCGAGCGAGCAGCAGTGACCGGCGAGGATGCGGCCCTGGAAGCGGTGGCGCAGGGCAGCGTCGGCGATGCGCTCAAGGCTGCGCGCCTCGGGCGCGTCACTCTCGTCGACGTGGAAGTCAAGGTCGAGGCCGTTGGCTGCCGCGGCCATGAAGATGCGGTCGAGCGCCAGGTCGAGCGCGGCGTCTGGCGCAGCTCCCAGAAAGGTAACGCCGCCGAGGACGCCGCCGTGGCGGGCGACCGTGGAGACGATGTCACGGAACTGCGGCTCGTCGTTGGTGACGATGTCACAGGTGAAAAGGGCGGTGGCCTGCAAAGTGATGCGCCCCTTCCACGCCTCGCGCATCTCGGCGAAGACCGGCCAGGAGATGGCGGTCTGCGGCCCGAGGGAATCGAGGTGCGTGCGCACGGCACAGGTGCCGTGGGCGAAGGCCGCGCGCAGCGAAAAGTCCATGCGTGCGGCAACGTCTTCGGCGCTCCAGAAGGCGACCCGGTCGCGCCCGGCGCTGTGGAGCGCGCCCATGAAGGTGCCGTCGGGGTTCGGCGAGCGCGGCCAGATGTGGCCCTTGTCGAGGTGGGTGTGCACGTCGACAAGGCGCGGCAGGACGATGCCGCCGTCGAGGTCGATGCGGACGGGGACGGCAGACGCCTCGGACGGAGCGTCCGGACCGCCCCCTTGAGGCACGATGCGCGTGATACGGCCTCGCGCCACGTGGATGTCGCAGCGCACGAGCCCTTCCACGGCGCCGCGCGCGGCCTCCGGCGGCAGCACGGCTGCCGGCACGGTCGCATCGGCGAGCACATAGACCGGGGTGTCGGGAAGCGAAATAAAGCCGCGGCTCATGTCATGCCTCCCGCCTGCGCGCGCTCTCGTGCCAGCGGTGCAGCAGGAGGTGGCTCAGCGCGGTGAAGATGAGGAAGATGAGGATGCCCGCCACCGAGATCAGGAAGAGGGCGGCGAACATGCGCGGGACGTTGAGCCGGTAGCCCGATTCGATGATGCGGAAGGCCAGGCCCGACCCCTGGCCGGCTGTGCCGGCTGCTATCTCGGCCACGATGGCGCCGATCAGCGCCAGCCCTCCGCCGATGCGCAGCCCGCCGAGGAAATAGGGCAGGGCAGCCGGCAGGCGCAGGTAGACGAGTTGCTTGAAGCGCGAGGCGCCATAGAGGTCGAATAGATCGCGGAGGTTGTGGTCGGCCGAGGCCAGGCCGAGCGCGGTGTTCGACAGGATGGGGAAGAAGGCGACGAGGAAAGCGCACACCAGCACGGCCGTGCCGGGCTCGAGATAGATGAGCAGGAGCGGCGCGATGGCGACGATGGGTGTCACCTGCAGAATGACCGCGAAGGGGAAGAACGACAGCTCGATCCAGCGCGACTGGGCGAAGAGGATGGCGAGCAGGACGCCCCCGACGACGGCCGCGAACAGCGCAAGGAACGTGATGCGCAGCGTCACGAGCAACGAGCCGAACAGCACCGGCCAGTCCTTGACCAGTGTTGCTGCGATCTGCGACGGCGCCGGCAGGATGTAGGGCGGGATCTCGTTGATCTGCACCACCGCCTCCCAGCCGGCGAGGGCAAGGACGAGGATAGCGACGGGCAGGAGGACGGAGGCAAGGCGCGCCGCATCGAAGCGGGCGGCGCCGGAGGCAGGGGGCGTATCGTCTGTCGAGGCGCTCATCGTGGCCTTGCTAGAGATGGTCGTCGGGCGCCATGGCACCGTGCAGGGCCGCCGATGCCTCGCGGCACAGCTCGGCATAGCGCGGCGTGGAGCGAAAGCTGTCGCTTCGCGGCATCGGCACGTCGACGTCGATGGTCGAGATGACGCGTCCGGGCCGGGCCGCCATCACCACGATGCGGCTCGACAAGTAGACACTCTCGTAGACCGAGTGGGTGACGAAGACCACGGTGCAGCCGAGCTCCGCCTTGAGGCGCAAGAGGTCGTCGTTCAGCTTGAAACGGGTGATCTCGTCGAGCGCCGCAAACGGCTCGTCCATGAGGAGGATGGCGGGCTTCGTCGCGAGCGCGCGGGCGATGGAGACGCGCATCTTCATGCCGCCGGACAGTTCCCGCGGGTAGGCGTCGGCGAAGGCTGCAAGGCCGACGAGCGCGAGGCTGTCGCGGATGGTGGCATCCGCCTTGGCCCGCGACACGCCCTTGAGGCGCAGGGGCAGCCAGACGTTGTCGGCCACCGTCGCCCAGGGCATGAGCGTCGGCTCCTGGAAGACGAAGCCGATGTTGCCGCGGCGCTCGCCGGGATCATGGCTGGCGATGGAAACCCGGCCGCGGCTCGGCCGGCCGAGGCCCGCCATCAGGCGCAGGGCCGTCGACTTGCCGCAGCCCGAAGGCCCGAGCAGCGACAGGAACTCGCCCGGAAAGACGTCGAGATCGAGGTTCTCGAGCGCCACGGTGCCGTTGGAGAACGTCTTGCCCACTCCCCGCAGGGACACGACCGGCTCCCGGTCCGCGAGGGTGGGTGACAGCGAAGCGAGCGTCATTGGATATCGAGCATCGTGGGGTCTCACGCGCCGGGCGGCGGGGCGGGCATTCGCCCCGCGTCAGCCGCGCCAGTGGTTGCATTTTGCTCCCCGGCGCGTCAACCGCTCCGGGGAAGCGCCTGTCGCCTCCGGCAGCTTGCCGGTCCCTCAGTTCCTGGGACGCAGGTCGAGGCCGACGCCCTTGTTGACGAACTGGAGGGTGTAGCTCTTCTTGTAGTCGAGATCCGCCGGCACGACGCCGGCCTTCACCATCTTGTCGAAGAAGTCCTTCATGCGCTCGTCGGTCATCGCACCGATGCCCTTCTCGAGCGCATCACCCGAATCGACGATGCCGTATTCCTTTATCTTGGCGATGGAATAGGCGATCTGCTCGTCGGTCATCTCCGGGTTGTCGCGCTTGATGGCCTCGTTCGCCTTTGTGTTGTCGCCATAGAGATAGTTGTACCAGCCGATGGCCGAGGCATCGACGAAGCGCTGCACGAGATCGGGGTTCTTCTCCACAAGGTCGAGACGCGTCTCCACGGTCGTGGCGTAGGTCGAGAAGCCGTAGTCGGCGAGCAGGAAGACGTTGGGCTTGAAGCCCGCCTCGCGCTCCACGGCGAGCGGCTCGGACGTGAGGTAGCCCTGCTGGCCCGAGTTCTTGTCGGCGATGAACGGGGCGGCGTTGAAGTTGTAGGGACGGACCTGGCTCTCCTTGAAGCCGTACTGACTGACCATCCACTGGTAGAAGGAGGCGAGGCCTTCCTTGGAGATGAACAGCGTCGCCTTCTTCAGGTCTTCCCACTTGTCGAGCCCGGGATGGGAGATGATGACCTGCGGATCCTTCTGGAAATGCGCGGCGACGACGATGGTCGGGATGTTCTCCTGCACGGCCGAGAAGGCCTGGATCATGTTACCGCCCATGTAGAAGTCGAGCTTGCCGACCGGCAGCAGCATGCGGTTGTTGGACTGCGGCCCGCCGGGGACGATCTCCACGTCGAGCCCGTATTTCGCATAGGTGCCGTCGACGAGAGCCTGGTAGTAGCCGCCGTGCTCGGCCTGTGCGACCCAGTTGGTGCCGAAGCGGACCTTGTCGAGCGCCTCGGCGCCCGTCGCCGCGAGCATCGCCAAGGCGGTCACGCCCGCCGCCAGTGCCTTTGAACCGATCATGCGCTGCCTCCCTCTTGCGCAGCCTGTGAAACGCAGGCGCCAGTTGTGCGATGCTCGCGCGAGTCTTGGCAAGATTCACAACGGCGACCCCCGCCGGCGCTGGCAAGACCCGTGCCGGAGCGCGCCTTCCACCGCTGCATGGCGATCTTCGCCATTCGGACGTTGCCGCGACGCGCACTGTCCGCGATGGTGTGACAGCCATCCGAGCACGGGACGGATCAGCAATGAACAAGGCCCACAGCCCGGCGGCCGTCCGCCGCCCCTTCGCCCGCTACAGCCATGCCGTCGAGGTCGAGGCCGGCAGCCGCATGCTGTTCGCCTCCGGCCAGCTCGGCATCAGCGTCAACGACGAGGTGCCGGAGGATGCCGGCGCCCAGGCCGAGCTGTGCTTCCGCGCCCTCGGCGCGATTCTCGCCGAGGCGGACATGGATTTCGGCGATGTGGTGCGCATCAACGCCTATGTCACCGACCGGGCCTACATGAAACCCTACATGGAGGTGCGCGACCGCTTCGTGCGCGAACCACCGCCGGCCTCCACGCTGATGATCGTCTCCGGCTTCACGCGCGAGGAATTCAAGGTGGAGGTGGAGATCATCGCCGCCGCCAAGGGCTGACAGCCGGCCGCCCGGCCGCGATGAGGCCCGGAAGGCCCACCTTCTTCATGCCGAGGATCTGCCGCATGTTTCCCTCCCGCTACTGGATCGACCTGACGAGCGAGGACTTTCGCCGGCTGCCGATGGGCGAGGCCATCGCCGTGCTGCCCGTTGCCGCGGTCGAGCAGCACGGCCCGCACCTGCCGGTCGGCGTCGACACCCACATCATGCGGGGCTATCTCGATGCGGTGATCGAGCGCCTGCCGGATGACCTGCCCGTGCTCTTCCTGCCGGTGCAGGCGGTCGGCAAGTCGAACGAGCATCTCGCCTATCCGGGCACGCTCACACTCTCGGCCGAGACGGCCATCCGGGCCTGGACGGAGATCGGCCAGAGCGTTGCCCGCGCCGGCTGCCGCAAGCTCGTCATTGTCAATTCGCACGGCGGCAATGTCGCCGTCATCGAGATCGTGGCGCGCGAGCTGCGCATTGCCTGCGACATGCTGGTGGTCGCGGCCTCGTGGCACCGCTTCGGCTATCCCGACCTTTTCGATGCGCGGGAGTTGCGGCACGGCATCCATGCCGGCGAGGTGGAGACATCATTGATGCTCGCCTTCCGGCCCGACACCGTGCACATGGACAAGGCCGAGAACTTCGAGCCGCGCTCGGTCGCCATGGAGCAGCGTTACCGCCACATCGGCATCGGCACGTCCACGTCCTTCGGCTGGATGAGCCAGGATCTTCACGCGGCCGGCGCCATGGGCGATGCTGCGAGCGCCAGCCGGGAGAAGGGCGAGGCCGCGGCCGCCTACGGCGCCGAGGCTTTCATCGCCCTGTTGCGCGAGGTGGCGGATTGCCCGCCGCCGCAGCTGTGGCGCAGGTGAGGGCATCAAGCCCTCACTGGCTCGACCAGGGATAGATCCAGGTCTCCGTCAGGGCCTTTCCGCCCGCGCGCAGGAAGGCGCGCACGTCGCCCGTCTGGCCCTCTGGCGCCTCGATGTCGATGGAGGCGCGGAAGCCGCCGATGGCCGGGTTCGGCAGTACGAAGGCACGCGTGACCTGGCCGGCGGAGACGCTGGCGTCGACCTGCACGAGTTGCGGATCGGAGAGATAGTAGGGCAGATCGTCGCCGTTGAAGTCGACGAGGTAGCGCCGCGCGCCGGCCGGCACGGGCTCGTCCGAGCCGTGCGCCTTCGGCAGGGTGACGAAGGTGTTCAGCACCTTGCCGCCCGGGTGCATCTCCGTCTCCCGGTCGAGGGCTGTGATGCGGTAGCCGTAGGTCAGCTCCTGCCCCCGCTCGGGCGTCTGCCGCGGGATCCACGAGGCGACGATGTTGTCGTTGGTCTCGTCGCCCGTCGGTAGCTCGACGAGCTCCACATGGCCCTCGCCCCAGTTGCCATGTGGCTCGATCCAGTAGCTCGGGCGCGTCTGGTAGTGCAGGTCGAGATCCTGATAGTGCGAGAACTGCCTGTCGCGCTGCATCAGGCCGAAGCCGCGCGGGTTGTTCTCGACGAAGGCGGAGATCGACGGACGCTGCGGATTGCGCAGGGGCCGCCAGATCCATTCGCCCGAGCCGGAGTGGATGAGCAGCCCATCCGAATCATGCAGCTCGGGCCGGTAGCCCGAATCGCTGTGCCTGTCGTTCTCGCCGGAGAAGAACATCGACGTCAGCGGCGCGATGCCGAGCTTGGGAATGCTCGTGCGCGGGAACAGCGTCGCCGTCACGTCGAGCACGCTCTGCGCCGCAGGATAGAGGTGGAACTGGAAGGCGCCCGTAATCGAGGGGCTGTCGAGCAGGGCGTAAATTGTAGCGCGCTCGGCGTCGGGCGCCGGGGTCTCGATCCAGAACTCGCGGAAGACCGGAAACTCCTCGGGATCCCCGCCTGCGTTGATGGCCAGCCCGCGCGCCGAAAGGCCATAATGCTGCCCGCGGCCGAGAAAGCGGAAGTAGCTCGCGCCGAGGAAGGAGATGGCCTCGTCGAACACCTGCGGCTTGTTGAGTGGATAGTGCAGGCGGAAACCCGCGAAGCCCGTGTTCACCGGCAGCGGCTTGTCGAGCTTGGTGCGGCCGTAGTCGAACATCTGGGCCGAGAAGGGTACCGGAGTCGGCACGCCCTCGCGAATCACGTTGATCGTCACCGGCTGGCGGAAGAGGAAGCCGGGATGAAAGAGCTGCATGCGGAAGGGGCTGCCGCTCTGGGCGAACAGGGCCTTGTCCGGCCGGAAGCGAATGTCGCGATAGGCGTCGAAATCGAGCTTGGCGAGCATGTCCTCCACCGTGCTCGTCGGACGCTCGTAGGGCAGAGAGCTGAGGTCTCGCGCACGGCGAATGACGTCCTCGTAGCCGAAGGGAGGGCGAGCCTGCGGACCGCGGATGGCGGGGTCGACCTGCTGGGCGACACCGGCCCGCGGCAGGGAAGCGGCGGCGGTGGCCGTTGCGGCGAGCTTCAGGAATATGCGTCGGTCGATCGTCATCTGCTTCGCTTGCGGGTTGAATCCCATTGGATGGGCGCTGGAACGGTGTCAGTCCCACCTTTAAGATCCCATCAATCCGCCCATGCGGCAGCATCAAGGCGGGGCTGCGTCCACCGCACGAAAATTTTCGTCATTTTGGCCTGCCGCAGGTCTTGAGAGAGACGGGCAAGGATACTATTAAACGCATGCCCAATTTCGCACGTGCCTGTGGTCGCGTGCCGGTCGGTGGGCATCCGGACAAGAGGCCGGACAGCCGCCCGAAGCGCAGGCTTCGAACACTTGACTGGCAGCCGGAGGCGAAACCGGCGCACTCCGCTCTCCGCGGGGGACGCGGCTTAAAGCAACGACGGAACGGGCTTTTTTGGTCTCTACCGACCCTCCAAAGGTCGGCTCGGGCTACCGAAGAGGCTTGTCCATCATTGCCAGGCGTGCGGAAGGCAATCCCTTCCAAAGCGTAGGCAGCACGTTCGGGTGTGAAACCCCTCGGCGCCGTCACGTCTCCACAGCGTGGCGGCGGAGGCTATCGCACCTGTGTCATGCCGGGTGGTTGTCCGCCCCCCGTTTGAGCTTTGGGAGCAGGTCGATGACCGAGCGCATTCGCGAATTCCTGCGCAGCCGACGAGAAGACGGCCCTTGCCTCGTCGTGGATCTCGAGGTGGTGCGCGAGAACTACCTCAGCTTTGCGCGCGCGCTGCCCGACACGCGCGTGTTCTACGCCGTCAAGGCCAACCCCTCGCCCGAGGTGCTGAAGCTGCTCGCCGGTCTCGGCTCCTGCTTCGACACGGCATCCGTGGCCGAAATCGAGATGGCCCTGGCTGCCGGCGCGACGCCTGACCGCATCTCCTACGGCAACACCATCAAGAAGGAGCGCGACATCGCGCGCGCCTACGAGCTTGGTGTGCGCCTCTATGCCGTCGACTGCACGGAAGAGGTGGAGAAGGTCGCCCGTGCTGCGCCCGGCTCCAAGGTCTTTTGCCGCATCCTGTGCGACGGTGCGGGCGCAGAGTGGCCGCTGTCGCGCAAGTTCGGTTGCGAGCCGTCGATGGCCGTCGACGTGCTGGAGTACGCCCATCGCCTTGGCCTCGAGGCCTATGGCGTGTCTTTCCACGTCGGGTCGCAGCAGGCCAACACCGAGGCTTGGGACCAGGCTCTCGCTTCGTCGGCTGGCATCTTCCGCGAGTGCGCCGAGCGCGGCTTCAACCTGTCGATGGTCAACCTCGGCGGCGGTTTTCCGACGCGCTACCTCAAGGATGTGCCGGCGGTCGAGGCCTATGGCGCATCGATTTTCCAGGCGCTGTGCCGTCACTTCGGCAACGCGATTCCGGAGACGATCATCGAGCCGGGCCGCGGCATGGTCGGCAACGCCGGCGTCATCGAGGCCGAGGTGGTGCTCATCTCCCGCAAGAGCGCGGACGACGACATCCGCTGGGTCTATCTCGACATCGGCAAGTTCGGCGGCCTCGCCGAGACGATGGATGAGGCGATCCGCTATCCCATCCGCACGCCGCGCGATGGCGATGCGGTGGAGCCGTGCGTGCTCGCAGGGCCGACGTGCGATTCCGCCGATGTGCTCTACGAGAAGGTGCCCTATCCGCTGCCGGTGAGCCTGTCGATTGGTGACAAGATCCTCATCGAAGGCACGGGCGCCTATACGACGACCTACTCGGCAGTCGCCTTCAACGGCTTCCCACCGCTCAAGGCGTACCACATCTGAGCCGCAGCCCAGGACGGGTTCCGGCTTCGCCGTCGTCGGGAGCCGGGCTGCCGGCTCCCCTTCCTCAGCAGCGACCAGTGTCGCACGCATCGTCTCGCGCGCGGGACGGGGAAGGCATTGCCATGATCATCGAACGGGAGCAGCCGCGCGACGCCGCGGCGCGCGAGGCGCTGCTTGACGAGGCCTTCGGCGAGGCGCGTTTCGGCAAGACGTCCGAGCGCCTGAGGGAAGGGCGCCTGCCGGCCGAGGGGCTGGCCCTGGTCGCGCGCCATGACGGGCGCCTCGTCGGAACCCTGCGGCTGTGGCACGTGACGGCCGGGCCGGCGCGTCCGGCCCTTCTGCTCGGGCCGCTTGCGGTGGCAGCCGACATGCGCTCGGCCGGCATCGGCGGGGCGCTGATGCGCCGGGCCATCGCCGATGCGGCGGCACTGGGCCATCGCGCGATCCTGCTTGTGGGCGATGCGTCCTACTATGCGCGCTTCGGCTTCTCGGCGGCGCATACCGCCGGCCTGTGGCTGCCGGGGCCTTTCGCGCGCGAGCGTTTCCTCGGGCTGGAGCTCGTCCCCGGAGCGCTCGCCGGGGCGCGCGGGCTCGTCTCGCCGACGGGCCAGCCGGCGGCCCTGCCCGACCTCGGCGAGCTCGTCGCCGCTGCGAAGCAGGGTGATGAAGGGCTCGCCCGCGCGGCCTGATCCGGCATTTCCGATTGATCGCGTCGCACGGACATGGCTTCGTGCGACTTGCAGCCGTTTCGCCCGTCCCGATCGCGGGACATCGCCGCCAGCAGGAGGGGAAGAGATGACCGACTGGCCCGTGCATGCCCGCATCGACGGCCCCATCGTCATGATCGGCTTCGGTTCCATCGGCAAGGGCACCCTGCCGCTGATCGAGCGTCACATCGCGCACGACCGGTCGAAGTTCGTGGTCATCGATCCCGATGAGAAGAACCGCAGCGTGCTCGACGAGCGCGGCATCCGCTTCATCAACGAGGCGGTCACGCGCGAGAATTTTGATCGCCTTCTCAAGCCCCTGCTCACAGCCGGGCCCGGGCCGGGCTTCCTCGTCAACCTGTCGGTCGACGTGTCCTCCACCGAGATGATGCGCCTCGCGCGCGAGTGCGACGCCTTCTACATCGACACCGTGGCTGAGCCGTGGGCCGGCTTCTACACCGACCCGCGCCTCACCATGTCGCAGCGCTCCAACTACGCGCTGCGCGAATCCGTGCTGGAGATGAAGGGGGCGCTCGGCCCCGGGCGCACGGCCGTGAACTGCTGCGGCGCCAACCCCGGCATGGTGTCGTGGCTGGTCAAGCAGGCGCTCCTCAACCTCGTCGCCGACCTCGGGCTCGACGAGCCCGAGCCGACGAGCCGAAAGGAGTGGGCGCTGCTCATGATGAAGGCCGGCGTCAAGGGCATCCACATCGCCGAGCGCGATACTCAGCGTGCCAGGAAGCCGAAGGAGCGCGGCACCTTCGTCAACACCTGGTCGGTCGACGGCTTCATCGCCGAGGGGCTGCAGCCGGCGGAGCTGGGCTGGGGCACGCATGAGAAGGCGCTGCCGCCCGAGGCGCGAGCGCACGATTTCGGCTGCGGCGCCGGCATCTATCTGACGCGCCCCGGAGCGGGCACGCTCGTGCGCTCGTGGACGCCCACCGCCGACGCCCAGCACGGCTGGCTCATCACCCACAACGAGGCGATCTCGATCGCGGACTACTTCACCGCCCGGGAGGGCGGGCGGGTGCTCTTCCGCCCCACTTGCCACTATGCCTACCATCCCTGCGACGATGCCGTGCTGTCCCTGCACGAGATGGCGGGCGGGCAGTGGAAGGTCCAGGACGTGTGGCACATCCTGGACGAGGAGGAGATCGTCGACGGCATCGACGAGCTCGGCGTGCTGCTCTACGGCCATGCGCGCAACGCCTACTGGTACGGTTCGCAGCTCTCCATCGAGGAGACGCGCCGCCTCGCTCCCTACCAGAACGCGACGGGCCTGCAGGTAACCTCGGCCGTGCTGGCCGGCATGGTCTGGGCGCTGGAGAATCCCGACCGCGGCGTTGTCGAGGCTGACGAGATGGATTTTCGCCGCTGTCTTGAGGTGCAGCGGCCCTACCTCGGGCCCGTCGTCGGCCGGTATACCGACTGGACGCCGGTGACGGGGCGGGGCGTGCTCTTCCCCGAGGATGTCGACTACGACGACCCTTGGCAGTTCAAGAACGTCATCGTGCGCTGAGGCCGCGCCCGGCCGCTCGGCTCACGCTCCGGCAGCGGCTTGCCGACGCGGTTGACGTGGCAGCGCGGGCGTGGACAGACTGTCGACGACGAAACGCTTCGCGGCCGCGCCGCGCGCGTCCGTTGTCGGCGTTCCCCACCTGCGTCGCCTTGCCCGAGTTGTCGCGCCCATGCCCTTTTTTGACGACGTCTATGCAGCCAAGTTGCGCGGCAATCTCGGCCTCGCAGATGCCGAATCGGTGATTGACCTGCGCGGCGTCTCCCGCCAGCGGGCGCTCGCCTCCATCCAGGAGATGCTGGAGCGCAGCCGCTTCGCTGCCGGCAAGTCCGTCGCCGTCCTCATCGATCCGGCGACGCCGACGAGCGGCGAGACCCTGTTCCAGCCCGTCGGCCGCCTTCTGCTCGAGGCGCGGCGCAAGGGCTGGGTGGCGCGGCTCACGCCGCTTCCTGCCCGTGACGGCGCCGGATTCTACGTGGCGCTTGCAGGCCGCGCCGACGCAGGCTGAGCCCTCGTCCACGCCGGCGATCGCCAGCGTCTCGCGGCGGTTGCGGAAGGCGGCGATGAGCGGCCGCGCCTCGGCGATTGACGCCCTCACCGCCGGCAGGTCGAGCGAGCGGGTGGGGCTCTGCCTGACCTTCCACACCTCCCGTCACCCACAGGGGGCCGGTATCCTCCATGTCGCAGGCGACGATTTAGCTGCGGCAGCCCGGCATGTCCGCCGTGCCCTTGGCGATAATAGCCGCCAGCCTGACCCGCGCGCCGCGTGTGGCGATGGTCTGCCCGATCAGTCCGCAGGCGGGAAAGACGGAACACCGAAAGAGGGATAACCCCTAGAGGTTTCAGCCGATTTTGCTTTGCCGGAGAGCAAGGCTGGAAAGAGGGATGGCGGAGGGAGAGGGACTGACATCCAACCTTCTCTGGGCCGGAAACGAGTTGAAGTCGTTGTCTTCAACCCGCGCGCCGCGGGATTTTCCTGCGATAGGCATGACGTTGGACGGGGGCGCTGATGCTGTCGACCGTCACCACCTGATCTGGTGACGCTGACTTGTTTTCGTTGCGGCGGATGGGGTCCCGCAGCAGACGCAGCCCGTTGAGCACCACCAGAACCGTTCCGCCCTCGTGACCGATCACTGCGAGCGGCAGAGGCAGCTCGAAGAACAGCGCGCCCGTCACCAGAATGACCATGGCACCCATGGCGAAGGCGAGGTTCTGCCGAATGATCCGCGCCGTGCGCCGCGCCAGTCGATGCGCCTCCGCGAGCCGTCCCATGTCTTCCGACAGAAGCGCCACATCGGCTGCCTGGAGCGCGACGTCGGAGCCCGCAGCACCCATGGCGATCCCGACATCGGCGCGGGCCAGCGCGGCGGCGTCATTTACCCCGTCGCCGACGAAGGCGACCTTGCCTCTTGCAGCCAACTCCCCCGCCATCCTGACTTTGTCCTCCGGCAGCATGTCGGCATGGATTTCCTCGGGCTTCAATCCGAGCTCTTCGCCAATCCGCAACGCAACCGGACGGCGATCGCCGGTCATCATGATGATTGCGGTGACCCCACCTTCCCGCAATGCGGCAAGCGCCGCCGCAGAGGTCGGCGGGCCTGATCCGCGATGGTAACAGCTCCCATCACCTGCTGATCCCGCCCGAAATAGATGACCGTCTCGGTGTCCGCAGCCAACGCCTTCAGCATCGGGTGATCGATGGAAGCGTCCATTTGCCTGGCGAGTCGCGGATTGCCTGCCCATACCTGCCTCCCGCCGTCGTCGCCGACGATGCCGGCACTCGGCCGGGTGATCACGTTAAGTACCTTGGCCGGTTCAACACCGCGGCTGACGGCTTCCTGCCGGATGGCTGCCGCGCTGTGATGTTCCGAGTGGGCCTCAAGTCCAGCCAGCAGCGAGAGGAAGCGTCGCTCATTGCCGTCGAGCGCCACCACCTTCGTGATCGAGGCCCTGCCGGTCGTCAGCGTTCCCGTCTTGTCGAAGGCGAAGGTGTCGACCGCCGCCAGCGTCTCGAGCGCGCCGCCGCCCTTGAACAATACACCTCCGCGCGCGGCAGCCGACAGGGCGGAGAGGATCGCGGCAGGGACGGAGATCACGATTGCACAGGGGCTCGCCGCTACCAGCAGGGTCGCTGATCGGTAGAGCGCCTCCTCCCAGTCGCGCCCCAGCCAGTAGAACGCGGCGAAGGCCAGGACGGCTCCGACCATGACCGCGACCGTGTAGCGTTGCCCGAACCAGGCACTGAAGCGCTCCGACGGAGCCTTGGCCGCCTGCGCCTCGGTCACGAGTGCGATCATGCGGGCGACGGTGCTTTCCTCGATCGTCTTCGTTACGGCCATCTCGAGCACGCCGTCGAGGTTGACCGTCGCCTCGAAGACCGGGGCGCCGGGTTGTTTGGCGACGGGCATGGACTCGCCGGTGATATGGGCTTCATCGAGAGAGCCCCGGCCGCTGACGATCACCCCGTCCGCCGGAACCCGCGCGCCAGGCCGCAGCACCACGACGTCATCCACCTGAAGATCGGCAGCAGGGACTTCCGAGACTGACTCGTCCGGCGCCTTGCGAAGTGCCGTCTCCGGCCGAAGCTCCATCAACGCCTCGATGGCCCGGCGCGCGCGGCCGAGCGCCCGTTCCTCCAGCGTCGTGGAGATGCTGAAGAGCGTCAGCAGGACGGCGCCCTCGAAAGGCGCCCCGACGGCCGCAGCCGCGACCGCTGCAACGACCATCAAGAGGTCGATGTCGAGGATCCGCTCCTCCCACAAGGTGGCGGCCGCCCGCCAAGCGGCTGGCAGTCCGCCCGCTAGATAAACGAGCAACAGACCTGCGAGGGAAAAGTACGCGGCGGCGGCACCCTGCAGCGGCCAAAGAGCGAGTATGGCCAGAAGCATCCCAGCGACGGTCAGGACCGTCAAAACGAACGAACGATCGATCTCGAATGCTTTTCCCACTTCATCTCCTAATCGCGGCGCAGGCTCTCATGCCGAAACTATGCTTCCGGGCGCAACAACGCGCGCCGCCCGCCGTAGCGACGAGATCATGAACGTTCGACGATGGTCGCAGCTGGCTCCTGTCAGTGAGACTGGTGCCGGTTTCCGACAGAGTCGGCAAAGCCGAGCTATTCTTCGGTCGTCTTTCCGTCGAAGTGCTCGTGGGCAGCGTCGGCTTCGCCTTTGGTCGAATGGACGACGCCATCGACATGTTCGGGAGGACTGTAGATCGTGTAAAGCCTGAGGGGCTCGTCGCCCGTATTCCTGACATTGTGTCGCGCGCCCGCCGGTACGATCATCGCCATGTCCGACTTTATCTTGTGTGCGGCGCCATCGATCAGGATCTCGCCTTGCCCCTTCTCGACACGGAAGAACTGGTCGCCACCGTCATGCACCTCTTCGCCAATCTCTTCGCCGGGCTGTAGCGCCATCAGGACCAACTGCATGTTCCTCGCCGTATAGAGGACCCGCCGATAGTCGGCGTTCTCCTCGGTCAACTTTTCGATGTCATCGACAAATCCGCGCATGGTGTGCTCCTTGTATTTTGGCAGGCCTCTTTAACCATAGGTCCATCACGTGTGGATGACCAGTCCGCGTGCTGCTGCGACACCAGCTGGCCTGAATTTGCCTCCACATTGGCCTCGTATAAACCTGTTGGCCAAATGGAGTGTTTCGTTTTGGACCTGTTGACATGGATGGGCGTTAGTCTCGATGTTCAGTCCCTCGGCGCACACGTTTTGCGATGAAGAACACGAACAAACGCAATGAATGGCAGGTCGTACTCGAATTCTGGTTCCCTGAGGGGAACTCGCTCGACATAGATGCGGACGTCCATCGCAGCCATTGGTCTTGGCGGATGCGGGGCGGCGCGGACGACGAAATCACGGCCCGCTTCGCGGAACTCACAGTTGAAGGAGCCGCGGGAAATCTTGACCACTGGGCCTCCGATCCCGAAGGCAGGCTCGCGCTCATCATCGTGCTCGATCAGTTCTCGCGATCGGTCTGGCGAGGCGATGCCCACGCTTTCGCGCAGGACAAGGCGGCGCTGGCGCTGGCAATGAACGGATTGTTGAATGGCCACTACGCCGCGCTATCAACGCCATGGTTCAAGGTCGTTCATGGTCTGCCACTCGGCCACTGCGAAGGGCCAGACCATCTCCAGCGCCTGGACCTTCTCATCGGACTTCGCGAGGAGATCGCCGCAGAAGCCCCCACGCACCTGCAGCCGATTTACCGTTCGCTCGTGAAGCAGGCCCTGGACGTGAAGCAAGTGATCGCGGCGTTCGGCCGTCATCCCCATCGCAATCAGGTTCTTGGCCGCCGCTCGTCGCGGGCGGAAGTTGCATATCTGAAGGAAGGCGATTTCCCTCATGAGCGGGCGTTTCAAGGGTGATGCTTGGCCCCCGGCCCAGAGGAGACCTGCGGCGCGTCACACGTTGCGCTTTATCCGCCCCGTTCAGGGGCACGGTTTCTCCATCGAGAAAGTACTGGTCCTCATGGCGCTCTGGCGTGACGGGGCGCGGTCGGTGATGGCGTACGCGTCCGGGGGTAGCCCGAGTTCCTCGACTGACCACGCGCGCTGCGTCGATCAACGCAATGTAGCGCTTCTTCGTAGTTGTTGGTCGGGAGCGACCCGCTGCGCCTCTTGCGATGATGTCGACAAGCGCCTCGTCTCAGTGAGTGCGATGCTGCGATATTAATGGCCCCGCTCCGCGCAAGCACCTCAGCGGCAGAGGAAAATGCTAGATCGAGCGTTGGTTGACGCGCTTGGACAGCTGCTCAGCGCTTTCCACCCGCTCCGAGTAGCGGTCGGTTAGATAGGCCGAACGGCCGCGCGTGAGATGGGTGAACTTCACGAGTTCCTCCATGACGTCGACGATGCGATTGTAGTACGGCGACGGCCGCATGCGGCCGCCCTCATCAAATTCGCCCCACGCCTTCGCCACCGAGGACTGGTTTGGGATCGTCACCATGCGCATCCAGCGGCCGAGGATGCGCATCTGGTTGACGGCGTTGAAGCTCTGCGAGCCGCCGGAGACCTGCATGACCGCGAGCGTCTTGCCTTGCGTCGGCCGCACGCCGCCGAGCGACAGCGGCAGCCAGTCGATCTGCGCCTTCATGACGCCGGTCATCGCGCCGTGCCGCTCGGGCGAGCACCAGACCATGCCCTCCGACCAAGTGGCGAGCTCACGCAGCTCCCTGACCTTCGGGTGGTCGGGGTCTTCCGCGTCCGGCAGCGGCAAGCCGGACGGGTTGAAGGCGCGGGTCTCGGCGCCGAACCAGCGCAGCAGGCGCGCCGCCTCCTCCGAGGCAAAGCGCGAGTAGGAGCGCGTCCGGAGCGATCCATAGAGCATCAGGATGCGGGGCGGGTGCGCCGGCGCGCCGGGCCCGGCGAGCGCAGCCACGTCGATCGGCCGGAGCGATGCTGGGTCGATGTTCGGCAGGTCTTCGATCGGGACGGGATGGTCAGCCATGCCGCGCGCCTCCGTCATCCGCGGGAAAATGGTGACAAGTCCGATTGGCGAAGGCGACAAGTGACAGCATGACCGGAACCTCGACGAGAACACCGACCACGGTCGCGAGCGCAGCGCCGGATTGCAGTCCGAAGAGGCTGATCGCGACGGCCACCGCGAGCTCGAAGAAGTTGGACGTACCGATCAGCGCGCAGGGCGCGGCGACGTTGAAGGGCACGCGCCACGCCCAGGCCGCAGCATAGGCCAGCGCAAAGATGCCGTAGGACTGGATCAGGAGCGGCACCGCGATCAGCGCGATCAGCAGCGGCTGCTCCAGGATGATCTGCCCCTGAAACCCGAATAGAAGCACGACCGTCGCCAGCAGGCCGAGCACCGAGAAGGGCTTGACCGCCGCCGTGAAGCGCGCGACCGCCGCCTCGGCGTCCGCCCCCCGGCGGCCCCGCGCGAGCCACTGGCGCGTGGCGGCGCCGGCAGCGAGCGGGATCAGAATGTAGAGCCCGACCGAGAGGATGAGCGTCTCCCAGGGCACGACGATATCGGTGACGCCGAGGAGCAGCGCCACGATGGGCGCGAAGGCAAAGATCATGATGACGTCGTTCACCGAGACCTGCACCAGCGTGTAGGTGGCGTCGCCCCGAGTGAGCTGCGACCAGACGAACACCATCGCGGTGCAGGGTGCCGCGCCCAGCAGGATCAGACCGGCAATGTACTGCTGCGCATCGGCCGGTGCGATCAGGTCCGCGAACAGGACCTCGAAGAACAGGACGGCGAGCCCTGCCATGGTGAAGGGCTTGATCAGCCAGTTCACCACGATCGTCAGCACGAGCCCTTTCGGCCGATCGCCGATGTGGCGCAGGCTCGCGAAGTCGACCGCCACCATCATCGGATAGACCATCGCCCAGATCAGGACGGCAACGACCAGGTTGACGGACGCGATCTCGAGCGCGGCGAGCGTCTCGAACAGGCCCGGCAGCACGTTGCCGAGCAGCAGCCCGGCGCCGATGCAGAGCGCCACCCAGACAGAGAGCCACTTTTCGAAGAAGCCGATGCCGGCAGGCGCCGCTGCGATGGCCTCGGCCGTGGGCGCGTAGGTGTCGTTGCTCATCGGGCGGGGCTCTCGTTTACGCGGCGCCCGTCGGCGTCCACCACGAGCTCGCCGTCCTCCTTGCGGAACTCCCCGCGCTGCGGGTTCGGCAGGATGTCGAGCACCGCCTCGGAGGGGCGGCAGAGCCGTGTTCCGAGCGGCGTCTCGACGATGGGGCGGTTGATGAGGATGGGATGCTCCAGCATCAGGTCGATCAGCTCGTCGTCGGAGAACTTGGGGGCATCGAGCTTGAGCTCGTCGTAGGGCGTGCCCTTCCGGCGCAGGAGGTCGCGCACGGGGATCCCCATCGCGGCGATCAGCGCCACGAGCCGCTCGCGGCTCGGGGGCGTCTTCAGATACTCGATAACCTCCGGCTCATCGCCGGAGTTGCGGATCAGCGCCAGCACGTTGCGCGACGTGCCGCAGTTCGGGTTGTGATAGATCCTGGTGGTCATGCGGTCTCTTTCCGGGCGGCGTGCGTCGAGGGGGCGATCCCGCATGCTGCCGGATCGCCGGCGCAACAGTGGCGGGTCAGATAGTCGATGAGGCCTGTCATGGTGGCGAAGTCCGCTGAGTAGATCAGCGAGCGTCCTTCGCGCCGGACCGTCACCAGCCCGGCGTGCTTCAGTTCCTTGAGGTGGAACGAGAGCGTGGCCGAAGGGAGATCCAGCGCCTCGCCGATCCGCCCCACTGCACGCCCGTCCGGACCGGCCTCGACCAGAAGACGGAAGATGTCGAGACGCGTCTCCTGCGAGAGCGCAGCCAGCGCGGCTAAGGTGTCCTGCTTTTCCATATCTCCACATTATTGGAGAAGTTAAGGGTAATCAATCCCCAGAGATCGGCAGATCAGCTCCGATCGTCAATGGCCCTGCACGCCCGGGCCTGCCCGCGCAGTACGACATAGTCGCTCATCATTTCCGACAGCACCGAGCGTTCCGGCAGCAGCAAGAGCTCGTCGGCCGCACGTGCCTGGAGATCGCGACTGTACTCCACGACCGGCGGACATGCAGAGCTGCCGCCAGGTTCAGAACCGACCGTCGCGCAGCCGCTCAGCAAGCTCGTCGCGATCGCGAGGGCGGCGAGCTGCCGCTTCCAGCATCCGGCGTTGGACATCATTGGCCTTCTCCGTGGTCTCAAGGCGTTCAGCGAGGCGTCCCGCTCGCTCGCCGGACCTCCGAAGCGAAAACAGGAAAAGGAGCACTGCCAGCCCGATGGCTCCGTAGCGCAGCGCCGCCCGCATCCATGGGCTGGCGGCGATCCCGGTGAGGAGCGCGGCGATCATCGCCGCCCCCAGCGCCAGTCATCGAGCCGGGCGTAGATCGTGACTGCGATGCCCCCGAGCGCGACGGCGATGAACAGCCAGCGCAACGTGTCGAGATACGGCACGAGCGGCAGGATGGCGGTCTGGGTCTCGGCCAAGACGCTCTGCGCGACCTCCACCCCTGCGGCGCCCAGCGTCGCCACACCAGCCGCCCCTCCACCCTTCATGGTGCGGCTGTCGGCCAGCACTTCGCGGGCGGGCGGCGTTTCGGCTGCAAATGCCGTCGCCCGTACCGGGAACCGCTCGCCCCACTGCCGTGCGGGCCCGAGGTCGACATGAATGAAGCCCGAGCGCGGGTAGAAGCCGAAGCCGAGGAACCCGACCTCCCGCGCCGCCGCCTCGAAGGCCACCGGGTCGTGGTTCGCCATGGCGATGTCGAAGGCCGTGCCGTCCATGTGCTTTGAGCGTGGCGCGCCGCCGACGGCCCGGTTGTGCACCGGACTGCGGTAGGCCGAACGGACGATGAGCGGCTTGCCAAGACGGTCGCGCAGCGCCTGGAGCTTGTCGAGCGCGGGTTCGTTGACGAGCAGCTTGCCGGTGCCCCGGCAGGCGATCTCGGCAGGGGAGAAGTTCGGCCAGCGCCACGAGCGCTCGGGCACGTCGCGCCAGTGTTTGTAGGTCATTGTCGTCATCGCAGGTCTCCAGGCACAAAAAAAAAAGCCCGCACCTCGACGAGGGCGGGCGGTGGTCTGATGGGTCGGGCGGATGGGTTAAGGCGTCGGTCCGAAGAGCTTCAGCTTGATGGCGAAGCCGGCCATCAGCGCGATCAGGATGCCGGTGGTGAGGATGCGGACTGTCGTCTGCACGGCAGTGCGCTTGGCCAGCCTGAATCCGGCCAGCAGCGAGCGCAGGTCGCGGATATCTTCTGCGGCATCCTTGCCCTCAAGCCCGACTTCTTGCAGGGCGCGGCGAGCGCCGGTTTCGGAAGCGCGAACCAGGAGCGCTTCAAGCTCAGTCTCGGACACACGGAAGTGATCGCCGGCTTTGGATGGTGTCATGGCGGTCTCCCCGAGACTCTGGTTCCGGCTTGCCCTTGGCGCTCAGGTCGCCACCCCCGATTCGCACAGCATGGTGATGAAGCGGCCGCGCCGCTCCATGTCGGCGGAGGTACGGATGTTGTAGACGGTGCCGGAACGGGTCTCGATCAGCCGCCAGGCGGCGGTGATGGTTGCGGTCTCGGCATCGTAACGTACGATGATCAGCGCCGGCTGCACTTCCTGCAGGCGCGACGCGATGACGGTTTCGCCGCCCTTGGAGGGCAGGATGCAGGCGTCACGCTCGAACTGTGGCACCCACTGGCCATAGGTGCCGCCATAGCCATCATCGATCTCCTCGCGCTTTTCGAGGCGGACGCGGTCGCGCAGGGCATTGGCGGTGATCCTGGCCATCAGATCGGGCTTCTGCGATAGGGTGCGATCAGGGCATGGACGGTGCGGTCAATGGCAACATCGATGCTGGTGTCTGCACCATCGAACAGGCGCTGGACGATGAGCAGGATGGCCTGGCGGATGGGCTCCGGCACGCCGGCCGCCGCGCCATAGCCGGCGGTGAAGATGATCGAGACGGCATCCGCGCGACGGAAGGTAGCCGGCCAGGATTGGCCTGACCGCCGGGTGACATAGGCACCGCGCGCGTCGGCAAACAGATCGTAGACGCCGGTGTCCAATGTCTGCTGCACATTGTCGCCGTCGAAGTAGCTGACGCTGTCGATCGCGGTCACCGGCGCCAGCGGCAATGGCAGGTGATCGGCAAAGCGGCCAAACTCCTGTCGCCAGGTTTGGGTAATCAGCGCCCGCCCGAGAATGCCGGACCAGCCGTCGAGATATGCCGTCGCCGCCTTGATCTGAGCGGTGATCAGATCGTCCTGGTCATCATGATCAACACGCAGATGGGCCTTGGCTTCGCTGAGCGACACCGGCATGGTCGCGGGCGCAACCGTGCGGACGGGAGCGAGCATGGCTGTCTTCCAACAGGTTGATGAACGGGGGGCGGCCAGAATCTCGGCGCTGCCGACTGTCTGGCCGCTCTGACCGATCAGGCGACCGGCGCGTCGTGGGGATGGCCAAGCGCAAAGACGGCGCCGGCAGCGATCGATGTGCCGGAGGTCTTGGTGATGACGGCGCGGATGTAGCGCTTCGTGCCCTTGTAGCCCTGCTTATAGACCGTGCTGGCCTCAAGCGCAGTCGGCAAAGAGCCGAGCAGATCGCCGGCCGCCACATCGGCAAAATCGCCATCCGTGGTCGTGTCGCTCTCCTGGATGGCGACGACGAAGAGGCCGTCGCCGGCAATCGCCCCGGTGGTGATGATCAGCGTTGCCGCGTTGTAGCCCTGCAGATCGGCATGGCTGCCCTTGGTGGTGGCCGTGACCACGGCCGGAACCAGAGACGCAACCAGGCTGAGGCCGGAGATACCGTCCTTCATGACAGATGTCCTTTCGATGAATGGGAATGATGAGGAGACGGGCAGCCGGAGCCGCCCGTCATGTGGATCAGGTGCTGACCTTCAGCAGCTTGAGCGCCTCGAAGTTGACCACGCCGCCGCCGACCCGCTTGGTGGTGTAGAACAGCACGTTCGGCTTGGCGGTGTAGGGATCGCGCAGGACGCGGATGCCGATGCGGTCGACGATCAGATAGGCGCGGCCGAAGTCGCCGAAGGCGACGGGAAAGGCATTGGCCGCCACCGCCGGCATATTGTCGTCGGTGTGGACAGGCTTGCCGAGGATGGTGGCCACCTGTGCAGGGCCGGAGGGTGGCGCCCAGACATAGGCGCCCTCGGCGTCCTTGAACTTGCGCACCGTGTTCATGGTCGCATCCGACATCAGCCAGGAGGCCCCGTTCCGGTAGCCGGATTTCAGGGCATAGTAGAGGTCGATCAGGCAATCGGCAGGATTGGCCGAGGCGGTCGCCGCAACAAAGCCGTCAGCCTTGCCTGAAGCGACGAAGCCGATCTTGCCCCAGGCATGGGAGGCATTGGCCACCGTGTCATAGGCAAGGATGCCGCGCGGCTTGTTGATGCCGTCGCCATGGGCAAAGGCAGCCCCCTCCTGCTCGGCGAACTCGATCGCCACTTCGTCGGCCAGCCATGCGGCAAGATCGATGCGCGCATCGTCGAGCGAGGTCTGCGTGGCGCCGGGCATAGCGTAGATCTCGCCGGTATTGATGGCGATCTCACGCAAGGTCGGCGTGGCCGTGCCAGGACGATCCTGTTCCTCGCCAACCCAGCCCGACGTCGCCCCGCCCATATTGACCAGCTTCTTGTAGGTACTGGTCGAGATCGAGATGGTGCGGGCGAGCGAGCGGATGGTGGAGACGGTGCCGAGCACCCGGTCGATCCCGGCCTCGGTCTCTTCCGGCACCAGATAGCCGCCGTCAGGATCGGACTGGGTGGTCAGCTTGGCCTTGACCTCGAGATCACGCAGGCCGGCATCGACGCCGCGGCGGAAGAAGCGGTCGAAGGCCTGGGCATGTTCGGCCTTGTCGGGGTCAGCCGGGCCACCCACCCCGCCGACCTTGAGCGCTGCCAGCGCGGCATTGGTCTCGTCGAGGGCCTTTTGCAGGGCGGTGATCTCGGCATTGATGCGGTCGACCTTTTCGGTCTGGACCACATCGGCCATGCCGGCCCGGATGTCGGCGAGTTCCTTGTCGCGCTCGACCTTGAAGTCCTCGAAGGTCTTCTGCAGTTCGGCCAGGATTTTGGTGGCATTGCCGGAATCGGCGCGCACGCCGACGATCCCGCGCGCACGCGGGGTGAGCTCGATACCCATCTCAGGTCTCCTATGATCTGATGGTGTCGATCAGCCGCTGCAGGGCGGCGGCATTCAGTTCGGGATTGTCGCCTGCATCGCGCGCGGCGGAAGGCTGGCCTGCATCACGCGTGGCCGAGCCGATCAACTCCGAGAGCATCTCGGAGCGCATGGTGCGGGTGAAGCCGGCCTTCGCGAGCGCGGCCTCGGTTTGCCGGCGTGCCATCAACCGCCGGTCTGTGCTTTTGGCATCGCCGGAAGGCGCTGCAACGCCATCGTCGACGGCATCGGCAAAGCCATATTCGACGGCCTGCGCTGCCGTCATGAAGGTCTCGGCATCCATCAGCCGTTCGATGCCGACGCGATCGATGCCGGTGCGGGCCTCGTAGATGTCGGCAAGTGCCGCATCGAACTGCTCGAACAGGCTGGCGGCCTCGCGCAGGTCATGGCGGTTGCCGATGACCAGACCCCAGGCATTGTGCACCATCATGAAGGAGCCGAGCCCCATGCGGATCACATCGCCGGCCATGGCGATGATGGACGCGGCCGACGCTGCCCAGCCCAGCACCTCGACGGTCACCTTTGCCGGGTGCGTACGCAGTAAATTGTAGATGGCGATGCCCTCGAACATGTCGCCGCCGGGCGAGTTGATGCGCACGATGACGTCGCGATTGCCGATCGAACGGAGCGCCGCCGAGATGCGCTTTGCCGTGACGCCGCCGCCTGTCCAGCCATCCTCGCCGATGACGTCGAAGATGGAGATGGTGGCGTCGGCGTCGGCACCGGGCGCAGCGGCAAAAGAGTGCTCTGCCCATTTCGCCAGCACGTCGCTCGGCGCATCCCACTGGTAGTTCTGTGGGCGAGCCATTGTGGGCGCCTCGGGCAGCTGGCGTAGGCTCATCAGAGGTTCTCCAGAAGCTGGAACAGGTATCCGCCGAGCGTGACGCCACCGATGAAGATGCCGAAGTCGAAAGCAGGGCTGATGGCGGCCAGCCCGACAACCGCCATGACGATCAGCGTCGAGGCCAGTTTCAGCGCACCAAGAAGGCTCATGGTTCGTTCTCCTTTGGTTCAAAATGGTCAGCGTCGGCGTCTCCGTCTGCACTCATGCCACCAGCTGGTTCGCCCGCCGTGTTCGACGGCGGATAGAAGACGTCGCCGCCGTCGCGCGGGTTCTGGTCTTCGAGCGCGCGGATTTCATTCGGGCTGTAGACGCCCCATTGCAGGCCTTTGACGTAAGCCTCCCAGCGCGCCTTGATGTCGCCCTTGACCAGCGCCGCCCGGTTGAAGCGCGCGTAGAGATCGTCTTCCGCGCCGATCAGGTCGCGGTTGATCGCCTCTTCCCACATGGTCAGATGGTCCTCGAGCGTCCAGGCGACGAAGCCGATCGATTGCTGCTCGATACCCGTGCCCCAGCTGGTCGACTTTTCCGTATCGCCGATCATGTGCGGCGGCACGCCGAAGAACATGGCAATGTCGGTGCGGCTGAACTTGCGGCTCTCGATCCATTGCGCATCCTCGGCCGTCATGGCGATGCGGGCATAGTCCATGCCCTCTTCGAGGATCAGGTTCTTTCCCTCCTGCTCGCCGCCGGAGCGGAACTCTTCGAGCCCGGCCTTGAGATTGGCGACCGCCTCGGGCCCGAGCTTGTTCGGATGTTTCAATACGCCGCTGACGCGGGCGCCATTACGGAAGGTGGTTGCACCATGGTCTTCCATGGCCAGCGACAGCCCGATGGTCTCGCGGGCGTAGGCAATCGCCGACACGCCATGCACGCCATCCAGCGTCAGCCCGACCAGATGGAACACCTCATCCTGGCGGAGCCGGATGCGCCGTCCGTCCTGGCGGGTGTAGATGTATTCCAGCGCCAGATCGTCCGTCTGCCTGACCTCGACCCGGTCGGGATGCAGCGGGATCAGTTCCTGCACCAGTCCGCGCGAGCGAACGATCATGGCGTAGGCATTGCCGCGCAAAAGCAGATGCGCCTGCAGCATGCGGCGGAACTGCGACGGCGTCTGCCAGCGGTTCGGCCGTCGTCGCAGCACCGTCCAGATCGGCGTGTCGGAGGCGTCTTCGCGGGTGCGCTCATCCACCCGGCGCTTGATGTGCAGCGGCAATGTCGCCACAGCACCCGAGATGATGCGCACACAGGCATAGACGGCCGCCACCCGCATGGCGCTGTCGGGCGTCACCGCAGCCCCCGAGGCGGTCACCGTTCCCGAGCGCAGCGCCTCTTCCAGCTGCTGCGCCGTGGTGATCACGATCCCGCCACCCGCATCCTGGAACGACGCGCGCGGAGATGCGGCCGGCGGTTTTGCGCCGCCGAACCAGTTCGACCAGAATGCCATTGGGTTCTTTCGTCAGCTCTTTACAGCAACAGGATGCCGCGGGTCTCATAGACCGAGCGGCCGGCATTGACGTCGCGGGCCAGCGCCCGCCCGAGCGCGTTGCAGATGGCGACAATGCCGTCGATGCGCTCTCTGGAGCGTTCCTTGTCCGGCTTGATGTTGCCGGCCGGATCATGGCGCACGGCAACATTGGAGGCGTTCCATCGCAGCACGGGATGGCCGCCATGCCAGAGCGAGCGTGACACCGAAAGCCGCTCCAGCTCCGCCGTGGGTGCCGCCATGGACAAAAACCCTTGTCCGAACTGCACCAGGTTCAAGCCTTCATCCTGCAGATGCTGGACGATCTCGCCGGCAAAGGTGCGATCATAGGACAGCTCCCGCAGATCATGGCGTGAGGACAGCTCCAGTATCTCGGCCTCGATGAAGGCAAAGTCGGTGGCATTGCCGGGTGTCGCGGTCAAAAATCCCTGATCGCGCCAGACGTCATAGGGCACGCGGTCGCGCCGCACACGGCGGACTATGTCGTCCTCGGGAATCCAGAAGCGGCAGGTGACGATCCATTTGTCGGCAAGCTTTCCAAGCGCCTCATCCAGTGTCGGCGGGAAGACCAGCACGAAGGCCGACAGATCGTTGACGCGGGCAAGATCGAGCCCGCCATAGCATTCACGCCCCAGCAGCTTGCCTTCCAGTTCCTCCAGCTCGTGTTTGACGATGCGCCAGTCGGTGGCAGCTGGCAGTCCGCCTTCCTCCCACACGCTCATGTCGAGCCAGCGGGTGACCTGCTCGGTCCATTCGTTCAGGCGCAGCCGGCGGATCGCATTCTGCTGCGCCGGCATTTCCCTGGCCTCGTCGATCTGCCGCTTCAGGTCATCCAGCTTCACCGTCACGCCAAGGCTCGGATTGGCCTTCACCCAGACCTTTTCGTCGGTCCAGTCGTCGCCCTCATCGATGGTGGCGATATAGGCAAACCAGCTGTCCGACGATTCCGTCGGCACCGTGCCTTCCAGCGCCTTCACCGAGAACTCGTGATGCTGGCGGCAGACCGAATGGCGATCATAGCCGGCCGTCGTGATCTCGAAGATCAGCGGCTGGCGCCGCGCACCGGTGGCGGTGTTCAGCTTCTGGATGATCTCCGGTCCCGGATGTTCGTGCACTTCATCGACGGCCGCAAAATGGATGTTCAGCCCGTCCATCTTGCTGGCGTCCGCCGACAGCGGCCTGAACCAGGACGAGGTCGGCAGCACGGCCAGATTGTTCACCGTGCGTGTGATCCTCGATTGCAGCGCCGAACTCGCTGCCACCATGCGCTCGGCCTCGCCAAAGACGATCCTGGCCTGATCGCGCGTCGTTGCCGCCGAATAGACATGCGCACCCGGTTCACCATCGGCGATCAGGGCATAAAGCGCCGTGCCGGCCAGAAGCACCGACTTGCCGTTCTTCCTTGCTACTTCGACATAGGCGGTGCGAAACCGGCGCAAACCGTCCTTGCGCTTCCAGCCATAAAGCGAGCCGACGACGAACTGCTGCCAGCCCTGAAGCACGAAGGGCTCGCCCGCCCATTCGCCGGTCGAGTGGCGCAGATGGCCGAAGAAGTCGATCGCATGACGTGCCGCAGCGCCATCCCAGACCAGGCCGCGTTTTACCCCCACCTTCAGGTCCGCGAGGTGCCGCTCGCAGGCCAGACGCACGAGCCGGCCGGCGACGATCCGGCCGCCAACCACCGCACGGGCATAGGCTGTAACCGGACAGGGTGGTGCTTTCCTGCCGCTCCCGTCCAGTGGGCGCGAAGCACGGGAACTAGGCTTTGCGGCCACGGTTCAGGAACTCCTCGAACGGATCGCTCGTCTCGGCGGGTTCCGCCATACGGATGCGCGAGCGGCTGGACGGCGTCAGTCCGAATTCGCTCTCGATCTGCGCCATCTGCGCCAGGCACTTGTTGGCCACAGCCAGGAACGGGTTCTGGATGATGTTGTCATTCGACGTTTTCACCACAGGGCCACGGCGCTTCACTTCCTGCTCCGCCTCCAGCCAGCGCCGCCAGATCACGACGTAGCGGGCGAGTGCGTGCGTATCCAATTCGGTCATGACGCCGTGGCCGGCCAGCAGCTCGGCCATCTCGGTGAACTTCGCCTTCGCAGCATCGTCGAGATGGTCAGGCGGTTCGGGCGTCGCCACCACCGGCTTCGGCTCGGCCTTGTTCAGGCGATGCGGACGGGCCGTGCCCTTCACCAGCTTCAGATGCGTCGGCAGCGGCTTGCGTCCCGCCATGGTGGCTTCTCCATACATTTATCCTGTGCCGTCACTACGAATGCGCACCGCTTCGAACACCCGCCGCAATGTAAAACTGCGCGCGATCGACACCACGGTGAAGATCGCGCCCATGGCCATGTTGTCGGCCAGCGTGGTGGACAACCCGAACAGCGGGAACACCAGCATCTGCGTGATCACCGCTACGCCGTAACCGACGGCGACGTTGGCCAGCGACTCCACCAGAGACATGGTGCGGGATTGCTTCATGCCGCTGCCGCATCCCCGGTCGCGGTCCCGGCATCAGGCACTCGATCGGCCGCGATCTCATCAAAACGGCGGCCGTCGCCATCGAGCCTGGCCGCCTTGCCGGTGAATGCCTGCCAGCGCTTGACGACCACATCGCAGAAGGCCTCCGACAGTTCGAGGCCATAGACGCGGCGGCCGGTCTTCTCGCCGGCGATCAGCTGTGAGCCCGAACCGGAGAACGGCTCGTAGCAGATGTCGCCCGGTCTTGTGTGCAGCTGCATCGGCAGCGTGAACACGCGCACCGGCTTCGAAGTCGGATGCTCGCGGGTTTCGATCTCCGAGGATGGGATGTTCCACACCGTGGTCGGCCAGCTCTCGAACCCCTCGCGGTTGATGCGGGGCTTCTTGCCGCGACGCCATCCGAACAGGCACGGCTCATGCGCCCACAGCATCACCGAGCGCGTCAGCACCGGGCGCGATTTGGCCCAGATGATCTGCTGGTGATGCAGCACATCGAACTGATCCCAGACCGTTTCCAGCATGCGCTGGCGGCGCGAGGCGTGCCAGCAATACCATGCCACATCCTCGGCAATGGCATGCTCGATCGCCACCTTGCAGAAGGCCTCGTAGAACTGCGGTCCTTGGGCAGAATCATCCCAGTGCGGCTGCTCGATATAATCGTCGCCCCAGTCCTTGTTGGCGATTTTCTTCGCCCGCGCCGAGGCGGTTTTCTTTGTCGGATGGTTGGTTCCGTCATAATCGACCAGGTAGGGCGGACCGGTGGCAAACAGCGCCGCCCGTTCGCCGTTCATCAGGCGACCAACATCTTCCGGCGAGGTGCTATCACCGCACAGCAGCCGGTGATCACCCAGCAGCCACAGATCGCCGCGCCGTGTGACAGGCGTTGCCGGCACCTGCGGAATGGCGTCGTCCTCGGTCAGCCCATCCTGTTCGTCATGGCTGCCGTAAAGCAGGTTCTGCAACTCGTCGTCGCCGAAGCCGGTGAGGCCAAGGTCAAAGCCGGCCTCCTGCAGGTCGGAGAGCTCGAGCGCCAGCAGCTCCTCGTCCCAGCCGGCATTCATGGCAATGCGGTTGTCGGCGAGCACCAGCGCCCGGCGCTGCGTCTCCGACAGTCCCGCCAGCACGATCGTCGGCACCGTCTCCATACCGAGCTTGCGCGCCGCCAGCACGCGGCCATGACCGGCAATCAGCGTGCCATCCTCGGCAATCAGCACCGGGTTGGTGAAGCCGAAGGCGCGGATCGACCCGGCGATCTCGGCCACCTGCGCATCCGAATGCGTGCGGGCATTGCGCGCATAGGGCACCAGGCTGTCGAGCGGCCGGTATTCGACCGAAAGCTGGCGTGCGTGGTCGTCGGCGCCGATGTGCGCGGTTTCAGCGACTGCCATTGTCTGTATCCAATGAAATCAACATCCTGGTTGCGCACCCCCCCATTGCCATTTTGGCCGCGGATGCGCTGTTGGTGGCGCGCGGTCCTGGGAGCGAACTCTCCAGAGATTTGACCTCCCCGGGGGAGGGCTTGGGCTCACGAGCGGCGGCACACATTGCCGAAGCCACCGTCGCTGCCGGCCGTCTTCCGGCCGTGGCACGATGCGCACAGCGCCTGCCAGCGGCTGCGGTCCCAGAACACCGTCTCATCACCGCCATGCGGATCGATATGGTCGACGACGCTGGCCGGTCGGATCAGATCATGGCGCGCGCATTCCACGCACAGCGGATGATCGTGCAGGAAGGATGCGCGTTCCGTTCGCCAGCGCTTCGAGCGGTAGAGCGCACGTGCCACCGGATTGCGCCTGCTTGCGTAATCACGATCGCGCTCGCGCTTCTCGCGCCGGCCAACCGGGCGATGGATCGGAGGGCGGACGGGCATGATGCTGGTCTCGATGATGGTGACGATGGCAATAGCGACGACACCGGAAACGACAACGCCCGCGAGGGGGGGGCGATCCGTCGCGGGCGCGCCTCTCCCGAGCATAGCCAGAAACATATCTGATTTGCCCCCATCTGTTGCATGGAAAAGTGTTGCAACACATTGGAGTCACTGCGCATTGAGCCGCGCCGCAATCTTGGTGAGGGCGAGCTGCCAGCGTCGCCACGCCGTAGTGCGATCGCAGCCATGCTCATGGCTGATCACCTTCCAAGGCACGCGGGCCGCACGCGACCAGACCAGCTTGCGCTCCGCCTCCTCGATCCAGAGCACCCAGTCGAACGTCTGCTCGAGCCGCGTGATGGCGGCGGCCGACGGCCGGATATGCATCGGCTCGGGTTCCATGAAGGCAATCTCGCGACTCGTCCGCACGATCTCCGGCCAGGTGTTGAAATAGCCCTGCACCTTCACCGGCGGCAGCTTGCGCAGGGTGCGAAATGCCTCCTCGAAATGATCGGCGACGCAGTCGGCGGTCCAGATGCGGTCAGCCATGGCGTGCCTCCACTTCCGTGGGGCGCGGGCCGTAGAGCTTCTCGCACAACTGCCGGACCAGTTCGCGCTCGGGCCATGTCAGGCGGTCATCATCGGCAGAGACCGCGAGGACACCCTGTTCCTGCCAGCCCTCGCGCTTGACCTGCTCGGGATCCCGGCGTTCGCCGCCGTAGCCTTTAGGATGCCACCTCATGCGACACCCCCGTTCGTCTCGATCGCCCAGAGGAGGATGGCGATGGCGTCGGCTTCATTGTCGTCCGCGGGCGAGAAGCCGCGGGCGCGAACGGCGGCCATGACGGCAGCCTTGTCGGCGTTGCCCTTGGCGGCGACGTGCCGCTTGATCGTGCCGATCGGGACGCCCTCGTAGGGCACACCCCGCAGTTCAGCCCATGCGGTCAGCGTGGCCATGAGCCCGCCGTAGATGTGGCTCGCGTCGGTGCCGGCGTGGCGGCGGACCTCCTCGAACCAGATCGCCGAGATCGGCCCCGAGATCCGGTCGATCTCGGTCAGCCAGTTGGTGAAGCGCAAATACCGCATGCCGCCACCATCAAATCGCCGGGGTTTGAAGCAGACGGTGCCGCTGGTGATCAGACCGTCATGGCCGCGCAGTGCCCAGCCGGTCGTGGTTCCGAGATCGAGCGCAAGCACCGTGTCGGGGAGTACGTCTCCGTTCGTGGCCCGCGCTTCGGTGGCGGTTGTGGCGGATGTGGCGGGTTGTTCGGTTAACATCTCACGGGCGCGCGTGTGCGCACGCGTGACGGTTATATGGTCATAACCCGCCACATCCGCCATTTCCCTTGTTTTACTGGTCATTGTAGTCCCCCTCGAAAAGGTCGGTCTTGTTGTCCCTCACGGCGATCCCGCGAAACCCGCGCACCGTGCTGGTCTTGAATTTTTCGAAGCCGCGGGCGCTCAGGGTCTCCGAGAAGCGCTTCATCGAGCCGGCGTATTCTCCGTTCGCCTCCGCCCAGCTCTTCCAGCTGTTGAAAAGCTCGGTCGATCCGGACTCGAACGATGAGCTGCCGACATCGCAGCACTCCTCCAGCCACCGCCCGAGCGCGTCTTCTGCCTCGAAGTAATCCTCGGTCGCCGCCATCACGGCCTCGGGCGGGCGCAGTCCGGTCTCCTGCCACTCCAGGCAGCCCCGGAGCGCCCAAGCGAGGATGCCGTCACGCTCGGCCAGAAGCCTGTCGGACAGGCGGCGGTCGCGTTTGGCCGGCGGGATGGTGACCGTGAAGGGCACCATGTGCAGCCGTCGCTTCATTGCCTCGTCCACGTTGCGAATGGACGGCTTGTGGTTGCCGACGATCAGAAGCTTGAACTGCGGGATGAACTCGAAGAAGTCCTGCCGTATGAAGCGGGCGGTGATCTTGTCGCCGCCGGTGAGGGCCTTCAGCTTGCTTTCGGCCCAGCGACTTCCCTGTTCGGTCTCGATGGAGGTCACGATCCGCGCGCCGCGCAAGCCCGCCATGTCGGTCGGATGGCGGTCGCCATGGGTGGCCATGAACATGTCCATGGCCGCGACAGTCGCGTAATCGCCCATGATCGCGGTCAGCGTGTTGGCAAAGACCGATTTGCCGTTGGCGCCGGTGCCGTAGAGGAAGAACAGCGCGTGTTCGGTGGTCACACCGGTCAGGCAGTAACCGGCCATTCGGCGCAGATAGGCCTGCAGCTCGACATCGCCGCCCGTGACCGTGTCAAGGAACGCCTCCCATGTCGGACAGGCGCCCTTCGAGGCCGCGCCCGCGACCTTGGTCATGAAGAGCTGCGGATCGTGGGCGGACTGCGCGCCTGTGCGAAGGTCGATCACGCCATCGCCGGTGTTCAGAAGCCAGGGGTCGCGGTCCCAGATCTCGGTCGTGCTGGCATGCCTGCGATCGCTGCGGGCGAGCCGCTCGACAGCGGCCACAGTTGCGGCCGTGGACAGCTTGGTGCGAACACGCGCAGACGGTGCGCGGACCGCCGCCTCGCGGCAGACCTGGCGCGCGAGATCGAAGGCCTGCAGCGTGTCCTCGCGCCGCCAGACCACCCCGGTCCAGGTGAGCCACTGTCCCCATCCGGCCACGTAGCGCCAGCGATCCGCGTGCCTTTCTGCAAAGCGCGCCGCCAGCGCGTCCTCGCTGAAACGCACGGGTGTCGGGCCGTTATTGTCTCCGCCACCGCCATCGGCGCCCTCGGAAAGTTCGTCGTCGAAGGCCCCATTGCGCTCGAGATCGCGCTGCCAGAGACGCTCGGCTTCCTTTTTCAGCCTGTCCTCTGGCCAGGGCGGATCGATGCGGGCGAGGTTGTAGCTCTTGATCTCGTCCCAGGCCTCGCCCGGCGTGACGTGCCCTTCGCGGCAGCGTCGGATCCAGTAGCCGATGACGCGCGAAAGCGCATCGAAGCGGGTCGTGCCGTCGACGCCGCCTTCGCGAACCGGACGCCCGAACAGTTCCGGGACCGAGTCGCCTCCGCGACCGGCGCCGTTGAAATCGAGCGCGTCATCCGAGAGCCCCTCCATCGGCGGCATCGCCAGGATTGCCTCGGTGAGTTCGCCAAGGTCGTGATCGATCTCGGCGTGATCGACGATCTCGACGAGCCGTCGGCTGCCGCCTTTCGCGTGGATGCTGCCCGCGACGCGGATCGGCTGATGGGCGGATTTGAAGGCCGGATCGCCGCCGACCTTCGCGGCAATCGTCTGGCGCAGCCGGCACACGCGGGCGACGTCTTCGCCTTCCGCCGGCTCGGTCAGGCGCCAGTAGAGGTGCAGCTTGCGCTGACCCTCCGCCGTCACACCGCCCGAGGCCACGACCAGAGTGGGTCGCCCAACATGGCGTTCGAGATGGGCGCGTTTCGCCGCGATGTCGCCATGGTCGAGATCGACCAGCAAGACCTGCGTCTGCAGGATGTGCTCGGCGCGGGCATCGCCAGGATTCTCGACCGTGCCTGGCACGACGAAAAGCGCCATGTCCGCGTTCGCCGCCCAGCTCGCCTGGCGCGCAAGCATCTCGGCGAGCCTGTCGTCGGCGGGCAGAAACGGCGTGTGCGGAGGCGCGTCCGTCGCCCCCTTCTCGGCCAGCGCCCGCACCGGCACCAGATGCTCGCAATAGCCGAACACCACGCTTGCGTAGGTCGCGATCATGTCGCGATCCGGAGCGAGCGTCGTGTCGGGGCTGCACATTGGCGCGTCCGTCATGCCCAGCACCTCTCCTTCCAGGCACAGAAGCGGCATTCGAAATGCTCGGGATCCTCCGTGTGCCGGGGCAAGAGTTCGCCCGCGTCGCAGGCGCGCAGGATCCGCACCGCCTTGTCGCTGGCGGACTGCGCGCGTTCGGCATCGAACGGGACCAGCTCGTGCCAGATCTCGCAGCTGTCCTTGTTGATCGCGGTGAAGAGCGCCGGCGCATCGGTGAGCCCGAGATAGGCCTGATAGAGCGCGATCTGCGCCGCATAGATCGGCTTGGCCTTGACCACGCCGCGCCTGGCGATGTCGCGCCAGTTCTTCGCATTGGCCGACTTGCACTCCCAGAGCGCCGGAACCGCCATGCCGTCTGGCGCGGCCACGATGACGCCATCCGCATGCCCCTGCAGGCGACCGCCAGCGGCGGAAAACCCGAACTGTTCGCCATGGCGGTTGCGCGTTCTGAGATCGAAGCCGGCCTTGCGCAGCCAGCCGATCGCGAGCTCCTCGAGCACATGACCAAGCGCGAAGATGCGCAAGGAGCGCCCGGTAAATTCCGCGCCGTCGTCCTTCGGCACCTTGAGATATTCGTATTGCAGCCGTCGCTGGCAGGCATCGCCCAGCCGGCTGCCCCCGAGATAGTCGCGCGCAGGTCGCTCGGCGTTCTCGGCTGTCAGGGCGGTATCGATGAGAGCGTTCACCACGTCCGCGAAACCGGGTTTCTTCTCCCGATGGTTGAAGTCCAGAAGCGCCGCCATCAGAAGGGAATCTCCGTGTCGGACTTCGGTGCCGAGGTGGCCATGGCCTCCTGAAATCCGTCGATGGCGGCTTCGGCGAGCGCCCGGGCCTGCTCGGCCGAGAGTTCGTTGAAACGGGTCGCCCAGCCGATCTCGGCCATCAGCTCGCCCATGAATTTCATGGCGGCGTGAAGCGCTTGCCGCTCGCGCGCGTCCGGATCGATCATGAAACGCCTCCCGCGATGCGCGCGAGACGGATGAGAAACGTGGTGATGGAACCGCGCCGGGCGCGATCGAGAATTGCGATCATGGGGAATGCTCCAGCTGCCTGTCCTCACATACCGGCGCGGCTCTCGGCCTGTCGGATCGGCGGGATGGAACGTTTCATGAACACAATCTTGTGGCGAGCACGGCGCGCATCTATTTTCGCCTCACGAGCAGCTTGGCCGGAGCGATTCTGATGCCTTCATTCAATCCAAGAATTTTCACCAATCCCGATCGCCTGAAGCAAATTTCCCCGGACCGCCTGAAGACCTTCCTCTCCAGGTGGAACGGTTATTTCGTTGGTCGGGGCCTTGATCTTGCCGCCGCGCCCGTCGACGAACTGCCGCTCGAGGACATCGCCGCCATCCTGATGAACCCCGACGAGAACGTCCCCGACGCGATGGTCGATGCGCTCTATTACGTGCATGAGACCGCCAGCCACGAGAGCATGGAGGAATTGCTCGAACAGGCCGAGGCGGCAGGAATCGCGATCGACGCAGAGCACGAACCGACCGCGGCCGATGTTTCCGTCCAGATCTGGCTCGCAAACCCGATGCTCCTGCAACGCCAGCACGCGGAAACCGTGGCCTTCAAGCGCTCGAACTTCATGTATTTCGCGGGCTCGCGCTTGGCGAAGGCAAAGAAGGACTTGCCCAAAATTTCGGATGAGGTAGCGAAAACCATCCAGGATCGGATGGACGACTGGTTCGAGAAGAAGCGCCGGGGGCGAAACAGCCGCATCTTCGTCTTTCCCCGCGACGAAAAGATCTGGATCCTCGTCCGGCACGGCAGCTCCATGCGGCGCGAGGGCAAGCACGAGGACGAGGGTGAAGGCAGCCACGCCTTCTATCGCCCGCAACAGCACGACGTGCTGATCTACGACAGCGCCACCGACGAGATGGGCGTCAATGCCTCCACCAAGGGCGAGCGTGAACTCTACCTCAAGACCTTCGGCGAGCTCTTGTTCGGCAGCGACGCCTATTTCGACCTGGCGGAGCGTTATACGCTCGCACCGCTTCTCGAACACGGCCCCGAGGCGCTCGTCCACGACGACATCGATGGTATCGCCGGGGTGCGTCTGGTGGAATTCGGCCGCCGGTGGCCGGGCAAGGTCTCGGAGCTTGAAATCCGCAAGTCCGAGAACCTGTTCAAGGCGTTCGGCGAGAACTGGGAAAGGCGTCTGAACGGTGGGCAGTTCACGCACGCGACCTTCCGCTTCGCCTTCGAAGGCTCGAAACGCGAGCGTTCCGTGACCATCCGCCCAGCCAACATCGCCCGCTACGAGCGGCAGGAGGACGAACATCTCATCGAGGCCTGGCTGCGGGCGCGCGGCTTCTGGCGGGTTCCAGGCGAGGCGGACGAGGATGCGGATTTCGAGGTTCTGGAAAGCGCTTGACGATTTTTCGGACGCCGCCGCCAGCCGATGGGAATGGACGGCGACCATCGGGAACGAATTCGCAAGTGTCGAACATCTGCTGAAACAGGCAGGCCGGGTACGGGAACTGCCCTGTCCTTCGCCCGGCGGCGCGGGCTGTCCGCGCCGTGTCATTCACCATGCCGACGGCTCGATCCGCGCGGTCTGCGGCGACCGGCCCAGGGCCTGTGCCCATCTCGACCTCGATGCAGACGACATCGCCATTCTGCGCGTGGATCGCACCGACCTGGCGAAGCGCATCGCCCGGGCGCTTGGAGTTTCACCGCATCAGCCGGGGCGCGGCACGACCGGACCGGTCACCCGCATCGGAACCCACGACATCTACGCCGGCCGCGGGTTCCCGGTATTTCTCGCACTCCCCGGCCCTTCGGCCGACGCCGATCCTCGCCCTTTCGCTGAAGTGCTCGATACCCCCGGTCCACGGCTGCTTCTCACCCCCACGTCCGTATCGCTGCCCGATGCCTTGATCACGGCCCTCGACCGGGCCGGCGTGACGCGCATGGCGCTCGCGGACATCTTGATCGTGGATGATGGGGTGTTCGCGCCAGCCCGTCCGGCAACCGAGATGTTCGCGCCACTGCGTGACGCGGTTGGGCGCGACGCGGAGGACTCGGCACAGGGGCTGGCCTGGCCGCTTCCGCCCGATGCGCGCTGGGAAGACATCACCATGCGCTTCATCGCCAACGAGGTTCTGAATGTCACCTTCCGGGGCGAGACACGACGTTTCGAGCCCGATCAACTCGGCATGAAGAACGCAAAGAACGGCAAGCCGAAGGCCGTGTGGACCTATCTCAAGGCGTTCGCGCTGAGTGGCGGCCGGCTTGCGGTGCACAGGGGCAATCCAACGGAAACCTCGAAGCACCAGAAACAGAAGCAGGCCCTGTCCAAGGCGCTGCGCGACAGCTTCGGGATTGCCGACGAGCCCATCCCGACCGACGAGGGTAACTATGTCACCCGCTTCGTTGTCCGCGCGGATGATCTCGAACAGGGCCGCCAGGGTCAGCGCCAACGAAATTTCGCCGGGCGCCGCTGAAAAATCTCGAAAAAATCTGGGTTGTGAAACCGCCGGGGAGCAAGGCTCCTCGGCGATTTTTCTTCGTGCCGAAGCTGCTCCAACCGCCGTCCCAGCGAAATTTCGCCGGAGCCGGGTACTCGGGCCGCGTGCCCGTCCACCTGGACGAAGGCGAAAACCATGGAGCAGCTTCAACAGCTTACCGATCCCACCACCCGCATTTCCCGCAATATCCGCATCCGCGCAGCGCGCCTGGCGCGCTCGGGCGCCGTGCCGGGGCTCGATGCCGAGGACATCGAGCAGGAACTGCGCCTCGATCTGATCCGGCGCGCACGGAACTTCGATCCGGCGAAATCCTCCTTCGACACCTTCGCAGATCGCATCGTCGCCAATCGCGTGGCGACGCTTGCGAGCAGCACCATGGCCATGCACGCCGAACGGGCCATGCTCTGCATCGACGCGCCGGTCAGCGATGACGACGGGGGCCTGACCCTCTCGGACGTGCTGCCCGAGGCCGCCGCACTCGATCCCGTCGACGCGTTTTCGCTCGCCCACGGTCCCGGCCTGCGCGGCGATGTCGGCAGGCTCTTGGCCGCGCTCTGCCCGGCGACGCGGCAGGTCGCGTTGGCCGTCAGCCAGCTCAGCATCTCGGAGGCAGCACGCGCGCTCGGCGTTCACCGGAGCACGATCTACGAGCGTCTGGGCAGGATCCGCGAGATCGCCACCGAGATGGGCCTCGACGGGTATTTCGAGGCTGTCCCGACAGTTGCGGCCCCGCGCCGGTAAGTGAGGGCAAGCACTCAAGCCAATTCATGCCGGGCCTTCGGGGGAATGAAAGACCCTCAGGGAAACACCCCGACCGCGAGCTCCAGGGCGGCGTCGGGCCCGGCAGCCGACACCTTACGGACGAGCCCTGGGCAAGACGAAAAGGAGCAGCAGATGTTCAAATCCCCCCTCGAAAAACTCCGGCAGTCGACCTGGTTGGCGCCACTTCCCGATACCATCGCCATCCCGCCGCTGGCGGATCGCGCCGCGCGCACACGCCCGGTGGACCGCGCAAGCGTCGACGACATCGCCTTTGCCCTCGTCGCGCTCGAGGAAGAGCGCCGCAGCCTTGGCCAGACCATCATGGCGCTGGAGGACATGCTGCGCATGGCGCGGCGTCAGGGTGCGAAAGGCAGCGACAACGCCGTCGCATCCGCCGTCCGCGATCTGGAGGCGCGCAAATGAGCGCGCCCTTCCAACCCGCCCCGCTGAAGATCATCACCGCCGACGAACGCCTGCGCGAGACGCGCGGCATCAAGGGGGTGCTGACCGGCATTTCCGGCATCGGCAAGACCAGCCAGCTCTGGACGCTCGATCCCGAGCGCACCCTGTTCGTCAATCTCGAGGCCGGCGAACTGGCCGTTCAGGGCTGGCCCGGCGACGAAATCCGGGTCCGCGACTGGGAGCGCGCCCGCGACCTCGCCTGCTGGATCGGCGGTCCCAACCCGGCGATGCGCGAGGATCAACCTTACAGCCAGCGCGACTACGACCGCGTCTGCGCCGCCTTCGGCGATCCGTCCCTGCTCGACAAATACGACACGATCTTCGTCGACTCGATCTCCGTCGCCTCGCGCATCTGCATGCAGTGGTGCAAGGGGCAGCCGCAGGCGCAGTCGGATCGCAGCGGCAAGCTCGACCTGCGGGGCGCCTACGGGCTTTTGGGCCAGGAAATGATCGGCTGGCTCACGCATTTGCAGCACACGCCGCGAAAGAACATCTGGCTCGTGGGTCTGCTCGACCGGAAGATCGACGATTTCGGCAAGCCGTATTTCGCGATGCAGATCGAGGGCTCGAAGACCGGCCTTGAGTTGCCCGGCATCGTCGACGAGGTCATCACCCTCGCGGAAATCCGCCCCCAGGAAGGCGCGCCCTTCCGGGCCTTCGTCTGCACCACGATCAACGATTTCGGCTTTCCGGCGAAGGACCGCAGCGGCCGGCTCTCGATGATCGAGCAGGCCCATCTCGGCCGCCTGATGGCGAAGATCCGCGCGGGTTCCGGCGCGCAGGCGAGCGCCGATCTCGACTTCGATCTACCGCAGCAGCCGGCCCAGACCAATCCCATGACGAAAGGAGCCTGACCCATGGCGGACAGCATGGATTTCAACGGCGCCGAGACCCAGGACGCCGCATTCGACCTCATTCCGGCAAACACCCTCGTCAAGGTGACGCTGAGCATTCGCCCCGGCGGCACCGGCCCCGAGGGCTGGCTCTCCCAGAGCCGCACCAGTTCCGCCCTCTACCTCAACACCGAAGCCGTGGTGCTGGAAGGCCCCCATGCCCGGCGGCGCATCTACACCCGCATCGGATTCAAGGGAAAAAGCGTCAACGAGCGCGGCGAGGACACCTATGCCAACCGTGGCCGCGCCCTCATTCGCGGCATTCTGGAATCGGCGCGCGGCATCAAGGCCAGCGACCAATCAGAGGTGGCACGCACGGCCCGGATGATCCGCAGCCTCGGCGATCTCAACGGGCTCGATTTCGTGGCCAAGGTCGGCGTCGAGAAGGACCGCAACAACCCCGACGATGCCGGTCGCAACGTGATCAAGGCGGCGATCGGCCCCGAACACGCGCAATATGCCGCCGTGATGGGGGCGGCGCCCTCGGCCGGCAAGGCGGTGTCGGCGCCGCCGCAAACGCCCCCGGCGCAGTCCACGCATCAGGCGCCTTCTGCCGGCGGCGCACCCTTCTGGGCGCGCTGAGGGAGGCCGCCATGATCCCTCGCGACTATCAGCGGGCCGCGGTCGACGCCGCCCATGACCGCTCGGCCGAGCACGGCAATACCATGCTCGTGCTGCCGACCGGAGCCGGCAAGACCGCCATCGCCGGCTTCTATGTCGGCGAACAGGCGGAACGGGATCGCGATGCCAAGGTGCTCGTGCTGCAGCACACCGACGAACTCATCGAGCAGAACCGGTCGGCGATCGGACAGATCTCGGGCCTCGGCACCTCGGTGGTGAAGGCAGAACAGGATTGCTGGGACGGCCCGGTGATCTTCGGCAGCGTGCAGACGCTCGCCCGGGAACACCGCCGCGCATCCATGCCGAAACTGAGCCATCTGGTGATCGACGAATGCCACCGCGCGGCCGCCGCGAGCTACCAGGCGATCCTGGCCCATGCGCGCGAGGTCAGTCCTGGCCTGAAGCTCTTGGGCCTCTCCGCCACGCCCGGCCGCGGCGATGGCCGCAGCCTGCGCAAGACCTTCAGCAATGTCGGCTATCACCTGCGGATCGGCACGCTCATCGCGCGTGGCCTGCTGGTCCCGCCCCGGACCTTCACCATCGACCTCGGGATCGAGAATGAACTCTCCGGCATCGACAGCACCGCCGGCGATTTCGACATGCGCCAGGCGGACAAGGTGCTCAATCGCGCTGTGCTCAACGAGGCCGTGGTCGAGCACTGGATGGACAAGGCCGCCGACCGGCGCACGATCTTCTTCTGCGCGACCGTGGACCATGCCTTAGCCGTGGCCGACGCGTTTCGGGCTGCGGGCGTTTCGGCCGAGACGATCGCGGGGGACATGCCGGCGCGGGCGCGCGCGAAGCTCATCGCCCGCTTCGACCGGGGCGAGGTTCAGGTTCTCACCAACTGCATGGTGCTGACCGAAGGCTTCGACAGCCAGCCCGTGGGCTGCATCGGCATCCTGCGCCCCATGCTGCACAAGGGCACCTTCATTCAGGCGGTCGGACGTGGCTTGCGCCGGGTGGATCCCGAACGCTTCCCCGGCATCGTCAAGACCGACTGCATCGTGCTGGATTTTGCGGGCGCGGCACTTCGCCATGGCACGCTAGAGCAGGAGATCGATCTCGACGAGGACGAGACCCCGCCTGGCGAGCGCCCGTGGAAGACCTGCCCGTCCTGCGAGGCCGAACTGCCGCTCGGTGCCTCCATCTGCGATCTCTGCGGCTACGTCTTCACCCGCGAGATCGGCGAGAAACGCCTGCTGACCGCCTTCGAGATGACCGAGATCGATCTTCTGGATCGCTCTCCGTTCTTCTGGGTAGCGCTGCATGGCGACGGCCAAGCGCTGATGGCCAGCGGCTTCCAGGGCTGGGCTGGCGTATTCCACGACGGTACGCTTTGGCACGCGCTCGGCCGGCCCAAGGGCCAGGCGATCCGCCCCCTTGCGGTCGGCACGCGGGTGCAGGCGCTGGCGGCGGCTGACGATTTCCTGCGCATGACCGAGACCTCCAGCGCCGCCGCCAAGAGCAAACGCTGGCTTAACGATCCCGCCACCATGCGCCAGATCGAACTGCTGCAGCGCGCAGGCTTCGATACCAGCGGCATGGATTTCGGGCTTTCGAAATATGCCGCCAACTGCCACCTCAACTTCCGCTGGAACCGCGCCGCAATCCGCGCGGCGGTGCTCCGCGACACGGGTCGTGCCGCCGCATGAAACACCCCAATCCCCTGTCGCCCGAACTGATGACTCCGGTCGAACGCCGCGCGGAACTCTGTCGACTGCTGGCGGCAGGGTTGGTCAGGCTGCGGATACGGGAGAACGGGCAACTCTCTGCGAAGAAGGGAGAATTTCCGCTACACAACTCGCTCGACCGGAGCGGTAGTGCAGGTTCAACCGACCGGAGGACCGCATGAATCCGCACGATCCCATCCCCGCGCGCCTGGCCGCGCTGAAGACCGCGACGACGCCGGAGCTGAAGGCGCAGTGGCGCGACCTGTTCGACAGCGAGCCGCCGCCGTTCAACCGCCGCTACCTGGAAAGCCGGCTGGCCTACCGAATCCAGGAGCTCGCCTATGGCGGGTTGAAGCCCGAAACGATCCGGCGGCTGGAGCGGCTCGGCGAGGAACTGGATGGCGGCGACCGTGCGAAGCGGAGCCTGCGCGCAGATCGCGACCGCCCGATCACCGGCACGCGGCTGCTGCGCGAGTGGCAGGGCGTCGAGCAGATCGTCACCGTCACCGCCGACGGCTTCGAATGGCAGGGTCGGCCCTACAAGTCGCTCTCGGCCATCGCCCGCGCCATCACCGGCACGCGCTGGAACGGCTGGGTGTTCTTCGGGCTCAGGAATCACAGGGCACGGAGATGACGAAGCCTGCTGTCCGCAAGCTGCGGTGCGCGATCTACACCCGCAAGTCGTCCGAGGAAGGGCTGGAGCAGGAGTTCAACAGCCTTCACGCCCAGCGCGAGGCCTGCGAGGCGTACATCGCCAGCCAGCGCTCCGAGGGCTGGGTGCTGGTCCGCGATCAGTATGACGACGGCGGCGTCTCCGGCGGCACGCTGGAACGGCCCGGATTGAAGCGGCTGCTGGACGACATCGAGGACGGGCTGGTCGACGTGGTCGTGGTCTACAAGATCGACCGCCTCAGCCGCTCGCTCGCCGATTTCGCCAAGCTGGTGGAGGTCTTCGACCGCAACGACGTGACCTTCGTGTCCGTCACCCAGTCGTTCAACACCACCACGTCGATGGGCCGGTTGACGCTGAACATCCTGCTGTCCTTCGCCCAGTTCGAGCGGGAGGTCACGGCCGAGCGGATCCGCGACAAGGTCGCCGCCAGCCGCAAGAAGGGCATGTGGATGGGTGGCGTGCCGCCTTACGGCTACCGCGTCGAGAATAGGAAGCTGGTGGTCGACGAGGACGCCGCGGCGCACGTCCGCTGGATCTTCGCCCGCTTCCTCGAGATCGGGTCCTGCACGGTGCTGGCCCGCGAGGTGGCGACGCGCGGCATTCGGACGCCGCGCGGCAACCGGATCGACAAGAAGTATCTTTACCGGATGCTGTCGAACCGCGCCTATATCGGCGAGGCTGTCCACAAGGGCGAAAGCTATCCCGGCGAGCACGCGGCGATCATCGACCGCGCGACGTGGGATCGCGTCCACACCATCCTGCAGGAGAGCCCCCGCAAGCGCGCCGCCCGCACCCGCGCCGACACGCCCGCGCTGTTGAAGGGGCTGCTGTTCGGTCCCGATGGCGCCGCGTTCTCGCCGACCCACACGCGCAAGGGCGGCAAGCTCTACCGTTACTATGTGAGCCAGACGGTGCTGAAGCACGGCGCCGGGTCGTGCCCCATCGGTCGCGTGCCTGCGGGGGAGATCGAGGCAGCAGTCATCGACCAGCTGCGCGCCGTGCTCCGCCAGCCCGAGATCATTGTGGGGACGTGGAAGGCGGCGCGGGCCCACGCCGACGACATCTCCGAGGCCGACGCCCGCGCGGCCCTGCAGCAGCTCGACGCGCTATGGGAGGAACTCTTCCCCGCCGAGCAGGCGCGCATTGTGGCGCTGCTGGTCGAGCGCGTGGACATCGGCACGGACGGGCTGAACCTCCGGCTGCGCATCGACGGCCTCGACAACCTTGCGTGCGAGATGATGGCCGGAAACATGGGAGCGGCTGCATGACCGGCGAGACTCTCATCCCCGACACGGTGATACTACACGTCCCGTTCCGCATCGTGAAGCGCGGCGGGCGGAAGGCAATCGCACTCCCCGACGGCGCATCCGCGCCCCGCCGCCCCGACGACGCCCTGGTCAAGGCACTGGCCCGCGCCTTCCGCTGGAAGCGGATGCTCGAGTCGGGCGAGTTCGCGACCATCGCGGAGCTCGCCGAGCGCGAGGGGATCGCGCCATCCTACATGACGCGCGTTCTGCGGCTGACCTTGCTCGCGCCGGACATCGTCGAGGCGATCCTGGAGGGAAGGCAGGGACCGGATGTGACCTTGGCCCGGCTGATGGACGGGTTCCCGAAGGAGTGGGAGGGGCAGCGGGAGTCTTTCTGACATTTTCGGCACTTCCAGTCCAATCCTCGACTTGATCCCGAATTCATCGCGTGATTGTTTGGGCTTGATCCAGTTCTTCTGGACATTGCCAGCGTTGCAGTCGGGAGGGCATTGTGCCGGGGCCTCAGGTTGATGGATTGGTTGAACGCATTCGCCAGGCGCTGCCTCGGCATGGCAATCTCGAAAGCGCGGTTGCTGCCGTTCGCGCAGAACTCGACCTCCTCTCCCCCGGGCTTGCGGCTCATCTGTCTGCTGAAATCGACGAGGCGACCGCGAATGTTGCCCGAGAGTTCGAACAGATCGAGGTTCTCCACAGCCACTCGGTGATCAGGAAGCGACCGCAATGGTACTTTGGTCCGAGACCGACGGACCTGCACTGGCCTGCCGTAAAGTCCTTCCTTCTCAACGAGAAGAAGTGGCACGAGGACGACGTGCGCGGCATCGATGACGCCTCGAACGAGGTGGTCTCGCTTCTCGAGAACCCGCGGGATCCGGCGAGGAGCCAGTTCTCCTGCCGCGGACTGGTCGTGGGCCACGTCCAGTCAGGAAAGACGGCCAACATGACGGCCGTGATCGCCAAGGCACTCGACGCCGGCTACGACACCGTGATTGTCCTCGCCGGTCTGACGAACAAGCTGCGCCATCAGACCCAGATCAGGTTGTATTCCGACCTGGTGCGGCGCAATCCGCTTAACTGGCAGGTGCTCACGTCGAACGAAGTGGACAGGGATTTCCGCGCACCGCCTCAGGGTGGTTTCCTCTCCCATTCCGACAAGGCGCAGCTGGCCGTCATCAAGAAGAACGTTTCGCCCCTCGGAGAATTGCGCAAGGCCATCCGGGAGACATTGCCGGCCGTGTTGCAGCAGCTCCGGGTCCTGGTCATCGACGACGAATGCGACCAGGCGAGCGTGAACTCGGCACGGGGCGAGCTCGACATGACGGCCATCAACCATCGCATCCGGGAACTTCTCGGCCTTCTCCCGGCTGTTACCTATGTTGGCTACACTGCCACGCCCTTTGCGAATGTGCTGATCAACCCCTATCGTGTCGACGGCCAGGAGCTCGACGACCTCTATCCACGGGACTTCATCACGGCACTGCCGAAACCGGATAGGTACTTCGGCACCGAGCGTCTGTTCGGGAAGACACCGGTCGACCCGGAGGACGTGCGGCCCGACGAGGAAGGGCTCGACATGATCCGCGACGTGCCGGATGAGGACGAGGCGGGACTGCAGCCGCGCAGCAGGAAGGAGCGTGACGCCTTCCAGCCTGCCATGACGCCGAGTCTCGAGGCCGCCATCCTCTACTTCCTCGCGTGCTGCGCCGCACGGCGCGCCCGCGGACATGGGGACCAGCACATGACGATGCTGGTGCACACATCAGCCTACGTTCGCGCGCACGAGCGGGTTGCAGCGCTGATCGAGGGCTGGGTCGACGTGCACCGCAAGGATCTTGTCGATCCGGCATCGGACATCGGATCCCGGCTCGGTCGGGTCTGGGACGAGGAACAGGGACGACTGCCGGACGACCTGACTGATGCGAAGCCGGTCACACTGGAAGATGTCTTCCGGTATCTGCCGGAGGTGCTCGACGGCATCGAGTTCCCGGTCGAGAACGGCGCAAGCGACGACAGGATCGATTATTCCGGCGGGCCGAAGACCTACATCGTGGTCGGCGGCTCCATCCTTGCCCGGGGGCTGACCCTCGAAGGCCTCATGGTCAGTTACTTCCTGCGAACGGCAAACCAGTACGACACGCTCCTCCAGATGGGACGCTGGTTCGGCTATCGGCCCGGCTACGAGGATCTTCCACGGATCTGGATGCCGAGCGATCTCAAGCTGCGATTCAGGGCGCTTGCCTCCGTCGAACAGGAAATCAGGGAAGACATCGAGCAGTATCGGCTCCGCGACCTCACGCCGATGGACCTGGCGGTCCGGATCAGGGCAATTCCCGGCATGGCGATCACGGCGGCAAACAAGATGCGCGCCGCGAGGCGCTGTGCTGTCAGCTATTGGGGAACCCATCGCCAGACGTTCCGTTTTGCTCACACCGACGCCGGACTGCTCGAAAGGAACTGGGCTGCAGGCAGCGAACTTGTCAGCCGTATCGAGGCGCTTGGACTGCGCGATCGGGACGCAGGGGATCGCAAGCTCTGGCGCAACGTGCCGAGGTCGTCGGTCCGCAGATTCCTCGAGGCCTATTCGGTCGAGTCCTCCCAGGCGGACCTGCTGCCTGCCATGCTGGTGCCGTTCATCGACGGGCCGGATCCGCGCCTTTCATCATGGAACATCGGTATCGTCGAGTCCGGCCGCGGTCGCGATTCCGATGCTCCTCTCGGTACGATCGGTTCCGTCAGGACGGTCAACCGCGCGAGGTTGAAGGACACGAACGGGATCGCGGACATCAAGGCACTCATGTCGAGACGCGATGTGGTTTTCGACTGTGCTGACGCTGTCGGAGGCAACGGAAGCTGGGAGGAACTGAAGGCGGCGAGGTTGGACGCGTTGGGACAGGTTCCGCTGCTCCTGCTTTATCCCATCGCGCGGGACTCGCGCCCCGAGCGCGAGAGCCAGTTGAGAGTTCCGCTCGATGCCGTGCATGACGTGCTCGGTATCGGGATGGTCTTCCCTGGCTCGGTCACGGAGGGCGGGAACTTCGTCTCGGTGGAGCTGCAGCTGCTGTCGGCCGAGGAAGTTGCCGAGATCGAGGCAGAGGAGGCCGCGCAGACGGAGGCGGCAGGTGTCTAGACCCGAGCAGGAGAGCCCGCCGCAGGGACGCTGGAATGTCCTTCGGGCAGAGCACATCGACGGAGATGGTCTCGGCATCCCCTCGTTGCCTCTTGACGCAATGACGAAGACGGGGCCCGTCCGGCTTGCCGTTGGCCCCGGCGGGGAGGCGCGGCTGCTGGTGCCGCTTGCCGCGGGCGAGAAGATCGATGCTCTCGCGACGGGCAGTGCCTTGAAGATCAGCTTGACAACCCTCACGCATGGGCAACGCGCGATCCGGTTTCTCGATGTCATCTGCATGTCGCCGGATCTCGAAGCCGTGTTCGGCGAGGTCGTGGATGACATCGTCCGCCGGCTGGCCGACCGGAAGGACGGGGTCGCGGCAGTGGCTGGTGCGCTCGATGACTTCCGCGAACTTCTCGTCCCACCAGTGGGGAGAGAGCTGGACAGATCGCGGGTTGTCGGCCTCGTGGCGGAGCTGGTCGTGTTGAACCGGCTGCTCGACATTTCGCCCTCGGCCTGGCGCTGCTGGCGCGGACCGGCCGGAGATCGGCACGACTTCCGGGCCGGAGACACCTCGCTCGAGGTCAAGGCATCGCTCGGCGCAGGGGTTCGCGAGGTCACCATAAACGGGATCGATCAGCTGGAACCGCCTGCGGGCGGGTCTCTGTACCTTGCGCATCTGGTCCTCGAAGCGGTCGAGGGCGGGCTTCTCACAGTGGCTTCGCTTGGAGACAGGGCGTTGCTGCGGGCCGATGACCCCGCGGGACTGCGGGCGATGTTCGCGGCGGTCGGATGCACGGACGTACATGACGCCGCATGGAACCGTTTTGCGTTCAGGGCGGAGGCAGAGCGCCTCTATCATGTCGGCCCGGGTTTTCCCCGGATAGCGCCTTCGAGCTTTGTCGGGGGAGCGATCCCAGCAGGCATCGTCGATGCGACCTACCGAATCGATCTCGGTCATGCCTCTGACGCAGAATGCCCGCCGGAGGAATTCGCCTCGCTCCTAAGGGAGCTGTCTGGATGACGTTGCGCCCGCTCGAACTCCATTCCGAGCCCTACGGTTCGACCGGAAACATCGGCGAGAACTTTCGCCGTCTGCTCGGTGCGCCAACCCTTGATCCGTTGCAGACGGTCATCCGGGAAGCGGTCCAGAATATTGCCGACGCCGCGCGACCGGGCGTCGGGCCCGAGATCCTGATCAGGCTGCGGACTCTCTCGGACACCCAGCGCGACGGCCTTCGCAGCTTCATCCTTGCCGAGATACCCGAGGAACCCGGGTCGTCCGCAACGATTTCAGCCTTCCTCGAGGCCGAGAGGGCTGTCGTTCTCGAGATCTGCGACTTCGGCACTGTCGGCCTTGGCGGCCCGACACGATCGGACCGGATCCCTGTAGGAACCCGACAGACCAACTTCATCGACTTCCTTCGCAATATCGGCACAGCTCGGGACACCGAACAGGGGGGCGGTACCTACGGCTTCGGCAAGGTCGCCCTGTATCGCGCCAGCGCGTGCAGCACGATCATCGTCGATACGCTGCCCGACGGAGCCGGTCCGGAGGGGCGGCGCCTGATGGCATGTCATGTCGGCCGCTCATTCGAGAAGCCGGAAAACGGGATGAGGAGGCGCTTCACGGGCCGTCACTGGTGGGGCGTCAGGGATCCGGCGGACGGGATCGCCGATCCGGCAACGGGTGCTGCCGCCTCGGCTCTTGCCGGTCATATCGGTCTGCCGGCACGCGGCCCCGGCCGATCGGGGACCACGATCATGATCCTCGGGTTCCAGACCGACGAGGGCGATCTGACGGCAACCGGAAACCGGATCATCGAGACACTGCTCTGGAACTTCTGGCCGCGGATCATGCGCAACGCTCCCGCCATGCACCGGTTTGCTTGCAGGGTGATGGTGGAGGATCGGGAAATACCCGTTCCGACGCCTGAAGACTTCGCCCCGTTCGATCTGTTGTGCAAGGCGATGAGCGCGGCGCGGGCCCGCAAGGGGAACGATGTTCGGCGGATCGAGTCCCAGAGGCCACAGAAGTTCCTCGGCACGCTCGCGATCGAGAAGGGCCCGCGGTCGCCGAGACGCTACCTGACTGCGGATGAGGACGTCCGGCTTGTCCCGGAGCAGATGCACCACATCGCACTGATGCGGCCTGTCGAGCTCGTCGTGAAGTATCTCGAGGGCAACCCACACCCCGACGCGCGGCTGGAATGGGCAGGCGTGTTCATCGCCAGCGACGAGGATGAGGTAGAGCAGGCCTTTGCGGATGCCGAGCCGCCGGCCCATGACGACTGGGTTCCCGACAACCTGCCGAAAGGCAACGAGAAGCGTTACGTCAACATCGCGCTGAAGCGCCTGAAGGAAATCGCTTCCGGAATGGGCATGGAGCCGATCTCGCGCAGGCCGGGGGACGGATCCGGCCCACCGCTTGCCCGCCTTGCCGGGCGCCTTGGGGCTGTGCTCGAGAACGTCGGGGGCGACGGCGCAGGGCGGCGTCGCAGTTCGGGAGGTTCGGGAGGCGGGCGACCCTCGAGGGCGCGGGCAAGTCGTCCCGTGTTTCAGCGCCTCGAGGCTGGCGATGCCGGACGGATTGCCGTCTTCCTCACCGAGGTGACGCAGGACGCGCTGCGAAGTGGTGCGAAGCTGATTGCTTCGGCCTCCGTGGCAGTGGAAGGCACGACGCTTGGATCAGTCGACGACACCGTCGGCAGGCCTGACGTCCTGTCGGTAAGGTGGCTGGACGGAAATGCGGAAGCCGTTGGCGACACCATCGACCTTGGCGGCCGGGAAGGACGGTTCGAGATCCGTGTCCGTGTGCCGGAAGATTGCGCGGTGACGGCCGATGCTGACGTCATTCCGGAGGCCGGAACATGAAGCGTCGGGTTGCGTTTCCGTTCCTCACGCTTTCCGATTCGGCCGTGGAAGCCTCCGCATGGGAGATTTCTCTGGACGGTGCCGAATGGTCCGCCGCGGGCGAGTTCCTTCCTCACTGGGACAGCGCCAGCGACCTCCGAGTTCGAAGGACGCTGCGACTGAATCTCGAACTGGCAGCGTCCGACCTCGGCATCCCGGCCGATCATCTCGCCGCGGCGGCCTCGGTGAGGATCGGGACGGGTCAGGGCAGGCTACCCCGCCAGGTCCTTTCCCGCACGCGTCGGGAACTTCGTTCGGGGGACACCTCCTGGGAGTTCGAGCAGACCATCGAGGGCCGCCGGCTTTCGATGGTCCTCGACCTGCAGACGGAGTTCCTTCTGGCGAATGCCCCCGCAGAGGCCTCGGCGCTGTCGCCCGTCCATCCCGGTGACCGGCTCTGGTCGGAGAATATTCGGGTCAGGCTCGAGGGCGAGGAGCCACGCTTCCCGATCGAGACGGTGGACCTCGCGCAGATGCTCGCTGGCGGAATAGCGGGTGCTGCGCCGTGGCACCTGCATTGGTCGCCGGGGGAGTGGACGCGCGATTTCCACGGAGCGGTTCGTCTTTACCTCAACGCGAAGTCCGCCGAGACCCTTCAGCGGATCGAGGACGAGGACCCGGTCACGATCCAGTTCCTTCTTGGCGATGTCATGTGTCAGATCTGCGAGCGGTTTCTTGCCGACCCCGAAGCCGAGACGATGATGGATGCGGCGGAGCCAGGGTCGCTCGGTGCTCAGGCCGCAACGTGGCTGCGCAAGGCGTGGCCAGGCAAGGACGCTTCCTTCATCCGTTCCGTACTCGAAAGCCGTCCGGGCGTCTTCCGCTCAACCATGCTTGCGCTCGCAGAGCCGGGAGTTCCGGAATGACGTTTCTGCTTCCAAGACTGCCCGGACCTGCCTGCGACGTCATCGTTCGCAGGTTTCTCGAGCATGGACCATCAGCTTGGGCCGGCTTTCGCTCCGATGACCTTCCTGATCAGGTACGCTTTGCAGCGACGGGCGGCGCACCCGTCCCTGCAGGATCCCTCGCATCCGTGCGGCAAGAGCTCGTCGCAATTGCCCGGAAACATGGGTTTGGACAGCAGGGCGCCCGGCAGTCCCATGCCGGCTTTGATGCCGAGGCCGCCGCCTGGCTTGCTCGATCCGACCTCTTCACTACCGGCGAGGCCCTCCGGGATGATGTCTGGGCTTTTGTTGCCGCTGTCATGGCCCCGGACATCACCTACTGGCGCTTCGGCAACTCGACAGAGCGCTATGCCGGAGGTGTGCGCAATACCTTCCAAAGGCTCTGGATGCGTGGCCGTGCACTCGACCGGGGGCCTGGGCATCCCGAGCGCTGGGGATTGCTCGATGCGCTGACCGAAGATGCCCTCGTGCAGATTACCGAGCGACCGAGCATCGGGGGCGATCACGTTCTTGCCCTTGCGGTCGCAGAGGCCTGGCTCCGCGCTGCGCGCCATCATGGCAAGGGGGCCATGGAGGACATCATGCGTCGCGCGATCCTCCGCATCCGGGTCCGCAACGAGATCAGGTCCCTTGCGGACCTGCCGCCGGGCGACCTCGCCAGTTTTCTCGACGGAGTCTTCGGCGTGCCCGATCAGTCCGCCACCACTCGAGGCGGAACATTGGGGGTCCTGGACGGCCCCGACGCTGCACCTAGCAGGCGATCAGAAGACGACAAGCAGGTTGAGGCACTCGAGGACAAGCGCTCGATGCCAGGTTCGAGCGTGGCGGATGCTGCCCGGAAAGTGAGGCAGGAAGCCGGGAAGCGCGGTTGGCTTTCACCGAAGTCGCAATCCGCGCTCGAAACCCTTCAGGAAGGCCACGCTCATCTTGACCGGGGCGAACGTAACGCACTCGACTATCTCCTCGGCAAACTCTCGGGCGCGGGCGTCTTGGCCGACGAAATCTCTTGCCTGCGAGCTGCCATGGCAGAGGCTTCGGTCCCCGGCGGTTCGCAAGACGGTGGCCCGGAAAGGCCGCGCAAGAGAAGCTGGGCGATCTGGCGGGCGAGGTAGGGCGGCACGGCGTTCCCGACCTGCACATACTGCTGCGTCCGGTTGCCGAGGAACAGGTAGTCATCCGGGAAGGTCTGCAGGCGCGCCGCCTCGCGCACGGTCAGGCTGCGGCACTGCATGGGATCGGGGTGGATGAAGTAGTGGCCGTCCTTCGAGATGTGGCTCGTGACCGTGGTCGATGGCTCGCCGGCGAGCTGGACCCGGAAGCGGTCGTTGAAGACGCCGCTGTGCCAGTTGCGGTGGTCGGGACTGAGCAACATCGGAAAATCGGAAGCCTTCGGGCTGTAACCGCGCACCGCACCGAAGACGGCAGCGAACAGATAGCGCCCGAGGTCCGAGGGCATGTGCCCGCGTGTCTCGTGCTGGGCTATGCCACGCAACGCAGGGCGCTCCAGCCAGGCGAGGAGTTCGTCGTTCGATGTGCCGTAGCCCTCTGGGAGACGTGCCGACTGGCGGGGTGCCGGCAGCCCGTTCTGCAGGCCCCTTGCAACGGCGGAGAAGACGTCGCGCAGCGGCCCGTCTTCCTTGCCCCGGTGGATGCCTGCCAGCAACCGGGCGGCCTCGACGACCTCTCGTTGCCAGCTCGCCGGGTCATCGCGACCGCGGCTCAGGCCGCTGCGCAGTTCCGGCATCATGCCGATGGCGTCATCGACAGTCCGTGTCACCCCGGAAACCGGTACACTCGTCCCGGTAGCCCTGTCCGCCAGATCTGAACGGATGCCAACGATGATCACCCGGTGACGCCGCTGCGGCACCCCCCATTCCTCGGCGCGGACGATGAAATCCGAAGGCTGCGCGGCTTCCTGCAGGCTGGCGCTGCCGTCCGCCACCCGGATCGCCCGCATCTCGTAGTGATGCCGCCGCCCGGTGCCGAGCGAGGCGAGGTCCTCCATCAGCATCTCGAAGACAAGGCGGCTCTCGACCGTCGAGGACAGCATGCCCTTGACGTTCTCCATGACGAAGGCGGCGGGGCGCAGGCGGTCGAGCACGCGGATGTACTCGCGGAAGAGGTAATGCCGCTCGTCCTCCTCGGGGACGTATCCGACCTTCCCCTTTGCCCGCGCGCGCCCGACAAGCGAATAGGCCTGGCAGGGAGGGCCGCCGATCAGGATGGTGTCGTCGAACTCCCGGCGCAGCATACCGATGGCATGATCGATGGCGGCGGCAGCCGGTTCCGTCCCGAGTTCGAGGCATTGCGCCTCCGCCGTCGCATGCCGCCAGGCCGCCGCATCCACCGCGCTCCAGTCGGGCTCGGGGATCAGCCCGGCGTGGAAGTCGATGAAGGCCTGCGGCAACACCCCGTGACGCGCCTGATATGCCCGCAGGAAGGCGCGCAAGGTCAGCGTGCGATGCGCCGAGGCCTCCTTCTCGACCGAGATGCCGATCCGGAACGGCGCGTGGCCGCCGAAATCGAAGGACGCAAATCCCTCGCCCAGCCCGCCCGGGCCGGCAAACAGATCGACGATGCCGAAAGTGGCTGGCAAATCAGGGGCCTCTCGAATTCGGGTTTCAGGCTGTATACCAGGTCCGGACGCAGAGGCCAGGAGGCAAATGGCAGATATCGTCGACAGGCAGACCCGCTCGCGGATGATGTCCGGGATACGGGGCAAGGACACGAAGCCGGAAATGGTGCTGAGGCGCGCCTTGCACGCGCGCGGCTTCCGGTATCGGCTGCATGGAAAGGGTGTGCCCGGTCGGCCGGATATGATCCTCGCGAAGCACCGGGCCGTCATCTTCGTGCATGGCTGCTTCTGGCACCGTCACGAAGGCTGCCGCTATGCGACCACGCCCGCGACCCGCCCCGAGTTCTGGGCAGAGAAGTTCGCCGCGAATGTCAGGCGTGATCGTGCGACATGCGATGCGCTGGTGGCAGATGGGTGGCGCGTGGCAACGATATGGGAATGCGCGTTGCGAAAGCCGAACCAGGTCACGGCGACCTGCGCTGCGCTGGTCTCATGGCTGGCAACTGGCGCGCCCAGTATCGAGATCGGCGAAGGCGACATTCGCGACACGGAATGACTGGAGGAGTGCTGAAAGCAACCCTGCCTGATCCTCCGATCGCATCGCTTCATCGGCGAAGGTTCGATCTCCGTTCCATCTCGACGGGCAGCCCCCGTCGTCGAAGTCAACAGCCTTGCATCGACCGAAACGATGATATTTCAACATCTTGCATGAACTGAACCTTTGCACGTCCAGTCAACAGGTCCGGAGAATATCGCCCCGTAGAGACCGCTTCCGGGCCTCCTGAACCGGGGGCCAGTGCTCAGCCCATCGCGCATAACCCTCGAAAACAACGAGAAAATCCGGCCGGAGCCAGATGGGGAGAACGCTTTCGCGGGGGCAAGTGGCGGAGGGGATGGGTCTGACGTCGAACCTTCTCCACCCGTAAGCATTTGATCTTTAAGGAACAAATTTCAGGGCCGACGACGCCAACTTCTTCGACAGCTCTGGCTCTAGATCACGAACACCGGGGCGAACCCACCCCCTGGCGTCCTGAAGTTCGTGGTCTGGCCTTGATAGAGGCGCGCTGCGACCAAAAGCACCTGCCCGTCGTAGGTATACAGTCGCACGTCCATTTTGCGCGCCTGGGGTATTTCGTCGATCTTGATCATGCGCTCGCTGGGGCGGACCAGCGTCTGGGCAACGTATCCGCCTCCCGCGATCTCCGCCCAGACTCTCGTCAGCTTGTCGCCACGATATACCGCCTTGCCACCATGTCCTCCTGTCGGCTTGAAGAACAGGTCCTTGCGGGATTTCCAAAGTGCATCAGCGTTGTCGGGATTGACCAAAACGGTGCGTGGAACGGCAGCAAGCCCGGCCCGAATCCCCGGGTCGACCCCCCATGCCTCAAGTGTCGCGGAATTCGAAAGAAGCGAAAGGTTGCGCTTGCGCTTGTCGGCAAGGAGCGCGTGGTTGTGCGGATTCGGCGTTACGACAACCGCGCCATCACGGTAGGATTCCTGCAATGCCTTGTGCTCGGGCTGATCAAAGGCGAAATCGGTGACCCGGTTGTAAACGAGATCGATCGTCTTTCCGTCGACGCTGAGCTGACCATCGTCGTAGCTAAGGTGATCGGCGTCGGCGATGACCGCGTCTACCCCTCGTGCCGCCAAAACTTGCCGCGCGAGCACGAACTCGGGATAAAGGTACTGTTCCGGCGGATTGTCATCGATGATGGCGATGCGTTGCGGCGTGCCCGTTCCCCGCTGCCGAATCCATTCGTTCTGGAACATGCGAAACGCCGCGTCCTCGAACGATGGCAGCGCCGGGGGATATCCATTTCGGCGCAGCACGCGCGCTGCGCTCGTGCAAGAAAGGCATTGAGAAACGCGCCGCCGACGTTGGTGTTGATTTCGATCAACCGGGGGCCGTCTTCGCCGAGATGAAAGTCGTAGCCCATCAATGCCCCGAGCGGGCCGTGATCCCCCCACGCGATTTCCGGCGCCCAGGAGAGGACCGCGGTCTTGTATGCCTCGAGTTGGGCGGTGGTCTCCACAGCCACTGCGATCGCGCGCATCTCATTGACGGTGGTGGCCGAAAGGAACACCGGCACGTGCGAGAACAGGTGGGTCTTGGGGCCGATGAACGTCTCGAAGAACGCCGGCTCACCTGCCTCCTGCTCCAGCGCCTCGCGCAGCGATGGAAGGTCCAGTGTAACGCAGAAGCAGTTCTTGTTGAGCCGCTCCGTGCGGTCTTGAACCCGCTTCGATGAACTGGAGCCGGGATTGTTCATTGAGGGGAAACCCGACGCTGCGCCATGATCGGGCGCGCTTCAAAGGCCAAGTAATCCATGAATAATCCCACGAACATCGCTCCCAAAGGTGTCGCCATCGGGTTGATCCAAATATGCCGCTTCTGTCCGGCAGCCACAACTGTCACCGGGTGGGCCTCGGAAAACTGAGCAGCCGGTCGCACGGGCAGCTCCGGCCTGCAGCGAAGCTCCATGCCGAAGGTGCCATCAGCGCTCAGCGTGCTTGCGACACATTCTCCTGGTAGGTCCGCTCGCGCTCCGGCCAGGTGCTCTTGATATAGGCGAGCGCAGCCTGGATCTCTGCGTCGCTGAGGACGGCAAAGCCCGGCATGTCGCTCTTATAGCCGCCCCCGACGATGGCGGCCGTGCCCTCCTTGACGATCCGGAACAGGATGTCATCGGGATGGTGCCACGTGTGGCCGTCGGCATCGTGTGGTGGCGCAGGGAGACGCCCGGACGGAAGGGGCGTCTTCCAGTCCGGCTGCCCCTCGAGCTGCGCACCGTGGCAGGACGCACATTGGTCCGCATAGATCTGCCGGCCCTGTTCGATGACTTCTGCAGATGACGCGGCGTTGGATGCGGTCTGGGCATAGTGCCTACCAGCGAAGACCGCCATGACCAGGCCTCCGACGAGCAACCCGGGCCACAAGATATTACGGAGTTCTTTTCGCATGAGTTGCATGATTGGTGGCGAGGAATTTCTATTGGCTACATGCCGAGGATGAATTTCTGCCAGAGGCGCGACGCCGGAGGTAATTGACATTCCCGTGACCAGCGCCTATCTTTCCGGCATGTTCTCGCGCCTCGTCACTATGCTTGCCGTACTCGCGATCGCCGTCATGACGACGGTGACCTCCGCTCATGCGGCGCGCTTGAGCGCAGAGCCGGATCACTCGGTGCATGTCGGCGAGATGATGCAGGTTGCGGCCGGCAGCGAACATTCCTGTGATGGCGAACAGCACTGCGGATCGATCGACACCGGAAGCTGTGAGCTGCTTTGCGCCGGTCTTTCGGTCTTCCTGACCTCCCCGAGCGACAGCTCTGGCAGCGATTACGCGCCTGCCAGCCATGACCTGCCCACCGGTGCAGTGCTTGCCGGTCGGGCACCTGGACTGAACGAACGACCTCCCAAGCACCGTCTCCTCTGATCGCGCGTCCGGGCCGAGGCCCGCGGCGTCCTGTCGGTTTTGATGAACGGGACGAGCTGTCCCGAGGAGACGACCATGAATACCCTTTCACGACGCGGCTTTCTTGCCGCTGGCGCAGCCATGCTGGCCTCTGCGCATCTGCCCCGAATCGCGTCAGCGCAGGGCATCGCCCCGCTGCCCTTGCACGCCGCCAGCCGGGTGCTGGACATCGACGGTCGCGCCGCCACCGTTTGGGGCCTTGCCGGCCCGGCCGGACAGGGCTTGACGCTCGACCCCGGCGCGCGGTTCCGGGTGGATCTGCGCAACGATCTCGATGTTGAAACGCTGATCCACTGGCACGGCCAGATCCCGCCCAACGCACAGGATGGCGTGCCCGACATACCCTTGCCTATGCTCGCACCCGGCGAGACGCGCGCTTATGACTTTGCGCCGCTGCCCGGCACCTACTGGATGCATGCGCATGTGCCGCTGCACGAGATGCGGCTTCTGGCAGCACCGCTGATCGTGCGCAGCGCCGAGGATGTCGCCGCCGACCGGCAGGAGGTGGTGCTGTTCCTGCATGATTTCTCGTTCAAGGCACCCGAGGAGGTGATGGCCGAGATCCTTGGCGGCCACGGGACCGCCGGCGGTCATGGAGGCGGCCACGGCGCGGTCATGGGCGGCATGGCGGCCATGGACCACGGCGCGATGGGGAACATGCCGATGGGTGGCATGGATCACGGCGCCATGGGTGGCATGACGGGAATGGGCGCCATGGACGGCATGGCGATGGACCTCAACGATTACGACTGGGACGCCTATCTCGCCAACGACCGCACGCTTTCGGATCCCGAGGTGGTGCAGGTCGAGCGCGGCGGGCGCATCCGCCTGCGGGTGATCAACGCCGCCGCGGCAACGGTGTTCTGGATCGAGACTGGCGAAGCGCAGGCCCGGCTCGTCGCGGTCGATGGCCATGCCGTTCAGCCCGTCCCCGGCACGCGGTTCGGCTTGGCCATGGGCCAGCGACTCGATCTCGAGATCGACCTGCCGCAGGAGGGCGGCGCTTGGCCGATCCTCGCGCTGCGAGAGGGCGCGCGCGAGCGCACCGGCCTGATTCTTGCCACGCAGGGCGCCGAAATCCGGCGCATTGATGGCGTGGCGGAAAGCGAAGCACCCGCCTTCGACACCGACCTTGCGCAGGAGTCGCGACTGACCGCCGTCGACACCTTGCCGGATCGGCCGGTGGACCGCAGCCACATTGTGATGCTGGGCGGTTCGATGCAGCCCTATGTGTGGACGATCAACGGTGCCGTCTGGGGCCAGCATCGCGCGCTTGCCGCACGCAGCGGCGAGCGGGTCGTGCTGTCCTTCCACAACATGTCGATGATGGGCCACCCGATGCATTTGCACGGGCATGTGTTCCAGGTCGTCGGACTGAACGGACGTGCAGTCCGGGGCGCGCTGCGCGACACGGTATATGTGCCGCCGATGTCGATGGTCGATATCGCGCTCGACGCCGGCGAGGCCGCGCGCTGGATGCTGCATTGCCACCACATGCCGCATCTTGAGACCGGCATGATGACCGAATTCGCGGTCAGCGCATAGGCCAGGCAGAGGACGTCGGATGCCGGCGTTCTCCCTCAGCAACAAGGAGGCGGACTCATGTCGATGTCTCACGGCGGCCATGCCGGTCACATGCCCCCGGGCGGCGATCGCAAGGCGCTTGTCATCTCGGGCTGTGGCTCACCGGCCTTTACTTTGTAGTCGAGCTGGGAATCGGCATCTGGACGGGCTCCGTCGCTGTCATCTCCGATGCCTTCCACACCTTCTCTGCCGTGGGCGGCGTGCTCATCGCACTGGTCGCGCTTCGCTTGACTGAACGGAAATCCAGCCCGGCACGTACCTTCGGTTATGTCCGGGCTGAGATCCTCGGCGCCCTTTTCAACGGCCTGTTTCTCGTCGCGATGGCTCTTTTCGTGCTGTGGATGGGCGCGATGCGTCTCATGGAGCCGATCGAACTGGCCACGACACCGATGCTGTTTGCCGCTGCCGGCGGGATCGCCACCGAGCTTGTCGCGCTCTGGCTGCTGTACGAACGCCAGAAAGGCAACCTGAACATGCGCGGCGCCTACTGGCACATCCTCCAGACCTTCGTCGGAAGCTTCCTCATCATCATCTCGGCGCTGGTGATCCGATTTACGGGCTTCCTCGCCATTGATCCCCTGCTTGGCATGGCCTTCGGGCTCGTCCTGCTCTGGGCTTCCTGGGGCATTCTGCGTGAGGCATTGCACATCCTGCTTCAGGGCACGCCGGAAGACCTGGATCTGGAGGCCGCAATCACGGCCATCCGGCAATTGGAGGGGGTGACGGATGTGCATCACGTCCATGCCTGGAGCCTGACATCCGGGCGCAATGTCTTCTCGAGCCACATCTGCGTTCGCAACTGGAAAGACGGCGAGCGGGTGCTGCGGCAGGCGAACCATCTCCTGCGCGAGCGATTCAACATCTACTTCTCGACGTTGCAGGTGGAGGAATACTGCCTCGATGGCGAGGAGACTGCAGCCGACATTGACATCATGCGGTCACATGCCGCGCCAGAACAGACCAACGTTCGAAATTTCCATGGGAATCACTAAACGGCGATACTTTTCCAGCTTCCAGTCACCTCTTGACCGTCTAGCGATTGGAAAGCGCAGAACGGCGAACGCAAGGCCGAGGGCGAGACGCCGAGGAGGCGTAAAAATGACCAACAATACTGAACACGATCATCAGCACCACGATCATGCGGCCCACGGCCATGAGCAGGGGCACGCGGCTGTCGCAGCGGACAGTGCCCACAAGGTCAAGGACCCGGTCTGCGGCATGATGGTCGATCCCCACAAGACCGCGCACAAGGCCGAGCACGCGGGTCGGCCCTATTACTTCTGCTCGGCCGGGTGCCGGGAGAAGTTCCTGGCCGACCTGGAACGCTATCTCGACCCTGCCGCCGCGACGGAACGGGCCGAGCCGGTGCCCGAGGGGACGATCTACACCTGCCCGATGCATCCCGAGATCCGGCAGGTCGGCCCCGGCTCCTGCCCGATCTGCGGCATGGCGCTGGAGCCGGTGCTGGTCAGCCTGGAGGCCGGGCCGAACGAGGAACTGATCGACATGACGCGCCGGTTCTGGATCGGCCTGGTGCTGACGCTGCCGGTGTTCGTGCTGGAGATGGGCGGCCATCTTCTTGGTCTGGACCACCTCATCAGCCAGCGGACCTCGAACTGGATCCAGATGCTGCTGGCGACGCCTGTGGTGCTGTGGGCCGGTTGGCCATTCTTCCAGCGTGGCTGGCAATCGCTCGTCAACCGCAGCCTCAACATGTTCACGCTGATCGCGATGGGCACCGGAGCTGCCTGGATCTACAGCATGTTGGCGACGCTCGCGCCCGGCATCTTTCCTGACCAGTTCCGGCAGCATGACGGGTCGGTGGCGGTCTATTTCGAGGCGGCGGCGGTCATCACCGTCCTTGTCCTACTCGGCCAGGTTCTGGAACTGCGTGCGAGAGAGAGCACCAGCGGCGCGATCCGCGCGCTGCTCGACCTCGCGCCCAAGACCGCGCGGATCATTCGTGACGACGGGACCGAGGAGGAGGTACAGCTCGACAGCGTCCATGTCGGCGACCGCCTACGGGTGCGGCCCGGCGAGAAGGTGCCGGTCGATGGCGAGGTGATCGAGGGCCGCAGCGCCGTCGATGAATCGATGGTGACGGGCGAGTCGATGCCGGTGACCAAGGAGGTTGGTGCCAAGGCTATCGGCGGCACCATGAACCAGTCCGGCGCGCTGGTGATCGAGGCGCGGAAAGTTGGCCGCGACACCATGTTGTCGCAGATCGTCCAGCTTGTCGCCGAGGCGCAGCGCAGCCGCGCGCCGATCCAGCGCCTCGCCGACCAAGTGTCGGGCTGGTTCGTGCCGGCGGTGATCGTGGTCGCGGTGCTTGCCTTCATCGCCTGGTCGATCTGGGGTCCGGAGCCGCGCTTCTCTTTCGGTCTCATCGCGGCGGTTTCGGTTCTCATCATCGCCTGTCCCTGCGCGCTGGGGCTGGCGACGCCGATGTCGATCATGGTCGGCGTCGGGCGTGGGGCGCAGGCCGGCGTGCTGATCAAGAACGCCGAGGCGCTGGAGCACATGGAGAAAGTCGACACCATCATCGTCGACAAGACCGGCACGCTGACCGAGGGCCGGCCCGCCGTCACCGCCATTGTTCCGGCCGCGGGTTTCACCGAGGACGAGGCGCTGCGGCTTGCCGCCAGCGTCGAGCGGGCGAGCGAGCATCCGCTGGCTCTCGCCATCGTGCGCGCCGCCGAGGAACGCGGGATCGCGATGGCGCCGGTCGCGGATTTCGACTCGCCGACCGGAAAGGGCGCGCTGGGGGTGGTCGAAGGCATGCGCATTCCCCTTGGCAATGCCAAGTTCCTCGCCGAGCAGGGCGTCGATGTCGCGCCGCTGGCCGATGAGGCCGACCGGCTGCGCGAGGACGGCGCAACCGCGATCTTCATGGGGGTGGATGGCCGCGTCGCTGCCATCTTCGCTATCGCCGATCCGGTCAAGCCCTCGACGCCCGAGGCGCTGGCCGCCCTCAAGGAGCAAGGCATCCGCGTGGTCATGCTGACCGGCGACAACTGGACGACGGCCAAGGCGGTCGCGCGCCAGCTCGGCATCGACGAGGTCGAGGCCGAGGTTCTGCCCGATCAGAAGAGCGCGGTCGTGCAGCGGCACAAGGCTGCGGGCGAGGTGGTGGCGATGGCCGGCGACGGGGTGAACGACGCGCCGGCGCTGGCCGCTGCGGACGTTGGCATCGCGATGGGCACCGGCACCGACGTGGCGATGGAAAGCGCGGGCGTCACACTGCTCAAGGGCGATCTCACCGGCATCGTCCGCGCCCGCCGGCTGTCGGAAGCGGTCATGGGCAACATCCGCCAGAACCTGTTCTTCGCCTTCATCTACAACGCGCTCGGCGTGCCTGTCGCGGCCGGGGTGCTCTACCCGTTCTTCGGCATCCTGCTGTCGCCGATCATCGCCGCCGCCGCCATGGCGCTGTCCTCGGTCAGTGTCATCGCCAATGCCGCGCGTTTGCGGAAGGTGAAGCTGTGATGTCGGTGCCAGGCCTTCGATTCGCTGCTCACCTCATTGTGCGCCGCACATGGACCGTGACGGGGAGACAATGAATCCATGAAGCGAGGTTTGACGATGAGAAACGATCACCGCATCAGCCGGCGCGCCATTCTGGCCGCTGCCGGCGCACTTCCCCTGCTGCTGTCTACAATCGGCCGGGGGCATGCTGAAGCGCTGCCTCTGGTGAGCGTCACAAAGGATCCGTCCTGCGGCTGCTGCGATAGCTGGGTCGCGCATATCGAGGCCGCAGGCTTCCCGGTGCGGGTGGTGGAAACCACCGACATGGACAGCCTCAAGCAGCGGCTCGGCGTGCCGGTCGAACTGGCATCGTGCCACACCGCCGAGGTGGGCGGCTATGTGGTCGAGGGCCATGTGCCTGCCGCGGCGATCCGTCGCCTTCTGGCCGAGCGGCCTGACGCGACAGGGCTAGCCGTTCCTGGAATGCCCGCCGGCTCGCCCGGCATGGATTTTCCAGGCGTCGATCCCGAGCCCTATGAAGCGTTCCTGTTCGGCCCGACCACCCGGAGCTTCGGGCGATTCCTCGGTCCGCGGGAAATCTGACACGGGGCTGACGACATGACCGCCCGGCTTGCGAATGATCCGAAACAGCACTTCGCCGAGGCGGCTTGCCTCCGTCAGCGGGGCTGTCTCGCGGCGTCGGGTGGCGCGCGACGTGAACGTGACATCGCACGGACCCGGCGTGCCGCCGGGAAGGAAGGTGGCGCATGACCGGGCGGGCGCGAGCTGCCTTCGGGGCGAAATGCTGTCGATTGCGCCAGTTTGCGGTCTACATCCTGCTGTTTGCCATCGGCGCCCTGGTTCTGCAGGTCCCGGTACATGCCGGCCCCGGCGGACACGCCATCCACCAGCAACAGGCCGCCGGCACGGCAAGCCACTGCGCCAATCATCACATGGCGGACGACCATGGCGCCGATCAATCGGCAGGCTGCGCGAATGCGGACGGCAGCCCAAATCTTGCGGATTGCTGCCAGACCTGTCTGGCCGCCGCGGTTCTCGTCGCGCCGCCGACGGTCGGCCCGCCCGTGAGCGGTGAGGTTTTCACGGTTGTGCGCCCCGATCCGCACGACCGATCACCGGAAGGCATCCTGAAGCCGCCACGTCTCATCGCTGCGTGATGCGCAGGGATCGCCGCGAGAACGAGAGATGTCTCCGGCCGCTCCGGCGCATCGCGCCCCTGCTGTGGCTGCGCGCGGGCGCCCGTGGCCGGCGCATCGACACGCTGCCCGAACAGGGCTGGGCGGTGGCCGATACCTATGGCCTGCTCACCGATCTCGACCGCGCGGCCGAATTCTGTGCCGCGGTCGAGGGGACGCAAGGGTTGAAGATCGCCTATGTCGTCACCGATGACGACCGGCGCTTTCAATCCGTGGCGCGGCGCCTGCCGGCGGAAGTCGAGCCGATCCGGCTCTACGAGGCCTATCTTTCCAATTTCCGCTTTTCGATGGGGCGCTGAGGCATGAAGTTCACGCTCAAGGATTACCAGGAAGACGCTGTCCGCGATGTGCTGGAAAACCTCAAGGACGCGGCGATGTTCTGGCGCGAACGGGGGCGCAAGACCGCCTTTTCGCTGACCGCGACCACCGGCGCCGGCAAGACCGTGATGGCCGCGGCCGTGTTCGAGGCGCTGTTTCACGGCGACGACAATTTCGATTTCGAGGCCGACCCCGGCGCCGTGGTGATCTGGTTCAGCGACGACCCCTCGCTGAATGCGCAGTCCCATTTCCGCCTGCGCGAGGCCTCCGACCGGCTGAACCTGTCGGACCTGGTGATCGTCCAGAACACCTTTCAGCGCGAGAAGCTGGAGCCGGGGAAGGTCTATTTCCTCAACACCCAGAAGCTGAGCAAGACGAGCCTTCTGGTGCGCGGGCATGACCCCGACGATGCCGGGGTAGAGACCGAAGGCGGCGTGCCCCTGATGCCGGATGCGCGGGCCTTCACGATCTGGGACACGATCCAGAACACCATCGAAGACCCTGATCTGACGCTCTACCTCGTTCTTGACGAGGCGCATCGAGGCATGCGCGGCGCGAATGGCGGCGAGAAACCGACCATCGTCAGGCGCCTGATCAACGGCTCGGGCTCGGTGCCCGGCATCCCCGTGGTGCTGGGGATTTCGGCGACGGTCGAGCGGTTCAACGCGGCCATGGCCGACATGACCGACCGCGCGACCCTTCCCAACGTGGTGGTGGATTCGGCCAAGGTGCAGGCATCGGGCCTGTTGAAGGATACGATCATCCTCGACGTGCCAAACGAGGTCGGCCAGTTCGACACGGTGCTGGTGCGGCGCGGAACTGACAAGTTGAAGGAGATCACGGCTGCCTGGGAGGCCTATGCGGCGGAACAGGGCGATGCCGATCCTGTCGTGCCGCTCATGGTTCTCCAGGTGCCGAATACGCCCGACCCCGACGAGATCGGGCGCGCGCTCGATACGATCTACGAACACTGGTCGGATCTGCCCGACGATGCCGTGGCGCATGTGTTCGGCGACCACACCACCCAGACCTTTGGCCGCCATTCCATTCCCTACATCTCGCCGGAACGCGTGCAGGAATCCACCTGGGTGCGGGTGCTGATCGCCAAGGATGCGATCAGCACGGGCTGGGATTGCCCACGGGCAGAGGTGATGGTGTCGTTCCGCCCGGCGCGCGACAGGACGCATATTACCCAGCTGCTCGGCCGGATGGTCCGGACACCCCTTGCGCGGCGCATCGCGGGCAACGAAAGGCTCAATGCCGTCGACTGCATGTTGCCGCTCTTCGACAAGAAGTCGGTGACAGAAGTCGCCAAGGCGCTCATGTCGGGCGGCGACGGGGGCGAGGAGCTGCCCGGCCGCCGCGTGCTCGTCAATCCCGAAGAGTTGAAACCGAATCCGGCCATCCCCAAGGAAGTCTGGGACAAGCTGACCTCGCTTCCCTCGCAGGCCTTGCCGAAGAAACACGCCAAGCCGGTCAAGCGCCTCACCGCCCTGGCGCACGAATTGGCAGCGGATGGGCTTTTGCCCGGCGCCGGCAAGAAGGCTCACGCCGAGATGCACAAGGTGCTGAATGCCGCTAGGGAGCGCTACAAGGAAGAGATCGCGAAAGCGCGCAAGGCCGTGCTTACGGTCGAGGGCATCGCCGTTGGTGTCGATCTTGATGCCGGCGAAATGTCCTTCGACGATTTCATCGAGGCCGCTGACTTCGCCGTCATTGATGACGCATTCCGTCGGGCAGGACGTGTACTCAGCCCGGATCTTGCGACGACATATTGTGAGGCCCTGGCGAAATCCGAGGGTGATCCGGCCGACTTGGAAGCGGCACTGATCGAGGCACGTGTCACCATCGCGGCCATCGGAATGGTGCCGGGAGTGAAGACCTATCTCGAAGACGAGGCCGAAAAACTGGCCAACGACTGGCTGACCAGATTCCGGGTCGAAATCAGGGGACTTTCCGATGAGCGACAGGAAGTCTATCGCCAGCTTAGGGAAATGAGCGCTCATCCGCTGGACGTCGATCTGGCCGAACCGAAGTCCTGGATGCAACCCACGACCATTCGAGAGGCCGACGGGACCGAAACACCTCTACCACGATACGAACGCCACCTGATGTGCGCGACTGACGGGCTGTTTCCGGAAGACTTCAATTCCTGGGAAGCCGACGTGATCAAGGCAGAACTGAAACGACCGGATGTCGTTGGGTGGTACCGCAACCCATCTCGTGCCAGTCAGGATTCACTGGGCGTCACATACGAGAACGACGGAGAAATCAAGATCGTTCGGCCAGACTTCATCATTTTTGCGCGTCTGCCGGACGGGTCAATTGCGGCGGACATTGTCGATCCTCACGGAACGCAGTTCGGCGATGCCATTCCCAAGCTGAGAGGACTGGCGGCCTACGCGGAAAAGCACGGTCACGTTTTCCGCCGGATCGACGCGATCGCCAAGGTCGGCGAGCAATATCGCGTTTTGGATATCAAGGAACCCTCTGTCCGCGCCGCGATCGAGTCGGCGATATCAATCAAGAACCTTTATGACAGTACCCTTGCCCAAGACTATCACTTGTGAACTGCGAAGATTCGAGGCGGGTTCCGGTCGCCCGTGCGGACGGATTCCGCAAACGCGTCGCGAAGTTGCCCCAAAAGTTCCTTTTGCAATCAACCAATTACGCCTGTTAACCGCAATGACGCGGTTAACAGGTCCGGAGAATACGGGGCACAAGAGAACGAATTCGCATGCTCGCGCCCGAAGGCGGTGAACAGCCCCTCCCGCATAACCCTCGAAAACAACGCAAAAATTCGGCCGCAGCCGGATCGGGAGAACGATTTCGCGGGGGCAGGTGGCGGAGAGAGAGGGATTCGAACCCTCGATACGGTTTCCCGTATACACGCGTTCCAGGCGTGCGCCTTCAACCACTCGGCCACCTCTCCGGGCCCGCTGTGTCCGCCGGCGGGCGGGCGGACACGTTCGGTTCGGCCGGGTTATATAGCCCGTCGGGCGGCGAGTGCAAGGCGTTCCGGCGGCAATTCACCGATCCCTTCGATTTGATTGCACGCAGCGGCGCGCCCGTGGATAGATGGAGGCAGGCGGGCGGTCCCGACCGGCCTGGCCGGTCTGTCGCCGGCCTCCCGCAAGGCGCGGTGACGCGCCGCGGCGGCCTTGTTCACGTGTTCACGGGTGGAAGATGCGGTTTGTCCTGCGGGTTATCGGCTTTCTGGTGATCGTCGCCGGCTTCGTGTCATTCGTCATCGACAGCACGCGCGGCATTGCCAACGGGCATTTCGATTTCACGCCGCTCGGGGCGACGCTCTTCGCGCTGTTGCCGCAGAGCTTCCCGCTCATCGAGCCGGCGGTGGCGCGCCATATCCATCCCTTCCTGTGGGATCCGGTGCTGCTCACGCTTTTCACGGCACCCACCTGGGTTGTGGCGCTCGTCATCGGCGTCCTCGCCATGTGGATCGGCCGGCGCAAGCCGGAGCCCATCGGCTTTGCGACCGACCGCTGAGGCCCGTCACGAAAGGTTGAGGGCCTGCGGCCTCGTGACGGTGCCGGCGCATTCCTACATGATGCGGTGCCTGTTTCGCGAGGGAGATGCCGCATGTTCGGTTTCACGAAGCGCCTGACCATGCCGGCGCCGGGCGAGGCCCTGCCGGGGCGCGCGACGCCGCTGCCGACGGCCGAGCGCCATTTCGTCAGCGGGCGGCCGCTGAAGGGCCCGTTTCCGCCGGGCACCGAGCAGGTGCTGTTCGGTCTCGGCTGCTTCTGGGGCGCGGAGCGGGCCTTCTGGACGCTGCCGGGCGTGTACGTGACGGCAGTCGGTTATGCCGGCGGCGAGACGCCGAACCCGACCTATGAGGAGGTGTGCAGCGGCCTGACGGGCCACAACGAGGTGGTGCTCGTCGTCTACGACCCGGCCGCCATCTCCTTCGAGAGCCTGCTCAAGGTCTTCTGGGAGAGCCACGACCCCACCCAGGGCATGCGCCAGGGCAATGACATCGGCACGCAGTATCGCTCCGGCATCTATGTGACGAGCGAGGCCCAGAAGGCGGCTGCGCTCGCCTCGCGCGAGGCCTATGGCAAGGCGCTTGCCGCCCGCGGCTACGGCCCCATCACCACCGAGATCCTCGACGCGCCGCCCTTCTACTACGCCGAGGATTACCACCAGCAGTATCTCGCCAAGAATCCGGGCGGCTATTGTGGTCTGGGTGGCACCGGCGTGTCCTGCCCGACGGGGCTTGCTGTCGGCGCATAAGACGGAACCGTACGCAGTATTCGTATTTTAACGGATTGTTGAGCCCATGGGCGCCTGCGGTAAGGTGCTGCCGGCGCGGCGGGCGACGGCCGCGCCGGGCAGCAGCGGGGGGACATGGTCTCGGATTTCGTTCTTCTTGCGCTCGTCGGCTTCTGCGCCCAGCTGGTCGACGGAGCGCTCGGCATGGCTTTCGGTCTCATCTCGACATCGGCGCTGCTGGCCCTGGGCCTGCCGCCGGCCCATGCGAGCGCGGCGGCACATACCGCGGAGCTGGCGACCACGGCCGTCTCCGGCATGTCGCACCTGGCGCACGGCAATGTCGACCGGCGCCTGCTCGTACGGCTTGCGCTCGCGGGGGCGGCGGGTGGCAGCCTCGGCGCCTTCGTCCTGTCCAACGTGGATGGCAGCGCCATCCGGCCCTTCGTCGCCGCCTATCTTCTCGTCATGGGCGGGCTCATCCTGCTGCGCGTCGCGCGCTCGGCGCGGGGCACTGACGTGTCGCCTGCGGGTGCTGCGCCGCTTGGCCTGGTCGGCGGCTTCCTTGACGCCATCGGCGGCGGCGGATGGGGGCCGATGGTCACCTCGACGCTGATCGGCTCCGGCCATGCGCCGCGCAAGGTCATCGGCTCCGTCAACACCTCGGAGTTCTTCGTCACGGGGGCCGTTTCGGCGACGTTCTTCGGCCAGCTCGGCGGCGCGCACCTCTGGAGCGTGGCCGGCCTCATCGCCGGCGGCGTGCTGGCGGCGCCGCTGGCAGGCTATCTCGTCAAGCGCGTCCGGCCGGAGCCGCTGATGGTCGCGGTCGGGATCATCATCTCGCTGCTGGCGCTGCGGGAACTGGCCGCTGCCTTTTCGATCTTCTGAGCCTCATCGCGCCACCAGGACCGTGCGGCAGGCGGCCGGCAGGTCGTCCAGCGTCAGCGGCGGGGCGGGAGGCGTCGGCTTCGGGTTGCGGGCCTCGTCGGAGAACCACCAGTCGAGCTCCTTGCCGCAGCCGTCGCCCTTCGGCGGCGGCGTCTGCGGGCGACAGTCCTTCTCGCCGCGCGGACAGGCGAGGCGGATGTGGAAGTGGTAGTTGTGGCCGTAGGTCGGCCTGACACGGGAGAGCCAGGCCCGGTCCTGCCCCGCCTCCCGGCAGAGGGCCTTCTTGATGGCGGGGTTGACGAAGACGCGTTCCACCGCCGGCTCCTTCGCCACGGCGCGGATGAGCGCCGTGTGCGCCTTTGTCCAGACGGCGGGGTCGATGTCGTTCCAGTCGCGGGCGACGACATTGGTGGCGGGGATCTCCTCCCTCTCGGCGAGGGAGAGGCGGCGCGACGGCATCGGCGTCAGCCACACGTCGGCATCGAGGCCGATCTGGTGGGAGGCGTGCCCGGTCAGCATCGGCCCGCCGCGCGGCTGCGAGATGTCGCCGACGAGCAGGCCCGGCCAGCCGTTGATCTGCGGCACGCGGGACGCGAAATGCTCGAGGAAGGCAATGAGCGCCGGATGGCCCCAGTTGCGGTTGCGCGAGGTGCGCATCACCTGCCAGGTCTCGCCGTCGATGGGCAGCGCCCGAGCCCCGGCCAGGCAGCCGCGCGAATAGAAGCCGATGGCACGGGCGGGCAACGGGGCTGGGGTCGTCTGCGTGCCGAAGAAGCGCTTGGCGGCGTTCTGCGGCAGGGACTTCAGGGCGGCTGCGCGGCGCGCCGCCTCCTCGCGGGCATTCTCCTGCGCCCGGGCGGACGCAAGGGGCGCGGCTGCCAGCGCGAGGGCGGAAAGGAGAAGCAGCAACGGCAGGCGGGCAGGGCGCATGGGTCACGTCCCGGTTGCGAATCAGCACGATCCAGTATGACCAGAAAAGCCCGGAATGCGGCGGCCATGCGCCGCGGCCCGGGCTGACGCCGACGGAAGGAAGGATGCTGCCATGGCTTGGTCGCCGCAACAGGACGACGCGCTCGCCGCCGTCGCCGCCTGGCTGCGCCGCAGGGACACCCAGGTCTTCCGCCTGTTCGGCTATGCCGGCACGGGCAAGACGACGCTGGCCCGCCACCTGGCCGAGGGCGTGGACGGGGACGTGATCTTCGGCGCCTTCACGGGCAAGGCAGCCTCTGTGCTGCGGGCCAAGGGCTGCCCCGGCGCCGCGACCCTGCACAGTCTCATCTACCGCGCACGAGAGAGCGAGGGCGAAAGCCCGACCTTCGTCCTCAACCGGGAAAGCCCCGCGGCGAAGGCCGCGCTCATCGTCATCGACGAGTGCTCGATGGTGGACGAGGAACTCGGCCGGGATCTTCTGTCCTTCGGCACGCCGGTGCTGGTGCTGGGGGACCCGGCGCAGCTGCCGCCTGTCAAGGGCGGGGGCTTCTTCACCGACGCAGAGCCCGACGTGATGCTGACGGAGGTGCACCGGCAGGCGCGCGACAACCCCATCATCCGCATGTCGATGGCCGTGCGCGAGGGCGAGAGTCTGCCGCACGGCACCTATGGCGAGAGCCGCATCATCGGCAAGCGCGACATCGATGCCGAGACCGTCATGCGCGCCGACCAGGTACTCGTCGGCCTCAACCGCACGCGCCGGGCCTACAACAATCGCATCCGCAACCTCATGGGGTTCCGGGACGCGATGCCGGCGGCTGGCGAGAAACTGGTCTGCCTGCGCAACAACAAGCAGAAGGGCCTGCTCAACGGCGGCACCTGGCTCGTCAAGGAATTTGCCACCTCGCGTTCGAAAAAGAAGGTGGTGACGATGCGCGTGCAGTCCGAGGAGGACGCGCGCCACGTCGTCAAGGTCTCGGTGCCGCAGGAGTTCTTCGACGGGCGGGAGGAGGAGCTGACGCCGCAGATGCGGCGCGAGTTCGACGAGTTCACCTACGGCTATGCGCTCACCGTCCACAAGGCGCAGGGCTCCCAGTGGGAAGAGGTCGTGCTCTTCGACGAATCCTTCGCCTTCCGCGAACATCGCAGCCGCTGGCTCTACACCGGCATCACCCGTGCGGCCAAACGCCTGACCCTGGTGATGTGAGCATTCGCGGCGCCGGTCTCAGCGCCGGCAGGGCGGCGGCATGGACAGGACGGCGCCGGGCAGGGCAAAAGCAGGATCCGGCGGGCCGCGCACGGCCGCCGACGCAAGCCGAGCAGGGAAGGGGCGAGAATGGACGCGAAGCCGGTCTGGGCCATCGGCCTGATGACGGGGACCGCCCTCGACGGGCAGATCGACATCGCCGCGGTGCGCACCGATGGCGAGCGCATCGATGCGCTCGGCCCCTGTGAGCTCGCGCCCTATCCCGAGGCGGTGCGCGCCCTGCTGCCGCAGGCGGTGGAAGCGGCGCGCGCATGGAACTTCACCGGCCCGGAGCCGGCGATCATGGCCGAGGCGGAGGTGGCGCTCACCCGCGCGCAGGCCGAGGCGGTGAAGGCCTTCATGGCCCGCCACGGCCTTTCTGCGGCGGAGGTGGCGGCCGTCGGCTTCCATGGCCAGACCGTGCTGCACCGGGCGCCGCAGCCGGGACGGCTGGGCGACACCCGCCAGCTCGGCGACGGCGCGCTGATGGCGCGCATGCTCGGCGTGCCCGTGGTCTTCGACTTCCGCACGGCCGATGTGCGTGCCGGCGGGCAGGGCGCGCCGCTGGCGGCGAGCTATCACGCCGCCCTGCTCAGGCGCGGCGGGCTCGGCCCGGAGGCAGCCGTGCTCAACCTTGGCGGGGTGGCGAACGTTACCTGGTGGGGCGGCGGTGACGCACTTGTCGCCTTCGACACCGGCCCGGCCAACGGCCCGCTCAACGACTGGATGAAGCAGCACGGCGCCGGCGAGATGGACGTGGACGGCGCCGCGGCGCAGCGCGGCCGGGTGGACGAGACGCGGCTCGCGCGGCTTCTCGCGCATCCCTATCTTGCTGCACCCTATCCGAAGTCGCTCGACCGCTACGATTTCACGGCCGCGATGGCGGACGGCCTGACGCTGGAGGACGGGGCGGCGACGCTGACCGCTTTCACTGCCGCTGCCGTCGGGTGCGGGCTCGATCTGCTGCCGCGGCGACCGGACAGGCTCGTGCTCTGCGGCGGCGGGCGGCGGAACCCGGCTCTCGTCGCGGCCATCACGGAGCGGGCGCGCGTCGTGACCGTGATGGCGGAAGAGGCAGGATGGCGCGGCGACGCCGTGGAGGCGGAGTGTTTCGCCTTCCTGGCCGTGCGGCGCCTGCGGGGCCTGCCGATCAGCTTCCCCACGACGACGGGCGTGCCGCAGCCGATGACGGGCGGGCGGGTGGCCGAGCCGTAGGACGCTTCCCCGGATCGCCCGTCCGCTATTCCGCCGCGACAGGCAGCGGCAGCGTGCCTTGTGCCTCCGCGGCCGGTGGCTTCTCCTCGCTGCTGCCGCGCTCGTCGAGGCGCTTGCGGAACCACAGGGCATAGAGCGCGGGCAGGAAGAGCAGGGTGAGGAAGGTGGCAACGAACAGCCCGCCCATGATGGTGATGGCCATCGGCCCCCAGAAGGCGGAGCGCGACAGCGGGATCATGGCGAGGATCGCCGCCAGCGCCGTCAGGATCACTGGCCGCGCCCGGCGCACCGTCGCTTCCACGATGGCCTCGCGCCGCGTCAGGCCGCTCGCGACGTCGGCCTCGATCTGGTCCACGAGAATGACCGTGTTGCGCATGATCATGCCGGCAAGCGCGATGAGGCCGAGCAGCGCGACGAAGCCGAAGGGCCGATCGAAGACGTTGAGGGCAAGCGAGGCGCCGATGATGCCAAGTGGCGCCGTCAGGAAGACGAGAATGAGGCGCGAGAAGCTCTGCAGCTGGATCATGAGGATCGTCAGCATGACGATCACCATGATCGGGAAGAGCGCGAAGATTGAGGCGTTGCCCTTCTGCGATTCCTCGATGGCGCCGCCGATCTCGATGCGGTAGCCGGGCTCGAGCCTGTCGCGGATCTCCTTCAGGGCCGGCCAGATCTGGTTGGTCACGTCGGGCGCCTGCACGCCGTCGACGATGTCTGCCCGGGCGGTGATCGCCATGTCGCGGTTGCGCCGCCACAGGATGGGTTCCTCGTGGCCGTAGTCGATGCGCGCCACCTGGGCGAGCGGCACGGCGATGCCGCCGCGGCTGGTGATGGTGAGGTCGGGCAGGCGGGCGAGGTCCAGGCGCTCGCTGGCTACGGCGCGGGCCACCACCTGGACGCGCTCGGTGCCGTCGCGCACGACCGTCACCGGCACGCCGGAGATGAGCGTCTGCAGCGCCTGGGCGATGTCGGCCACGTTGAGGCCAAGCGCGCGGGCGCGCTCTTGGTCGACGGAGAGCGAGATCGAGGGCGTCTTCTCGTTCCAGTCGAGGTGCGGATCGATAACGTTGGGGTTGGCACGCATCACGTCGCGCACCTCGTAGGCGATGCGGCGCACGGTGTCCGGATCGGGCCCCACGATGCGGAACTGGACTGGGAAGCCGACGGGCGGGCCGAAGTTGAAACGGTCCACACGCACGCGTGCCTGCGACAGCGCGCCTTCCGCAACGGCCTTCTCGATGCGAGCCTTGATGCGCTCGCGCGCCTCCACGCCCTTGGCCACGATGACGATCTCGGCAAAGGCCTCGTTCGGCAGCTGCGGGTTGAGGCCGAGCCAGAAGCGCGGCGAGCCCTGGCCGATGTAGGTTGTGTAGGTCGCCACATCGTCGTCGCCCTCGAGCAGCTTTTCGGCCTCCTTCGCCGTCGCTTCGGTGACGCCGATGGCCGTGCCCTCGGGCAGGCGCATCTGGAAGAAGAGTTCCGGCCGCTCTGAGAGCGGGAAGAACTGCTGCTGCACGCGCCCGAAGCCGATGATGGAGGCCACGAAGATGAGGACGGTCGCGATGATGGTGAGCCCCCGCCAGCGCACGCAGAAGCGCACGACAGCCCGGAACCGTTCGTAGAGCGGCGTATGGTAGATGGCGTTGGGGTCGTCGTGGATGCTGTGACCGTGCTTCTGCGCCATCTTGGCTGCGAAGTCCGGCAGCAGCTTCAGGCCGAGATAGGGCGTGAAGATCACGGCGACAAACCACGACGCCACGAGCGCGATGGCGACGACCCAGAAGATGCCGCCCGCATATTCGCCGACCGCCGAGTTGGCGAAGCCGATCGGCAGGAAGCCGGCCGCCGTCACCAGCGTGCCGGTGAGCATGGGGAAGGCGGTCGAGGTCCAGGCGAAGGAGGCTGCCTTCACGCGGTCCCAGCCCTGCTCCATCTTCACCACCATCATCTCGATGGCGATGATCGCGTCGTCGACGAGCAGGCCGAGGGCGATGATGAGGGCGCCGAGCGTGATGCGGTGCAGGTCGAGCCCGATTGCGTACATCACGATGAAGACGACGGCGAGCACCAGCGGCACTGACAGCGCGACGACAATGCCCGTCCGCCAGCCCAGCGAGATGAAGCTGACGAGAAGCACGATGCCGAGCGCTTCGGCGAAGACCTTGATGAACTCACCGACGGCGCCCTGGACCACATGCGGCTGGTCGGCGATGCGCTCGATGTCGATGCCCTGCGGCAGGGAGGCGGTGAAGCGCGCCATCGCCTCCTCGAGGTCCTCGCCGAGCTTGAGGATGTTGCCGCCCTTGGCCATGACGACGCCGACGCCGAGAGCCGGCTTGCCGCGCTGGCGCACGAGATAGTCGGACGGGTCTTCGAAGCCGCGCGTCACCTGGGCGATGTCGCCGAGGCGGAAGGTGCGGCCGTTTGCCTCCACCGGCGTCTCGGCCACGGCGCGGGCACCGTCGAGCGCGCCGGTGACGCGCAGGGGGATGCGCTGGGCGCTGGTCTCGACCGTGCCGGCCGGCGTCACCGCGTTCTGCTTCTGCAGCGAATCGAAGATCGCCTGCGGCGACAGGCCGAGCGTCGCGAGGCGGGCGTGGCTGAACTCGACGAAGATCTTCTCGTCCTGCACGCCGTAGAGATTGACCTTGGTGACGTTGGGCACCTTGAGCAGGTGCTGGCGCATCGCCTCGGCGACGCGTTTCATCTGCGCGTAGTCGAGTCCGTCGCCGGTGATCATGTAGAGCACCGAATCGACGTCGCCGTACTCGTCGTTGACGTTGGGGCCGATGAGGTCGTCCGGCAGCTCGCTTCTCAGGTCGCCCAGCTTCTTGCGCAGCTGGTAGAAGAGCTCGGGCACCTCGCGCGCCGGCGTGTTGTCACGGAAGCTCACCTGCATCGCCGTGAACGACGGCTTGGTGTAGGTCTGCACCTTGTCGAAGTAGGGCAGCTCCTGCAGCTTCTTCTCGATGCGGTCGGCCACCTGGGCCTGCATCTCGGTGGCGGTCGCGCCCGGCCACATGGCGGTGACGACGGCGACCTTGATGGTGAAGGACGGGTCCTCCGCACGGCCGAGGCGCAGGTAGGAGATCGTGCCGCCGACGGCGAGCACGATGATGAAGAAGAGCACCAGCGCCTGATGGGTCACCGCCCAGTGCGAAAGGTTGAAGCGCTGCATGGTGGCGACCTTTGGCGGAAAGCTCTCCGGATCGGATCTTCGGCTGTCGGGCAGTTTCAGTAGGCGAGGGCCTCGACGACGCGGACCTTCTGCGCCGGGTCGAGTTTCTGCACGCCGAGCGCCACGACCTCGTCGCCTTCCTCGACGCCGCCCGTGACCAGCACCTCGCGCGCGTCGTAGCGGGCGACGGTCACCGGCTTGAGGGCGACGGAACCCGTCTCGCGGTCCACCACCCACAGCGCGGGGCCAGAGCCCTGGTTGAACAGCGCCGACAGCGGCAGGCGGGCAGCCTTCTCGCCGGTGCCGCCCCTGACGGTGAGCGTCGCGCTCATGCCGAACGCCACCTCGTCGCCGGCGTCGGGCATGCTGAAGCGGGCGAGATAGGTGCGGGTTGTCGGGTCCGCCGCCGGGGAGAGCTCGCGCAGGCGGGCCGCATAGCGCCGGTCGGGGTCGGACCAGAGGGTTACGGTCGCCTCGCCCTGGCGCACGCGCGCCAGCAGCGTCTCCGGCACGGCGACGATCGCCTCCTTCTCGCCGAGCCGAGCGACGCGGATGGCGGTCTGGCCTGCGGCGACCACCTGGCCGGGCTCGACCAGGGTGGCGGTGACGACACCGTCCGTGTCGGCGGTCAGGGTGGCGTAGGAGAGGTTGTTGCGGGTCAGCTCCACCGAACGCTCAGCGCGGGCAAGGCGCGAGCGGGCCTCGGCAGCGGCGGCCTTCTGCCGGTCGAAGGCGGCTTCGGAGGCCCAGCCGCGGCGGCGAAGCTCGGTGCTGCGCTTTTCCTCGGCCTCGGCCTGGGCGAGCGCCGTGCGGGCCGCGTGGAGCTCGGCCTCGGCCTGTTCGGCCTGCAGGCGCAGGTCCGTCGCGTCGAGTTCGGCGAGCGGCGTGCCCGGCGTGACCTTGTCGCCCACCTGCACCAGCCGGCGGGCGACCTTGCCGCCGACCCGGAAGCCGATGTCGCTCTCGACCCGCGGCCTGATGGTCGCGACGAATGTCCGCTCGGGAACGATGTCCTCGAAATGCACCTTGGTGACGAGCACTGGCCGGTCCGGCTTCGCCTCCTGCTCTGCCGCGCTGTCTGTGCAGCCCGCCAGGCCAAGGGCAAGGCAGGCGGCTGCGGCGACGAGCGCCAACGGGCGGAAGGGGCGGACGGCGGCCGGCTCCAACGAGGGCTGCTGCATCGGTCCTGGGCTCCATGGGGTGCCGGCCGGGGGCGGAACCCGTGGATCGGGGGGCACCGAGAGCGGACCACGTGCCACGCCCCCGGACTGGCAGAGGCCACGGTAGATGATGACTGATGAATGTCAATTTCCGTCACTGTGCACGACACAGACCGTCCGATCGCGAAGTGCGCTAGCGCACATCATGAGTCCCGCGGCGCCGGGGAGCGGCGGTGGACGCTCTGCTTTCGGGCAATGACGCGCCCCGGCGAGCTGTGGCATACCTCGGCGCGCACAACGGGCTGGGTGCCGCCGCCTATCACGAGGACGAACGATGAATTCAGTGCTGGCAGGATTGCCGACGACGGTCTTCGAGGTGATGTCGCGCTTGGCGCGCGAGGCCGGGGCAATCAATCTCGGGCAGGGCTTCCCTGACGATCCGGGACCGGAGGACGTGCGCGCCAGGGCCGCCGATGCCGTGGTCAACGGCTGGAACCAGTATCCGCCGATGCTCGGCCTGCCCGAGCTGCGCAAGGCGGTCGCCGAGCACTATGCGCTGCATCAGGGGCTCGACCTCGATGCCGAAAGCGAGGTGATGATCACCTCCGGCGCGACGGAGGCCATCGCGGGTGCGCTCTTCGCCCTCATCGAGCCGGGTGACGAGGTCGTCCTCTTCCAGCCCATGTATGACGCCTATCTGCCGCTGGTGCGCCGGGCGGGCGGCGTGCCGCGCTTCGTGACGCTGACGCCGCCGCACTGGCGACTGACCGAGGAGGCGCTCGCTGCCGCCTTCTCGCCGCGCACCAAGGTCGTCCTCTTCAACAACCCGCTCAATCCCTCCGTCGTCTATGGCCGCGAGGATCTCGCGCTGCTTGCCAGCTTCTGCGAGCGTTTCGGTGCCATCGCCATCTGCGATGAGGTGTGGGAGCACATCGTCTTCGACGGGCGCCGGCACGTGCCGCTGATGAGCCTGCCCGGCATGCGCGAGCGGTGCGTCAAGATAGGCTCGGCCGGCAAGATCTTCTCGCTCACGGGCTGGAAGGTGGGCTTCGTCTCGGCGGCGCCGGACATCCTCAGGGTGCTCGCCAAGGCGCACCAGTTCCTTACCTTCACGACACCGCCCAACCTGCAGAGCGCAGTCGCCTACGGCCTCGGCAAGGAGATGGCGTATTTCGAGGGCATGCGGCGTGACTTCGCCCGCAGCCGCGACCGTTTCACCCAGGGGCTGCGGAGCCTCGGCCTCAGCGTGCTGCCGAGCGAGGGCACCTATTTCGTCAACATCGACATCGCTCCCCTGGGGGAGGAGGACGACGTCGCCTTCTGCAAGCGGCTTGTCGCCGAGCGGGGCGTTGCCGCCATCCCCGTCAGCGCCTTCTATCACGAGAACCCGGTGCGCAACGTGGTGCGCTTCTGCTTCGCCAAGAAGGACGCGACGCTCGACGGTGCGCTCGAGCGGCTCGCCGGTCTCGGCCGTTGAGAAAATGCCTGTGACCGCTTAGCCTTCGTGCGGGCGCTCCGGGTGGGGCGCCCGCTTCCCATCCCGTCTTGGAGACTGCCCGGAAATGGTCCGCGCTCTCGTTGCCTCACTCGTTGCCGCACCTCTTCTCGCGCTTGCCGGACCGGCGACCGCGCAGGAGAAGATGGTCCACGTCTACAACTGGTCGGATTACGTCGATCCGAAGATGCTGGAGGACTTCACCAAGGAGACCGGCATCAAGGTCGTCTACGACACCTATGACAACAACGAGATCGTCGAAACCAAGCTGCTCGCCGGCAAGTCTGGCTACGACATCGTCGTGCCGTCCGGGCCCTTCCTGCAGCGGCTGATCAACGCCGGCATCTTCCAGAAGCTCGACAAGTCGAAGATTCCCAACTTGCAGTACGTCTGGCCCGAGGTGGCCGAGCGGCTCCAGGTCTTCGACCCCGGCAACGAGCACGCCGTCAATTACATGTGGGGCACCACCGGCATCGGCATCAATGTCGACAAGGTGAAGGAGCGGCTGGGCGACATTCCCCTGAACACCTGGGACATCGTGCTGAAGCCCGAGCTCTCGGCCAAGCTCAAGGACTGTGGCATCCACATGCTCGACGCGCCGGAGGACATCATGCCCGGCGTGCTGAGCTACCTCGGCCTCAACCCCGATTCCAAGGATGCCAAGGACTTCCAGAAGGCTGCCGACCTGCTCGTGAAGGTGCGCGGCAATATCCAGAAGTTCCACTCCTCCGAGTACATCAATGCGCTTGCCAACGGCGACATCTGCGTGGCCGTGGGCTATTCGGGCGACATCCTGCAGGCCAAGGCCCGCGCCGAGGAGGCGAAGAACGGCGTCAACATCGCCTACATCATCCCCAAGGAAGGGGCGCTGATGTGGTTCGACTCAATGGCCATCCCCGCCGACGCCCCGCATCCCGAGGAGGCGCACGCCTTCATCAACTTCATGATGAAGCCCGAGGTCGCGGCCGCCAACAGCAACTTCGTCGCCTACGCCAACGGCAACAGTGCCGCGACGGAGCTTCTTGACGAAGAAATCCGCAACGATCCCGGCATCTACCCCGACGAGGCGACGATGAAGCGCCTCTTCACCAACACAGCCTATGACGAACGCGCCCAGCGCACACTGACGCGGCTGTGGACGCGGGTGAAGACGGGCCGGTGAGGGTTTCCCTTGCGAAGGCTTGGGGGCGGCATGCCGGGCATGCCGCCCTTTTTCGTTGCCTTCTGCCGGCGGAGATTGCCAGAGGCACCGCGGGCGGTGTCTCATGGTCCATCGCCACGACCGGCGAGGAAGGCCGACTATGCGCGGCGTTTACTGGGCGTGGCGTGAGGCACGGGGCAGGAACACCTGCAGCTCATCGACCGTCCGGACGCGCTGGTCGCCGAGGGTGTCGTGGCGGACAGGCTGGAGAGTGGCATCTTCCGCACGCACTATCGCGTGACCTGCGACCGTGCGTGACGCTTCCGCCATGTCGAGCTGCAGCTGGAGCAGGGCCCGGGCCGGTGGGAGCTGCACCTGGGGCGCGAGCCGGACGGGCACACGTCGACGGTGTCGAGCGGCTCGACCTGCGCTGATGTACGGACATCGACCGGATGGGCTCGCCCGTCACCAACACGCTGCCCATCCGCAACCTGGGGCTCACGCCCGAGGAGGAGCGGGAGATCCGCATGGCCTGCATCCGCATCCCGCACCTTGCAGTGTCGCCGCAGGCGCAGACCTATGCGCGGCTTGATGCTGGCGAACCGCCGCGGCGCTTCCGCTATCGCAACGTGGCGAGCGGTTTCACGGCCGACCTCATGGTCGACGACGAGGGGCTCGTCGTCGACCATCCCGGCCTCTGGCGCCGGCGCGGATGACGGCCGGCGCCGGCCGGCTCAGCCGAGGTTCAGTTCCTTGAAGAAGTCGTTGCCCTTGTCGTCGATGACGATGAAGGCGGGGAAGTCCACGACCTCGATGCGCCAGATGGCCTCCATGCCGAGCTCGGGATACTCCACCACCTCGACCTTCTTGATGCAGTCCTGCGCGAGGCGCGCGGCCGGGCCGCCGATGGAGCCGAGATAGAAGCCGCCGTGCTTCTGGCAGGCGATGCGCACCTCGGCCGAGCGGTTGCCCTTGGCGAGCATCACCATGGAGCCGCCGGCCGCCTGGAACTGGTCGACATAGGCGTCCATGCGCCCGGCCGTGGTCGGCCCGAAGGAGCCGGAGGCATAGCCTTCCGGCGTCTTGGCCGGGCCGGCGTAGTAGATCGGGTGGTTCTTGAAGTAGTCCGGCAGCGGCTCGCCGCGCTCCAGGCGCTCGCGCAGCTTGGCATGCGCGAGGTCGCGCGCCACGATCATCGGCCCGGTCAGCGACAGGCGCGTGCGGATGGGATAGCGCGACAGTGTCGCGAGGATCTCGGACATCGGCCGGGTGAGGTCAATCTTCACCACCTCGCCGCCGAGCGCGGCCTCGTCCACGTCGGGCAGGTACTGCGCCGGGTTCATCTCGAGCTGTTCGAGGAAGACGCCGTCGCGCGTGATCTTGCCCTTGGCCTGACGGTCGGCCGAGCAGGAGACGCCGAGGCCGATGGGCAGCGAGGCGCCGTGGCGCGGCAGGCGGATGACGCGCACGTCGTGGCAGAAGTACTTGCCGCCGAACTGGGCGCCGACGCCCAGCTTCTGCGTCATCTTGTGGATCTCGGCCTCCATCTCGAGGTCGCGGAAGGCGTGGCCGGCCTCCGAGCCCTGCGTCGGCAGGTCATCGAGATAGCGGGTGGAAGCGAGCTTCACCGTCTTGAGGTTGAGCTCCGCGCTGGTGCCGCCGATGACGATGGCCAGGTGATAGGGCGGGCAGGCGGCGGTGCCGAGGGTCAGGATCTTCTCCTTGAGGAAGGCGAGAAGCCTGTCGCGCGTCAGCAGCGAGGGCGTGCCCTGGTAGAGGAAGGTCTTGTTGGCCGAGCCGCCGCCCTTGGCGATGAAGAGGAACTTGTAGGCGTCCTCGCCCTCGGCATAGAGCTCGATCTGCGCCGGCAGGTTGTTGCGCGTGTTCTTCTCCTCGAACATGGAGAGCGGCGCGAGCTGCGAATAGCGCAGGTTGCGCTTGAGGTACGCGTCCCGGATGCCCGCGGCGAGGGCGGCCTCGTCGTCGCCATCGGTCCAGATGAAGCGGCCCTTCTTGCCCATGACGATGGCCGTGCCAGTGTCCTGGCACATGGGCAGGATGCCGCCCGCCGAGATGTTGGCGTTCTTGAGGAGATCGTAGGCCACGAACTTGTCGTTGGGCGTCGCCTCCGGATCGTCGAGGATGGCGCGCAGCTGGGCGAGATGGCCGGGGCGCAGGAAGTGGTTGATGTCGCCGAAGGCGGTCTCCGCCAGCAGGCGCAGCGCCTCGGGCTCCACGACGATCATCTCGCGGCCGCCGAACGTCTCGACGCGCACGCCCTCGCTCGTGATCTTGCGGTAGGGCGTGGTGTCGGCGGCGAGGGGAAAGAGCGGCGTGTAGGCAGCTTCGGCGGACATCGAGGTTCCTCATCTGGCGAGGGCGCGGCCGTGGACCCGGCGGCCCGAGCGTGCTTCTAATGGCTCTTAAGCATCATTCCAAGGCGTGGAAAATGCGCATGCGTCCCCCCGCCGCACCGGGAGGATCGTCGGGAAGACAGGAACGATCAGGGAACCGATGTTCGCCTATCCGCTTCTCGTCGCCGACATCGGCGGCACCAATGCACGTTTCGCCGTGGTGATGGAGCCGGGCGGCCCACTCAGGCCCCTCGCTCACCTCCAGACCGGGGCCTATGCGAGTTTCGTCGCGGCCGCGGAGGCCGCCCTCGGGCGTGCGGGAGACCTCTTTCCCCGCTCCGCCATCCTGTGCGCCGCCGGCCCCTGCGAGGGGCGGCGCATCAAGCTCACCAATGCGTCCTGGGTCATCGACGGGCCCGAGATCGCCGATGCCCTTTCGCTCCAGCAGGGACTGCTGCTCAACGACTTCGAGGCCCAGGCGCTTGCCCTGCCGGCTCTGCCCGGGCACGGGCTGCGCGAGCTGACGGAGGGCCTCGCGCCACGGGGGCCGACGCGCGTGGTGCTCGGGCCGGGCACCGGGCTCGGCGTCGCCGGTCTCACGGAGGCGGCCGGTCGCTTCATTCCCCTGCCCAGCGAGGGCGGGCACGTGGACTTCGGGCCAGTGGACGAGGTCGAGGTCGCGATCTGGGCGGCGCTGGAACGGGTGGAAGGGCGCCATACGGCCGAATCGGTTCTCTCCGGCCCCGGCCTTGCCCGCCTCCACCGGGCGCGACTCGCGGTACTGGGCGGCGCCCACACGACGGACGGGGCGCCGCAGATCGTCGAGCGGGCGCTCGCCGGCCAGGACACGGCGTGCCGGGAGACGGTGCTGCACTTCCTGCGGCTCGTCGCGCGCTTTGCCGGCGACATGGCGCTCACACTCGGCGCAGCCGGCGGCGTCTATCTTGCCGGAGGAATCCTGCCGCGGCTCGCGCCGCTGATTGATGCTCAGGCCTTCGTCGCCGCGTTCACGGCCAAGGCGCCTGTCGATGCCTTCGTCCAGGCCATTCCCGTCCGGCTCGTCACGACGCCGGACGGCGTGCTCTACGGGCTCGCCGCTATCGGCCACGACCCCGGGCGCTATGCGGTGGACTGGGACAGGCGACTGTGGCGGGCGTGAGAAGCACTAGTCGCCTGGCTGCTGCGTCGCAGCTTGTGCCTGGGTGAGGATGGCGAAGAGCGCAGCCGGGTCGCGCGTGGCGCGGATGCGCTCCAGCACGTCCGGCTCGCGCAGGATGCGCGCGACGCGCGCGAGCGCCTTGAGATGGTCCGCGCCTGCCGATTCGGGCGCAAGCAGGAGGAAGATGAGGTCGACCGGCTGGCCGTCGAGGGCCTCGAAGTCGATCGGCCGTTCGAGCCGCGCGAAGAGGCCGAACAGCCGGTCGATCTTGGCGGGCTTGCCATGGGGAATGGCGATGCCGTCGCCGATGCCGGTGGAGCCGAGACGCTCCCGCTGGAGCAGCGTCTCGAAGATGTCCCGCTCGTCGAGGCCGGTCAGCCGGGCCGCATGCGCGGACAGCTCCTGAAGGGCCTGTTTCTTGCCGTTGACTTTGAGCGCCGGCAGAACGGCCTCAGGCGAAAGCAAATCGGTCAGAGCCATATCTCAACACACAGGTGCGTGGCCGTTGGGCCGGACCAGGTCCGGCCCGCAGACGCACGTCAGGCCTTGTCAGCGGTGCCGTCAGCCGGGGGATCGACCCAGCCGATGGTCCCATCGTGGCGCCGGTATACGACGTTCAGGCGTCCACTGCCAGCGTGTCGAAACACGACGACCGGTGCACCCGTCAGATCGAGCTCGATCACAGCATCGCTGACGGACATGACATGCAGCGGTTTCGTGGTCTCGGCCACGATCACCGGGTGGAAGTCGGAAGCGCCCTCGTCCTCCTCGTCGCCCGGGGGCTCGAGGACATAGGCGGACATGTCCTGCGGGGCACCGTTGGCGGCTCCGTTGGCGGCCTGCCGGTCCTTGAGACGCCGCTTGTAGCGCCGCAGGCGCTTTTCGATACGCTCGGCCGTCTGGTCGAAGCTCTGGTAGGCGTCGTGAGCCGTGCCCGAGGCCTCCAGCGTGATGCCCGAGGCCAGATGAAGCACGCATTCGGTCCTGAAACCCGTCCCCTCCTTGGCAACCGTCACGTGACCGGCGTGTCCCCCGTCGAAATATTTCGAGACGACACTGGCCACGCGGGCTTCGACCTGGCTGCGCAATGCCTCGCCGATGTCGATATTTTTGCCGGAAACCCGCAGCGTCATTGTTCTCTCCCTTTCTGGCGACCTTGACGGTGCCACCTCGAGGGGCCCTTCAGCAGGTTGTCACAGTATGTCGTAGAAAGAGCGTTGACCCAAGTCAACGCGAGCAGCCGCGGCGTCGCTCTCATCAAGCGCTCTGGCTTTGCAGGCGCTTCTGCCGGCGGCGCTCGACGGACGAGGGAATGCGCAGGGATTCCCGATACTTGGCGACGGTGCGACGGGCGATGTCGATGCCCGCGCTCTGCAGCTTCTGCACGATGGCGTCGTCGGACAGCACATTGTCCGGCGACTCGGCGTCGATCATCTGCTTGATGCGGTGCCTCACTGCCTCGGCCGCGTGCGCCTCGCCCCCCGGTGTGCCGGAGATGGCTGCGGAGAAGAAGTATTTCATCTCGAACACGCCGCGGCGCGTGCCGATGGATTTGTTCGATGTCACGCGCGAGACGGTCGATTCGTGCATGCCGATTGCGTCCGCCACGGTCTTAAGATTCAACGGCCGCAGATGCTCGATGCCGTGGGCGAAGAAACCGTCCTGCTGGCGCACAATCTCGGCGGTGACCTTGAGGATGGTGCGAGCGCGCTGCTCCAGGCTGCGGGTCAGCCAGTTAGCGGTCTGCAGGCAGTCGGCGATGAAGGTCTTCTCGGCCTCGCTGCGGGCGTTGCGCGAGACGCGGGCGTGATAGGTCTGGTTGACCAGCACCTTCGGCAGCGCCGCCTCGTTGAGCTCGATCAGCCAGCTGCCGTCGGCTGCCTCGCGCACGAAGACGTCGGGCACCAGCGTCTGCGCCACGCCGCCGCCGAAGGCGCGGCCCGGCTTGGGATCGAGCCGGCGCAGCTCGGCCAGCATGTCCGCCAGGTCTTCGTCGTCGACGCCGCACAGCCGCTTGAGTGCGGCCAAGTCACGCCGTGCGACGAGGGGCAGGTTCGCGACGAGCGCCTGCATGGCGGGGTCGAACCGGTCCTGCTCCTTGAGCTGGATGGCGAGGCATTCGGCGAGGTTGCGCGCCGCAATGCCCGAAGGCTCGAAGGTCTGGACGAGCGCCAGCACCTTTTCCACGCGCTCGTTCGTGGTGCCGAGCCGCGCGGCGATGGCCGCCGTATCCTCTGCCAGATAGCCGTTCTCGTCGACGGCGTCGATGAGATGGCGGCCGATGAGCCGCTCAGTGGGATCGCTGGTCGCGACGAGCAGCTGGGCTTCGAGATGGTCGTGCAGCGACACGTCAGCCGCCAGCGTGGCCTCGAGATCGGGGCCCTCGTCGTCGTCGAAGGAGCCGTGCCCGCCGCTCCACAAGGACGACGAGACGGGCAGCATGTCCTCGGCCGGGCGGAGCTCGCGGGTCTTGGCCGCGCTCTCGTCCTGGAAGACGTTGTCGAGGCTGGTGCCGAGTCCCGCCTCGAGCGTGTCGCGCGAGACAGCGAGCTCGTCGTTGAACCACTGGCGCTCGTCGTCAGCGCCGTCCGGCTCGGATATTGGCTCGGAGGTCTCCGCGGGGTGCTCGCCGTCGGGGTCGTCCGCCCGCTCGAGCAGCGGGTTGCGCTCAAGCTCCGCCTCCACGTAGGCGACGAGCTCGTTGTGCGAGAACTGGAGCAGCTTGATGGCCTGCAGCAGCTGCGGCGTCATCACCAGGCTCTGGCCCTGGCGCAGCTCCAGTCGGTGCATCAAAGCCATGTTGCCGCCGGTTCCAACCCCCGCGCGCCTTCGGCACGCTTCTTGCTTGGAATACGGTTTTAGCGATTGTCGCACCCTGCGTCAAAGGGACGGTGCACTCTGCACGGTCCTTAGAGCTGAAAATCCTCGCCAAGGTAAAGACGGCGCACGTCCGCGTTGGCGACGATCTCCTCCGGGCGGCCTTCCGTCAGCACGCGGCCGGAGTGGATGATGTAGGCCCGGTCGATGAGGCCCAGCGTCTCGCGCACGTTGTGGTCGGTGATGAGCACGCCGATGCCGCGGCTGGTCAGGTGCCGCACGAGGTTCTGGATGTCGCCCACCGCGATGGGGTCGATGCCGGCGAAGGGCTCGTCGAGCAGCATGAAGGACGGTTGGCTGGCGAGGGCGCGGGCGATCTCGCACCGCCGCCGCTCGCCGCCCGACAGGGCGATGGACGGCGACTTGCGCAGCCGGCTGATGTTGAACTCCTCCAGCAGCGCGTCGAGCTGGCGTTCGCGCTCGCGCCGGTCGCGGATAACCACTTCCAGCACCGCGCGGATATTGTCCTCCACCGACAGGCCGCGGAAGATCGATGCTTCCTGCGGCAGGTAGCCGATGCCGAGGCGCGCGCGCCGGTACATGGGCAGGTGCGTGATGTCGTGTCCGTCGAGCGTGATGGTGCCGCTGTCGGACGCGACGAGGCCGGTGATCATGTAGAAGATGGTGGTCTTGCCGGCGCCGTTGGGGCCGAGCAGGCCCACGGCTTCGCCATTGCGCACGGCAAGGGCGGCGTCCTGCACCACGGTGCGGCCGCGGTAGCTCTTCTGCAGGCCGCGCACGGCGAGAATGCCGGGCCCTCCGAAGATGGCGCTGTCCCCCTCCCGCGGGCCGGCGGCATAGGGGGGCGCGAACTCGTCGGGCGCCGGGGCGCCGTCGGGCGTGTCAGTGGCGAAGGGATCGGCGGTTTCCAGCCCTTCAGGTCGGTGCGTGACGCCGACGTTGCGCTTCAGGGAAAATCTCACGTGGTTCCGTCCTCGGTCGACGAGCTGTGCGGCCTCAGCGGGGGCGCGTGGGCTTCTGCGGCTCGTTGCCGCCCGGTACGAACACGCCTTGCACGCGCCCGCCCGGCTTCGCCTCACACCGTGCGATGCTGGTGTTGAGGTCATAGACGATGCGGTCGCACTGTTGCACGTTCTGGCCCTGGCTGAGCGCCACCTTGCCGGTGAGGAAGACGCGGTTCGCCTGCCGGTCGAAGGTGGCGAGGTCGCCGGTCGCGGTCTGGTCCTTGGAGACAATTGTCACCGGTCCGGCGCATTCGAGCTTTGTGATGTTGTTTTCTGCCGGCGTCCCGCCCGCTGCTGCCTGCTGCTGGCCGGAGCCGGACTGGTTGGCGCCGCCTCTGGTGGCGCTCTGGTCGTAATGGACGATCAGGCGCGAGCAGCGCATGGTCGTGTCGCCCTGCACGGCCACGACGTTGCCCGAGAAGATGGCGCGCTGCTCCTTGTCGAAGATCTCCAGACGGTCGGCGTCGATCTTGATTGGATCCTTGCTGTTGCCGAGGCCGGAAAAGGGCGAGGCGTTCTCCTGCTGCTGGGCGAGGGCCGGTGCCGCCACCAGCGCAAAGGCGAGGAGGGCGTAGGGCTGGAGCCTGATGGTCATGGACGGTCTTCTCGCGTGGGGCCGGGCTCGGTACTGCCGGTTGCCGGCGGGGCGGTTGCGTCGGGTTGGCGGTCGGCCTTGGTCTCGATAACAGCCTGTACCCGCCCGGTGAAGGTGATGTGCTGGCCGTTGTCGGTCACGTCAAGCGCGTCGGCGGTGATGGTTGCGCCGGTGAAGGCGACCTCCACCGGCTGCTTCGAGGTGACCGTGCCGGCCTTGAAGTCCACGAAGGCCGACTTGAGGCGCGCGTCGTAGCCGCGTTCGGTGGTGACGCGCACGTTGCCGTTGAGCTGGAGCTGTTCCTTCTGGGAGTCGTAGAGGCCGCTGTCGGCGCTGAGGTGCGCCTGCCCCTGATCCTTGAGGGTGACGTGGCCGTCGATGTCAGACAGTTCGATGAGGTTGGGCTTGCGCGTGTCCTGCGTGGCGGCTGCGGCGGTCAGCTCATAGGGCTGGGTGCCTTCGCGGAAGCCACGCAGCTTGGGCGCGCTCATGGTGATCTTGGTGCCGGACAGGCTGACGGGGCCCAGCGTCAGGCCCCCGATGGTACCGAGCGATGCAAGCATGCTGACGCCGACGAGGGTGGCGATGGCGAGGAGGGAACCGATCGGGATCGCGCGCCTGAGAAAGCGCACCCGCCGCGAGTGGCGCAGGGCGGCGGCATAGGCGTCAGCGCCGCGTGAAACGCGGCGTCCAGCCTGGTTTGACGACACCCCCACGGACATCTGGCGTTCTCACCTACGTGGCGCGGCTGGGCAATTCATTGCGTCCCGACAATGCGCGCGATCAACGGCAATATCAAAAGCAAGATACCTCGGCATGCACGTCAATGCACGCCGAGGCAAGCCTCATGTAGTGACGACGGCGCACCGGGTCAAAGCATGCGCCGTTTCCCTCACGAATGGGCGAAGATGTCCACGTCCGGCCAGCCGGCGAGATCGAGCCGCGCCCGTGTCGGCAGGAAGGCAAAGCACTGGCGCGCAAGTTCCATGCGGCCCTCGCGGGCGAGCAGTGCCTCAAGCTTTTCCTTCAGCGCGTGCAGGTGCAGCACGTCCGAGGCCGCGTAGGCGAGCTGCGCATCGGTCAGCGTCGCGGCGCCCCAGTCGGACGACTGCTGCTGCTTGGAGATCTCGACGCCGAGCAGCTCCTTCAGCACGTCTTTCAGGCCGTGCCGGTCGGTGTAGGTGCGAGTGAGGCGCGAGGCGATCTTGGTGCAGAACACCGGTGCCGGCATGACGCCCAGGTAGTACTCGATGACCGCGAGGTCGAAGCGGGCGTAGTGGAAGATCTTCAGCACCTTCTCGTCCGCGAGGAGACGCTTCAGGTTATCCGGCGGCGGCCCGTCGGGGCGGATCTGGACGAGGTCCGCCGTGCCGTCGCCGCGCGAGAGCTGCACGAGGCACAGCCGGTCGCGCTGGGGCACGAGGCCAAGGGTTTCGGTGTCGACGGCCACGGCGTCGCCGAATTCGGCGTCGGCCGGCAGATCGCCGATATGCAGGCGGATCGTCATGTCTCAGCGTCCTTTTTCCGCCCTCCGGCTACCATCGCGCCCGCGAGGGAGCAAGGGGGCTGCGCGGACGTGCCGACGCTCAGGGGGGCGGCGGCTCGGATGCAGGTGCCCGGCGCGTGCCCGCGGCCTCCGGTACCAGCAGGGTGCCCGTCGCCTCGGCTGTGTCGGCGAGGGCGCCGCCGAGACGCTCCATATGGTCGTCGAGGTTGTTGCGCGAGGTTTCGTCGAGGACCGAGACGGGTGCACTGATGACGAGGCCGGCGGCTGTGCCGACCGTGCTCGCCGCCCCGGCCGTGAGCTGGATGATGCGGTCACCGATGCCCACGCGCTGGTCTGTCATGGTCTGGCCGGCGACGAGGCGCTGGCCGATGATCTGCACGACCTCCGGGCTGCTGGCGAACTTCGCGTGGTTGAGCCGGTCGCCCGTCTGCAGCTTGGTGAGGTCGATGACGGTGATGCCGCTGCGCGGCAGGTCCGTGTGGTAGGGCTCGGCGTCCGGGTTGATGGCGCCGAGGCGGGCCGAGCTGCCCCAGATGCGGCGCGAGACCGCGAGGGCCCGGTCGTCCTGCGAGACGAACAGCGTGACATTGGGGCGCGGCGGCCGGATGGCGGCAAGCTGCGTGCGGAAGACGTCGACGTCCACGTCCGGTGCGGCGAGGATGACGTTGCGGATTTTCGGCGCGATGTGCCCCTTGCGGATGGCCATCTGGCGCAGGGCCTCCAGTGTCACCCAGTTGCCCATGGAATGGGCGAGCACGGAGATCTCGCCGACGGCGGGATCACGCGCGAGGGCGGCGAGCAGCCCTTCGAGGGCATCGCGCGAATAAGTGCTGCTCTCGCGGTCGTAGCCGTAGGCGAGGATGCTGGCGCGTGATGGCCAGGTGAAGAGTACCGGCACGACGGGCGAGCCCGAATCATGGACAATCTGGGCGAAGCGGAAGACCGCGTCCTCGAAGCGGTTGTTGAAGCCGTGGATGAACACAAGCACGCGCCGCTTCGGCGTGCGCGCCACCGCCTTGTGCAACCAGTCGAGTGCCTGCTGGCGGTCGAGCCGCTCGGCTTTCAGCGTCACGAAGTCGGTTGCCGGGTTGCCCGGCACGCGGCGCGGCCACTGCACTTCGCCAATCGTGCGGACGTTGTCGGGCGGAATGGATACGGTGATCTGCGCGAAGGCCGGTTCGCGGCCGCGCTCGCCGGTGAACATCTCGACCGGGCTGTCGCCCGGGCTGCGGGTCGTGGCGACGATCATCTCGACCGTCGAGGTGCCCGGTGCCTGCTCGCTGACCGGCAGCAGCACGCCCTTGGGCGGGCCCGCGCAGGCGGCGAGGGCAACGCAGAGGACGATGCCCGCCAGTGCCTTGAGCCAGCACGATCGCAAACCGACACGAACCATCGCCAGAACGCTCCCCGACCGTACGCCTGGCCGACGGCCGGCGCCGCAGCTTTGCCCGGCGCGTGGAGGAAAGGCAAGGGACATGAAGGGTGCGGCGGCGCGCAGCTCAGGCCTGCGACGCAGCAGCCGCCGCGCTGATGTCCGCATCCGTCACCTCGGCGGCCGCCTTGGCCACCTTGAGGGCCCGCGTCCGCCGGCCGGGCTCCATGACGAGGATGACGGTCTCGAGGCCGGGGCAGCCCGGATCGGCGCAGACGATCTCGTTCACGGCGACGGTCGCCTCATCCGGCAGGAGGAGCAGGGAGCGGACCCGCTCCTTCAGCGTGGCGAGCGCGGCCTTCGTTCCGTCGTCGCCGGCCTTCCTGCCGAAGAGGCCGAAGCGCAGGGCCATGGCTGCTCAGGGCAGGGTGAGGATGCCGGCGGCGCCGCCCTCTGTGCCGAAGGCGAGGCGCTTGCCCTTGGCGTCCCATGCGAGGGCCGTCACCGAGGCCTCGTTGCGCGCCTCGAGGCTTGCCCGGCGCACCAGAAGCTCCGAGGCGTCTGTGAGGCGGATGAGAAGGATGCAGCCGTCATCGTAGCCGGCGGCGACCACGAGCGCGCCGGGGTGGAAGGCAACGCGCGAGACCTTGGCGTGGCGGACGCCGCACTCCCGCGGTGCGCGGCCCATGGGGCCCTCCTTGTCGAAGGGCCACACGATGACCGCGTCGGCGCCGGAAGTGGCGAGCCAGTTGCCGTCGTGTGACCAGGAGAAGGAGCGTGTCTTGGCCGGGTAGCCCGTCATGCGCATGTCGCGCCGGTCGGCGAGGCGCCAGCCGTGCAGGGCGTTCTCCTGCATGGCAGTGACGACGAAACGCCCGTCCGGGGACCAGGTGACGCCGAGGTGGGAGCCCTTCCACTCCAGCCGTTCCGGCTCCGCGTCGGTGTTGGGAAACCACAGGCTCACGCCGTTGTAGTGGGCGATGGCGAGTCGGTAGCCCTTCGGCGCAAGCGCCAGGCCCTGGGCGGTCGAGGGCGCCTCGAACTGGCGCAGCCGGCCCTTGGCGTCGCGCGCCGTCACACGCTTGCCCGCGCTCCAGGCGAGGGTTCCGTCGCTTCCAGCGACGATGGCGTCGATCCAGCGGCCCTTCTCGTCCGCGACTTCCTCGATCCCGCCGTCGGCAGTGACGGCGACGATGCGGCCATCGTCGCCGCCGGTTACCAGGCGCTTGCCGTCGCTGGCGGCGACGAGCGCGGTCCCGTCCGGATGGGCCGCGACGCGCTTCTGCTCCTCGCCGGTGACAAGAAGCGTCTCGCCATCGCCCAGCGCGAAGGCCGCGGTGCCGCCGAGCCAGCCGAGGGCGGTGACGTGCGCGCCGGCATCGATATCGGCGACGTGGTCGGTGAGGGAGGAAATCGTCGGAGCGGCCATGGCGTCCTATGGTCCAAACACAGCTCTGAAAGCGCGAAAACGCCCTCCCCGCAAGGGGAGAGGTGCGGAACAAGCGCCCGGTGGGCCTTCCGGAACGTGTCCGAAAGGCCTACCGCGTTACGCCGCGCAGGCGAGGAAGCCCTGGCGGATCGCTTCCCGGTCGAGATTACGTCCGATGAAGACGATCTTCGAGCGGCGCTCCTCGCCGGGCTTCCACTCGCGCTGCAGGTCGCCGTCGAGGATCATGTGCACGCCCTGGAAGACGAAGCGTCGCGGCTCGTTGCGGAAGGCGAGGATGCCCTTGGAGCGCAGGATGTTCGGCCCCTCGCGCTGCACGAGGTCGTTGACCCAGGGCAGGAACTTGTCCGGGTCGACATCGCCGTCGATGGTCAATGCCACGGACTGCATGTCCTCGTCGTGATAGTGCTTCAGGCCGCCGTGGTGGTGATGGTCGTGGTCGCAGTCCGGCCCACAGGCGTGGTCGTGATCGTGGTGGTGATGGTGGTGGCCGTCGTCCTCGAGGAAGGCTGGCTCCAGCTCCAGGATACGCTCGAGGTCGAAGGCGTTGCGGCCGAGCACCTGCGAGATGTCGACGGCGGCGCGCTCGGTCTTGTGGAGCGCCGCGTAGGGGTTGATGGCGCGGATGCGCGCTTCCACCTCGGCGAGCTCCTCGGGCGAGACGAGGTCGATCTTGTTGAGGATGATGACGTCGGCGAAGGCGATCTGGTTCTTCGCTTCCGGCGCGTCCTTGAGCCGGTCGGTCAGCCACTTCGCATCAGCCACGGTGACGACCGCGTCGAGCTTCGTCTTCTCGGCGACGTCCTGGTCCATGAAGAAGGTCTGGGCCACAGGCGCCGGGTCGGCGAGGCCGGTGGTCTCGACGATGATGGCGTCGAACTTGCCCTTGCGCTTCATCAGACCGTCGAGGATGCGGATGAGATCCCCGCGCACGGTGCAGCAGATGCAGCCGTTGTTCATCTCGAACACTTCCTCGTCCGCGCCGACGACGAGGTCGTTGTCGATGCCGACCTCGCCGAATTCGTTGACGATGACGGCGAAGCGCTGGCCGTGCGGTTCCGTGAGAATGCGGTTGAGCAGCGTCGTCTTGCCGGCGCCGAGATAGCCGGTGAGGACGGTGACGGGAATCTTGTCGGCCATGGATGGGCTCCAACGGACACCCGACGCGGCCGGATTCGGGGGAATCCGGCCACGCGGGCGTGATCAGACCTTGCGAAAGGCGGCGCCGCGGATGCGGGGCTTTCCGCCCCCTCCTAGCACCACCGCCGGACCGCCGTCGACCGTCAACGGGCGAGGGCGGCGCTCAGTGCCTTTATATTGTGCTCCATCATGGCGATGTAAGTCCCCGCCGGGCCGTTTTCGTCCGACAGGGCGTCCGAATAGAGGCGCCCGCCGATCGTCGCGCCGGTCTCCCTTGCGATACGCTCGAGGAGGCGCGGATCGGTGACGTTTTCGAGGAAGACGGCAGGGATCTTGTCCCGCTTGATCTGGCGGATGATGCGACCGACGTCGCGCGCCGACGCCTCCGCATCGGTCGAAACGCCCTGGGGGGCGACGAAGGTGAGGCCATAGGCCCTGGCAAAATAGCCGAAGGCGTCGTGCGAGGTGATGACCTTGCGTCGGGCGGGCGGGATGGCTGCCACGGCCGCCTTTACCTCGGCTTCGAGCGCATCGAGCTTCGCAAGGTAGGCCTCGGCATTGGTCGCATACACCTCCCTGCCGGCCGGGTCGACGGTCGTCAGTCCGTCGCGGATTGCCGCGACATAGAGCTTGGCGTTGGCCACGTCCTGCCAGGCGTGCGGGTCGAGCCCGCCGTGGGCGTGGTGGTTGTGGTCATCGTCGTGATGGCCGTGGTCGTCGTCCATCTCGAGCGGCTTCACCTTGGCAGCGGCCTCGACGACCGTCGCGCTCGTGCCGGAAGCCTCGACCAGCCGGTCGATCCAGCCCTCGAACCTGAGGCCGTTGACGAAGATGACCTTGGCTTCGGCGAGGCTGCGCGCGTCGGCGGGAGAGGGCGAATAGACATGCGTGTCGCCGTTGCGTCCGACGAGCACGGTGAGGTCGATGCGGTCGCCGCCGACCTGGCGCACGAAATCGCCCAGGATGGAAAACGTGGCAACCACCTTCACCTTCGCCGCCTCCTGCTGGGCGCTTGCGGCAGGGATGAGGGGCAGGGCGAGGAGGGTGGAAAAAAGTACTGATATAACGTTGCGTCTTGTGCGCATGGCTTAACTCCAGAGCCGGTCGCGGGGCGACGGAGAGGTCAGGCTTCGAGATGTCGTGCGGGCACGAGGCGCCAGAGGAGCCCGTCAACCGGGCCGACGAACAGCGAGATGACATAGGCGCCGCCGGCGACGAGGATGATGGACGGGCCGGCCGGCAGGCCGGTGTGGTAGGAAAGGACGAGCCCGGCGGCGCCGGACAGCATCCCGACCAGCGTCGAGAGGCCGATCATCACCGTGATGTCGCCGCTCCAGAAGCGGGCGGTTGCTGCGGGCAGCATCATCATGCCGACGGCGAGCAGGGTGCCGAGCGCGTGGAAGCCGCCGACGAGGTTGATGACGACGAGGGCGAGGAAGGCCAGATGGGCGACGGCACCTGCGCGGCTCACCGAGCGCAGGAAGCCGGGATCGACGCATTCGAGCACCAGCGGCCGGTAGAGCACCGCGAGCGCGACGAGCGTAACGGTGGCGATGCCGGCGACCAGCAGCAGCGTCGCGTCGTCGAGCGCCAGCACTGTGCCGAACAGGACGTGCAGCAGGTCGACGTTGGAGCCGCGCAGCGAGACCAGCGTGACGCCGAGGGCGAGCGAGATGAGGTAGAAGGCCGCCAGCGCCGCATCTTCCTTCAGCGCCGTTGTGCGGGCGACGAGCCCGGCTGCGAGCGCCACGGCGAAGCCCGCGGCGAGCCCTCCGATGGTCATCGCCGGCAGCGACAGGCCATAGAGGAGGAAGCCGACGGCGGCACCGGGCAGGATGGCGTGGGCCATGGCGTCGCCTGTCAGGCTCATGCGCCGCAGCATCAGAAAGACGCCGACGGGGCCGCCCGACAGCGCGAGGGCTGCGGCGCCGACGAGGGCCCGGCGCATGAAATCGAACTCGACGAATGGCGCGATGAGAAGGTCGTAGAGCATCGCCGACGCTCAGGCCGCGTCGCGCGCACAGACCGGCGCATTTGCATCGAAGGCCTCGACGAGGTGACGGGCCTTCATGAGGTTCTCGGCCGTCAGCACCTCCTCCGTCCTGCCCCAGGCCACCGGCTCGCGGGCGAGGAGCAGTGTGCGCGGGAAGGCCTGGCGCACCATCTCCATGTCGTGCAGCACGGCGACGACCGTGCGCCCCTCGTCATGCCAGCGGCGCACGAGGCCGAGCAGATCGGCCGTGGTGCGCGCGTCGATAGCGGTGAACGGCTCGTCAAGCAGGATGATGTCCGCATCCTGCAGCAGCAGCCGGGCAAAGAGGGCCCGCTGCATCTGCCCGCCGGAGAGCGTGCCGATGGGGCGCTTCTCGAAGCCGGTGAGCCCGACGGCGGCGAGCGCCTCCCCGATCCGCGCCCGGTCCCGGCGGCCGATGCAGCCGAACAGTCCCGCCCGGCTCCACAGGCCGACGCAGACGAGGTCGTAGACAGTGATGGGGAAGCTGCGGTCGATGTCGGCCGCCTGCGGCAGGTAGGCGATGCGCGGCTTCACCCCGCGCGGCGTGCCGAGCGACAGGCGGATATGGCCGGCCAGGGGCGGGAGCGCCCCGGCGATGCCCTTGAGCAGCGTCGACTTGCCGGCCCCGTTGGGGCCGACGACCGCGGTGAGGCTGCCTGCCGCCAGCGCGCCGTCGAGGTGGTGGACGGCCGGATGCCGGTCGTAGCCGAGCGTCAGGTTCTCGAAGCGGATGGCGTCGGGCGTGCGGACGGCGTCGGTCATCGGGTCAATCCAGCACGGCCAGGACGGCGATCCACAGCAGCACAAGCACCGCACCCGAGGCGGTGAGGCGCGTCAGCGCCGACATGCGCAGCAGCGACAGGGTCGGCTCAGCCGCTTCGGCATGGTGATGGTGGCTGTGCGCGTGCGAATGGGTCATGACCAGTCAATTAAATGTTCTACTATAACATTGCAAGCGCCATGCACCGCGCGGGCACGCCGCTGGGGAAAGGGCCAAGGCGCGGCCGGCTGCCGTTCAGAACGGATGGTACTGGTAGAGCCAGGTTTCGGTCAGCACCTGCTCTCCGAGCTTGAGGAAGCAGCGCATCTCGACAGGCTCCGTGCCGTCGACGGTGAGGTCAAACTGCACGCGCCAGTGGCCGGGCACGTCGTTGGGCAGGGCTTCCGTCAGGATGTAGGAGAAGCTGCCGCGCGAGGCCCACAGCACCGGCTCCGGCTGCTCGCCGAAGGGGATGGTGGCGAGTGGCGGGCCGAGGAACTCGAGCATGAACTTGCGCACGCCTGCGGGGCGCGGCTGTCCCGGCTGGCCGCCGTTGCCGAGGCGCGTGGCGACGCAGCGGCCGAGGGAGGTCGGGAAGGGCTCGTCTGCCAGCCAGTGCAGTCGGTAGGAGAGGTCCTTCCGCATCCCCGCCCTGGCGGGCTCGCGGGGCACCCACATGGCGACGATGTTGTCGTGGATCTCGTCGTCGGTCGGAATTTCGATGAGCTCGACGGCGCCCTTGCCCCAGTCGCCCTTCGGCTCCACCCACAGGCTCGGCCGCCTGTCGTAGAAGACGCCGTCCAGGTAGTGGTCGAAGACACGGTCGCGCTGGAGGAGGCCGAAGCCGCGCGGGTTCTCGTCCTGGAAGGCGGAGGCGATGGTGTGCCGCGGGTTGTTGAGGGGCCGCCAGATGCGTTCGCCGGTGCCGGTCCACATGGCGAGGCCGTCCGAATCGTGGATTTCGGGCCGCCAGTCCACGGCCGTCGGCTTAACTGTCTCCGAGAACCAGTACATCGACGTCAGCGGTGCGAGCCCGAAGCGGGCGACGTCCTTCCGCAGGAAGACCGTGCTGTCGATGTCCATCAGCACGCCCTCGCCGCGCTGCATGACGAAGCGGTAGGCGCCGCAGATGCTCGGCCCATCGAGCAGGCAGAAGACCGTGACCGTGTCGCTGCCGTCTGCCGGCGTGTCGAAGTAGACGTGGGTGAACGCCGGGAATTCCTCGGCCTTGCCGGCGACGGCCACGTCGATCGCGATGCCGCGCGCCGACAGGCCGTACTGGTAGAGGGCGCCGATGGCGCGGAAATAGGACGCGCCGAGGAAGGCCACCCAGTCGTTGCTGCGCCAGTCGCGCTTGGGGTCGGGGTTGAAGCGGCTCTCCTGGAAGCGGAAGCCCGCGAAGCCCGAGCCCGCCGGCAGCTCGTGCGCCGGGCTGTCCGGCGGCATGTCGAAGTACCGCTCGTCGTAGATGATCTCGCGGGCCTTGCCGTCGGCGACGACGTGCATGCGTACCGGAGTCTGGAAATAGCGGCCGAGGTGGAAGAAGGTGACCGGGAACTGGCCGGGCCCGTCGGCGAAGAGCGCATACTCCGGCTTGAAGCGGATCTTGCCGTGGGCGTCGTAGTCGATGCGGTCGAGGATGGCGGCCGGCGGCGAGGGCGGCGCCTTGTAGGGGCTCTTCGCCATCGCCTCGGCCCGCGCCACGAGCCCCTCGAAGGAGAACGGCGCCTCCTTGCCGAACTTGAGTCCCTGGGCGGCGAGGACAGCAGGGGCGAATCCCGTTGCCGCCAGACCGGCGGTCGCCGCAGCGGATGCAAGAAGCGTACGTCTGTCGATCATGCGTCGGGCGCTCGTTGGTGGCTCGTCGTCGGTGGGTTCATAGGCCATGTGGGGCTGCGCGGCCATGTTGTCATCCCCGCGCGTGGCTGCGGCCCAGGGGTTATCGCCGGGAAGATGGCGTGGGAATGGCGAAAAGCCTGTGCCTTCCACGCTGGAGGCTTGAGCTTACCGCCGCCGCCATGGATAACTCTTGTCGGCAGCAATGACGCGGCCTCGCAATGTCGCGTCTGCTCAACGCATTCCGGGAGGAGGGACTATGCGTCGCTTCATGAAGACGATGACTGCGGGGGCCGCGGCCCTGACGGCCGTGCTGATGGCTTCGAGCCTGCCGGCCCGGTCGGCCGAGTTCATCAACGTGCTGACGGGCGGAACCTCGGGCGTCTACTACCCGCTGGGTGTCGCCCTGTCGAAGATCTACGCGGAGAAGATTCCGGACACGCGGCCGTCCGTGCAGGCGACGAAGGCGTCGGTCGAGAATCTCAACCTGCTCCAGCAGGGCAAGGGTGAGATCGCCTTCGCGCTCGGTGACAGCGTCAAGCTGGCCTGGGACGGTGACACGGAAGCCGGCTTCAAGGGCAAGCTCGACAAGCTGCGTGGCATCACCGCCATCTATCCCAACTACATCCAGATCGTCGCGTCGAAGGAATCGGGGATCAAGACCCTGGCGGATCTCAAGGGCAAGCGCCTGTCGGTCGGCGCGCCGAAGTCGGGCACCGAGCTCAACGCCCGCGCCATCCTGGAGGCGGCCGGCCTCAGCTACAACGATCTCGGCAAGGTGGAGTACCTGCCCTTCGCCGAATCGGTGGAGCTGATGAAGAACCGTCAGCTCGACGCCACCCTGCAGTCGGCCGGCCTCGGTGTCGCCTCCATCCGCGACCTCGCCGCCTCGGTCGACATTACGGTCGTCGAGATTCCGGCCGAGGTCGTGGAAAAGGTCGGCGCGCCCTATATCGCCGGCACCATCCCTGCGGGGACCTACAATGGCCAGGATGCCGACGTTCAGACCGCCGCAGTCGTCAACTTCCTCGTCACCCGTGCGGACGTCTCCGACGATCTCGCCTACGCGATGACGAAGACGATCTACGAGAACCTCGACCAGCTCGCGGCGGCCCACAGCGCGGCCAAGGCGATCAAGCTTGAGGATGCCCTCGCGGGCATGCCGGTGCCGCTCCATCCGGGCGCCGAGCGCTTCTTCAAGGAAAAGGGCCTGGTGAAGTAGGCCGGCGAGGTTTGCGACACGGGGGGAAAAGCGGGCATCGAGCCCGCTTTTTCGTTTCGGCCCGGCACCGTGCCGGTGGCGGGGAGCGCTTGTGGCCGACGGCTCTTGCGCATTCCACCCCTGTCGTGCTGTGACGAGACATGGAACCGGCCGGCGCGCGGGCCGGGAGACAAAAACAACGACCGGCACTTCCGCAGGCGCGGCGATGGCCGCGAGCGGGGGGCGCACTTCGGGGGAGTTACAATGGCAGAATCGGCCGGCCGAGAGGCCGCAGCGACGGTGAATGTCGAACATGGCATGCCGGAGGGGTTCGGCCCCGGTGCGACGGGCCGGATCCTCTTCTGGATCGCCGTCGCCTTCTCCTTCTTTCAGATCGTCACCGCCTTCGGCATTCCGCTCGACCGCGACATCGTGCCGGGCGTCGACCTTATCGTCATCACTGGCGCCGTCTTCGCGCTGTGGGCCGTCAAGATCGCGGTCGATGCCGCGCGCGGCCGGCCGGTTGCGGAGGCGCTCTATGCCTTCGTGCCGCTGGCGCTGACGATGGTGCTGCTGTCGCGATTCGCCGGCGGCGTGCCGAGCCAGATCGTGCGCACGACGCACGTCGGCTTTCTCTGCCTCGTCGCCGGCGGGCTCCTCGCCGTCCACCGCGCGCAGACGCCGCTGGGACGCGCGTTCGCCTGGACGCTGGGCATCGGCGGCTTCCTCGTCGGGCTCTACCACTGGTTCTTCTACTACGACCTCGTGACGCGCGCGGGCGAACTCATCCCGTCGGATTTCGTGGTCGGCATCGCCGCCATCGCCATCCTCTTCATTCTCGTCTGGCGCGTGATGGGGCCGGCCTTGCCCATCGTGTCCGGGCTCTTCCTCGCCTACTGCCTCGTCGGCAACTACCTGCCGGCGCCGCTCGACCACCGCGGCTACACCCTGGAGCAGGTGATCGAGCACATGTCCTTCGGCACCGAGGGCCTCTATGCCGTGCCGACGTCGGTGTCGGCCACCTACATCTTCCTGTTCATCCTGTTCGGTTCCTTCCTGGAGCGGGCGGGGATGATCCAGCTCTTCACCGACATCGCCATGGGCGTGTTCGGCGGCGCCCGCGGCGGGCCGGCCAAGGTGGCCGTCTTCTCCTCGGCGCTGATGGGGACGATTTCCGGCTCGGGCGTCGCCAACGTCGTCTCGACGGGCCAGTTCACCATCCCGCTCATGAAGCGCTTCGGCTATCGCGCCGCCTTCGCCGGCGGCGTGGAGGCGACGGCCTCGATGGGCGGGCAGATCATGCCGCCCGTCATGGGCGCGGTGGCCTTCATCATGGCCGAGACCATCGGCGTGCCCTATGCCGAGGTGGTGCAGGCGGCCATTGTGCCGGCCATCCTCTATTTCGCCTCCGCGTTCTGGGCCGTGCATCTGGAGGCCGGACGCTGCGGCCTCACGGGCATGCCGCGCTCGGAGCTGCCGAGCGCGCTCAAGGCCTTCACGTCGAAGTGGCATCTCATCCTGCCGCTCGCCGTGCTCGTATATCTCCTCTTTTCCGGCTATACGCCGCTCTTCTCGGGCTCGGTGGGCCTCGCCCTCACAGTGGTGCTCATCCTCGGGGCGGCGGTGGCGGCGGGGCTGACGCACGAGGCGCTGCGCGTCGTGTTCTGGGTTGGTCTCGGCCTGCTCGCCGCGAGCTTCCTGCTCTGGGGCGTGCTCGTCATCCTTGGACTCGTCGCGGCTCTCGTCGTCGCCAGCCTCTTCGTGCGCGGCGGCGTGGAGACGCTGGAGGCGTGCCGCGACGCCCTCGCCGAGGGGGCGCGCCAGGCGCTGCCCGTCGGCCTCGCCTGCGCCGTCGTCGGCATCGTCATCGGCACGATGACGCTGACGGGCGTCGGCACCATCTTCGGCAACTGGGTCGTGTCCATCGGCAAGGGCTCGCTGATCCTGTCGCTGGTGCTGACCATGGTCGTCAGCCTGCTGCTCGGCATGGGCATCCCGACGATCCCGAACTACATCATCACCTCGTCGCTGGCGGCGCCGGCGCTGCTCGATCTTGGCGTGCCGCTCATCGTCAGCCACATGTTCGTGTTCTACTTCGGCATCATGGCTGACCTGACGCCGCCGGTGGCGCTGGCGGCCTTCGCGGCTGCGCCTATCGCGAAGGAGAACGGCTTCCGCATCGGCTTCCAGGCCATCCGCATCGCGCTGCCCGGCTTCGTCATTCCCTACATGGCAGTCTACGATCCGGCACTGATGCTGCAGCCCGTCGAGGGGCTTTCGGGCGAGGCCTACTGGTTGAACGTCGCCTACATGGTCTTCAAGACGAGCCTCGCCATCGGCCTGTGGGGCATCGCCTCCATCGGCTACCTGTGGGCGCCGCTCAAGGTGTGGGAGCGCGTCGCGGCAACCATAGCGGCCATGCTGCTCTTCGCCGCCGCGGCGATGACGGACGAGATCGGCTTCGTGCTCGCTGTCCTGGTGCTCGGCCTGCACTGGTGGCGCACCAGGCGCGGCACGCGGCCGGCCTCTGCCGCGTGAGCGGCCTGTGCCTTGCCGCGGCGGGGCTCGTCGTGCACCTCGGCACGGCGGCCCTGACCCTCGGCTGGACCCACTCGGTGGAAAAGACCGTGTGGGAGGAGGACTGGCGGCTGACCGGGCAGGGCCTCGTCATGGCACAGGCGCGCGTCAAGGGCTCCGGCGCGGGCATGGACCCTGCGCCGGAGGCGCGGCTCATCGACGGTTTCTGGCGATGGACGCCGTCGCTGCCGCCGCAGGATACGGTGACCATGCGGCGCTCGCCGGCGGTGGCGGACTGGTATGTATGTGTCGAGCAGGCGTGCAGGCCGCTCGCGCAGCTCGTGCCGCAGGAGGCGGACCCGGTGACGCTGCGGGCGTGCGACCGGCCGTGAGTGGGCCTAGCGGCGGCCGCGGGGGGAGGTCTCGACGCGGATGGCCTGGCGCATGAAGCCGACCATCGCCCACAGGCCAATGAGGGAGAAAAGGCCCATCAGCACATAGCCGGCGGTCTGGCCGAGCTCGAAGATGCCGGCGATGGCCCAGCCGGCCGCGATGGCGACCGCGAACACCTCGGTGCCGATGAGCACGGCGACGCTGACCAGCGTGAGGAGGGAGCCGGAGGGGCGGGCCTTCTGTGCTTCAACCACGTGTCTGTCCTCGTGCCGCGCGGCGGCGTCATGGTGACGTAGGATCTTGGCACTACAGCATGGCGGCGGCGCAAGGCAAGAGCCCCCGGCCCGCACTCGGGCGGCTGGCGCAAGGCCGCCGACCGCTCTATGGCTGGGCCGGCACGGGTCCCTGCGCGCCGGCCGAGTCGGCCGGCCCCTCCGCAATCTGCCGGCACGAGTGGTGAGATGTCTTCTGACAGTACGCGTTATGCCATCTATTTCGCCCCCCACTCCGACGATCCACTGTGGCGTTTCGGCTCGGGCATCCTGGGCTACGACGGGGCAACGGGGGAGGAGGTGCCGCAGCTCGTGCCGCGCGGTCTCGATGCGGAGGCCTTCCGTGCCCTCACCGAGGAGCCGCGGCGCTATGCCTTCCACGCCACGCTGAAGGCGCCGTTCCGGCTGGCGGAGGGGCGCACCGAGAGCGAGCTCATTGACGCGCTCGTCGCGTTCGCCGAGGCGCGCCCCGCCTTCACGATGCCGCGCCTCATCCTGACGGCCATCGGCCGCGAGCCGGCCGAAGGGGCCTTCCTTGCGCTCGTCGAGGCGCGGCCGACGCCGGCGCTCCTCGACCTGGAGCGCGCGCTCGTCCCCGCCTTCGAGCCTTTCCGGGCGCCTGCGACCGAGGCTGAGATCGCCAGGCGCCGGCCGGAGACGTTGACGGAACGGCAGCGGCAGTACCTCGAGACCTACGGCTATCCCTACGTGCTGGAGGAATTCCGCTTCCATATGACGCTGACCGGCCGCGTGCCGCGCCAGGACGTGGCGCGCACGGAAGCGGCGCTCGCGCTCGCCTATGCGGAGCATGTTCCGCCGGGGGATATCCTCGTCGATGCTCTCGCCCTCTGCCGGCAGGAGGGGCCGGGCGAGCGTTTCCGCATTGTCGGTCGCGCGGCGCTCGGCGCTCAGCCGTAGAGCGCCCGCGGCAGGGCCGTCGCCAGCGCAGGGAACAGCCAGAGGAGGACGAGCACCGCGAGCTGGATGGCGACGAAGGGCACGATGCCCCTGTAGATGTCGCCCGTCGTGACCTCGGGTGGGGCGACCCCGCGCAGGTAGAAGAGCGTGGGGCCGAACGGTGGCGTGAGAAACGACGTCTGCAGGTTCACCGCCATCATCACGCCGAGCCAGATCGGGTCGATGCCCTCCATCTGCAGGAGCGCCGGGGCGACGATCGGCACGACGACGAAGACGATCTCGAGGAAATCGAGGAAGAAGCCGAGGAGGAACATCACGGCCATGACGAGGAGCACGGCTCCTCCCGGTCCGCCCGGCATGGACGAGAGGGCCTCCCTGACGAGGTCCTCGCCCCCGAGGCCGCGGAAGACGAGGCTGAACAGCGTCGCGCCGATGAGGATGGCGAAGATCATCGCCGTCACGTCCGTCGTGTTTCGGGCGATGGTCCTGAGCAGCCCCTCGCGGGCGAGCTGCCGGAGCGCGTGGAGGAGGCCCGCTGCCACGAGCGCGCACAGCGCCGTGGCGACGAGGATGCCGGCAGACTGGCCGGCCGTCACCGCCTCGCGGCCGAGGCGCAGGTCGACGAGTCCGGTGAGGACGAGGAGGGCGACGAACGCTGCGGCCGTCAGCCGCGCCACGAGGGCGCTCCGGCCCCCGCGCCGGTCGGCCGCGACGAGGATGGCGCCGACGGCCCCGACGGCCGCTGCCTCGGTCGGCGTCGCGACGCCGCCGAGGATCGAGCCGAGCACGGCCACGATGAGCACCACCGTCGGCGCCACCGCACGCAGGAGCGTGGCGAGCGGCGAGGGGCCGAGGCTGCGTTCCTCCGGCGGCAAGGCGGGCGACAGCTCCGGCCGCAGCCAGGCGACGAGCACCTGGTAGAGCACATAGAGGAAAACGAGCAGCAGTCCGGGCACGACCGCGCCGGCGAACAGGTCTCCCACCGACACGGTTTCCGGCGCGAAGTTGCCGAGCGCGAGCTGCGCGCTCTGATAGGCGGTGCCGAGCTGGTCGCCGAGCACGACGAGCACAATGGATGGCGGGATGATCTGGCCCAGGGTGCCGGCAGCCGCGACGGAGCCCGCGGCGAGCGAGCGCGAATAGCCGTGGCGCAGCATCGGCGGCAGAGCCATCAGCCCCATGGTGACGACCGTGGCGCCGACGACGCCCGTCGTCGCGGCAAGCAGCGCCCCGACGATGAAGATCGAAAGGCCGAGCCCGCCGCGCACTGCGCCGAACAGGCGGGCGCAGGTGTCGATCAGCTCCTCCGCGACGCGCGAGCGCTCCAGCACCACGCCCATCAGCACGAAGAGCGGGATGGCGACCAGCACGTCGTTGGTCATGATGCCGTAGATGCGCTGGGGGAACGCCTGCAGGAAGGCATAGTTCATGGCACCCGTCGCCATGCCGATGGCGAAGAAGACGAGGGCACAGCCAGCGAGAGCGAAGGCCACGGGAAAGCCGGTGAGGAGCAGCGCGAAGGCGCTGCCGAACATGGCGAGGCCGAGGATGTCCTGCAGCACGTTCAGCGCTCCCCGTTGCCGGCCGCGAGCGCGGCGAATGCCCTGAGCGCCATGGAGATGCCCTGCACTGCCAGCAGCACGGCGAAGGCGGGGATCAGCGTCTTGAGCAGGTAGACGAAGGGCAGGCCGCTCGTCTCGCGCGACCCTTCGAGGATGGTCCAGGACCGCGCCACATAGGGCAGGGAGACGTGGAAGGTCAGCACGGCGAGCGGCACGACGAAGAGCAGGGCCCCGAGAAGGTCGACGAGGGCCTGCCAGCGGGCGCCGATCCGCCCGTAGACGACATCGACGCGCACGTGCCCGTCCCGCGCGAGCACCGCCCCGCAGGCCAGCATGAAGGTGGCGGCGTGCAGGTAGATGACGCTTTCCTGCAGGGCGACGGAACCGATGCCGAAGACGTAGCGCATCAGCACCACGGCGAATTCGACGATCACCATCAGGATGGCGCACCAGGCGACCAGGTTGCCGATGGCGACGACGGGTGTTTCGAGGGCGGCGGCGAGGCGCGCGGGCAGACGGCGTGCGGGCTGGGCGTTTGGCACGGGGACACTCGCGGTGGGACGCGGGATGTGGTGAGGCGAGGGACTAGGGAGGAAGTGGCCGCCGGTCAATCATCAACAAGCAGCAGGCGCGCGCAAGCGCAGGGCGCGCCGCAGCATCCGGCGCGGGCCTCTGGGCTCAGCTCTGCCCGGCGCCGGCCCACAGGCCGGCGAGGAGCGAGAGGCCGAGCACGAGCACGAACGCCGCGGCGAGCACCTCGAGCCCGGCGACGATGCGGGTACCGGCAAGGCCGCGTCCGCCGGCGAGCCGCAAGGCGAGTGCCTTGGCGAAGACGGCGAGCGCCGCGAGCCCGCCGGTTGTCAGCGCCGTGCCGAAGGCCATGGCGAGCGTCGCGGCGACGCCGGCGAGAAACAGGCCCTGCGACAGGGCAAAGACGAGCACGATGAGCGCCCCTGAGCAGGGACGGATACCCGCGGCGAGTGCAATGCCCGCCATCTCGCGCCAGTCGCGCATGCGGTCCAGCACGTCCGGCGGGGGAATGTGCACGTGGCCGCAGTCCTCGCCGCAGGCTGCGGCACCCACCGGCGGCAGGCCGATGGTCACGAACCGGCCCGCCTTGCGCCACAGCACAACGGTCCCCATCGCCGCGACGGCGCCGAAGCTCGCGAGTTCCACAAGGCGCGCCGTCTCGCTGATGGAGCGCGCGGTTGCGTTGAGGGCGACGGCGAGCACGCCGACGAGCGCGATGGCGACGAGTGCCTGAACGAGGGCGGCAGCGAAGCTGAGGCCGAGCCCGCGCTTGAGCGAGCGGCCGCTGGCCACGATGTAGCCCGAGATAACGCCCTTGCCGTGGCCGGGGCCGGCCGCATGGAAGACGCCATAGGCGAAGCCGATGGCGATAAGGCTCCAGAGCGCCGCGCCATCCCGTTTCAGGGCCTGCACGGCGGCGGTGAGCTGGCGGTAGTACTGGCTCTGGATGGCAAGGATATAGGCGCCGAGGCCGGAAGGCTCCGGGGCGGCCTCGCGCAGGCCGGTGCCGAAGGGGTTGCGCGCGGGCGCGGGCGTCGACGTCGCATTCGCGGCGAGGAGGTGGGCGACGAGGGCGAGCCCGCCGGCCACAACCGCCACAGCGACGGCCGCCACGAGGATCCGCCGGGCCAGCAGGCGCGCGCCGGGCGCCACGTCCGTCACGCCGAGGCTCGTCACGGGCAGGCCACGAGCACACGGTTGGCGAAGTCGGCCCCGAAGGTCGAGTTCGCGCTGAGGTTCTCGAAGAAGCTTTCCGACAGGTCCTGCATCTTGGCCGGATCGGGCGTCTTGGGCCGGGTGATGCTGGTCTTGCAGCCGCTCGGACTGTCGGTGAGGCGCACGGCGTCCTCGCCCTCTGCCATGGCGAAGGAGACGAAATAGGTGGGGTCGTAGACCTCGAGCGACAGCAGCTTGTCGGCGCGCGCGGGCCTGGCCGCGGGCAAGGTGAAGGTGAGCGTCAGGGCGCCGTTGTCATAGGTCAGGCCATAGTCCGTCGGCCGGGCGAATGTGACCTTCACGCCATTGGCCTTGGCGACCGTGAAATAGTCGTATTCGTTGAGGGAGTCGACGTTGACTTCGGCGAGCTCGCGCAGCTCCTCGGGCGAGAACTTGCCGTCGCCGTCCTTGTCGAGCCCCTGCACGGCGAAGGCCGAGTAGGCCTCGTCGAAGGTCCAGACGTGCCGCACGCCGGTCATCTCCCCGTTGCCGTCGTAGAGCACCTCGCTGCGCGCCGTCACCCAGACATGGGGATGGGCCGCGGCGGGCGCTGCGACGAGCAGGGCCGACAGGGCAGCGACCACGGCGGCGGGGCATTTCATCAGCGCAATCATGTCGGCGTCATTCCATCCGGGCGGGAGCCAGGCGATGTCGCGAGCCTCGGCCCACAGGGTTAACCAATCGTTAACCAGCCGTCGCGCGAAGGCCAAGGCAGCATCCCTATCACATGGTCCGGCGAGTGGGGCGAAACCGAGGCGTCGTTGAGCCGGGGGCAGGCTGGAACGCTGCCAAGCGTTGACGCCCAACCACGATTATGTCAGCATTGCTGACATATCCAGAGTGCCAAGACCGGAAGCAATCCGGCGGCCGCGCCCCGACCAGGGTGCCAGGAGGAGGATCGGCATGGGTCAACCGGCCATTCGGCTCAGGGACGTGTCGCTCGACGACAAGTACGACCTGACGAAGAGTAGCGTCTTCATCACAGGCACACAGGCGATCGTACGCCTGATGCTGATGCAGAGGGAACGCGACCGGCGGATGGGCCTCCATACCGCCGGTTTTGTTTCGGGCTACCGCGGCTCGCCGCTCGGCGGCCTCGACCAGCAGTTTGAACGCGCCAGGCGCCATCTCGACGCGGCCGGGATCGTCTTCCAGCCCGGCCTCAACGAGGATCTCGCCGCCACGGCCGTCTGGGGCACGCAGCAGGCGGAGATGCGCGGCGAGGGCAGGTACGACGGCGTCTTCGCGCTCTGGTACGGCAAGGGACCGGGCGTCGACCGCTCGGGCGACGTCTTCCGCCACGCCAATATGGCCGGCACGTCGAAGCACGGTGGCGTCCTCGCCATCATGGGTGACGATCACACCGCCGAGTCCTCCACCGTGGCCCACCAGACGGAGTTCAACTTCGTCGACATGATGGTGCCCATCCTCAACCCGGCTGGCGTGCAGGAGCTGATCGACTACGGCCTCTACGGCTATGCGCTCAGCCGTTTCGCCGGCACCTGGGTGGCCCTCAAGGGCATGAAGGACACGGTGGAGTCGACGGCCATCGTCGACGGCTCGCTGGAGCGGCTCGACATCGTCGTGCCGGAGGACTTCCCGATGCCGCCCGGCGGGCTCAACATCCGGCCGTTTGACAACATCCTCCAGCAGGAGGAGCGGCTGCACGAATTCAAGCGCGAGGCGGCGCTCGCCTTCGTGCGCGCCAACCGGCTCAACCGCATCATCACCTCCGGCGGGCGCAAGCCGAAGATCGGCATCGTCACCGTCGGCAAGAGCTATCTCGACGTGCGCCAGGCGCTCGACGACCTCGGCATCGACGAGGTGCGCGCCAACGACCTCGGCATCCGCCTCTACAAGATCGCCTGCCCCTGGCCGCTAGGCTGGGCCGACCTGCTCGACTTCGTGAACGGCCTCGACATGGTGATCGTGGTCGAGGAGAAGCGCTCGCTCATCGAGGTGCAGCTGCGTGAGGAGCTCTACGGCACGGCGAACCAGCCGATCTGCGTCGGCAAGAAGGACGAGGAGGGCAACTGGCTCTTCCCGGTCAAGGGCGCGCTCGATCCCAACGACATTGCCATCGCCGTCGGCGAGCGCGTGCTGCGCTATCACCCGAGCGAGGAGCTCGCGGCGCGGGTGGAGCGCATCAGGGAGTTTCAGCGTGCCCTCAGGGAGGCGCCGGAGATCGCCAACCGCCTGCCGCACTTCTGCTCCGGCTGCCCGCATAACACCTCGACCGTAGTGCCCGAGGGCATGCGTGCCTATGCCGGCATCGGCTGCCACTACATGGTCCAGTGGATGGACCGTCGCACCGACGGCTTCACCCAGATGGGCGGCGAGGGCGCCAACTGGATCGGCGAGGCGCCGTTCTCAAAGCGCCGGCACGTCTTCCAGAACCTCGGCGACGGCACCTACAACCACTCGGGCATCCTCGCCCTGCGCTGGGCCATCGCGACGAAGACGAATATCACCTACAAGATCCTGTTCAACGACGCCGTCGCCATGACGGGCGGCCAGCACCACGAGGGCAACCTCACGGTGGACATGATCGCGCGGCAGGTGCGTGCCGAGGGCGTCGAGCGCATTGCCCTCGTGTCCGACGAGCCGCACAAGTATCCCGCGACCATGGAGTGGCCGGCGGGCATCACCTTCCACCATCGCGACGAGCTGGAGGCGTTGCAGCGCGAGCTTGCAGAGATCCCCGGCGTCACCGTGCTCATCTATGACCAGACCTGCGCCGCCGAGAAGCGCCGCCGGCGCAAGAAGGGCGAATTTCCCGACCCGGACAAGCGCGTCATCATCAACGAGCTTGTCTGCGAGGGCTGCGGCGACTGTGGCGTCAGGTCGAACTGCGTGTCGGTGCAGCCGCTGGAGACCGAGTTCGGCCGCAAGCGCTTCATCGACCAGTCCAACTGCAACAAGGACTTTTCCTGCATCAACGGCTTCTGCCCCTCCTTCGTCACCGTGCACGGCGCGGAGCTGAGGAAGCCCGCCCCGCTTCCGCTGGACGAGGGCATGAACGGCTGGGGCGAGCTGCCCGATCCGGAACTGCCGGCCTTCGACGGCCGCACGTGGAACATCCTCGTCACCGGCGTTGGCGGCACGGGGGTGGTCACGATCGGCGCCATCCTCGGCATGGCGGCGCATCTGGAGGGCAAGGCCTGCGGCATGATCGACATGGCCGGCCTCGCCCAGAAGGGCGGCGCCGTCTTCAGCCACGTGCGCCTGGCCGAGAAGCCGGAAGACATCCACGCCATCCGTATCGTCGCCGGTGAGGCAGACCTCATCCTCGGCTGCGACCTCGTCGTCACCGGCATGAAGAAGGTGCTCGCCGCCATCCGGCGCGACGGCACGGCCGTGGTCGTCAACACGGCGGAGGTGCATCCGGGCGAGTTTACCCGCAACGCGGACTATCACCTGCCGAGCGAGCGCATCAAGCGGGCGATAGCGGCGGCGGCGGGCGAGGACGTTTCCTTCGTCGACGCCACGGGCATTGCCACCGCCATCCTCGGCAATGCCATCGCCACCAACATGTTCATGCTCGGCTTCGCCTACCAGCGGGGCAAGGTGCCGGTTTCGGCCGCCGCGCTGGAGCGGGCCATCGAGCTCAACGGCCAGGCCGTCGGGCTCAACAAGGCGGCCTTCCTGTGGGGCCGGCGCGCGGCTCTGGAGCCGGCGCGCATCGAGCATCTCGTGGCGCCTGCCCGCGAGGCGACGCCTGCGCGGCACATGTCGCGCACGCTCGACGAGATGGTGGAGCGGCGCGTCGACTATCTCACCGCCTACCAGAACCGTGCCTATGCGGCGCGCTACCGGGCGCTCGTCGAGCAGGTGCGCGAGCGCGAGGCGGCGGTGAAACCGGGTTCCGCGGCCCTTGCGACGGCGGTGGCGCGCTACCTCTTCAAGCTCATGGCCTACAAGGACGAGTACGAGGTGGCGCGCCTCTACACCGACGGCAGCTTCGAGAAGCAGGTGCGGGCGACCTTCTCGGGGGAGAACCTGCGCTACGAGTTCCACCTCGCGCCGCCCATCCTCGGCCGCAGGGATGCCAGCGGCAACCCCCGGAAGACGAGCTTCGGCCCCTGGATACTGCCCGTGTTCCGGCTGCTCGCGAAGCTCAGGGTGCTGCGCGGCACGCCGCTGGACATCTTCGGCTACACCGCCGAGCGGCGCATGGAGCGGCAGCTGATCAGGGACTACGAGGCGCTCGTCATGGACCTTATGCAGGGCCTGACGCCGGAGAACCACGCGCTCGCCGTCGCGCTCGCCTCGATCCCCGAGAAGATCCGCGGCTTCGGCCGCGTCAAGCTGCGCCATCTCGAGGCGGCGAAGAAGGAGGAGGCGGAGCTGCTGGGGCGCTGGCGCGCCGGCGAGCCGAAGCTCGCCATGGCGGCGGAATAGGCCAAGCTTTCGGCGGCCTCGCCGGCCAGGCGCGGCCACCGTTTCACTTGATGAGGGCGAGCACCTCCCTGAAGCGGGGGTGCTCGCAATCCTGCAACCATTCGAAGATCACCATCTCGCTCGTGACGATCTCGATCCCGTGGCGGGCGAGACGCTCGAGCGCCGCGGCCCTGTTCGCCGGCTGGCGCGAGCCGACTGCATCGGCCACGACGATTGGCGCAAAGCCGTTGCGCTTGAGGCCGAAGGCCGTCTGCAGCACGCAGACATGCGCCTCCCAGCCGGCGACCAGCACCGTGTCGCGCTCCTCGTCGAGGGCCTCCTGCAGCTCCAGCTCGCGCGAGGCATCGAAGCTTGTCTTGGCCACGACGAGCTCCGGCAGGTCGCGCAATGCGTCGATGGTCGGGCCGAGGCCCTGCGGGTTCTGCTCGCTGGCGATGACGGGCACACCCAGGAGGCGGGCGGCAAGCGCGAGGCGCCGCGCCGCGGCGACAGACTGCTCCGCTTCCGCGATGGCGGGCGCGAGACGGCCCTGAAAGTCGACGAGAAGCAGGCAGGAGCGTTCAGCTTCGATGATCATTGCAGGATGACTTCCAAGGTTCGTCCGGTTCCGGCTGTCCAGGGTTCCATTCCGGGCGGGGCCGGGCAAGTGGGCCGAAGGGCAGACGAAAGGCTGAGGCAGGCGGCTCGGGCGACGCTTCGCTTGGCCGGCGAGGCTCTTTATAGTGTGCCGGCGACGCGGCAACGGGCAGTGCCTTGATCACGAGCGAGCACCTCCTTTCCATTGCGCGGTGGGCGCACGATCTTTCCCCTGCCGAGCGGGAGCGGGCGGCCAAGGGCATCGTCGAGCGCACTTATGCGCAGGGCGAGTACATCTGCCACCAGGGGGACCGTTTCGACAGCTGGTGCGGCGTCGTCAGCGGCCTCGTCAAGGTCAGCACCGTGTCCGACACGGGGAAGGCCGTGACCTTCACCGGCGTGCCGGCGGGCGGCTGGTTCGGTGAGGGTACGCTGCTCAAGGACGAGCCGCGCAAGTACGACCTCGTCGCCCTGCGCGCGACGCGACTTGCGCTGATGAACCGGGCCACCTTTCTCTGGCTGTTCGACAACAGCGTCGCCTTCAACCGCTTCCTCGTGCATCAGCTCAACGAGCGGTTGGGCCAGTTCATCGCCGTGCTGGGCTATGACCGCATGCTCGATGCACAGGCCCGCCTCGCGCGCGGGCTCGCCTGGATGTTCAACCCGGTGCTCTATCCGAGCGTCGGCAGCTACCTCGACATCAGCCAGGAGGAGCTGGGGCTGCTTTCCGGCCTGTCGCGGCAGATGACCAACAAGTGCCTGAAGGCGCTGGAGGACGAGGGGCTGCTGAAGATCGAGCACAGCGGCGTGCGCATCGTCGACCTGCCGCGTCTCGCTCGCTACGGCGAATGACGAGGGATGGGAATCGCCGCACGGCCGCTGCGGATCGGCACAAACCATATTTGATTTCGCGCACGGCTTCTGGCAGCGCGGACTGACCGGCGCAGGGCCGCAAGAGGCGGCGAAACGGGCGAAAAGGGCGGGAAAAACGGGCGGCGCAAGCCGGCATCCCAGCGAACACGGGCCTGTCCTGTCTGTCAAGCGGGTGCTTGCGGAGGCGCGGGCCGCCGCGCACTATTCGAGCATCAACGAGAGCCGGAAAAACCCGGCCAGAGGGAACGCCATGGCCCGATGGGGCCGAAGGGAGGAATGCGCCGTGACAGCGGTCGATTCCGGGCGGGCGGACACGTTCGCCAAGCTCCTGGCGCACAATGCGGCGGTGCGCGGCAACCGGCCGGCCTTCCGCCACAAGGATCTCGGTATCTGGCAGACGTGGACCTGGTCCGAGGTCTACGAGAACGTGCGCCGCCTGGCCGTCGGGCTCGACCGGCTGGGCCTGAAGCGCGGCGAGGCGATCGCCATCGTCGGCGGCAACCGGCCGAAGCTCTACTGGACGGTCATGGCCGCGCAGATGCTGGGCGCGGTGCCGGTGCCTGTCTATGCCGACGCTGTGGCGGACGAGCTTGCCTACGTCCTCGCCCATGCCGAGGTGACCTTCGCGGCGGTGCAGGACCAGGAGCAGGTCGACAAGATCCTTTCGGTCTCCGAGCGCCTGCCCCTGCTGCGCCACATGGTCTACGACGAGCCGCGCGGACTGCGCGACTACGACCACACGCGCCTGCACGCGATGACGGAGGTGATGGCGGAAGGCGAGGAGGCGTTGAAGGATCCCGACGTCTCGGCCTGGCTCGATGCCACGCTGGCCGCCGGCAAGGGCTCGGACGTGTCCATCATCCTCTATACATCCGGCACCACGGGCCGCTCGAAGGGGGTGGTGCTCACCGCAGAGCGCTGCATCGCCGCGGCGCGCGACACGGTGGCCTTCGACAAGCTGGGCGAGACGGACGAGGTGCTCGCCTACCTGCCGCTCGCCTGGGTCGGCGACCACTACCTCAACTACGCCCAGGGGCTCGTCGCCGGCTTCTGCATGGCCTGCCCGGAGTCGGGCGAGACGGCCATGCAGGATCTCAAGGAGATCGGCCCAACCTTCTATTTCGCGCCACCGCGCGTCTTCGAGCAGATCCTGACCCGCGTGATGATCCGCATGGAGGATGCGGGAAGTCTCAAGCGGCGCATGTTCCACTACTTCATCGGCGTCGCGAAGCGCTATGGCGAGAAGATCCTCAACGGGGAGCCGGTGCCGCTCCGCGGGCGGTTGCTCTACGGGCTCGGTCGCCTGCTCGTCTACGAGCCCTTGAAGAACGTGCTCGGCTTCTCGCGCATCCGCGTCGCCTACACGGCGGGCGAGGCGATCGGACCCGACCTCTTCTCCTTCTATCGCTCCCTCGGCCTCAACCTGAAGCAGCTCTACGGCCAGACGGAAGCCTTCCTCTACGTCACGGCCCAACCCGACGGCGCCATCAAGCCGGACACTGTCGGCCCGCCGATGCCCAACGTGGAGATCCGTCTCTCCGAGAGCGGCGAGGTGCTGTTCCGGTCGCCCGGCATGTTCACCGGCTACTTCAAGGAACCCGAGAAGACCGAGGAGGTGCTGACCGAGGATGGCTTCATCAAGACGGGGGATGCCGGCTTCTTCGACCCGGCCGGGCATCTCAAGATCATTGACCGTGCCAAGGACGTCGGCAGGCTCAACGACGGCTCGCTCTTCCCGCCCAAGTACATCGAGAACAAGCTCAAGTTCTTCCCCAACGTGAAGGAGGCCGTCGCCTTCGGCCACGGGCGGGACTTCGTCGCCTGCTTCATCAACATCGACCTCACGGCCGTCGGCAACTGGGCCGAGCGCAACAACGTGGTCTACGGCTCCTATCAGGAGCTCGCCGGCCACCCGCTCGTCTACGACATGATCGAGAAGCACGTGGACGAGGTGAACCGCGCTCTCGCGGCCGAGCCGATGATGGGCGGGGCGCAGATCCGCCGCTTTCTCATCCTGCACAAGGAGCTCGATGCCGACGACGGCGAGCTCACGCGCACGCAGAAGGTCCGGCGTTCCTTCATCGCCGAGCGCTATGCGCCGCTCATCACGGCGCTCTACGACGGCTCGCACGAGGCCGACATCACGACCGAAGTGACCTTCGAGGACGGCCGCAAGGGCACGATTTCGGCGCGGGTCAAGATCCGCGACATGCAGGTCTATCCCGCCGCGGTGAAGGAGAAGGCCGCATGAGGGCGCCCGACATGAATGCCGGTGTCGCGGCTGGCGACGTTCTGCTCGCCGTCGAGAATGTTTCCCTGCGCTTCGGCGGGGTGAAGGCCATCACCGACGTCTCCTTCGACATCCGCAAGGGTGAGATCCGCGCCATCATCGGCCCCAACGGCGCGGGCAAGACGTCGATGCTCAACGTCATCAACGGCTTCTACCACCCGCAGGAGGGGCGCATCACCTTCAAGGGCAAGACGCGCTCCAGGATGCGTCCCCACGAGGCGGCGCGCCAGGGCATCGCCCGCACCTTCCAGAACGTCGCGCTCTTCAAGGGCATGACGACGCTCGACAACATCATGGCCGGCCGCACGCTGAAGATGAAGCGCGGCTTCTTCTGGCAGATGCTGCGTCACGGGCCGGCTCTGGCCGAGGAGATCGAGCACCGCCGGGTGGTGGAGGAGATCATCGACTTCCTCGAGATCGAGGCCATCCGCAAGGTGCCGGTGGGGCGGCTGCCCTACGGCCTGCAGAAGCGCGTCGAGCTGGGCCGGGCGCTGGCCATGGAGCCGGATCTGCTGCTGCTCGACGAGCCGATGGCGGGCATGAACCTTGAGGAGAAGGAGGACATGTGCCGCTTCATCCTCGACGTCAACAGCCAGTTCGGCACCACCATCGCGCTCATCGAACACGACATGGGCGTGGTCATGGACCTGTCGGACCGCGTCGTGGTGCTCGAGTACGGCCGCAAGATCGCGGACGGCGTGCCGGACGAGGTCAAGAAGAACCAGGCGGTCATCGACGCCTATCTCGGCGTTCCGCACTGAGGGCGCATTGATGGACATTCTCTACAGCATCTTCATCGATCCCTTCGTGCAGATGGGCTCGGCGCCCGACCTCCTCGTGCAGACGCTGTGGGAGGGGCTGGTCTCGGGCGTGCTCTACGCGCTCATCGCGCTCGGCTTCGTGCTCATCTTCAAGGCGTCGGGCGTCTTCAACTTCGCCCAGGGCATCATGGTCGTGTTCGCGGCGCTCACCCTCGTCGGCCTCTATGAGGCCGGCGTGCCGGCGATCCTCGCGCTGATCCTGACCATCGCCGTGATGTTCCTGCTCGCCGTCGGCGTCGAGCGGCTCGTGCTGCGCCCGCTGGTGAACCAGCCCGACATCATCCTCTTCATGGCGACCTTCGGGCTCACCTACTTCCTCATCGGTTTCGGCGAGCTTGTCTTCGGCGGCAACCCGAAGGTGATGATCACGGACGAGCTCTACCTGCCGCGCGGTTCCGTCGAGTTCGAGATGTTCGGCGGCTTCGTCAGCCTGCAGAAGATCGACATCACGGCGGCCATCATCGCTTCCGTCATGGTGGCCGCGCTTGCCGTCTTCTTCCAGAAGACGCGCATCGGCCGCGCACTCAGGGCCGTCGCGGACAGCCACAAGGCGGCGCTGTCGGTCGGCATCTCGCTCAACCAGATCTGGATCATCGTCTGGTTCACGGCCGGCATCGTGGCGCTCGCCACCGGCATCATGTGGGGCGCGCGCTCGGAGGTGTCCTTCGCGCTGCAGATCATCGCGCTGAAGGCCCTGCCGGTGCTGATCCTTGGCGGTTTCACCTCGGTGCCTGGCGCCATCGTCGGCGGGCTCATCATCGGCGTCGGCGAGAAGCTCGGCGAGTTCTACTGGGGGCCGCTTGTCGGCAGCGGCATCGAGAGCTGGCTCGCCTACGTCATTGCCCTCGGCTTCCTGCTGTTCCGGCCGCAGGGCCTGTTCGGCGAGCGGATCATCGAGCGGATTTGAGGAGGCGGCATCCGTGTTCTACCGCGAAGCAGGCCAGTTCAAGACGAACTACGCCGCAGACATGGCGGTGTTCCCGATCCTGCAGGACAAGATCGGGATCGCCATCATCCTTGCGCTCGCCCTTGTCGTCATCCCTCTCGTGGGGAACGCCTTCTTCCTGTCGGTGGTGATGATCCCGTTCCTCGTCTTCGCGCTGGCGTCGATCGGGCTCAACCTGCTGACGGGTTACACCGGGCTGCTGTCGCTCGGCACGGCGGGCTTCATGGGGGTCGGCGCCTTTGCCTGCTACAAGCTGACGACGATCTTCCCCGAGGTGAACATCATCGTCTGGATCTTCGCCTCGGGCCTGTTCTCGGCGGCGGTGGGTGTGTTCTTCGGCCTGCCGTCGCTGCGCATCAAGGGTTTTTACCTGGCGGTCGCGACGCTCGCCGCGCAGTTCTTCCTGCAGTGGTGCTTCATCCGCATCCCGTGGCTCTACAACTACAACGTCTCGGGGGCGATCGAGGTGCCGACGCGGACCCTCTTCGGCATCCCCGTGACGGGGCCCAACGCCTCGCCCGAGATGCGCTACTATGTCGTGCTCGGCCTCGTCATCCTGCTGACGTGGATCGCGTCCAACCTCGTCCACGGCCGCATCGGCCGCTCGTGGATGGCGGTGCGCGACATGGACATTGCGGCCGAACTCATGGGCATCAAGCTGCTGCCGACGAAGCTGCTGGCCTTCGCCGTCTCGTCCTTCTACTGCGGCGTGGCCGGGGCGCTGATGGTCTTCCTCTGGTACGGGGGCGCCGAGCCGGAGGTCTTCTCCATCAATCAGTCCTTCCTGATCCTCTTCATGGTGATCATCGGCGGGCTCGGCAGTCTCATCGGTTCCTTCTTCGGGGCCGCGCTCATCTACATCCTGCCGATCGTGCTGCGCGGCGCGCCGTCCCTCGTCGGCCTCGACATCGGGGCGGCCACGGTCGAGCACCTGACGTTCATGATCGTCGGCGCGCTCATCATCGTCTTCCTGATTGTCGAGCCGCACGGACTGGCGCGGCTCTGGCAGACGGGCAAGCAGAAGCTCAGGGTCTGGCCTTTCCCCTACTAGCGCGGGAGGGCCGGGAACGAGCCGGACAACGGACGGGCGCCGCGTGTGATGCGGGGCGCTTCAACGGGAGGAAACGAAACATGGTGCGCAAGCTTTCCACCATCCTGGCGACCGCGATCGTGGCATCGGCCTTTGCGTTGCCGGCGAAGGCACAGGACTCGATCTACGTGCCGCTGTTCACCTACCGCACCGGCCCCTTCTCCGGTTCGGGCATCCCCATCGCCAACGGCATGCGCGACTATCTCACGATGCTCAACGAGCGCGACGGGGGCATCGGCGGTGCCAAGCTCATCCTCGAGGAGTGCGAGACCGGCTACGACACCAAGAAGGGCGTCGAGTGTTACGAGGCCGTGAAGGGCAAGAACCCGGTGATGATCAACCCGTGGTCGACGGGCATCACCCTGCCGCTCATCCCGCGCGCGGCCGTCGACAAGATCCCGATCCTGTCCATGGCCTATGGCCTCTCGGCCTCGGCGGATGGCGAGACCTTCCCGTGGATCTTCAACCCGCCGAACACGTACTGGGACGGCCTGTCGATGATCATCAAGTACATCGGCGAGCAGGAGGGCGGGCTCGACAAGCTCAAGGGCAAAAAGATCGGCTACATCTATCTCGACGCGGGTTTCGGCCGCGAGCCCCTGCCGCTGTTCGACCAGCTCGCGCGCGATCTCGGCTTCGAGCTCAAGCTCTATCCCGTGCCGGCCGACAGCATGCAGAACCAGTCGTCGCAGTGGCTGAGCGTGCGCCGCGACCGGCCCGACTACATGGTGCTGTACGGCTGGGGCGCCCTCAACCCGACCGCCGTGAAGGAAGCGGCGAAGATCAACTACCCCATGGAGAAGTTCATCTCCATCTGGTGGCCGGGCGATGACGACATGCGCTCGGCGGGGCCCGGCGGCAAGGGCTTCAAGACGCTCAACTGGCATGCGGTGGGCACGGACTTCCCGGCCCTGCAGGACATCCAGAAGCTCGTCGTCGACAAGGGCCTCAGCCAGGCGCCGAAGAACAGCGTGGGTGAGGTGCTCTACAACCGCGGCGTCTACAACTCGATGCTGATCGCCGAGGGCATCCGCAACGCCCAGAAGCTCACCGGCAAGACGGTGGTGACGGGCGAGGACGTGCGCCGCGGCCTGGAGACGCTCAACATCGACGAGGCCCGCCTGAAGGAGCTGGGGCTCGAGGGCTTCGCCGGCCCCATCAAGCTCACCTGCACGGACCATAACGGCCACCGTCCGGCCTTCATGCAGCAGTGGGACGGCGAGAAGTGGGTGAAGATCTCCGAACCCATCGAGCCGATGGCCGACCGCGTCAAGCCGCTGCTCGAGGCCGCCGCCAGGGACTATGCCGAGAAGAGCACCGGCTGGCCGAAGCGCACGGAGCCCTGCGACAAGCAGTCGTGAGAACCGGACGCTCCCTGGGAGCGTCTGGCAGCGATCCCCTTCCCCGCCTGGGGGAGGGGAGCGGGTAACGGGGCCGGGCGGGGGCATCCTGCTCCGCCCGCCCCGGCCGATCCCCTCCGCGAGAGGGAGACGAGGGAACGAGCATGAGCATCGCAGCCGTGCCCGCCGCTGAGGCGGGGACCGACACGATCCTCTCGGTCAATAACATCGAGGTGATCTACGACCACGTCATCCTGGTGCTGAAGGGGGTGTCCCTCTCGGTGCCGCGCGGCGGCATCGTGGCGCTGCTCGGCGCCAACGGTGCCGGCAAGACGACGACGCTCAAGGCCGTGTCCAACCTGCTGCGGGCCGAACGCGGCGAGGTGACGAAGGGCTCCATCGTGTTCGACGGCGAGCGTGTCGACCGCATGACGCCGAACGAGCTGGTGCGGCGCGGCTGCATCCAGGTGATGGAGGGGCGTCACTGCTTCGGCCACCTCACCATCGAGGAGAACCTGCTGACCGGTGCCTTCACGCGCCGCGACGGGGCGGCCGCCATCCGGCGCGATATGGAGATGGTCTACGAATATTTCCCGCGCCTCCGGCAGCGCCGCAATTCCATGTCGGGCTATACGTCCGGCGGCGAGCAGCAGATGTGCGCCATCGGCCGCGCGCTCATGTCCCGGCCGAAGATGATCCTCCTTGACGAGCCGTCGATGGGCCTGGCGCCGCAGGTGGTGGAGGAGATCTTCGAGATCGTGAAGGATCTCAACGCCAAGGAGGGGGTGTCCTTCCTCCTTGCTGAGCAGAACACCAACATCGCCCTGCGCTATGCCACCTACGGCTACATCATGGAGACGGGGCGCATCGTGATGGACGGCGACGCCGCCTCGCTCAGGGAGAACGAGGACGTCAAGGAATTCTACCTCGGCATCGGCGAGGGCGAGCGCAAGTCCTTCCGCGAGGTGAAGAGCTACAAGCGCCGCAAACGCTGGCTGATGTAGGGCGAAGGAGGGACGCGGGCGGGACCGCTCCTTCCCGCGCCATGCACCCGACCGCCGCTGAGAGGACCGATGAAGGATTTCTACGACCATCGCGAGACGCGCGACCCGGCGGCGCGGGAGGCGGAGCTTCTCGCCCATCTGCCGACGATCGTCGCCAAGGCGATGCAGGCGCCCGGCTGGGCAGCGCATCTGGCCGGCGTACAGCCGCTCGACATCACGAGCCGCGAGGCGCTGGCGAGCCTGCCGGTGCTGCGCAAGTCCGACCTGCCGGCCCTGCAGAGCGCGGCGCCGCCCTTCGGCGGCTATGTCGCTGACGCGCCGGGCAGCTTCGGCAGGCTTTTCGCGTCGCCCGGGCCGATCTTCGAGCCGGAAGGGGTGCAGGCCGACCCGTGGCGCACGGCGCGGGCGCTTCACGCCGCCGGCTTCCGCGAGGGTGACGTGGTGCTCAACACCTTCTCCTATCACCTGACGCCGGGCGGCTTCATCCTCGATTCCGGCGCACGGGCGCTTGGCTGTGCCGTCATTCCTGCCGGGCCGGGGAATACCGAGCAACAGCTGCAGGTCATGGCTGCGTACCGTCCCACCGCCTACACCGGCACCCCCGATTTCCTGAAGGTCCTGCTCGAGGCGGCCGATGCGGCCGGACTCGACACCTCCTCGCTGCGCCGGGCGGTGGTATCGGGGGCCGCCTTTCCGGCGTCGCTGCAGAAGGCTTTCGCCGAGCGCGGCATCGAAGGCTACCAGCTCTATGCGGTGGCCGAGTGCGGGGCCATCGCCTACGAGACGCCGGCTCGCGAGGGCCTCGTCGTCAACGAGGATATCATTGTCGAGATCGTGCGGCCGGGCACCGGCGACCCGGTGGCGGAAGGCGAGGTGGGCGAGGTGGTCGTCACCTTGCTTGATCCGCATCGCCCCATTCTGCGCCTGGCGCTCGGCGATCTGTCCGCCATCATGCCCGGGACGAGCCCGTGCGGACGCACCAATCAGCGCATCCGGGGCTGGCTGGGGCGCGCCGACCAGACGACGAAGGTGAAGGGCATGTTCGTGCGGCCGGAGCAGGTGGCCGAGGTCGGCCGCCGCCACCCGGAGCTCGGCAAGCTGCGCCTCGTCGTCACGCGCGAGAACGAGATGGACGTGATGACGCTGCACGCCGAGGCGGCCAACGCCGACCTCGTCGATACGGCGGCCGTGGCCGGGACGCTGCAGGCGGTGACGAAGCTGAGGGGCGGTGTCGTGGTGGTCGCGCCCGGCGCGCTGCCCAACGACGGCAAGGTCATTGCCGACGAGCGCAAGTACAACTAGCCGGCGCAGGGCGCGGGAGGCCGGGCGCCCTGACCTCGGCTACTGGAAGACGATGCGCCCTTCGGGCTTGAGGTCGATGGTGCCGAGCTTGCGGGCGTAGACCATCACGTCATTCGCCGTCAGCTTTCCGGCGACGTCGAGATCGCCGCCTTTCACGCCCGCCGCCAGCATCGTGTAGCCGTCGCCGCCCCGAAGCATGAAGTCGTTGGTGGCGACCGTGTAGGTCCGGTCGTCCTGGATGGGTGCTCCGTCCACCGTCACGGCGACGACGCGGCTGCCGGCGGGGCGGCCGGGAGCTACCGTCACCTTCAGTCCCGACACCTGCGGGAAGCGGCCGGCGCGCTGCTCCATCTGCGAAAAGCCGTTTTCCAACGCGGCCTTCACCTCCTTGCCGGTGATACGGGTCACGACGGTGCGGTTGCCAAACGGCAGCTCGGTGAGGATGTCGCGGCGCGTCAGCTGGTGGCCGGCCGGATACTGCTTGTTGCCGCGGATGCCGCCGCCATTGGTGATGGCGATGTCGGCACCCGACGCGGCGCGCATGGCGTCGGCGATGAGATCGCCGATGGCCGCCTCCTGCGAGCGGACGATGGCGGTGCGGCTGTCGAGGGGGGCGGCGAGCGTGGCGACCGTGACGTCGAGTTCCTTGGACAGTTCCGCCTCGTAGCGCGCGACGACCGCCAGCACCTCCGGATCGGGCTCAACGGTGCGGGAATCGTTGACGCGGAATGTCGGGGTCCACGTCACCTTGCGGTCCTTGCCCTCGCCGGTCACGGTGGCGGTGAAGTCGATGGCGGTGACGTAGTTGCCCTCCTCGTTCGATTCCACCATCACGGTCTTGCCGTCGAAGCCGATGGCGAGGTCGTGGTCGTGGCCGGTGAGCAGCACGTCTACGAGGCGCGAGCGCACGATCTCGAAGTCCATCGCCCGGTCGGTGTGGGTGACGGCGACGACGAGGTCCGCCCCCTCCTCGCGCAGCTTCTTCGCTTCCCTGCGCAGCGTGTCCATCACCGGCAGGAAGGTGATGTCGCCGGGGCTGGACATCTGCGGCACGTTGTCGAGGATGAGGCCGACGACACCCACCCTGACGCCGCCGAGGTCGAAGATGGCGCTGTCGCGGTGGCCGGGCAGCGGCTGGCCAGCGGCGTCGCGCATGTTGGCCGCGAAGAAGGGGAACTCCGCCTCGCGCAGGCGGGCGAAATAGACATCCTTGCCGAAGTCGAACTCGTGGTTGCCGGGCACGAAGACATCCGGCTTGATCATGTTGGTCAGCGCGACGATGTGGGCGCCCTGATCGAAGCCGGACATCAGTGAGGGCGAGAAGCAGTCTCCGGCATGGCAGAAGAGCATGGGCACGCCACGCGCCCGCTCGGCCTTCACGATCGCGGCGAGGCGCGGGAAGCCGCCACGCCCCTTGTCCTCGTTCATCTTGTAGATGTCATTGACGAGCAGCAGGGTGAAGCTTGTCGGCGGCGGTGCTGCATCGGCGCCCGTGGTCAGCGTGGCAGCTGCGAGGCCGGCAGTCACGCCGAGGCGCAGGGTCTGGCGACGGGAGATGGGACTCATGGCAGGCTCCAACAACCGGTGGCACCTTGCGGGAGGATGTGTGGGCGCGGCCGCATGATGTCGGGCCGCGCTGCGGCCAGCAAGCGGTGGAGATGTCGCCGCAAGTCGGATATCCGCCCATGTGCGGCGATCGGTCCGCCGGCGCGTGGCGCGGGTATATTGGACAGGCGGCGAAAGGTGTCTACATGAGGCCTGTCGCGCCTGTGCGAGCAACGAATGGAGAGCGAAACAGTGTCCTTGAGCGAAGCGGCGTCCCGCGCTGTGCGCCTTCCTGCCGATCATCAGCCTGTCGCGGTCGGGCGCATCGGTGTGCTGCTGCTCAACCTCGGCACGCCCGATGCCACCGACTACTGGTCGATGCGCCGCTACCTCAAGGAGTTCCTCTCCGACAGGCGTGTCATCGAGACGCCGCGCATCCTGTGGTGGCCGCTGCTCAACGGCGTCATCCTGACGACGCGCCCCGCCCGCAAGGGCAGGGACTACGAGACGATCTGGAACAGGGAACGCAACGAGTCGCCCCTGAAGACCATCACGCGCTCGCAGGCCGAGAAGCTGGCGCAGAGGCTCGCTTCCCTGCCTGGCGGGGAGGAGGGGCGCATTGTCGTCGACTGGGCCATGCGCTACGGCAACCCGAGCATCAAGGAGCGGCTCGAGGCGCTGCAGCGTGCGGGCTGCGACCGCATCCTGCTCGTGCCGCTCTATCCGCAGTATGCGGCGGCGACCACGGCCACCGCCTGTGACAAGGCCTTCGAGGCGCTGATGCGCATGCGCTGGCAGCCGACCATCCGCGTCTCACCGCCCTATCACGACGATCCCGTCTACATCGGCGCGGTGGTGGACAGCCTGAAGGCGGAACTCGCGAAGCTCCCGTTCGAGCCGGAGATCATCATCGCCTCCTTCCACGGCGTGCCGAAGGACTATCACCTGAAGGGCGATCCCTATCACTGCCAGTGCCAGAAGACGGTGCGGCTCATGCGCGAGGCCCTCGGTCTGCCGCCGGAGCGGCTGCTGCTCACCTTCCAGTCGCGTTTCGGGCGGGCCGAATGGCTGCAGCCCTACACGGACATGACGGTGAAGGGCCTTGCCGAGAAGGGCGTCAAGCGCCTCGCCGTCATCACGCCGGGCTTTTCGGCCGACTGTCTCGAGACGCTGGAGGAGATCGCCGGCGAGAACGCCGAGATCTTCCGCGAGCACGGCGGTGAGCACTTCGCGGCCATCCCCTGCCTCAACGACTCGCCCGAGGGCATGCGCGTCATCGAGCACATCGTGAGGCGCGAGCTGCAAGGCTGGATCTGACGGCCGGTCTCGCGCGGCACCGCGACACATCCTGCCGCTCCGTCGGCAGGTGAGGCCTGTCGCTTGCGGTCCTGCACGCATCCGGATGTGATATGAAGCGCCGCCGCCGTATCCGTGTGCGCGCGGCGGCAACGTATTGCGCCGGGGCTCCGCGTGAGAGGGGGCATCATGTTCGGTTTCGATATCTTCGTCGTCGTTCTCGTCGGTCTCGTCGTCCTGACGATCGCGCTCGGCGTGCGGACCGTGCCGCAGGGCTACGCCTACACGGTGGAGCGTTTCGGCCGCTACTCGCGCTCGCTGGGCCCCGGGCTTGGCCTCATCGTGCCCTTCATCGAAACCATCGGGCACAAGGTGAACATGATGGAGCAGGTGCTCGACGTGCCGAGCCAGGAGGCCATCACCAAGGACAACGCCACCGTCAGGATCGATGCCGTCTCGTTCTTCCAGGTGCTGGACGCGGCGCGGGCCTCCTACGAGGTGGCGGACCTGTCGCAGGCGCTGCTGACGCTGACGATGACCAACATCCGCACCGTCGTCGGCTCGATGGACCTCGACCAGCTCCTGTCGCACCGTGACGAGATCAACGAGCGGCTGTTGCGCGTCATGGATGCCGCGGCCTCGCCCTGGGGCGTCAAGGTGACGCGCATCGAGATCAAGGACATCCTGCCGCCCGCAGACCTCGCCGATGCCATGGCCAGGCAGATGAAGGCCGAGCGCGAGAAGCGCGCCAGCATCCTCGAGGCCGAGGGCGAGCGCCAGGCGCAGATCCTGCGTGCGGAGGGCGAGAAGCAGGCGCAGATCCTCGCCGCCGAGGGCCGCAAGGAAGCCGCCTTCCGAGACGCGGAGGCGCGCGAGCGCCTGGCCGAGGCCGAGGCCAGGGCGACCGCGCTCGTCAGCGAGGCCATCGCCCAGGGCGACCTTGCCGCTGCGAACTTCCTCGTCGCCGAAAAATATGTCGATGCGCTCAAGGGCCTCGCAGCCGCGCCCAACCAGAAGGTGGTGGTGGTGCCGATTGAGGCGGCGAGTGTCGTCGGCACGCTCGCCGGTCTCGGCGAGATCACCAAGACGGTCTTCGGCGAGGGGGGGACTGGCACTGCCGCGGCGCGGCAGCTCCAGAGCGCCCGCCGTGGCAGTGTGCCGGCGAGCGGCGGCCCTGGCGCGGGCGGGCCGGCCTGACGGGAGGCGGATATGATCCGCGATGCGATCGTGGCCCTCGGGCCGTGGAGCTGGGTTGTGCTGGGCTTGCTGCTCGCTGCGCTCGAGCTCTTGGCGCCGGGGGTATTCCTCATCTGGTTCGGCCTCGCCGCCATCGTGACGGGTCTGCTCGACGCCGTGTTCGACCTGTCGTGGCAGACGAGCGCCATCATCTTCGCGCTGCTGTCCGTGGTGAGTGTCGTCGCGGGCCGCCTCGCCACCCGTCGGCGCGGCGTGCACGAGGCCGAGCAGCCCTTCCTCAACCGGCGCGGGGCGGCGCTCGTCGGCCGCCGCTTCACGCTCGACGCCCCCATCACGGGCGGCGAAGGCTGGGTGCGCGTCGACGACAGCGTCTGGCGTGTCGTGGGGCAGGATTGTCCGGCAGGGACGCGGGTCACCGTCACGGGCATCGACGGGGCCAATCTCGTCGTCGTGCCGGACGGGGACGGCGGCGCCTGAGGCGCCGTCGCCAGGGAGTCACTGCTGCAGGCAGATGCGGCCGTGCCGCGCCCGGCCGGCGAGCTGACGGAAGTCCCGCCCGGACATGCGGACGATCGTCTCGTGGTCGCCCGCCTCGAAATAGATCTCCGAGAGGTTGGCCAGCGTCTCGTCGACGATCATCGGCATGCCGTAAGCGGCGCCGAGCGGGGGCACCGCGCCGCGCGCACAATCGGGAAAGAGGCGCTCGATCTCCGCCTCGTGGGCGAGCTCGATCTCCTCGTCGAGCATCTCGCTGACGGCACGAAGGCTGAGGTGCCGCGAGGCGGGCAGCACGGCCAGCATGTAGCCGGCCCTGTCCTTCAGCACGACCGCCTTAGCGATCATGTCGGCGGGCACCTCGCAGGCCTTCGCCGTGCGCATCGAGGTGGCGGTGGGTTCGTGGCGCATGAGGTCGTAGGTGACGCCGCTGCGCGACAGGTAGTGTTCGAGCCGTGGTGCTGTGGACATGACGCGTTCTCCCTTCGCGGGCGGGCCTTCACCCCGCTCGGGACCGACGCGATGTTGTCCGCCACGGCCTTGCGGGGCCTGTGACGACGATGATGTTGGCCGCGCCGCCCGACGGGCGGCCCCCCGGCTCCTGGAGAGGATCATACCGTCTGGGGTCCGGCGCGGAAAGCACGATCGGGCGGCCTGACGGCGCCCGGACCCTCAGGCAGCGCCGGCGCGCAGGAGGTCGAGCACGTGGATGATGCCGACCGCGCGCCCGTTCTCGGCGACCACGAGGGCGCCGACCTTCATCCGCTCCACGACTTCCAGCGCTTCGCCGAGCAGCGTCTCCGGCGCGACGGACTTGGGCGTGGGGTTCATCACCTCCTCCACCCGCTGGGCGAGCAGCGAGGGGTTCATGTGACGGCGCAGGTCACCGTCGGTGACGATCCCGACGAGTCGGCCGTCGTCCTCCGTCACCAGCACGCAGCCAAAGCCCTTGGCGCTCGTCTCGACGATCGCATCGGCCATCGAGGTGCCGCGGCGCACGATCGGCAGCCGCTCGCCGGTGTGCATGATGTCGCGCACGAATTTGAGCTGCGCGCCCAGCTTGCCGCCCGGGTGATAGATGCGGAAATCCTGCGCCGAGAAGCCGCGGCTCTCGAGCAGGGCGATGGCCAGTGCGTCGCCGAGGGCGAGCTGCATCGTGGTGGAGGTCGTGGGGGCGAGCCCGTTCGGGCAGGCCTCGCTCGCCTTGGGCAGTGCCAGGCACACGTCGGCCTCACGGCCGAGCGTCGACTGCGCGCTCGACGTGAAGGCGATGAGCGGCACGCGGAAGCGCTTGGCATAGCCGATGATGTCGGAAAGCTCCGCCGTCTCGCCCGACCAGGAGAGGGCGAGAATGGCGTCGTCCGTCTGGATCATGCCGAGATCGCCGTGGCTCGCCTCGCTGGGGTGGACGAAATAGGCGGGCGTGCCTGTGGAGGCCATGGTAGCGGCGATCTTGCGGCCGATGTGGCCGGACTTGCCCATGCCGGTCACGATGACGCGGCCACGCGCCCCCGAGATCGTGTTGACGGCGGCCTCGAAGGGGCCGGCCAGCTCCCTTTCAAGCGCCGCGATCAGCGCCTCGAGCCCGGACCGCTCGCTCGACAGCGTGCGCAGGGCCGACGCCACGGCCGTCCCGGACCTGCGCTGCGTCGTGCCGGTGTCGCGGGCTGCAAGGCTCGTCATGGTGATCATCCTGTTCTTGTCCTGCTCCTGGCGTCAGGCGCCCGGTTGTTCGCGCGGTCTTTAGCACGGCAGGCGCCGGCAGGCGAAGCCCGCACCGGGTTACCGGGCGTTAACCATGTCGCTTTAGCCTCCATTAACCACGCTGGCCGCTTGCCGGAGGCCTCTCCAGGGCGGCCGCATCGCATTGCTGCTGCAGGAAAGCGTCGATTTGCGTCAGTGCCCCCCCATAGTCTCGCGCCGGTGCGGCGCTGCGCCGCTCGCAGCGTGCATCGCTGCCGGTGCGATTCTTCTGGCAGGGCCGGCCGCACACGGCCAGGAGGGGGCGTCGTTTCTCTCGTTGCGCGGCACTGTGCAGCCCGGCCACGACAGCGGCGGGGCGGTGCCGCTGCCGGGCGTGCTGGAGACGCCCGCCGAGGCACCGCAGGCCCCGTCGCCTTCCCCCGTCTATCGCCCGGTGCGGGCGCCGGTCTCGCTGGAGCGCAGCCCGCTGCGCCCGTCGCAGGGGCTCTCCGCGGGCGAGCCGCTGTCGCTCGGCAGCGTGCCCCGGTTGCCACGGCCGGACGAGGAGGAGGATCCGTGGGGGCCGCTCGGCCTGCGACTCGGCACGCTGACCGTCTTTCCCTCGATCGAGATCGATGGTGGCTACGACAGCAATCCACGGCGCGAGGGCGGTGCCGGGAAGGGGGCGGCAGCCATCCTCACGCGCGGCGAGGTTTCCGTGCGGTCCGACTGGTCGCGCCATGCGCTCACCGGCCATCTGCGCGGCTCCTACTGGGCCTTCCCGGCCCTCGAGAAGGCGGACCGGCCTGAGGCGGATGCCCGTCTCAACCTGCGCCTCGACGCCACGCAGGACACCACCATCAATATCGAGGGGCGTGGCTCGCTGACGACGCAGCGTTCCGACAACCCCAACCTGCCGGGCGGGGTCGTCAATCAGCCGACCATCGTTTCCTATGGCGGATCGCTGGGCGCCACGCACCGCTTCAACCGTCTGGCGCTTGGCGTGACCGGCTCCGTCGAGCGCAATGTCTATGGCGATGCCGAGTTTGCCGACGGTAGCCGTCTTGACCAGGGCTATCGCAACTACAACGAATACGGGCTGCGGCTCAGGGCGGGCTACGAGGTGCACCCCGGCCTTGAGCCCTTCGTCGAGGGGCTGGTCGACCGCAGGCAGTATGACGAGCGGTTCAACGCCGGCGGCTTTGAGCGGTCGTCCAGGGGCCTCGGCGCGCGCGTCGGAACGACCTTCGAGATCACGCGTCTCATCACCGGCGAGGCGGCGATCGGGCACCAGGTGCGCAAGTATGACGATCCGCGCCTTGCAGACCTGCGTGGCCCCATCGGCGAGCTGTCGCTGATCTGGCGGCCGTCGGCGCTGACGACCGTGCGGCTCACCGGCTCCAGCTCCCTCGGCGAGACGACCATCGCCGGATCGAGCGGCGTCGTGAACCGCAGCGCTACGCTGGCGCTGGAGCACGCCCTGCGCCGCAACCTCATCTTCACGGCCTCGGCGACCATTGGCGAGAGCGACTACAGGGGCGTGGACCTCAGGGAGAGGGAATTCACCGGCGCCCTCGGGATCGAGTGGAAGCTGACGCGCACGCTCGCCGTGCGGGCCGGCTTCACGCACGAGCGGCTAGACAGCTCCTCGCCCGGTGAGGACTACACGGCCAACATCTTCCTCGTCGGGCTGCGCCTGCAGCGGTAGGGCGGCGGGCACCGGCAGCCGGCGCCCGCCATCCGCATCACTTCTTGGCCAGCAGGGCTTCGAGCTCGCGGCGGTAGTCGGCGCCGAGCTCGGGATGCGACAGTGCATAGGCGGCGTTCGCCGCCAGGAAGCCCAGCTTGGAGCCGCAGTCGTAGATGTCGCCGTCGAAACGGGTGGCGAAGAACGGCTGCGACTTCGACAGCGTGATCATGGCGTCGGTGAGCTGGATCTCGCCGCCGGCGCCACGCTCCTGCTTGGCGAGCAGATCGAAGATCTCCGGCTGCAGGATGTAGCGCCCGGAGATGGCGAGATTGGAGGGGGCGGTGCCCTTGGCCGGCTTCTCGACCATCTGCGTGATCGGATAGACCTTGCCGTTGCCAATGGGCTCGCCGACGCCCGTGATGCCGTATTGGTGCGTCTGGTCGGCCGGCACCTCGTAGACGGCGATCATGTTGCCGCCGGTGGCGTAGGCCTCGTAGGCCTCGATCATCTCGGCCAGGCAGGGGCGCGCGCCGAGGTGCAGCATGTCGGGCAGGAGCAGGGCGAAGGGTTCGTCGCCGACGATGTCGCGCGCGCACCAGACGGCGTGGCCGAGGCCGAGCGGCCCCTGCTGGCGGGTGAAGCTGGTCTGCCCGGGGCCCGGCAGGTCACGACGCAGCTGCTCGAGTTCCTTGGTCTTGCCCCGCGCCTCGAGCGTGCGCTCCAGTTCGAACTGGCTGTCGAAATGGTCCTCGATGACGCCCTTGTTTCGACCCGTCACAAAGACGAAGTGCTCGATGCCGGCGGCTCGCGCCTCATCCACCACGTGCTGGATAACCGGGCGGTCGACCACCGTCAGCATTTCCTTCGGCATCGCCTTCGTGGCGGGCAGAAAACGGGTGCCGAGGCCCGCGACGGGAAATACGGCCTTTCGGATCGGCTTCTTCATGGAACCCCAAGGACTGGAGGGCACAACGAGAAACACGGCCCGGCGCCCTCTCTTGCCCTGGCCGTGCCCACACGAGATGCTCGCCGATCTTGACCGGCGAACGTGTCAATCGCGTAACGCGATTGACGGCTGAACGCTGCCGGTCTGTCAATAGTTCCGCGGGCTGCAGAAGGCGCCCGCGCGACAGCCAGGCGCGGGAGGGGGGATGGGGGCATGAGCGTCGCGGTGACCGGCGGGGGCGGCTACATCGGCAGTCATATGGTTCTCGAACGCGTGGAGGCGGGGGAGCGGGTCGTCGTGCTCGACGGCCGATGCTTCGCGCATCCGTGCCTTTTTCGACTGGGAGCCCCGGTACGACGGCTTCGATACGATCGTTGCCCAGGCGCTCGCGTGGGAGAGGAGGCTCGCCGGGCAACCGGCCATCTGAGGCCGGTGTCAACGTTTTTGCAACCATATGGCGCGAGCTAGTGGAGCGAGTGCGTAGGCGTGGCGGCTTCGGCCGCGTTTTGAACGGGGATCCGACATGCGGCATGGCAGCAGGGACGGGGAGACGGACTTCACCACCGCAAGCCGCGGGGGGCGCGTGCCGCTCGCTGCACTTGCCGTCAGCCTCGCCCTTGGGGCGTGCGCCTCGACGGAGGTGGTGTCCGTCGGCAGCATCACGCCCTATGCGCCGACCGAGCACAGGCTCACGCCAGAGGCGCCGCGCAGCCCGGCCCGCATCTCCCGTGGGGAGGGGACGCCGTCCCCGTCCTTCCGCGTCTTCGTCGCTGCCCTTTGGCCGGAGGCACAGGCCCGCGGCGTCTCGCGCGCCGTCTACGACGCGGCCTTCGCCGGCGTGACGCAGGACGAGAAGGTCATCGCGCTCACCAGGAAGCAGGCTGAGTTCTCCAAGCCGATCTGGGAATATCTCGCCTCAGCCGTTTCGCAGAACCGGCTGGAGCGTGGCACGCCCCTGACGCGCGAGTGGGCCTCGACCCTCGACGCCATCGAGCGCACCTATGGCGTCGACCGCAAGGTCGTCATGGGCGTCTGGGGCATGGAGACGAATTTCGGCAGCTTCACCGGCTCGCACTATGTCGTGCGAGCACTCGCGACGCTCGCCGAGGCCAGGTATCGCGGTGACTATTTCCGCAACGAGCTGCTCACGGCTCTCGTCATCCTGCAAGAGGGGCACATCACGCCTGACCGGATGGAAGGCTCGTGGGCCGGCGCCATGGGCCAGACGCAGTTCATGCCGTCAAGCTTCATGCGCTACGCGGTCGACTTCACCGGCGACGGGCGGCGCGACATCTGGACCTCGGTGCCTGATGCGCTGGCCTCCACGGCCAACTACCTCAAGCAGAACGGCTGGCAGCCGGGGCTGCCGTGGGGCTTCGAGGTCAAGGTGCCTTCGGGTTTCCGCTATGGGCGGCAGGCCAGATCCTTCGCCGACTGGGCGGCAGAAGGCGTGCGCCGGGTGGACGGGCGCCCGCTGCCGGCGGCGGGCGAGGCGCGGCTCTTCCTGCCGGCCGGGGCGCGCGGGCCGGTCTTCCTGGTGACGAAGAACTTCGACGTCATCAAGCGCTACAACAACTCCGACGCCTATGCCCTCGGTGTCGCCCATCTCGGCGACCGGCTCTACGGCGGGGCGCCGATCCAGGCGCCGTGGCCGACCGACCAGGTGCCTCTTGCCAAGCACGAGCGGGAGGAGCTGCAGCGCCACCTGGTGCGCCACGGCTATCACATCGGCGAGATCGACGGGCGCATCGGCTCGCATACGCGCGATGCCATCTTCGCCTTCCAGGAGAGCCGCGGCCTCGTCGCCGACGGGCACGCCGACGGCCGGCTGTTGGCGCTGCTCCGCCAGACGCGGTAACATGCGCCCGTCCCGGCCGCGGCCGGGGCGAGGAACGAGGGCAATGCCGGCGCGCAGCATCATCGTCGCCATATTCGTCGCGGCCGGGTGCATCTTCGCCGCGGCCGTCGCGCACGCGCAGCAGGACCCGCTGACGCGCTTCCTCAACAGCATCTTCCAGCCGAAGCCTCCGGCGCAGGTGCAAGAGGCGCCGCGGCGCTCCCGGCCGGCCGCCTCGCGCCCGCGCCAGTCGGCGCCGCGGGCTGCGCGCGAGCAGCGCGGCGTTGCCGAGCGCACGCTGCGCGTCGAGGTGGATACCTATGTCGTCGTCATGGGCGACTCCCTCGCCGAGCTGCTGACGGAAGGCCTCGCTGAAACGCTGGCTGATGCCGCCGACGTGGCGATCTATTCGCGCGCCAGGGGCGACAGCGGGCTTGTGCGCAGCGATTTCTACGACTGGCCGAAGGCCGCGCAGGAGATTGTCGCCAACCCCGAGCGCGTGTCGATCGCCGTGATGATGATCGGCGCCAACGACCGTCAGGCCTTCCGCACGCCGGCGGGGGAGGTCGAGTACGGCACGCCCGAGTGGCGGACGCTTTACGCCATGCGCGTTGACGAGATCATCCGCACCTTCACCGAGAAGCGGATCCCGCTCGTCTGGGTCGGTCTTCCGCCCATGAAGGGAGACCGGCTGTCGGCCGACATGCTGGCGCTCAACGAGATCTTCCGTGACCGTGTGACCGCGGCCGGCGGCCACTATGTCGACATCTGGGAGGCATTTCTCGATGCCGACGGGCGATTCTCGGCCTTCGGGCCCGACGTGAACGGCCAGAACGCGCGGCTGCGCACTAACGACGGCGTGCACTTCACCAAGGCCGGCGCCCGCAAGGCGGCGCACTTTGCGGCGCTCGTGCTGCGCCGGCTCATCGAGGCGCGCGCCGTCGTGCAGCAGGCCGTGCTGCCCCTGCACGACGGCGTGCCGGGCCTCGACACGCGCGACCCCATCGAGCGCATGATCGACGCCTCGATCCCGAGCCTGCCCGAGCCGGCCGGTCTCATTTCGGTGTCGAGCAAGCCCGTGGCCGGCCCCATCCTGCCGCTGACGGGGCCGGATGTGGCGCCCGGCGGCGTGCTCGTGTCGGCCTCAACGGGCCCGGTGCAGGTCGACCAGCTAGCCGAGCGGGTGTTCGAGCTCGGCGACGTGCCGCAGCCGAAGCCGGGGCGCGTCGACGACTTCTCCTGGCCGCGCCAGCCCTGAGGCCGGCGCCTGCCACCTCAGCGCGGCAGGACGGAGGAGCCCATCAGATATTCGTCGATGGCGCGGGCGGCCTGACGGCCCTCGCGGATGGCCCAGACGACAAGGGACTGGCCGCGCCGCATGTCACCGGCCGAGAAAACCTTCTCCTGCGAGGTGCGGTAGTCCCGGTCGCTGGCGGCGACATTGCCCCGCTTGTCGAGGGCGACGCCCGCCTGCTGGAGCATGCCTTCGTGCACCGGGCCGGCGAAGCCGATGGCGATGAAGACGAGGTCGGCCTTGAGGACGAACTCCGTGCCGGGGATCGGCACGCGCTTCTCGTCCACGCGGGCGCAGCGCACGCCGGTGACGCGCCCCTTCTTGCCCTCGATGGCGAGCGTTGCGACCTGGAATTCGCGCTCGGCGCCCTCCGCCTGGCTCGAGGAGGTGCGCAGCTTTGTCGGCCAGTAGGGCCAGACGGTGAGCTTGTCCTCCATCTCCGGCGGCTTGGGGCGGATGTCGAGCTGCGTCACCGAGAGCGCCCCCTGGCGGAAGGCGGTGCCGATGCAGTCGGAGGCCGTGTCGCCACCGCCGATGACGACGACATCCTTGCCGCCAGCGAGGATCGGCGCGTCGTCCAGAAAGTTCTCACGGCCGTTGCGGCGGTTCTGCTGCACGAGGAAGGGCATGGCGAAATGCACGCCGTCGAGGTCCATGCCCGGGATCTGCGGGTCGCGCGGGCGCTCTGCGCCGCCGCACATCAGCACGGCGTCATAGGACTTCACCAGCTCGTCGAACGGCTTGTCGACGCCGATGTTGACGCCGTAGTGGAAGACGACCCCTTCGGCCTCCATCTGCGCCACGCGCCGGTCGATGTGGTGCTTCTCCATCTTGAAGTCGGGGATGCCGTAGCGCAGCAGGCCGCCGGCGCGCGGCTCCCGCTCATAGACATGCACCTCGTGGCCGACGCGGGCGAGCTGCTGGGCGGCAGCCAGGCCGGCAGGACCGGAGCCGACGATGGCCACCGACTTGCCCGTGAGGCGGGCCGGCGGCTCGGGGCGGATCCAGCCCATCTCCCACGCCTTGTCGGCGATGGACTGCTCGATGGTCTTGATGGTGACGGGCACGTTCTCGAGGTTCAGCGTGCATGCCTCCTCGCACGGGGCGGGGCAGACGCGGCCGGTGAACTCGGGGAAGTTGTTGGTGGAGTGGAGGTTGCGGGCGGCCTCCTCCCAGTCGTCGTTGTAGACGAGGTCGTTCCAGTCCGGGATCTGGTTGTGAACGGGGCAACCCGTCGGCCCGTGGCAGAAGGGGATGCCGCAATCCATGCAGCGGGCCGCCTGCTTCTGCAGGTCCTTGTCGTCGAGCGGCAGCGTGAATTCACGGAAGTGCCGAACGCGGTCGCCGGCGAGCTGGTACTTCTGCTCTTGCCGGTCGTATTCGAGAAAGCCCGTTACCTTGCCCATCGTCTCGTTTTCCAGTCCTTGCGCCGCTGACCCGCCGGCCCCTTGCAGGGGCTGGCCCGCCGCGTAGCGGCTGGGAGAAAGATCCTGCCTGGACCGCGGCCACCCGAAGCCGGCGCCGTGGGCGCCGTCCCGTCCCCCGCGGGGGAGGGCGCGCCGCGGTCCCATATCCCTATTCCGCCGCCTGCAGCGTGCGCAGACGCTCCATCTCGCGCAGGGCACGCCGGTATTCGACCGGCATCACCTTGACGAACTTGGTGCGGTAGTTCGCCCAGTCATCGAGGATGGCCTTGGCGCGGGTCGAGCCCGTGTAGCGCAGGTGGTTGGAGATGAGCTGCATCAGCCGCTCCTCGTCGTGGCCCGACATGTCGGCGAGCACGTCGATGCGCCCCTTGTGCTCCAGGTCGCCGCCGTGGTGGTGCAGGCGCTCCATGAGCTCCTCCTCCTCCTCGACGGGTTCGAGATCGACCATGGACAGGTTGCACCGCTTGGCGAAGGTGCCGTCCTCGTCGAGCACGTAGGCGATGCCACCCGACATGCCGGCTGCGAAGTTGCGGCCCGTGGGGCCCATAACGACGACGACGCCGCCCGTCATGTATTCGCAGCCGTGGTCGCCGGTGCCTTCGACGACAGCGATGGCGCCCGAGTTGCGCACCGCGAAGCGCTCGCCCGCGACGCCGCGGAAGTAGCACTCGCCGGAGATGGCGCCGTAGAGCACCGTGTTGCCGACGATGATCGAGCGTTCGGGAACCGCCTTCATCTCGGCCGGCGGCTGGACGATGATCTTGCCCCCGGAGAGGCCCTTGCCGACATAGTCGTTGGCCTCTCCCGTCAGGTGCAGCGTCACGCCTGCGGCGAGGAAGGCGCCGAAGCTCTGGCCGGCGATGCCCCGCAGCTTCACCGTGATGGTGTCCTCCGGCAGGCCCTCGTGGCCATAGCGCTTGGCGATCACGCCCGACAGCATGGCGCCCGTCGCGCGGTCGACGTTGCGGATCCGCTCCTCGATCACGACAGGCGTGCCGTTGTCGATGGCCTCGCGCGCCTGCGCGATGAGCTTGCGGTCGAGCACGTCGTCGATCGGGTGCTTCTGCCGCTCGCAGTGGTGGATGGCGACGTCGGGACCGACCTCGGGCTTGTGGAACAGGCGCGTGAAGTCGAGGCCCTTGGCCTTCCAGTGGGTGATGGCCTCCTTCTTGTCGAGGAGATCGGTGCGGCCGATGATCTCCTCGAGCTTGCGGAAGCCCATCTCGGCCATCAGCTCGCGCACCTCTTCCGCGACGAAGAAGACATAGTTGATGACGTGTTCCGGCAGGCCCTTGAAGCGCTTGCGCAGCACCGGATCCTGCGTCGCCACGCCAACCGGACAGGTGTTGAGGTGGCACTTGCGCATCATGATGCAGCCGGCGGCGATCAGCGGTGCCGTCGAGAAGCCGAACTCGTCCGCCCCCAGCAGCGCGCCGATGACGACGTCACGCCCGGTGCGCAGACCGCCGTCGACCTGCAGGCGCACGCGGCCGCGCAGGCGGTTGAGCACCAGAGTCTGCTGCGTCTCTGCAAGGCCCATCTCCCACGGGCTGCCGGCGTGCTTGATGGAGGTCAGCGGCGAGGCGCCGGTGCCGCCCTCGAAGCCCGAGATGGTGATGTGGTCCGCCCGCGCCTTGGCCACACCGGCAGCGACGGTGCCGACGCCGACTTCCGACACGAGCTTGACCGACACCTCGGCGTCCGGGTTGACGTTCTTCAGATCGAAGATGAGCTGGGCGAGATCCTCGATCGAGTAGATGTCGTGGTGCGGCGGCGGCGAGATGAGGCCGACGCCCGGCGTCGAGTGACGCAGCCGGGAGATGACGGCATCGACCTTGTGGCCCGGCAGCTGGCCGCCCTCGCCGGGCTTGGCGCCCTGGGCCACCTTGATCTGCATCATGTCCGAGTTGACGAGATACTCGGCGGTGACACCGAAGCGGCCCGACGCGATCTGCTTGATGGCCGAGCGCTTGGAGCGGCCGTCAGGCAGCGGCCGGAAGCGCGCGGCATCCTCGCCGCCCTCTCCGGTGTTGGACTTGGCGCCGATGGCGTTCATCGCCAGCGCCAGCGTCTCGTGCGCCTCCTTGGAGATGGCGCCGAGCGACATGGCGCCCGTCGAGAAGCGCTTGACGATCTCGCTCGCGGGCTCGACTTCCTCGAGCGGCACCGGCTGCGCGCCACGCTCGGCCGCCGTCTTGATGCGGAAGAGGCCGCGCACCGTGCTGAAGCGGTTCTCCTGCTCGTTCACGAGGCGGGCGAACTCACGGTAGCGGTCCCGCGCGTTGAGGCGCACCGCGTGCTGCAGCGTTGCCACCGTCTCCGGGTTCCACACATGGTCCTCGCCGCGGATACGGTAGGCATAGTCACCGCCAACCTCGAGCGCGTTGCGCAGGGTCGGCGCGTCGCCGAAGGCGTCGCGGTGGCGGCGCACCGTCTCCTCGGCGATCTCGGCGAGCCCGATGCCCTCGATGGTGGTGGCCGTGCCGAAGAAGTACTTCTCGACGAAATCGCTCCTCAGGCCGACGGCGTCGAAGATCTGTGCGCCGCAGTAGGACTGGTAGGTCGAGATGCCCATCTTGGACATGACCTTGAGCAGTCCCTTGTCGATGGCCTTGATGTAGCGCTTGATGATCTCTTCCTCGTCGACCTCCTCGGGGAAGTCGAGCGCCTTGTGCATCGCCGCCAGCGTGTCGAAGGCAAGATAGGGGTTGATCGCCTCGGCGCCGTAGCCGGCGAGCAGGGCGAAATGGTGGACTTCGCGTGGCTCGCCCGATTCGACGACGAGGCCCACCGAGGTGCGGAGCCCCTTGCGGATGAGGTGGTGGTGCACCGCCGCCGTTGCCAGCAGGGCAGGAATGGCGATGCGGTCCGGCCCCATCATGCGGTCGGAGAGGATGATGATGTTGTAGCGGCCGTGCACCGCCGCCTCGGCGCGCTCGCACAGGCGCTCGAGGGCGCCGGCCATGCCTTCCGCGCCCTGGCTGGCGGGGTAGGTGATGTCCAGCGTCTTGGTGTCGAACTGGTCCTCGCTGTGGCCGATGCAGCGGATCTTCTCCAGATCCTCGTTGGTCAGGATCGGCTGGCGCACCTCGAGGCGCTTGCGGCGTGAGGTGCCCTCGAGGTCGAGGATGTTCGGCCGCGGCCCGATGAAGGACACGAGGCTCATGACGAGCTCCTCGCGGATCGGGTCGATCGGCGGGTTCGTCACCTGCGCGAAGTTCTGCTTGAAGTAGGTGTAGAGCAGCTTCGGCTTGTCCGACAGTGCCGAGATGGGCGTGTCGGTGCCCATGGAGCCGACGGCCTCCTGGCCGGTGACGGCCATGGGCTGCATGAGGAGCTTGAGGTCTTCCTGCGTGTAGCCGTAGGCTTGCTGGCGGTCGAGCAGACTCACGTCCGTGCGCGACTCGCGCGCCTGGACCGGCGGCAGGTCCTCCAGCACGATTTGCGTGCGCTTCAGCCATTCCTTGTAGGGGTGGCGGCGGCTGAGTTCACTCTTGATCTCCTCGTCGGAGATGATGCGGCCCTGCTCGAGGTCGATGAGCAGCATCTTGCCCGGCTGCAGGCGCCACTTCTCGACGATCTTCTCCTCCGGGATGGGCAGCACGCCCATCTCCGAGGCGCCGACGACGAGCCCGTCCTCGGTGACGAGGTAGCGCGCCGGGCGCAGGCCGTTGCGGTCGAGAGTCGCGCCAATCTGGCGCCCGTCGGTAAAGACGATGGCGGCCGGGCCGTCCCACGGCTCCATCAGGGCGGCGTGATACTCGTAGAAGGCGCGCCGCTCCTCGTCCATGAGCGGATTGCCGGCCCAGGCCTCGGGCACCAGCATCATCATGGCATGGGCGAGCGAATAGCCGCCCTGGGTGAGGAACTCGAGGGCGTTGTCGAAGCAGGCGGTGTCGGACTGGCCCTCGTAGGAGATGGGCCAGAGCTTGGAGATGTCGTTGCCGAAGATCTCGGAGTCGACCGAGGCCTGGCGCGCCGCCATCCAGTTGACGTTGCCGCGCAGGGTGTTGATCTCGCCGTTGTGCGCCACCATCCGGTACGGGTGGGCCAGCGACCAGGTGGGGAAGGTGTTGGTCGCGAAGCGCTGGTGCACCAGGGCGATGGCGCTCTCGAAGCGCGGGTCGCGCAGGTCGGCATAGTAGTCACCGAGCTGGTCGGCGAGCAGCATGCCCTTGTAGACGAGCGTGCGCGTCGACAGGCTCACCGGATAGTAGCCGGCGGTGCGCGGGTCCTTGCGGTTGTAGATGGCGTTGGAGACGACCTTGCGCAGGATGAAGAGATGCCGCTCGAAGTCGTCCTGCGTCGTCACGCCGGGGCCGCGGCCGATGAAGACCTGCACGTGCCGCGGTTCGGTGGGCTTCACGCTCTCGCCGAGGACGGACGAATCGACGGGAACGTCGCGCCAGCCGAGAAGCACCTGGCCCTCTTCGGCAGCGACGCGCTCCAGTGTCTCCTTGACGATGGCGTAGCCTTCCGGATCGCGCGGCATGAAGAGGTGGCCCACGGCATATTCGCCGACCGGGGGCAGTGTGATGCCGAGCTTGGCGCATTCCTCGCGCAGGAAGCGGTCAGGCACTTGCACCAGCATGCCACAGCCGTCGCCCGCCTTCGGGTCGGCGCCCACGGCCCCGCGATGGTCGAGGTTCTTCAGGATGGCGAGGCCGTTGGCCACGATGTCGTGGCTCTTGACGTTCTTCATGTGGGCGATGAAGCCGACGCCGCAGGCATCACGCTCGCGCGCGGGATCATAGAGGCCCTGCGCGGGCGGAAGGCCGGGATCCGTGGCGCGCGTTTTCTGAAGCAGCGCCGGGTTGGAAACCAGCTTTTGCTCGGTCGTCGCGCTCATGTTCTGCCCCATCGTTGCCGCCGCGGCGGCGTGTCCACGTCGTTCGTCTGTCGGGGGTCACCGGACCGTGCCGGCGGCGTGTCGCCGCCTGCGTGCAGTGCCCACCTTTTGGTCTTGGAGGTCCGGTCGCGCTGTTTCCGTTGCGCCCGCACCTCGCGGGCGTCTCACGGCGTAAAGCCGGGCGCGCCCGCTAAGCCCGCGTTTCGCGGGCGGCAGGTTTCGTATCGCGTTTGGCGGCCGTCGAACGTGCCATGACCAAAAAGACCTGCCTTGCCTTCATGGAAGGGCCGGCCCGGTGCCGGGCGCGGGTGTTGGCCGGAATGGGACAGCAAGGCTGTCCTAAACCGGGCGGACCTTGCCAGATTTTTTCTAAGGTGACAAGCGGGTATTTGCGAGTCGTTTGATCGAAACTTATACGCGAAGCTTTGCCCGTATTGCGTTCGTGACGATTCGGCGTGCGCCTGCGTAATTTAATTGCGCGCGCTGACGGGAGCCCTCGGCGCGCCGTCGCTTCACGCGGGTCTGCGCCCGAGGAAGCGCCGCATGAAGCTGCTCGCCGCTTCACGCCGGGCGCGGCATGTTCTAGCTTCCGTGCCAGCGAGGAGCGGAGGCAGGATGAATTTCGCAAGTGACAATGTGGCGGGCGCCAGCCCGCGGGTGATGGAGGCGCTTGTCGCCGCCAATGCCGGCAGCCAGCGCGCCTACAGCGCCGATGACTATACGGCGCGGGTCGAGACGCGGCTGAAGGAGATCTTCGAGCGCGACCTTTCGGTTTTCCTCGTCGCCACGGGCACGGCGGCCAACGCGCTCGCCCTCGCCACGCTCTGCCCGCCCTGGGGGGCCGTGCTGTGCCATGCCGAGGCCCATGTCGCCGAGGACGAATGCGGCGCGCCGGAGTTCTTTACGGGGGGCGCCAAGCTCGTCGGCTTTCCCGGCCGGCTCGGCAAGCTGCTGCGGGAGGAGATCGCAGCGTATCTCGCGACGCCCACCGGCCGGCCGCCGCACCAGGTCATCCCCTCGGCTCTGTCGCTGACGCAGGCGACCGAGGCCGGCACCGTCTACACGCCGGAGGAGATCGCAGCGCTGGCCGACATCGCCCACCGCCACGGGCTTGGCGTGCATATGGATGGTGCGCGCTTCGCCAACGCGCTCGTGCGTCTTGGCGTCAGCCCCGCCGACATGACATGGCGCGCAGGCGTCGATGTTCTCTCCTTCGGCGCCACCAAGAACGGCTGTCTCGCGGCTGAGGCCGTGATCGTCTTCGATCCCGAGAAGGCGGCGCACATGGCGCAGCGCCGCAAGCGCAGCGGGCATCTGCTCTCCAAGGGGCGCCTGCTGGGCGCCCAGCTTGACGCCTATCTCGCCGACGGTCACTGGCTCGATCTCGCGGCCAGGGCCAACCGTGCGGCCGACCGGCTGGCTGAGGGGCTCGCGCGTCTCGGCTGCCGCGTTGCTCTGCCGGTGGAGGCCAACGAGATATTCGTCTTCCTGCCGCCGGCGATGGACGAGGCCCTGCGCGCGGCGGGGGCCCTCTACCACCCGTGGGTGACGTCGAGCCTGCCGGAGGGGGTGACGGCGCGGGAGGGGGAGGTGCTGGTGCGTCTCGTCACCGCCTTTGACACGACGGAGGCAGCCGTCGACCGTTTCCTCGCCGTTGCCGGTGGGCAGGCGGCGGCCTGACCCACCGTTGCCGCCATGGTGCCAAACGCGCGCCTCAATGCCGATGCATGGACATGGGTGAGCAATGTGACGAATGAGGCAGATAACGTGCTTGCACCTGTGGTCGAACTGCGCCGGGCGCGGCGTGCGGCCGGGCTGTTCGCGGCCGCCGCGGCTTTCGTGCTGGCCTCCGGTGTCGCCCTCGCGCAGGGGTACTATGCGCCGGAGATCTATGACGAGCCGCTGAGCCCGCGCGAGGTGGTCCTCGCGGTGCGCGCCGAGGGCTTCGCGCAGATCTCGCGGCCGCGCCTGACCCGCGGCTTCTATGTCGTCGAGGGAACGGACGTGAACGGCTGGCGCATGCGCCTGCTGGTCGACGCCTATTCGGGGGCGATTGTCGATGCACGTCCGCTGCGCTCCACGATCACGGCCGAGGAGCCGTTCCGGCCCTATACGCCCGACCGCTTCGGCGGCGCCGTCGACGTCGAGATCAGGACCGGCCGCGGCGCGAAGATCTATGCACCCGTGCCGCTCAGGCAGCCGCTGCCGCGTGTGGCCGCCCTGCCGCCGCCACGCCCGAAGGATCTGGAGCCCGGCCTCGTGGCGCCGGTGCCGCCGGCGCGCGGCGAGACGGCCGAGCCCGGGCGGACCGGCGATGCAGCCCCCTCGGGCAAGGCCGATGAGGGGCCGAGCGTCGTGCTCGCGCCGCCGGAGGTGCCGCCCGTGCCGCCGGCGAGCGACGTCATCGGCAACGACGGCGACGAGATCGGCGGCCCGGCCTCGGGCGAGGAGATCCTGCCGAGCGCTCCCTTCTGACGGCTGGCGGCTGGGCGATGATGCGCAACAAGACAAAAGGCGCCGGAACATCCGGCGCCTGAACTTTTCGTGGGAGGTGTTCATGGCCCCTCGGGAGGGGCCATGGCGGCAGATTACGCCGCCTCGGCGACCTTGGCGTCGATCGCGGCATTCGCCGGTTTGGTCGCGATGGGGATGATGCGGGGCTTCATCGCCTCCGGCACCTCGCGCACGAGGTCAACGTGGAGGAGGCCGTTCTCCAGCGTGGCGCCCGTCACCTCGACATAGTCGGCGAGCTGGAAGCGGCGTTCAAACGCCCGCGAGGCGATGCCCTGATAGAGCATCTCGGGCTTCGGAGCGCCTTCCGCAACCTTCTTCTCGCCGCGGATCGTCAGGGTATTGTTCTTCGTCTCGATGGACAGATCGTCGCTCGCGAAGCCGGCGACGGCTACCGTGATGCGATACGCATCTTCGCCGGTTCGCTCGATGTTGTAGGGCGGATAGCTCGGAGAGCTGTCGACGCCGGCGATCTGGTCGAGCATCGAGAACAGACGGTCAAAGCCAACCGTCGAGCGGTACAGGGGGGACAGATCGAACTGACGCATGGCACATCCTCCAATTGAAGCGATATGCGGACAATGCCCGCCAAGCCGGCCGGGCATCCCACCGTGCAGCCGTGGGCGGCCTGCACGCCCATGAGTTGGGAGCGCCATTCAGGTCTTTCAAGACCTGTGGCGACGAGGTCGGCACTGCGGATATAACCGCCGGGACCGCCGGCGAATGGCGGGAGGGGCCATGGAACTTTTCGCGACAGAGCAGAATCCGGTACCGAGCCAGCCGGTGGTCGCCGCGGTGACCACCGCGGATGGCATCGTGCTGCGCACGGCGCGGTGGCGTCCCACGGCCCGCCGGACGCGGGGCACCGTCTGCATCGCGCAGGGGCGGGCGGAGTTCATCGAGAAGTATTTCGAGACGGTGGCGGACCTGCGCCGCCGCGGCTTCGCTGTCGTCGCATTTGACTGGCGCGGCCAGGGGGGCTCGCAGCGAGAGCTTGCCGACCCGCGCAAGGGCCATGTCGACGACTTCTCGCTCTACCAGCGCGACCTCGACGCTGTTGTCGAGCAGGTCATCCTGCCGCGCTGCCCGCCGCCCTATTTCGTCCTGGCGCACTCCATGGGCGGTGCAATCCTCCTTCATGCGCTGCGGGAGAGAAGGACACCCTTCGCGCGTCTGGTGACGGTCTCGCCGATGATCGACATCGCCGTGGTACGCTGGCCGCGTGCTGCGCGCCTGCTGGCGGAGGTGCTCGATGCCTGCGGCTTCGGGGCGAGCTACGTCCCCGGCGGCGGTGCCACCTCGATCTCGACGAAGCCTTTTGCCGGCAACCGTCTGTCGTCGGACCCGGTGCGCTACGCGCGCAATGCCGAGGTGGCCGCCCGGGCGCCACACCTGGCCGTCGGCGACCCGACCGTGGCGTGGCTCGATGCGGCCTATCGCGCCATGGGTGCCTTTGCCGAACCCGGCTTCGCGCTTGAGATCAGGACGCCGGTGCTCGTCGTCGCGGCAGGGGCTGATCGGGTGGTCTCGACGCCGTCGATCGAGCGCTTCGCGTCCCGCCTCAAGACGGGCCATGCCGTCGTGATCCCCGGTGCGCGGCACGAGCTCCTGATGGAGCGGGATGCGATTCGCGACCAATTCTGGGCCGCATTCGATGCCTTCGTGCCGGGCTCGGACGGCGCGCTGCCCGATCAGGCCGAGAGGAGCCTGAGCGCTGCCTCGTGAATGCGCGGGTCGCCGGCGGCGATGACCGTGCCGCCGGCAGCCGGCGAGCCGCCCTCCCAGTTGGTGACGATGCCGCCCGCCCCCTCGATGATCGGCACCAGGGCAACGATGTCGTAGGGCTTTAGTCCGGCCTCGATGACGAGGTCGATGTGTCCGGCGGCGACCATGCAGTAGGCATAGCAGTCGTAGCCGTACCGCACGAGGCGCGTCTCCCGCTCCACGCGCTCGTAGCGCGGGCGCTCGTCCTCGCTGAAGAGGGAGGGGGAGGTGGTGGAGAGCGTCGCCTCGGCGAGGCTTGCGCAGCGGCGCGTCTTGAGTGTGCGCGCGCCCATGGGGCCCTTGTAACCCGCCTTGCGGCCGCCGCCGTAGAAGCGCTCTCCCGTGAAGGGCTGGTGCATCAGCCCGTAGACGGGCGTGCTGCGGTGGGTGAGGCCGATGAGGGTGCCCCACAGCGGCAGGCCCGAGATGAAGGCGCGCGTCCCGTCGATGGGGTCGAGCACCCAGACGTAGTCGGCGTCGGTGCGCTCATCGCCGAATTCCTCGCCGCAGATGCCGTGCTGGGGGAACTGCCGGCGGATGAGCTGGCGCATGGCCGCCTCGGCGGCGCGGTCGGCTTCCGTCACCGGGTCGAACTTGTCGCCGAGGGCCTTGTTCTCCGCCATCAGCGCGGTGCGGAAGAAAGGCAGTATGGCGCGTCCGGACACGGTTGCGAGTTCGTCCATGAAGGCGCTGAAGTCGACCGCTACCATTCCCTTCCCCTCCGCCAGCCGTGCGTGAGCCTCGTACCTCACACGGGCAGGACTGCGTTGCAGTGGGGTCTTATCGCGCGCAGGGCCGTTTAGAAAGAGAGGAACGGCAAGATGCCATGCGGCCTCAGGCGCAGGGTGGGGGAGAAACCGGTGATGAAGGACGGAGGGATCCCGGCGGGCGCGACGGCGGTGCCGGTCAGAACCCAGGCGGCGCTGCTCATTGTGGTGCTCGGGTGCATCTACAGCGTCAGCCAGTTCCTGCGAAACTCGATCGGCGTCATCGCGCCCAATCTTGCGGCGGACCTCGGGCTCACGGCGACGGACCTCGGGCTGCTCTCCAGCGGCTTTTTCCTCACCTTCTCGGCGGCGCAGATCCCTGTCGGCATCTGCATCGACCGCTACGGGCCGCGCCGGGTGATGCTGGTATGCGCGGTGGCAGCGGTGGCGGGCGTCCTCCTGTTCGCGCTGGCGCGGGATGCGGCCATGCTCGTCGGGGCGCGGCTGCTCCTCGGCATCGGCTGCTCCAGCTTCTTCATGGCGCCGCTCGCCATCTACGCCCGTCTCTTCCCGCCGGAGCGCTTCGCCTTCCTCACCGGCATCCAGCTCAGCCTCGGCAACCTGGGCACGCTCGCCGCCACCGCGCCGCTGGCCTTCGCCGCCGAATCCGTCGGCTGGCGGACGAGCTTCCTCGTCGTCGCCGCCTTTGCCACGGCTGCGGGGCTGGCGGTCTTCTTCGGCGTGCGCGGCCCCGTGTTCAGCGCCTGGGGCGGTCGCGAATCGTGGCGCTCGGCCCTCGGGGGCGTGCGCGAGGCGATGCGCGTGCGCTCCTTCTGGCCACTCTTCGTGATGCACGCGACGGGCTACGCCTCCTTCGGCACGGTCGTCGGCCTGTGGGCGGGCCCGTTTCTGAGGGACGTCTACGGCTTCGACCTCGAGCAGCGCGGTGTCGCGCTCTTTGCGGCCTCGGCGACGCAGATCTGCGCGCTCTTCCTGTGGGGCGGGGCAGACCGTGTGTTCCATGCATACAAGCCGGCGGTCATCCTCGGCGCCTCTGCAACCATTGCATGCCTCGCCTACGCTGCCCTCATGCCTCTCGGGCCCGTTGCGGCAGTGGTCTGGCTTGTCGTCTTCGGCGCGTCCGTGGCCTATACGCCGCCTGTCATGGCGCACGGAAAATCTCTTTTTCCCCAAAACCTTATCGGTCGCGGCATGACCCTGATGAACATCGGCACCATGGGTGGTGTGTTCGTGATGCAGACGGTGACCGGACGGCTCATGGACATGTTTGGTCGCGACCCCCTCGGGCAATATCCACAGGTGGCGTACAAGGCCGTCTTTTCCTTGCTGGCGCTTGCAATTGCGGCTGCGCTCATTACCTACGTCTTCGCGCACGATGCCCATCCGGGCCGGGTTCGCGAGCCCGGCGGCACAAAAAAATAGGTCAACCACCCTTGCTTTTTGTGCGCTGCGATGGCATATTGTTGCAGTGCGGTACGGCGATGTTCCGTCGCAGTGCCGCTGCCCTCCTTGGGCGTTTCCTCCCTAGACTTGGGCCGCGCACGCAAGTGTGCGGCCTTTTTTCTTGTCTGCTGCCGTGGCGGCAGCCGGGGCTACGCGGGCGGGCCTATTCCGCCGCCAGCCACCGTTCGGTGAGATCGGCCGTGACCGTCTCGGCGATGAGGGAGAAGACCTCGGTGATGTCGCTGGCGAGGCGGGCGAAGCCCTCCGTGCGCTGCATCGTCCGCTCGTCCATGTAGAGGCTGCGGTTGATCTCTACCTGCAGTGCATGGCGCCCCGCGGCCGGCTCGCCGTAGTGCTCGGTGATGAACCCGCCGGCATAGGGGCGGTTGCGCGCGACGCGATAGCCAAGCCGCTCGAAGCACTGGGCCACCCTGTCGCTGGTCGCAGCCGCGCAGCTCGTGCCGAAGCGGTCGCCGATGACGATGTCGGCACGCGAGTTCTCGTCCCGCGTCACGCTGGACGAGGGCATCGAGTGGCAGTCGATGAGCAGTACGATGCCAAACCGGCGCTGGGTGCGCATCACCAGCTGCCGCAGGGCCCGGTGATAGGGCTTGTAGAGCCACTCGATGCGGCGCATCGCCTCGGCCACCGGCAGCTTGTGCGCATAGATCTCCTGCCCGTCGCCGACGATGCGCGGGATGGTGCCGAGTCCGCCGGCGACGCGCAGCGAGCGCGTGTTGGCATAGGGCGGCAGCCTGCCGTCGAACATACGCGGGTCGAGCTCGTAGGGCTCCCGGTTGACGTCGAGATAGGCGCGGGGGAAGCGGGCAACGAGCATCGGCGCGCCGAGGCCGCTCATGCCGGCGAAGAGCGCGTCCACATAGGCGTCTTCCGACCGGCGCAGGGCGAGCGGGTCGAGGCGCGCGGCATCCACAAAGCTCTGTGGATAGATCGCCCCGGCATGGGGTGCGTTGAAGACGAGCGGCACCGTCTGGTCAGTCGGTTCGACGACCGTGAAGGGGACCGCCAGTTCCGGCTCGATCGGAGACGACATCGGGGACCACGACGCTGACCAGGGGCGGTCGCCGTGTGGAAGACCGCCGCAGGGCCGATTGTGGCCGATTTGGCGGCGTGTCGTCCATCGTTGCCTTGCACAGGCTTGTGCATTCACCGCCGTTGCGGCGCTTCGCGCCATTTTTCACGGGTTTTTTACGAGGCGCATGGCTAGACGATGGGGCACGGCGTCGGCGGCTCGGGGAGGAGCATTGTCCGGCGACGGACGTGCCACTAACCTCACGGCCGGGCCGCGCGGCACGGTGGATCCGCGCCCGCAGCCCGCCCGATCACTTTCGACGCGCGTGCCATGAGCAAGATCCTTCTCGCCGAAGACGACAACGACATGCGGCGCTTCCTCGTCAAGGCCCTGCAGAATGCGGGTCACGAGGTGGTGTCCTTCGACAACGGGCTGTCGGCCTACAATCGCCTGCGGGAGGAGCCGTTCGAGTTGCTGCTCACCGACATCGTCATGCCGGAGATGGACGGCATCGAGCTGGCGCGTCGTGCCACGGAGCTCGATCCGGACATCAAGGTGATGTTCATCACGGGTTTCGCGGCGGTTGCCCTCAATCCCGATTCGGAGGCGCCCAAGGACGCCAAGGTGCTGTCCAAGCCCTTCCACCTGCGCGAACTCGTTTCAGAGGTGGAAAAGTTGCTCGCGGCCTGAGTATTTTTCGCGGACGGCTTGCGCAGTTCGCCGCGAGTCGTTATATCCGCGGCCCACATGAGGACTTCGCGAGAGCGTTGTCCAAAGGGCGCGTAGCTCAGCGGGAGAGCACTACGTTGACATCGTAGGGGTCACAGGTTCGATCCCTGTCGCGCCCACCATTCTTTTCTAGGTCGGCCGAGGTTCGATGGAGCCGCGCCGGACGGAGATCGGACGATGAAGATCCGCAATTCGCTCAAGTCTCTGCGCGAGCGTCATCGCGACAACCAGCTGGTTCGTCGCAAGGGCCGCGTCTACATCATCAACAAGACGCAGAAGCGCTACAAGGCGCGGCAGGGCTGAGGCCAGGCCGAGCGCCCGGCCGCTCCGGCGGCCGTCCTCCGTTAAGCGAACAGCCCGGCGAAACGCCGGGCTTTCGGCGTTGGGCGCCGCGGAAGATCACGGCGACGTGTCCGCGAGGGGCTTTGCCGGCCGCAGTATGGCGCGCTAGGCTTGTCGCCATGACACCCGCAGCCCGCCTGCTTGTCCTTCTCTTCATGGCGACGGCGCTTGCCGCAGCGCCCGCAGGTGGAGTCGTGGCCCAGCCGCCTGACGAGCATCAGACGCCGGGCGCCGATGAGCAGCCGGCCTCGCCCGAGGCGCGGCGCGCAGCGCAGCTCGACCGGCTGTTCGAGCGGCTCGGCAACAGCCGTGACGCGGCCGAGGCGGCTGGTATCGCCCGCCTCATCGAGCGCCAGTGGTTGCGCTCCGGCTCCGATACGGCCGATCTCCTGATGAGTCGCGCGCTCGCCGCCGTGCGCATGGGTAATCCGCCGCTCGCCATCGAGCTGCTTGACCGGGTCGTCGTCCTTGAGGCCGGCTGGGCGGAGGCTTGGGCGCGGCGGGCGGCGCTCTTCGGCATGCTCGGAGACCGCGAGCGCGCCATTTTCGATCTCCAGCAGGCCATCGCCCGCGAGCCGCGCCACTACGAGGCCTGGACGGCCCTTGGCCGGCTCTTCGAGGCTGAGGAGGAGAAGGCGCTGGCCTTGCGCGCCTATCGCCAGGCGCTGGCCATCCATCCGCATCTGGAGACGGTGAAGGCCGCCGTCGAGCGGCTGGCGCCCGAGGTGGACGGCCGGGATATCTGATCCGCGCCGTATGTGCATCGGCGGCCCGGGACCGGGCCGCCGACCTGTTTTCGGTCCGGTTGACGCAGCCGTCAGGCCCTGCGGGCCGTGTTGCCGTGGCCCAGCGCGCCGCCGTCCTGGGCAACAAAGGCGACGCGCACCATGTTCGTCGCCCCCGGCGTGCCGAAGGGGACGCCCGCGACGATGATGATGCGCTGGCCCACCTCTGCATAGCCGGCGGCACGGCTGATGTCGCAGGCGCGGTCGGCCATGTCGTCGATGTCCCGCGCGTCCTCGGTGACGATGGGATGCACGCCCCAGACGAGGGAGAGGCGGCGCCCCGCGTCGACGTTGGGCGTGAGGGCGAGGACCGGCGTCGGCGGGCGCTCACGCGCGATCCTGAGGCCCGTGGCACCGGACGACGTCCAGGCGACGATGGCCTTGAGGTCGAGCGTTTCGGCGATCGAGCGCGCGGCAGAGGCAATGGCATCGGCGCCCGTCGGCTCGGGCTCGGCGCGCTGGGCGTTGATAATGGCGCGGTAGTTGCTGTCGCGCTCGATCTCCACGGCGATGCGGTTCATTGTCTCCACCGCCTCGACCGGATACTGGCCAGCGGCGCTCTCGGCCGAGAGCATGATGGCGTCCGCACCCTCGAAGACGGCGGTGCCGACGTCGGACACCTCGGCGCGCGTCGGAACCGGCGAATTGATCATCGACTCCAGCATCTGGGTCGCAACGACGACCGGCTTGCCCCAGCGGCGCGCGCTGCGGGTGATAAGCTTCTGGATGCCCGGCACCTTCTCCAGCGGCATCTCGACGCCCAGGTCGCCACGCGCGACCATCAGGGCATCGGAGACCTCGATGATCTCGTCGAGACGGGCGACCGCCTGGGGCTTCTCGATCTTGGCCATGACGAGCGCACGTCCGCGCGCGACCTTGCGCACCTCGGCGATGTCCTCCGGCCGCTGGACGAAGGAGAGCGCGATCCAGTCGACGCCGATGTTGACGGCGGCCTCAAGGTCCGTGCGGTCCTTCTCCGTCATGGCGGAGACAGGGATGGTGGTGTCCGGCAGACTGACACCCTTGCGGTTGGAAACCTTGCCGCCCACCACGACGCGCGTGGTGGCCTTGCCCTTACTGACGCTCTCCACCTCGAGCCTGATCTTGCCGTCGTCGATGAGGATGGTATGGCCCGGCTCGAGCGCCTGAAGGATCTCGGGATGCGGCAGGTAGACGCGCTTGGCCGTTCCCGGCCTGGGGTCGGAATCGAGGACGAAGCGGTCGCCGGGCGACAGCATCTCGGCATCCTTGGCGAAGGTCCCGATGCGCAGCTTCGGCCCCTGCAGGTCGACCAGGATGCCGATGGGCCGGCCGGATTGCTTCTCGACAGCGCGGATGGCGGCCACGCGCTCGGCGAGATCGTCCTTCGAAGTGTGGCTCATGTTGATGCGGAAGACGTCCGCCCCCGCCTCGTGCAGCCGGGCGATCATGGCCGGGTCGCTGGACGCGGGCCCGAGGGTGGCCAGGATCTTTACGCGACGCATCCGTCTCATCTGCGCACCTCGGCTGCTCTGTTGCTGTCCGTCAGCTGTATGGTCCAGCTCTTCTGCTGGCCAGTGTCTACTTCAAAGAACCCGGTCCGCTCGTAACCGCGGGCGAGGCAGTTATCGATGCCGCGGATGGAGAACTCGCGGTCGCGCGTGCACAGGTAGGAGCGGCCGCCCCACTCGCCGCCGCCGGAATAGTCGACAGCGTAGACGTAGTAGAACCGCCCGGCGAGCGGCCCCTTGAGCAGCGTCTCGCACTTGCGCTCGTCGATGTTCCACCAGCCTTCGCTCATCCAGCCCTGGGCATCACGGTAGCCGAGCGCGACGCCGACGCGTGAGCCGGTCATGTTGCAGATGCGCAGGTCAGCCCAGGCGGGCGACAGGGCCCCCGCGACGAGCGCGAGCGGCGCCATGGCGGCAAGGCCGAGGGCGAGCTTTCGCAGCCGGGATGCGGGATGGAGCTGAACGGGTTTCATTGGGCAAAATCGGTCATCTAATCGATACAGGTCTTGAGCGTCACGGCCCTGAATGTCAACGCAATCCTCATGTCCGGCTCCGCGCGTCCCTAGCGGTCGTCCACCAGGATGACGCGGCAGTCGTTGACGTTGGTGCGCGTGGGGCCGGGCAGGAGAAGGTCTCCGAGGGCTTCGAAGAAGCCCGTCGAATCGTTGTCTGCCAGAGATGCGGCGGGATCGAGGCCAAGGGCGCGTGCGCGGGCGAGCGTCGTCTCGTCGACGATAGCGCCCGCCGGGTCGCTCGCCGAGCCGCCGCCGCCGTCGGTCCCGTCCGTGTCGCCGGCGAGCGCGCAGATGCCGGCCGCGCCGTCGAGCGCCAGGGCGAGCGCGAGGGCATATTCCTGGTTGGGGCCGCCGCGGCCCTTGCCCTTCAGCGTCACCGTCAGCTCCCCGCCGGAGATGATGGCGGCGCGCCGGCCTGCCGCGCGCAAGGCCAGCGCCTGGCGCGCATGCTCGGCCGCCACCTCGCGGGCCTCGCCCTCGAGGTCGGCGCCGAGCACGATGGGCTCATAGCCGAGGTCGCGGGCAGTGCGCGCCGCGATGGCGATCGAGTCGGCCGGACGGGCGATGATCTCGAAGCGGCTGTGCGCAAAGGCCGGGTCACCTGCCTTCGGCGACTCGTTGGCCGGGTCATCGAGCAGCGCCTCGGCCGAGGGGGGAAGAGGCACGCCGCGCCGTCGGACGATGGCGCGCGCGTCGGCCAGCGTCGTCGGGTCTGGCACCGTCGGGCCGGAGGCGATGGTGGAGGGATCGTCGCGCGGCACGTCGGAGATGGCGAGCGTCAGGATTGTCGCCGGGGCTGCGCAGCGGGCGAGGCGCCCGCCCTTGATCCGTGACAGGTGCTTGCGCACGGCGTTGATCTCCTCGATCGAGGCGCCGGAGCGCAGCAGGGCGCGTGTGATGGCCTGCTTCTCCGCCAGGGTAAGGCTGCCGGCGGGGGCGATCCAGTTGGCCGAGCCGCCGCCGGACAGCAGCACGAGCACGAGATCGTCCTTGTGTGCGCCTGCGGCGAGGGCGAGGGCCCGCTCCGTGGCGGCGATGCCCGCGGCATCGGGCACCGGATGGCCCGCCTCCACGATTTCGATCCCGCGGGCGGGCTCGGCGTAGCCGTGCCGCGTCACGGCGATGCCCGTCAGGCGCTCGCGTGGCAGGCGGTATTCCCTCTCGTAGATCTCCTCGGCGACGACGGTCATCGACGCGGCGGCCTTGCCGGCAGCCAGCAGGATGACGCGCCCGTTGGCGGGGGGAGGCGGCAGGTGCCGTGGCAGGCACAGGCGCGGATGCGCGGCCGCGACGGCCGCCTCGAACACCTCCACCAGCACGGCGCGCCGCGCGCCTGCAGTGCCGGTCAGATGCGCCTCGTCCCGGTTCACCAGCCTTTCGTTGCCCCGCTCCTCGCCCGAGCCGTCCCCCATGTCGTTCTCCCTCGTTCCTCCCGGCGCCCGGCTGCTAGGGCGGCGCGGGCTGCTGATGGTCCGCGGCGGCACGAGCGGCCTTGGGCCGCGCCAGCCAGATGCCGAACAGAATGAGAAGTCCGCCTGCGGTTTGCACCAGCGTCAAGGCCTCGCCCGCGATGAGCCAGCCGAAGGCGGCGGCGAAGACGGCCTCGAGGAAGATGACAAGGGAGGAGAAGGTGGCCGGCAGGTGTCCGAGCGCGAAGGCGAGAAGGCCCTGTCCGCCGGCGTGGCTGAACCAGGCGAGGGCGACGAGGACGGAGAGGCCCCAGACGCTCTGCGGCAGGATATGCGGCTCCATGACGAGCGCGACGACGAGCAGGATGGCCGAGGTAACGAGGCTCGATTCGAAGGTGACGCGGGCCGCCCCCGTCGTCTTGCGCGCATGCTCGACGGCGAGGAAGTAGAGGCCGAAGAAGACGGCGGTGGCGATGCCGTAGCCGTCGCCCGCGAGCCTCTCGGGCGCGATGTCGAGGCTCTGGCCGATGAGTGCCGCCCCGCCCATGAGGCAGAAGACGAGGCCGACGAGCACCGGCCCGGCAACCCGGCGGCGCAGCACGAGCCAGCTCGCCAGCACGACGAAGAGCGGTGCCGTCGTCGCGAAGAATGTCGCGTTGGCGATTGTCGTGTTCATGATGGCGAGGTGCCAGAAGAACAGGTCGCCGGCGAAGAACAGGCCCGCGAGCACGCTGCCGCGGCCGAACCGGCGGGGCGTGCCGGCCTGCCGGTCGCGCTCCTCCGCCTGCATCCAGAGCCAGAGAAGGGGCAGGGCGAGCGCCACGCGCCAGAAGGCGCTGGCGAAGGGCCCGACATCGGCAAGCCGCACGAAGACGGGAGACAGGCCCATGGCGAGCGCCGCGGCCAGCAGCGCGCCGAGAGCAAGTGCGGAGGGTGCACGGGTGGCGGTGGAGGACGAGACGCTCAAGGGGGCACCGGATGTGTGCAACGGAAGGTCGCGGTTGCGCCCCTCCTATGGCAAGTTGCAGCTCCCGTCACCATTGTTCCTCGCAACGGACCCCTGCGAGGAGGAGAGCGCCATGCAGCAGATCGACGCCCATACGATGACCGAACTCGAGGCCGCGGCCTTCCGCAAGCTCGTGGACCATCTGCGCAAGCGCACCGACGTGCAGAACATCGACCTCATGAACCTGGCCGGCTTCTGCCGCAACTGTCTGTCGAACTGGCTCGAGGAGGCAGCGGCCGAGCGGTCGGTGAAGCTCGACCGGGCCGAGGCCCGCCGGCACGTCTACGGCATGCCCTACGAGGAGTGGAAGCAGCGCTACCAGAAGGAGGCGACGCCGGAGCAGAAGGCGGCCTTCGAGAGCGCCCATCGCCACGGCTGACCCGCTTTTCGGCATCGGGATAGCGGGGACACGCGGCATTTCGGCAGGCGCGGCCTCTTCCAATCCGCGCCGGAGCCACTAGTCTGCGCGGCTCGCGCGCGGGTGGCCGGCAGCCGCCCATGTCCCACCAGTGAAACGGAAGAGACACATGGTCAGCGACGTTGCCGACAGCGGGGTTGCCGCCGAGGAATTGAAGCAGTTCATCGAGCGCATCGAGCGCCTCGAGGAGGAGAAGGCGGCGATCGCCGGCGACATCAAGGAAGTCTACGCCGAGGCCAAGGGACGGGGCTTCGACACCAAGGCGATCCGCCGGATCATCAGCATCCGCAAGAAGCCGCCGGAGGAGCGCCAGGAGGAAGAGGCGATCCTCGAGCTCTACATGCAGGCCCTCGGCATGTAAGCCTCTGCGCGGCACGTATCCGGCCCCACGAAAAAGCCCCGGTCCTCGCCGGGGCTTTTTGCTGGGCTGAACCTTCCGGGCGCCTCAGGGCGCGGGCGTGTCCGCCTCACCCGGCAGCGGCAGCGCGAGGGCAAGGGGCGCCAGCTCGCCTGCCGGCATGGCCGGCGAAGCCGTGGCGGCGACGGAGTGGGCCATCGCGATGCGGGCGGCGGGGTTCGGCGGCTCGACGGGATCGCCACCGAAGAGGGGGCGCAGGACGCGCGGCACGGCCGCGGCGGCGACGGGGCGCTGCCGCTGCGGCACGGGGGCGGGCTTTGCTTCCGCCGCGACGGTGGGGGAGGAGTCGAACGGGCGAGCGGGCGGGATCGGAACCTCGGCTGCCGCATAGGCCATCGGCACAAGGCCGGCGACGCGCGTCGGGGCTGCCCGGCCGGTGGCGGCCGCGGCGAGGGCCGCGAGGGCATCGCTTTCGTCGGCCGAGGCGCGCGTGCCGATCTCCCCCGCGCCGAGGCCCGCGGCAGCAAAGCTGACCGGACGGCTGGGCGGCATGGGGACATTGGCGACGGCAGCGGTCGCGGCGATGGCGCTGACCGAGGCGATGGCATCCTCCGGCCGCCGTGGCGGCACGGGGGCGAGGGCAAGCGCGACGGGAGCCTCCGCGGTCGCTGGCGCCGTGGCGGGGCCGACGTCGTCCGGCCGCGCCTGGGGCAACGGCGCCGTCGAGGGCACCGGAACGGGAGCGGTCGTCTCGCCAGCCTGCGGCTTCGCCGGGGCAACCGCCGCCACGGCGGTGGGACGGGACGCCTGTGGCTCGGCCGGCGCGCCGCCGCGCCGTTCACGCAGGAAGAAGGATACGTTGCTGTTGTCGGCGTCGGCCGTGGGTGCTGCCGCGGAGGCAACGCGCGTGCGGCCACCGCTCGGCCTGGCGAAATCCTCCTCCTCCTCTTCGTCGAGACCGAAGAGGGAGGCCCAGAAGCTCTTGCGGGACCCGCTTGGCCGGGTGCTCTTCTCGGCTTCGGCATAGGCCGAAGACGAGCCGGCGACCGAATCGCCGCGCGCTAGGATCTCGGCGCGGGCGAGCTCGTAGCCCGGCATCGGTTTGCCGTCGGCGGGGATGTGGACGGTCTTGCCGTCGGGGAACAGGCGCGAGAGCTGGTCACGCGTCATGCGCGGCCAAGAGCGCACGCTGCCGACGTCGAGATGGACGAAGGGGTTGAAGGCCGTGGGATAATAGCCGACGCCGCCGCGCTGCAGGCGCATGGCCACGGCGCGCACCTGGGCCATGTTCACGTCCGGCAGGTAAAAGTCCATCGCCTTGCCGCGCATGTGCTGGCTCTGCTTGGCAACAGCGCTCGAGCGGCGTCGCAGCATGGCGTTGGTTTCTGGCGAGCGGTAGCCCGAGACGACGTGGAGCGGCTGTCGCGAGCCGACCTCGCGATGCACGGCCCAGGCCACGTCGAACAGTTTCGGGTCCATGGCGATGGGCTCGTTCCGCCGCCAGTCGCGCAGGATCCAGTTGAGCTTCTCCAGCGCCTCGCGGTCGTACACCCCGTTGCGCTTGAAGGTAACCGTCACGCTTTCCTTGGTGTGTGTCTGGTACAGGCTCAGGGTCCGCGTGTCGCCGTTGGCAACCGCATCCTGGAGACTGCGGGTCCCGGCGACGACCGCGGCGCACGCGATCAGGATCTTGCACGCGATGCGCGAACAAGGCCCCACCCGGGACAACGCTTGCCTGAAGCGTGTCGAATACAAAGCCAACTCATCCGTTGCTGAGACGACCAGGGCCTGGCCGTCAGTCAAACGATGAACGAACTCTTACCGCAAAGCCTTAACGCAAGGTTAGCGCCGGGGCGGGCTGCGGACAAGAACCGGTTAAGGCGAGACGATGGCAAAATAATGCCGCTCGACCGGCATATGCAGCCAGATTCAGTGTAGATTGCGGAGCGCAGCCGTTACGCGCTGGTCGTGTTTATAGATGTCCGGGTAGCGGACGAGCTTGCCATTGTCGGAGACGACGAGCGTGAAATAGGTCAGATGGATGGGGATAAGTTCGGGCAGGCGCACGAGGCGCTCGCCCTTTCCGATGAGCTTCTTCACCCGTGACTGCGGCCATTCCTTGCCAAGGACGATCTCGGCGAAGGTGAAGGGATCGTCCACCCGCACGCAGCCGTGGCTGAAGGCGCGCTCGGCACGCTGGAACAGGGAGCGGTTCGGCGTGTCGTGCAGGTAGACGGCATGCTGGTTGGGGAACATGAACTTGATGTGGCCGAGCGCGTTGCGCTCGCCCGGCGGCTGGCGGATGGAGATGCTGTTGCCCCGCCGAATCACCTCATAGCCGCGACGCGCGGCATAGTCCGGATCCTCCGCCATGCGCGGCAGGAACTCCTTGCGCAGGATCGAGGGCGGCACATGCCAGTAGGGATTGACGACGACGTGGCGCATTACGTCCGAGAAGACGGGCGTGGGTGATTCCGGCTTGCCCACGATGGCACGCGCCTCGTGGATCACCTTGCCCTTCTCGAACACCCGGACGGTGTAGGCAGGGATGTTGACAGCAATGTGCTTGTCACCGAGGTCGGCCGGCAGCCAGCGCCAGCGCTCCATGTTGGCGATGATGTCGGCCTCGAGCTGTCCGCTCGTCGTCGTGCTGCCGAGCGCGGCGAGGGTCTGCGCGCCCAGGATGCCGTCTGCCGCCAGCCCGTGCTGACGCTGGAAATCGGCAACCGCTGCGGCCACCTTCTCGTCGTAGGTGTGGTCGTCGTCCGGCGTCACGTCGAGGCCGAAGCGGGCGCGGATGAGCGGCACGCGCTCGTCCTGCATGCCCACCCGCAGCGGCGGCCCCTTCGGCACGCGCACCATGGGCGGCTGGGCCGGCCGCTCGGCGCGGATCTCCGCCAGCTTGCGCTTCAGGGCGGCATACTGCGGATGCGGCGGATTGTAGGAGGCAAGTGCGGCGCCGGGGTCGGCCGCATCGCGCAGGCGGGCCAGCACTTCGCCTGCCTCGGGCAGCTCGCGGGTCGGCGTCAGCAGCTTCGAGAGCTTCGTCGGATTGATGCGCCCGCCGCGTGCGTCGCGCGCATAGAGCACCACGGCAGCGGTGAGCTTAAGGTCGGCGTCGGCGATGGCCCTGACGCGGCCGTCGCCGTCGAGGTCGTCGATCGCAGGCAGCGGATAGTCGGCCGGGTCGAGCCCCTCGGCGGCAGCGTCCTGCAGCGTCGCCATGACCTTGCGCGCCGCCGGCGTGAAGTCGCCATCGGCGATCCAGAGGGGATGGAAGCCGTGCTCGCGGTAGAAGGTGCGGATCGCTTCGCGCTGTCCCTCGTCGAGACGCGGCAGCGCCCAGTTGCGCGCATCGGCAATGCGGCCGGCGAGGGCGACCGACGGCTCGTCCAGCGAGATCGACACCTGGGCGTCGGGAAGATCGGGCGGGGCGAGTGCCTCGGGCGCCGGCGGCGTGGCGGCAGCGTGGGGAGCCTCGGGCTTTTTCGGCAGGATGTCCGTCACGTCGACGCTTGCCGCGGGCGGAGCGGGGAGGACGAAGTCGCCGGGCTGCACCTGTGAAGCAGGCTCGGCCGCGGCATGCTGCACCGCCGCTGCAGTGAGAAGCCCGGTGCCGACGGCCAGGATGCAAGCCGCTGCGCTCGCCCGCATGAGTGCCCCCTTTCCCGCCAGTCCGCTCGTTCCGCCAGCTGGACCGGCCATCTTATAAACGATTCGCCCGAAAAGCGGGGTTACGCCGTGCGCTGTCATACGTTCAGTTTTCATTCCGTCGTCGCTCCCGCCTCTCCGTCCGTGCCCTCGGCAAGGCCGAGCTCCTTGAGCTTGCGGTAGAGCGTGGAGCGGCCGATGCCGAGTTTGCGCGACACCTCGGACATGTGGCCCCGGTAGTGGCTGAGAGCGAAGCGTATGGTGTCGGCCTCGATGTCGGCGAGGGGACGCACGTCACCGACGTCGTCCAGCAGCCGCAGGCTGGCCGGATCGCGCACCTCGACATGGACGATCTCGCGCGCGGGAGCCGGGGCGGGTGCCGGCGCGGCCGGAGCGGGCGGGATGTCCACCGTATAGCCTTCAACCTGGCTCGCGATTTGCGGGAACTCGGCCACCGTCAGCTCGGTCCCGTCGGCGAGGACCACGGCGCGGAAGATGGCGTTCTCTAGCTGGCGCACGTTGCCCGGCCAGTCGTAGCGGGTGAGCAGCGCCATCGCCTCGGGCGTGATGGAGCGCACGCGCTTGCCCTCCTCGGCGGCGAAGCGCGCGAGAAAGCTGTTGGCGAGATCGGGGATGTCCTCGCGCCGTGCCCGCAGCGGCGGCAACGTCATGGGGAAGACGTTGAGGCGGTAGTAGAGGTCCTCGCGGAAGCGGCCCTGCTTGACGAGTTCGAGCAGGCTGCGATTGGTCGCCGAGATGAGGCGGATGTCCACCTTCACCGGCCGGCGGCCGCCGACGGGATCGACCTCTCCCTCCTGGATGGCGCGCAGCAGCTTGACCTGTGCGTCGAGCGGCAGCTCGCCGATCTCGTCGAGGAAGAGCGTGCCCCCGTTCGCCTCCACGAACTTGCCCGCATGCTTCTCGGTGGCGCCGGTGAAGGCGCCCTTCTCGTGGCCGAAGAGAGTGGATTCCACGAGGTTTTCGGGAATGGCGCCGCAGTTGACGGTGACGAAGGGCTTGCCCTTGCGCTCGCCGGAGCCCTGGATGGCGCGGGCGAGCACCTCCTTGCCGACGCCGGACTCCCCCTCGATGAGCACCGGGATGGAGGAGCGGGCGGCGCGCTCCGCCAGCTGCAGCGTGCGCCGCATGGCCTCGCTGCGCGTGGAGATGTCGCGGATCTGCAGGGAGCCTTCGACGCGCCGCTTCATGCGGCGGATCTCTTCCTCCAGCGCACCGGCGCGCAGCGCGTTGGCGATGGAGACCTGCAGGCGCTCGGCCCCGACCGGCTTGACGACGAAGTCCACCGCCCCCGCGCGCATGGCCGAGACGACGGTTTCGATGGAGCCGTGGGCCGTCTGCACAATGACGGGCAGGGCGATGTTCCTCTCGCGCATTGCCGAGAGCACGCCCATGCCGTCGAGGTCGGGCATGACGAGATCGAGCAGGACAAGGTCAACGGGCGGCTGGCCGCCGGCCATCAGCGCGAGCGCCTCCTCGCCCGAGCCGACGATGATCGGCTCATAGCCGAAACGTCGCACCATGCCTTCGACGAGGCGGCGCTGCACCGGGTCGTCGTCCACGATCAGGATCGTCGTCATTTCGCTCAACCGCCCGGCTGTGTTCCGTTTCGGGGCGATGCTGGGCGAGAACGGTAAAGCCCTTGTTAACGCAGCGGGCGCAGGCGGCGATGGCTTATGGGGGCCCGCGCCGTTGATCATCTCTGTTTGAAGCCCGATGATCGGCCCGAGACGGAATCGTCCCGCCGCCGGCGGCAAGGGCGGGGCAGGAAAAGACGGGAACACGATGACAACCAGCAGCACGGGCGCGCAGGCGCAGGACGGCAACATGCTCGGCAGCCTGCCGGAATGGGACCTGTCGCATCTCTATCCGGGCATGGAGTCGCAGGCCTTTGCTGATGACCTCGCGCGGGCGGAGGAGGAGTGCAAGGCCTTCGCCGCCGCCTACCGGGGCAAGCTCGCGGCGATGGCGGCAGCGCCAGACGCGAGCGAGCAGCTGGCGGCGGTCGTCGCCCGCTACGAGGCGCTGGAGGACCTTCTCGGCCGGCTCATGTCCTACGCCGGGCTCGTCTATTCGGGCGACACGACGGACCCGAAGCGCGGCAAGTTCTATGGCGACACGCAGGAGCGCCTGACCGCGGCGAGTTCGGATCTCCTGTTCTTCACGCTCGAGCTCAACCGCATCGACGACGCGCTGCTGGCCGCGGCCGCGGCGAAGCCGCCGCTCGCCCGCTGGCGCCCGTGGCTGGAGGATATCGCCAAGGACAAGCCCTTCCAGCTCGACGACCGGATCGAGCAGCTCTTTCACGAGAAGTCGGTGACCGGCCGGGCGGCGTGGAACCGCCTGTTCGATGAGACCATCGCCTCGCTGCGCTTCAACGTCGACGGCGAGGAGCTGACGCTGGAGCCGACCCTCAACAAACTGCAGGAGCCGCAGGAGGAGGTCCGGCGGGCCGCCGCCGAGGCGCTGGCGCAGGTCTTCCGCGCCAATCTGCGCACCTTCACGCTCATCACCAACACGCTCGCCAAGGACAAGGAGATCTCGGATCGCTGGCGTGGCTTCGAGGACGTGGCCGACTCCCGCCACCTTGCCAACCGTGTCGAGCGCGAGGTGGTGGAGGCGCTGGTCAAGGCCGTGCATGAGGCCTATCCGCGGCTGTCGCACCGCTATTACGCGCTCAAGGCGCGCTGGTTCGGCAAGGACAAGCTGGCGCACTGGGACCGCAACGCGCCGTTGCCCGAGGTCGAGATGCGCACCATCGCCTGGGAGGAGGCGCGTGACACTGTGCTCGGCGCCTATGGCGAATTCTCGCCGCAGATGGCCGATATCGCCCGGCGCTTCTTTGACGAACGCTGGATCGATGCGCCGGTGCGGCCGGGCAAGGCACCGGGGGCCTTTGCGCATCCCACCGTGCCGTCCGCGCATCCCTATGTGCTGCTCAACTACCTCGGCAAGCCGCGCGACGTGATGACGCTCGCCCACGAGCTGGGCCACGGCGTGCATCAGGTGCTCGCCGCGCCAAACGGTGCGCTCATGGCGCCGACGCCGCTGACGCTGGCCGAGACGGCCTCCGTCTTCGGCGAGATGCTGACCTTCCGCCGCCTGCTCGAGGCCACGGGTGATAAGCGCCAGCGCAAGGCCATGCTCGCCGCCAAGGTCGAGGACATGATCAACACCGTCGTGCGGCAGATCGCCTTCTACACCTTCGAGCGGCATGTCCACACCGAGCGGCGGGCAGGCGAGCTCACCTCGGAGCGGCTGTGCGAGCTGTGGATGAAGGTGCAGAGCGAGAGCCTCGGCCCGAGCGTGGACCTGCGCCCCGGCTACGAGGTGTTCTGGACCTACATCCCCCACTTCATCCACTCCCCGTTTTATGTCTACGCCTATGCCTTCGGCGACTGCCTGGTGAATTCGCTCTACGGCGTCTACGAGAACGCGCGGGAGGGCTTTGCCGAGCGCTATCTCGCCATGCTCGCTGCCGGCGGCACCAAGCACCACTCCGAGCTGCTCGCTCCCTTCGGCCTCGATGCGCGGGATCCGGCCTTCTGGCAGATCGGCCTCGGCATGGTGGACCGGCTCATTACCGAGCTGGAGGAACTGGAGGATTGAGGGCCCGGCGGTCGCAATCGGCCCGCGTCGACACCAGATAGAGGCTGTTGGAGAACGCGCGCCATGAGCGATCCCGAAGGCAACAGGTTTTCGGCCCGTGCCGCGCGCTATGCGCGGGTCGGCGCCAATGTGGGTGGCATCGCCGCCCGCATGGTCGGCTCGCGCATGCTGGGGCGGGAGGCAGACCGCGCGCGCTATGCGGCGGAGCTGACCGGCGTGCTCGGCGGCCTCAAGGGCCCCTTGATGAAGGTGGCGCAGCTGCTCGCCACCATCCCGGACGCGCTGCCGCCGGAATATGCGGCGGAGCTGCAGAAGCTGCAGTCACAGGCACCGCCCATGGGGGCAGCCTTCGTGCGCCGGCGCATGATGGCCGAACTCGGCCCCGACTGGGCCGGGCGCTTCGGCGCCTTCGATCTCGCGCCCGCCGCGGCCGCATCGCTCGGCCAGGTGCATCGGGCGCGCTCGCACGACGGCGCGCCGCTTGCCTGCAAGCTTCAGTATCCGGACATGCAGTCGGCGGTGGAGGCAGACCTGCGCCAGCTCGGCGTGCTGCTGGCCGTGCAGCGGAGGCTGAGCCCGGAGATCGACACGGCCGAGATCCAGGAGGAGATCGCCGCGCGACTGCGTGAGGAGCTCGACTACCGCCGCGAGGCGCGTCACGCCGTGCTCTATGCCCAAATGCTCGCCGGGGTGCCCGAGGTGCGTGTGCCGGGCGTGTGGCGGGATCTGTCGACCCAGCGGCTGCTGACGCTCGACTGGCTCGAGGGAAAGCCGATTCTCGCCTACAAGGAGGCGCCTCTCGCAACGCGCAACCGCCTTGCCACCGCCATGTTCAAGGCTTGGTGGCATCCCTTCTCCCATTTCGGCGTCATCCACGGCGACCCGCACCTGGGCAACTACACGGTCTTCGAGGATGACGCGGGTGAGCCTGCCGGTATCAACCTGCTCGACTATGGCTGCATTCGCATCTTTCCCGCGCGGTTCGTCGGCGGGGTTGTGGACCTCTACCGGGGCCTGCGCGACGACGAGCCAGACCGGGTGGTGGCCGCCTACGAGACCTGGGGCTTCCGCGGCCTGCGCAAGGATCTCATCGAGGTACTCAACATGTGGGCCCGCTTCATCTACGGGCCGCTGCTCGACGACCGGGTGCGCACGATCGCAGACGGCGTGGCGCCCGGCGAGTACGGCCGGCGCGAGGCCTGGCGCGTCAAGCAGGCACTGCGTGAGAAGGGGCCCGTGCGGGTGCCGCGCGAGTTCGTCTTCATGGACAGGGCGGCCATCGGCCTTGGCGCTGTCTTCCTGCATCTCGGGGCGGAGCTGAATTTCCACCGCCTGTTCGAGGCCGAGATCGACCGTTTCGACCTCGATGCGGTGGCGGCAGCGCAGCAGGGGGCCCTTTCTGCAGCTGGTCTGCCGGCGCCGGCGTGAAATTCGGCCTTGCGTATCGTTTAAAACGGTTTAAAAGCCTTGTCCGCCGGATGGCCGGGTTCCGCTGCCGCGGGTCGCGTTGCATGCGGCGAAACCTTGCGGTAAAGCCGGACGAAGCCGGATCATACCGAGGATTATCATGGCACAGCACAAGCACGCCGTTCCCGCCGGGGGGCACCCGGACATGGATTATCCCGAGCACGAGCGCACCTATGCTGCGTTCGTCTCCTTCTCCAAATGGGCGATCGTCGCGATCGTCGTTGTGCTCGTCCTGATGGCGATCTTCCTGCTCTGACGGCGGACCCGGCCGGGCTCCGCGATTTTCATCACGATCGGCCCCTGCCCTGGCGGCATGGCCTTGTTCCCGGGGGGAGACAATGCGCATCGCGATTGCGAAGGAGACGGCTCATCTCGAAAGCCGCGTGGCCGCATCGCCTGAGACGGTGAAGAAATTCGCGGCGCTTGGGGCAACCGTCGCCATCGAGACCGGGGCGGGCCTTGCCTCCGGCATCACGGATGCGGACTACGAGGCGGCCGGGGCGACCATCACCAAGACGGCGGCGGAGGCGATGAAGGACGCCGACATCGTGCTGGCCGTCAGGCGGCCGGCCGCGGAGGCGCTGAAGGGCGTCAACAAGGGCGCGCTCGTCATCGCCATCATGGACCCCTACGGCAACGAGGCTGCGGTGCAGGCCCTGGCCGAGGCGGGTGTTTCCGCCTTCGCCATGGAGCTGATGCCGCGCATCACCCGCGCGCAGGTGATGGATGTCCTGTCCTCGCAGGCGAACCTCGCGGGCTACCGGGCCGTGATCGATGCCGCGGCCGAATATGGCCGCGCCTTCCCCATGATGATGACGGCGGCGGGCACCGTGCCGGCTGCGCGCGTCTTCGTCATGGGGGCAGGCGTCGCCGGTCTGCAGGCCATCGCCACCGCCCGGCGCCTCGGCGCCGTCGTGACGGCGACGGATGTGCGCCCGGCGGCCAAGGAGCAGGTGGAATCGCTCGGCGCCAAGTTCATCGCCGTGGAGGACGATGAATTCCGTCAGGCCGAGACGGCCGGCGGCTACGCCAAGGAGATGTCGGACGCCTACAAGCAGAAGCAGGCGGAGCTCATCGCCTCGCACATCGCCAAACAGGATGTCGTCATCACCACCGCACTCATTCCGGGCCGGCCTGCGCCGCGGCTCGTGACCAGGGCGATGGTCGAATCGATGAAGCCAGGCTCGGTCATCGTCGACCTTGCGGTGGAGCGCGGCGGCAACTGCGAGCTGTCGAAACCGGGCGAGGTCACGGAGCACAACGGCGTCAAGATCGTCGGCCACCTCAACGTGCCGGGGCGCCTGGCGGCGACGGCCTCCAGCCTCTACGCCAAGAACCTCTATGCCTTCGTCGAGACGCTCGTCAGCAAGGAGACGAAGGCCGTTGCCGTGAACTGGGACGACGAGCTGGTCAAGGCCACGTGCCTCACGCGCGACGGCGCCGTCGTCCATCCGGCCTTCCAGCCGCAGGGTTAAGTCAGTCCGACAGGCCCCGTCCGGGGCGAGGAGCAGCAGGGGGAAGCGAGCCATGGCCAACCTGACGCCCGAACAGGCGCTCGAACAGGCCCGTGCGGCGGCCGAGGTCGCCAGACAAGCGGCCGAGGCCGCGCAGAGCTATGCCGATCAGGCGGCCGCGGCGCTGGGCGCCGCCGCCCATGCCGCGACGGGTGGCGCCGTCGACCCGACGGTGTTCCGCCTCGCCATCTTCGTGCTCGCGGTCTTCGTCGGCTATTACGTCGTGTGGTCGGTGACGCCGGCCCTGCACACACCGCTCATGTCGGTGACCAACGCCATCTCCTCGGTGATCGTCGTCGGCGCCCTGCTCGCCGTCGGTGTCGAGGCTGCGCCGTCGCTCGGCGACGGGCCGGTGTGGGCGCGCATCTTCGGCTTCGTCGCCCTCATCTTCGCCTCCGTGAACATATTCGGCGGCTTCCTGGTCACGCAGCGCATGCTGGCCATGTACAAGAAGAAGGGCTGAGCGAATGTCGGCCAATCTCTCGACCCTTCTCTATCTCGCGGCGGGCGTCCTCTTCATCCTGGCGCTGCGCGGCCTCTCACACCCCGTCACGTCGCGGCAGGGCAACCTCTACGGCATGATCGGCATGGGCGTCGCCATCCTGACGACGCTCGTGGGCCATCCGCCGTCCGGCGGTTTCGCGTGGCTGCTGGTGATCCTCGGCATCGCCATTGGCGGCGGCATCGGCGCCGTCATCGCCCGGCGCGTGCCGATGACAGCGATGCCGCAGCTCGTCGCGGCCTTCCACTCGCTGGTCGGCATGGCCGCCGTGCTCGTGGCGGCGGCTGCCCTCTATGCGCCGCAGGCCTTCGGCATCGGCCAGGTCGGCTCCATCCACGGCGGCAGCCTCGTCGAGATGGCGCTCGGCGTCGCCATCGGCGCCATCACCTTCACCGGCTCCGTCATCGCCTTCCTCAAGCTCGACGGGCGCATGAGCGGCAAGCCGATCATGCTGCCCAGCCGGCACGCCATCAACATCGGCCTCGGCGTTGCGCTGCTGGTGCTGATCATCCTCTTCGTGGCGACGGAGAGCCGGTTCGTCTTCTGGCTGATCACGCTCATCAGCTTCGCACTCGGCATCCTGCTTATCATCCCGATCGGCGGAGCCGACATGCCCGTCGTCGTGTCGATGCTCAACTCCTACTCCGGCTGGGCGGCGGCCGGCATCGGCTTCACGCTGGGCAACCTCGCGCTCATCATCACGGGTGCGCTGGTCGGCTCCTCGGGTGCCATCCTCTCCTACATCATGTGCAAGGGGATGAACCGCTCGTTCATCTCGGTCATCCTCGGCGGCTTCGGCGGCGAGAGTGCAGCGGCGGCGGCCGGCGCGGCCGAGTCTCGCCCCATCAAGCAGGGCTCGGCCGACGATGCCGCGTTCCTCATGAAGAACGCGAGCAAGGTCATCATCGTGCCGGGCTACGGCATGGCGGTGGCGCAGGCCCAGCACGCGCTGCGCGAGATGGCCGACAAGCTCAAGGCGGAGGGCGTCGAGGTCAAGTACGCCATCCATCCGGTGGCGGGCCGCATGCCGGGCCACATGAACGTGCTGCTCGCCGAGGCCAACGTGCCCTATGACGAGGTGTTCGAACTCGAGGACATCAACTCCGAGTTCGCGCAGGCCGACGTCGCCTTCGTCATCGGCGCCAACGACGTGACGAACCCGGCGGCGAAGACCGACCCGTCCTCGCCCATCTTCGGCATGCCGATCCTCGACGTGGAGAAGGCCAAGACGGTGCTCTTCGTCAAGCGCGGCATGGGCTCGGGCTATGCCGGCGTCGAGAACGAGCTGTTCTTCAAGGACAACACGATGATGCTCTTCGCCGACGCCAAGAAGATGGTCGAGGAGATCGTCAAGGCGCTCGACTGACCGGGCGCATCCCCGGATACGGAAAAGGCCGCCGAGGGGCGGCCTTTTTCATGACTTGGCCCTTCGCCGGCGGGAAGGCGCCAGGGCTGGCGTGCGCGCCCTCGGTGCAGCCGGCGGCCGGGACGTTCAGCGGAAGAGGGCGAGGCCACCGCCGACGCGGGACATGCCCTCGCGCGCCACCTGGTTGCTGCTGTCGATGGCCAGCGCCCGCTGGTAGGATTCGGTCGCCTGCGTGCGGTCGCCCAGGCGCTCGAGGGCCACGCCGCGCCACGCCCAGGCCACCGCATTGCGGTTGTCGGCATTGAGGGCGGCGTTGAAGTCCTCGATCGCCTCCTTGTACTTGCCAACGGCGACGAGGCTCTGGCCGCGCGCGGCATAGGGCGCGCCGGCGAAGGGGTTGCGGTCGATGGCCGAGCGGAAGTCGGCGATGGCGAGCTCGTTCTGCCCCTGGCGCTGATAGACGAGGCCGCGGGCATGATAGGCCTCGGCCGATTCCGGGTTGAGCTGGATGACGCGGGAGAGGTCGGCCAGCGCCTGGTTGAAGTCGCCCTTGACGCGCAGCAGGTTGGCGCGGCCGAGATAGGCCGGGGCGTAGTTGGGGTCGGCCTGGATGGCGCGGTTGAAGTCGGCGAGCGCCTGGTCGTCTCGCCCGGTCTGTCGGAGGGAGAGGGCCCGGTTGGTGTAGGCTGCGGCGAAGTTGGGATCGAGCCTGATCGCCTGGGTGAAGTCGCTCATCGCGTCGGAGTAGCGGCCGATGCGCGCATAGGCCGCGCCGCGGGCGTTGTAGGCCTGCGGATCGTTGGGGTTGGCGCGGATCACCTCTGACAGCGAGGCGATGTCGGTCTTGGCTGCCTCCGTATTGTCCTGCACGAGCTCCGCCACGCCCCGCGATCCACTGACGCCGCCCACCGTCTCGCAGCCGGCCAGGGCCAGCGCCACCGCGAGCGGCAGCAGGCCGCGGCCGAGCGCCGCTGTCGACAGAATGGCGCCAGAGGTCGACTTCCCCCGTTCGATCACGTCAATCCTCCAACCCGAACATGTTGATCGTCTGATGAGGCCGGTTCTGGGCCACAAGTGAGGCAGGAGCGTGAACGCCCGATGCCGCTGGTGCCCCGCCGGCAGGAGGGGAGGGGGCGTCTCATGCAACAAAGCGCCCGTCCGCGAGGGAGGGCGCTTGCAATGCCGGGGCGTGTGCCCCGTGATGATACGCCGATACCGCGACGCAGGGCGCGACGTGCCCCATGCCGCGGCAGCACCCTCAGCGGGAGGGCTTCGACTTGCTCGGCAGCAGGCCTTCGCGCTGCAGACGTTTGCGCATCAGCTTGCGGGCGCGGCGAACAGCCTCAGCCTTCTCGCGGGCGCGCTTCTCCGACGGCTTCTCATAGTGGCCGCGGAGCTTCATTTCCCGGAAGATGCCTTCGCGCTGCATCTTCTTCTTCAGCGCACGGAGCGCCTGATCAACGTTGTTGTCGCGAACGAGAACCTGCACGCGTCGTCTTCCCGCTTTTGGTTTCGTGGTGAGTGGCGAAAACGCCTTGATGGCGCGAACGGCGCGCCACAACCGTGCGAGGTGGATAACAGATCAGGCGCCGCCTGTCCACAGGTGAGGTGTCGGAAAACGGGCCTCCGCCTCAGGTTTTTACGCGTGTGACGTGCCCCATCTTGCGGCCGGGCCGGGCGGTCGCCTTGCCGTAGAGATGCAGGTGGGCCCCCTCCTCGGCGAGGATCTGCGGCCAGGCGGCCATGTCGTCACCGATGAGGTTGGTCATCTCCACCGGGCCGACGAGCGCCACCGAGCCGAGCGGCCATCCGCAGATGGCGCGGATGTGCTGCTCAAACTGCGAGGTCTTGGCACCCTCGATGGTCCAGTGGCCGGAGTTGTGCACGCGCGGCGCTATCTCGTTGACGAGGAGGCGCGGAGGCTCGCCGTCGCGCTCGACGACGAACATCTCCACGCACAGCGTGCCGACATAGTCGAGCGCCGCGGCGATGCGCGCGGCGATGGCGCGGGCGTGTTCGCCGAGCGCAGCCGGCAGGGTGCCGGGCACGCGCGTGACGCGCAAGATGTGCTCGCGGTGCTCGTTCTCGCACAGGTCGTAGGAGGCGACGGTGCCGTCGAGCCCGCGTGTGGCGACGACCGAGACCTCGCGCGAGAAGGGCACGAAGCCTTCGAGAATCGCTGGCATGTGGCCGATGGAGTCGAGCGCCGCGGCCGGGTCGTCCCCGGCCCTGATGATAACCTGCCCCTTGCCATCGTAGCCGAAGCGGCGCGTCTTGAGGACGGCCGGCCGGCCGAGGGCGGCGAGAGCGTCGTGCAGGTCCGCCTCGCTCGAGACGGCCCGGAAGGGCGCGGTCGCTATGCCGAGACCGCTGACGAAGGTCTTTTCCTCGAGCCTGTCCTGCGCCACGGCGAGCGCCCGCGCGCCGGGCCGCAGCGGCACGTGCGATTCGAGGATGTGGGCCGTGTCGGCGGGCACATTCTCGAACTCGTAGGTGACGACGTCGACGCTGGCCGCGAAGCCGACGAGCGCCCCCTCGTCGGTGTAGGAGGCGACCGTGTGCCGGGCGGCCACCTCGAAGGCCGGGCTGTCCGGCTCGGGCGCGTAGATGTGGGCCTTGAGCCCGTAGCGGGCAGCAGCCAGCGCCAGCATACGGCCGAGCTGGCCGCCGCCGAGGATGCCGACAGTGGAGCCGGGGGGGAGCATCGGTTCAGTCATCGCTCGGCCGCTCTGCCACGGCTGCGGTCTGGGCGGAGCGCCACTCGTCGAGGCGGGCGGCGAGGTCCGCATCGGACAGGGCGAGCACCGCGGCGGCGAGCAGCGCGGCGTTGACCGCACCGGCCCGCCCGATGGCGAGCGTGCCGACGGGAATGCCGGCCGGCATCTGCACGATGGACAGCAGGCTGTCCTGGCCCGACAGGGCCTTCGATTCGACCGGCACGCCGAAGACCGGAAGCGGCGTGAGCGAGGCGACCATGCCCGGCAGATGCGCCGCACCGCCGGCCCCGGCGATGATCACCTTGAAGCCCTCATCACGGGCGCCCCTGGCGAAGGCGAACAGCCGCTCGGGCGTGCGGTGGGCGGAAACGATGCGCGCGTCGTAGGCGATGCCGAGCGCGGCGAGCGTCTCCGCGGCGTGGCGCATCGTTGCCCAGTCGGACTGGCTGCCCATGACGATGGCGACCGGCGTATGCGTCGTCATTGATGATCCTGCGAAAAGGCTTCCGCGCGGGGCATACAGTAACAGGCGGGCGATGGGCAATCGGCAATCGCCCCGCCGGGGTGCGGCGCAGTGCGCCCCGCTTCGCAGGCTGTACGAGGGTGCTTGCCGTCCTCAGGCGATGATGTCCGGCGTCAGCTTGTCCTCGAGGAAGGTGATGCGGTCCTTGAGGATGAGCTTTCGTTTCTTCAGCCGCTGGACCTGCAGCTGGTCGGCCGGACCGACGGATTCGATCGCCGCGATCGCCGCGTCCAGGTCGCGATGTTCCTCGCGCAGGCGATTGAGCTCGCCGATCATCTGCTGGCGCTCGTCTTCGTCGTCGATATCGGTGGTCATCATGGCGCTGCCCGGAAGCATCGGCCCGGTGAACGACGGGCGCGCGAAGTATGCGGCGCCCCGTCACGCTGGGCAAGCCGAAGTGATGCAAAAAGGGGTGCTTGCCCACTGCTCGCCGCCAATGCGCTGCTGATGCCGGAATCTGCTTCGACTCCGCCACAATGGTGTGTCACAGTCCTGTCGTCGGAGTGATCCGAAGGAGGAAAGCGATGTCGTTGAACGCCCATCTGGCCGAGCTCGCGAAGCGGCACCAGGCGCTTGAGCGCGAAATCCAAGCGGTGCAGGCCAGCCCCTCGGCTGACGAGCTAAAGATCGCGGAACTCAAGCGTAAGAAGCTGCAGTTGAAGGACGAGATGGAGCGCTTGCGCCAATCGATGGGATCGCAGTCTGTCCATTGACGGATCAGCCGGCTTAACCCACCGGTGCGACGGCCACCCCTTCGGGTGGCCGTTTTCGTAGGGCCGGCGCTTCAGACCTCGCGCGCCATCTCGCGCAGGCGGAACTTCTGAATCTTGCCCGTGGAGGTCTTCGGCAGCTCGGTGAAGACGACGTAGCGCGGGCACTTGAAGGAGGCAAGCCGGCTGCGGCAGAAGGCGATCAGCTCCTCGGCCGTCGCCTCCGCCCCCGGCTTCAGCTCCACGAAGGCGCAGGGCGTCTCGCCCCACTTCTCGTCCGGTTTGGCGACCACCGCCGCGGCCTGCACGGCCGGGTGCTTGTAGAGCGCGTCCTCGACCTCGATGGAGGAGATGTTCTCTCCGCCGGAGATGATGATGTCCTTCGAGCGGTCCTTGAGCTGGATGTAGCCGTCGGGATGCTTGACGCCGAGGTCGCCGGAGTGGAACCAGCCGCCGGCGAAGGCCTTGTCGGTGGCAGCCTTGTTCTTGAGGTAGCCCTTCATCACCACGTTGCCGCGGAACATGACCTCGCCCAGCGTCTCGCCGTCTGCCGGCACGGGGGCGAGCGTCTCGGGATCGCGCACGTCGAGCCCCTCGAGCACCAGATAGCGCACACCCTGGCGGGCCTTCTTCGCCGCATAGTCGGCCATCGGCAGGGCGTCCCAGGCCTCGTTCCAGTCATTGACGACGGCGGGGCCGTAGGTCTCGGTCAGGCCGTAAAGGTGCGTCACCTCGAAGCCGGCGTCCTTCATGGCGGCGAGCACCGCCTCGGGCGGCGGGGCGGCTGCCGTGAAGAAGGAGACCTTCTGCTGGAACGCGCGCTTCTCCTCGTCGGGCGCGTTGAGCAGCGTCGCCATGACGATGGGCGCGCCGCACAGATGCGTGACGCCGTGGTCGGCGAGCGCCGCATACATGGCACCGGCACGCACCTGGCGCAGGCACACGTGCGTGCCGGCCACCACCGAGATCGACCAGGGGAAGCACCAGCCGTTGCAGTGGAACATCGGCAGCGTCCACAGGTAGACTGGGTGCTTGCCCATGTTGCACGTGACGACGTTGCCCATGGCGAGCAGGTAGGCGCCGCGGTGGTGATAGACGACGCCCTTGGGGTCGCCGGTCGTGCCCGAGGTGTAGTTGAGCGAGATGGCGTCCCACTCGTCTCGCGGCATCTGCCAGGCGTATTCGGGGTCGCCACCGGCGATGAAGCTCTCGTAGTCGGTGGAGCCGAGGCGCTCACCCGGCCCGTTGTATTCGGGGTCGTCATAATCGATGACGAGCGGCTTTGCCTTGGCGAGGGAGAGCGCTTCGCGGATGGTCTTGGAGAATTCGCGGTCGGTGATCAGCACCTTCGTCTCGGCGTGGTCGAGCGTGAAGGCGATGATCGCCGCGTCGAGCCGGGTGTTGATGGTGTTCAGCACGGCGCCCGTCATGGGCACGCCGTAGTGGCACTCCAGCATCGCCGGCGTGTTTGACAGCATCACCGACACCGTGTCGCCGCGGCCGATGCCGTGCGCGGCGAGCGCCGAGGCGAGGCGCCGGGCGCGGGCATAGAAGTCGCGGTAGCTGCGCCGCAGGCTACCATGGATAATGGCCGTGCGCTCGGGAAAGACGCTCGCCGCCCGCTCGAGGAAGGTCAGTGGCGTCAGCGGCTGGAAATTGGCCGGGTTGCGATCGAGGTCGATGTCATAGGCTGAGGCCGTCATTTTCCAGTGTCCGCTGCGGGAATGCGATGCCGCAGCCTAGCCGGCCGGACCGGGAGGCTCAATCAGCCAAAGGGCGAGGCTGTGGCGTCAGGGCGCAACCGGCGCGGGTAACGGCAGCCCCTTGGTGGCCATGACAGTGCGGGCCTTGTCGGGAAAGTCGGTGATCAGCCCGTCGACGCCCCAGTCGATCAGCCGCGCCATGTCCTCCGTCTCGTTCACCGTCCATGGAACCACGGACAGCTCCATGTCCTGCGCATCGTCGACGAGCGCCTCGGTGAGGTTGCGGAAGTTGGGGGACCATGTGGTACAGCCTGCCTCGGCCACCAGCGCCGGCACGGACTCGAAATCGTCCACGTCGAGGCCGCCGAGCCAGGGGGAGCCTTCTTCCTTGCCGCGCTGGAGCGTGTCGAAACTGCCCTCGCTCGTCAGGCACACGCGCGGGATGTCGGGCGCTATTTCCCTGAGCGCCATGAGCGTGCGCCAGTCGAAGGACTGGATGGTGGCGCGCTCGCGCAGGCCGGCCTTGTCGATGGCCTTCGCCAGGGCTGCGGCAAACGCGCGCGGCTCGGGTGTGGCGGCGTCTGGCAGCGGGCTCGACTTGGTCTCGATGTTGAAGCGCACGTCCCTTGCGCCGAGGCGTTCGGCGAGGGCGAAGACCTCCTCGAGTGTCGGGATGCGCGCGCCGTCGGCCGGCGTCTGGTCCGGAAAGGCCCTGGCGGTGCGGCTGCCCGGCCTGGCACGGCCGACGTCGTAGCCCCGCAGCTCCTCCAGCGTCATCTCGGTCAGCGCCTTGCCCGGCCCGGTCAGGAACGCGCCGTCCGGGCTGCGCGTGATGTCGGGGTTAAGGCGGGGATCGTGGGCGACGACAATCACGCCGTCGCGCGTCATGCCCACGTCGAGCTCGAGCGTCGTAACGCCGATGCGCAGGGCCTTCTCGAAGGCGGGCAGGGTGTTCTCGGGCGCAAGGCCACGCGCTCCGCGATGGCCCTGCAGGTCGAAGGCCAGCGCCCCGGCACCGCCGAGGAGAAGGGCGAGGCAGGCCATGCCGGTGCGGAGCAGGGCGAGGTTGGCGAACGGCGCCATGGCTGTCCTGTCGTGCGTGCCCCCCGGAGGGGAGGGAGAGAATCAGATGAGGGCGACAAGCCCATCATAGGCCAGCTTGAAGCCGACGAGCACGAGCAGTCCGTAGACGAGGCGGTAGAAGGCGGCGGAGTCCACGCGGCGCACCAGCCAGACGCCCGCCATGGTGGAGGCGATTGCGACCGGCATCAGCGCAAGCGACGTCATGAGGTTCTCGTTTGTGAACTGGCCGAGCCAGACATAAGGCGCCACCTTCATGATGTTGACGGCGGCGAAGAACCACACCGTTGTGCCCACCAGCACGTCCCGCGGCAGCTGCAACGGCAGCACGTAGACCTGGAACGGCGGCCCGCCGGCATGGCTGATGAAGCTGGTGAAGCCGGATATGCCTCCCCACAGGAGGCCCCAGGCGACGCCGCCCGGCCGCTCGCCCGCCGCCTGCTTGGCCAGATTGAGCCACCAGTTGAGGGCGAAGACGACGGCGATCAGGCCGACGGCGAGCCGCACCGCCGCTTCCGAGACCGCCGCGGCGGTGAAGGTGGCGAGGATGACGCCGACGAGCGCGCCCGTGAGCGTGATGGCGAGCAGGCGCTTGTTGAGGTGCTTGCGGAAGGCGTAGAGGCCGACCGCGTCCTGCACGATGAGGATGGGCAGCATGATGGCCGCGGCCTGCACCGGCGACACGGTCAGGGCCATGAGCGGAAGGCCGAGGATGCCAAGCCCGACGAAGCCGCCTTTGGCGAGGCCGACGATAACGACCGCCGGGATGGCGGCGAGATAGAAGAGGGGATCGGTGATCATTCGGCACGGCCCGGAGGGAGCCCTTTGGTAGTGAGCCTCTCCGAAAGTCTCAAGGCGGCTGGCCGCCGGGCTGCTATGCTTGCAATGCCGGACACGCTTCCGGGCAAGAGTTGAAGGGCACTCCCCGCCGGCCGGGCCATCTGTCCGCGGGGGCGTGCCCCGGCCAAGGGGAGGAGAGCCAGCATGATCGCCGCGTCGAGGGGATCAGCAGCACACAGCCGCTATGGAGAGGTCTACGAGGCCTGGCGCCGGGACCCGCTCGCCTTCTGGGGGCAGGCGGCCCAGGCCATTGACTGGATGCGCCCGCCGTCGGAGGTTTTCGCCCCCTCCCTCGGCGTCTATGGGCGCTGGTTCCCGGGAGCGGTCTGCAACACCTGCTTCAACGCGGTCGACCGGCATGTCGACGCCGGGCGCGGATCCCAGCCGGCCATCATCTACGACAGCCCGGTGACCGGGGCGAAGCGCGTCATCTCCTACAACGGCCTTCTGTCTGAGGTGCGCGTCCTGGCCGCCGTGCTGCGCGACATCGGGGTGGGCAAGGGCGACCGGGTGGTCATCTACATGCCCATGGTGCCGGAGGCGGTGGTGGGCATGCTCGCCTGCGCCCGCATCGGCGCCATCCATTCTGTCGTCTTCGGCGGCTTCGCCGCGCGTGAGCTGGCGCAACGCATCGCCGACGCCGAGCCGAAGGTGATCCTCTCCGCCTCCTGCGGCATCGAGCCGAGCCGCGTTGTCGCCTACAAGCCGCTCCTCGACGAGGCGATTGACCTCTCCCCGGCCAAGCCCGAGGTGTGCCTCATCCTCCAGCGTCCGCAGGCGGAGGCGAGCCTCGTCAAGGGGCGCGACCTTGATTGGACGGAGACCGTGAACAGGGCGCGCGCCGCCGGCAAGGCAGCGGACTGCACGCCGGTCGAGGCGACTGATCCGCTCTACATCCTCTATACCTCCGGCACGACAGGGAAGCCCAAGGGCGTGGTGCGCGACAACGGCGGGCACATGGTGGCGCTGACCTGGTCCATGCAGAACCTCTACGGCATCGCGCCGGGGGAGGTGTTCTGGGCGGCGTCCGACATCGGCTGGGTGGTGGGCCACAGCTACATCGTCTACGGGCCGCTGCTTTCCGGCTGCACCACCATCCTCTACGAGGGCAAGCCCGTTGGCACGCCCGACGCCGGTGCCTACTGGCGTGTCATCGCCGAGCACGGCGTGGCAACGCTGTTCACCGCGCCCACCGCCTTCCGCGCCATCCGCAAGGAGGACCCGCAGGGGCTGCTGATCGACAACGTCGACATGACGAACTTTCGCGCCCTCTTCCTCGCCGGCGAGCGGGCGGATCCCGATACCGTGCAGTGGGCGGAGAGGGTGCTCAACGTGCCGGTGATCGACCACTGGTGGCAGACAGAGACGGGCTGGGCCATCGCAGGCAATCCGCTCGGCCTCGGGGCGCTGCCGGTCAAACACGGCTCGGCGACGGTGCCGATGCCCGGCTACGACGTGCATATCCTTGACGAGGCGGGCCAGGACCAGCCGCGGGGTGTCATGGGCGAGATCGCGGTGAAGCTGCCGCTGCCGCCCGGCTGCCTGCCCACCCTGTGGCGGGCCGATGAGCGCTTTCGCGAGAGCTACCTCGAGGCGCTTCCCGGTTTCTACAAGACCTCGGACGCCGGCTATATCGACGAGGACGGCTATCTCTTCGTCATGGGGCGGACGGACGACATCATCAACGTCGCCGGCCACCGCCTGTCCACCGGCGGCATGGAAGAGGTGATTGCCGCCCATCCGGACGTCGCCGAATGCGCCGTGGTTGGCGCGAGTGATCCGGTGAAGGGGGAGGTGCCGGTCGGCTTCGTGGTGCTGAAGAGCGGTGTCGCCCGTCCGCCGGAGGAGATCGAGGCCGAGATCGTCGCGCGCGTGCGTGCGGAGATCGGTCCCGTCGCTGCCTTCAAGCTCGCCGTTACCGTCGCCCGCCTGCCCAAGACGCGCTCGGGCAAGATCCTGCGCGGCACCATGAAGAAGATCACGGACGGCGAAACCTGGTCCGTGCCCGCGACCATCGACGATCCGGCGGCGCTGGACGAGGTTGCCGCCGTGCTCGCCCGTCGCCGGGGCAGGGCGGCGGCGCCATAAGAAGAAGCCACGCCATGAGACAAGGCGGCGCCACGAGAAAAACCCCGCGGCGGATGCCGCGGGGCCGATGGGCTCTCAGAGCTCCTCGTCTTCCTCGTCGTCCGGGCGCTTGAGCTGCTTGAGCTTGGCGAAGACGGAATCGACGTCGAGCTCTTCCTCTTCCTCGCGGCGCGGACGCGACGTGTCGCCGAAGGGCTGCACCTCCTCCTCGGGCGCCGTGGTGACCTCGGCCGGCAGCAGCGTCTGGTCGTCCTCCGGCACCACCTTCGGCCGGTCCTTGGCGGCGCGGGCGACCTCGAAGTCGAGATCGATCTGCGAGCACAGGCCGAGCGTGACGGGGTCCATCGGCGTCAGATGCGCCGCGTTCCAGTGGGTGCGGTCGCGGATCTGCTGGATGGTGGTCTTCGTCGTGCCGACGAGACGCATGATCTGCGCGTCCTTCAGCTCCGGGTGGTTGCGCAGCAGCCAGAGGATGGCGTTGGGCCGGTCCTGGCGGCGCGACACGGGCGTGTAACGCGGGCCCTTCTTGCGCTTCACCTCGGGCAGCTTGACCTTCGGCGGGGCGAGCTTGAGGCGATAGGAGGGATCGGCCTCACCCCGGCTGATCTCGTCGCGGGTCAGCTGGCCATTCACGGTCGGATCGAGACCCTTGATGCCGGCTGCAACCTCGCCGTCAGCGATGCCTTTCACCTCGAGCGGGTGCAGCTTGCAGAAGTCGGCGATCTGATCAAACGTCAGCGCCGTGTTCTCGACGAGCCAGACGGCGGTCGCCTTCGGCATCAGCGGTCCGGTGGACATGGTCGGCTCCTTAAAAGACAAGTTCGGGGGCGTCCGGCGCCCCGGCCTGGCGGACACGGTTTCCCTGCGCTCCGACTCGACGGGAGCCGGAGCAATCATCGATCGTCGATGACGGGGACTGGCCGCTATATAAGCGCGTCGCGTCGATCTGGCAAATGATCGCAGACGATCGCGGCGAGGTCTTGTCGCAGACCCGTCCGCACCGCCGCGGCCGCTGCAGGCTGACCGCGCCTGTGAAAGAAAAAGCCGGGGCTCAGGGCCGCCTCTCGCGCAGGCGGGCGAGACGCTCGTTGAGCTCGACAGCGAATTCCTCGCCGAAGTCGGCCGCCTCGTAGACGGGGCGGATCTCGATCTCGCTTGGCCCCGGCATGGGATTGGGGCAGCGCTTCACCCAAGCGACCGCCTCGTCCATGTCCTCGACTTCCCAGAGCCAGAAGCCGGCAACGAGCTCCCGCGTCGCGGGGAAGGGGCCGTCGACGACGGTGCGATCCGGCCCGTCGAAGACGATGCGCTTGCCCGCGGATGAAGGTTTGAGCCCGTCGCCTGTCACCAGCACGCCGGCCGCGATGAGTTCGTCGTTGAACCGGCCCATCGCCTTGAGCATCTCGGCGGAGGGAGGGGTGCCGCGCTCGCTGTCTTCCGTCGCCTTGACCAGGACCATAACGCGCATGTCTCGTCTCCTAGGGTTTCGTTTTCCCGGGCTTCCCCGTTTCCTTCCCGGGACAGCATTGCTGCAATCGGCGGTCATGCCGAGCAAAACTTTCCGAGCAGGATGTTCGTGCGTCGGGTGGGAGAGGGAGCCGTCTTGGCCGGCGGCTGGCAATCTGCGGCGCCCCGTCCTAGATTTGCCCCTCCGCAACTGGCGACGGGAGGGAGGACATGCAGGACATCTTCGGCGACGAGCCGCGCAAGGGTCCTCTCGGCAAGACTCCCCTGATCCACGAGATCGGGCAGGATCTCTCGGCACTGTCGCTCGATGAGATCGAGGACAGGATCACGCTGCTCAAGGCGGAGATCGCCCGGCTCGAAGGGGCGAGGGAGGCCAAGCGCGCCTCGCGGCAGGCGGCGGACGCCTTCTTTCGCTGATCCATCCTGAGCGGGTCGGCCTGTGCCGCGGCGGGACGGGAGCCCCGCAACGAGACGTGCCAGGTTAACCGACCGTTAAGGTTTCCGATTTATAACAACAACCATCCAGTCTTCTGGATGCCGAGTGGCTCCTGTCCACTCTGTTTGACGCCTCCCTGTTATCACTTCGAGCCGCCCCTCGGGCGGCTCTTTTTTGGTGCCCGGCGGGGCCGTCCGGGGAGGCCGACGGGGCGGAAGAGGCTATCGGCGCCAAGGGGCTGGCCGGTCCTGTCGATGCCCCGAGGCGGGCGGGATTTCGTCGGGCCGGCCCGGCATGCATGCTCTCAAACTCTGCCGCTTTCTCTCCTCGGGCAGTTTCGTTAACCTATTGCTGAGGTGATTGGCGGCAAACTTGCAACGTGTCTCCCGCAACGAGTGCAACGTTCCATTTCGGAACAGCTTGGTGGCGGAACCGAGGGAGGCGCGAGGACCTATGAGCGAACAGAGCAAGCTCCGCAGCGAGCACAATGAGGATACGGCCCTTATTCCTTTCGGGCGCAGCTTCGTGGCCTCCGAGGCTTTCCGGCTGCTGTTCCGTGAGGGGATGGACCTGATCGAGGAGTCTGCGGCCTATCTCGACGGGCCGGGACGTGAGGAAAGCCGCCAGCTGACGCGGCAGGCGGCGCTCGCCTATGCGGCCGAGAGCATGCGCCTGACCACGCGCCTCATGCAGGTCGCGTCCTGGCTGCTCCTGCAGCGCGCCGTGGCGGAGGGCGAGCTGACGCCCGAGCAGGCCATGCAGGAGAAGCACAAGGTCAAGCTGACCTGGCAGAATTCACCGACATCGGGCGATCTCGTCGCGCTCCTGCCCGAGCGCATGCGCGAGCTCATCGAACATTCACTGCGCCTGCAGGAGCGGGTGCTGCATCTCGACGCGCTGCTGAGCGGCGAGAGCCTTCTTGCCTCCTCGACGAGCCCGGTCGCTCTGCAGCTCGGGCGCCTGCAGTCCGCCTTCTCCCGGCACTGACCGCCATTTTCCGTTTCCGGACAAGCAAAAGCCCCGGCAGTGTCGCCGGGGCTTTTGATTTGGGAAGGAGGCGGAGGTTCCGCCCCGCCCTTACTTCTTGCCGAAGTTGAAGCCGGCGAAACGGCTGTTGAAGCGCGAGACGCGGCCGCCGCGGTCCACGAGCTGCTGCGAGCCGCCGGTCCAGGCCGGGTGGGTGCGCGGGTCGATGTCGAGATTCAGCACGTCGCCTTCCTTGCCGTAGGTCGAGCGCGTGACATATTCCGTGCCGTCGGTCATCACGACCTTGATGAAGTGGTAGTCCGGGTGCGTATCGGTTTTCATGGCGGTGTCCTTGTCCAACGCCGCGCCGCACGTCTCACGCCGGCAGCAGCGCGTCACGACGACGACGGATATTCCTGAAAGGTCGCGACCCTATAGCGCAGCGCCAAGACGGATACAAGCAGGGCAGAAAGGCCCAAATCGCCGCGGACGGTCGGCGAGTGGAAGGAAGGGATGATGGCAGCGGGCAGAGGCCGCATGAAGACGGACGACGGGACGGCACAGGGGGGAGCGGCCGGCGGGAAGGCCGAGCGCGCATCGCTCGCGGCGCTCAGGCCGCTGGTGCCATTCGCGCTCGCCTATCGCGGTCGCATCGCGGCGGCGCTCGTGGCCCTCGTCGTCGCCGCGGGGGCGACGCTCGCGCTGCCGCTGGCGGTGCGCCGGGTGATCGACGGCGGCTTCTCCGATCCCGACAGCGGCATGATCAATGCCTATTTCGGCACGCTCGTCGTTGTCGTCGCCGTGCTCGCCGTGGCGAGCGCCGCCCGCTACTATCTCGTGACCACCCTCGGTGAACGGGTGGTGGCGGACCTGCGCACCGCCGTCTTCCGCCATCTCCTGTGGCTTGACCCGGGCTTCTACGACAGCGCGCGCAGCGGCGACATCGCCTCGCGCCTCGCCGCCGACACGACGCAGATCAAGGCCGCCTTCGGTGCGAGTGCCTCGATCGCGCTGCGCAACCTTTTTCTCTTCCTTGGCGCCGCAACGATGATGGTGGTGACGAGCCCGCGCCTGTCGGCTCTTGTCCTCGCGGCGATCCCGGTCATCGTCCTGCCGCTCGTCGCTTCGGGGCGCAGCGTGCGCCGGCGCTCCCGCGCCGCCCAGGACAGGCTGGCGGATGCCTCCGCTTTCGCCACCGAGGCGGTGGGGGCCATCCGCACCATGCAGGCGTTCGGTGTCGAGGCGGCGACGGCCGAACGCTACAGAGCCGCGGCGGAGAACGCCTTCGAGGCTGCGCGCGCCTCCATCCGCGCGCGCGCCTATCTCACGGCGGTTGCGCTCTTCCTCATCGCGGCGAGCGTGGTGGCGGTGCTGTGGTATGGCGCACAGGACGTGCTCGGCGGGCGCATGAGCGCCGGCCGGCTGTCCCAGTTCGTGCTCTATGCGGTTTTCGCCGCTGGCGCGCTCGGCGAGCTCAGCCAGGTCTGGGGTGAGGTGTCCCAGGCGGCGGGCGCGGCCGGCCGGCTGTCGGAGCTGCTCGCCACACGTGCGAGCGTGGCCTCGCCCGCCTCGCCCGTTCCCCTGCCGCAGCCGCCACGCGGCACGGTGGCCTTCCGGAATGTGTCCTTCGCCTATCCGAGCCGGCCGGACCGTTCCTCCCTCCACGCGCTCGACTTCTCTGTTGCGGCGGGCGAGCGCGTGGCGATCGTCGGGCCGTCGGGTGCCGGCAAGACCACCGTCTTCCAGCTGATCCTTCGCTTCTACGACTGCCAGGACGGTGCCGTGCTGGTCGACGGCGTCGACGTGCGCCACGCCGATCTCGTGGAGCTGCGCCGCCGCATCGCCTATGTGCAGCAGGAGGCGGCGATCTTCGGCGCGAGCGTGGCCGACAACATCCGTTACGGTCGCCCCGACGCTTCCATGGAGGAGGTACGCCGCGCCGCGGAGCTGGCTGCGGCTGATGGCTTTATCGCGGCGCTGCCGCAGGGCTATGACACGCTGCTCGGTGAACGCGGGGTGACGCTCTCCGGGGGGCAGCGCCAGCGCATCGCCATCGCCCGCGCTGTCCTGAAGGATGCGCCCATCCTCCTTCTCGACGAGGCGACCTCCGCCCTCGATGCCGAGAGCGAACGTCTCGTGCAGGAGGCGCTCGACCGGCTCATGCAGGGCCGCACCACCATCGTCGTCGCCCACCGGCTGGCGACGGTCCAGTCGGCCGACCGCATCCTCGTCATGGACGAGGGACGCATCGTGGAGGAGGGCACGCACGCGACACTGGCGGCGCGCGGGGGGCTCTATGCGAAGCTTGCCCGCCTGCAGTTCGGTGACGTGCCGGCCGAGGTGCTCGCGGCGAAGTAACCTGCGGACGGCGGCGCTGCCGCACCCCGCGCGCGCCGTTACCGCTCGGTCAACTTCAGCTCGATGCGCCGGTTGCGGCGGTAGGCGTCCTCGCTGTCTCCCAGCTCGATCGGCTGGAATTCGCCGAAGCCGGCGGCGAGCAGGTGTTGGGGTGGCACGCCCTTCTCGACGAGATACTGCACGACCGAGATGGCGCGCGCCGCCGACAGAGCCCAGTTGGACTTGTACTGGCCCGTGCCGGAGAGCGGGCGCTTGTCCGTATGCCCGTCAACGCGCAGCACCCACGGGATGTCCGGCGGGATCTCGCGCGCAAGCTCGAGGACGGCACTCGCGATCTTGTCGAGCTCGGCCATGCCCTCGGGACGGAGCGTCGCCTGGCCCGTGTCGAACAGAACCTCCGATTCGAAGACGAAACGGTCACCGACGACGCGGATGTCCGAGCGGTTGCCGAGGATCTGCCGCAGGCGGCCGAAGAAGTCGGAGCGGTAGCGGGCGAGCTCCTGGACGCGCTGGGCGAGCGCCGTGTTGAGGCGCGAGCCGAGGTCGGCGATGCGCGCCTGGGACTGCCTGTCACGCGCTTCCGAGGCCTGCAGTGCCTCTTCGAGCGCCGCGAGTTGGCGGCGCATGGCGGCGAGCTGCTGGTTGAGCAGCTCGACCTGGGCGAGGGCGCGGGCCGACACCTCCCGCTCGGCGGACAGGGCGCCCTCCAGCTCGCCGACGCGCCGGCTGGCGGCATCGCCCGCTGCTGCGCCGCTTGCGAGCAGGCCAGAGAGGCGGTTGCGCTCGGCCTCGCTCGCTTCCAGCGTCGATTGCAGGAGCGAGAGATTGTCCTGCAGCTCCTTCTTTGAGCCGCGCTCGAGGGCGAGCAGCTCGGTCAGCTCGGCAATCTGCTGGTTGAGCCGCTGCAGGGCCGTGTCCTTGCCGGAGATCTCCTGTGACAGGAAGAACTGCAGCAGCATGAAGACCGACAGCAGGAAGATGATGGACAGGACGAGCGTCGACAGCGCGTCGACGAATCCGGGCCAGTAGTCGATCCGGCGCTCGGGCCGGCGGGCGCGCGACAGGGCCATGCTAGTCGATCCGCGCGCGCTCGGCGTTCAGGCGCTCGAGCAGCAGCTTGATCTCGCGCTGGTGGCTCGCCTGGGCTTCCACCCAGTCGCGGATCATCTGCTGCTCGGTGCGCATGTGCTGGACAAGGCCCTGGATGCCCTCGGCGAGATTGGCCATGGCATGGGTGGCAGCCCGGCCGCTCTGGCCCTCGCTGACGGCGACGGTGAGCCGCTCCAGTGCGGCGGCGACATCCTGGCTCGCGGCGAGGGCGGGCGTGCCGGGCATGACATCGAGCGTGACGTCCGCGACCGTGGCGGCGAGCCAGTCCTCCAGCTCCGTGTAGAAGCGGTTCTGCGCCTGTCCGGCCTGCAGGTCGAGGAAGCCGAGGACCAGCGAGCCGGCGAGGCCGAAGAGCGAGGACGAGAAGGAGATGCCCATGCCGCCGAGCGGTGCGGCGAGACCCGCCTTGAGCTCGTCGAAGAGGGCGGTCGCCTCCCCGCCGGTGCGCATGGACTGGATGACCTTGCCGACCGAGCTCACTGTCTCCAACAGGCCCCAGAAGGTGCCGAGCAGGCCGAGGAAAACAAGCAGCCCCGCAAGATAGCGGGTGATGTCGCGGCTCTCGTCGAGGCGCGCGGCGATGGAATCGAGGATGGCTCGCAGGGTTGCCGTGGGCACACCGCCGCGGCCCAGACGGTCGCCGATCAGCGTCGCCATGGGCGCAAGCAGCACGGGCATGTCGATGAGGGCGACGCCCTCACCGCTGCGGCGAAGGTTGTTGACCCAGCGCACCTCGCGGAAGAGGCGGGCCACCTGGCGCAGGGCAAGCACGATGCCGATGAGCAGCACCCCGAGGATGATGCCGTTCAGCGCCGGGTTGGTGAGGAAGGCGGCCCAGATCTGGCGGTAGAGCATGAAGGCGATGAAGCCCACCAGAATCAGGAAGACGCCCATGCGGACCAGGTAGATCCGGGGAGAGGAGAGCTTGATGGAATCGCCGGCCGCCATCTCAGACCATCGGGTTGTGTCCAGAGGGACTATACACCCATGTTCGCCGGGGAATACCCGGCGATCAAGGCCGGCGCGCGTTGCGGCGCACGCCGGCAATGGCTCTTCCTCGCACGGCTTGTCGGCATCTTCATGACTGCGCGACAAGCCGCGGCGCGGTGCGGCGGGGAGGGCGCCTCAGGCGCGCGCGCCCTTCAGCACCTCGACCAGCTCGCGGTGCAGTGCCTCGTTGCCGCAGGCGATGGAGCCGCTGGCGAGCGGGTTCACGCCGCCGTCGGCGTCGCTCGCGAAGCCGCCGGCCTCGCGCAGGATGGCGAGGCCGGCCGCCATGTCCCATGAGTTGAGGCCCCGTTCCCAGAAGCCATCGAGCCGCCCGCAGGCGACATAGGCAATGTCGAGCGCGGCCGAGCCCGAGCGGCGCACCCCGGCGGCGCGCACCGAAACGGCGGCGAGCTCGCGGATGAGCTGGCCGTGGCCGCCCTTGCCGAGATGCGGAATGCCGCAGCCGACGAGGGCCTGCGACATGTCGCGCCGGCCCGAGACGCGGATGCGCCTGTTGTTGAGGAAGGCGCCCTTGCCCTTCTCGGCGACGAACATCTCGTCCTTGATGGGGTCGTAGATGACGCCGGCCACCAGCTGCTCGTCGCGCTCGAGGCCGACCGAGATGGCGAAGTGTGGGAAGCCGTGCAGGAAGTTAGTCGTGCCGTCGAGCGGGTCGATGTGCCAGCGGTGGCTCTTGTCACTGCCCTCGACGATGCCACTCTCCTCCATCACGAAGCCATAGCCGGGGCGGGCCTTCTCCAGCGCCTCGCGCAGGGTCTTTTCCGCCTTGCGGTCGGCGGCCGAGACGAAGTCGCCCGGCCCCTTCAGTGTCACCTGCAACGCCTCGACCTCGCCAAAGTCGCGCTTGAGCGAGCGGGCCGCCTTCATGACGGCATCGGTCATCACGGTGATGAGAGGGGAGCGGATCATGCCTTGCGATCTTTCATTACTGGAGTGCGGCCGGGCGCGGTTTGCCCCCGCTGCGCGGCGCGGTCAAGGGCCGATGCCGAATTCGAGGCGCTCGGCCCGTTCACGGGCGTTGTCGGCGGCAGTCTTGCGCTGCTCGTCGGTCAGGGACTTGAGGGCGTCGTCGAGCCAGCTGTCGGCGAGGCCGGCCTGGGCGGCGAGCATGTGCCACGTGGCGGCCTCCACCGGGTCCGCCGGCCGGCCGCGGCCGGCGGCGAGGATGCGCGCCAGCCGGTTCTGGGCGATGGGGTTGCCCCGCCAGGCCGCGCGCTCGAACCAGCGCGCCGCCTCTTCCTCGCTGCGGGCCGTGCCGTCGCCGTTGAAGAGGGCGATGGCGTATTCCACCTGGGCCGGCAGGTTGCCGTTCTCGGCCGCGCGTGCCAGCCACTCGGCCATCTTGACGCGGTCGGGCGGCACGCCGCGCCCCTCTCTGTAGAGCACGGCGAGCGCATACTGCGCATCGGCGATCTCGGCCGCCGCCGCCCGTTGCAGCAGCTCCACGGCCCGTGCGTCTCCCCCTTCGGTGTGTCGTGGCAGCAGCAGCAGGGCGAGATTGTAGCAGGCGACTGGATGGCCCTTGGCCGCCGCCTGTTCCAGCAGCGCCTCGGCCTGCGCCCGATCCTTCGGAACGCCGAGCCCGTCCATGGTCAGCATGGCCAGGGCGAAGGTGGCGTTGGCATCGCCCCGCTCGTGCGCAAGCCGGTACCACGAGGCGGCCTCGGTGAAGTTCTGCGGGACCGCCAGGCCCTGGGCGTAGAGCTCGCCGAGCAGGGTCATGGCGGCGGCGTCGTTGCGGTTGGCCTCCACGCGCGCCGTCGCGTGCTTCAGGGCCGAGACGTAGAGCCCCCGTTGGTAGGCGCCGTAGGCGAGGTCGTTGCGGTCGCTCGGCAGGGTGGGAATGACAGGGGTGTTCTGCGGCGCCGGCAGCATGGGGGCGCGCCCCGTTTCGGCGGGGGCCGCGCCTTCCGCTGGCGCGGGCAGCTGCTGGCCCGTGGCGGGCTGGCCGAGCGCGGCAGCAGGCAGCAGCACGGCGAGAACGGCGGCGACGCACGACCTCATCGTTGCGGCACCTCGGCGGATGAGAGCGCCCCGAGCGCGCAGGCCACGGCCTTGGCCGGCCCTTCGGGGGCGGACCAGATCGCTTCGCCGACGGCGACGAACTCGACGCCCGTCTCGGCCAGCGGCGTCACGTCCTCGAGCGTGGGGGCAAAGGCCACGCAGGGCACGGAGAAGATCTCCGCCCACCAGGCCGCCCGCTCGACCACCTGGGAGAATGGGGGCAGCGTGGCGTTGAGCAACGGCTCGCCGAACATGACGTAGTCGACGTCCATCTCCCCTGCGACCATCGCATCGTGTTTGCTGCGCAGTCCGCCGATGCCGACGATGCGCTCGGGTTTCATGGTGTCAAGCGCCTCGCGCGCCGCCTCGATCTCGTCGGCCGAGCCGGAGCCGGTCAGGTGCACGCCGTCGGCCCCGCCGCGGACGGCGACGACGGGCGTGCCGGCGACGATGACCGCCGCCCCCTGGTTCTGGGCGATGGGCGCGAGCGCCTTCACCTGCTTGATGGCCGCCCGCTCGTCACTCGTGGCGAGCCGCAGCAGCACGGCCGCGATGTCGCCAACCTCGCAGGCCGCCGCGAGCTGGGGGGCGAAGGCCTCGACATCGGTGATGATCGGCGAGACGAGATAGAGACGAGGCGTGAGGTCGGACATGGCCGTTGAGGTATCCGAGTGACAAGAGCAGTGCCGGTCCGATCGTGAGGCAATCCTACAGGCTTCTGCTTCGAGGCGGCGTCGTCCGCGCCAGCTGCCGGCAGCGCGAGGTCGCGGGCGACTCTAGAGTGCCGTGCCGGAATGTGGAAAGCGGTTTTTGAAATACCGAGGGCCGCCGTGTGGCGACCCTCGTGTTCGTTTCCCGGTTCCCGGCCTGGACGGTCGAAATCAGGCGATCTTCGGTGCGAGCTCGCCCGAGCGGTAGCGCTTCGCCATCTCGGACAGCGGAATGGGCTTGATCTTGCTCGCGTGGCCCGCCGTGCCGAACTGCTCGAAGCGCTCCTTGCACAGCTTGGTCATCGCCTCCATCGCCGGCTTCAGATACTTGCGCGGGTCGAACTCTTCCGGGTGCTCGGCGAGGATGCGGCGGATCTGGCCGGTCATCGCCATGCGGTTGTCGGTGTCGATGTTGATCTTGCGCACGCCGTGCTTGATGCCGCGCTGGATCTCCTCGACCGGCACACCCCAGGTCTGGGGCATCTTGCCGCCGTACTTGTTGATGATGTCCTGCAGCTCCTGCGGCACGGACGAGGAGCCGTGCATGACGAGGTGCGTGTGCGGCAGGCGGCGGTGGATCTCCTCGATCACGTGCATGGCGAGGATGTCGCCGTCCGGCTTGCGCGAGAACTTGTAGGCGCCGTGCGAGGTGCCCATGGCGATGGCGAGCGCGTCAACCTGGGTCTCCTGGACGAACTTCACCGCCTCGTCAGGGTTGGTCAGGAGCTGGTCGTGGCTGAGCTTGCCCTCGGCGCCGTGGCCGTCCTCCTTGTCGCCCATGCCCGTCTCGAGCGAGCCGAGCACGCCGAGTTCACCCTCCACCGAGACGCCGCCGTAGTGGGCCATCTCGGCCACGCGGCGGGTGATATTGACGTTGTAGTCCCAGTCTGCCGGCGTCTTGCCGTCTTCCTTCAGCGAGCCGTCCATCATCACGGAGGTGAAGCCGTGCTGCATGGCGGTGACGCAGGTCGCCTCGTTGTTTCCGTGGTCGAGGTGCATGCACACCGGGATGTGCGGATAGAGCTCGACGAGCGCGTCGATGAGACGGGCGAGCACCACGTCGTTGGCATACTGCCTTGCGCCGCGGCTCGCCTGGATGATGACGGGCGCGTCAACGGCGTCGGCCGCCGCCATGATGGCGAGGCCCTGCTCCATGTTGTTGATGTTGAATGCCGGCACGCCGTAGCCGTATTCGGCGGCGTGGTCGAGCAGCTGACGCAGGGTGATCCGAGCCACTTTCTTTCTCCGCTAGACAGGTCGGGCGTTGGCCGCCCGGCTCATTATGGTTGCCGCGCCTCAGCCGGCGCGCAAGGCCTCGACGCCGGGCAGGGCTTTGCCTTCCATCCATTCGAGGAAGGCTCCTCCCGCCGTCGAGACATAGGAAAATGCATCCGCCACGCCCGCGTGGTTGAGCGCCGAGACCGTATCGCCGCCACCGGCGACGGAGACGAGCTTGCCCTCGCGTGTGCGCTCCGCCGCATGCCGCGCGGCCGCGACGGTGCCGGCGTCGAAGGGCGGCAGCTCGAAGGCGCCGAGCGGGCCGTTCCAGACGAGGGTCGCCGCGTCGTCGATGGCGGCGCGCACGCGCTCGACGGACTGCGGGCCGACGTCGAGGATCATGCCATCCTCGGGGATGGCGTCGAGGCCGTAGGCCTGGGACGGGGCGTTGGCCTCGAAGTGCCAGGCCACCACCGCATCGACCGGCAGGATGATCGCGCAGTTGTGGGTCGCGGCCTTCTCCATGATCTTCAGCGCCGTTGTGGCGAGATCCTTTTCGGCCAGGGACTTGCCGATGGCGACGCCCTGGGCGTGCAGGAAGGTGTTGGCCATGCCGCCGCCGATGACAAGCGCGTCGACCTTGGTGACGAGGTTTTCGAGCAAGTCGATCTTCGTCGACACCTTGGCACCGCCGACGATGGCGACGACCGGGCGCTTCGGCGCCTCGAGGGCCTTGGCGAGGGCCTCGAGCTCGGCCTGCATGGAGCGCCCGGCATAGGCCGGCAGCACGTGGGCGAGGCCCTCGGTCGAGGCGTGGGCGCGGTGGGCGGCGGAGAAGGCGTCGTTGACGTAGATGTCGCCGTTGGCGGCGAGCGCCTTCACGAACTCGGGATCGTTCTTCTCCTCGCCCGGATGGAAACGGGTATTCTCGAGCAGGACGATGTCGCCGTCCTTGAGGGCCGCGACGGCCCTGGCTGCCGCCTCGCCGATGCAGTCCTCGGCGAAGGCGACCGGCCGGCCCACGTGCTCGGCCACGGCGGCCACCACGGGGCGCAGGCTGTCCTTTGGCTCGGGCTTGCCCTTCGGGCGTCCGAAATGGGCGAGCAGCACCACACGGCCGCCGGCTTCGGCGATCTCGCGGATGGTCGGCACGACCCGCTCGATGCGCGTCGCATCGCTCACGCGGCCGTTCTCCATCGGCACGTTGAGGTCGACACGCAGCAGGACTCGCTTGCCCTTTACCTGCACGTCGTCCAGCGTGCGAAAGCTCCGCGTGTCAGGGCTGGTCCCTTGGCTCATTATCCAATGCCTCCGGGCAGGAACTTGATGAGGGCGACGGTGAAGCTCGCGGCCAGGACCGCCGCGATGAGCGCCGTGACGATGAGGGCCGAATAGCCCGGCAGGCGGGCCACCCTGTCGTTCAGCGCGGCAAGATCGCTCTGGCGGGCGAGTTCGCCCGAGAGATTCGAAGTGGCCTGCACCTTGTCCTCGAGGCGCAGCATCAGCGCCTCGGCGCGGGCCTGTTTCTCCTCGATCCGCGCGGCCTTTTCCTCGATGCGGGCAAGCTGCTCGGCGAGCGAGCGGGCGCTCGGCGTCGGGGCGGGAGCCGGTGAAGGTTCTGCAGGGGCGGCGGGGGCCGCCGGCGGCGGGGCCGGCGCGGGAGCGGGCACGGCGGGAGCGGCCGCCGGCTCGGCATCGGTGGCCGACGGAGGCAGAAAGGGTTCGATGCGTTCACCGCCAGTGTCGCTCATCACGGTCTCCCGTTCGCCCAGCCGAACCCATCAGACAACGCGGGGCGCGGACGTTGGGTCCGCGCCCCGGTGGCATTCAGAGCAGCTTGCCCATCGCAACGGCCGTGTCGGCCATGCGGTTGGAGAAGCCCCACTCGTTGTCGTACCAGGACATGACACGCACCAGCGTGCCGTCCATCACCTTCGTCTGGTCCAGGGCGAAGGTGGAGGAATGGCTGTCGTGGTTGAAGTCCACCGAGACGTTGGGGCTCGCCGTGAAGTTGAGGATGCCCTTCAGCTCCTGCCCGGCGGCGCGCTTGATGGCCTCGTTGACCTCTTCCTTCGTCGTGGGCCGGCTGGCGATGAACTTGAAGTCGATGACCGAGACGTTCGGCGTCGGCACGCGGATGGAGACGCCGTCGAGCTTGCCGTTGAGCTCCGGCAGCACGAGGCCGACCGCCTTGGCGGCGCCGGTCGAGGTGGGGATCATGCTCAGGGCCGCCGCGCGGGCGCGGTAGAGGTCCTTGTGCATGGTGTCGAGTGTGGGCTGGTCGCCGGTGTAGGCGTGCACCGTCGTCATGAAGCCCTTCTCGATGCCGATGGCGGCGTGCAGCACCTTCGCCACCGGCGCGAGGCAGTTCGTCGTGCAGGAGGCGTTGGAGACGACGAGGTGATCCTTCGTCAGCTTGTCGTGGTTGACGCCATAGACCACCGTGAGGTCGGCGCCGTCGGCCGGGGCAGAGACGAGGACGCGCTTGGCGCCGGCATCGAGATGGGCCTTCGCCTTCTCCTTCGAGGTGAAGATGCCCGTGCACTCGAGGGCGATGTCGACGCCGAGCTCCTTGTGCGGCAGCTCGGCCGGGTTGCGGATGGCGGTGACCTTGATGGGGCCGCGGCCGACGTCGATCGTGTCGCCGTCGACCTTCACCTCGCCCGGAAAGCGGCCGTGGACCGAATCGAAGCGCAGCAGATGGGCATTGGTCTCGACGGGCCCGAGATCGTTGATGGCAACGACCTCGATGTCAGTCCGCCCGCTCTCGATAATGGCGCGCAGGACGTTGCGGCCGATGCGTCCGAAACCGTTGATGGCTACCCGAACCGTCATGGTGTTCACTCCCTCGATCTGTTGCCGTGAGACACGGCGCATTCGGCGAAACTGAGGCAGGAGGCGCCGTTCAGGCGCCGCGCCGCGCGAGGACGCGCTCCACGACGGCCTCGGCCGTGATGCCGAAATGCTTGTAGAGCTCCTTGTAGGGGGCGCTGGCGCCGAAGCTCGACATGCCGACGAAGATGCCGTCGGGTCCGATCACCGCATCCCAGCCGAAGCGCACGGCTGCCTCGATTGCGACCTTGACGGGCGCATCGCCGATGATGTCGCGGCGCACTTCCTCGGGCTGGGCGAGGAAGAGGTCGAGCGACGGCACGGAGACGACGCGGGCACCAATGCCGCGCTCGGCAAGCAGCGCGCGCGCCGCAACCGCAATCTCCACCTCGGAGCCCGAGGCGAAGAGGGTGACGGCTGTCTCGCCCTCGGCGGCGGCGAGCTCGTAGGCGCCGGTGGCGCACATGTTCCAGTCGGTGAAGGCCGTGCGCAGGGCGGGCAGGTTCTGGCGGGTGAGCGCCAGGACCGTCGGGCCGTCACGCCGCTCGATGGCGAGCTGCCAGCACTCCAGCGTCTCGACGGCGTCGGCCGGACGGAAGACGCGCATGTTGGGCATGGCGCGCAGGCTGGCGAGATGCTCGACCGGCTGGTGTGTCGGCCCGTCCTCACCGAGGCCGATCGAGTCGTGCGTCAGCACGTAGATGACCTGCGTGCCCATGAGCGCGGCGAGGCGCATCGCGGGGCGCGCATAGTCGGCAAAGACGAGGAAGGTGCCACCGGCGGGGATGAAACCGCCGTGCAGGGCAAGGCCGTTCATCGCCGCCGCCATGCCATGCTCGCGGATGCCGTAATGGATGTAGCGTCCGCCGTAGTTGCCGGGCCCGACCGCGTCGAGGTTCTTGGTGCGGGTGTTGTTGGAGGGCGTCAGGTCGGCGGAGCCGAGCACGAGTTCGGGCACCGCTTCCGTCAGCGCGCCGAGAGCTGTCTCGCTCGCCTTGCGGGTGGCAAGGGTGGGTGCCGTCTCGGCGAGCTGCCGCTTCAGGCGGGCGACAGCCTCGTCGAGGCCGGGAAGTGGCGTGCCGGTGATGCGGCGGGAGAACTCCTCGCGCAGCTCAGGATCCATGGCGGCGAGGCGGGACTGCCACGCCTCGCGCGCGGCCCGGCCGCGCTCGCCGATGGCGAGCCAGGCGGAGCGCACGTCCTCGGGAATCTCGAAGGGGCCGTATTCCCAGCCGAGGCGCTGCTTGGCCGCACCGAGCTCCTCGGCGCCGAGCGGCTCGCCGTGCGCCTTGGAGGTGCCGGCCTTGTTCGGCGCGCCGTAGCCGATGGTGGTGCGGCAGGCGATGAGTGTCGGGAACGCGCTCTCGCGGGCTGCCGTGATGGCATCGGCAATGGCCTGCGGGTCGTGCCCGTCGACGCGGGTTGTCGCCCAGCCGGCTGCCTCGAAGCGCTTCAGCTGGTCGACGGAATCGGACAGCGACAACGGCCCGTCGATGGAGATGCCGTTGTCGTCAAAGAGGACGATGAGACGGTTGAGCCGGAGATGGCCGGCGAGCGCGATGGCCTCCTGGCTCACGCCTTCCATGAGGTCGCCGTCGGAGGCGAGCACATAGGTGTAGTGGTTGACGAGATCGTCACCGAACTGGGCGTTGAGCATGCGCTCGGCGAGTGCCATGCCGACGGCCGTGGCAATACCCTGGCCGAGCGGGCCGGTGGTTGTCTCGACGCCCGCGGTGACGAAGTTCTCCGGGTGCCCCGGCGTCTTGGAGCCGAGCTGGCGGAAGCGCTTGATCTCGTCCAGCGTCACGTCCGGGTTGCCGGTGAGATGCAGCAGTGCATAGAGCAGCATCGAGCCGTGCCCGGCCGACAGCACGAAACGGTCGCGGTCGGGCCAGCGCGGATCGGCCGCGTCAAACTTCAGGAAGCGCGAGAAGAGGACGGTGGCGATGTCGGCCGCCCCCATGGGCAGGCCGGGGTGGCCGGATTTGGCTTGTTCCACCGCGTCCATGCTGAGGGCGCGGATGGCATTGGCAAGGCGGGCGTGCTCGACGGGAGAAGTCACTGGATCGTTTCCGGTACGCTCGAAACCAGGGTCTGACTGCGCGTTCGACGCCGCTTGCGACGTGGGCCGGCACAGCCGCGGGGGCGCGGGCTTGATAGCAGGTCGTCTTTGCGAGTCAATGGAACGACGGCCGGCATGCGATTCCCCACGCCGCCGACAGTCATTGGGTGAGATCATGGCGCGATCGCAGGCAATGCTCAATGCAGCACTCGAGCGGCTCGAGGCCGCGGTCGCCGGGCTCGAGCGGGCAGCGGCACGGCGGCTCGAGCTGGAGCAGCGGCGCGGCGACCTCGAGACGGAGCTGTCGCTGATGCAGGACGACAGGGCGCGGCTCGCCGTCGAGCTCGACGGCGCGCTCGCCCGGCTGGAGCGACTGGAAGCCGCAGCGGACGATGTGTCGCGGCGGGTCGAGCGGGCCATGGGGGCGGTGAAGTCGGTGATGGGCGCCGAGGGCCAGCCCTAGAGCCGAGAGGAAAGAGCAATGCCGCAGGTTTCGGTTACCATTGCCGGGCGCCTCTACCGCATGGCCTGCGGGGAGGGCGAGGAGGAGCACATCGAGCAGCTCGCCGCCAGCCTCGACCGCCGCATCGAGGAGATGCGCACGGCCTTCGGCGAGATCGGCGACATGCGCCTGCACGTCATGGCCGCTCTCACCATCGCCGACGAGCTGAGCGAGGCCAAACGTGGCCTCGAACGGCTCGAAGGCGAGGTTGCGGCACTGAAGGAGGCCGTGGGCGCGGGCGACGAGCGGCTGGGCGATGTCGAGGAGCGGCTGGCGGGCGCCCTCTCCGTCCTGGCCGAGCGCATCGAGCGCGTGACGAAGACGCTCACGCCCTCGGCCCAGCAGAGCCAGAGCTGAACGAGGGCTGGGGGCAGCCCGTTCGCGCCTCTAGCAATCCGCCCGGCACCGTCCTATCTTTGCCGCGCGGGCGCTGCGGGGTGCGTCAGGAGAAACTATCCCCGGGGCCTTATCGATCCTAAAGGGAGCTGTTCCTCGCCTTGTCCGTGGACTTGGCGACACGGCGCCCACCTACTTTGTAGGTCTCCCGGGATCGATACTCCAACGGCCATCGCGGCTCCGCACCGTCTTCATCCGCCGGCGAGGCCAGTCGACGCGTGCACGCCCTTTCCGGTTCCCCTTCCAAGGACGAGCTGCGCCGCGCCGCCCTCGCGCGGCGGGACCAGGTGGCGCTCGACGTCGACACGATGGTGGAGGCCGCCGAGGCCTTGCGCGACAACGCGCTTTCCCTGCCGGAGCTGGCCGGGGCCGGGCCTGTGGCAGGCTACTGGCCGATCCGCAGCGAAATCGATCCGCGTCCCATCCTGGAAGCCCTGGCCGACCGGGGATGCGCCCTCGCGTTGCCGGTATGCACGCCGCAGGGGCTCGTCTTCCGCGCCTGGCAGCCGTGGCAGCCGCTGGTGCCGGCCGGCTTCGGCACGCTCGGCCCGCCCGAGACGGCCGAGGAGGTGACGCCGCGCGTTCTCCTCGTGCCACTCGCCGCCTTCGACCGGGCAGGCCATCGCATCGGCTACGGCAAGGGCCACTACGACGGCGCCATCGCCCGGCTCTCGGTGGTGGCGGGGATGGTGACGACCATCGGCCTTGCCCTGGCCTGCCAGGAAGTCGCGCGTGTGCCGGCAGAAAATCACGACCGGCGACTTGACGTCGTCGTCACGGAAAGCGAAGTGATCCGCCCGGGAGCGGTCTGAACTTCGCGCGAGGGGGCCGCTGGTCTGCCGCCATCGGGGAGTTCACATGCGCCTTCTCTTTCTCGGGGACATTGTCGGCCGGGCGGGACGCACGGCCGTCGTCGAGCGGCTGCCGGGCCTGCGCGAGCGCTGGGGTCTCGACCTCGTCGTCATCAATGGCGAGAATGCGGCCGGGGGCTTCGGCATCACCGAGGCGATCTGCGACGAGGTGCTGGCCGCTGGCGCCGACGTCATCACCCTCGGCAACCACTCCTTCGACCAGCGCGAGGCGCTCGTCTTCATCGAGCGCCAGCCGCGCCTGCTGCGCCCCGCCAACTACCCGCGTGGCACGCCCGGCCGCGGGGCCACGGTCGTCGAGGCCCGCAATGGCGCGCGCGTCCTTGTGATGAACGTGATGGGCCGCCTGTTCATGGACCCGCTCGACGACCCCTTCACCGTCGTCGCGCAGGAGCTGGAGGCCTGCCCGCTGGGCACGGCCTGCGACGCTGTTGTCATCGACGTGCATGCAGAGGCGACCAGCGAGAAGCAGGGGATCGCCGCCTTCGTGGACGGCCGGGCGAGCCTCGTCGTCGGCACACACACCCACGTGCCGACCGCGGACGGGCGCATCCTGCCCGGTGGCACGGCTTATCTGTCCGATGCCGGCATGTGCGGCGACTACGACTCGATCCTTGGCATGCAGAAGGACGAGCCGATCCGCCGCTTCCTCGAGAAGACCCCGGGCAGCCGGCTCGAGGCCGCGAACGGGGAAGGCACGCTCGCCGGCATTGCCGTCGAGACGGACGACGCGACCGGCCTCGCCCGCCGCGTGGCGCATGTGCGCATTGGACCACATCTTGCGCCGAGCGGGCCGGACTTCTGGGAATAGCCAGGGCCGCGCCCCTTTCTTTATTTTCGACGACAGCCGCCGTATAAGGCGCCATCCATTCCAGACGGGGTCGACCTGCGGGCAGCCGGAGCTGCCCGTGGTGCCCCGTATCCGCCGGAGGACCGATGGCCGGACATTCACAGTTCAAGAACATCATGCACCGCAAGGGCAAGCAGGATGCCCTGCGGTCGAAGCTCTTCTCCAAGCTGGCGCGTGAAATCACCGTTGCGGCCAGGCTCGGCCTGCCAGACCCTGCGATGAACCCGCGCCTGCGCGCCGCCGTCCTTGCCGCGCGCGCGGAGAACATGCCGAAGGAAAACATCGAGCGCGCCATCAAGAAGGCCTCGGGCGGCGATGCCGAGAACTATGAGGAAATCCGCTACGAGGGCTACGGGCCGGGCGGCGTCGCCGTCATCGTCGAGGCGATGACCGACAACCGCAACCGCACCGCGTCGGACGTGCGTTCCTACTTCACCAAGAGCGGCGGCAACCTGGCCGAGACGGGCGCCGTGTCCTTCATGTTCGACCGCGTCGGCTACATCACCTTCAACGCCTCCGTCGCGTCTGGCGACGACATGCTCGAGGCCGCCATCGAGGCCGGTGCCGATGACGTCGTCTCGGGCGAGGAGATGCACGAGATCTACTGCGAGCAGGGCGCCCTGCACGAGGTCGCCAAGGCGCTCGAGGAGAAGTTCGGCGAGCCGACGGCCACCAAGCTCGTGTGGAAGCCGCAGAACACGGTCGCCGTCGACGACGAGACGGGCGAGAAGCTGATGCGCCTCATCAATTTGCTCGAAGAGCACGATGACGTGCAGAACGTCTATGCCAACTTCGAGATCTCCGACAGCCTCGTGGCGAAACTGAGCGCCTGAGCTGCTGTGCGTCCGGCGCACGGCAGCTCCCCGCCGGGCGCCGATGCGCGCTGCCGTTGCGGCGGCTATGGATGCGCCACTGTTCAGTGGCGTGCCGGAGGGGCGAATGGCAGTGCACACCGAGGGCGCGGTCGAGGAGGCCGCGGCAGCGCGGGTTGCCGCGCGCAAGGGCCAGTTCCTCGGTATCCTCGGTGCCGTCACCGCGATCTCCATCTGGGCAGGCTGGCAGATCGCCACGCGCCACAGCGCCTCGACCAGCCTGACGCCCTTCGATCTCGCATTTCTGCGCTACGGCGTGGCATCACTCCTGCTGGCGCCGGTGCTGCTGCGCAGCGGCCTGTTGCCGAAGCCCGCGAAGCTCTGGACCATTGCCGGCATGGTTGCAGGCGCGGGCCTGCCCTTCGGGCTCGTCGCAATGGCCGGGGCGCGCCTCGCGCCTGTCGCCCACATGGGCTCCATCATGCCGACTACTGTGCCGATGTTTGTGATGCTCTTCGGCGCGCTGTGGTTCGGCGAGCGGCCGACACGCACGCATTTCATCGGCTTCGCCCTCATCTTCGCAGGCGTCGCGGCCATCATCGGGCCGAGCCTTGGCGACGCCGCAGGCAGCTGGCGGGGTGACCTGCTGTTCGTCTGCGGCGGCGCGCTGTGGGCCGTCTACACGTTCGGCATCCGGCAGAGCGGGCTGACAGGCTGGCAGGCGGCCGCGGTACTCAACGCCTGGTCCTTCCTGCTCCTGCTGCCGATCTGGTACCTGTCCGGCAACAGCGGCTTTCTCGTCGCGTCCTGGCAGGAACTCGCCATGCAGGTGCTGTGGCAGGGCATCCTGTCGGGCGTCGTTGGCATCGCCGCCTATTCGCTCGCCGTGCGCCGCCTCGGTGTCACCGTGGCAGCTGCCTTCTCGGCGCTGGTGCCGGCCATGTCCTCCTTCGGCGGTATGCTGTTTCTTGGCGAGAGCCTGTCGCCGCTTGCTATCGGCGCGCTGCTGCTCGTGACTGTCGGCTTCCTCTTCGCGAGCGGCGCCGTCGGCGCCCTGGCCGGCGCCGGCAGGCGCGGCGGGTAAAGAGGCTGGCCGTTCGCCCTTTGTTCGGCTAAAGCCGAAGGCATGGGCGCTGACGCGATTCGCATCCTCGGCATCGACCCCGGCCTGCGCAGGATGGGCTGGGGGGTTGTCGACGTGTCCGGCACGCGCCTGTCCTTCGTCGCCTGCGGCTGCGTGACCTCCGGTAACGAGCTGCCACTGGCCGAACGCCTGCGCCAGCTTCACGACGGGCTCACCGAAGTCGTGCGAGCGCATCGGCCGGACGAGGTGGCAGTGGAGGAGACCTTCGTCAACAAGGATGCGCAGGCCACGCTGAAGCTCGGCCACGCGCGGGCCGTGGCCCTGCTGGTGCCGGCGCTCGCAGGGCTCGATGTGGCCGAGTATGCGGCCAATCTCGTGAAGAAGACGGTGACGGGCGTCGGCCATGCGGAGAAGCACCAGATCGCGGCGATGATCAAGGTGCTGCTGCCGAAGGCAGTGGCCACGACGGCGGACGCCGCTGACGCGCTCGCCGTCGCCATCACCCATGCCCAGCACCGGCAGGCGCGGGCGTTGCGCAGGTCTCTGGCGCTATGATGGGGACGCGATTCGACAGGCGGATGCGGGCATGATCGGCAAGCTCAAGGGTGTCGTCGACAGCTACGGCGAGGACCACGTCATCCTCGACGTGCATGGCGTCGGCTATCTGGTGCATTGTTCCGCACGGACGCTGCAGCAATTGCCGCCGGTGGGCGAGGTGGCCGTCCTCGCCATCGAGACCGTGGTGCGCGAGGATATGATCCGCCTCTATGGCTTCCGCACCGACGCCGAGCGGGAGTGGTTCCGCCTGCTGCAGACGGTGCAGGGGGTGGGCTCGCGCGTGGCGCTCGGCATACTCTCGGTGCTCGATCCGGGGGCCCTTGCCTCGGCGGTCGGCATGGGCGACAAGGCGGCCATCGCCCGCGCGCCGGGTGTGGGGCCGAAGCTCGCCGCCCGCATCATCGCGGAGCTGAAGGACAAGGCGCCGGTGTTCGGCGCCGTGGATCCGGCCGTCATCCGCCTCTCCGGTGCGGTGGCGGAGGGCGAAGCGCCGGCGGCGGTGGCCGATGCCGTCTCGGCGCTGGTCAATCTGGGCTACGGCCAGCCGCAGGCTGCGGCAGCCGTCGCCGCGGCCCTGAAAGCGGCGGGGGAGGACGCGCAGACCGCGAGCCTCATCCGCCTCGGCCTGAAGGAACTGGCGCGTTGATGTACGGTAAGGGAGAGGCCTGATGGCGGGCGAACGCCTCGTCAGCGCCGAACGGCGCGGCGATGATCCCGATGCGTCCCTGCGGCCGCTCGCTCTCAACGAGTTCATCGGCCAGGCGCAGGCGCGGGCCAATCTTGCCGTCTTCATCGAGGCGGCGAAGGCCCGAGGCGACGCGCTGGATCACGTGCTCTTTGTCGGCCCGCCGGGTCTCGGCAAGACGACGCTGGCGCAGATCGTGGCGCGCGAGCTCGGCGTCAACTTCCGCTCCACCTCCGGGCCCGTCATTGCCAAGGCCGGTGACCTCGCCGCCCAGCTCACCAATCTCGACGAGCGCGACGTGCTCTTCATCGACGAGATCCACCGCCTCAACCCGGCGGTGGAGGAAATTCTCTATCCGGCGATGGAGGACTACCAGCTCGACCTCATCATCGGCGAGGGGCCGGCGGCGCGCTCGGTCAAGATCGACCTGCCCAAGTTCACGCTCGTCGGAGCCACGACGCGCCAGGGCCTGCTGACGACGCCCCTGCGCGACCGTTTCGGCATTCCGATTCGCCTGCAATTCTACACGGTGGAGGAGCTGGAGCTCATCGTGAAGCGGGGCGCGCGCGTCATCGGCATCGGCATGAGCGACGACGGCGCCAACGAGATCGCCCGCCGCGCCCGCGGCACGCCACGCATCGCCGGCCGGCTCCTGCGCCGGGTGCGCGATTTCGCCGTGGTGGAAGGGGCGAACACGATCACCCGCGCCATTGCCGACAGGGCGCTGCAGCTGCTTGAGGTGGACGGCGCCGGGCTTGACCTGATGGACAGGCGCTATCTCTCCACGATCGCACTGTCCTTTGGCGGCGGGCCGGTGGGCATCGAGACAATCGCCGCCGCGCTGTCGGAGCCGCGCGACGCGATCGAGGAGATTATCGAGCCCTTCCTTATCCAGAAGGGTTTCGTGCAGCGAACGCCGCGCGGCCGGATTCTGACGCCGCACGCCTTCCGCCACCTCGGGCTCGAGGAGCCGAAGCGGGACGCGGTGCAGTTCGGCCTTTTCGGCAGTGACGACGAGGCCTGAGAGCGGTTCTTGTCGCGCAGGTGGCGTGCGAGGGGCGTGACGGCGGCCCATGGAAGGGACGAGATGGACGCACGAAGGGACGAGCCGATGACCACCGACTCCGCCGGGCGGCAGTGGCCACATCTTGCCGGCGTGCTCGAGGGGCGCACCCATATCTTGCCGGTGCGCGTCTATTACGAGGACACGGATTTCTCCGGCGTCGTCTATCACGCGAGCTATCTGCGCTTCCTTGAGCGCGGGCGCACCGACTTCCTGCGCGTCGCCGGCGTCTCCCAGTCGGACCTGCACGCGAACGGGCAGGGCCTCATCTTCGCGGTGCGGCGCATGACAATTGACTATCTCCAGCCGGCGCGCATGGACGACGTGCTGACGGTGGAGACGCGCACCGAGGAGGTGCGGGGCGCCTCGCTCGTCGTTGCCCAGCGCATCCTGCGCGGGGTGGACCTCATCGTCACGGCGGACGTGCGCGTCGCCGCCATCGCCGGCGGCCGGCCAGCGCGCATCCCGGACCATCTGCGCAAGATTCTGGGCGGCGGCGCCTAGCCTTCCGACCCCTGCATCGACAGCGCCCGCAAAGGCATGTAAGACCTCTTCACATGAGCTGGAAACGCAGCGGACCGGGCGGCTCCCGGGGCTATCATCACGGGAATCTGAAGGAGACGCTCGTTCGCGCCGCTCTCGCGCTCATCGCCGAGAAGGGGCCGGCCGGCTTCACCTTCGCGGAGGCGGCCCGCTGGGCAGGCGTCAGCCCGGCCGCGCCCTATCGCCATTTCCGCGACAGGGATGACCTGCTCGCCGATGTCGCACTGCGCGGTTTCACGCAGTTTGAGGCCGAGCTCGCGGCCGCATGGGCGGATGGTACGCCCGATCCGGGCACGGCCTTTGAGCGCCTCGGCAAGGCCTATCTCGCCTTCGCCCGCAACGAGCCGGCCTATTACTCGGCCATGTTCGAGGCTGGCATCTCGCTCGATGACAATCCGGAGCTGCGGCTGGCTGCCGAACGGGCCTTTACGGTGCTGCGCAACGCGGCGGATGCGCTCGTCGCCACCGCGCCTCCGGGCAAGCGGCCGCCTGCGCTGATGATGGCGCTGCACATCTGGGCCATGTCGCACGGCATCGCCTCCCTGTTCGCACGGGGTGATGCGGGCCGGCGCGCCCTGCCGATGACGCCCGAGGAGCTGCTGGAGGCGGGAATGCTCGTCTATCTCCAGGGGCTCGGCATCGGGGCCCCTGCGCAGGCCGGCGGGTAGCATGTGGGGCGGCCGTTTCCGGCCGCCGGGCCGTCAGGTCGCGAAGCGGAAGTGCAGGACGTCGCCGTCGGCGACCTCGTAGTCCTTGCCCTCGAGGCGCAGCTTGCCGGCATCGCGCGCGCCGGCCTCGCCCTTGAGCGCCACGTAGTCGTCATAGGCTATGGTCTCGGCGCGGATGAAGCCCTTCTCGAAGTCGCTGTGGATCACGCCCGCGGCCTGCGGCGCCTTTGTGCCGCGGGTGATGGTCCAGGCGCGCGCCTCCTTGGGGCCCACGGTGAAATAGGTGATGAGGCCGAGCAGCTCGTAGCCGGCGCGGATCACGCGGTTGAGGCCGGGCTCCTCGAGGTCGATGGCGGCGAGGTATTCGGCCTGCTCCTCCTCCGGCAGCACTGCGATCTCGCTCTCGATCTTGGCGGAGACGACGACAGCCTTGGCCTCTTCCTCCGCGGCGCGGGCGAAGACGCGGGCGGAGAACACGTTGCCGTCGCGGGCCGAGGCCTCGTCGACGTTGCACACGTAGAGCACCGGCTTCGACGTCAGCAGGCCGAGCATGGAGAAGGCGCGCTCCTCCTCCGGCTTGCGCTCGACGAGGCGCGCCGGCTTGCCGTCGCGCAGCAGCGTCAGGGCGCGGGAGACGAGGTCGAGCGTTTCCTTCGCCTCCTTGTCGCCGCCCCGGGCCTTCTTCTCGAGGGCGGTGACGCGCTTCTCGAGGCTTTCGAGGTCGGCCAGCATCAGCTCGGTCTCGATCGTCTCGATGTCGGCGATGGGATCGACCCTGCCCTCGACGTGGGTCACATCGCTGTCCTCGAAGCAGCGCACCACATGGGCGATGGCATCGACCTCACGGATGTTGGCGAGGAACTGGTTGCCGAGCCCCTCGCCCTTCGAGGCTCCGCGCACCAGACCGGCGATATCGACGAAGGTGAGCCGTGTCGGGATGATCTGCGCCGAGCCGGCGATCTCGGCCAGCTTGTTGAGGCGCGGATCGGGCACGGCGACCTCGCCCACGTTCGGCTCGATGGTGCAGAAGGGATAGTTGGCCGCCTGGGCCGCCGCCGTCTGCGTGAGCGCGTTGAAGAGGGTCGACTTGCCGACGTTGGGCAGGCCGACGATGCCGCATTTGAAACCCATTACCTATCCTCCGGCGCGTGCGCCCGGGCGTTTCACCTCGCCCCAGCCCCGCGCTTCCATCGCCAGATGCACCTTGTTCTGGAAAGTGGCGTCCTCGCCACGGGCGAGAAGGTCCGCAAACTCGCTGACAGCGCCCGTAAGATCCTCGACCCAGGGCTCCTCGGCCTTGGCGAAATCGCTGAGCACATAGGCGTGCACGAGCGCCTTGTCACCGGGATGGCCGATGCCGAGGCGCACGCGGCGGTAATCGTTGCCGACATGGGCGGAGATCGACCGCAGGCCGTTGTGGCCAGCGATGCCACCGCCTGTCTTCACCCGCAGCCTGGCGGGCGCGAGATCGAGTTCGTCGTGGAAGACGACGATGTCGCCGAGCGCGACCTTGAAGAAGCGCTGCGCCTCGCCGACGGCGCGGCCCGACTCGTTCATGTAGGTCTGGGGCTTCATGAGCAGGAGCCGCTTGCCGCCGATCACGGCCTCGGCCACCTCGCTCTGGAAGCGGCGGCGCCATGGGCCGGCCTGGTGCCGGCGGGCGATCTCGTCGATCGCCATGAAGCCGATGTTGTGGCGGTTGCGCGCATAGCGCGCGCCCGGATTGCCGAGCCCGACGAACAGCAGCATGGCGAAGCCCCGTCAGCGAAGGGGAGCATCCGATGCCCCCGAAACCCGGCGGGCCTGCTGCAAGCGGCCCTGCGGCGGGTTCGATCCCCGCGCCGGGGCGCGGGGAGACAGGCCGGGGCGGGCAGGGCCCGCCCCCGCGCGGGAGAATTACTTCTCCTCGGCCTCGGCGGCGGCAGCCTCGGCCTCCTCGGCGACGAGACCGGACGGCGCGACCAGCGTGGCGATGGTGAAGTCGCGGTCCTGGATCACCGGCTTGACGCCAGCCGGCAGCTTGACAGCCGAGATGTGGATGGAATCACCGATCTCGCGGCCCGTGAGGTCCACGTCGATCGAATCCGGGATGGCGTCGACGGGCACGATGAGCTCGACCGTGTGGCGCACGACGTTGAGCGTGCCGCCGCGCTTCAGGCCGGGCGAGGCCTCATGGTTGAAGAAGTGCACCGGCACCTCGACGTTGACGGTGGCGTCCTGCGTCACGCGCAGGAAGTCGACATGCAGGGGCATGTCCTTCACCGGGTCGAGCTGGTAGTCGCGCGGGATGGCGCGGGTCTTCTTGCCGTTAACGTCGATCTCGAACACCGTGGTGAGGAAGCCGCCGGCGAAGATCAGGCGCTTCGTCTCATTGAAATCGAGCGAGATCGGCTGCGGCGCCTCGCCGAGACCGTAGATGACTGCGGGAATACGGCCCTGACGGCGAACGGCACGGGCGGCCCCCTTGCCGACCCGCTCGCGAGCCGAGGCCTTGAGCTGCTTGACAGCGGACATGGCTTCGATCCTTCGTGGTACGGAACAGAAACGGCCGCGCTCGCGCACGGCCATTCACGTTCATCCGAACATGTGTGGCGCGCCCGTGCCTCCAGGGGTGTCTGGCGGGCGCGCCTTGCCTTTATCAGCAAGCCCCCGGTTTTGCAACGCTCGCCCGGCAAGCGTCAGCCCGGCTCACGTGCACGCTCCTCCACCATCTGTCGCGACAGCTCGGCGGCCGCGGCGGCGGAGGCGGGGCTGTCGCCGCCCTGCACGACGACGGCGTTTGAGGAGAAACGGACGCCGTTTTCGGTGAAGGCCTTGAACAGGCGCTTCACCGCCTCGCGCTGGATGAGGGCCTGCCGGCCCGGCTTGACCGTGAACTTGAAGCGGCAGACGAGGGCGTTCTCCTGCACGTCGGCCACGCCCTGCATCTTCAGTTGGCCGATGAAGTCCCGGCCGTATTCCTCGTGGGACAGCAACTCCTGCCCGACCTTCTTGGCGATCTTGCGCGCCTGCTCGACGTCGACATCACGTGCAAGGCGCAGGTTGAATTTCACCGTCGCCCAGTCGCGGCTGAAGTTGGTGACGGCGCCAAGTTGGCCGTAGGGAATGGTGTGGAACTGCCCGTTCTGGTGGCGGATGCGTAGCGAGCGCATGGAGATGCGCTCCACCATGCCCTTGTGGCTGCCGGCCTGGATGTATTCGCCGACGCGAAATGCATCATCCGCCAGGAAGAAGATGCCGGAGACGATGTCGCGCACCAGCGCCTGCGAGCCGAAGCTGAAGGCGAGGCCGAAGATGCCGGCACCGGCGAGGATGGGGCCGATGTTGACCCCGACATGCGACAGGGCGACGAGAACGGCCGTGGCCACGATGAGCACGCCCGCGAAGCCCTCGAGCAGCGGCAGCACCGACGCGAGCCGGCCCGCGGGGCGCGGAAGGCCGGCGGCATCGTGGTCGCCTTGGAGCGTCGTGGGCCCGTGGCCGAACCGCACGCGCGCCCAGCCGCGCAGCAGCTCGAACAGGATGTAGCCGACGACGAGGATGATGACCGCCGTCAGCAGCGCCTCACGCCAGGCGTGCCACTGCTCGTCGGTGAAGAGCCCGAAGACCTCGACCGCCCACAGCCGCACGAAGAAGGTCATGAGGGCGGTGACGGTGACCGCCAGCACGATGCGCCGCGCCGTGACCAGGATCTGCAGGAGGCGGGGCGAGCCGTGATCAGGTGCCGCGGTCTCCGCGGCGGCCGTCTCCGCCGGCCCCGCTTCCGTTCCGGCTTCCGACGCTGTCGCCTGCGCCCGTCCCGCTTCGGCAGCGCCCGCCTCCGCCGGCGGGGGGACAGGGGCAGCAGGGTGGCTGGTCCCGGTCGCCGGCGGTGCCTCCTGCTGCCGGCAGCAGGCGATTGCCTTGGCGAGGAAGCCGTCGAGCGTCGCCACGGCGAGTATCAGCAGCGCGGAGAAGACGGCGGCATGGTAGAGATCGAAGTCGAGCGTGACGATGCCGTAGATCCAGGCCAGCCAGACGAGCGCGATGACGATGTCGGCCGCCGCGACGACGGCGCGCGGCGCCGCCGCGTGGGTGAAGAAGCGGGCGAGCGTGGCGCCCGCGGCGCCCGCGGCGATCGTGCCGACAATGACGCCCAAGGCTTGCGCCGGCAGCTGCGCGATGCCGGCCCGGACGAAGACCGGCATGAGCGTGTAGAAGGCGATGAGGATGGCGAGCGTCGCTCCGGCGCCCGCGAGCACGGCGCGCACGCGCTCATCCCCGATGGCTACGAGCCGCAGACCGGACTCGCCCGGACGCAGCAGGATGAGCGGCAGCATCATGGCAAGCCGCCAGCGCACCATTGCCCCGACGATCGCCACGGCGAGCGCGTGCACTGGCGTGTCACCGCGCAGGAAGAACCGCGCCAGCAAGGCGGCGGCAGCGACCATGGCGATGAGGCCAATGACGTCGACGACGAGTCGCCTGGCGGCGCGCTTCAGCCAGAGGCGCCCGCTGTCCTGCGCCTGGGCCAGTGCCCCGCCGCCCATCGTCCGGACGAGCGTGGGCGCGAGAAGCGCCACCGCGCCAAGGAGAAAGGCGAGGGCAAGGAGGGGGCCGCCGTTGCCGCTTCCCTCCATGGCCTGCCAGGCATCGGCAAAGGCAGAGGGGATCTGCGGCGCAGCCATGAGCACGTCCCACAGGGCCCGTGCCGCTGAGCCGATGTGCCCGGCCAGGGTGTCGATGAAGCCTTCGGTGCCGCCGGTGAGGGGGCTGGCCTGCGCTTCTGCGACGATGCCGGTGGCGAGACTCGATCCGAGCGCTGCCGCTGTGCGCATACCCGCCCCCGAACGATCCATTGTAACACGATGGCGGCAGTAGCCGGCAGAATACAAGGAATTCTTACTGCCGGCCGCGGGCGACCGGCCGGTGCTGAAGGCGGCGAGCGGCCCGGCCGTGTGCCTCGGTCGCCCCTGTCTCGGCAACGGGGGCGAGCCCCGAGGCGCTGGATCAGCCCTTGCTCGCCCCCGTGCGGCGCGAGCCGGGCGGATGCCGGTCAACGACGAGAGCGCTTCTGCGCTTGTGGAGCATGGCGGCTATCCAGATGCCGCACCGCAGTACAAGTGCTATTGTTCCCGCGCGCCAACGCTGATAAGAGCCGCGCAGTTCAATATGTCCGGGTTGTGACGGCGCGACCCGAGGCAGTCGATCCGATCTAGTTCCACAGCTCCGCTCAACAAACGGGACCGCGCTGGATGAAACCCTCGATCAAGCTTGTCGCGGGCAACTCGAACCGTCCGCTCGCCGAGGCCATCTCGAACTACCTCGAGGTGCCGCTCGCGACCTGCCAGGTCAAGCGCTTTGCCGACATGGAGGTGTTCGTCGAGATCCAGGAGAACGTGCGTGGCGAGGATGTCTTCGTCATCCAGTCCACGTCGTTCCCGGCCAACGACCACCTGATGGAGCTGCTCATCATCATCGATGCGCTCCGTCGCTCCTCCGCCCGCCGCATCACGGCGGTGCTGCCCTATTTCGGCTATGCCCGGCAGGATCGTAAGCCAGGCCCGCGCACGCCGATCTCGGCCAAGCTCGTCGCCAACCTCATCACCCGTGCCGGTGCCGACCGCGTTCTGACGCTCGACCTGCACGCCGGCCAGATCCAGGGCTTCTTCGATATCCCGACCGACAATCTCTACGGTGCGCCGGTCATGGTGCGCGACATCCGCGAGCACATGGATCTCGCCAATGTCATGGTGGTCTCGCCGGACGTCGGCGGGGTGGTCCGTGCCCGCGCCCTTGCCAAGCGCATCGACGCGCCGCTCGCCATCGTCGACAAGCGCCGCGAGCGGCCCGGCGAATCGGAAGTGATGAACATCATCGGCGATGTCGAGGGGCGCTCCTGCATCCTTGTCGACGACATCATCGATTCCGGCGGCACGCTGTGCAACGCGGCCGACGCCCTGCTCGCCAAGGGCGCGCGGGAGGTCTACGCCTACTGCACGCACGGCGTGCTCTCGGGCGGGGCCGTGGCGCGCATCGCCTCCTCGCGCCTCAAGCAGCTCGTCATCACGGATTCCATCCAGCCGACTGAGGCCGTGAAGGTGGCGCCGAACATCCGCGTCATCACCATCGCGCCGCTCATCGGCGAGGCCATCGGCCGCACGGCGACGGAATCGAGCGTCTCGAGCCTGTTCGACTGATCGACCAGCGGGCCCGGCGATGACCGGGCCGCCCCTTTTGGCGTCGGTCACGAGTGCGCCATTTTCCTCTTTATGGCCCCATTCCCGCCAGTATGCTGCCCGGAGCGGCCTCTGGCCGGCGTGACGCCGTTTCCGCCGACGGCCTCTTGACCTTCTGTCCGCGCGGCGTCACCTCAACGCCATGACGGCGGACGACTCGAAGAGTGGAAGGGAGCCCGCGCTGCAGGACGATGCCGTTCGGGCGGAAGCGGGTGAGAACGGCGGTGAACTGCGCGAGATCGAGCATCTCGTCGCCGATGCGCCGGCCTCCGTGCGTGCCGGCGCCGAGGTGATCCGCGACTTCTGGAAGACGCTGCCCAACAGCCCCGGCGTCTATCGCATGATCGATGCCTTCGGCGACGTGCTCTACGTCGGCAAGGCGCGCAACCTGAAGAAGCGTGTCGCCAACTACGTGCGCGGCATCGGCCACGGCGGCAATCGCACCATGCGGATGATCGCCGAGACGGCGGCCATGGAATTCGTCACCACGCAGACGGAAACCGAGGCGCTGCTGCTGGAGGCCAATCTCATCAAGCAGCTGCGGCCGCGCTACAACGTGCTGCTGCGTGATGACAAGTCCTTCCCCTACATCCTCATTACGGGGGACCATCCCGCGCCGCAGCTCGTCAAGCACCGCGGGGCGCGCACGCGCAAGGGCAACTATTACGGCCCGTTCGCCAATGCCGGGGCGGTGACGCGCACCGTCAATGCCCTGCAGCGCGCCTTCCTGCTGCGCACCTGCTCCGACAGCTATTACGAGAACCGCACGCGCCCGTGCCTGCTGTTCCAGATCAAGCGATGCTCGGCCCCATGCACCGGCGAGATTTCGCTGGAGGACTACGGCCATCTCGTCGACGAGGCGCGCGGTTTCCTCTCGGGTCGCTCCACGGCCGTGAAGGAGATGCTGGCACGGGAGATGCAGGCCGCGTCCGATGCGCTCGAATTCGAGCGCGCGGCGCGCTACCGCGACCGTCTGGCCGCGTTGTCGGCCGTGCAGACGACCCAGGACATCAACCCGCAGGGCGTGGAAGAGGCGGATGTCTTCGCGCTTGACGAGCAGGCCGGGCAGTTCTGCGTGCAGGTGTTCTTCTTCCGCAACCACCAGAACTGGGGCAACCGGGCCTACTTTCCCAAGGCGGACCGCAGCATGCCGCCGGAGGAGGTGCTGACCTCCTTCATCGCCCAGTTCTACGACGACAAGCCCTGTCCGCGGCTTGTGCTCGTTTCGCACGATCTGCCCGAGCGCGAGCTGCTTGTGGAGGCGCTGTCGGCCCGTGCCGGGCACCGCGTCGAGATCGCGGCGCCGAAGCGCGGCGAGAAGCGCGACCTCGTGGCGCATGCGGCGCAGAACGCACGCGAGGCCCTCGGCCGCCGCCTCGCGGACACGAGCTCGCAGCGCAAGCTGCTCGCTGCGGTGGGCGAGGCGTTCGGTCTTGCCGCGCCGCCGCGCCGCATCGAGGTCTACGACAACTCGCACATCTCGGGCACGAATGCCGTCGGCGCCATGATCGTGGCGGGCCCCGACGGATTCATGAAGAGTCACTACCGCACCTTCAACATCCGCTCGCAGGAACTCACGCCGGGTGACGACTACGGCATGATGCGCGAGGTGATGCACCGACGGTTCTCGCGGCTGCTGAAGGAAGCACCGCGGCAGGCCGCCCCCGCGCCACAGGCGGAGTGCGCAGAGGACGAGCCTTTCCCCACCTGGCCGGACCTGGTGCTGATCGACGGCGGCAAGGGCCAGCTCGAGGCCGCGCGGCAGGTGCTCGCCGATCTCGGGATCACGGACGTGCCCCTCGTCGGCGTCGCCAAGGGGGCGGACCGTGACGCCGGGCGCGAGACCTTCGTCATCCCCGGCCGCGAGCCCTTCCGCCTGCCGCCGCGCGACCCGGCGCTCTATTTCATCCAGCGCCTGCGCGACGAGGCGCACCGCTTCGCCATCGGCACGCATCGCGCCAAGCGCAAGCGCGACATCGCCCGCAACCCGCTGGACGAGATCGTCGGCATCGGCCCCGCCCGCAAGCGGGCACTGCTGCACCACTTCGGCACGGCCAAGGCTGTCTCGCGCGCCTCGCTGGAGGATTTGCAGCGCGTGCCCGGGATCAATGCCGCAACCGCGCGACTCGTCTATGATTTCTTCCATGAGACGGACGTGCGATGAGGCGCCGTGATTGACGCCCCGCAACAGAAAAGGTTTGCTCGCCTGTGATGAGTGAGACTGCCACCACGCGCCGCAACGGTGCGCTGAGCCTGCCCAACCTGCTGACCTATGGCCGCATCGCGGCCGTGCCGGCGGTGGTTGTCTGCCTTTTCTGGCCCGAGGATGTGTGGACGCGCTGGATTGCCCTCGGCATCTACATTACGGCGGCGGTGACGGACTATCTCGACGGCTGGCTGGCGCGCGCCTGGTCGCAGCAGTCGGCGCTCGGGCGCATGCTCGATCCCATCGCCGACAAGCTGCTCGTGGCGGCGTGCCTGCTGATGCTTGCCTCGGACGGGACGATCCACGGCTGGAGCATGTGGGCGGGCATCATCATCCTGTGCCGGGAAATCCTCGTCTCGGGTCTCAGGGAGTTTCTGGCCGAGCTGCGCGTCAGCGTGCCGGTGACGCGGGTGGCCAAGTGGAAGACGACCTTCCAGCTCCTCGCCATTGGCTTTCTCGTCGCAGGGCCGGCGGGCGAGCGCGTGCTGCCCGGCACCATCACCATCGGCATCGTGCTGCTGTGGCTCTCGGCGGTGCTGACGCTCTACACCGGCTGGGACTACATGAAGGCTGGGATCAAGCATCTCGTCGAGGAGGATGCACTCCGGCCATGAAGATCGCCTATTTCGCCTGGGTGCGCGAGCGGATCGGCAAGAGCGAGGAGATCGTGACGCCGCCCGAGCATGTGCGGACGGTAGCTGACCTCGCCGAATGGCTGAAGGGCAGGGGAGAGGAATATGCCCATGCCTTCGCCGAGCCGGGCATGGTGCGCGCGGCGGTCGACCGGCGCCACGTCAAGCCCGATGCACCGATCGCGGGAGCGGCGGAGGTCGCCTTCTTCCCGCCCATGACGGGCGGCTGAGGCCATGGCCGACATCCGCGTGCAGGCGGCCGATTTCGACGTCGCAGCGGAAGTGGCGGCGGTGCAGGCCGGCGCGCAGGATGTCGGCGCCGTCGTCACCTTCACCGGCGTCTGCCGCAGCGATGGCGGGCGGCTCGCGGCGCTGGAGCTCGAGCACTACCCCGGCATGGCGGAGGAGGAGATCGCCCGTGTGGCGGCGGAGGCCGAAAGGCGCTGGCCGCTGAAGGGCCTGTGCGTCATCCACCGCTTTGGCCTCATCCGCCCAGGCGAGAACATCGTGCTCGTCGTCACCGCCTCGGCACACCGGCAGGCGGCCTTCGAGGCGGCGTCGTTCTTGATGGATTACCTCAAGACCCGCGCGCCCTTCTGGAAAAAGGAGCATCTCGCCGACGGCACCAGCGGCGGCTGGGTGGCGCCACGGCAGGAGGACGACGAGGCGACGGCCCGCTGGGAGTAAGGGGGCGCCCGCGCTGCACCGCCGCACGCAGCATGCTTCGGAACGCGAAAGGCCGGGGCGAACCCCGGCCTCGATTGCGCACGGTTGCAAACGGGCGTTCGTGAACGTCAGCTGCGGACGGCTCACGCCGCCTTGGCCTTCGGCTGCACCTCGGCCATGTAGTCCTCGAGCAGCGTCTTGGTGACAGCGCCCGGCACGAAGTTGTAGGGGCCGATCTCGGCGACCGGAGTCACCTCGGCAGCCGTGCCGGTGATGAAGCACTCCGAGAAGCTTTCCAGCTCGTTCGGCAGGATGGCGCGCTCGACCACCTCGATGCCGCGGCGCTTGGCCAGATCGATCACCGTGCGGCGAGTGATGCCATCGAGGAAGCAGTCCGGCGTCGGCGTGTGCAGCGCGCCGTCCTTCACGAAGAAGATGTTGGCGCCCGTGCACTCGGCGACCTGGCCGCGATAGTCGAGCATGAGGGCGTCGGCGTAGCCCTTGCGCTCGGCCTTGTGCTTGGAGATGGTGCAGATCATGTAGAGGCCGGCGGCCTTCGACTTGCACGGAATCGTCGCCGGATCCGGACGGCGATACTCGGCCATGTCGAGGCGGATGCCCTTCAGCCGCTGGGCCGGGTCGAAGTAGCTCGGCCATTCCCAGGTGGCGATGGCGAGATGAATCTTGTTGTGCTGGGCCGAGACGCCCATCATCTCCGACCCGCGCCAGGCGATGGGGCGCACGTAGGCGTCGACCTGACCGTTCTTCTCCAGCACGAGCCGCTTGGCAGCGTCGATCTCCTCAACCGTGTACGGGATCTCGAAGTCGAGGTACTCGGCCGACTTCTTCAGGCGCTGGGAGTGCTCGGTGGACTTGAAGATGGTGCCGCCGTAGGCGCGCTCGCCCTCGAAGACGCAGGAGGCGTAGTGGAGGCCGTGGGAGAGTACGTGCAGCGTCGCGTCCTTCCAGGGGACGAGCTTGCCATCGTACCAGATGACACCTTCACGCTGATCGAACGGAATGACTGACATTGGGAGATTCTCCTCACGACCTCGTCCGCGTCCGTGCCAGAGGGTCAGAATGATGCTCAAAAAGGCCCGGTAAAGTTCATTCGTTTCGCGGATCGCGCTTGACGAGTAACAATCGTCTTGAGATATGTCAATAAGGCTGACGTAACGGAGTGACGCATTGTCTGGAGCCCTTGCTGAGGCGCCGCCCGCGGCTGCGACCGAACCCGACGCCGAGCCGCATTTCGACGTCATTGAGCTTCTCTTCTTCGCCTATCGGGACTTCGTCAGCGATCCTGATCGCATCCTGACGGACTACGGCTTTGGCCGCGCCCATCACCGGGTGCTGCATTTCGTCAACCGGCAGCCGGGGCTCACCATCGCCGAGCTGCTCGACATCCTGCGCATCACCAAGCAGAGCCTCAACCGCGTGCTCAAGGAGCTGGTGGAGAAGGGCTTCATCGAGCAGCGCCCCGGGGTGCAGGACCGGCGCCAGCGCCTGCTGTTCCCCACTGCCAAGGGCCGCAGCCTGGCACTTGCGCTGTCCCGCCCGCAGGACGAGCGTATCCGCCGGGCCATCAACCGCTGCGGCGAAGAGGACCGCCAGGCGGCATTGCGCTTTCTTTTCGCCATGATCGATGAAAACGATCGCGACCATGTGGCGCGTCTCGTGTACGGTGCGGGCGAACGAAAGGGGCAGTGACGGGCACGCCGCCCGTCGGGGATGGACGGATGCGAAGGGCGATCTCGCTGGCGGATGATGCGCCGCACATTCTCGTGGTCGATGACGACAGGCGCCTACGTGATCTCCTCACACGCTTCCTCTGCGAGAACGGCTATCGCGTGACGCCGGCCGCCAATGCGGCCGAGGCCGAGTCGCGCCTCAGCCACATGGTGTTCGACCTCATGGTGCTCGACATCATGATGCCCGGCGAGAACGGCTTTGATTTCGCCAAGCGCCTGCGGATGCTGTCGGGCATGCCGATCCTGATGCTGACGGCGCGGGCCGACGCGGCCGACCGCGTGAAGGGGCTGGAGATCGGGGCGGATGACTATCTGCCCAAGCCCTTCGAGCCGCGCGAGCTGCTGCTGCGCGTGGGCAACATCCTCAAGCGGGCGTCCAACGGCGACGGGGCGCAGGCCCAGGCCGACACCATCCGCTTCGGCGAGTTCACCTTCCGGCTCGACCGCGGCGAGCTGCGCCGGGGCGAGGAGATCGTGCGCATCACCGACAGGGAGCGGGAGATCCTGAGCATCCTGGGCTCGCGCCCCGGCCAGCAAGTCCCGCGCGAGGCGCTCGCGGGGCTGGGCGCGGGTGCCAGCGAGCGGACGGTGGATGTGCAGATCAACCGCCTGCGCCGCAAGATCGAGCGCGACCCCGCCAATCCCGTACATCTGCAGACGGTCCGCGGCATCGGCTACAGGCTGCTCGTGGACGAATGACGTGACCCCATGAGCATGATCAGTGCGATGGGCCGCCCATCGGCCTACTTCCGCCGGGCCACGCGCTGGATCGGCTCGATGATGCCCAAGGGCCTCTACGCCCGCTCGCTCATCATCATCATAGCGCCGGTCGTCATCCTGCAGTCGATCGTCGCCTACGTTTTCATGGAGCGGCACTGGCAGCTCGTCACGCGGCGGCTGTCGTCGGCGGTGTCCGGCGACATCGCGGCCCTCATCCACGTCTACGAGAGCTATCCGCAGGACCCGGAGGCAACGACCCTCACGCGCATCGCTGCCGAGGACCTGGGGCTCGACGTTGACATCCTGCCCGGCGAGGAGCTGCCGCCGCCAGGGCCCAAGCCCTTCTTCTCCATCCTCGACAGCGTCCTGTCGGACGAGATCCGCAAGCAGGTGGCGCGCCCGTTCTGGATCGACACCGTCGGCCGCTCCAACCTCATCGAGATCCGCGTCAAGCTCGACAAGGTTGTGATGCGCATCATCGCGCGGCGCAGCCTTGCCTACGCGTCGAACTCGCACATCTTCCTCGTGTGGATGGTGACGGCATCGCTCGTCCTGCTCGCCGTTGCCATCCTCTTTCTGCGCAATCAGATCAAGCCCATCCTGCGCCTTGCCGACGCCGCGGAAGCCTTCGGCAAGGGCCGAGAGGTCGAGTTTCACCCGCGCGGGGCGCGTGAGGTGCGGCGGGCGGGCCAGGCCTTCCTCGAGATGAAGCAGCGCGTGGAACGTGCCATCGAGCAGCGCACGACCATGCTGAACGGCGTCAGCCACGACCTGCGCACCATCCTGACGCGGTTCAAGCTGTCGCTGGCCATGCTGGAGGACACGCCGGACGTCGAGGCCCTGCGCAAGGATGTCGACGAGATGTCCCGCATGCTGGAGGCCTATCTCGCCTTCGCGCGCGGGGATGCCGGCGAGCAGCCGGCGCCGACCGACATGCGCGCCCTGCTGGAGGACCTCAAGGCCGATCTCGAGCGCCAAGGCCATGCGACGCGCCTCAACGTGGCCGACGACCTCGTCGTCACCGTGCGGCCGGACGCTTTCCGGCGCCTTCTCGTCAACCTCGTTGCCAATGCGGCCCGGCACGGCGACACCATCGCCATCAATGCTGTGCGTGACCTGCGCTGGCTCATCGTGACGGTGGACGACGACGGGCCGGGCGTGCCGGAGGAGATGCGCGAGGAGGTGTTCAAGCCCTTCGTCCGCCTCGACGAGGCGCGCAATGTGGACGACGGCGGCACCGGGCTGGGGCTCGCCATCGCCCGCGACATCGCCCGCTCGCATGGCGGCGACGTGACGCTGATGGACAGCCCGCTGGGCGGCCTGCGCGCGATGGTGCGGGTGCCGGTGTAGTCCGGCCTCAGTAGAGCCGTCCCCCGTTCGGCACGGGACGATCTGGGCCGATGAGCATGACGTTGCCCTCGGCGTCCGGAACGCCGAGCGTCAGCACCTCGGACATGAAGGGGCCGATCTGGCGCGGCGGGAAGTTGACGACCGCCAGCACCTGCCGGCCGACGAGGTCCTCGGGCCGGTAGTTCTGCGTGATCTGGGCGGATGACTTCCTGCGCCCGATGTCGCCGCCGAAGTCGATCAGGAGCTTGAACGCCGGCTTGCGGGCTTCCGGAAAGGGTGAGACCTCGACGATGGTGCCGACGCGGACGTCGACCTTGAGGAAATCGTCGAAGGTGATGCGCTCGCTGACAGGGGCCGTCGTCGTCATGGGCTGGCGTTCTCCATCGTTGGCTGGCGCCGCCGCATGTGCCGCCGGCGACGCGTCATGGCAAGAGCATCGCGCAGGGTGTGCCCATGCCGGCATGGAGAACCGGGCCCGGACGGCAGAAAATTCCGCCGGCGGGCGCCTGTCGGCAGATCCTGTCGCGCTGTCGTGTCAGATGGCTGGCGCGAAGGATTCGTTGTCGTCGCCGTCGGTGTCGCGGCGGCTGCGTTCGCGCTGCCGTTCGCGCCGGTAGCGCCTGTTGCTCGCCCGCCCTTCGCAGAAGACCCGCGCAGCGGCGCGGAAGGGGGCGGCCAGGCGATAGGCGTCTTCGGCGCAGCGCAGCATGCGCTCCCCCCGTGTCAGCTCGCGGTCGAGGCGCGCCATCGTCGCGGCGAGGGCGGGGTCGTCGTCGTTGTACCACGTGTCGAGAACACGGGCGTAGACGAGGACGGCGCCCTGCAGGCGCACGTGGCCCATCGAGCCTTCCGTGTCGATGCCCGCGGCCTCCAGCATGAAGCGCATGGAATTGAGCGTGAGCCGCGCGAGCTCGGGCAGGGCCGTCAGTTCGCGCCGCAGGCCGCGGGACAGGCGTTTGAGCGCGGCCCGGTAGGGGGCGAGCGCATCGAGCCGGCGCATGATGATGTCGAAGACGCGCTCCCGGGCCGGCTGGTCGGCCATGCTGTCCGGCGCGCCGGGCGCGGGCAGGGCCTCCAGCACCGCCTTGTCGATGCGGCGGCTGAATTCGGCGAGAACGGCGCCCTTGGAGGGGAAGGCGCCGCGGAAGTCGGCGAGGGAGACGCCGGCTTCGGCAGCGATGTCGGAGAGGCGGATCGCGTCCCAGTCCCGCTCGGCAGCGAGGCGCATGAGGGCCTCGACGATGTCACCGCGGATGTCGCGGGCCTTTTCGGTGGCCTTGGCTGCCATGTCGTCCTCCTCGATGCATGGTCGAACATCAAAGATAGGCATTGCAGCCGGTACCGGAAGCGCAAAACGCACCGGCCGGCGCGATCCTGCGCTCCGCCGGTCACGGGCATGCGGGCAGCACGCGGGGACAGGCGCCCCGCGGCGCCATCGGGCTCGTCGTCAGCCGGACAGCTCGCCGGCCCTCCTCCGTGCGGCGGCGACAGCCTTCGTGAGGAGCGGCTGCAGGCCGTCCTTCGCCATCAGTACGTCGAGGGCAGCGGCTGTCGTGCCGCCGGGGGAGGTCACGTTCTGGCGCAGCTTGGACGGGGGCAGGTCGGACTGGTGCAGCAACTCGCCTGCGCCGATCACGGTTGCGCGAGCGAGCCGGGCGGCAAGGTCCGGCGGCAGGCCGGCGGCGGTGCCCGCCTCGGCGAGGCATTCGGCCAGATAGAAGACATAGGCCGGGCCGGAGCCCGAGACGGCCGTGACGGCATCGATCAGGCGCTCGTCGTCGAGCCATTCGACGGTGCCAACGCCCCGGAGCAGGCTGTCGGCGATGATGCGCCGCTCCTGGCTGGTCTCGCGGCCGGTCACGGCGGCGGTGACGCCTCGGCGCACGGCAGCGGGCAGGTTCGGCATGGCGCGGACGATGGCGCCGGCTGCCGGCAGGCGCGCGCGCAGGTTCGCGATGGTCTTGCCGGCGAGGATGGAGACGACCAGCGTCTCGCTGCCGGCGAGATGCGCGATGGTCGGAGCGGTGGCATCGAGCGACTGCGGCTTGATGGCGAGGACGAGTGCTGCAGGGGGCGCCACCTCCTCGATCGGCGGGTTGAGCCGAAAGCCCTTGTCGCGCGCGAGAGCCGTGATCTCCGGCGAGGGGTGCGGATCGAGAACGGTTACGGCCTGCGGCGAGAGGCCGTTGGCGAGCCAGCCGTCGAGCATGGCGCCGCCCATCTTGCCTGCGCCGACGAGAACGAGCGTTTCAGGAAATACGAGAGTCATCGGGCCCTATCCGAGAAGACCGACCGGCGCCGAAGCGCGGTCCGATGGCCGCTCTTGTAGGCCGGAGCGGCGCAACTTGCCACCGGGACCACGCAGTCTGCGTCGTCAGGCCTCGCCCTCGGTCTCGAACAGGACGCTGTCCAGCGCCTCGCGGGCGCTCTTGCCCGCCCACAGCACGAACTGGAAGGCCTGGTAGTGGCGTTCGCAGGCATCGATGGCGGTGCGCAGCATGCTCTCATACTGGCTGCGCGTCGGCTCCGCCCCGCCACTCAGCAGCAGCGCGTGGCGGAACATGACGACGTTCTGCGCGCTCCACAGGTCAAAATGGCCGACCCACAGCTGCTCGTTGATGAGGGAGACGAGCTGCAGCAGCTCCGCCCTGCGCCGCTCGGGCACCTTGAGGTCGAAGGCACAGGCGACATGCACCGCCTCCATGTCCTCGATCCAAGTGAAGGCGATGTGGTATTCGGTCCAGGCGCCGGCGACCGAGATCGACATCTCGTCGTCCTCGACCCGGTCGAAAGTCCAGTCGTTGATGGAGGCGAGCCGCTCGACGACGTCGAGCGGATGTTCGCTGCGTTCGTAATCAAACTCGACGTGGGTCATTGCCGATACCTCGGCTCGCTCGGACGTTTCGGGCAACCGGCCGTCAGGCGCGGCCGCCGTGAAGCAACGCAGTACACGGGCGACGCGACCACGCCGCTGGCGCTATATTTCGAAGAGATATCGCGCCAACGACGTATTCGTTACAGGCGTTTGATCCGAATAGACCGACCGTCTGTGACGAATCACCTTTCCCTTCGACTATAGCGCGCCGGAGTCCCGACGCACAGAACACAGTTGAACGCTCGGAGATTCGTGGCCTGGCTACAACCGGTGCGGCGACCCTGTCCACAAGCGATACGTGTAACGCCGGGCGACTGCCGGCATGCCGACGGTCAGCGCGGCTGCTGCCAGAGGTGACCAGAACCCGGAGATGCGGCGCCGCTCACGTCTGGAGAGCCGGTTTCGCTTGACAAGACCGCGGGTCGCGCCTACCTATGTAAATGTGATTAACATTCACAGCCGATCGACACTCACGGATGGAGCCCAGTCATGCCGATCGCGGCGAAGCTCGACGAGATGGGACGGGGGGCATGGATTGCGCTCACGATCCTCGGCTTCCTCGTCTGGTGGCCTCTCGGCCTTTTTGTCCTGATGTACTCAATGTGGAGCGGACGCATGATGTGCGGAAGAGGCAGTGATCGTTGGGAGCAGAAGATGATGCGCCTGCAGGAGAAGATGGACCGCCTGCGCGCGCGCATGGAAGGCCGCGGCGGCTGGACGGGCAGCTCCAGCGGCAATCGGGCATTCGACGAGTATCGTGAGGAGACGCTGCGTCGGCTCGAGGAGGAGCAGCGCGAGTTCAAGGTCTTCCTCGACAAGCTGCGCTTCGCCAAGGACAAGGCGGAGTTCGACCAGTTCATGGCCGAGCGTCGCCAGCGCCCGCAGCCCGACGCACCCGCGGCGTGATGCCGCCGGGGACCGTTTCCGATCCTTGCCGACGCCCGCCCTCCGGCGGGCGTTTTCGCATGCCGGCGAGGCCGCCGCCGGCTCGCCTGCCCTCGAATGCGCCGCAACCCGGAAACCCGGCGTTAACCTTGCGGAGCGACTAACTGTATGGACGGCAAGTATCTGTTGCGAGGGAAGGGAGGGCCGGGAACGCCCTCATTTCGACAGATTCGGAAGCGACTTGAGCAGCTGCGCGACGCTTCCGGAATTTCGACAGCCTGCCGTTTGCCGTTGATGACGGCAAATGCCGCGGCGCATGCGGCGCGCGAGAGTGCAAAAGGACAAGCGAATGGACCCCGCCGAAGTGACGCAAGGTGCCTTGCAGGCCGTGAACGAGGTGTCCCTCTGGGGGTTGTTCTGGCAGGCCCATTTCGTCGTCAAGCTCGTGATGCTCGGCCTGCTGGGGGCCTCCGTCTGGTCCTGGGCCATCATCGTCGACAAGACGCTTCTGTTCATGCGCACCCGGCGGCAGATGGACCGTTTCGAGGAGGTCTTCTGGTCCGGCCAGTCGCTGGAGGAGCTGTACCGCTCGCTCGCGAGCAGGCCGGTCTCCGGCATGGCGGCCCTGTTCGTGGCCGCCATGCGGGAGTGGAAGCGCTCCTTCGAGGGCGGCGGCCGGGCAGTGGCCAGCCTCGCCCAGCGCATCGACAAGGTGCTCGACGTGTCGATCCAGCGTGAGGTGGAGCGGCTCGAGTCCAAGCTGCTGGTGCTCGCCACCATCGGCTCGGCCTCGCCGTTCATCGGCCTGTTCGGCACAGTCTGGGGCATCATGACCTCCTTCCGCTCCATCGCGGCCTCGAAGAACACGAGTCTTGCTGTCGTCGCCCCGGGCATCGCCGAGGCGCTCTTCGCCACGGCCATCGGTCTCTTCGCCGCCATTCCGGCCGTGATCGCCTACAACCGGCTGCAGGCCGAGGCGGCGAAGGCGCAGGGGCGGCTCGAGGGCTTTGCCGACGAGTTCTCCGCCATCCTGTCCCGGCAGATCGACGAACGCGTGGCCGCCTGAGGCGGGCTGCAGTCAGGGGATCGGAACATGGGCATGTCCATCGGAGCAGGAGCGGGTGGGGGCGGCCGGGGCCGACGGCGGCGCCGGCGCCACGGTGCCATGTCCGAGATCAACATGACGCCGTTCATCGACGTCATGCTGGTGCTGCTCATCATCTTCATGGTCGCGGCGCCGCTTCTCACCGTCGGCGTGCCGCTCGACCTGCCGGAGACGGCGGCCAAGCCGCTCAACGTCGAGCAGAAGCCGCTGATGCTGTCGATCGACGACAAGGGGCGTGTGTTCCTGATGGAAACGCCGCTCGAGGACAGCGAGATCGTGCCCAAGCTCATGGCGGTGGCCAAGGCGGGCGCCGAGGAGCGCATCTACATTCGTGGCGCGCGCCAGGTCGACTACGGCCGTGTCGCCCAGATCATGGCGCTCGTCACCGCCGCCGGCTTCAAGCGCGTCGCGCTGGTGACCGAGCCGGAGCGGCAGAGCTAAGGACGGGGCCGTGGCGCTGCGCTTCCTCCGCCAGCAACCGGGTTTCATGGTCTCGGGCCTCGGCCATGCCGCCGTGCTCGTGGCGGGGCTCGTCGCCTTCTCGAGCGCGAAGCCGTTCGACGACCAGCAGGAGGCGATTGCCGTCGATGTGGTGAGCGAGAGCGACCTGCGTGAGCTGACGCGCGGCACGCCGACCGAGAAGAAGGTGGCCGAGAAGCCGCGGCCGGTGGTCGACAGGCAGTCGGAGAAGGTGGAGGAGCGGCCGAAGCCCGGCGACGCGCAGCGCGACGCGCCGGCGCCACCGTCGCGGCCCCAGACCGCCGAGGCTGATCAGCAGGAGGCGCCCAAGCCGCCGGCTCCGCCACCGCCTGCGCCCCCGCAGCAGGCGATGCCGCCGAAGCCGCAGCCCGCGCCCGCCGCAGAGACGGCCGAGAAGCAGGCGGAAGAGAAGCCGGAGCCCGCGCGCACGGAGCCGGCGCCGCAGCCGCCGAAGCGTCCCGACATCGCCGAGAAGCCTCAGCAGCAGCGGCCCGAGCCGAAGAAGCCGGAGCCGAAGCGCGAGGATCTCGCCAAGCTGATCGAGGACACCAAGCCGCAGGAGAAGCCGGCCCCCTCCAGGTCGCGGGAGCCGGAGCGCAAGTTCAACCCGAACGACATCCGCAAGCTGCTCGAGAGCAAGGACAAGCCGCAGAGCGCCGCCTCGACCGGGCAGGAGGTCAACCGCACCGCCTCGCTCGGCACGCGCCATGGCAACGCCGCCCGCCTGTCACCGGCCGACGCCGACATCCTCGGCGGCATCGTGCGCGAGCAGCTCGCGCAGTGCTGGTCGCCGCCGCCGGGGGCCAACCCCCAGGTCAAGCCGATCGTGCGCATGAGCCTCAACCCTGACGGCTCGCTGAGGGCGATGCCGACCCTGGTGAACTCGTCCAGCGACCCGGCCTTCCGCTCGGTGGCGGACAGCGCGCTCCGCGCCGTGCGCCGCTGCGCGCCCTTCCGCATTCCCGAACGCTTCCAGCTATTCTATGCCGACTGGCAGGAATGGAACGTCATCCTCGATCCGAGCGAGTTTCTGGGCTGACATGGTTTCGCCGTCAGCCTCATCCATAACCAACGCCCCACGGACGTCATGTCTCTCCCGGCAAGAGCCAAGAAAAGCACGATGATGAAGACCCTGATGGCGCGCCTCGCGCTGCCGCTGATCGCGGCGATGACAATGGTGCCGGCGGTGCTGACACCAGCGCGCGCGGAGATCACCATCACGCTCGACCGTGCGAACTTCCAGCCGCTGCCGATCGCCATCACCAACTTCGGTGGCGATGTCGAGTTCGGCGCACGCATCGCCGAGGTCATCACCGCCAACCTGCGTCGCTGCGGCTACTTCCTTCCCATCGATCCGAAGGCCTTCGTCGAGCCGTCGCCGGCCTTCGACGCCCCGCCCCAGTTCAGTGCCTGGCAGGCCATCAATGCCCAGGCGCTGGTCACGGGCCGGGTGACGCGTGAGGGGGGAGGGCGCCTCAAGGCGGAGTTCCGCCTGTGGGACGTCTTCGCCGGCCAGCAGCTCACCGGCCAGCAGTATTTCACCGATCCCAACAACTGGCGTCGCATCGCGCACATCATCTCCGACGCCATCTTCTCGCGCATTACCGGGCTCAAGGGCTTCTTCGACACGCGCATCGTCTTCGTCGACGAATCCGGCCCCAAGGAGTCACGGCGCAAGCGCCTCGCCATCATGGACCAGGACGGCGCCAACCTGCGCTATCTCACCCGCGGCGAGGACCTCGTCGTCACGCCGCGCTTCTCGCCGGTGGCGCAGGAGATCACCTTCATGTCGCAGCGCTCGGGCGAGCAGCCGCACGTCCAGCTGCTCAACCTCGACACGGGGCAGCGCGAGATCGTCGGCAACTTTCCCGACATGACGTCGAGCCCGCGCTTCTCGCCGGATGGACAGCGCATCGTCATGAGCCTGCAGCAGGGCGGCAATGCCAACATCTATCTGATGGACCTGCGCTCGCGCACGACGACGCGCGTCACCTCGACGAACGCCATCGACACCTCCCCGTCCTTCTCGCCTGACGGCACGCGCATCGCCTTTGAGTCCGACCGCGGCGGCGCGCAGCAGATCTATGTGATGAATGCCGATGGCTCGAACGTGCAGCGCATCTCCTTCGGCGAGGGCTCCTATGCCCAGCCGGTCTGGTCGCCGCGCGGCGACTACATCGCCTTCACGCGCCAGAAGGGCGGCACCTTTTCCATCGGCATCATGCGGCCGGATGGCTCCGGCGAGCGCATCCTGACCGAGGGCTTCCACAACGAGGGGCCGACCTGGGCGCCGAACGGGCAGTACATCATGTTCTGGCGCGATCCCGGCGGGCAGGGAGGCGGCAAGCTCTACATGGTCGACGTGACCGGTCGCGTCGAGGTGCCGGTGCCGACGCCGTCTTTTGCCTCCGACCCGGCCTGGTCACCGCTTCTGACCGAGGTGCGCTGAGGGGCGTTTACGAGTGGTTAACCTCAAGGCAAGGTTTGCCGCACGTGTCGCTTTTCGGTGCCGGTCGTCAACCTCCCGTCAAGGTTGACGGCTCATTGATCAGCCTTCGTTCCGCGTCTGTCCGGTGGTCGCCGACAGCCGGAAGTGCGCCAAGGAGTTGTCAGATGATGTCCTCGCTCTTCTCGTCGGGCGGCCTCAAGGTCGCGGCCGCCCTGGCCGCAGCCCTGACGCTGGCCGCCTGCTCGTCCGATCCCAACAAGGATGGCCTTGCCGGTGGTGCTGGCGCGGGCGCAGGCGGCTATGCGGCGCCGGGCACGGCCCAGGACTTCGTCGTGAATGTCGGTGACCGTGTCTTCTTCGAGACCGACTCGTCCGACCTGACGCCGACCGCCATCGCCACCCTGAACAAGCAGGCACAGTGGCTGTCGCAGTATCCGCGCTACACCTTCGTGATCGAGGGGCACGCCGACGAGCGTGGCACGCGCGAGTACAACTTCTCGCTCGGTGCGCGCCGCGCGCAGACGGTGCGCGACTATCTCGTCTCGCGCGGCATCGCCGCCTCGCGCATGCGCACGATCTCCTACGGCAAGGAGCGCCCGGTGGCGGTGTGCAACGACATCTCCTGCTGGTCGCAGAACCGCCGCGCGGTCACGGTGCTCGACGCGGGCGGCGGCGTCTGAGACAGCGCCCGCAGTCAATGCCGCGCGTGGAGAAGGGGCCGGTATGCAGCCATATTGTGGCCGCAACCGGCCTGTTCTGCTAGGCGGACGCGACAATCGCGGCTAACCCAATGCATGGCATGATCCAGACATTCCGAAGCATCGCCGTCGCGCTTCTTGCGGCGACTGCGGCCATCACCTTCACGCCCCAGGCCGTGCGCGCGCAGGATGCCGCCGAGCTGTTCGTGCGCCTCAACCGCCTCGAAGGCCAGGTGCGGGAGCTTTCGGGCCAGGTCGAGCAGCTGCAGCACCAGAACCGGCAGCTCATGCAGACCCTGCAACGCTTCCAGGAAGACGTGGAGTTCCGCTTCCAGGAGGGCAGCGGTGGCCGGTCCGGCGCCACGCCGCGCCCGCAGCCTGCGCCGGCGCCTGCGCCCGCCCCTCCGCAGCGTCGCGGCGATGCCTTCGACCCGTCGGCGGCGCCTGGCGCGCCGGGGGCTCCGCGCAGGCTCGGCGAGCTTCCGGTCAACACGGCCAACAGCGCCACGGGCGGGGTCGCCATCATCGGCGACGATCCGACACCGGGGGCGGGTACGCCGCTCGACATCAACTCGCTGGCGCGGGAGGTCACGGGCGCCGCGCCGGTGCCGCGCAGCGGCCCGAGCATCGCTGCCACGGGCTCGGCCGACCCGGCCGAGGACTACGAGAAGGCCGTCGCGCTGCTGCGCCAGCGTCAGTACGACGCGGCGGAGATGGGCCTGCGCCAGTTCCTCCAGTCGCACCCGCGCGACCGGCTCGTGCCCGACGCGACTTTCTTCCTCGGCGAGACCTATTATCAGCGCAAGCGCTACAACGAGGCGGCCGAGCAGTACCTGAAGCTCGCCACCGACTATCCCAATTCCGGCCGGGCTCCGGAGGGGCTGCTGAAGCTCGGGCAGGCGCTCAAGGCCATTGGCGCCCGCGAGCAGGCATGTGCCACCTTTGCGGAAGTTACCCGCAAGTATCCGCAGGCTCCCGCAGCCGTGCGCCAGGCGGCCGAGCGTGAGCGGGCGCGCTGCTGAGTCGTGAGCGGTCCCTCGCATCTCGACGACGTTCCTCTTTCACGCGGTGAGATCGCCGCCGTCCTCGCGGACCTCACCGACAGCCGCCACCTTCTCCTCGCCGTCTCGGGCGGCCCCGATTCCCTTGCCCTCCTGATCGCTGTCGCCGGCTGGCTTCATGAAGGCGGGCCCAGGCCGCGCGTCAGCGTTGCCACCGTCGACCATCGCCTGAGAGCCGCGAGCGCCGCCGAGGCCGAGGCGGTGGCGCGAGTCGCGAACGATTTCGGCCTGGCGCACGCCACGCTCTGCTGGGACGGCGAGAAGCCCGCCCGCGGCATTCCGGAAGCCGCACGGGCCGCGCGCTACCGCCTGCTGGCCGACCATGCCGCCGCGATCGGCGCCGACTGTCTCGTCACCGCCCATCACCGTGACGACCAGGCCGAAACCGTGCTGATGCGCCTTGCCGCCGGCAGTGGCATCGCCGGGCTCGCGGCCATGCGGCCACGGGTCGCGGTCGCACCCGGCCTCGCGCTGGCGCGGCCGTTCCTGCCCTTTCCAAAGGCGCGCCTCGTGGCCACCGTGGCGGCGGCCGGGCTCGAGGCGGCGGACGATCCCACGAATCGCGATCCCGCCTACATGCGCGCGCGCTTGCGCAGCCCGGCGGCGCGCTCCGCCGCCGCGACCCTGGGCCTGACGCCGGAGCGGCTCGTGCGCCTCGCCGCACGAGCCGCCAGAGTGGACGAGGCCCTCGCGGCCTGCGCCGCCGCCGAATCGTCCCGGCTCGTCCGACCTCTCGGGAACGGCAACGGGAGCGTCGAAGTTTCGGCGGAAATCTTTGATCTGCCGGAGGAATTGATGCTGCGCGTGCTTGAGCGCGCCGTCGTGGAGGCGGCGGGCGGGGCTGCCGGACCCACGGTGCCCCTGCGCCTCGAACGGCTCGAGGCCCTCGTCACCGCGCTGCGGCAGACGCGGGAGGAAGGCAGGACGATGCGGGCCACACTGGCGGGCGCGCTCGTTGCGCTCGATGTCGCAGGCTCCCTGCGCATCGGGCCGGAGCCGCCACGGCGGAGAGGCCGGCGCGCCCCAGAAAAGCCGCCGACATCTGGCTGAGATGGTGCGACGCCAACCTTCCCTTAAGGGTGCTTGCGGATTGGGGTTCCCTTGGCAAGGGTTTGGCGCGATCTTAAATTAGCTTCGACACGAAAGCCGCCCGCGTACCGGTGCCGGAAGAACAAAGCGACAGGGAAACGATGAATCCCAATTTTCGTAACTTTGCCCTCTGGGTCGTCATCTTTCTCCTGGTGTTGGCGCTGGTAACGATCTTCCAGAACCCCGGGCAGCGGCAGGCCTCGAACGAGATTCCCTATTCGCAGCTCATCACCGACGCCGAGAACGGCCGCATCGCCTCCGTGGTGATCTCCGGCCAGAACATCACCGGCACCTACATCGGCGGTGGCGGCACCTTCTCCACCTACGCGCCCTATGACCCGAACCTGATCGGCAAGCTGTCGCAGAAGGGCGTGCAGATCTCGGCCAAGCCGCCGCAGGATTCGACGCCCTGGTTTATTGCACTGCTCGTCAATTGGCTGCCGCTCCTCGTCTTCATCGGGGCCTGGATTTTCCTGTCACGCCAGATGCAGAACGGCGCCGGCCGCGCCATGGGCTTCGGCAAGTCCAAGGCCAAGCTGCTCACCGAGGCACACGGGCGCGTGACCTTTGAGGACGTTGCCGGCATCGACGAGGCGAAGGAGGATCTGCAGGAGATCGTTGAGTTCCTGCGCGATCCGCAGAAGTTCCAGCGCCTCGGCGGCCGCATCCCGCGCGGCGTGCTGCTCGTCGGCCCGCCCGGCACGGGCAAGACGCTCACCGCCCGCGCCGTCGCGGGTGAAGCGAACGTGCCCTTCTTCACAATTTCGGGATCGGATTTCGTCGAGATGTTCGTCGGTGTCGGCGCGAGCCGCGTGCGCGACATGTTCGAGCAGGCGAAGAAGAACGCGCCGTGCATCATCTTCATTGACGAGATCGACGCGGTTGGCCGTCACCGCGGCGCCGGCCTCGGCGGCGGCAACGACGAGCGCGAGCAGACGCTGAACCAGTTGCTGGTCGAGATGGACGGCTTCGAGGCCAACGAGGGCGTCATCATCATCGCCGCCACCAACCGGCCCGACGTGCTCGACCCGGCGCTGCTGCGTCCCGGCCGCTTCGACCGGCAGATCGTGGTGCCCAACCCGGACGTCGCAGGCCGCGAGAAGATCCTGCGCGTCCACGTGCGCAAGGTGCCGCTCGCCCCGGACGTCGACCTCAAGGTCATCGCCCGCGGTACGCCGGGCTTCTCGGGCGCCGACCTCATGAACCTCGTCAACGAGGCGGCGCTGCTTGCCGCCCGCCGTTCCAAGCGCATCGTCACCATGCGCGAGTTCGAGGACGCCAAGGACAAGGTGATGATGGGCGCGGAGCGCCGCTCTCTCGTCATGAGCGAGGAGGAGAAGCGCCTCACCGCCTACCACGAGGCCGGGCACGCCATCGTCGCCCTCAACGTCCCGGCGACGGACCCGGTGCACAAGGCCACGATCATCCCGCGCGGGCGGGCGCTCGGCATGGTCATGCAGCTGCCGGAGCGCGACAAGCTCTCCATGAGCTACGAGCAGATGACCTCGCGCCTCGCCATCATGATGGGCGGCCGCGTGGCCGAGGAGCTCGTCTTCGGCAAGGAGAAGGTCACCTCCGGCGCCGCTTCCGACATCCAGCAGGCGACCAAGCTTGCCCGCATGATGGTGACGCAGTGGGGCTTCTCCGAGGAGCTCGGCACCGTGATGTACGGCGAGAACCAGGACGAGGTCTTCCTCGGCATGTCCGTGGCGCGTCAGCAGAACGTCTCCGAGGCCACGGCCCAGAAGATCGACGCCGAGATCCGCCGCTTCGTCGAGGCCGGCTATGCCGAGGCAACTCGCATCCTCAAGGAGAAGTATGACCAGCTCGAGATCCTGGCCAAGGGGTTGCTCGAATACGAGACACTCACGGGCGAGGAGATCCGCGACCTGCTGGACGGCAAGCCGCCCGTGCGCGATGCCGGCGAGCCGGCGGCGCCCACGCGCCACTCGCCGGTGCCGTCGGCCGGCTTCAACCGTCCGCGCGGCGAGCCCGACGCCGGCCTCGAGCCCCAGCCGCAGGCCTGATCTACAGAAACCCGGCATGCGGCGAACGGCGCCGAAAGGGCGCCGTTCGTCTTTCTGATGGGGCGGCGGTTGTAATCTGCGCTCATACTTTGTGAACAAACCGCGCGCATCTTTGAGCGATGCTTGATGGTATACTCGCACGGGTTCAGTTCAGCCGAGCCTCCTCTCGTTCCTACCGAGTTCTACGCACATGACACGCAGCTTCTTCGGAACCGACGGCATCCGCGGCCGGGCCAACGGCACCATCACGCCCGAACTTGCCCTGCGCGTCGGCCAGGCGGCCGGTCTTGTCTTTCACCGCGGCGACTATCGCCACCGCGTCGTCATCGGCAAGGACACGCGCCTGTCGGGCTACATGATCGAATCGGCCCTGCAGGCCGGCTTCACCTCGGTCGGCATGGACGTGCTGCTTCTCGGGCCCGTGCCGACGCCGGCCGTGGCGATGCTGACGCGGTCCATGCGCTGCGACCTGGGCGTGATGATTTCCGCCTCGCACAACCCCTATGAGGACAACGGCATCAAGCTCTTCGGCCCCGACGGCTACAAGCTCTCCGACGAGGTTGAGAGCGAGATCGAGAGCCTCATGATGAGTGACCTGACGAGCCGGCTCGCGCAGCCGGCGCGTCTTGGCCGAGCCAAGCGCATCGAGAGCGTCCATGCGCGCTACATCGAGTTCGCCAAGCGCACCCTGCCGCGCCAGCTTGACCTTGAGGGCCTGCGCATCGTCGTCGACTGCGCCAACGGCGCGGCCTACAAGGTGGCGCCCGAAGCGCTGTGGGAGCTGGGCGCGGAGGTGATCACCATCGGCGATGAGCCGGACGGGTTCAACATCAACCACGAGGTCGGCTCGACCGCGCCGGAGGCGCTGGTGCGCAAGGTGCGGGAGGTGCGCGCCGACATCGGCATCGCGCTCGACGGCGATGGCGATCGCGTGCTGATCGTCGACGAGAAGGGCCACCTCGTGGACGGCGACCAGCTCATGGCCGTCATCGCCACGAGCTGGCAGGCCGACGGGCGCCTGTCGAAGCCGGGCATCGTCGCCACCATCATGTCGAACCTGGGGCTCGAGCGCTATCTGGCCAGCCTCGGGCTCGAACTCGCCCGTACGGCCGTCGGCGACCGCTACGTGCTCGAGCACATGCGTGCGCACGGCTACAACCTCGGCGGCGAGCAGTCCGGCCATATCATCCTGTCCGACCATACGACGACGGGCGACGGCCTCATCGCCGCCCTGCAGCTCCTGGCGGTGGTCAAGGCACAGGACCGGCCGGTGAGCGAGGTCTGCCACTGTTTCGAGCCGCTGCCGCAGGTGCTGAAGAATGTGCGGTACAAGAACGGCCAGCCGCTCAAGAACGATTCCGTCATTCATGCCGTCGATGCAGCGCGTGAGCGCCTCGGCAGCAAAGGGCGCCTCGTCATTCGTCCCTCGGGCACCGAGCCGGTGATCCGCGTGATGGCAGAGGGCGACGACCGCGACCTCGTCGAGCAGGTGGTGGGCGAAGTCTGCGAAGCCCTGAGCAGTGTTGCTGCCTGACAAGCGACGAAAGATCACCAGCAACCTGGAGGCAACTGCAGCCCCCTCCTCCCGCAGGGGAGGGGGCGCTGCTGGCTGCGCTTGCGCGTTCCGCGCAGCCGCGAAGCTGGCTTAACGGATAAGTAGGGTTAAGTGTTAGCCTTAAGCGTTATTTAACGGGTTCTGTCTAAGTTGGCTGCGTCTGCGGTTGTGTGGGCAAGCGGAATTGCCCGGTACGAAGGACATACTCATGGGCAGCCTGAAAACCTTTGCGTTCGCCGGCCTCATGGCTGCCGGGCTCGTCTCCGGCGCCCAGGCGGCCGATCTTCTGCCTGCTCCGGCTCCCCTGCCGGCACCTGAACCCGTCGCCTTCGGCGGCTGGTATCTGCGGGGCGACATCGGCTTCAGCAACCAGGAGGTCGATAAGCTCGACAACGTGCTCTACGATTCCAGCGTCGTGACCATCGACAAGGCGTTCGATGCTGCGCCCTTCTTCGGCGTCGGTATTGGTTACCAGCTCAACAGCTGGCTCCGTTTCGACGTCACGGGCGAATACCGGGCCCGGGCGAACTTCCACGGCTACGACGTCTATCCAGGCGGTCCCGGCTATGGTCCCGGCTCGGACAACTATTCGGGCTCCAAGTCCGAATGGCTGTTCCTCGCCAACGCCTATCTCGATCTCGGCACCTGGAACGGCCTGACGCCCTTCATCGGCGCTGGCATCGGCGGTTCCTACAACACCATCCACAGCTTCCGCGACGAGAACGTTCCCAACTGGGGCTCGGCCTATGCGCGCGAAGCCTCGAAGTGGAATTTTGCCTGGGCGCTCTATGCGGGGCTCGCCTATGCCGTGACGCCGAACTTCACGGTGGAGCTCGGCTATCGCTACGTGAACCTGGGCGATGCGCAGAGCGGTGACATCATCACCTACACGGGCACGAACAACGTGTACAACCCGATGAAGTTCAAGGATCTCACGTCGCATGACGTGAAGCTCGGCCTGCGCTGGAACCTTGGTGGCACGGCTCCGAACGGCAGCTACGAGCCCATCGTCGCCAAGTACTGATCGAAATACTGGGCCAAGAGTTCCCCCCGATGCATTACACGAGCGCGGCGCCCGACGCCGCGCTTTTTTCATGCCGGAACAGGTCCGGATTTTTTCCGGTCAATATTCGTTAAGGTTAATCGTCACTTAACTTCTTGGCGGCAGTCTCCCAGCGAGCGGTGGTGCAAGTGCCGCACATCCGTTGCGTCCGTTCCGGGAGTTTTCCTCCGATGCGTCATGTCTTCCTCGCAGCCCTGTCCTTCACCATGGCCGCTCCGGTTGCCGCGGCAGAGCTTCCACCGGCGCCGGTGCTCGATCCCGAGCCGGGAGTGCTGGCGAGCGGGGAGGGGCTCTACCTGCGCGGCGACGTCGGCTATGCCATGCCCATCGATCCGTCGCTGTCCGTCAACGGCGTCGGCCATGTGGGCGAGCGGCTGAAGAAGCACGCCACCTTCGGGCTCGGCGTCGGCTATGACTTCGGCTGGCTGAGGGCGGACGTAACGGGCGATGTCTTCGCCGAGCGCCGCCTCACGGCCGCCGCGCCGGGGCTCGGCTTTTCCGCCAAGGTCAACTCGGTTGCCGTCCTCGCCAATCTCTATGCCGATCTCGGCACGTGGTCCGGCATCACGCCCTATGTGGGCGTCGGCGCGGGCGTCGCGGTCAACAGGCTCGGCGCGGTGCGGGAGACGGTGACGGCAACCGGCGAGGGGCTCGCCTATGGCGGCGGCACGCGCACCGGCTTCGCCTGGGCACTGATGGCCGGCGCGTCCATAGACATCACGACCTCCCTGAAATTCGACATCGGCTACCGCTTCAGCGACCTCGGCAAGGCGCGGGCAGCGGGCGGGGCCGTGCGTGTCGGCGAGCTGCGCAGCCACGAGGTGCGTTTCGGCCTGCGCTACACCTTCGACTGAGCGGTGCCGGCAACCGAATATTAAGGTTAACGAGCAATAATCGGCGCGATACTGGCGGTTGGGGAGTTCTTATCGATGCGCGCGCTTCTTCCGGGCCTGGTTCTTGGTCTCGGCTGGGCTTTCGCGGCTCCGGCCGTTCACGCCGCCGATCTCGGCGACAGCTGGCTGCGAGGCTCCATGCCGGCCTATGGCGAAAGCGAGCCGACCGGAGCCTGGGGCGGCTTCTACATCGGCTTCCAGGGCGGCTACACCAACGCCAATGTCGATTTCGGCACGGCGAGCAGCAGCCAGATTGCCTTTATCCTGCGCAACCTCGCCGTCGAGCAGGAGCGCCGCATCTCGGGGGCGACGGTGCTGCCGGAACGAGACGTCCGCGGCGGCAACTACGGCTTCCTCGTCGGCTACAACAGCCAGTGGGAGGACGTGGTCCTGGGCGTCGAGCTCGGCTACACCCGGCTCAACCTCGATGCCAACGCGGCGGCCGGCAACCGGTTCTGGACGGCCACGAGCAACGGCTACACCTATGACGTCGGGCTCGAATCGAGCGCGCAGGTGAAGCTGACAGATTACCTGACCTTCCGTGGCCGCGCGGGCTACGATCTCGGCAACTTCCTGCCCTACGCGACACTGGGCCTTGCCGTCGGGCGGGCCGAAGTGACGCGCAGTGCGAACGTCTATCTGTGCGAGGACACAACCGGCAGCACGCCGCCGGCCTGCGCTGTGGGGCTCTACGGTTCGGCCAGCGAGCGCAAGAAGGATACCTATGCGGTGGGCATCGCCGCCGGCCTCGGTCTCGACATTCTCCTGACCGAGAACCTCTTCCTGCGCGGCGAATACGAGTATGTCCGATTTGGCTCGTTCGAGAACGTGAACGTGGATTTCCACACCGTACGCGGCGCCGTTGCGGCGAAGTTCTGATCCGGACGTTCCGGTCCTTACTACAGTTTTCCCGGCCCACCTGCGGCGGCGGCCACGGGTGGGCCGGCCCATTTCGGGCGCCCGAACAAAGGCGCGGAGCGCGTTGCGCCGTCCGGCAGCCGTCGTCCAGTCCTGCGCACACCTGCGGCAACTTGGACCAACTCTGTCGTTGACGCGTGGGTGGGGGGAGCGTATCCCCGTCGGCGGGACACTTCCCCCCAACGGGAAGCGCCCATCTGAGAGGATGGACTACATGACGACGAACGCTCCCGCCGCGCGGCCTCAGCGCGCGCATTTTTCGTCTGGCCCCTGTGCCAAGCGCCCCGGCTGGACCCTCGAAGCCCTCAAGGACGCACCGCTCGGCCGCTCCCACCGTGCCAAGGTGGGCAAGGCGAAGCTGAAGCTCGCCATCGATCTGACCCGCGAAGTGCTCGGCGTGCCGGCGGACTACCGCATCGGCATCGTGCCAGCCTCGGACACCGGCGCCGTCGAGATGGCGCTGTGGTCCCTGCTCGGCGCCCGCGGCGTCGACATGCTCGCCTGGGAGTCGTTCGGTGAGGGTTGGGTCACCGACGTCGTCAAGCAGCTCAAGCTCACCGACGTGCGCGTCATCAAGGCGCCCTATGGCAAGCTGCCGAACCTCGCGGAGGTCGACACCCGCACGCGCGACGTGGTCTTCACCTGGAACGGCACGACCTCGGGTGTGCGCGTGCCGAATGCCGACTGGATCGCCGCCGACCGCGAAGGCCTCGTGATCTGCGACGCGACATCCGCAGCCTTTGCGCAGGATCTCGACTGGCAGAAGCTCGATGTCGTCACGTTCTCCTGGCAGAAGGTGCTGGGCGGCGAGGCGGCGCATGGCATGCTGATCCTCTCCCCGCGCGCCGTCGAGCGCCTGGAGAGCTACACGCCGGCCTGGCCGCTGCCCAAGATCTTCCGCATGACCAAGGGCGGCAAGCTCATCGAGGGCATCTTCATCGGCGAGACGATCAATACGCCGTCGATGCTCTGCGTCGAGGACTACATTGACGCACTGCAGTGGGCGAAGTCCCTCGGCGGCCTCAAGGCCCTCATCGCCAAGGCCGATGCCAACGCCCGGGCGCTTCTCGACTGGGTCGAGGCGAGCCCGTGGGTGGCCAACCTCGCCGAGGATCCGGCGACGGCGTCCAACACCTCCGTCTGCCTCAAGATCGTTGACCCCGAAGTGGTGGCGAAGGGGCCCGAGGCGGTCGCCGCGGTGGCCAAGGGCATCGCGGCCGCTCTCGAGAAGGAGGGTGTCGCCTACGACATCGGCTCCTATCGCGACGCCCCTCCCGGCCTGCGCATCTGGTGCGGCGCCACCGTCGAGGTGGACGACATCAAGGCCCTGACGGCCTGGCTTGACTGGGCCTTCGCCGCTGAAAAGGCAAAGCTCGCCGCCGCGGCGTAAGGTGCCCCCTTCGCCGACGGCGAGGGGCTGCTTCTAGGAGCGGCGGGGGAGCTGAACGCTTCGCCTGCCGCCCGGCCCGCCAGACAATTGCAAGCGTTTTCCCGGTCATTCCGCCCCGGCTGCAGCGCGCAGCCCCGTTCCCAGAACGGGCGGAGGTGGCCCCGATGAGGACAAACCCATGACCGCCCCCAAGGTTCTCATTTCCGATGCCCTGTCGCCCGCCGCCGTGCAGATCTTCAAGGATCGCGGCATCGAGGTCGATTTCCAGCCGAACCTCGGCAAGGACAAGGACAAGCTCGCCGAGATCATCGGCAACTACGACGGCCTCGCCATCCGTTCGGCCACCAAGGTCACGCCGAAGATCCTCGAGCGGGCCACCCGCCTCAAGGTCATCGGCCGCGCCGGCATCGGCGTCGACAACGTCGACATCCCGGCCGCGACTGCCAGGGGCATCATCGTGATGAACACGCCCTTCGGCAATTCGATCACGACCGCCGAGCACGCCATTGCCATGATGTTTGCGCTGGCGCGCCAGATCCCCGCCGCCGACGCCTCCACCCAGGCCGGCAAGTGGGAGAAAAACCGCTTCATGGGCGTCGAGATCACGGGCAAGACGCTCGGCGTCATCGGCTGCGGCAACATCGGCTCCATCGTGGCTGACCGCGCCATCGGCCTGAAGATGAAGGTCATCGCCTACGATCCCTTCCTGTCGCCCGAGCGCGCGGTCGACATCGGCGTCGAGAAGGTGGAGCTCGATGATCTCCTCGCCCGGGCCGACATCATCACCCTGCATACGCCGCTCACCGAGAAGACGCGCAATATCCTCTCGGCGGAGAACATCGCCAAGACGAAGAAGGGCGTGCGCATCATCAACTGCGCCCGCGGCGGCCTGGTGGACGAGGTGGCGCTGCGCAAGGCGCTCGACGAGGGGCATGTGGCAGGCGCCGCCTTCGACGTCTTCACCGTCGAGCCGGCCACTGAGAACCCGCTCTTCGGCCATCCGAACGTCGTCTGCACGCCGCACCTCGGCGCCTCGACGACGGAGGCGCAGGAGAACGTCGCCCTGCAGGTGGCCGAGCAGATGTCGGAGTACCTGCTGCGCGGCGCCATCTCGAACGCGGTGAACTTCCCGTCGATCACGGCGGAGGAGGCGCCGAAGCTGCGGCCCTTCATCACCCTTGCCGAGAACCTCGGCTCGTTTGCCGGCCAGCTCACCGAAACGGGCATCAAGAGCGTGCATCTCACCTACGAGGGCACGGTGGCGCAGCTCAACACGCGTGCGCTCACCTCGGCGGCCATCGCCGGCCTGCTGCGCCCGATGCTGCAGGATGTGAACGTCGTGTCGGCTCCGGTCGTCGCCAAGGAGCGCGGCATCGTCGTCGAGGAGACGGTCCGCGAGGCTGAGCATGACTATGACGCGCTCATCACGCTCACGGTGGTGACCGAGCGGCAGACCCGCTCCGTGTCGGGCACTGTCTTCGCCAACGGCAAGCCGCGCATCGTCAACATCAAGGGCATCTCGGTCGATGCCGAGTTCGCGCCCTCGATGATCTACGTGACGAACGAGGACAAGCCCGGCTTCATCGGCCGCTTCGCCGGCATTCTGGGCGACGCCGGCATCAATATCGCCACCTTCGCCCTCGGCCGCGATGCGCCCGGAGGCTCGGCCATCGCGCTCGTGGAGGTGGACGGCGAGGTGCCCGCCAAGGTGCTGGAGGACATCCAGGCCATTCCGGGCGTCAAGCAGGCGAAGCCGCTGGTCTTCTGACCTTCGCTTTCCCGTTCAGCGATCCCGCGGTGCCCGGCCTCTGGCCGGGCATTTGCTTTCCGGACATGCCGAAAAAGGGGAGCAGCAACGGGCCCGTCATCCGTCAGCCGGCCGGCTGACGAAGCGGACCGGCGTCGCGCCTAGCCGACCGTCCGGCCCAGGCGCTCCGCGATGAAGATGCCGCCGAGCACCATGGCCATGGCGACCGCGTGATGCCAACCGAAGGGTTCCCCGAGGACGACGACGGCGAGCAGTGCGCCGAAGACGGGCACGAGATTGACGAAGACACCCGCACGGCTCGGCCCGATGAGCTCGACCCCGCGCATGAAGGTGATCTGCGACAAGAGCGAGGGAAAGACCGCGACGAAGGCGAGGACGAGATAGCCCTGCAGGGTGGGCCAGAAGGCATCGCCGGCGGCGATTTCCCAGGCCAGCAGGGGCAGGGAGGTGAGGCAGGCGACGATGGCGAGCGCCAGGAAGAAGACGAGACCGGGCACGTCCGGGCGGCCGCGTAGCGCCAGCGTGTATCCGGTGTAGAAGGCGCAGGCGATCAGCATCCACACGTCGCCGATGTTGAAGGAGAGCTGCGTGATGGTTGTGATGTCGCCGTGGGTTGCGGTCATGGCGACGCCACCGAGCGTCACGACGACGCCGACGATCTGCAGCCAGGTGGCGCGGACGCCGAAGAAGACGAGCGCGCCGATGAGCACAAGGATCGGTATCGATCCCTGCATGATCGAGATGTTGACGGCGCTGGTGTGGTGGCCGGCGAGGTAGAAGAGCGCGTTGAACCCCGTGAAGCCGAAGGTGCCCATCAGGACGGCGCGCACGCGGTGGGCTGCGATGGTGCGCCAGTGGTCGCGCAGGGCCTTGCCGTAGAGCGGCAGCAGGATGAGGCAGACGAGAATCCAGCGCGCCGAGGTCAGCACCATCGGCGAGATGTGGCCGACCGCGAGCTTGCTGGCGACGGCATTGCCACCCCACATGAGCGTGGTGAGCGTCAGCAGCAGGTAGGCGTGGTCGAGGCGGTGTCGTGCGGCGGACAACGGCTGCAGGGTCAAGGTTGGTTTCCGTGAAAAGGGCGTTGAAGACTAGGGTGCTTGCCGCCGGCTCGTAAGGGGCCTAGACGCAGGGGTGCATTGCGGTGGAGGGGGTCACAGGATGCGGGTGCTGATCGTCGATGGTTATCCTGCCGATGCGCGCGAGCGCCACCGCGCCGGCTTCGGCATGACGCCGGGTGAGGCCTATGCCGCGGTGGTGAAGGCCATCGCCCCGGCCGCGGCCTGCGACATCGTGCTGCCGGCTGACGCTGATGCGCAGCTGCCTGCGGGTGCGGAGCTCTCCTCCTATCATGCGGTCATCCTCACGGGCTCGCCGCTGCACGTCTATCATGACGAGCCGTCGGTGCGGCGGCAGGTCGAGCTGATGCGGGCCGTCTACGACAGCGGCGTGCCTTCCTTCGGCTCATGCTGGGGGCTCCAGGTGGCGGCGGTGGCCGCTGGTGGCACGGTGACGCCCAACCCGCTCGGCCGCGAAGTCGGCTTCGCGCGGCGAATCACTCCGAGCGAGGCGGGCAGGGGGCATGCGCTGCTGGCCGGGCGGCCCGCTGCCTTTGATGCGCCCTGCGTGCATCTCGACGTCGTCGCCAGCCTGCCGGCGGAAGCCGTCGTGCTCGCCTCCAACCGCATGACGGGCGTTCAGGCGGCCGAGATTCGCCACAGGCGCGGCGTCTTCTGGGGCGTCCAGTATCACCCGGAATTCTCGCTCACCGAGCTTGCAGCAATTATGGACCGCATGGCCGATGCGCTCGCCGAGGAGGGCTTCTTCCGGGATCCGTCGGAGGTCGCCGGCTATGTCGCGGACCTGCGGACACTTGATGCCGATCGCAGCCGTCGTGACATCGCCTGGCGCCACGGCCTCGACGAGCAGGTGCTGGACGAGAGGCAGCGCACGCTCGAGATCCGCAATTTCCTGGCCCGCTGCCTCGCCGGTGACGCGATGCGGCAGTGAGGCGGTGGCCGTCCAAATCGTCGCGGGGATGGTCGGCGGACTTGATTTTCGCCCCCCAATCGCCCAAGAGAAGGTGCAAGGAAACCCCGGCCAAGGTGAGCTTGCGCCGGGGTTTGTCATGTTAGTGGCCGGAACAGCCGGAGGCTGGACTTAAATGGCGAATGTCGTGGTGGTCGGCGCCCAGTGGGGCGACGAGGGCAAGGGCAAGATCGTCGACTGGCTCTGTGAGCAGGCCGACATCGTCGTGCGCTTCCAGGGCGGGCACAATGCAGGCCACACGCTCGTCATCGGGGACGCCGTCTACAAGCTGTCGCTGCTGCCGTCCGGCGTGGTGCGCCCCGGCAAGCTCGCCGTCATCGGCAATGGCGTTGTTCTCGACCCGCAGGCGCTCGTCGACGAGATCGAGCGGCTCGGCGCCCAGGGCGTCAGCATCACACGCGAAAACCTGCGCATCGCCGACAACGCAACGCTCATCCTGCCGCTGCACCGCGAGCTCGATGCGTTGCGCGAGAACTCCAACGCCGGCACGCGCATCGGCACCACGCGCCGCGGCATCGGTCCGGCCTACGAGGACAAGGTTGGCCGCCGCGCCATCCGCCTGATGGACCTTGCCGACCTCGACACGCTGCCGGCCAAGATCGAGCGGCTCCTGTCGCACCACAATGCCCTGCGCCGCGGCTTCGGCCTGCCCGAGTTCAGTGCCCAGCAGATCTTCGACGAGCTGTCCGCCGTCGCGCCGAAGGTGCTGCCCTACATGGACACGGTGTGGCGCCTGCTCGACGAGGAACGCCGCCAGGGCCGCCGCATCCTCTTCGAGGGGGCACAGGGCGCGCTGCTCGACATTGACCACGGCACCTACCCCTTCGTCACCTCGTCGCACACGGTGGCGGGCCAGGCTGCGACCGGCACCGGCCTCGGGCCGAAGGCCGTGGGCTACGTGCTTGGCATCGCCAAGGCGTACACGACGCGGGTGGGCGAGGGGCCGTTCCCGACGGAGCTGATGGACGAGATCGGCCAGCGCATCGGCGAGCGGGGCCGGGAGTTCGGCACAGTGACGGGGCGCAAGCGCCGTTGCGGCTGGTTCGACGCCGTGCTGGTGCGCCAGACGGTGCGCACTTCGGGCATCGACGGCATCGCGCTGACGAAGCTCGATATCCTCGACGGCTTCGACGAAATCAAGGTCTGCGTCGGCTACAAGCTTGACGGGGAGGTGCTGGACCACCTGCCGGCGAGCCAGGGCGCGCAGGCGCGGGTCGAGCCGATCTACGAGACCATCGAGGGCTGGCCCGGCACGACGGCGGGAGCGCGCTCCTGGGCCGACCTGCCGGCCCAGGCCATCAAATACGTGCGGCGCATCGAGGAGCTGATCGGGGCCCCCGTCGCGCTTCTGTCGACCAGCCCCGAGCGTGACGATACGATCCTCGTCCATAACCCCTTTGAAGGTTGACGGGCCCCACGTTTTCGGGACATTCGGGAGCCGATGGCGGACTATTATCCCTTGCTCTCGCGGGCCATTGCCGGCCTGCCGGAGAACACCCCCGAGACGCGGCGCGCAATCTATGATCGCGCGCGCGTCGTGCTGCTGCAGCAGTTGCGGGCAGTCGACCCGCCGCTGTCGGAGGCCGACATCGAGCGCGAGCAGATCGCCCTTGATGACGTCATTGCGCGCATTGAGAGCGAATACGCGCCGCCCGTCCGCGACGATCCGCTGGAGCCGCGCTTCGACGAGGCGGCCGAGATGCCGCCGGCCTACGGCGACGATCAGAACGCTTATGCGAACGAGGGCACGTATGACAGCGAGCCCGCCGGCTACGGGGCGGACAGCTACCCGCCGGCCGAGCCGCCCGGCGTGCCCTCTGATCAGGGCATATCGCCCCGTGTCGCGGACGAGCGCCCGGCGCGTCCGCGCCTGTCCACGACGCGCAGCAACCGCGACGGCGGCGAGCGTCGCCGTACGCTGATCGTCGCCGGCGTCCTCGGCCTCGTCATCGCCGCCATCGCCGGTACCGCCCTGTGGCTGCGGCAGGAGGCGCCCACGCCGGGACAGGAGCAGGAGCAGGCACAGACGCAGACGGAGCCGGGCGAGCAGCCGCCCGGCGAGACGAAGTTCAACGACCGTATCGGCGGGCCGCCGCCGGAGGAGGCCCCGCCCGCGCAGCCGCGGCCGCAGCAGCAGGCGACGCCGCCCGGCGGTACCGTTGCCGTCTCGCAGCGGGCGATTCTCTATGAGGAGAGCGCCGACGCAAATCAGGCACCGCGGGTGACCGGGGGGCGCGCCGTCTGGCGTCTCGACTCCGTCAACCCCGGCGAAGGCCAGCCGCTCGAGACGGTGGTGCGTGCCGAGGTTACCGTGCCGGAGGCGGGGCTGACGCTGTATCTCACCTTCCGTCGCAACACCGACGAAACACTGCCGGCATCCCACACTGTGGAGATGACCTTCGAGTCGACGGACCCCGAGCGCACGGTGCGCGAGGTGGGGGTGCCGCAGCTCAAGACGGACGAGGCATCGCGCGGCACGCCGCTCGCCGGGCTGCCGGTGCCGGTGACGCCGAACTTCTTCCTGATCGGTCTCTCCAACCTCGCCAGCGACGTGGAGCGCAATACCGAACTCCTGCGCTCGCGGTCGTGGCTGGACATTCCGCTGCGCTATGCGTCCGGCCGGCGCGCCGTGCTCGCCTTCGAGAAGGGGCTGTCCGGCGAGCAGACGCTGGAGGCAGCCCTGCGCGCCTGGCAGGGGCAGCAGTAGTCATCCCGGCGGCAAGACGGACGGCACAAAAAAAACGGCGGCCCGACGGCCGCCGTTGGCATTTCGCCCGTCCGGCGGATCAGGCCGGGCTCAGCGCCTGGCCACCGGCCTTCGGCGCCTCGATGCGGGCGAGACCCTGTTTCACAGCCTCCTGCACCTTCTCGAAAGCGCGCACCTCGATCTGCCGCACGCGCTCGCGGGAGACGCCGAACTCGCTGGACAGATCCTCGAGCGTGATCGGGTCGTCGCGCAGGCGGCGCGCCTCGAAGATGCGGCGCTCGCGCTCGTTGAGCACGCCGAGCGCCTGGCGCAGGGCGGCGAGCCGGTTGCGTCCCTCTTCCTCGGCGACGAGGTTGGCTTCCTGGTTTTCGCTCTCGTCGACCAGCCAGTCCTGCCACTCGCCGTCGCCGTCCTGGCGCAGGGGCGCGTTGAGCGAGGTATCGCCGCCGAGGCGGCGGTTCATCTCGATCACGTCCTGCTCGGGCACGCCGAGGCGCTTGGCGATGGCCTTCACCTGCTCGGGCCGCAGGTCGCCCTCGTCATAGGCGGAGATGCGGCCCTTGGCCTTGCGCAGGTTGAAGAACAGCTTCTTCTGGCTTGCCGTCGTCCCCATCTTCACGAGGGACCACGAGCGCAGGATGTATTCCTGTATCGCGGCCTTGATCCACCACATGGCGTAGGTCGCGAGCCGGAAGCCCTTGTCGGGCTCGAAACGCTTCACCGCCTGCATCAGGCCGACGTTGCCTTCGGAGACCACCTCGGCGATGGGCAGGCCGTAGCCGCGGTATCCCATGGCGATTTTCGCCACGAGCCGCAGGTGGGATGTGACGAGCTTGTGCGCCGCTTCGCGGTCGCCATGTTCGCGCCACCGCTTCGCGAGCATGTACTCCTCGTCGGGCGTCAGCATCGGAAAACGGCGGATCTCTTCGAGATAGCGCGCGAGCCCGCCTTCGCTGGCGAGCGTGGGAAGTGCGCCGGTAGCCATGTTCACCTCCTTTCGGCCCCCTCTTGGCAGGCCGTATGACGGCCGCCCCCTGGCCAGCCGTCCCTGAACACCCTACATCCGCGAACACGTTGTCCGAAAGAGGGCGTCCGACTGTCTCAGAACTGCACTTTCTGCCCTTGGTTTCCTCCAGCATGTGCGCCAGCGCACACGACGAACGCCGCGCCGCGCGCTCAGGCGTTCGCGCGCAGTGCGGTGATCAGTCGCTGCAGATCCGGGGGCAGCGGGCTTTCGAAGCGCATTTCCCGACCCGTCACGGGGTGAGCGAAGCCCAGCTCGGCGGCGTGGAGCGCCTGGCGGGAGAGCGCGCCCAAGGCTTGGCGCGCCTGCTCCCCGAGGCGGGCAGATTTGGTCCGGAAGCCGCTGCCGTAGGTTTCGTCGCCGAGAAGCGGATGTCCGCGATGGGCGAGATGCACCCTGATCTGGTGCGTGCGCCCCGTTTCCAGCCGGCAGCGCACGAGGCTCGCCACATCCGCCGCGTCCCCGGCGGCGAAGCGCTCCTCTACAATATAGTGTGTGATCGCCGTGCGTCCATGGCCGGGGCGAACGACGGCCATCTTCTCGCGGTTGTGCGGCGCCCGGTCGATCGGTGCATCGATGGTGCCGGCGAGCGGCTGCGGCACGCCCCACACCAGCGCCACATAGGCGCGGTGCAGCGGGCCGGTGCGGCCGTGGTCGGCGAACTGGGCGCTCAACCCTTTGTGCGCCTCATCGGTCTTCGCCGCCACCATGACGCCGGACGTGTCCTTGTCGAGCCGGTGCACGATACCGGGGCGCCGGACGCCGCCGATGCCGGAGAGGCTCGCCCCGCAATGGGCGATGAGCGCGTTGACGAGGGTCCCCGACTCGTTGCCGGGGGCCGGGTGCACGACGAGCCCGGCCGGCTTGTCGATGACGATGAGCGAATCGTCCTCGTAGAGGACGGTGAGGGGGATGTCCTCGCCGGCCGGCTCCGGTGCCACCGGCAGCGGCACGGCCACCGCAAGGGCAAGGCCAGGGACGAGCTTTCGCGACGCGTTGGTCTCGGTCGCTCCGCCAACCGTGACGCAGCCGTCCTTGATGAGCTGCTGGATGCGGCTGCGCGACAGCTCGGGCAGCCGCAGCGCCAGCGCCCGGTCGAGCCGCACCCCGGCATCTTCCGCCGTGGCGGTCAGATGGATGATTTGCCCGGCATCCGTCATCTCATGTCCCATGCGCGCTCGTCGCCCGTTCCGGCCGGGCAGTCAAGCCTTCTGCGGGGCTGCCGCCAGCGTCAGCCTGTGGGAGGATTGGCGCTTTTCGACACAAAGTCCGCGCCAGGGGCTTGAACGGGGAGCAAAGCCTCGATATAGAGGCGGCGCTCGCGAGACGCTCCCATCGTCTAGCGGTCTAGGACGTCGCCCTCTCACGGCGAAAACAGGGGTTCGAGTCCCCTTGGGAGCGCCATTCCCTTCGTGCTTCAGTGGTTTATCGGGCGGTTAGCCAAGCGGGTTAGCCAATGTCGCTGCGACGCTTTCGGGCGCCGGTGAAGCAGGCAGTGTTACCGCCCCGCGCGGGCAGCGATCCCCTCTTCGCAAGACGTTTCTTCTCTGCTCCGCGAGTGCTGCGGCGTCGGCATATGGCGCGGTTACTCGCAGACGGATGGTATTCGTCAGTATTCCGCAGCTTTCGGCGGCGAGGAGCGGTAGGGCCTGTCTGGCGGGAAAATGGCGGTTCCGGCCGCTCGCCGGCGCGATCTTCGCCTCGCGGACCGTCGTCTGCTCATCCGCGGCATGGAATCGTAGCGCGAATCGCGATCCGGTGTGGCCGGAAGCGCGACAGGGGCGTTTCCGTGCCGGGGGGGCGCCATGATGCTCTCGGATGGGCGGAAAGCGGCGCGAATGGCGGTGGTCGATCGCCGAAATTTACGAAAATTTAGCTAAATCTGCCCGTTTTATCGCTCTGGGTGCGCATAGTGTAGATTTCAATTGCATAATTACGCGGCATGCGTATGGTGCGTGTACTCTTACATTGGGGGTTACCGATGCGTGCACTTCGCACTTCCATTTCCATCCTCGCCCTTGCCATTGCCGGCCCGGCCCTTGCTGCTGACCTGCCGTCGCGGCATGTGGCTCCCGCCGCGCCTGCTGTGGCGCCGATCTTCACTTGGACCGGCTTCTATGCCGGTGTGAACATCGGCGGTGCCTGGGAGCACGGCTCCCTGCACGTGCGCGACGAGGATACGCTCCAGTCGATCAACCTGGGCGCGGCTCTCGGCCTGCGTGAGTCCGACAGCGGTGGTTTCACTGGCGGTGCGCAGATCGGCTACAACTACCAGATCGGCCAGTTCGTCCTCGGCGCCGAGGCGGATTTCAACTACATCAACGTCAACCGCCGCATCGCCGGCACGGTCGTTGACCACGAGGGTGACGGCGGCTCCGTCTTCGCCAAGGCGACGGTGAACTGGTACGGCACCGTCCGTGCGCGTCTCGGCTTCACGCCGACCGAGCGCCTCCTCGTCTACGCCACCGGTGGTCTTGCCTATGGCCAGGTCAAGCACCGCATGTCGGTGGCCGACGACATCGGCGAGGATTCCTGGGCCGGCCGCGGCAACCACACCCAGTGGGGCTGGACGCTGGGCGCGGGCCTCGAGTACGCGATCACCAACAACCTGACGCTGCGCGGCGAGTATCTCTACGTCGACCTCGGCGACAAGAACACGCGTCTCGGCTACACGGGCACGGACGCCGCGCTCGCCGGCGACACTCTGACGCTCAAGAGCGACACGCAGTTCAGCGTGGTCCGCGCCGGGCTCAACTACAAGTTCTAACCGGACGCCCTTTGAGGCAGACTGGCGGCCGCCCGCGCGATGCGCGGGCGGCCGTTCTCGTTTGGGCTGTCGGTTAATTAACGGCTTCAATCGCAAAATTAAAATAATTTGTCGAGAGAAGTGTAATTAGCGCTTGCGGCCGTCGCGAAATGTTGAATAGGTTGCGTTTTTGAGACGCCCGCGGGTTGATCCTGCGGCGCGACGAGGAGGGGGGCAGTGGAGCGTATGGATCGGGCCTGGCCGCCGTCGCTGTGGGCAGCCGTGACGCCTTCAGGGGAAGACTATCCAGCGCTGGCGGGAACCGCGACTGGCGATGTCGTCGTCATCGGCGGCGGCTTTACCGGTCTGTCGACGGCGCTTCATCTCGCGGAGGACGGCAAGAACGTCGTGCTTCTCGAGGCGGCAGCGCCGGGGTGGGGCGCCTCGGGGCGTAACAACGGGCAGGTCATTCCCACCCTGACGCGCCCGAACCCGGACGATATCGTCGCCAAGCACCGCGCGGCCGGTGAGCGCTTCGTCGCCCTGCTTCGCGACAGTGCCTCCGTCCTGTTCGATCTCGTGCGCCGCCTCGACATTCCGGCGGAGGCGGAGCAGACGGGCTGGATCCAGCCCGTGCACTCGCCCGGCCGCATGAAGATTGCGGAGACGCGCTTTTCCCAGTGGAGCCGCCATGGCGCGCCCGTCGAGCTGCTCGACCGCGAGCAGGTGCGGCGGATGACCGGCTCAGACGCCTGGTATGGCGGATTCTGGAATCGCACCGGCGGGCACATCAACCCGCTGGCGCTGGCGCGGGGGCTGGCGCGTGCCGCCGCTGCCCGCGGCGTGAGCATCTTTGCCGGCACGCCCGCCCTGTCCATCGCGCGCGACGGCTCCGGCTGGCGCGTCACGACGCCGCAGGGGGAGGTGCGGGCGAGGGCGCTCGTGCTCGCCACCAATGCCTATACCGGCGAGTTCGCCGGGGGGCTCGCGCCCTCCGTCGCGCACGAGGTGGTGCCGGTGCTGTCGTGGCAGATGGCCACAGAGCCGCTCGGCGAGGAGCTGCGCGCCTCGATCATTCCCGGCCGGCAGGCCGTGTCCGACACGCACGGCGATCTCTGGTTCATGCGCTACGACGCACGCAACCGGCTGGTGACCGGCGGGGCCCTCATTTCGCCGATAAACGGGGCGGACCGGCTCCGCCGCCGCATCGGCGAGCGGCTGAGGCGCATCTTCCCGCAGATCGGGGAGGTTCGTTTCGACTACGTGTGGAACGGCTACATCGGCATGACGACCGACTACTTCCCGCGCTTTCACCGCCTCGGGCCGGATGCCTATGCCTGGGCCGGCTGCAACGGCCGGGCGGTCGCGCTGTCGATCAGCATTGGCCGCGAACTGGCGCGCGCCGTCTCTGGCGCGGAAGTTGCCTTGCCGTTCACCGAACCGCGGCCGCTGCCGCTGCACGGCTTGCTGCGGCGGGTCGCGCCGCTCAATCTGGTTCTTTATCGCTGGCGCGATGCCCGTGAAATCGCTTGAATCGGTTTGAGCCTGCAGCGGAAGGGGACGACATGGCGGACAAGACCGACGACCACACCATAAACCTCCTGCGCCGGGCCTTCGCCATGCGCGCCGCGGCCTATGCCTATATGTTCGACACGCTGCGCGAGGAGCTGGGGGAGGAGAAGGCGCTCGAGCTCGGCATGAAGGCGACGCGCCGCATGGGCGAGGACATGGGGCGCCACTTCAAGGACTACGGCCCGGGCGACCTCTGCGGCCTGAAGGATGCCTTCCTCGGCGGCATCATCGAGGGCGAGCGCATGTTCGCGCCCGAGGTGCGGCGCTGCGACGGCGAGGAGCTGGAAATCTACTTCCACCGCTGCCCGCTGAAGGAGGCTTGGCAGGAGATGGGCCGTTCCGACGAGGACGTGCGCAAACTGTGCCGCATGGCGGGTGCCATCGACACAGGTCTGTTCACCGCAGCAGGCTTCACCTTTGCCGGCGAGACATGGAAGCCGGGCGAGACCGGCTGCTGCCGTCTCAGGGTCCTGCCCGGCAAGGCAGCCTGAAGCACAAGGAACCATTGGGGAGAGCGATTGAAATGGACAGGCGGAATCTTCTGATCGGTGCGGGGCTTGCCGCGCTCGTCGCCTCGGGCGGCATGGCGTTTGCCCAGCAACCGGTCGTCAAGCTCGGCTATCAGCTGCCGCTCACGGGTAACACGGCCCAGTACGGCCAGGACTTCAAGAACGCGGCCGAGATCGCGCTCGCCAAGTTCAACTCCTCGGGCAAGCCCTTCAAGGTGGAGATCATCTTCGAGGACTCGCGCTCGGACGCGAAGGAAGGCATCGCCATCGCGCGCAAGTTCGTCGACAACAAGGAGATTGTCGGCGTGCTCGGCGACTTCACCTCGGGCGTGTCCATGGCCTCGGCGCAGGTCTACAAGAGCGCCGGCATGCCGCAGCTCTCGCAGACGGCCTCGCACCCGGACTATGCCAAGATTTCCGAATGGCAGTTCCGCAACATCACGACCCAGGCGCAGGAAGGGCCCTACAACGCCAACTGGATGCTCGAGCGCGGCTTCAAGAAGATCGCCGTCATCGCGGAGCAGACCGACTGGGGCCAGACCGTCGTCTCCAACTTCGCTGACGAGGTGAAGGCCAAGGGCGGCGAGATCGTCTTCAGCGAGTTCTTCAACCGCGGCCTCGCCGACTTCCGGCCGATCATCACGAAGATCGCGCGCGAGAAGCCCGACGCGATCTACACGGGCTTCTTCTACGAGGACGGCGCCCAGTTCCTCAAGCAGATGAAGCAGCTCGGCGTTGACATCCCGGTCTATTCCACATCGGCCGCCTACAACCAGAAGCTCATCGAGCTCGCCGGCGCCGACGCCGAGGGCATGCACCTGACGGCGACCTTCCTGCCGTCGAACCCGGCGCCGCACGTGCAGGAGTTCGTTGCGGCGTGGAAGGAGAAGACAGGCCAGGCCGAGCCCGGCCAGTTCCCGGCCCAGGCCTATGATGCCGTCAACATCATGCTCGCTGCGGTCGAGAAGGCCTGGCCGGAGCCGACGCGCCAGAAGGTGCGGGATGCGCTCGCCGCAACGAAGGACTTCCCGGGCGTGACCGGCGACACCACCTTCGACGCCAACCGCGAGCCGGCCAAGAAGCTGACCAAGGCTGTCGTCAAGAACGGCCAGTTCGTCGCCGTTACCGACTGAACCGGAGGGGGCGGCGGGCCGGAAGCAGCGGCCCGTCCGTCCGCCGCGCCGTGCCCGCGCCTGCCGCGGGCACGGGAGCGGCGTGGCCGGGCGTGGCCCGGCCGACACCGGAACCCCGGTTGCGACAACGCTTGAATCCCGCGGCCTTGCCGCCCCAACCTCGCGGTCCCGATGGATTACTATCTCCAGCAGCTCGCCATCGGCCTCTCGCTCGGCATGGTTTATGCCCTGATGGCCATCGGCTTCACGCTGATCTTCGGCGTGCTCAACGTCGTGAACTTTGCGCATGGCGAGGTCTACACGATCGGCGCCTTCGCCGGGCTCGTGGTCATCACCGCCTTCGCGCCGCCGCTCTTCGTCGTGCTACTCATCGTCGTGGCGGTGGGCGCGCTCGCTGGTGTCGGGCTGGAGCGCATCGCATTCAAGCCCTTCCGGCGATTCAGCGACGAGGCCTCGCTCAAGTCGCGTGCCATGCGTGAGGCGACGCTGATGTCGTCGCTCGCCGTGTCCATCATCGTGCGTGAGGCGATCGAGATCGGCTTCGGTTCGCAGTTCCAGACCGTGCCGCTTGACCGGCTGCTCAACAAGCCGATCAGCCTCGGCCCCGTCACCATCGTCTCGGGTGACGTCATCATCTTCGTCGTTGCGGCGCTGATGCTGGGCGGGCTGCAGTACGTCCTCAAGCGCACCAACGTGGGGCTGTCGATCCGCGCCGTCTCCAGCAACCCGCTCGGCGCCAAATATGTCGGCATCAATACCGACCGCACCATCATCTGGACCTTCGCCGTGGGGTCGATGATGGGGGCTGCGGCCGGCATCCTCGTCGGCCTCTACTATGGTGCCATCTTTCCGAGCATGGGGTTCATTCCCGGCATCAAGGCTTTCGTGGCCATGGTCATGGGCGGGCTCTCGTCCATTCCCGGTGCCGTCATCTGTGCGCTCATCCTCGGCTTCAGCGAGAGCATCGCAACCATCTTCGTGCCCTCCGTCTGGGCCGACATGGTGGCTTACGGATTTCTCATCGTGACGCTCATCTTCTTCCCGCGCGGCATCTTCGGCGGAGCTCGCGACCGTGTCTGACCGTCTGCGCCCCCTTCTCGTCGTCGCGGCCGCGCTCGTCCTCGTCCTCGGGGTCGTGCCTGCCGTGCTCGGCGCCCTCGATCGCAGCTACCTCTACCAGGTGGCCAACCTCGCGCTCATCTTCGTGCTGCTCGCGGCCTCCATGCATCTCGTCACGGGTGTCGCGGGCCTGCTTCAGCTCGGCCATGCCGCCTTCTATGGCATCGGCGCCTACACGGCGGCGCTGCTCGCCACCGAGGCGGGTCTGACCTTCGGCTGGACACTGCCGCTCTCCGGGCTCAGCGCCGCCTTCGTCGCCGTCCTCGTGGCGCTGCCGACGATGCGGCTCGTGTCGATCTATTTCGCGGTGGCGACGCTCGGCATCGGGCAGATGATCTATCTCGTCATGCTCAACTGGGTGCCGGTGACGAAGGGGCCGAACGGCATCCTCGTCACCAGCGGCCTCGAGCTCTTCGGCTACGACCTGTCGGCTTCGGCACCTGCCTATTTCGTGGTGGCGATCATCACCCTCGTTTCGCTGTGGGTGATCCACCGCCTGTCGCACTCCTACTACGGCAACGCGCTGCGCGCGCTGCGCGAGGACGACCAGTGCGCCGATGCCATGGGGCTCGACACCGTGCGGCTGAAGATCGAGAGCTTCGCTGTGTCGGGCTTCTTTGCCGGCATCGCCGGGGCGCTGTGGGCGCACACGGCCGGCTACATCTCGCCGGCGGACTTCGCCTTTCCGCAGTCCATCCTCATCCTGGCGATGGTCGTGGTGGGCGGGCTCGGCAGCCTGCCGGGCGCTGTCATCGGCGCGCTCATTCTCATCCTGCTGCCGGAGGTTCTGCGGCCCGTCGGAGACTTCCGCAACATCATCGTGGGCGGGGTCCTGTTCTTCTCCATCCTGCTGATGCCCAAGGGCATCATCGGCGAGGTCTCGGCGCTCGACCTCGTGCGGCGGCAGCTCGGCGGCGCCTGGCGCGGCGAAGGGACCAAGGCGGGCCCGGAGGTGGGCTGGCGATGACGGCGCTTCTCACCATCGACGGCGCGACGCGCCGCTTCGGCGGTCTCACCGCCGTGGACAACGTCTCGACCACGGTCGCCAAGGGCGAGCTCGTGGGCGTCATCGGCCCGAACGGCGCCGGCAAGACGACGCTGTTCAACCTCATCTCGGGCTTCACGCCGCTCTCCTCGGGCGCGGTCCACTTCAAGGGCCGGCGCATCGACGGGCTGAAGCCCTTCCGCATCGCGCGGCTCGGCATCGCCCGCACGTTCCAGAACCTGCGCATCTTCCCGAACATGAGCGTGTTCGACAACGTCTCGGTCGGGGCGGCGGGCATGCTGGGCGTCAGCGCCGCGGAGGCCGTGTTCGGCGGCAGGGCACGCAGCGAGGCCATCTCGCGCCGGGCCTGGGCAGCGCTGGAGCAGGTGGGGCTGCAGGATCTCGCCGGAGAGCTTGCAGCCAACATCTCCTATGGCCGGCGCAAGTATCTCGAGATCGCACGTGCGCTTGCCATGGAGCCGGAGCTCATCATTCTCGACGAGCCGGCGGCCGGCCTCAACGATACGGAGACGCGCGAACTCGCGGCCTTCATCCAGCGTCTGCACGGCGCGGGCATGACGGTGCTGCTCGTCGAGCATGACATGGGGCTCGTCATGGGCATCTGCCAGCGGGTTGTGGTGCTCGCGAGCGGCCGCAAGATCGCCGATGCGCCGCCGGAGGTGGTTCGCAAGGATCCGGCCGTGCTCGAGGCCTATCTCGGCGTGGAGGAATAGGGCATGGCGCTTCTCGAAGTCCGCGACCTTCACGTCTCCATGGGCGTGCAGGAGATCCTGCACGGCATCGACATTGATCTGGGCGAGGGCGAGATCGTCGCCATGCTCGGCGCCAACGGCGTCGGCAAAACGACGCTGATGCGTGCGCTCTCGGGCATCTACCGCGTCAAGCGTGGCACGATCACGCTCGCCGGTGAGGACATCACCAATGCGCCCTCGCACACCATCGTGGCGCGCGGCCTCTGCCAGGCCCCCGAGGGGCGGCAGATCTTCGCCACCATGAGCGTGCGCGAGAACCTGGTGCTCGGCGGGGGACCGCACGGCCTCGCCCGCCTCGATGAGGTGCTGCAGCTCTTTCCCATCCTCGGCGAGCGTATGGGGCAGGCGGCGGGCTCGCTTTCGGGCGGCGAGCAGCAGATGCTGTGCATCGCCCGCGCCCTGATGCGCAACCCCCGAGTGCTCCTGCTCGACGAGCCCTCGCTCGGCCTTGCGCCCAAGCTCGTCAAGCTTATCTTCGATCTCGTCGCGCAGATCCGCGAGCAGGGCGTGTCGATCCTGATCGTCGAGCAGAATGCGCGCGGGGCGCTCAGGGTGGCTGACAGGGCCGCGGTGATGGAGAGCGGGCGCGTCGTCCTCTCCGGGCCGGCCGCTGAACTGGCCAGCGACCCGCGTATCGTCGAGGCCTATCTCGGCGGCCATGTCGCCGGGGGAAGGAGAGGATGATGGCTTCAGCCAAGGACACGACCGCCAGGGAAACAGCAACCTCCGCCCCGATGCCGATGATCGAGCGCCGGCGCATCGAGGCCGAGATCCTCAAGCACGTCTACGAGACGCTGAAGGAGAGTCACGGCCTCGAGGTGGCGCAGAAGACGGTGGCCGACGCGGTGCGCCGCTCGTCCATCGAGCAGGGGGCGCGCTTCGCCGCGATGCAGGACGGGCAGACCTCCATCGAGAGTTTTGCCGCGCTGCAGCCGCTGTGGACCATGGAGAACGCCCTCGAGATCGACGTGATCGAGAAGACGGATACGACGTTCTCGTTCAACGTCACACGCTGCCGCTATGCCGAGATGTATCGGCAGATGGGGCTCGGCGAGATCGGCCACCTGCTGTCGTGCCAGCGGGACGGCACCTTCTGCGAGGGCTACGACAAGCGCCTCAAGCTCGCCCGCTCGCAGACCATCATGCAGGGCGCCAGCCACTGCGACTTCCGCTACACCTACGAGAAGGCCGAAAGCTGACGGACGCCGCCCCCGGGGCGGCGTTTTCTTTCGGGTTGTCCTGGCCCTGCCCTGCGCCTTGCCGGCGGCGGCGAACCCGGCGGACTGAAACAGAACTGTCAGACAGGGGCATTAGAAAACGCCTCGCACAAGCCTGCGCATGGCCGGCCTGCCCCTGTCGCGCTGGTGCTGCCGGACCGATGTTGCTTCGATGGCAGGAAGGGGCGGTTGTCGCTGCCTGCACAACCCGAGGGAGGATGGAAGGGACATGGCGCACGCAAGCAAGATCATCGCCGGCGTCGGCTTCTGCACCGGCAACGGCACTGGCGACCTTTCGGTGCTGGAGCGGGCGCTGGCCCGCTATGCAGACCTCGGCGCGGATATTGCCGAGCTGTCGCTCTACAGTGAGGATCTCGTCGCCGGCGGTCGCGTGCTGCCGGAGCGCGCCGCGAGGCTCGTCGAGATCACGAAGCGCTACAATCTCGGCTACACGGTGCACGGCCTCGTCTGTTCCAACTTCATGGACGAGGTGAACCTGCCCTACCAGAAGGCGGCGATGCGCGCGATGCTGGAGCTGTGCGACCGCGTGGGGGCGAGCGTTCTCGTGCATCACTCCGGCGTCGCCACCAGGAAGGGGCCCGAAGAGCTGGCGCGGATCGAGGCAATGGAGCGCGACGCGCTCGCCGAAATGGCGGAGGTTGCGCGCAGCTACGGCGTGCGCATCGCGCTTGAGAACATCTTCGCCATGAGCGACGACGAATACCGCAAGACACCCTCCGATGTCGCGGCGACGGTGGCCGCCATCGGCCATCCGAACCTGTGCGCCCTCATCGACTTCAGTCACGCCTACATCGAATCCACGCGCCGCGGCCTCGACTGGCGGGCGGAGATCCGCGCCATGGCGCCTGTTGCCGGGCACCTGCACGTGCATGATTCCTTCGGCCGGCCCTACACGATGACGCGCTTCTTCCACCAAGGCGAGCCGATGGCCCTCGGCATCGGTGACCTGCACATGCCGCTCGGCTGGGGCGACATCCCGTGGGAGGAGATCTTCCAGGAACTGACCTTCCCGGCCGGCACGACCATGATCATGGAGATCACGGAACGCTTTGACCCGGAGCTGCCGGCCTGCCTCGCGCGCGCCCGCGGCCTTGCGGCTCTGGCCGACGCGAAGGCTACCGTCGCGGCGTGACGACCGGCGCGGCGGCGCCGGTCACTCTCGCCGTGCCCCGTCCTCGAACCAGCGCGCCAGCACAGCCCGCTCGGCCGGCGTCATCTGCGTGACGTTCCCGGGCGGCATGGCGTGGGTGAAGGCGGCCTGCATGGCGATGTCGTGGGCGCGCAGGTGGATCTCGTCGCCGTTTTCCAGAAGCACGTTTTTCGGCGGCACGACGACGCCGTCCCACACCGGTTCCATCGCATGGCACATGCTGCAGCGGCTGGTGACGATCTCCTCCACGCGGGCGAAGGTCACCGGCCCGGCCGGTGCAGCCGCGTCCATGGTGCCGCGCACCGGCCCCTTCGGCCCGAGCGCACTCAGGAACATCACGAGCAGCATCAGCAGGGCGGAGACGAACCACGGCCACGTCTTCATCTCGCCCGTCTTGTGCATGGTGTTGAAGAAGTGGCGGATGAGCGCGCCCATCACGATGATGCAGGCGAGGATGGCCCAGGAATACTGCGTCGCGAAGGCGAGCGGGTAGTGGTTGCCGATCATGACGAAGACAACCGGCAGCGTCAGGTAGTTGTTGTGCAGCGAGCGCTGCTTGCCCTTCGCGCCGAGGGAGGGATCTGGCGTCTGCCCCGCGATCAGCGCCGCCACCACCTTGCGCTGGTTGGGAATGATGACGAGGAAAACGTTCGCCACCATCATCGTGCCGATGAGCGCCCCCATCTGCATGAAGGCGCCCCGGCCCGAGAAGACGTGGCTGAAGCCGTAGGAAAGCGCGACGAGAAAGACGAAACCGGCGATGGCAAGGTGCGTGTCGTTGCGCCCGAGCGGCGAACGGCACAGGCCGTCGTAGACGAGCCAGCCGAGCGCGAGGCCGCCGACCGAAAGGGCGATTGCCGCCCAGGCGGGCAGGGGCAGGACGCTCTCGTCGATGAGGTAGAGCTCGGCCCCCATGTAGTAGACGAGCACCAGCAGCGCCGCACCTGACAGCCAGGTGGTATAGGCCTCCCACTTGAACCACGTCAGCTTGTCCGGCAGCGACCGCGGCGCAACGAGATACTTCACCATGTTGTAGAAGCCGCCGCCGTGCACCTGCCAGGCCTCGCCGTAGGCCTCCTCGGGCAGGCCCTTGCGCGGCTTGAGGCTGAGGTCGAGGTGCACGAAGTAGAACGACGAGCCGATCCAGGCGATGCCGGCGATCACGTGCAGCCAGCGTACGCCGAAGTTGAGCCACTCCCAGAGGATTGCACCCATGCCCAGCTCCCGGTGAATCGCCCGCCCGTGCCGGCAGGCGGCATCAGCGTGCATGGGGCGTGCCAGCTCGGCAAGCGGGAGACGGCGCCGCCCTTGGCGCGGGGTGTGAGCCGCGTGTGTTGCAACCGGCGCCCAGGTGCGGCGGTTGCCTGGCACCGCCCGCAGGGCCTATGACTTCGGCTCCCGCCCGTTGTCTCGCCGGGCCACCCCAACTGCCACAGGACCGCCATGAGCCTCGATCCCGCCGTCGCCGCCGCCCTTGCCGAAGTCTCCACCGCCACGCTGACCACGGTCCTGCTCAAGAAGGGGCTGCGCAACGTGTGGATGCGGGGCACGCGTCCGCTCGCGCCGGGGCAGAAGCGTGTGGTCGGCCCGGCCTTCACGCTGCGCTTCGTGCCAGCGCGGGAGGATCTGGCGACGCCGGAATCCTGGGGTTCTCCCATCTCGACCCGCGCCGCCATCGAGGCGATGCCGGAAGGGGCCATCGCAGTGGTCGATGCCATGGGCGTCACCGATGCCGGCATCTTCGGCGACATCCTCTGCGCGCGCATGCAGAAGCGGGGCGTGGCCGCCCTGGTTACCGACGGCGTGGTGCGCGACGTGGCCGGCGTGCTCGGCACCGGCCTCAAGGTGTGGTGCCGGGGCGCGGCCTCGCCGCCCTCCGTCGCGGGCCTCACTTTCGTCGGCTGGCAGGATCCGATCGCCTGCGGCGGCGTTGCCGTCTTTCCCAATGATATCGTGGTGGCCGACGAGGACGGGGCTGTGCTCATTCCGCGCGCCCTCCTCGACGACGTGGTCAAGGCCGCGGTGGCGCAGGAGAAGCTTGAGAACTGGATCATGCGGGAGGTCGAGAACGGCGCCGCACTGCCGGGCCTCTATCCGCCAAACGAGGCCAACAAGGCCCGCTACGAGGCCTTCCTGGCGGCGAACGGTGGCGAGAACTGATCGCAAGCATCGTTAGCGAATTCTGCACCTTATCGTGCAAGATACCGGCAAAGATGCGTGCGCCGCCCATGGGCCGGGTCTTGTGCCTCGATTACGGCGCAATCCGGCGAATATAGCGGAGCCGGGGGAGGCGGAAGGAGACCGCGCGAGCGGCTGAGGTGTATTGCGTAGTCAGGTGCCAAAGGAAGAGAAGGGCGGCATGGGTCGCCCGCCACGGTGCAGCTGGCTCGCTGCCGGCACCGCGTTGGCGCTCGTCCTCGTGGCGGCCGAGGCGCAGGCCGACGACCGGCCCGGCTTCTTCGCGCGCCTCTTCGGTGCGGAGGAGAAGGAGGAGGGCCCGGCCTTCCCGGTTCCCGACCCCGTGACCTATGACGTCACCTTCGACTTTCGCGGCGATACCGAGGATCTCGGCGAGCGGCTGAAGGAGCTCTCCAACCTCGAGAAGCTGAAGAACGAGCCGCCTTCGGGCGCCATCGGGCTGCAGCGGCGTGCCGAGGGCGACAGGCAGCAGCTTCTCGGGGCGCTGTCGGCCTTCGGCTATTACCAGCCGCGCATCGACATCACCGTGGCGGGTGTCGACGTCTCCTCGCCGCGGGCACCGCAGCGCATCGATGCCGCCCGCCGCGCCGGATCGGTGCCGGTGCGCGTCACGGTGACCTTCGGGCCGCGCTTCACCTTCTCGCGCCTCGCCATCGTCGACGAGGCGACGGGCAGGCCGCTGCCGCCGCCCGCGGGCTGGGCCGCGGCCGGACTGGCGCCGGGCGAGCCGGCCCAGAGCGCGGCGGTGCTTGCCGGCGAGCGGGCCATCGTCGCCGCCCTGCGCGACGAGGGCTATGCCTTCGCCGCCGTGCCGCGGCGCGAGGCGGTGGTCGACCACGCCACCCACACGATGGACGTGACGTTCTATGTCGTGCCCGGGCGCAAGGCGCGTTTCGGTCGAGTGACGGTCGAGGGGACGGATCGGCTCGACCCGTCCTTCGTCGAGGAACGGGTTCCGTTCAAGACGGGCGATCTCTTCTCGCCCGAGCCGCTGGCCGAGCTGAGGCGCGAGCTCGGCGAATATGACGTCTTCAGCTCCGTGCGCATCCGCGAGGGCGAGGCGCTCGACGCCGACGGCACCTTGCCGATCACCATCGAGGTGCAGGAGCGGGCGCGCCGTTTCATCGGCTTCGGCGCCAGATATTCGACCACCGAGGGACCAGGCATCAACGCCTACTGGGGCCATCGCAACCTCTTCGGCGGGGCGGAGCGGCTGCGGCTCGATGCACAGGTGTCGGGCACCGACATCAAAACTGCCGGCGTGACGGGCAGGAAGGCCGAGTGGCAGGACAAGCTCGGCTACCGCTTCGGCGCCACCTTTACCAAGCCTGGCATCATCACGGCGCGGGACGATCTCGTCGTGCAGGCGACCTACCTGCGCGAGGTCACGGAGAGCTATTCGCGCCAGGGCTTCGTCGGCGCCGTCGCGCTCAAGCGCCGCTTCACGCGCGAGTGGTCGGGCCAGATCGGTCTCGATCTCGAGCGGGCCAAGTACCTGCGTGGCTACGACACGGAGTTCGACACCGGCCGCTGGTACACGCTCGTCGGCGTGCCGGTGCAGGTCGACTACGACAGCACGAACGACAAGCTCGATCCCAAGCGCGGCATCCGTGCCTCGGTGACGGTGGAACCGTTCACCAGCCTCCTCGGTTCGACCGTCGACATGACCATGGTCAAGGCGAGCCTCTCCGCCTACTGGCCGATCGATTCCGGGGAGCGTTTCGTGCTGGCCGGACGGGTCGGCTTCGGCAGTCTCATCGGCGCCGATCTCGGCGACATCCCGCCGCCGCGCCGGTTCTATGCCGGCGGCGGCGGGTCCGTGCGCGGCTACGACTACCAGAGCCTTGGGCCGACGAATGCCTTCGGTCAGCCCATCGGCGGGCGCAGCCTCCTCGAGGCCTCGGCCGAGCTGCGCATGAAGGTGACGGACACCATCGGCATCGTGCCCTTCGTCGATGCGGGCATGGCCTATCGCTCGAGCTATCCCGACTTCGAGGGGCCGATGCGTTACTCGGCGGGCATCGGCCTGCGCTATTACACCGCCATCGGGCCGCTGAGGCTCGATATCGCCCGGGGCCTTAACCGCGAGAAGGGTGACCCGCCCTTCGGCCTCTACATCAGCCTGGGGCAGGCCTTCTGATGCACCGCTCGAGCAAGGCGGGCCGCGTCGCCCGCGCCATTCTCCTCACCGTCGCCGGGGCGGTGATCCTCCTCGCCGTCGCCGCTGTGCTGATGCTGCGCACCGATGTCGGGCGCGGGCAGCTCGTGCGGCTCGTCGAGACCCTTGCGAGCGGCCCCGACATGCGCCTTTCCATCGGCCGGCTCGACGGTGCGCTGCCCTTCGACATGACGGTAAGCGACGTTTCCGTCGCTGACCGCGAGGGCGTGTGGCTGACGCTCGACCGGGCGCATCTTGCCTGGCGGCCACTGTCGCTCCTGTCCGGGGTCGTGGAGGTGAACGTCCTTGAGGCCGGCCGCGTGGCGGTGGCCCGCCCGCCCGTTCCCGGCACCGGGCCGGCCACCGAAGGCTCGGGCCCGCCGCGCCTGCCGTTTGGCGTCATCGTCGAGCGTCTCGCCGTCGAGGAGGTCGCCCTCGGCGAAGCGCTGGTGGGGGAACCGGTCAGTCTCGCCGTCAGCGGCGATGCGCGGCTCGTCGACCCTGCCGACGGGCTGTCGGGCGAGATCGCCATCCGGCGCACGGATGGCGTGGCGGCCACAGTGGACGGCACCTTGCGCTTCGTGCCCGACACCGGGCAGCTCGTCGTCGACGTGAGGGCGGTGGAGCCTGCGGGGGACATCGTGTCTCGCCTTGCCGGTCTGCCGGACCTGCCGCCGCTCGACTTCTCCCTGCGCGGGGACGGCCCGCTCGACAACTGGCGCGGAGACCTCGCGCTCACGCTCGGCGCAAGCGCGCGCGCACAGGCGACGGCGACCATCACGCGCGATGCCGACGGGCGGCAGCTCGCCCTCGACGGCACGGCCGACATCGCCGCCCTGCTGCCGGATCGCTACGCGCCGCTCGCAGCCGGCGAGGCCACCTTGCACTTGCGCGCGAAGCGTTTTGACGACGGGCGCATCGAGGTCGGCGAGCTCTTCGCCGAGGGGGCCGGTGGCCGCGTGACGGGCACGGGCACGCTCGACGAGGCTCGCGATGCCGTCAGCGGCCGGCTCACGCTCTCCCTGCCGTCGGCCATGCCCTATGCGGCGCTCGCGCCCGTCGCGCTGTCCTGGCGGGGTCTCGAGGCGACGGCGACCGTTGAGGGCCCACTGTCGCGGCCGAGGCTCGCCTTAACCGCCACCGGTGACGGCCTTTCCATCGAGCAGAACGCCATCGGTCGCGCCATCCTCGGGCTCAGGGCCGAGGCGGACGGCGCACCGCTGCAGCCGGACACGCGCTTTGCCTTCGACCTCACGGCGGATCTGCGGGATCTCGCGCCACAGTCTTCCGAGCTTGCCGGTGTCGTCGGCAGCGAGGCACACCTCACCGCGAATGGCACCGCGACGCTGGACGGCGCCGACATCGCCGCCCTCCGCCTCGACCTCGCGCCGCTCGCCGCCACCTTCTCCGGCACCGTCTCCACGGAAGCGGTGGACGGCAAGGTCAATGTGGAGCGGGCGGACCTCGCTGCCCTGCGCGCCTTCATGGACCGGCCGCTCGCCGGCGTCGTCGCGCTCACGGGGGACGTCTCGGCGAGCTTCGATCTATCCCGGCTCGCGGTGACGCTCAACGGCATGGCGCGCGGGCTCGAGACCGGCGTGGCGCAGGCCGACGGCCTCCTTGGGCGCGACGTGCGCCTGTCCGGCGGCTTCCGCCGCAATGCCGACGGCAGCTTCGGCTTCGAACGGTTCACCGTCTCCGGCGCCCACGTGGGCCTTATCGCCGACGGTTCGGCGACCGAGAACCGTGCCAATGTCACGGCCAAGCTGGACCTGCCGGACCTGTCGCAGCTCGACGCGCGTGTCACCGGACGCGCGGATGTCGATGCGACGCTGACCGGCTCGCTTGATGCGCTCGATGCGCGCCTGCGCCTCGTGATCGACGGGGCGAGCGCGCTCGGCCGGCCCGTCGAGCGGCTGGCGGCGGACATCGAGGCCCGCGACCTCACGGGCGCCGCCACCGGCACGCTCTCCCTGTCGGGCAGCGTGGACGGCAAGCCGGCGACGGGCAGCGGCCGCTTTGCCCGCGATGCGGCAGGGGCGGTGAGGGTGTCGGATCTCGACATCGGGCTCGGCTCCGTCCGTGCGCAGGGGGCGTTCGACATTTCGCCGGCCTCGCTCACGAGCGGCCGGCTGGTGCTGCGGGCCGGAGACCTTGCGGACATCGCGCCGCTGCTGCTCACGAAGCTGGCAGGTGCCGTGGACCTCGACCTGACCCTTTCCTCAGAGGATGGCCGCCAGAATCTCGTCGCCAAGGGGCGCGTGTCGGATTTTTCGGGCTTCGATGCCTCCCTCGCCAGGGCCGACATCGACCTGAGCGCGCGTGACGTGCTCGGCCGGTTCGCGGCCGACGGCAAGGTGATGCTCGAGAGGCTGGCTGTCGCGGGTGTGGACGTGCCGCGCGCCGAGATCTCCGCCGAGGGCACGCGCGAGGCGACGCGCCTTTCCCTCGGCGGCTCCGTGCGCGGCATCGACGTGGCCGCCGACGCACGGCTCGCCATGCGCCCGGACGAGACCGTCGTGACGCTGGACAGCGCCAGCGCCTCGCGCGGCGGCCAGCGCGTCACCGTCGCCCGCGGGGCGGTGTTCACCCTGCGTGACGGTACTGTCGCCGTCAGCGGCCTCACGCTCAACGCCAATGGCGGCTCGCTTGCTGTGTCTGGCTCGGCAGGCGAGCAGCTCGATCTCTCTGCCACCATGCGCAACCTGCCGCTTGCCCTGGCCGAGCTTGCGGCGCCGGGCCTCGGCCTTGCCGGTCAGCTCTCCGGCGAGGCGCAGATAACCGGCAGCCCTTCACGGCCGGACGGGCGCTACCGCCTCTCGGTCAGCGGCTTCACCATGCCGCAGATCCGCGATGCGGGCCTGGCGCCGCTCGCCGTGGAGGCAAACGGCACGCTGGCCGACGGGCGGGCGGGCATCGACGCCTCAGTGCGGGGCATCTCCGACGCGCCGATCCGCATCACCGGCTCGCTGCCGACGACGGCTGAGGGCAATCTCGACCTCGCCGTCGCCGGCCGCATCGACCTTGCCGTTGCGAACCGTCTCGCGGCGGCGGACGGGCAGCGCTATGGGGGCACGGCCACTGCGGACCTGCGCCTCGCCGGCACCTTCGCCGCGCCGCGGGCAGAGGGCACCGTGCGCCTCACGGGCGGCCGCTTCGAGGACGTCGTCAACGGCATCCTCCTGTCCGACATCGACGCGACCGTCACGGGCTCCGAGCGCGAGCTTGTCATCCAGAGCCTGGCGGCGCGGGCGCGCAACGGCGGCCGGATCACCGGCAGCGGGCGCATCGCGCTCGATCCGGCGGCGGGCTTTCCGGGCAGCATCAGCCTGCGGGCGGCGAATGCCCAGCTCGTGTCGAACGACACGACCAACGCCATCGTCGGCTTCGACCTTTCCGTCGCGGGCCCCATGGCCACGGCGCCGCGCGTGACGGGGCGGGTGACGGTGGACAACCTGCAGATTTTCGTGCCCGACCGGTTGCCGCCCTCCGTGACGCCCATCGAGGTGCGGCACAAGAATGCGCCGCCGCGCGTCGCCGAGCGCGTCCGGGCGCAGGAGCGGCAGCAGCGCGCACGTGCGGCGGGCGGGGGCTTCGACGCGGCGCTCGACATCACGGTCGATGCCTCGTCCGGGCGGGTCCTGGTGCGCGGACAGGGCATCAACGCCGAACTTGGCGGCACGCTCGCCATCCGCGGCACGTCGTCCAACCCGGTCATCGACGGCGGATTCTCCATGCGCCGCGGCACCTTCCAGGTGCTCGGCCGGCGCCTCACCTTCACGCGCGGCAACGTCACCTTCCCCGGCACGCTTGACCCGCAGATCGACTTCGTGGCCGAGGCTCCGGCCGGCGACGTGACGGCCCGCGTTGCCGTCGACGGCATCGCCTCAAGCCCGCAGATACGCTTCTCCTCCTCGCCCGAGCTGCCGCAGGACGAGGTCCTGGCGCGCCTGCTCTTCGGCAAGCCTTCGGGCAACCTGACGGCGGGGCAGGCGTTGCAGCTGGCGCAGGCAGTGGCACAGTTTGCCGGCGGCAATCGTGTGCTCGATGATCTCAGCCGCTCGCTCGGCGTTGATGCGGTCGACATCGACACCGATGCCAGCGGCAATGTGGCGGTCGGCGTCGGCAAGCGCATCAATGACAACATCTATCTCGGGGTGAAGCAGGGAGCGACACCCGACTCCAGCCGCGTGACGGTCGATATCGACATTACCGACCACATCAAGGTGCAGGGTGAGGCCGGGGCCGACGGCTCCAGCGCCGTCGGCATCGGCATGGAATGGGATTATTGAGCGAGCGGCGCGCTCGTGGCTTCCCGCGGAGGGGCGTCGCGCCTGTCCGGCAGCAGCGGCATGTCCGAGAAATTGCCGAAGATCATGTCCGGTGCGCTGGTGTTGTGACGCGACGGCATGACCCGTCCGGTCCAGAGTTCCAGCGCCTCGGCGCCCGGAAAGGTCATGACCGGGGCTTCGCCCCAGCCCCTGGCGCCGGGCGTGCGCCAGGCGACGCGGGCGGTGTCGGCATTGGTCTCCATCACGTACATCGAGCGCAGCGCCGCGAAAGGCCTGTCCCGCGGCATGTCGCCTGAGAATGACACGTCGAGCACGATGTGCTCGTCATCGAGGGCGGCGAGCCTCACCTTGCCCTCGCCGCCGTCGGCGAAGGCGAGAGTGAAGGTCCGCGTTGCGGGATCGAAGACGACCTCCTTCAGCGCCACGATGGGGCGGCCCTCGTTCTTGACCGGGCCGACGAGAAAGGAGCTGCCGTAGGCTGTCCAGCGCGTGTCGCCGGGCGGTATCGGGCGGGCCCGCCAGTAGCCGTCCGGCGGATAGAGCACGAGCACCTCCTCGGCGCGCTCCCTGTGGCGCACCCACACCTGGATGAGGTGCAGGCCGTGCTCGACACGGTCGCCGACGCGCACCGGCACGTCGTTCGGCCGCCAGAAGGAGGGATAGGTATAGCCGACGAGCCACAGGTCCGGCGTCTCGTAGAAGGTGACGCGGCGCGGCTCGGCCACGTGCACGGGATCGCCCGACATGTCGCAGCTCGTCCAGTCCGCGGCCCAGCGGTCGGTGTCGAGCATGCCGAGATAGGCCGGGTGCACCGCCCGGATGCGGAAGTGCCGCACCTGCGGGTTGGTGAAGGTAAGGCTGACGTTGTCCTTCTCCGCGCACAGCACGGGCTCGCTCTCGTTGTCGACGCGGGCCGCGAGTTCGGCTGCGCCGGCGGAGGGTGCGGCGGCGGCGAGCAGGCCGGCGACGAGCAGACCCCGGATGGTTCTCGACATGCGTTATCCTGTGAAGATGCTGTTCTGGGCCGCTCGGGGCCCCGTTGCGGCGAGTGTCGCATAAACGTCACCTGAATTCGCCCGAAGAGGCAATGTGGCCAGATGATCCCGCATCGCCTCGGCGCAGACGGGCTCGGGGAAGACGAGGCGCTGTTCCTCGCCGAGCGACAGGTTGAAGCGGTAGGGGCCGAGCGCGGCGAGCCGGTCGAGGCAGCGCATGGCGACCTCGCGGGCGATGGTGGTGAACTCGAAGGACAGTGCGGGCAGCGGCTGCGACAGGCCGGCCAGCACGGCGTCCTCGAAGCCCTCGACATCAATCTTGGCGAAGGCGGGCATGCCATGGCGGGCGATGAGCACATCGAGCGTCGTCATCGCCACAGTCAGGGTGTGGTCCCAGTGCTGGTCGCGCCAGCCGTCGGCCTCGCGCGCGGCGGCGAGGAAAGTCCCGGAGGCGGAGGAGACGGTGGGGTTGGCGCTGTTGACGTGGAGCGTGACGTAGCCCTCCGCGGCTCCGACCGCCGCCTCGACCAGAGTCACGTTCCTGTCCCGGCCATGGATGAGACGCAGGAGGCGCATCGGGCCGGGCTGGGGCTCGACGGCGACGACGCGCGCGCCGAGGCGACGGAAGGAGGAGGTGCGGTCGCCGACATGGGCCCCGATGTCGAAGGCGAGATCACCCGCAGCGAGGAAGCGGCGGTAAAGGGCATCCATCGCGCGATGGCGGGCGCGATTGCCGTGATAGAGCAGGAGCGAACGGGCGAGCCCGCGCCATTCGGTGAGGGTGGCGCGGAGCCGGCTCATGCGGCGACGGCCACGGGCGGCGGCGCCGGGCGGGCGAGGGCGGCGATCTCGGCTGGTTCGTCGAACTCCTCAGGGACGGCGCAGAGCCGGTGTCGCGCGAGGAAGGCGCCGAAGGCCGGTCGCGCCGTCACGACGGCGAAGGGGATGGCGAGCAGGTAACCGGCCGTGAGTGGCAGGCTCCACAGGAGCGCCGCCGGCGAGATCCACGCCAGCGCGCCACAGACGACGAGGCCGAACACGGTCTGCGGCCACAGCCCGGCCGCCGCCGTCACCCAGGACAGGGCATGCGCGTCCCGCTCCTGGCCGTTCCAGCCCACATGCGCGCGCCCGGCGAGGAGGCCGGCCATGAACAGGCTGGTGCGGAAGGAGGACACAGCCCCCTGCAGGAAGGAGAAGACGATCTCGAGGCAGGCCGAGAGGCCGAAGCGCATCGCCCCGCCGTAGCGGGCAACCTCGCCGCGCCTCAGCGCGATGTCGGCGAGCCCGGCGAGCTTGGGGAAGAGGCACAGGAAGAGGAACGTGCCGTAGAGGGCAGTGGCGGCGGTCGTGGGGAAGGCGTCGGCCAACTGCGCCTCGCGCACGGCGAGCGGCGACAGCGCGACCATCGCCGTCATGGCCGGCAGCCCGGCGAACATCAGGGTGGCCCACAGGAGCTGGATGCGGCTGACGGGATGCAGGCCGGGCAGGGCGAGGAGCCGGATGTACTGCATGTTGCCGAGGCACCAGCGCAGGTCGCGGCGCACGAAGTCCACCACCGTCGGCGGGTTTTCCTCCCAGCTGCCGACCTCGACCGGCAGGACGCGCACCTCATAGCCGGCGCGGCGCATGAGGGTGGCCTCCAGCTGGTCGTGCGACAGGATGGCGCCGCTGAGCGGGCCGCGGCCGGAAAGGACGGGCAGGCGGCATCCGTCACGATAGGGCGCGATGCGGACGAGCGCGTTGTGACCCCAGAAGGGGCCGCAGTCGCCGGTCCACCAGGCACTGCCCATGGTGTAGGCCCGCATGCCGTGCCGCATGCCGAACTGGAAGATGCGGGCGAAGCCGCTCGCGGCCGGCAGGCCGGTGACGAGGCTCTGCAGGATGCCGAGGCGGGGATGGGCCTGCATCATGCGCACCATGGCGAGGATGGTCTCCCCCGCCATCAGGCTGTCTGCGTCGAGCGGCAGCATCAGCTCGTAGTCGTTGCCCCAGCGGGCGCAGAAGTCGCGCAGGTTGCCGGCCTTGTAGCCGACATTGTCCTCGCGCCGGCGGTAGACGGCCCTGGCACCGTCTGCCAGCGAGGCGCGGAAGGCGGCGAAGGCCTCCTCCTCCGCGACCGCGATCTCGGGCAGCGAGGTATCGCTCAGGACGAAATAGCCGAAGTGGTGGCCTTGTCCGGTGCGGGCGATGCTTCCGGCGACGGCCGCGAGGCGTGCGAAGGCGCGCGCCGGGTCTTCGTTGCGCAGCGTCATCAGTACGGCGGTGCGCAGGAAGACCGGTTCGCCCGACGTGCCGGCGCCGGCGAAGGGGGCAACCTCGGCAAGCCCGTCACGGCGTCCGTGCAGCAGCCACAGGCCAATCGCGGCATTCCAGAACCCGAGGACCACCCACGGCGTTACGAGAAAAAAGCAGGTGAGGAGGATGCCGTCGAGAAGGCTCCACCCGCCGGCCGAGAGGATCCACGCCATGGCCGCGCCGAGGAGGGCCCACGTGACGACGTTGAGCACCGCGACCAGCGCCCGCCGCCACGCCAGCGCGGCGGTGGACTGCATTCCGCCCGGTGTCTTAGATGGGGAGGACGAACCCTCGACGAGCGTGAGGGTCGCAGGATCGAGCCATTCCGTCATCGGGCACCGTCCTCTGCCGTGCCGCGGCGATATAGGGCAGAACGAAGGGAAGCGCGATGGGCATTAGCGCAAGCAACGGCGAAGGTTCCGGCATTTTCGCACTGTGGTACGTGGCGCGGCGCCACGCCGAGCTGCGACCCGTCGCGCCCGTCGTGCCCGGGGCGGGCGAGGTGATGGTCCGTACCCTCTTCAGCGGCATCAGCCGCGGCACGGAGCGCCTCGTCTTCAACGGCCTGTGCCGGCCTCGGCACAACCGGCGCATGTGCGCGCCCATGCAGGAGGGGACCTTTCCCTTTCCCGTGAAGTATGGCTATTGCGCTGTCGGCGTCGTGGAGGCCGGGGCGGCTGACCTCGTCGGCCGCACGGTCTTTGCACTCCATCCCCACCAGCAGCTGTTCACGGCACCCGCCGTCGCCGTCGCCGTGGTGCCCGAGGCTGTGCCCGCGCGCCGTGCGGTTCTCGCCGCCAACATGGAGACGGCGCTGAACGGCGTGTGGGATGCAGGCGCCGGGCCGGGCGACCGGATCGTGGTGGTGGGCGCAGGCGTCGTCGGGCTTCTGGTCACGTTCCTGTGTGCGGGCCTGCCTGGCGCGGAGGTGACGGTGGTCGACACCGATCCCGCGCGGGCCGAGGTGGCGCGGCGCCTTGGCGCCAGCTTCGCCCTGCCGGGGCGGGCGCGCGGCGAGGCCGACGTCGTCATCCACGCCAGCGGCACGCCCGCCGGCCTTGCCACGGCTCTGGAGCTGTGCGGCGACGAGGCGACGCTCGTCGAGATGAGCTGGTATGGAGACGAGGCGGTGTCGGTCCATCTCGGCGGCGAGTTCCACGCCCGCCGCCTGAGGCTCGTCTCCTCCCAGGTGGGGCAGGTGGCGGCCTCGCGCCGGCCGCGCTGGGAGCCGGCTCGACGCCTCGCCAAGGCGCTCGCGCTGCTGGCTGACCCGCGGCTCGACGATCTCATTACCGGCGAGGTTGCCTTCGCCGATCTGCCCGCGGCGCTGCCGGCCATCCTCGATGAGGGGGCGCAGGGGCTGATGACCGCGGTGCGCTATCAATGAGCGGCGCGATTGAGGGAGAGGGCCATGTATGCCGTCGAGGTGCGTGACCACGTCATGATTGCCCACAGTTTCCGCGGAGACCTGTTCGGGCCGGCGCAGGCCCTGCATGGGGCGACCTTCATCGTCGATGTGGCTTTTTTCCGGTCGGAGCTGATGGCCGAGGGCGTGGTGGTCGACATTGGACGCGCCACGGAGGCGTTGAAGGCGGTGCTCGCGCCCCTCAACTACCGCAACCTCGACGAGCTGCCGCAGTTCGCCGGGCGCAACACGACAACGGAGTTCCTGAGCCGCCACATCTTCGACGCGATGGCCGAGGCGGCGCGCAGCGGTGCGCTGGGCCCGGGCGGCGAGGGCATCGATCACATCCGCGTGACGCTGCACGAGAGCCATGTGGCACGGGCGTGGTTCGAGGGAGCCGTCGCCTGTGCCTGATGTCGTCTTCGCCATACCGGGCGACCTCGCCAGCCCGACGGGCGGTTACGCCTATGCGCGACGCATGCTCGCCGACCTGCCGGGGCAGGGCGTCGATGTCGTCTACCGGCCGCTGCCCGGCGCCTTCCCCTTTCCCTCCGAGGCGGATGTTGCTGCGACCGCCGCGGCCCTCGCGGCAACGCCCCCCGATGCGGTGCTGCTGATCGACGGGCTTGCCTGCGGGGTCCTGCCTCCCGCGCTGCTGCGCGACTGCGGCAGGCGGTGCGTGGCCCTGGTGCACCATCCGCTCGGGCACGAGACGGGGCTCGCGGAAGCGGACAGCCAGCGGCTGCTCGCCAGCGAGAAGGCGGCGCTCGCGGCGGTGGATGCCGTCATCACATCAAGCGTGCCGACGGGGCGGGTGCTGGTGAGCGAGTTTGGCGTCGCGCCCGGACGGCTGACGGTGGCGGAGCCCGGCACCGATCCGGCCCCGCGTGCCCCGGCCCGGGGCGAGCCGCCGCATCTCGTCTCGGTCGGGTCCGTCTCGCCGCGCAAGGGCTATGACGTGCTTGTCACGGCGCTGGCGAAGCTCGTGGTCCTGCCGTGGCGCGCCACCATTGTCGGCAGCCTCGAGCGGATGCCGGACGAAGCGGCGCGGCTGCGGGCGGCGATCGCAGAGGCCGGCCTCGGCGAGCGCATCGCGCTTGCGGGCACCTGCGAGGACGCGGTTCTGGAGCGTCTCTACGCCTCGGCCGACGTCTTTGTAATGGCCTCGCGCTACGAGGGCTACGGCATGGCGCTGACGGAGGCGCTGGCGCGTGGCCTGCCGATCGTGACGACCCGTGTCGGCGCGGCGGACGAGCGCGTGCCCGACGCCGCAGGGCTCAAGGTGCCGCCGGGCGACGCCGACGCCCTCTGCGATGCACTGGCGACGGTGCTTGGAGACCGCGAAAGACGCCTTGCCATGGCCGAGGCGTCCTGGCGTGCGGGGCAGGCCCTGCCGCGCTGGGTGGACACTGCGGCGGTCATCGCCGGTGTCGTCCGCTCCCTCGCAGGCCGGGAGAAGGGTGCATGAGCGGCTTTTCCGCCGACTGGCTTGCGCTGCGCGAGCCGGCCGATCATGCCGCCCGCAGCCGTGCGCTTCTCGACAGGGCTGCGGCGGCGGTCGCGGGCCGGCAGCCCGTGCATGTCCTCGACCTTGGATGCGGGACCGGCTCCAACCTGCGGGCGATGGCGGTGCATCTCGGGGGCAACCAGCACTGGCAGCTCGTCGACCACGATCCGCTCCTGCTCGCGAAGGCGCGGGCGGAGCTCCGGCGCTGGGCGGATGCCGTCCTGCGAGATGGGGAAGACATGCTGGAGCTGTCGTTTTCCGGACGGCGCATCGCGATTTCGTTCATCGCGTTCGAGCTTTCCGGCGGGGTCGGGCCGCTCCTTGTGGAGCCCGTCGATCTGGTCACGGCAGCCGCGCTTTTCGATCTCGCATCGCCGGCGTGGATCACGGCCTTCGTGCGCACGGTCGCGGCGGCGGGGCTGCCATTCTACACGGCGCTGACCTTCGACGGCCGTTATGACTGGGAGCCGTCCCACCCGGACGACGCGGCGGTGCGCCGGGCCTTTCTCGCCCATCAGCGGCAGGACAAGGGCTTTGGCCCTGCGGCCGGGCCGGACGCGACGGCGCTGCTCGCGGCCGGCTTCCGCGCGGCGGGCTATGCCGTCTCCGAGGAGCAGAGCCCGTGGCGGCTGACCGGCCGGGAACGGGCGCTGATTGCAAGTCTCGCCGATGGGACGGCCGCCGCGGCGGGCGAGACGGGGCAACTGTCCGACGAGCGGCTGGCCGCCTGGCGCGCGGCGCGCCGACTTGCCGAGAGCTGCCTCATTGGCCACGCCGATCTTCTCGCCCTGCCATCGGCGGGTCAGTGCGGCGGGTGGGCAGCATCCGCGCCAGCACGCCGTCACGGCGCACGAAGCCGTGCCAGAGGCCGGCGCCGATGTGCAGCGCCGCCAGCGCCGCGAGCGTGAAGGCGGCGAGCTTGTGCAGACTGAGCAGCAGGGCCGACAGAGCCTCATCCTTGGGCAGGATCGGCGGCAGCACGAAGAGGCCGAAGACGGTGATCTGCGCGCCGAAGGCCGAGGTTCCGGCCCAGCCGAGCAGCGGCACGAGGACGATGAGCACGTAGAGCGCCCGGTGCACCGTGAGCGATAGTGCGCGCAGCAGCGGGCCGAGCGCCGGATGGGGCGCCGGCGCCCCCTTCAGCAGGCGCACGGCAAGGCGCACCGCCGCCAGGGCGAGGACGAGCGCACCGAAGGAGCGATGCAGGTCGTAGAGACTGTTCTGCGTGGGGCCCGGCGCCGCGTTGACCATGGCGATGCCGAGCGGGATTGTCGTCAGAATGGCGAGGGCGGTGAGCCAGTGCAGCCACTTAGCTGCCGGGCGGTAGCCCTCGTACATCGGTCTCGGGGACACAGCATGCCTCCCCGTTGCAGCGCCTCAGATCACAGTCGAACAGAACGTCCCCGTCGGCAAGCACGTAGATGTCGGTCTGCGGCCGGATCGCCTCGCTCAGCGGGCCGATGGGCGAGAGTTCGAGCCCGGCCCGGCCCGAGCCGATGATGATGGGCGCAACGAGGAGGTGCAGCCGGTCGATGCAGCCGGCATCGAGGAAGGCGGAGATGGTGCGCGCCCCACCTTCGATGAGCAGCCGGCACAGCCCGCGGGCGGCCAGGGCGGCGACGATGGCGTGTGGATCGAGCCGGCCCGCGGCGGATGGCAGGACGATCTCCTCGACGCCGGCCGGACACGGGCCGGAGACAGAGCGGATCACGAGGCGCCGCGCGTCCGGGCTCGTCATGCAGCGGGCGTCCGGCGGCAGGCGCCCGCGCGGGTCGAGGACGACGCGGGCGGGGTTGCGGCCGGGGACGCGCCGGACGGTGAGCTGCGGATCGTCAGCGACGACCGTGCCGACGCCGACGACCACGGCATCGACGGCCGCCCGCAGGCGGTGCAGATGGTCGAGTGCCGCGGCGCGGTTGATATATCGGGAGTCGCCCGTTGCCGTCGCGATGCGCCCGTCGAGCGACTGGCCGAGCTGTGCGACGACGAAGCTGCGGCCCTCCGGCACATCCGCTATGCGTTGGAGCGCGCGATGTGATAAGCAGTCCATCGGCGCGGAACGCCCGTCCATCTCGTCGGGTGTGGTCACAGGGCCCTCTTGCTGCTGCATGCTGTCCCGCCGGAGGGAGTGTCCTCGTTCGTCGAAGGCATGTCCCGTTCATACATCGGCAACGGCTGGGCCGCCATGGCACGGCCGGCTATGCAGGAGACCGGGACCGTCAGGCGACAGGTAGAGCCTTGCCGGATCTTATTTCGATGCACATGTGTTGTCTGTTTTGCGGTACGTGAAAACCGGCAGGCTTCACGGCCAGGAGCGATGGCCCACGAGAGTTCACCGTCGATGAGTTCAGATTTCATCCAGGATCGCGGCCAGATCAGCGTCGAGAGGGCGCTGGCGGAGTTCCGCGCGGGGCGCCCCGTCCGCATCACCGGCGACGGCGTCTCGCTGCTGGCCGTGGGGATCGAGGGCCTTAACGAGGATCTTGCGAAGGCTCTGGAACGCAAGGCCGCCGACCGAGCCCGGCTGGTGTTGCCCAGGGCGCGCCTGCGCCGCCTGGGCGCCGAGCGCGGGAGCGCCGGCATCATTGCCCTGCCGGAAATCGACCTGAAGCGCGTGACGCACCTGTCGCTCGCGCCCGATGCCCGGCTCGATGCGCCCGTGGGCTGCCTGCAGCCGCTCGACGAGGCCGCGCTCGAGCTTGCGCGCCTGTCGCTCGTCCTGCCGGCGGTCGTCACGGTGTCGGTGTCGCCCGACGATCCGGCGCTCGCCGACGTGGTGGCCGTGCGTGAGGCGGACGTCCTCGCCTACCGGCAGAGCCAAGTGCGCGCGCTGCGCATTGTCGGGCGCGCGCCGGTGCCGCTTGAGGGCGCGGGCGAGACGGAGTTCGTGGTCTTCCGCGGCGGTGAGGGCCTGCGCGACCAGGTGGCCATCATCGTCGGCCGGCCGGACCTCTCACGCACCGTTCCCGTGCGCCTGCATTCGGCCTGCCTCACCGGCGACCTCTTCGGCAGCCTCAAGTGCGACTGCGGCGACCAGCTGCGCAGCACCGTGCAGTGGATGGCGGGGAACGGCGGCGGCATCCTGCTCTATCTGGACCAGGAAGGGCGTGGCAACGGCATCGCCAACAAGATGCGCGCCTACAAGCTGCAGGCGCAGGGCTTCGACACCTACGACGCCGACGAGATCCTTGGCTTCGGGCTCGACCAGCGACGGTTCGATTTCGCTGCCGAGATGCTGCGCCAGCTGGGTGTCACCAGCGTCAGCATCATGACCAACAACCCGGAGAAGATCGCGGCGCTGAAGGCGGCGGGCCTTGCCGTCGTCGCCGAGCAGCGCGTCATTGGCCGGCCGACGAGCGAGAACATCCGCTATCTGGCGGCCAAGCGCGAGCGCGCAGGGCACTTCATCGACATCGACAGCCTCTCCGCGCATCTGCCGTCGCGGGACTGACGGCGCGGCAGGCCATCGACGCGCCTGCGTCCTTGGCCTATAGCGGAGGCCCTGCGACGATTCCCAGAGGCCCTCGATGAAGACATTGTTCGCCCTGCCGCCCGTGCCCGTGATCCCCGTGGTGGGCCAGGAGGCCGGCTTCCCCGTGCGCCGCGTGTTCTGCGTGGGGCGCAACTACGCGGAGCATGCCCGCGAGATGGGGCGCGACCCGGACCGCGAGCCGCCCTTCTTCTTCACCAAATGGGCCGAGACGGTGGTGCCGGGCGGCGGCGAGATCGCCTATCCGCGGCAGACGAAGAACTATCATTACGAGCTGGAGCTGGTGGTCGCGATCGACGGGTCGGGGCAGGACCTCGACGAGGAGGCCGCTGCCAAGCTGGTCTTCGGCTATGCCGTTGGCCTCGACATGACGCGGCGCGACCTGCAGGCGGCGGCGAAGGAGCTGGCCCGTCCGTGGGACTTCGCCAAGAATGTCGAGCAGTCGGCGCCGATCGGCGCCATCACGCCGGCAGCAACAATGGGCCCCTTCACGAAGGCCGCGATGGAGCTCAAGGTCAACGGCCAGACACGCCAGCGCGGCGACATCGCCGACATGATCTGGCCGGTGGCGCCCATGCTCTCCATCCTTTCGCGCTTCTACCGGCTGGAGCCCGGCGACCTCGTCATGACGGGCACCCCGGCAGGTGTCGGGGCCGTCGTACCGGGCGACGTCATCGAGGGGACCATTGAGGGCCTCACCCCGCTGACGGTGACGATCGCGCCCTTGCGCTGATACGCGCAGCGATGCAGCAGAAGGCTCGCCGGCGGTCGAAAGGGCAGCCGGCGAAGACTGCGTTGGCGCCGGCGGCATTGCCCTGCGGCCTTCGGGGTGCTCTTTAGGGGGCATCCGGTCGCACGCACATGCGATGTCGGTCAGGCGCACTGACCGGTCCCTTGCAAAAGCGTCGTCCGCGATTAGTGTCGTGACGGCTCGCAAGAGGCTGTACAAAGCAGGGGGAACGCCGTGGGCTATTTTGTGGACCAGCTCATCAACGGGCTCACCCTCGGCTCCGTTTATGGCCTCATCGCCATCGGCTACACGATGGTCTACGGCATCATCGGCATGATTAACTTCGCCCACGGCGAAGTCTTCATGATCGGTGCCTTCATTTCCCTCATCGTGCTGCTGCTGCTGGCGCAGCTCGGTGTGGCCTCGGTGCCGCTGGCCATCCTGGTGGCGCTCGTGCTCACGGCGGTCTTTACCGCCCTGTGGGGGTTCGTCGTGGAGCGAATCGCCTACCGGCCACTGCGCGGCTCGTTCCGCCTCGCGCCGCTCATCTCGGCCATCGGCATGTCGATCTTCCTGCAAAACCTGGTGCAGTTGCTGCAGGGCGCGCGGGTTAAGCCGCTGCCGCCGGTGCTGACGGGGCGCATTCCCCTCGGTTCCATCGGCGACCATCAGATTTCGGTGGCGATGGTGCAGGTCGTGATCGTGGTTGTCACGGTGGTGCTGATGGCCGGCTTCAGCCTGCTCGTGTCGCGCACCGCGCTCGGTCGCGCCCAGCGCGCCTGCGAGCAGGACCGGCGCATGGCCGAGCTCGTCGGCGTCAACGTGGACCGCACGATCTCGCTGACCTTCGTCTTCGGGGCCGCGCTCGCTGCCGTCGCCGGGCTGCTCTACACGATCTATTACGGCTCGATCGACTTCTTCATCGGCTTTTTCGCCGGCCTCAAGGCCTTCACGGCCGCCGTGCTCGGCGGCATCGGCTCGTTGCCCGGCGCCATGCTCGGCGGGCTGCTCATCGGCCTCATCGAGGCGCTGTGGTCGGCCTATTCCGACATCCAGTACAAGGACGTGGCGGTGTTCGCCATCCTCGTCCTCATCCTCCTCTTCCGGCCGACGGGACTGCTCGGCCGGCAGGAGGTGGAGAAGGTTTGAGCGCAAGACATGCGCACCGCCGGCGCTGCCGGGCGGGGGCGGTCAAGGGAGGAAGACCATGAATGCGATGACGAAACTGATGCTGTCGGCCTGCGCTGCGGCGCTTCTGGCAGCCTCGCCGGCCCGGGCGGACGTGACCTTCGCCCTCGGCATTCCCGCCACCGGCGGCCAGATCGCCGCCATCGGCGCCCAGGCGCGCCTCGGCGCCGAGGCCGCGGTGAAAGCCATCAACGACAAGGGCGGCATCAAGGGCGAGAAGCTGGTGCTCGAGATCGCCGACGACCAGTGCGACCCCAAGAGCGCGGTGAGCGCCGCCAACCAGGTGGTGTCGAAGGGCATCCGCTTCGTCGTCGGCCACCTGTGCTCCGGCGCCTCGATCGCGGCTTCCGGCGTCTATGACGAGGAGGGCATCCTGATGATGACCGCCTCGGCGACCGCGCCGGAGCTGACCGACCGCGGCATGAAGCTGGTCTTCCGGGCCTGCGGGCGCGACGACCAGCAGGGCGTCGTCGCTGCCAAGTTCATTGCCGACAAGTTCAAGGGCAAGAAGGTCGCCATCGTCCACGACAAGCAGGTCTACGGCCAGGGTCTCGCCGAGGCGGCCAAGAAGACGCTTGCCGAGGCGGGCGTCACGCCGGCCTACGAAGGTTCTGTCAACGCCGGCGAGCGTGACTTCTCGGCCCTCGTCGCCCGCCTGAAGCAGGAGGGTATCGATATCGTCTATTACGGCGGTTATCACACGGAGCTCGGCCTCATCGTGCGGCAGGCGCGCCAGGCCGGCCTCGAGACGCGCTTCGTCGGTGCCGACGGCCTCGCCACCAATGAGTTCTGGTCCATCGCCGGCGAGGGCGGAGCCGGTACGCTTTTCACCTTCAGTGCCGACGTGAAGGCCAAGCCCTCGGCCAAGGACGTCTACGAGGAGCTGAAGAAGAGCGGCGAGCCGGACAACTTCGCCTTCTACTACTATGCCGCGGTGCAGGCGCTGGCCGATGCCGTGGCGCGCGCTGGCAAGGAGCCCGAGGCGGTGGCCGAAGACCTGCGTAAGAACAGCTTCGAGACGGTGGTCGGCTCCTTCCGCTTCGACGCCAAGGGCGACTTGATCGACCCCGAATACGTCATCTTCGAGTGGCGTGACGGCGCCTATGCGCCGACGAAACTCTGACGCCACGCCGATGGAGCGGGCCGAACGCCCGCTCCGTTCCTTCCCCTGCCGCACCGAAGTCTTGTCGGCCTCGAGAACCCACGATGCAAGCCACCTCCGCTTCCTCGGACTTCTCCGACAGGCTGCGCCCCGCCCTGCGCGAGGCGGCGATTGCCGGCATCATCATGATCGGCATCGCACTTCCGCTCGTGGGCTTCCGCCTGCAGGAGACGCCGGGGCAGGGGCTCGGCATTGCCTATCGTTTCGACCAGGTGGTGATCGCGGGGCTCGTCGTGGCCGTCGGGCGGTTCCTGCTCGCCCTGTTCCGGCCCGCGCTTGGGCACCTGCGCGAGCGCTTTGCCCAGGCAGGCGAGCGCACCGTGCGCGGCGGGCTCGCGTCGCAGACGGCCATCGGCGTTGCGGCGGCCATCTTTGCCTTCGCGCTGCCTTTCCTGCCGATCGCGGACCGCTACGTCGTCGATACGGCCACCACGGTGCTCATCTACACGATGCTCGGCCTCGGGCTGAACATCGTTGTCGGGCTCGCGGGGCTTCTCGATCTTGGCTACGTCGCCTTCTATGCCGTCGGCGCCTATTCCTTCGCGCTGCTTGCGACACACTACGCCTTCTCGTTCTGGATGTGCCTGCCGATCGCCGGCGTCATGGCCGCGTTTCTCGGCATCATCCTGGGCTTTCCGGTGCTGCGCCTGCGGGGCGACTATCTCGCCATCGTGACCCTCGGCTTCGGCGAGATCATCCGCATCATCCTCATCAACTGGAGCGCGCTGACGGGTGGGCCGAATGGCATCACCAACATCCCGCGGCCGAGCTTCTTCGGCGCACCCTTCACGCGCACGGCGGCGGAAGGCGAGGTGCCGTTCCACGAGCTCTTCGGCCTCCCATTCTCCTCGATGCACCGCGTGCTGTTCCTCTACTACCTCATCCTGGTGCTGGTGGTGATGACGGCAGCGATTTCGGCGCGCCTGCGGCGCCTGCCCATCGGCCGCGCCTGGGAGGCGCTGCGCGAGGACGAGGTGGCGTGCCGGGCGCTCGGGGTCAACGCCACGCGCGTCAAGCTCTCCGCCTTCGCCATAGGGGCGATGTTTGGCGGCTTCGCCGGCACCTTCTTTGCCACGCGGCAGGGCTTCATCAGCCCGGAGAGCTTCACCTTCATCGAATCGGCCCTGGTGCTTGCCATCGTCGTCCTCGGCGGCATGGGCAGCCAGCTCGGCGTCGTGCTCGCCTCCATCATCGTGGTCGCCCTGCCGGAGCTGACGCGCGAGTTCGCGGAGCTGCGCATGCTGCTCTTCGGCGCCGCCATGGTGCTCGTCATGGTGTGGCGTCCGCGCGGGCTCATCGGCACGCGCCGGCCGAGCGTGACGCTCGCGCGCTCCAGCGGCTGAGACCGGCGTTCCCGGTCAATCATCAACCGTCGTGATGTTGTGAACGGCTGCGTGCTGCGGTCGGTCATAAAATTGCTTCGGCAAACGCTCGACGGCAGTAAAGAAATTCTATCAGGCAATCTGCAAGTAATAACCTTGCGCGCTGCTTCTGGTTGCGTGAATTATTGATATATGAAGGCGGCAATTGCTGTCCACGTGTGTTCATTTGGGTCGTCGCGCGCTATTATTCCGAACAATAGGGAGGAAAATATCGTGCTGATGACATCGACTGCATTTCGCGATCACGAGGAGGTTGTGTTCTTCCGTGAGCCAGACTGCGGGCTCAGTGCGATCATCGCCGTACATTCCACGGCGCTCGGCCCGGCCTGCGGCGGGGTGCGCTTCCACGCCTATGGCGACGAGCAGGAGGCCATCGACGACGTGCTGCGCCTCAGCGCGGCCATGAGCCTCAAGAATGCGCTCGCCGGCCTGCCTTTCGGCGGCGGCAAGTCCGTCATCATCGGTGATCCGCGGCGGGACAAGACACCGGCGCTGCTCGCGGCCTTCGGACGGGCGGTGGAGCGTCTCGCCGGGCGCTACATCGCGGCCGAGGACGTGGGGATGAGCCCTGCCGACATCGCCATCGTCGGCCGCCAGACGCGCCATGTGGCGGGGCTCGACCGGGGGCCGGCGGCGAGCGGCGATCCCTCGCCCGTCACCGCGCGCGGCGTCTTGCGCGGCATCGAGGTGGCGGTGCGCCATCGCCTCGGGCGCAGCGGGCTTGCGGGCGCCACTGTGGGCGTTCTCGGCCTCGGCCACGTTGGCAGCGCGCTCGCGGGGCTGCTGCACGAGGCCGGCGCCCGGCTCGTGGTGGCGGACATCGCCGCCGACCGATGCCGCGCCATCGCTGACCGGTACGGGGCCCGTGTCGTCCCTGTCGACGCGCTCGTCGGCGAGCGCCTCGACGTCTTCGCTCCCTGCGCACTCGGCGGCATCCTCAATGCCGAGACGATCGGCCGGCTCGCGGCGCCGGTGGTCGCCGGGGCGGCCAACAATCAGCTTGCCGACGAGGCCAGCGCCGATGCGCTGCACATGCGTGGCATCCTCTACGCGCCGGACTTCGCCATCAATGCGGGCGGCATCGTGAACGTGGCGGCGGAGATCGCCGGCAACTACGACCGCGCCGCGGTGCTGCGACGGGTGGACCGAATAGCCGATACGCTCGACGAGATCTTTATACGGGCGGCGCGCGAAGGGCGCTCTCCCCACTTCGTCGCGGTCGACCTGGCGCAGGAGCGACTTGACGCAGCGCGCAGGGCGCGGCAGCAAACAGCATGAATAGCCAATTCAGGCGGGAGGGGAGAGAATGCACAGGACAACAATCGTCGGCGCTCTGGCCGGGATGCTGCTGGCATCAGGCGTGGCGCAGGCTGAGACGCCGACTGTCGCCATTACCGCGATCGTCGACCATCCCGCCCTTGAGGCAGTGCGCGACGGGGTGAAGGAGGGCCTCGCCAAGGCGGGCTATGCCGAGGGCAAGGACGTCAAGTTCGTCTACGAGAGCGCCCAGGGCCAGGCGGCGACGGCTGTGCAGATCGCGCGCCAGTTCGTTGGCGACAAGGTTTCGGTCATCGTCGCCATCTCCACTCCCTCCGCCCAGGCCGCGGCATCTGCGACAAAGTCGATCCCGGTCGTTTTCAGCGCTGTCACCGATCCGGTCGGGGCGCAGCTCGTGAAGTCCGCCGAGAAGCCGGGCGGCAACGTCACAGGCGTGTCTGACATGGCGCCGTTCGGCGATCAGCTCGCCCTCATCAAGGAGATCACGCCGAACGTGAAGACCATCGGCGTGCTCTACAACCCCGGCGAGGCCAACTCCGTCACCTCCCTTGCCATGATCAAGGAGGCGGCCGGGAAGGTCGGCCTTGCCGTTGTCGAGGGGCCGGCCACCAAGTCGGCCGAGGTGCAGGCTGCGGCCCGCGGGCTCATCGGCAAGGCCGACGCCCTGTTCATCCCGACCGACAACACCATCGTCTCGGCGCTCGAGGCCGCGGTGGGCGCCGCCCAGCAGGGCAACATCCCCGTCTATGCCGCGGATACCGACAGCGTCGCCCGCGGAGCGTTGGCCTCCGTCGGCTTCAACTACAAGCAGGTCGGTCTCCAGACCGCCGAGATCGTGGAGAAGGTGCTGAAGGGCGAGAAGCCCGGCGACATTCCGGTGGTCTTTGCGCAGGGCACCGAGCTCTTCGTCAACAAGGGAATGGCGGCGAAGCTCGGCATCACGCTGCCGGAGGCGCTGCTCGCCCGCGCCGTCAAGGTCGTCGACTGACAAGGAAGCCTGGCTGCCAACCGGGGCGCGCGCAGCAAGGCGGCGTGCGCCCGCCGCTTGCGAGAAACGTTGCGGGGCGGCGCCCGCCGCGCCACAGTCATGAGCCCTGCCGCGGGTGGGAGGTCGGGGGCGTTCCCCGGTGCCGCGCGCAGGCCAAACAGGTCAACGAATGAGTCAAATCGCCCTTGTGGGTGCGGTCGAGCTGGGGCTCGTCTATGCCCTTGTCGCCCTCGGCGTCTATCTCTCCTTCCGGGTGCTCGATTTCCCCGACCTGACGGTGGACGGCTCCTTTCCGCTCGGCGCGGCCGTGGCGGCGACGATGATCGTCTCCGGCGTCGACCCCTGGCTCGCGACCGCCATCGCCATCGCCGCCGGGGCGCTGGCGGGCTTCGTCACAGCCTTCGTCAGCGTGCGCTTCGGCGTGCTGCACCTGCTTGCGTCGATCCTCACCATGATCGCGCTGTTCTCGGTGAACCTGCGCATCATGGGCCGGCCCAACGTGGCGCTGCTGACGCAGGACACGGTTCTGACGCCCTTCCTTGGCCGGGGGCTCGACGATCTGTGGGTGCGTCCACTGTTCCTCGCCGTCGTCGTGCTGGCCGCCCTCGTCGGGCTCGCCTGGTTCCTGCGCAGCGAGACGGGGCTTGCCATGCGGGCTACCGGCGCCAACCCGCGCATGGCCCGCGCCCAGGGCGTGCGGGTCGGGGCGCAGGTGATCGCCGGCGTCATGCTGTCGAACGCGCTCGTCAGCCTCGCGGGGGCGCTGTTCGCGCAGACCAACGGCTTTGCGGACGTTACCTCCGGTGTCGGCACCATCGTGGTGGGCCTTGCCGCGGTCATCGTGGGCGAGACGGTGATGCCCTCGCGCCGCCTGTCGGTGGCGCTCGTCTCCTGCATCGTCGGCGCGGTGATCTATCGTCTCGCCGTCCAGCTCGCGCTCAGCGCCGACTTCCTCGGCCTGCAGGCGTCCGACCTCAACCTCGCAACCGCCGTCCTGGTGCTCGTCGCACTGGTGCTGCCGAAGCTGCGTGGCCGCGCCCTCGGCCGGAGGGCCCGGGCATGATCGCCGTCGAGAACCTGTCTGTCGTCTTCAACGCCGGCACACCGCTGGAGCGGCGGGCCCTGCGCGGCATCTCGCTGACGCTCGACAATGGCGAGTTCGTCTGCGTCATCGGCTCGAACGGGGCCGGCAAGTCGACGCTGCTCGGCGCCATTGCCGGCGACGTTCCCGCCACCTCCGGCCGCATTCTCGTCGCCGGCCAGGACATGACGCGCCAGCCGGCGGAGGCGCGGGCCCGGCACGTGGCCCGCGTGTTTCAGGATCCGCTCGCCGGCAGCTGCGGCAATCTATCGATTGCCGAGAACCTCGCGCTCGCCGCGGGGCGCGGCAGCCGCCGCGGCTTCGGCTACGCCCTGCGCCGCGAGCGGGCCGAGATGCTGCACGCGCGCATCAGGGAATTGGGGCTCGGCCTTGAGGACAGGCTCGACCAGCCGATGGGCTCGCTCTCGGGCGGGCAGCGGCAGGCGCTGTCCCTCGTCATGGCGACGCTCGCCCCCTCGAGCGTCCTGCTGCTCGACGAGCACACGGCGGCGCTCGACCCGCGCAATGCCGATTTCGTGCTGGATCTCACGCGCACCCTGGCGGCGCGCTTCGGGCTCACCGTGCTCATGGTGACCCACTCCATGCGCCAGGCACTCGATCTCGGCTCGCGCACCATCATGCTTCACGAGGGGCGCATCCTGCTCGACGTCGCCGGCGAGCATCGCAGCAAGCTGACGGTGGAGGACCTGATCGACGCCTTCCGCAAGGCGCGCGGCGAGGACCTGACCGAGGACCGGCTGCTGACGAGCTGAGAGGGCAGGTGGTTCAGGCGACGGCGATCGCGGTGGCGCCGGTGATCTCGGCGAGGCGCCGCGGATCGACGGGAAAGACGGAGGTCGGCGTGCCGGCGGCCGCCCAGACGACGTCGTGGGCGAGCAGGTCCTCGTCGATGAAGGTTTTCAGAGCCTCGGCGTGGCCGAAGGGCGGGATGCCGCCGATGGCGTAACCCGTCACGGCCCGCACCTTGCCGGCGTCCGGCCGGCGCAGCGCCTCGCCGATCGTCGCGGCGGCCTTCTTCTCGTCGACCCGGTTGTTGCCGGCGACGAGGAGGAGATAGGGCCGGCCGCTCTCGATCCCCTCGAAGACGAGCGACTTGACGATGCGCTCGACGCGGGTGCCGCAGGCTTCCGCCGCCTCTTCGGCGGTGCGCGTTGGCCGGTCGTGCACAGTGATGGCGATGGTGAGGCCGAGCCTGCGGGCAGCCTCCGCCACCCGTGCCGAGCTCGGCGGCAGTTCCTGTGTCGTCTCGCTCATGCCGTCGCCTCCTCCAACACTCCCTGCGCCTTGCGGCATTCGCAGCAGCCGGGTGATGGTCTACCATGGCTGCCGGCGTTGTGGTGCCGCGTATGGACGAGAGATGAACGAGCACAGCCCGTCGGTGCAAGACAAGACCAGCGAGCTCAAGGACGCGGTGCGCCGGGCCCGTCTCGAGGACGCCGAGCGCTCCGAGGTGATAGCGGAGCTGCGGACGGCGGCACTGGCGCGGCTCGAGCTCGTCGCGGCGGCGGTTGCGCCGGTCCTGGCGGAGCTGCCGGAAGGCATTGACCTCTTCGACCATGGCCTCGTCGCGGGCGAGCGGCCGCGCTTCTATGTGGACGTGCTCGCCTTCGTCGAGGTGGACCGCGACCGCCGAACCTTCCGTTTCCTCGTCGATACGCGGCACGGGCGCCGCCTGCTGGCCGCCAGCGAGGATGTGGACGTCATCCGGCGGGCCGTGACCGATTACGTGGCGAGGCGGCTCGTGGAGCGCGAGAAGGCGCTTGCCGCCGATGCGTCCCCGGCGGCGGCGCCGTCGCACGAGGCCGCGGGCCGCCATGGCGGGGACCTTCTCTTCGCCTTCGTTATGGGGGCGCTCGTCGGGGCGACGCTGTTTTACCTCGCCCTGTGGTGGAGGATTCTGGAATAGGCTGCCGCGGCGCGCGTCATGGTTCCTGGCGGATGACGCCGTGCCAGCCGAGCCCGGCATAGGTCTCGTAGCCCGGCGTCTTGTGGAAGGCGACGATGGCACCGCCGGGCTCCGTGTAGAAGCCTGACTCGCGGCCGCCGGTGACGAGGTTGAACCGTTCGGTCAGCACCCCCTGGCCATCGCTGGCGGCGATGACCCGGTTGGCGGCGTCGAGGATGAGGACGCGCGAGCGCGCCTTTCCCTCCGGGCGCAGGCGCACGCCCTCGACGACCGTGCGGGCCTGTGGCTCCCAGTCGAAATGGATGGCGAGCAGGCCGAGCGGCCTGCCGTCGGCCACGCCGCCCTCGCGCACCGTGGCGACATAGGTGGCGGCCTTGGCGCCGCCGAGCAGCGGCTCCACGGCGATGTCGCCGGCATGATAGTCGTTGCCACTGGCGAGCGCCTTGCCGCAGGCGAACCACTCACGGCCACGCACGTTCTGCCCGGCGACGGCGAAGCGGTCCGGCCGGCCGGAAGCGAGGATGCGCCCGTCGAGGTCGCAGAGCCACAGGTCGAGATAGACGGTGTAGGCGGAGAGGATCACGCCCATGCGCCGGCTGGCATGGTCGCAATGGGCTTCGGTTGGCTGCGCGGCGGCATCGACGATGGCCGAATCGGTGGCCCACCAGCGCACGTCGCAGGTGCGCTCGTAGAGATTGCGGTCGATGATCTCGATAGCGTTGAGGGCCAGGTCGACGAGACGCTGGCCCTGCGCCTCGCCGGCCATCATCTGCGTCAGGCGTTCCAGGGCCGCAATCTCGCTGGCGAGCTCCTGCTCGAGTGAGGTTGCGATGCCCTCGACCTCGGTCGAGGTGCCGCGTACCTCCTGCGCCACCACGGAGAAAGCCCCGGCCGGCGTCGCCCGCCCGCGCGCTCTCGACAAGGGCGTTGAGGGCCAGGATGCGCAGGCGCTGCGTCACGGAGCGGATCTGCCCGACCTTGGCATTGGTGAGGTCGCGCGCTGTGGCCGTGCGTGCCGCAATGTCCGAGAGACGGATGGTATTGTCGCTGCTGACGTCCGCCATGACATGTCCCCGTTGCCTCCGGCGCCCCGTCCGCGGGCGGGCAGGATGGCGGAGGATGTGACGGTGTGCTGGGCGGGTAGAATCTAGGCCGCCGCGCTTGTGCCGGGCTGTCGGGGGTCAGCGCGTCGAGAAGTCGAGCTTGCCGACTTCCGCAATGTTGCCGTCGGGCGTCAGGCCGCGGGTAAGCCCGGTGATACGCGAGCGGGGACCGTCCGGTTCGATGCTGATGAGGTGGTAGCCGGCGCGGTGCGTCCACGTGCCCTTTACGGCCGAGCAGGACGGGACGCCCACCACCGGCACCGGCCCGTGCTTGCCCTTGATGTGGGTGAGCGAGGTGCGGTGATTGTGCCCGTGCAGCACGACCTCGGCCCCGACACGGGCAATGACTTTCTCGAAGGCTGCTGCGTCGGTGAGGCTGCGTCCGACGGCGGCGCCGCTGCGCAGGGGCGGATGGTGCAGCATGACGACGCGGCACAGGCCCTCGCGGTCCAGCTCTTCCATCATCGCCTCGAAGGCGGCGAGCTGCGGCTTGCCCAGCGTGCCGCTGGCGACGAAGGGCATGGTCGGCACGGCCGAGGAGAGGCCGATGAAGGCGATGCCGTCGCGCCGGCGCAGGTAGGGGAAGGCGCTTGAGGAGGCGCCGTCGCTCGCCATCCACGGCCACAGTGCGTTGGTCAGCGGCTTCAGCGAACCGCGCACATAGGCGTCATGGTTGCCGGGGACGAAGGAGACGAAGTCGGGCGAGCCGAGCCGTTCGAGGAAGGCGCGCGCGATGGGGAATTCAGAGGCGAGGCCGATGTTGGCGATATCGCCGGTGAAGGCGATGTGGTCGGGCTTGTGGGCCCGCATGTCCTCGATCAGCCGTTCCAGCACCGTCATGTCGTGGGCGACCTTGCGGCCGCGGCGCCAGTTGACGTAGCCCGTCATGCGCTTGCCGACGAGCTCGCGCAGCTTGGGCTGTGGAATGGGGCCGATATGCGGATCGGAAAGGTGGGCGATGAGATACATTGGCTATCCGGCGGATCGCCAAGGCATCGCCGCTCAGAGCCCGCGCGTCAAGCCGCAGGCGATACAAATTGGAGATACCGATGCGCAGTCAGTGCTGCGCATCGGGAATGAGGGTCGAGATGAGCTGCGGGTCGTCGAGCTGGACGGCGGGCTGCCAGGCGTAGCCGCTGAGCCTGGAAAGCCGCGAGAGGATGAAGGTGAGAAGCATTGGTCCTGTCCTTGACTTCACTTGCCCCTCATATGGCGATTCTTTTGTCTGACTGCACGTCATATCTTCAGGCAAGGGAGCACATTTGGTATGCGTTCTGCGCATGGTATGGCGGTGCGGCGTTAACGACTTGTTCAGGAGTTATTCCCGATGGGCGGCATCCGGCTTCCACGGCGGATGAACGGGCTGGAGCCCGTAACGCGGCGCTTGATGCACACGTGGTGGCGCTTCTCGCGGCCGATGACGCTGGGCGTGCGCGCCGCAGTGATTGACGAGGACGAGCGCGTTTTCCTCGTGCGTCACAGCTACACGCCCGGCTGGCACCTGCCCGGGGGTGGGGTGGAGGCCGGCGAGAGCATGCTGGAGGCGCTCTATCGCGAGCTTGCGGAGGAAGGCAACATCGTGCCCCAGGGCGAGGTCACGCTGCACGGCATCTTCTTCAACCGCAAGGTGTCGCGGCGTGACCATGTTGCCATCTACGTGGTGCGCGACTTCGTGGCGGGGCCGCGCCCGCCCGACAGGGAGATCGTCGAGACCGGCTTCTTCCCCGTGACGGCGCTGCCCGAGGATGTCACGCCCGGCACGCGTGCCCGCATTGTCGAGATCGTGGAGGAGCGCCCCCCTTCGCCGGACTGGTGAGGCTGGCTGGCCGCCGGCAACCGCATCACGGCCATGGACGCTGGCGCCGGGTCTGTGGTAGAGCGGCAATCCTCACGAGAGCGGATGACGACGTGCGCATCTTGGCTGTCCAGCGACGACGATAACGGCACGGCCGCGCCGAGCGGCCGCAGCACCGTGCGCACCGCCGCTTCCCTGCGGGAGGCGGCATTGAAGACAACGCCCTTCTGCAAGATCCGTCATGACCGATCTCAAGCTCACCATCCGGCGTGAGTTGCCCGCCGATGCCGAGGCCGTAGAGAAGCTGCACGAACGCGCCTTCGGGCCGGGGCGCTTCTCGCGCACGGCCTTCCGCCTGCGCGAGGGGGTGCCGCCGCTTCCCGATCTCTCCTTCACCGCGCTGGTCGGCACGCTCATCGTCGGCTCCGTGCGCGTTTCGCCGGTGATGGCGGGCGACGAGCCGGCGCTCGTGCTCGGTCCGCTCACGGTGGATCCGGCCTTCGAGAACCGGGGTATCGGCTCTGCGCTGATGAATGCCTCGCTGGATGCTGCCCGCCAGGCCGGGCACAGCCTCGTCCTGCTCGTCGGCGACGAACCCTATTACAGGCGCTTCGGCTTCGCGCCCGTGCCGCCGGGCCAGTTCACGCTGCCCGGGCCAGTCGACCCGCGCCGCTTCCTCGCCTGTCCGCTGAGGGAGGGAGTCATGGAGCGGGCGCGGGGGCCGGTCACCGCGTTGCGTCCGGCTCGTTGAGGCCGCGGCGCCGGCCTTCCACGAGCCAGACCGCAAGCACGATCCCCAAGAGCAGTGCGAGGCCGAGGAAGCCATAGCCAAGCGGCACCACCGAGACGCCGCGCACCACGGCGCTGCCGCTCGCCCTCAGGCCAATCCAGTCACCGCCGGCAAAGCGCGAGCCGCTTGAGACGAGGTTGAGACGCGGCAGGTCGACGGCATCCGCGGGGCCCGACGCGATGCGCCGCACGGAGCCGCGCGTCGCCTCCGCCAGCGGGCGCAGGCGCTCGGTATCGCTGAAGACATCGGTCAGCTCGCGCGGGTTCTCTGGCCCCACGTTGACGAAGGCCGTGAGGCCGCCGCTCGTCAGCCGATAGAGACCGAGCTGATCGGCGGACATGACAGCATTGAACAGCCCGGGTGCGCCGGGGGTGAGCGTGACCTCGCGCGTCGAGCCGTCGGGGCTCGTCACCACGACGGGCTCCGGCGCATCCGCCATGGTCTGACGCTCGATGACGATCTCGCCGCCGCGGGCGCTGGCACGCAGCGCCTCTTCCTCCAGGGCCGGCTCCTTCATCAGCCAGTGGGCGAGGCGCCGCAGCAGGTCGAGGTGGGGGCCGCCGTTGCGGTAGCCCCGCGCCCACAGCCAGGCATGGTCCGACAGCAGCATGCCGACGCGGCCTTCGCCCTCGCGCAGCAACACGAGGAGGGGGCGGTCTTCCGCGCCCGACATCAGCACCGAGCCAGCGTCGACATGGGCGCCGACGAGGCGCAGCCACTCGCCCCAGGAGGGCGGCGAGGTCTCGCTGCCCGGCAGGGCGCGCGTGACGGGGTGGCGGTTGCCCGTGTCGGTGACCGCCGCCTTGTAGGGCATTTCGAGCACCCGCCCGTCCGGCGCCGCCGGCAGGACCGGGCCGAGTGCGGTGCGGGCGATACTGCCGGCGGTGGCGAATTCCGGCCCCGCGGCGACGAGCAGGGCGCCGCCCTCACGGACGTAGCGGGCGATGTTGTCGTAGTAGACGTTCGGCAGAATGCTCTGGTTTGCGTAGCGATCGAAGATGATGAGATCGAACTCGCTGATCTTCTGCTGGAAGAGCTCACGCGTCGGAAAGGCGATGAGCGACAGCTCGTTGATCGGCGTGCCATCCTGCTTCTCCGGCGGGCGCAGGATGGTGAAGTGGACGAGGTCCACATTGGCGTCCGACTTGAGGAGGTTGCGCCACGTGCGTTCGCCCGCGTGCGGCTCGCCCGAGATCAGCAGCACGCGCAGCTTCTCGCGGATTCCCTCGATGGTGAGGACGGCGCGGTTGTTGGCGCTCGTCAGCTCACCGTCGAGGCCATCCACCTCGAGCTCGACGACATTGGGCCCGCCGTGGTCGATCGTGATCGGCAGGGCAAAGGGGCGCCCGGTCGCGACGGAGAGGGTGCGCAGCAGCTGGCCGTCACGGCGCACGGTGAGCGTCGCGGTGCCCGTGCCGCCGCGCTCGTCCACCATCAGGCGGATGGTCTGATCCTTGCCGACGAGGCCGAAGCGCGGAGCCTCCAGCAGTGCGATGCGGCGGTCGCGCTCGTCCTCACGTCCGGTGACGAGGGCGTGCAGCGGCGCATTGAAGCCGAGAAGGGCGGTGGAGGCCGGAATGTCGTGCACCACCCCGTCGGTGACGAGGATGGCACCGGCGATGCGCTCGCTCGGCACGTCGGCGAGAAGATCGGCGAGGGCGGAGAAGAGGCGGGTCCCGTCGCCACCGCCGGCATTGTCCGTCACCGTGGCGAAGCGCGCCTCGATCTCCCGTTCCATGGCGCCGAGGCGGGTCTGCAGCTCCTCGACCGCCGCTGTCGTCTGGGCTGCGCGCGGCCCCAGCGTCTGTGAGGTGGAGCGGTCGACGACAACGGCGACGATGTCCTTCACGGGCTCGCGCTCCTCGCGCACGAGCGATGGATTGGCGAGGGCGCCGACGAGGCAGGCGAGCGCAAGGGTGCGCACGAGGCCGGCCAGGCCGCGGGTGAGCACGGCTGCGAGGCCCGCCGCCACCGCGAGGGCGCCGACGGCCGCCAGCATGAGCGGCGGTACGAGCGGGGTGAAGGAAAGGCTCAACATGCCGCGCCCCCTATTGCCCGAGCCGCTCGAGCAGCGCCGGCACATGCACCTGGTCGGCCTTGTAGTTGCCGGTCAGCGCATACATGGCGATGTTGATGCCGACACGATAGGCCATCTCGCGCTGGCGCGGGTCGGGGCCGATGACAGGGAAGAGCGGCTCGCCGCGGCTGCCCACTGCCCAAGCCGCGGCAAGGTCGTTACTGGTGATGATGAGCGGGCTCACGCCGTCGCCGGCGCGCGCGGGACGGCGGCTCGCCTCGTCTTCGGGCGGCAGGGCCTCGACCCAGGTCTCGCCCGTGGCGTAGCGGCCGGGGAAATAGTCGAGAATGTAGAACGCCCGGCTCAGCACGTGGTCGCGCGGCACGGGCTCGAGCTCGGGGATGTCGAGCGTCGCGAGCATGCGGCGCAGCTGCTGCCCCTCCGGTGTCACCGCCCCCTCGAAGCGCAGGGCCATGGCGTCGCGCGTGTCGAAGATCACGGTGCCACCGCCCTTCATGTAGGCGTCGAGGCGGCGCAGCGCCGCCGGCGAAGGCAGCGGCGCGCCTGCCACCACGGGCCAGTAGAGGAGTGGGTAGAAGGCGAGCTCGTCGCGCTCGATGTCGACGCCCACGGGCTCGCCCGGCTCCAGCGCCGTGCGCATGATGAGCGCCCGCGTCAGGCCCTCGAGCCCGGCCCGGCTGGTGCTGTCTACGTCGGCGTTGCCGGTGATGACATAGGCGAGGCGGGTGACGGCCGCGCGCTCCACGTCCTCGGGTGTGACAGGCGGCAGCGGACGCGCCGTCTCCTGGGGAGCTTCGGTGGCCGCCCCCTGCGCGCGCGCCCCCCCGGCCGGCATGGCGGCAAGAGCGAGGGCGGCCAGCGCGAGGACTGGCGCTGTCGCGCCCCGTGCCCTTAGCGGTACACGCCGGTATAGGCCGCCGAGCCGGCCCAGATGGCCGCCGAGGAGGAGAGAGGCGACGGTGTCGACGATGAGCAGCGCCGCCGCAAGGAGAAGGAGCGGCGGCCTCAGATCGACCGTCGCCGCCCGCTCGATGGGCACGAGGCTGCCGACGAGTGGCCCGTAGTCGAGCACGGCCGGCCGGTCGTCGGGCAGCAGTGCGTTGAGGGCGATGCTCGCCTCGCTCGGTCCATAGAAGCCGGGTGGATGGTCGAGCGTGGCGCGGCCGGCATGGTTGCGCGGGATGGGCTTGGCTGTCGCTGGCGGCGAGCGCCAGACGCCGAACCCGTCGAGCGTGCGCTGCGGCGCGACCATCTCGGTGCCGTTGCTTCCCTCGCTGCCTCCCGCCGCGACGCTCCGGCCCGCGAGGGCGATGGTGCGCCGCATCATCTCGACGAATACGCCCGAGAGCGGCAGGCTGGACCAGCTCGGGTCGGCGGTGACGTGGAAGAGCACGATCAGGCCCTCGCCCCGCTCGGCGGCGGTGACGACGGGCGTGCCGTCGGCCAGCACCGCCCATGTGCGGCGCGACAGCTCGCCGTCCGGCTCGGCGAGGATCTGGCGCGAAACGGTGATTTCCTCGGGCACGGGCAGGCCCGCGAAGGGGCTCGTTTCCGGGAAGGGGGCGAAGGTCTTGGGCGCATCCCACGAAAGCGAGCCGCCGAGGCTGCGCCCGCCGCGCCTCAGGCGTACCGGCACCAGATCATCGTTGCCGGCGGCGAGGCGCGTTCCCGCGAACCGGATGAGCAGCCCGCCCTCCTCGACAAAGCGGGCAAGGCGCGCCTCCGTCTCGCTGTCGAGCGAACCCACGTCCGCCAGGACGAGAACGTTGACGCCCTGGTCGACAAGGTCGCCGATAGGGTCGGGGATGCCGCGTCGCGCCTCGCGCAGCTCGGCATAGGGGGCGAGGGCGCGCGAGACATAGTAGGAGGGTGACAGCAGCGGCTGGGCCGTGTCCACCGTGCCGCCGGACACGAGGCCGACGCGCCGGCGCTTGCCGCTCTCGTCGATGAGGGCGACGGCGCCGGCCGAGGTCTCTCCCGCGATCTCCAGCCGCGCCGCGGCGTTGTTGAGCTCCACCGGCAGGTTGAAGTTCGCCTTCGTCTCGGTCGCGCCGTCCGGGAAGCCGAAGGGTGTCTCGGCGAGGAGCAGGCCCTTGCCGTCGAGCGCACGCAACATGCCGGTGTCGCGGCCGTTCGGTTCCGCCCGCACCAGCCGCACCTCGATGCCGCCCGGGCCGTTGTGCGCGCCGGCAATCATCAGCGGCTCGGCCACGGGGTTGCGGTAGACGGTGATGGCCTCTGCGCGCCCCGCGAGCGCCTCGCCGAGGCCGGCGGCGAAGGTGTCCGTCCCGACGGCGATGCCGTCACTGATCCAGACGATCTCGGCGTCGGCCGCATCGGAGAGGAAGGCGCGCAGCGTCGGAAGATGGCTCGCCCTGTCCGGCACGTGCGGCTGGGGGGCGAGCGCGCGCAGCCTCTCCATGGCGGCGCCGGGGGCGAGCGCCTCGACAGTATCCGGCCTGTCGGCAAGGCCGACGACGGCCACCGGCCGGCGCTGGCGCTCGGCCGATCTGATGCGCTCCTCGGCGAGCGCCATGCGCTCATCCCAGTCGTGTGCGGCGGCGAAGCCGTTGTCGACGACGAGCACGAGCGGCCCGGAGGCCGGCAGGCCGCTCGTGGCGGGGTTCCACACGGGGCCAGCCACGGCGAGGATGAGGGCCGCCGCCAGCGCCAGGCGCAGGGCCAGCAGCCACCAGGGTGTGCGTGCCGGTGTCTCGCGCCGGGGCATCAGGTCGGCCACAACGCGCAGCGGCGGGAAGGGGATGCGGCGCGGCTGCGGCGGCGTGATGCGCAGGATGAGCCAGATCGCCGGCAGCGCGGCGAGGGCGATGAGGACGAGTGGCGCTCCGAAGCCGAGGCCGGCGAGCATGTCAGCCTCCCCGTGCCGCTACGAGACCGCTGCGGCCGCCGCGGGCGGCCGACAGCTGCGTCAGGACGCGCAGGGCCGCCTCGCTCGCCGGGCGGTCGGTGTGGTGGAGGGTCAGCGTCCAGCCCCGCCGCCGCAGCGCCTCGCCGATGGCCTCGCGGTGGGCGGCGATGCGGCGGCGATAGTCCTCGCCCCACCGTGCCGCGTCGCCGATGCGCAGGCGCAGGCCTGCCTCCGGCTCCTCCAGCTCGGCCTGGCCGGTGAAGGGGAAGCTCTCCTCCACGGGGTCGACGATCATGATTGCATGGCCGCGGGCCCCGCGGGCGGCGAGCTGCCCCACGACGGCGTCGAAGGCGGGCGGCTCCACCAGGAAATCGCTCACGAGGACGACCTCGCTCAGGGGCGGCAGCGCCTCGGCCGCAGGCAAGTCGGCGTCCTGCCCGGCGCTGTCCTTGGCGATGAGCTCCGCGAAACGCTCGACGATGTTGCGGCTCGCGCGTGGGGGCGCGAGGCCGATGAGGCCGACGCGCTCCCCGGCATCGACGAGCGCCTCGGACAGCGCGAGCGCGAGGACAAGCGCCCGCTCCACCTTCGACTGCGCGGCGAGGGAGGAGACGAAGCCCATGGAGGCCGAGCGGTCGACCCACAGGTAGATGCTGTGCGCCGCTTCCCATTCTCGCTCGCGCACATAGAGCCGCCCGTCGCGCGCCGAGCGCCGCCAGTCCACGCGCGAGGCCGACTCGCCGGACATGAAGGGGCGGAACTGCCAGAAGCTCTCGCCGGGGCCGGCGCGCCGGCGGCCGTGGATGCCGTGGCTGACGGAAGCGGCAACGCGCCGCGCCTCCAGCATGAGGTGCGGCAACCGCGCGCTGAGCTCGTGCGCCGCCAGGGCGTGCGGAACACCGGGTACGCGCTCGGCTTCCGGGAGGGTGCGGACGCGGGCCATGGGCGCTCCTAGCCGAGCCGCTCCACGAGACGGGCGATGACCTCGGACATGGTGCGGCCGTCCGCGCGGGCGGCGAAGGTCAGCGCCATGCGGTGCTTCAGCACCGGCTCCGCGAGGGCCGCCACGTCATCGACCGACGGCGCGAGGCGCCCCTCGATGAGCGCCCGGGCGCGCACGGCGAGCGCCAGCGCCTGGCTGGCACGCGGGCCGGGGCCCCAGGCGAGGTCGCGCGTCAGCTCCTCCGGTCCATCTCCGGGACGGCCGGAGCGCACGAGCGAGACGATGGCGTCGAGCACGCTCTCGCCCATCGGCAGGCGGCGCACCAGGCGCTGGATGCCCATGAGCGTCTCCGCGTTCATCGCGGCGGTCGGGCGATGTTCCTCGAGGCCCGTCGTCTCCAGGACGATGCGGCGCTCCGCCTCCCGGTCCGGGTAGCCGACGTCGATCTGGAGCAGGAAACGGTCGAGCTGCGCCTCGGGCAGGGGATAGGTACCCTCCTGCTCGATGGGGTTCTGGGTGGCGAGCACGTGGAAGGGGCGCGGCAGGTCGTAGCGCACGCCGGCCACCGTCACGTGATATTCCTGCATCGCCTGCAGGAGTGCGGACTGGGTGCGCGGGCTCGCGCGGTTGATCTCGTCCGCCATCAGCAGCTGGGCGAAGATGGGCCCCTTGATGAAGCGGAAGCTGCGTTGCCGGTCGGCGCTCTCGTCGAGGATCTCGGTGCCGAGGATGTCCGACGGCATCAGGTCGGGCGTGAACTGGATGCGCTGGCCGTTGAGGCCGAGGACGGTGCCCATCGCCTCGACGAGCTTGGTCTTGGCGAGGCCCGGCACGCCGACGAGCAGGCCGTGGCCGCCGGCGAGCACCGTCACGAGGGCGAGCTCGACGACGTGCTCCTGGCCGAAGATGACGGAGCCGATGGCGCTGCGCGCCCTGGCCACGTGGTCGAGGGCGGCCTCGGCGGCCTGGATCACGGCGTCGTCGATGGTGGTCGGCGTCTGGGCCACAGCGGTACGGTCGGTGCCGCTCGTCATCGGCAACTCTCCTTCTGTGCCCCCGCGGGAGCAGTCTGCATCGGCGATCATGTCTTATTCAAGCCGCTTGAGGGCGGACGCCGCAGGTTCCCCGCCGCGCCCGTTCTTGCGATAGTAGTGGCGCGAACCAGATTACAAGCGGCGCGCGCCGAAATGGGCCGCCGATGTTGCGGGGACACGAACACGTGAGCGACGAGGCCAGCAAGACGGGCAAGCCGCAGGACGGCGGCGGGGCAGCGCCGCAGGGGCTGCCGCCGGGCCTTGCGACGCTCCTCGCCTCCGCCGGGCCGGCTGCGGGGGCGCGGCCCGTGGAGAAATGGAACCCGCCCCATTGCGGCACGATCGACATGCGAATCGCGGCCGACGGCACCTGGCACTACCAGGGCTCGCCCATCGGCCGGCCGGCGCTGGTGAAGCTGTTCGCCTCCATCCTGCGGCGCGACCCGGACGGTTATGTGCTGGTAACTCCGGTGGAGAAGGTGGGCATCACCGTCGAGGACGTGCCCTTTCTCGCCGTCGAGATGGCCGTGAGCGAGGAGGCGGGCCAGCGCGTCATCGGCTTCCGCACCAACGTGGACGACGTGGTGCAGGCGGGGCCGGAGCATCCCATGCGCTTCGAGACGGATGCGAAGGGCGGGCTGAAGCCTTATGTCCACATACGCGGCGGCCTGTGGGCGCGGCTGACGCGCGCCCTCGCGCACGACCTTGCCGAACTTGTCGAGACGCGGCAGGACGCGTCGGGCGCGGAGGTGATGGGCATCGCCTCGGCCGGCGCCTTTTTCCCCATCCCCTCCGAGGACGGGGCGGGCCGGGCGTGACGGGCATCGGGCAGGCGCGCGGGGACGGAAAGCCAGTGGCGGACCAGAACGCAATTGTGGACGAGGCGACCTTTCTCGAGCGGGCGCGCCGGCGCCTCTTGCCGCATCCGCCTGCGCTGGCGGGCACGGTGCGGTTGCGCGGCGACCACGACCTTGCCGGCGGGCGGCCCGAGGTGGCCGTGGAGGTGGCGCGCCCTGCCGCCGTCCTCGTGCCCGTCGTCACCCGCGCCACGGGCGTCAGCCTGCTTCTCACCCAGCGGGCTGCGCACCTGCGCCAGCACTCGGCGCAAATCGCCTTTCCCGGCGGCAAGATGGACCCGGAGGATGCAACGCCGCTGACGACGGCACTGCGCGAGGCGCGGGAGGAGATCGGCCTCGACAGCGGCCATGTGCGGCCGCTCGGCTATCTCGACGAATACCTCTCCTCCACCGGCTATCGCATCGTGCCGGTGGTGGGGCAGGTAACGCCCGGCTTTACGCTCACGGTCAACCGGGCCGAGGTGGACGAGGCCTTCGAGGTGCCGCTCGACTTCCTGATGGACGCCGCCAACCACCAGCGCCATTCGCGCGAGTGGCGCGGCACGTTGCGGCATTATTACGCCATGCCCTTCGGGGAGCGTTACATCTGGGGCGTCACGGCCGGTATCATCCGCAATCTGTACGAGAGGCTCTACGGCCCATGACACGGGCGATTCTGCAGGAGCTGGTTCTCTTCTTCGTTCCGTTCATCCTGTTCGGGATCTACCTGCTGCTGCGCCGGCGCAACCCCTTCACGCGGCACGCGTGGGACGGGCACGTGCCCTGGCTCGTCATTGCCGGACTGGTGCTGGCGATTGGCGCGCTTCTCTATCTCGGCCTCACGGCTGAGCGACACATGGGGGCCTACGTGCCGACGCATCTGGAGAACGGCCGACTCGTGCCGGGGCGGTTCCAATGACCGTGGACCGGGCGGCCGTCGCCGCGCTCGTTGCCCGCCCGGCGCTGCAGAAGCTGCTCGGTGCGCTTGACGGGGCCGGCGAGACGACCTGGATCGTGGGAGGGGCGGTGCGCGACGTGCTCATCGGCAGGCCGGTGAGCGACGTGGACTGCGCCACGACCGCGACACCCGAGGAGACCATGCGCCGGGCCGGCGCGGCCGGCTTCCGCGTGGTGCCCACGGGCGTCGAGCACGGCACTGTCACCGTCATCGTCGACGGCACGCCCTTCGAGGTGACGAGCCTGCGAGAGGACGTGGAGACGGACGGGCGCCGGGCCAAGGTGGCCTTCGGCCGCGACTTCGCTGCCGACGCGCGCCGGCGCGACTTCACCATGAACGCGCTCTACGCCGACCGTATGGGGCAGGTGCACGACTTCGTCGGCGGGCTCGCGGACCTTGCCGCGCGGCACGTGCGCTTCATCGGCGACCCTGCCCGCCGCATCGCCGAGGACTATCTGCGCATCTTGCGCTTCTTCCGCTTCCATGCCGCCTACGGGGCGGGGGACATCGATGCCGCCGGCTTCAGCGCCGCCGTGAAGGCGCGCGCGGGGCTCGATCGCCTCTCCCACGAGCGGCTGAGGGCCGAGATCGCCAAGCTCCTCGTCGCCCCCCGCGCGCTCGAGACCTGTCGCATCATGGCCGAGGCCGGCATTATGCAGCGCGTCCTCGCCGGCGTGACCCACGAGGAGCGCCTCGGCCGCCTCACCGCCTGGGAGGCTGCCGCCGGCCGTGCGCCGGATGCGGTGCTGCGGCTCGCCGCGCTCGGCGCGGAGATTGCCGAGGATGCCGAGCGCCTGCGCGAGCGCTTGCGCCTGTCGAACGCCGAGACGCGGCGCGTCCACGCCTTCGCGGCGCTTGCCGAGCGCCTGCGGGGAGCTGCCGGTCCCTGGCGGCTGCGGGACCTGAGGGCTCTCGCGTCCGCCTTCCCGCCCGAGGTCATCGCCGCCGCCTTCGCGGCGGTTGCGCCGCAGACCGAGGTGGAGCCGCGCGGGCGGGACCTGCTCGCCGCCGCGGCGCGGGGGGAGGAGGTGGTGCCGGCCTTCCCCCTCTCGGGCGGGGATGTGGTCGCCGCCGGGGTGGAGAAGGGGCCGCGCGTCGGCGCCGTGCTCGCCGCCGCGCGGGAGCGCTGGCTCGACGCGGACTGCCCGGCGGACAGGGCGGCGCTTGAGCGCATCCTGCGCGAGGCGGTGGCTGCCGTGCGAGAGGGCTGAACGTTCCCTCGGCCGGCGTCCTGTTCTAGCATCGGCGGCGGGCATCACGGCCGACGCTCTCTGGGAGGGACGGCGATGGCACGGGCAGGGCGTGGACCGGCGGCAGGAGACGGACCGGCAGATGTGGCCCGCCGCCTCGCCGGGCGGCGCGACAGGGCCCAGGCCGGCCGCCCGAGCGGCGAGACCGGCGCCACCTGGCGGCGCGAGACTTTCGTGCTTGAGCGCGAGGCCGCCAGGGCCAAGGCGCGCGAATGGTTCGCGCGCTTCCCGAAGGCCGCCTACATGACGGAGGTCGAGAGCTGGCGAGACCTCGGCGACGGCCGCATCGAGTTCACGATGCGGCGCCTGCCGAGCGCGGATTGAGGGCGCTTAACCCAATGCGGAGGCTGCTGTATTTGTTCGGATGTTTTGTCACCGTCCTGTGATGAACAATCATGGCCAGCGCGGGTGCAGTCCGGCAAATATTCCGCAATTCCCGGCGTTGTCCCTTCTCTCATTTCCCGTGATGGCGGCAGTTTTTCGGCAAGGTCTCACGGCCACCTTACCGTCGGGGGCATCGACGACAGGATCGACGCGACGTTGCCGCCGGTCTTGAGGCCAAAGATGGTGCCGCGGTCGTAGAGCAGGTTGAATTCCACATAGCGGCCGCGGCGCACCTGCTGCTCGTGGCGGTCCGCCTCCGTCCAGGGTGTGGCCCAGTTGGCGCGAACGATGCGGCCGTAGACGTCGCGGAAGGCCTCGCCCACCGCGCGGGTGAAGGCAAGGTCGGCGTCCGGGTCTCCCGACCAGTGGTAGTCGTAGAAGATGCCGCCGATGCCGCGCGGCTCGTTGCGGTGCTTGAGGAAGAAGTACTCGTCGCACCAGGCCTTGTATTTCTCGTAGGGGGCAACGGCAGCGTGCGCCTCGCAGGCCTGGCGCATGGCGGCGTGGAAGGCGACGGAGTCCGGGTCGTCCTGCGTGCGGCGCCGGTCCAGCATCGGCGTCAGGTCCGCCCCGCCGCCGAACCACGGCTTCGTGGTGACGACGAAGCGTGTGTTCATGTGCACCGTGGGCACGTTGGGGTTCCAGGGGTGGGCGATGAGCGAGATGCCGGTGGCGAAGAAGCGCGGATCCTCGGCCGAGCCGGGGATCTGGCCGCGGAACTCGGGCGAGAACTCGCCGAAGACGGTGGAGACATGCACGCCCACCTTCTCGAAGACGCGGCCGCGCATGATGGCCATGGTGCCGCCGCCGCCCGGCGCGCCCGTGTGGTCCGTGCGCTGCCAGGGCGTGCGCTCGAAGCGGCCCGGCCCGCCCGCCTCGGGGAAGAACGGGCCCGGCGCCTCGTCCTCGATGGTCTCGAAATCGGCGCAGATGGCGTCGCGCAGTTCCGCAAACCAGCTTCCCGCCTCCTCCTTGAGGCGCGCGACGAGGGCAGGGTCGATCTGCGTGGCGTCGGTCATGGTGCTTCCTTCCGCGGCTTCCTGGTGCGAGCGGCGGCCCTGGCTGGGGGCCGGTCAGCGCCCCGCCGGTGTAGAAGCCTCCTGCCCGCCGGGGAAGGCGTCCAACTGGCGCAGGGCCTCGCCCAGGATCATCGCCGCCGCCACGGCGACGTTGAGCGAGCGCAGGCCGGGGCGCATCGGCACGAGGATGCGCGCATCGGCTGCCGAATGCACCTCCTCTGGCACGCCGGCCGATTCCCGGCCCATCATCACAATGTCGCCGGGGGCGAAGGAAAAGGCGTGGTAGGGCTGGGCGGCGCGCGTGGTGGCGAGCACGAGGCGCCGGCCGGCGGTGGCGCGCGCGGCCTCGAAGGCCCTCCAGCTCGTGTGCCGGGTGATCTCGACCGCGTCGAGATAGTCCATCCCCGCCCGGCGGAACGCCCTGTCGGACACGGGAAAGCCGGCCGGCTCAATGATATCGAGCCCGAGGCCGAGGCAGACGCACAGGCGCACCATCGTGCCGGTGTTCTGCGGGATGTCGGGCTGGAAGAGAGCGAGACGGACGGGCATGGCGGCGTCGGGCAAGGAGGCGCGGGCGCGGAGAAGACCGGCCCGACGACGTAGCGCACCGCTTTGTCGCGGGAAAGTATGGACATGCTTCTGGAACCATGCCAAACAGCGCGCCGCGCGGCGACTCCCGGTCGCATTGCGGGGCTGTCGCGTCCATGCTTTGAAGTCGGCGCGCCGCCGTGACCGACGGATTCCGCGAACCCTGCCGTGTGCGGGTATGCGAGGGGCCGTCGCGGCGGCAACGCCGAGCCAGGATTGTGAGACTGGGGAGCCAACGTGGCTGAGACCGCTACCGCCGAACCGACCCGGCGAGACTTTCTCTTCATCGCGACCGGTGCCGTGGGTGCCGTTGGTGTTGCCGCGGTGGCATGGCCCTTCATCGCGCAGATGAACCCGGATGCTGCCACCATCGCTGCTGGTGCTCCGGTCGAGGTCGACCTCGAGCCCATCGCCGAGGGGCAGATCGTCAAGCTCTTCTGGCGCGGCAAGCTCATCTTCGTCCGCCATCGCACGCCCGAGGAAATCAAGGCCGCGGAGGAGGTGAACGTCGCCTCGCTGCCGGATCCGGAGGCCGATTCGGCCCGCGTGAAGGAGGGCCATGCCCAGTGGCTGGTCGTCTATGGCAACTGCACGCACCTCGGGTGTGTGCCGCTCGGCCATGCGGGTGCCTACGATGGTTGGCTGTGCCCGTGCCACGGTTCCGTGTTCGACACCTCCGGGCGCATCCGTCAGGGGCCGGCGCCGACCAATCTGCCGATCCCGCCCTACACCTTCGTGAGCGACACGAAGATCCAGATCGGCTGACGCGCTTCCAGCATCACGCCCGCGATACCGAGCAACATCAGGCGACCCAAGACCATGAGCGGACATTCCACCTACGTTCCGAAGAGCGCAGTGGCGAAATGGTTCGAGAGCCGGCTTCCGATCATCGGCCTCGTCCATTCGTCCTTCGTCGCCTATCCGACGCCGCGCAACCTGAACTACTTCTGGACGTTCGGGGCGATCCTGTCCTTCATGCTCGTGGCGCAGATCGTGACGGGCGTCGTGCTCGTCATGCACTACACGCCGAATGCGTCGCTGGCCTTCACCTCCGTCGAGCAGATCATGCGCGACGTGAACTACGGCTGGCTGCTGCGCTACCTGCACGCCAACGGGGCCTCGATGTTCTTCATCGCGGTCTACATCCACATCTTCCGTGGCCTCTATTACGGCTCCTACAAGGCCCCGCGTGAGGTGCTGTGGATCCTCGGCGTCATCATCTTTCTCCTCATGATGGCCACGGCCTTCATGGGCTACGTGCTGCCGTGGGGGCAGATGAGCTTCTGGGGCGCCACCGTCATCACCAACCTCTTCTCGGCGCTGCCCATCGTTGGCGAGCCGATCGTGACCTGGCTGTGGGGCGGCTACTCCGTCGGCAACCCGACGCTGAACCGCTTCTTCTCGCTGCACTACCTGCTGCCCTTCATGATCGCCGGCGTTGTCGCGCTGCACATCTGGGCGCTGCATGTCGTGGGGCAGAACAACCCAGCCGGCCTCGACGTGAAGAACCTGAAGAAGGACACGGTACCTTTCACGCCCTACGCGACGATCAAGGACTTCTTCGCCGTCGTCTGCTTCTTCATCTTCTTCGCATGGTTCGTGTTCTACATCCCGAACTATCTCGGCCATGCGGACAACTACATCGAGGCGAACCCGGCGGTGACGCCCGCGCATATCGTGCCGGAGTGGTACTTCCTGCCCTTCTACGCGATCCTGCGCGCTATTCCGGACAAGCTCGCCGGTGTGCTCGCCATGTTCGGCGCGATCGCGGTCCTCGCCTTCCTGCCGTGGCTCGACACCTCCAAGGTGCGCTCGGCGACCTACCGGCCGCTCTACAAGCAGCTGTTCTGGGTCTTCGTGCTGTGCTGCATCGGCCTCGGCTATCTCGGCGCCAAGCCGCCGGAGGGGGGCTATGTCATCGCCGCGCGCGTGCTGACGGCCTACTACTTCCTGCACTTCCTGGTCATCCTGCCCATCCTCGGCCTCATCGAGAAGCCGCGTCCCATGCCGGGCAGCATTGCCGAGGATGTGCTGCGCAAGCATGGCGGTGCGCCGGTCGGCCTCGCCTCGGGCGCCAGTGCCGAGCCGCATTCCAAGGGCTGAGATTGGGGCTGATCGCGCCTAGCGGCGCGGGGGAAATGACGACATGAAAAAGACGACCCTTCTCATCGCCGGCTTCCTCGCTGCCGCCGTCGCAACGGCGGTGCCGGCCTCCGCGGCCGAGCAGGCCAAGCCGCCGCGCCAGAGCTGGAGCTTCGCCGGCCCCTTCGGCACCTACGATCGGGCGCAGCTGCAGCGCGGCTTCAAGGTCTATCGCGAGGTCTGCGCGAGCTGCCACGGTCTCACCCGCGTGGCCTTCCGCAACCTCTCGCAGCCTGGCGGTCCCGAGTTCACCGAGGGGCAGGTCAAGGCGCTTGCGGCCGAGTACCAGATCCAGGACGGGCCGAACGAGGCCGGCGACATGTTCGAGCGTCCCGGCCGCCCGGCCGACCACTTTCCGCCGCCGTTCCCCAACGAGAATGCGGCGCGTGCGGCCAATGGCGGCGCCTATCCGCCGGACTTCTCGCTGCTTGCCAAGGCGCGCACCTATGAGCGCGGTTTCCCGCTGTTCCTCATCGATGCCATCCCGTTCTTCGAATATGCCGAGCACGGCGTGGACTATATCTACGCGCTGCTGACCGGCTATCGCGAGGCGCCGGCAGGCACCACCCTGCAGCCCGGCCAGTACTGGAACGAGTACATGCCGGGCCATGCCATCGCCATGCCGCCGCCCCTCAGCGACGGGCAGGTGGAATATCCGAAGGACGAGGCCGGCAACCCGGTGGTGCCGGAGACGGTCGACCAGTATGCGCGCGACGTCGCGGCCTTCATGATGTGGGCGGCCGAGCCGCATCTCGAGGCCCGCAAGGCCATGGGCTTCAAGGTCATCATCTTCCTCATCGTCTTCGCGGCTCTGCTCTACTTCACCAAGAAGAAGATCTGGGCCCGCGCCTACGCCGAGGAAGCACACGGCTGACCCGGCCATCATCGACAAGAAAGGCGCCTTCGGGCGCCTTTTTCATTGGGGGCCTGGTACTCCTTGACGAGCGAGGCCTCCGGGCGGATGACTTCGGCGAAACCAAGCGGTGGAACGACGGCATGGACGAGCGCAGCGATCTCAGGGCGGCGGTGCGGACGATTCCGGACTATCCGAAGCCCGGCATCCTCTTTCGCGACATCACGACCCTGCTGGGCGATGCGCGTGCCTTCCGGCGTGCGGTGGACGAGCTGGTGCAGCCGTGGCCCGGCTCCAAGATCGACAAGGTGGCCGGCATCGAGGCGCGCGGTTTCATTCTTGGCGGCGCGGTGGCACACCAGCTCGCGGCAGGGTTTGTACCCATCCGCAAGAAGGGCAAGCTGCCGCACGAGACGGTGACAATCGCCTATTCGCTGGAATACGGCGTCGACGAGATGGAGATGCACCGCGACGCGATCGCGCCCGGCGAGCGAGTCATCCTGGTCGACGATCTCATCGCCACCGGCGGCACGGCGACGGCTGCCGTCGAGCTCCTGCGCAAGATGGGGGCGGAGGTGGTTGCGGCCGTCTTTGTCATCGACCTGCCCGATCTCGGCGGCGCGGAGCGTCTGCGCCGCCTCGGCGTCACCGTGCGCACGCTCATGTCCTTCGAGGGGCACTGAGCTTCACGGCTCGCCGGCCTTTTCGCCGGTGCGGGACGCCTGCTGGTCCGATTTCGAGGCGGTTTTTGCGGAGCGCCGCCGGCGCGAAGGGCGTCGCTGCGGCTGCCCGTCTGAGGCGGCAGGCGCGCCCTTGCGGGCTGTGTCGCCGTCGCCTGCCGCGTCGGTCGCGAGCCGCAGGGGTGGCGCGTCTCCCCTCTTGTCCCGGCCCATGTAAACGGTGACGTGCGGGTAGGGGATCTCGATGTCCCGCTCGTCGAAGACGGCCTTGAGGATCTCGTTGTAGGCCCGGCCGACGGCCCATTGCTGTCCGCCGACGGTGCGGATGCGAGCCCGCACCTTCACGGCCGATTCGTCGAGGGCCGTGACGCCGTGCATCTCGAGCGGGCCGATGATGGCGGAGCCGTGCGGGGTCTGCGTCAGCCTGTCGAAGGCCTCCTGCATGGCCTCCTTCACCTGCGGAATGTCCTCGCGGTAAGCGACGCGGATCTCCGCGACATGGAAGGCGAAGCCGCGCATGAAGTTCGACACGGTCGTGACGGCGCTGAACGGCACGAGGTGGTAAACGCCGTCGAGGTCGCGGATGCCGACGGAGCGGATGGTGAGCTTCTCCACCACGCCCGAGATCGAGCCGAGGCTCACCACGTCGCCCTCGTTCATGGCGTTCTCGATCTGGATGAAGGCGCCGGTGATGATGTCCTGCACCAGCTTCTGTGAGCCGAAGCTGACGGCCAAGCCGATGACGCCGGCGCCCGCAAGCAAGGGGCCGATGTTCACCCCAAGCTCCGACAGGGCGAGCAGGCCCACGAGCACGACGAGCGCCACCGTGAAGGCGTTGCGGAAGAGCGAGAGCAGGGTCCGCTCGCGCGCGCTCGGCGCGCGGCCGTAGTCTTCCGACAGCCGGTACTCCACCCAGCTCGACACGGCGACGTAGACAAGCCAGCCGAGGATGAGCACGAGCGAGGTTGAGACCAGCGCGCCCACGACGTTGCGGCCCGTCTCGCTCGCGAACCAGGCTTCGAGATCGAGAATGGCCCATGCGTCGGCGATGGCCAGCATCACGATGACGAGCACCACCGTCCGCGCAACGCGCAGCACCGAAGGAATGAAGGCGTTGAGCCGCGCCTCCAGCAGGGGCAGGCGTGCCTTCACGTCCTGCGGCAGGGACATGCCGCCGCGCAGGGCCCGTGAGATGAAGGCCATGACGAGGCTGCCGACAAGCACCGCGATGCCCGTCTGCACCGTCGCCTTGAGCATGAAGGGCAGGACGGTCAGCGGGTTCGACAGCCAGGCGGCGAATAGGGCGACGAGATAGACGATGGCGAGGACGTGCCAGACGCGGCTGAGCACGAGGAGAACCTGCCGCGCTGCATGGCCCCAGTCGCGTCCCGCCGATGCCAGGCGCGCGCGGACGCCGTCCCGGTTCTGCAGGATGATGGCGATGCCGATGAACAGCGCCGCCATCAGAACGATGACGCGCACGGCGCGCGCGGCGGCGAAGGTTGTGGTCGTCGCGACGAGAGGCGCGACGAACAGAAAAGTGTAGCCGATGAGGCTGACGAGGCGGCTCAGCCAGAAATACCAGTAGTTGGCGTCTGTATCGTCGAGCGGCAGCGGCCGCAGGGATGCGTGGCGCGGCGCCAGAAGGAAGCGCAGGCCAACCTTGCCTAGCTCGAGCATGACGAGCGCGTTGAGAAACAGCGTCTCGCCGAAGCTGAGGGCGGGCTCGCCGCCGAGCTGGAGCGCGATGAGATAGCCGGCCCCCCAGGCGCTTATGACGGCGATGGCATCGACCAGGCCCGCGACGAGTGCGAGGGCGAGGCGGGTCACGAGTGGCGCGCCCTGGGCGCGCTGTGCCGTCCGGTCCAGGGACCGGCCGGTGATGAGCCGCGCGGCGAAGAGCAGCAGGAAGGCGACGACCATCACCGAGCCGAGGCTTGCGAGCACCTCCCACAGGCGCAGCAGGTCGAGCGAGGCGGTGCCCGACAGCACCTCGCCGAGGCGCTCGGTGAAGGTCCAAGCCGATGCGAGCGCGTCCTTGATGGCAGCCGATGCGTCGGCCGTGTGCTCGGCCAGCCAGCGGGCGAAAGTCGGCGGTTCGGCCGGCGGGGCCGGCTCGGCCGCGGCCGCGCGCAGCCGCTCGATCAGCACCCGGCGGATGGCATCGTCCTCAAGGATCCTGATGAGGGCATCTACGTCCGCCTTTGCCGAGGCCTCGTTCGATCCCATCGCGAGGGCCGGGGGCATCTGGGCCGACGCCGGCGCGGCCGCAAGGACGAGAGTGGCGAGGCAGAGCCAGGCGAACGTGATGAGAAGCTTCATGAATCCCCGAAAGGTCCCCGAGTTGGCGGCTGACGCGCAGGCACGTTGCGCGCCGCAAGGGGACCATATCGGGGGCCGGCTTTCAACGCCGGCTGGCCATCCGTTTTCCTGTCAGCCAGCGGAAGCCCTCTGCCACATCACTGTGCCGGTGAAGGCGAAGACCGGCTCGCCCTTCTGGTTCACGGCCGTGCTGTGCTGGGTCACGAGCCCCCAGCCGGGGCGCGATGCGGAGGGGCGCGCTTCCACGATCTGCACCGTGTAGGTCAGCTCGTCCCCGGCGAAGACCGGCTTCAGCCACTTGAGGTCGCGAAAGCCGGGGGAGGGGCCAAGGCTGGGCACGGCCAGCCCAAGGGCCCGGGCGGCCTGCCGCTGGCGCTCCCAGTGCGCCACCATCAGCTTCATCCACACGGCGGCCGTATGCCAGCCAGAGGCACAGAGCCCGCCGAACAGGGAATGCCGCGCCGCCTCGGCATCGACGTGGAACGGCTGCGGATCATAGGCGCGCGCAAAGGTGACGATCTCCTCCGGCGTGAAGCGGTAGGAGCCGAGCTGCGCGACCTCGCCGGGCACGAGGTCGTCGAGGAAGCGCGCATGGTTCGGGGCTGTACGGGCCTCGGGAAGGGTGGGGGCCGCGGCGCGGCGTCTCTCCGTCTGAGCCACGGCCGGTGCCTCGGCGGGTTCGCCCGGCTCGCGGCGCTTGAACATGACCCAGTTGGTCTGCTGCACCAAATCCTCGCCCGCTCCATTGGCGAGCGTCAGGCGGAAGCGGACCATGCCGATGCCGGAGCGGCTGCGCAGGGGGCGGCGGTCCAGCACCTCGACCGTGAGCGTCAGGTCGTCGCCGGGGCGCACCGGCCGCAGCCAGCGCACCTCATCGACGCCCGGCGCTCCCTGGCCTGTGGAGCCGAGGATGAAGCCGTCGGCGATCATGCGCATGATGATGCTGCAGCTGTGCCAGCCCGAGGCGATCAGTCCGCCGGCGATGCTCTGCTTCGCCGCTTCGGGATCCGTGTGCATCGGCTGCGGATCGTACTGCTGCGCGAAGGCGATGATTTCCTCGGCGGTGATGCGGCGGGGGCCGAAGGACAGGCGAGTGCCCGGTTCGAAATCCTCGTAATGGGTGAGCGCCATGAACACCTCCCCGATCGAAAGCCCGGTATTGCCGGGCAGCGGGCCCCGACAAAGGGCTATAGCGGAAAGGCCGCAGTTGCACGACAGGCGCGGGAGCAAGGCCGCCCTTGGCCAAATGCACACCCTCGCTGCCGATCAGAGAGTGCCGGCGGCGGCGTGGGCGAAACGAATCGGCTCCGGCAGCCGGAAGCGGGTCGTTGCGGCGAGCGTCACGGCGACGGCGCTCGCCAGGTCGATGCGATGGCCGGGGGAGATGAAGACGGGGCTGACACGCTCGCGCGTGCGCAGGGCGACGCCGATCGTCTCCCCCTTGTCGACGAGCGGGGCGGTGGCTCCCTTCTCGGGGCCGAGAGGGCCGAACTGGCCGACGAGCAGCGTCTTGCCGCAGCCGATGGTCGGCTTCTCCAGCCACAGGCCCATGTGGCTTGCGATGCCGATGCGGCGCGGATGGGCGATCCCCATGCCATCGAAGATGAAGACGTCGGGGGCGGAGGCCAGCCGGCTGAAGGCCTCTTCCAGAACCGGCCCCTCTCTGAAGCTCAGTAGGCCCGGAACGTAGGGAAAGGGCGTCGGCCGCGTGGCGAGGACGGTCTCGACGATGGCGAAGTCCGGCAGGCGCGTGACGACGACAGCCGCGCGGGACATGCCGTTCTTGACGCTGACGTCCACACCCGCGACGAGCCGGACCTCGGCGAGGGGCAGCGTGCGGGCGGTGTCGATCTCGCCTCGCAGATCATGCTGTAGGGAGACCGCCTCGCGCGGCGTCACGGTCCAGGCGTGGCGGGGGTGGAGCTGCATGGGCCCCTCGCGGCAGGGCAGGGCGGCGCAATGGGCGGGCTTGCCCCCGGTCGGCGCTGCCGGGTGGCGTCAGTCCCGCTCTGTCAGTTCCTGCTCGTCGCGGGCAAGACGTGCCTCGAGTGCCGCGATCCGGGCGGCGAGGCGCTCGTTCTCGTCGCGGGCGGCAGCGGCCATGTCGCGCACGGCGTCAAACTCCTCGCGGCTGACCACGTCCATGCTGCGCAGCAAGCGTTCCATCTGGGCGCGCACGATGGTTTCCACCTCGCGCCGGGCTCCTTCGGCCATGCCGGCGGCGTCGGTGACGAGGCGGGCGATGTCGTCGAAAATCCGGCCGGTGGTCTGGGTCATGGATGCCTCCTCGCACAGTTCGACTCGCCTATAGCACAAGTGAGGCCGCGCAACGGTGATCTGCCGCAAAAAGATCCTTGCAAAAGATCGTCGCAAAGATCGTCGCAAAGATCGTCGCACTTGGGCCTCGGTCCCGTGCTAGGACTGGCGCTGTCGTCGCGAGCCTGCGCGGCGTGGGGTTGACGCGGCGTCCGCGGTCGGGAAAGTCGCGCGAGAACCCGGACGACCGGCCGACGAGATCGAGATGCCAGCCTTCGCCATCGCCTTTCCCATGATCGACCCGGTCGCCATCAGCATCGGGCCGTTCGCCGTGCGCTGGTATGCGCTTGCCTACATCGTGGGGCTGCTTGGCGGATGGTGGTATGCGCGCCTCCTGGTCAACCAGCCGGGCCTGTGGGGCGGGACAGGCCGGCGCCCGACGCAGACCGACCTCGACGACCTGCTGGTCTATGCAGCGGTCGGCGTCGTCGTTGGCGGGCGCCTCGGCTACGTACTGTTCTACAACCTGGAGCACTACCTTGCGCAGCCCGCGGAGATCTTCGCCGTATGGAAGGGGGGCATGTCCTTCCACGGAGGGCTCATCGGGGCGGCGCTCGGCGTCTTCCTGCTGGCGCGCCGGCGAGGGCTGTCGGTGCTCACGATGTTCGATCTGGCGTCGACCGTCGCGCCGATCGGCCTCTTCTTCGGCCGCATCGCCAATTTCATCAACGCTGAGCTGTGGGGGCGCCCGGCGCCGGACTTCCCCTATGCTGTCGTCTTTCCTGGCGCCGGGCCGGTGCCGCGCCACCCGAGCCAGCTCTACGAGGCCTTCTCCGAAGGGCTCCTGCTGTTCGTGCTGCTGGCGCTTGCGGTGCGCATCGCCGGCTTTCGCCGCCCCGGTCTCGTAGCCGGCATCTTCGCCGCCGGCTATGCGGTGGCGCGCGGTACATGCGAGTTTTTCCGCGAGCCGGACCCGCAGCTCGGCTTTCTCTTCGGCCGCGAGGTCTCGGCGCTCGAGGGCGGCGTGACCATGGGCATGCTGCTCAGCCTGCCGCTGCTTCTTGCCGGCCTTTTCCTCATCTGGCAGGCCATGCGGCGCGAGCCGCTGCCTGCCGCAGGCGGCACGGGAGCGACGGCATGAGCCAGCTGAGAAACGAGATCGCGGCCATCATCGCCGCCGAGGGGCCCATTTCGGTGGAGCGTTTCATGGCGCTCGCCCTCGGGCATCCCCGCTACGGTTACTACATGACGCGGGACCCCTTCGGCCGGGCAGGGGACTTCATCACGGCGCCGGAAGTCTCGCAGATGTTTGGCGAGCTCATCGGCCTGTGGGCAGCGTCCGTCTGGCAGACGATGGGCGCACCGGAGAGGCTCATCCTTGTCGAGCTGGGGCCCGGTCGCGGCACGCTGATGGCCGATCTGCTGCGCGCCGGCCGCGTGATGCCCGGCTTCATCGAGGCGGCCGAGGTGCATCTCGTCGAGACGAGCCCGGTGCTGCGCGCGGCGCAGAAGGCGTCCCTCGCCGGGCGCGTCGCAACCGCGCACTGGCACGATCGCGTCGAGGACCTGCCGCCCGGCCCGGCCGTCATCGTCGCCAACGAGTTCTTCGACGCCCTGCCGGTACGCCAGTTCGTGCGCCAGGGCGGCGTCTGGCGCGAGCGACTCGTCGGCCTCGATGCCGAGGGGCGCCTGGTCTTCGGCCTCGCGGCGGAGCCAGAGCCGCGCCTCACCCAGCAGGCGAGAGAGGGGGCGGTGCTTGAGGTGCCGCTCGTCGGCCACGGCATCATGCGCACCCTCGCCCAGCGCCTCGTCAGCGATGGCGGGGCTTTGCTCGCCATCGACTACGGCCATGTGGCGACAGGGACGGGCGACACCCTGCAGGCGATGAAGAATCACAAGCCCGTCGACCCGCTGGCCGAGCCGGGCGAGGCTGACCTGACGGCACATGTGGATTTCGCCGCGCTCGGGCGGGCGGCGCTCGCAGCCGGCGCTGTGCTGCAGGGGCCCGTTACGCAGCGGGTCTTTCTCGAGGCGCTCGGCCTCGGCGTGCGGGCCGAGCGGTTGCAGCGGTCGGCCACGCCGGAGCAGGCCCGTGCCATCGCTGGCCAGTATCAGCGCCTGGTGGAAGGCGGGCGCACCGGAATGGGCGAGCTGTTCAAGGTGATGGCGGTGACGCATCCGGACCTGCCGATGCTGCCGGGGTTTGACCGCCTGACGACACCGGCCAGGGCAAGCGGGGAAGAGCCATGAATGCACCGGACAGAGCTTTCGGCGACAGCGCGGCCGAGGCGATCGAGGCGGAGGCGCTCGGCGCCTTCGACTGCATCCGCCACGCCTTCTTCACGCGCCGCGGCGGCGTCTCCGGCGGCATCTACGCTTCGCTCAACGGAGGCGTCGGATCGCGCGACGACGCGGCCGCCGTGCACGAAAACCGCCGCCGCATGGCCGCCCGGCTCGGCCTCCCGCCGGAGCGGCTTCTGGGGCTCCACCAGGTCCACTCGCCCGATGTGGTGACCGTTGAGACACCGTGGCCGGCGGATGCCCGGCCGAGGGCGGACGGTTGCGTCACCCGCGTGCCTGGCATCGGCCTTGGCATCTCCACCGCCGATTGCGGGCCGCTGCTTTTCGCCGACCCCGAGGCGCGCGTCATCGGCGCCGCCCATTCGGGCTGGCGGGGTGCCCTGTCCGGCATCGTCGAGGCCGTCGTCGAGGCAATGGAGGCGCTCGGGGCGGAACGCGGGCGCATCACTGCCGTGCTCGGCCCGACGATCAGCGCCGCGGCCTACGAGGTCGGCCCCGAGTTCGTCGAACGGTTCTGCGCCGCAGATCCCGCCTACGCGCGCTTCTTCTCGCCCGCAGAGCGGCCGGCGCACGCCATGTTCGACCTGCCGGGCTTCATCGGGGCACGCATGGCTGCGGCTGGTGTCGGGCGCTTCGTCAACCTCGGCCTGTGCACCTATGCCGATGAGGAGCGCTTCTACAGCTACCGGCGGGCGACGCACCGCGGCGAGCCGGACTACGGCCGCCTGATCGCGGCGATCACGCTCACTGCGTGAGCCTGCCCTTGCGGGCGGCCTCGGCCAGCAGGCGCCGCTCGATATGCTTGGCGATGCGCAGGTAGCGGTAGAAGGCGAAGTTCATCGCCGTCATGAAGCCGTAGACGCCGCGCACGAAATGCCTGCGGCCGATGTAGGCCTTGAGGAAGGCGGCCGGGAACTCAAGGTAGAGGCGCAGGATCGAGACCCGTTCGCCGCGCTCCTCCAGGTTGTCTGCCTGGGCGTCGGTATAGCTGTTGAGCTTGGCGAGCTGGTCGCCGAGGGAGCGCACCGAGAAGTGGTGGATGGTGCCCTTGAGCCGGCGCACGCGCGCGCCGGGGGCCAGCACGACACGGTCGTGCACCGTCGAATCGGAATAGCGCCCCTTGTCGCGCCGGTAGAGCCGGACCGGCGCCAGGGCGTAGGCGAAGCGATGTGGCGCGGCCTCGCCCGGGAAAATCTCCGCGATCCGCGTCTCGTAGGCGTCTGCCGGCGGTTCGCCATTGGCGAAGAGGGCGGCGATTTCCGCCGCGAGGTCCGGCGGCACCACCTCGTCCGCATCAATGTTGAACAGCCACTGATGGCGGCACTGGTCCTCCGCGAAACGTTTCTGCGGACCGTAGCCGGGCCAGGGATTGAAGATGACGCGGGCCCCGTGGGCTTCGGCAACCGCGACGGTCTCGTCCGTCGAGCCTGAATCGACGACGACGAGATCGTCGGTCAGGTGCCGCACCGCCGCGAGAGTTCGGCCGATGCGGTCGGCTTCGTTGTGCGCGATGACAAAGATGGAAAGCGGCAGGCTCACGTGTCACACCCCGGGTTCTCGCCAGCCTTTGGCATGCGGGGGCCCCGCACGGCAAGAGCGCTGCATCGTGTGGGGGCTCCGCCGGTCCGTTGCAGGCGTCGGTCCGGTTGGCTGGCCGCCGCCGGCTCTCATGGCGTGCACCGTTAATGGTTCATTAGGCATAGCTGCAATGCAGCATGAGCGTAAAAGGCCGGTGCAGGCTGCACGGGATGCCCGGAAAGTGGCGAATTCTGAACGACTGGTAAATGGTCGTTCCGGGGACGAAAGACAATACATATCAATATCTTGCTGCATGCTCGCGGAGGGCGCCATTCGTATCTGCACGGACGGCCGCAGGGCGGTCCCATTTTTTTCCCGGGTTCTGTCACTTTTTCGCCCAAGTCCCTCAAGGCCGTGTGGCGGCGCAGCAACAGACATCGGTGGGAGGTTCGTTTAGAAGGGGGCAACTTCCGGGCGGGCCCTGGTCCGTGGGAAGCATTAAGGAGTTGAATGATGAAAAAGATTCTTCTCGCGGGTGTTGCTGCTGCCGGCCTGATCGCTTCCGGCGCTGCGGCGTTCGCTGCCGACCTCCCGAGCCGCAATGTCGCTCCTGTCGCTCCGGCCCCGGTTCTTCCGATCTTCACCTGGACCGGTTTCTACGCTGGTGTGAACGCCGGCTACGGCTGGGGCGAGTTCTCGAAGGCTCCCGGCTTCGACGATCCGGACGGCTTCGTCGGCGGTGCCCAGATCGGCTACAACTACCAGATCGGCCAGTTCGTCGTCGGTCTCGAGACGGACATCCAGTACTCCGATCTGTCGGGCAAGACCCGTCCCGTGACGTTCGCTGACGGCAACGTTGGCGTCGGCCGCGGTGAGGTCGAGTACTTCGGTACGGTCCGTGGCCGCATCGGTGCCGCCTTTGACCGCGCCCTCATCTACGTGACGGGCGGTCTGGCCTACGGCGAGACGAAGTTCCGCGGCCTCGACACGACGGCTGGCCTCTCGTTCTCTAAGTCGAAGACGACGGCTGGCTGGACGATCGGTGGCGGCCTCGAGTACGCCTTCACCGACAACATCACGGCCAAGGCCGAGTACCTCTACGTCGATCTCGGCGACAACCGTTACTACGGTGCCAACAAGGCCGAGACCAAGTTCTCGGTCGTCCGCGCCGGTCTGAACTACAAGTTCTAATCGGCTTCCGGTTCAAACCGGTTTCTCGAAACCCGGCGACCTCGGTCGCCGGGTTTTTTGTCGCTGGATATGCAGGCCGATGGGCGAGCCCGCCGGCGGCGATGTCAGGCCTTGACCTTCGTCTTCTCGAAGGTGGGCACACGGGCGGCAAAGTCGTCGAGCCAGGCGACGAGGGCCAGATGATCGTTGCGCCACGCGCCGCCGAAGCGCAGGTCGAGGTAGCCGAGGGCGCAGGCGAGGGCAATGTGGCCGATGTCGATGCCGTCGGCGAGGCTCGGCGGCGTTGCCCCGGCCGCGGCGAGGGCGCGCGAGACCTTGCCCGCCTGGTGCTCCAGCCATTTCGGCTCGTGCTTCTCGGGGCTGCGGAAGCGGGTCTCGTAGACCTGCAGGATGGCGGCATCCATGATGCCGTCGGCGAGCGCCTGGCGGGTGAGCGCATCGAAGCGCCGCTCGCCCGCGGGGAAGAGGCGGCCCCCGGCGAGGTGATCGAGATATTCCGCGATGACGCGTGAATCGAAGAGCACCCGCCCGTCCTCGAGGATGAGGGCAGGGATTTTGCCGAGCGGGTTCTGCTGGCGGATGGAGTCGGCGGGGTCTGTCGTGTCGGCCGGGACAATCTCGATCCGGTCGGACAGGCCGAGGATGTCGGCAACAATCTTGACCTTGCGGCCGAAGGGCGATGCGGGGGACGAGCGCAGGACGAGCATGAGCTTGGGCCTCTCCTCGGGTGTTGTTCTCGGGACGAATCGACGGTGGCCGGCTGGCCGGCCGCGCTCACCGTGACGACAGGGCCTTGCGCCGGCAAGCGCGTGCGATGCATGGCGGGCGAGCGGAGCCGGCGTGGGCGGCCTTCACTCGCCCGCGATCCACTCGGCGCGGAAACCGGCGCGTGTGCCCTGCGCCAGGCGTTCGGCGAGGGCGGGCAGCAGGATCTCGGCCTCGTCCTTCAGTGTCCACGGCGGGTTGACGATGACCAGGCCGGAGCCGTTGAGGCGGCTTTCGTCGCGCCCGTCCGTCACCATCAGCTCGAGGCGCAGCACCTTGCGCGTGCCGCTTGCGGCCAGGCGCGCGGCGAAGGCGTCGACGGCACGCCTGTCCTTGATCGGATACCAGCCGGCGAAGATGCCGGTGGACCATTTCTTCCAGGCCCTGGCGATCTCGTCTGCCAGCCGCTCCAGCTCGCCCGGCACCTCGAACGGCGGGTCGATGAGGACGAGGCCGCGCCGCTCGGGTGGCGGGATCATGGCGTTGAGCGCCGTCCAGCCGTCGAGCTCAATCGCCTTGATGCGCGGATCGTAGGTGAGGACGCGGGTCAGCGTCTCGGCGTCCTTCGGGTGCTTCTCGATGGCGAGGGCGCGGTCCTGCCGGCGCAGCATGGCCGAGACGAGCAGCGGGGATCCGGGATAGGTGGTGGCGCCGTGGCGCGCGCGCACGGCGGCGATGGCGGCGCGGTAGGGGGCGATGAGCGCCTCTGCCGCTTCCGGCAGTGGCGCCGCGTCGAGCCGGCCGATGCCGTTGCGCCATTCCGCCGTCTTTTCCGCCTCCTCGCCCGACAGGTCGTAGAGGCCGATGCCGGCGTGGGTGTCGATGACGCGGAAGGGCGTGTCCTTTTTGAGAAGGTGGGTGAGGATCCGCGCAAGCAGTGCGTGTTTCATCACGTCGGCGAAGTTGCCGGCGTGATAGGCGTGGCGATAGTTCATCTCAAAAAGGCCCTCACCGTGGCGCTTTGACCTTCAGGTCGCCGAAACGGCAGCCGCTGCGGTCGATCTCGGGGCAGGAGACGAAGCCGCGCAGGTCCTTCGACAGACAGATGCGCACCTCCTGCAACACGCCGCGACGGCAGACGACCGACATCATGTCCGTCCTGAGGCCCTTGTTGACGGCGACGAAGGCGCGCTCGAGGTCGATGGGCGTGAAACTCTGGTCTGCGGCCGTGTCTTGCAGCTGCGGCGGGATCGTCACCATGTCGCGCGCGCGCTTCACGTCGGCGAAATAGTCGCTCGGGCTCTTGCCGGAGCAGGTGCCGTGCTTGCGCCACTGGTAGCGCGCGAGCCCCTCGTCGGGGAAGAGTCCGGCCGCCTGAGCGACGGCCGCGCGCGAAGGATTGCGCGGCATGCCTGCGCAATCGGTCGGATAACCGCGCTCGCGCTGTGGCCAGAGTCCATGCACCACGAAGCCGAGCTCGGCCCCATCGCGGCACTGCTCGCGCTCGTCCGCCTTGTCCGACAGCGCGCAGAAGCCTGGTGACCAGGAGAGGGCGAGGACGTAGAAGTCGAAGGAGCCGGGCCGGGCTCCGCGTTCGGGCCCTGCGGCGCTGGCGCTGCCTGTGCCGAGGAAGAGGCCAAGCGCCGTAAGGGCAGCGAGCGCCGCTCCACGGCCTGCAAGACGAGGTCGCCGTCCCGATCCGCGCATCGGAGCCCTTTCAGGGACGCGCAGCGCGGCAGTGCCCGTCATAGGCATAGGAACGGTCGAGCCCGCTGACGCACCACTCGACGCTCCAGCCCCAGCCGGCAAGGCCGAGATCCTCGCGCACCGAGTAGTAGACGGTGCGCTTGCGCCCGTCTGACGTCCGGGAGCGCGCCTCGCAGAAGCGCCGCGGAATGTAGCTCGCCCCCCAGGGCCGGTAGCCCAGTGAGCGGATGTGCTCGAAACTGGTGATGTTGAGCGACGAGGACCAATAGCGCGCCTCGGTGGAGGCGAAGCGCTCGCGGATGCGGGAGAGGACGGCGGGGTCGTCGCAGGCCGGAACCCGGCCGGTCCAGGGCACCTCACGCCGCTCTGCCGGTACCGAGTCGTAGGGGTGGGCCGCACCGCCACGATAGGCGACAGATCCGCCGTAGTCAGCGGCCAGGGCCGTGGAGCTCAACGTCACGGCTGCGACGATCAGGGCAGACAAGGCTCGCATCGCTCTCCCCACAGGCATCGAATGAACAGGTCGTGGCGGACGATGCGCGGCGCGGCGGCCAAGGTCAAGCCGCGCAGCGCCGCTTCACAGCGATGCGGCCGAGCGCGCGGCCTGGTCGTAATGGCCGGACAGGGCCCGCATGTTGCTGGCGATCTGCGACAGCACGTTCTCGTCGAAGCCGAGGCCGCGCACGGCGCGCACGAGCAGCTGCTCCCGGATGGCCTTGTAGCGCAGGCAGGCCCTCTCACCCTCGGGCGTGACCGCCACCGTCTTCTCCTTGCCCTTGCGCCCGCTCTTCACCAGCCTGAGCCGCTCGAGCTTCTTGACCGAATAGGTCACGAGGTGGGTGTCCTCGACATTGAGGACGAGGCATATGTCCGCGAGCCGCTTGGGCTTGCCGCGGTGGTTGACGGAATGCAGGACGAGCACGTCGAGTGGCGACAGGTCCGGCACGCCCGCGGCGGCCATGCCACGCACCATCCAGCGGTGGAAGGCATGACTGACGAGGATGAGACCGAACTCGAACTCGGACAGCGCTGGCAGCGCGCCGGACGCGAGATGGGCCGACGAGACGATGGGGCCGAGCGCCGGCGGATCCTGAGCCTCCGCCGGCAGGCTGTCGGTGATGTTTCTTGCCATGGCGTTTCCTCCGCCGGGTCTCAGCCCGCCTCCAGCATGTGCCGCGGCAGCCACAGCGCGAGATCCGGGAAGACCGCGAGCAGGGCGACCATCAGGGCGAGGATGAGGAAGAAGGGCAGGGCATAGAGGCCGATGCGGAAGATGGAGCGTCCGGTCATGCCCTGCAACACATAGAGGTTGAAGCCGACCGGCGGGGTGATCTGTGCCATCTCCACCACGATGACGATATAGATGCCGAACCAGATGAGATCGAAGCCGGCTGCCTCGACCAGAGGCATGATCACGGCTGTCGTCAGCACCACCATGGAGATGCCGTCGAGGAAGCAGCCGAGCACCATATAGAACAGCGTCAGCGCCAGCAGAAGCTGCCAGGGGCTGAGGTTCATGGCGCCGATCCACTCGGCGAGCGCCCGCGGGATGCCGGTGAAGCCCATCGCCGTCGTCAGGAAGGCGGCGCCGGCGAGGATGAAGGCGATCATGCACGAGGTGCGCGTGGCGCTGAGCAGGCCGTCACGGAAATTCGCCCAGTCGAGCGTGCCCATGGCGCGCGACATCAGGAGAGACAGGGCGACGCCCACCACCGCGGCCTCGGTGGCCGAGGCGAGACCGCCGTAGATGGAGCCGATGACGCCGACGATGAGGAGCACCACCGGAATGAGACTGCGGGCGGCGGCAAGGCGCTGGCCCAGCGGCATTGCGGGATCTGGCGCCGGCATGCGGCGGGGATTGAGAAGGGCCCAGCCGGCCACGTAGAGCATGAAGAGCCCCGCGAGGGCGACGCCGGGGACGACGCCGGCGATGAACAGGCGTGCGATCGACTGCTCCGTGGCCGCGCCGTAGACAATCATGATGAGCGACGGCGGAATGAGCAGCCCGAGGGTGCCGGCGCCAGCGAGCGTGCCGATGGCGAGGCGCTCGTCATAGCCGCGTTTCTGCAGTTCGGGCAGCGAGATGCGGCCGATGGTAGCGCAGGTGGCGGCGGAGGAACCGGAGACGGCGGCGAAGATCGTGCAGCCGACGACGTTGACGTGCAGGAGCCGCCCCGGCAGGGACCGCATCCACGGTGCGAGGCCCGCGAACATGTCCTGCGACAGGCGCGTGCGATAGAGGATCTCGCCCATCCAGATGAACATCGGCAGGGCGGTAAGATCCCACGACGTGGCGGCACCCCAGATGGAGGTGGCGAGCACCTGGCCGGGCGGTGCGGAGACGGCGATGGCCATGCCGGCATAGGCGACGATGCCAAGTGCCAGCGCGATCCAGATACCGGTGCCGAGAACCAGGAAAAGGACAACGATGAGCAGGCTCGAGAGCGCGACGGGGTCCATCGCTCAGCCCTCCTTGCCTACGGTGATGGCATCCTCCGCAGCGCGGAAGGACGGACGGCCGTTCGCCGCGGTCTCGCGCAGTTCGTCGAGGAGAGCGATGGTGAGGACGGCGAAGCCGATGGCGAGCGTCGCCTGCGGAATGACGAGCGGCACGGGTATGATGCCGTATGATTTTTCGTTGAAGGCCCAGGAGTCGAGCGCGAGCTTGGCCGTGTACCAGGTGCTGTAGGCGCTCGCGAGCGCGGAGATGCCGAGCGCGAACAGCTCCAGCGGCCGCCGGCGCTTCTCGCCGACGAGAGTGAGAAGCATGGTGACGCGGATATGGCTGCCGGCTTTGAGGCTGGCACCGAGTGCCAGGAAGCTTGCTGCCGCGAGCAGGAAGCCGCCGATTTCGGCGAGCGAGGGCACGATGAAGCCGGTCTGCTCGAGCCCCAGCGTATCGAGAATGCTGTCGAGCATCCGGGCGCCGACCTGAAGGCCGACGAGGACGGCAATGGCGACGAGACAGAGCGCCGCCAGCCAGAGCGAGAGTGAATAGAGACGGTCGAGGGCCGCGCGCATGGGGCCTCCTCCTGCCGGCAGATGACGAAGGCGCGTGTGACGCCGGAGCGGAGCGCCGTGCCGGGAGGCGGCCGGCAGCTACTGCCCCTCCCCGCAGCGGGGGAGGGGAATGTCGACTGGCCCGCGGCGCGGGCCGATCCGCGACCGGGCGTCCGACGCGGCTTCTCTTAGTTCTTGCGGAAGGCTTCGAGAATGGCCTTGCCGTCCTCGCCCGCGGCTTTCTCCCACTCGGCGGCCATTGTCGCGCCGATCTCGGCGAAGCCTTTCTTCATGTCCTCGGAGGGGGCGGAGACCTTGATGCCGTTCTGGGCGAGCATGTCGGTCTTTTCCTTGGTCTCGACCATGCTCATCTCCCAGCCGCGCTCTTCGGCCTGCTTGGCGGCTTCGAGCACCGCCTGCTTCTCGGCGTCGCTCAGTTTGTCGAAGGCGGCCTTGTTGACGATGACCATGTTGCGCGGCAGCCAGGCCTGCGTGTCGTAGTAGTGCGTCAGGAAGTCCCACACCTTGGAGTCGGTGCCGGTGGAGGGCGAGGTGATCATCGCCCCGACCCGGCCCGTGGCGAAGGCGGTGGCGAGGTCGGAGGCCTCGATCTGCACCGGCACCATGCCGGCGAGCTGGGCGACGCGCTCCGTCGACTTCGAATAGGCGCGGAACTTGACGCCCTTGAGGTCGGCCAGCGTGTTGAGCTCCTGCTTGGCGAAGATGCCCTGCGGCGGCCATGCCACCGAGAACAGCAGCATCAGGCCCTGCTCGGCGAGCTTCTTCTCCAGAATCGGCTTCTGGGCAGCATAGAGCTTCTTCGCCGCGTCATAGCTCGACGCGAGGAAGGGCACTGAGTCGACCTCGTAGATCGGGCTTTCGTTGGCGAGACGCGACACCAGCAGCTCGCCGGCCGGCACCGTGCCGCTGCGCACGGCATTCTTGATGTCCGGATGCTTGATCAGCGACTGGTTGGAGTGGACGGTGATCTGCAGGGAGCCACCGGTCGCCGCCTTCACCTCTTCGGCGAACTGGACGATGTTCTTGGTGTGGAAGTTTCCGTCCGGATAGGGCGTAGGCAGGTCCCATTTGGTCTGGGCCATGGCCGGCGAGGCCAGAAACGCCGCAAGGCCGAGGCCCGCGGCGGCGCGCGTCAGAAGGTTCATGACTGTCTCTCCCTTGCGGCGCGCTCCCCTTTGCGCGCCGGTGGGGGCATGCTAACGGGCCCGAAATTCATGTCAACAAATTGTTGACGTTTTGTCATCGTCTTGCTTCTCTCATGTCGCGCTGCGGCCCGAGGGGGGCCGAAGGGACGGTGGGAGCGGCCGGCGGGCCGCGGGGCCGGCAACAAGCCCAGCGCGTTTTTCAAGACATCGGGAGAGCATGATGGCAGGGCGGTGGGATTTCTGGATCGATCGCGGCGGCACGTTCACGGATGTCATCGCGCGCGACCCGCAGGGGAGGTTGCATGCGCGCAAGCTCCTGTCCGAGAACCCGGAAGCCTACCGCGATGCTGCCGTCCAGGGCATCCGGGACCACCTGGGGCTGGCGAAGGGTGAACCCATCCCCGCCGGGGTCATCGGCGACGTGCGCATGGGCACCACCGTTGCCACCAACGCGCTGCTGGAGCGCAAGGGCGACCGGGTCGCCTTCGTCACGACCAAGGGATTTCGCGACGCGCTGCGCATCGGCTACCAGGCGCGGCCGAAGATCTTCGCGCGCAACATCATCAAGCCCGAGGAGCTGTACGAGACGGTCGTCGAGATCGAGGAGCGCGTGCTGGCGGACGGGACCGTCGAGATCGCGCCTGATCTCGCCGGGGTCGAGGCCCAGCTCGCGGCGGTGAAGGCCGAGGGCATCGACGCCCTCGCCATCACCTTCATGCATGCCTACCGTTATCCGGAGCACGAGCGTCAGGTGGCCGATCTCGCCCGGCGCATGGGCTTCTCGCAGGTTTCGGTCAGCCACGAGGTCTCGCCGCTCATCAAGCTCGTGGGCCGCGGCGACACCACCGTGGTCGACGCCTATCTCTCGCCGATTCTGCGCCGCTACGTGGCGCAGGTGTCTGAGGAGCTGGACATCGAGCGCACCGGCGCGCGCCTCATGTTCATGATGTCGTCGGGCGGCCTCACCGCCGCCGAGTTGTTCCAGGGCAAGGACGCCATTCTCTCGGGGCCCGCCGGCGGCGTCGTCGGCATGGCCGAGACGGGTCGCTCCGCTGGCTTCGACCGGGTCATCGGCTTCGACATGGGCGGCACGTCGACGGACGTGGCGCATTTCGACGGCGAGTACGAGCGCGCCTTCGAGACCGAGGTGGCGGGCGTGCGCATGCGCGCTCCGATGATGCTCATTCACACGGTGGCCGCGGGCGGCGGCTCCATCCTGCATTTCGACGGCTCGCGATTCCGTGTCGGCCCCGATTCGGCGGGAGCCAACCCCGGCCCCAAGTGCTACCGGCGCGGCGGGCCGCTCGCCGTGACCGATGCCAACGTCATGGTCGGCAAGCTGATGCCCGAGTTCTTCCCGAAGATCTTCGGGCCCGAGCAGAACGAGCCGCTCGACGGCGAGGCGGTGCGCGCCGCCTTCGAGAAGCTGGCCGCGGAGGTCGGCGACGGGCGCAGCCCCGAGGAGGTGGCCGACGGCTTCATCCAGATCGCCGTTGCCAACATGGCCGAGGCCATCAAGAAGATTTCGGTGCAGCGCGGCTACGACATCACGTCCTATGCGCTCAACTCCTTCGGCGGGGCCGGCGGCCAGCATGCCTGCCTGGTGGCCGACGCCCTCGGCATGACGAAGGTGCTGATGCATCCCTTCTCGGGCCTGCTCTCGGCCTATGGCATGGGGCTAGCCGACGTGCGCGCCACGCGCCAGAAGGCGCTCGACGTGCCGCTCGATGACGCCGCGCCTGCCGCCGTCGCGAAGCTCGGCGACGAGCTTGCCGCCGAATGCTTCGCCGAGCTTGCGGGCCAGGGCATTGACCGCTCGAGCACCGAGGTCTTCGTGCGCGCCCACGTGCGCTATGCCGGCACCGACACGTCGCTCGCCGTGCCGGCGGGTGATGCCGCTGCCATGCAGGCGGCCTTTGAGGAGGCCCATCGCCGGCGCTTCGGCTTCATCGACGGCACCAAGGGGCTCGTGGTGGAGGCCGTCGAGGTGGAGACCGTGGGCGGCGGGGCCCGTTTCGCCGAGGCCGCCGTGGAGGCCTGCGAGCCCTTCGTCGCCGAACCGCATCGCACGACGCGCTTCTTCAGCCAGGGCCGCTGGCACGAGGCGGGCGTCTTCCTGCGCGAGTCGCTGCGTCCCGGCGCGCGCGTGCCGGGACCGGCCATCATCATCGAGCCGAACCAGACCGTCGTTGTCGAGGACGGCTGGGAGGCGCGCCTTACCGAGAAGGACCATCTCGTGCTCGAGCGGGTGAAGGCATTGCCGAAGCGAAATGCCATCGGCACCGAGGCTGATCCGGTGATGCTCGAGATCTTCAACAACCTCTTCATGTCCATCGCTGAGCAGATGGGCGTGACGCTGCAGAACACGGCCTATTCGGTGAACATCAAAGAGCGGCTCGACTTCTCCTGCGCGGTCTTTGACCGCGAGGGGCGGCTTGTCGCCAACGCGCCGCACATGCCGGTGCATCTCGGTTCGATGGACCGTTCGGTGGAGACGGTGATCCGCCAGAACCCGGTGATCCGCCCCGGCGACGTCTACGTGCTCAACGCTCCCTACAACGGCGGCACGCACCTGCCGGACATCACGGTCTGCACGCCCGTGTTCGATGACAAGGGCGAGAACATCCTCTTCTGGGTGGCGAGCCGCGGCCATCACGCAGACGTCGGCGGCACGGCGCCGGGGTCCATGTCTCCGCGGGCGCGCACCATCGAGGAGGAAGGCGTCTACATCGACAACTTCAAGCTCGTCGACCAGGGCCACTTCCGCGAGAAGGAGCTGATCGACCTCTTCCTCGGCGCGAAGTATCCGGCCCGCAACGTCGTCCAGAACGTCAACGACCTCAAGGCGCAGATCGCGGCCAACGAGAAGGGCGTGGCGGAGCTGAAGAAGATGATCGCCCACTTCGGGCTCGACGTGGTCGAGGCCTACATGGGCCACGTGCAGGACAACGCAGCCGAGAGTGTGCGCCGCGTGCTCGACCGGCTGCACGACTCCTCGTTCGAGTACGAGATGGACCAGGGCTGCTTCATCCGCGTGAAGATCACCGTGGACAAGCAGAGGCGCGAGGCCACCGTCGACTTCACCGGCACCTCGCCGCAGCGTGATGACAACTTCAACGCCCCGGCGCCGGTGACGCGGGCGGCCGTGCTCTACGTCTTCCGCGTGATGGTGGACGACGACATCCCCATGAACGCCGGCTGCCTCAGGCCCATCAACATCATCGTGCCGGAGGGCTCCATGCTGTCTCCGCGCTATCCGGCGGCGGTGGTTGCCGGCAATGTCGAGGTGAGCCAGGCGGTGACGAACTGCCTGTTCGGTGCGCTCGGTGCGCTCGCCGCTGCCCAGGGCACCATGAACAACCTCACCTTCGGCAACGACTGCTACCAGTACTACGAGACGATCTGCTCGGGCGCGCCGGCGGGCGAGGGCTTCAACGGCGCGGACGGGGTGCACACGCACATGACCAACTCGCGCCTCACCGACCCGGAAATCCTCGAGACGCGCTTCCCCGTCGTGCTGGAGGACTTCCACATCCGGCCGAACTCGGGCGGCAAGGGGCGCTGGTGCGCCGGCAACGGCACGAGCCGCACCATCCGCTTCCGCGAGACGATGGACTGCGCCATCCTCTCCGGCCATCGCCGCGTGCGGCCCTTCGGGCTGTGCGGCGGCGAGCCGGGCGAGGTGGGCCGCAACTTCGTGCGCCGCAAGGACGGCCGCATCGAGGAGCTGGGCGGCTGCGACCAGACACTGATCGAGGCGGGCGAGGCGATCACCATCATCACGCCAACGGGCGGTGGCTACGGCAGGGCGTGACCGCCGCCTCCCGGCCAGGCACCGGCTGCAGGCGTCCATCCTCGCAGCCGGTGCGTCCCAGGTGTGGGGCAGGGAGCGCGCCTGCCCTTGCCGCTGTCTCTGCGCCAGCTGCTCCTCTATCATCGCGATTCGTCCCTATTCGGCATCGCAGCAAAGGAGCACGAGGACAGATGATCAGGGTCATCATCGCGGGCGCGTCGGGATGGGTCGGCAAGGCGCTCGTCGCAGCCGTGCATGAGGCGCCGGATCTTGCGCTGGTCGCTGGCGTGGCGCGCTCGGCGGCAGGACGCGATGCGGGCGAGGTGGCCGGCATCGGACCCATCGGCGTGAAGATCGTGCCCGATGTCGATACGGCGCTCGCGATGAAGGCGGACGTCCTCGTGGACTACACCAAGCCCAATGCCGTAAAGGAGCACGCGCTCAAGGCCATCGCCGCGGGTTGCCACGTGGTGATCGGCACCTCCGGCCTCGGGGCGGAGGACTATGCGGAGATCGACGATGCCGCCGAGGGGCGGGGCGTCGGCGTCATCGCCGCCGGCAACTTCTCCATCACCGCCACGCTGATGAAGCGTTTCGCGCTTGAGGCGGCAAAGTACGTGCCGGATGTCGAGATCATCGACTTTGCGTCGGCGCAGAAGCCGGACGTGCCGTCGGGCACGGCGCGGGAGCTGGCCGAGACCCTGTCCTTCGAGCGTCAGCATCCGACCTCGCGGCCCGTCGACGAGCTGACCGGCATCCGCGAGACGCGTGGCGGCGCCATCGGCCTGTCGACGCCGGTGCAGGTGCATTCCGTGCGCATGCCGGGCTACCTCCTGTCCTGCGAGGTGCTGTTCGGCCTCGACGGCGAGCGCCTCGCACTGCGTCACGATGCGGGCTCATCCGCTGCGCCCTATGTCGGCGGCACGCTGCTTGCCGTGCGCAAGGTGGCCGAGAAGCCGGGGCTGCGGCGCGGCCTCGACAGCATCATGGACTGATCAGCCACCGACGCGACCCGGAGGGCGCAGCACGCCGAGGGTGTTGTCGGCCTGCGGGCGCGCAGGCGGTGTGGCATAGGCTGGCGGATGCACAGGATAGGCCGGCTGACTGTCATAGGTTGCGGGGGGCTCCTGCCCCCAGCCCGGCGCGGTCTGGCGCATCGCTGTTGCCTGCACGCCAGCCGGAGCAGGCCCCACGTGCCAGCCTGGCGGCGTGCCGCTGGACGTCATGCCGAGATATTCCTCGTCGATCATGGAGGCGCCGCTGTCCTCCTCCTCGCCGAGTGGCTGGCCGTGGATGATCATCGGACTGCCGCCGGGCCGGTCGTAGTCGCTGCCGCCGGGCCGGTCGTAGCCCTTGTAGACCGGACCGGTGGGAAGCGGCGTGTAGGCGGGCTCGGCGCGGGGCGCAGCCTGCCGGGGCACGGCATCGTAGCGGCCGGGCTCCAGGCGCGGCGAGAACTTGATGACCGGCTTGCAGATCTTCCTGCCCTTCGCGTGGCGGGCGAGGTCGAGATGGAAATGGTCGTAGTGGTAGGCATCCGAGCCGGGGCCGAGGACCGTCGAGAAATAGCGGCACGAGCCGACGAAGACCTCGCGCAGGAATTCCTGCTCCACCGGATCGCCCTTCCATCCCTTGGCAACGGTGATCTTGCGGCCGTCCGACAGGTGGAAGGCCATGACGTCGACCGCATTGCCGTAGGAATGCTCCGACCGGCGCGCGCCCGGCCGGTTGTTCATCGAGCGGCATGAGTAGGAGCCGGCCCTGAGCTCGGTCACCGTGGCGCCGAAATAGAGCTCTGCGGCCGGCTGTACGACCTCCATGAGCCAGCGGTCGAAGGTGGAGATCGCCGGGCAGGCGAGCACCGCCTTCGATGCAAGGGCCACCTGGCCACCGGCGAAAGCCTTGACCCGGAAGGGATAATCCATGCCGCAGGCGCCGGGGCCGGAGATGGGCTTCATCGGCTCGATGAAGGCCGACGGCTGCACCAGCTTCTGCGCGAGACAGGCCGATTCGGCCTGGCTGCGCCAGGCTTCACGCCTTTCGAACGTCATCAGTCCGCAGCCGGCGATTCCGGCGCAAGCCAGCATCGTCGCGGCGAATGTCGCAACCCTGCGCGCCATGTACGCAACTCTCCGCGCGCCCCCTCTGGCGGCGGAGGATGCAGCGATTGTCCTAACGTTTCTTCAACGTTGACAGAACCTTCGCAGTCATACGCAGAATTTCCGTGGCCAGGATCGTGAAACAATATTGCTAAATCGGCACGAAGTGGTTTCCAGAATTACTGAAACCGATCCGTCGGAGCTTTTTCGTCAGCGACCGTAATCCCCAACCTGAGGCCGCCGGAAAGCGAAAGCAAATGAACCATTTAACGAATGATAAAGGACATAGTACGGAGGCGGTTGCGCGCTGCACAACATTTAGCGCTTCGCAAGGCCCCCCGTTGCTGCTAGATTCCGGGAACCAAGGTCAAACCCATGGAGGTCACCTATGGGCCTGACACTGCTGTCACGTTTGAACATCGTGGTGATGGGCGCCGCCTTTCTGTTCGTCGGTGCCATCATCATTGGGGCACTCTGAGCGGCCTCGTGGCCGCCATGACCGACAGCGTTCCACACAGCATTTCAGACAAGCAATCGAGAGCGGGGATCCCGGTGCGAGGGGGGCTTCCTTCTTCCGACAGCCTCGTGACCGATCCCTTCCGGGCCGGTGCGTGCCACCAAGCTTCGACCACGCCCAAGGGTCGCCGCCAGTCAGCGGCGGCCCTTTCGCCGTGGCTGCCGCCAGGGGGCTCCGGCACTCAGGCGTCCGGGCAGGGCTCGCTCGTCAGCTTCCAGGAGGTATTGTTCAGTTCCATCCCGCAGGTGGCAAGGCGCGGTCCCGCGCTGGTGGACAGGCAGACAACTGCGCCGATCTCGTAGTCGCGTCCCTGGGCGCGACACGTACAGGGCATCGTCATCGGCGATGCCGGCCCTGCCGCCGGATGGCCGGTGTCGGCCGGCGGCATGGGGGGCGATTGCGCGGCGGCAGGGGGCATCACAACAACCGTCCAGCCGAGGATCAGGCCACCAGCCGCAAGACGGCAGAGGCCCGCCGCAGAGGGGCCGGACGTGCCGGGCGCCTGCCCCGCCCGGCCAATGGAGCAAAGAGCCATGGCCTTCACTCGCCTTGCTGCCCCTCTGGAAGGGTCGCGCCGCCCCGCCTGCGGGTCAAGACATTGCCTGCGGCGCGGTGTCGAAATATCGACGTAGGCCCTGTTCGTTTCGCTGGGGCGTGCCTATATCGCAGGCACATGGAATTCGGGAGGACATGCTGACGATGCTTTCTTCTTTTGCGCGGTTTGCTCGCATCGCCGCCATCGCGGTGGTAGCCGTCTTCGCGGCGGCCGACATGGCCGAGGCGAGAGCTGGACGGGGAGGGAGTTTCGGCAGCCGCGGCATGCGCACCTTCAGCGCTCCTCCGGTGACCAACACGGCGCCGCGCCCTGCCCAGCCGATCGAGCGGTCTATGACGCAGCCCGGCCAGGTGACGCCGGGCATCACCGCCCCGCGCCCCGGCGCCACGGCCCAGGCCGCGCCGCAGCGGCGCTTCGGCACCGGGTTCCTGGCCGGCCTTCTGGGTGCGGGCCTTCTGGGTGCGCTGTTCGGTGCGGGCTTTTTCGGCGGTCTCGGCGGTCTTGGCTCGATCTTCGGCCTTCTGATGCAGCTTGCGCTCATCGGCGGCCTCGTGTGGCTCGCGATGTCCTTCTTCCGTCGCCGCGAGCAGCCGGCCTTCGCCGGGGCGGGAGCCGGCCAGGCGCAGGGCGCCGCCCGCTCGTCGCTGCCTGGCCTGGGCAGCCTTGGAGGCGGCCTCGGCGGGCTGGCGGGCGGCATGGCCGCCGGCGGCGCTCCGGCAACGGAGGAAGTCGTCCTCAGCGCGGCGGACTTCGATGCCTTCGAGCAGGCACTCTACGACGTGCAGAAGGCCTTCTCGGACGAGGATATCGCGGCGCTGCGGCGCCTGACCACGCCGGAGATGGTGTCCTTCCTCTCCGAGGATCTGGCGGAGAACGCCAAGGCGGGCGTCGTCAACCGTCTCTCCGACACCAAGCTGCTGCAGGGCGACCTGGCGGAAGCCTGGCGCGAAGGGGACGACGAATATGCCACCGTTGCCATGCGCTTCTCGCTGATCGACTACAAGGTGGACCGCGCCAGCGGCGCCCTTGTCGAGGGCAGCACGAGCGAGCCGGTGGAGGCGACGGAGCTGTGGACCTTCCGCCGCAGCCGCGGCGGGCCGTGGCTGCTCTCCGCCATCCAGCAGGCCTGACCGGCACGGCACTGCCACGGGCGGCCGCGTGCCTTGGCGCGGGCCGCCCGACACCGTAGCATCGTTGCCGTCGAGAGGGAGGGAGCGATGCCACAGGCATTCCGGGGTGTCTCGCGACAGGTGCAGGCGGCAGCCCTTGCTGCCGTTTCGGTCATTGGCCTTGCGCTCGCCGGTGCAGCGCCCGCCTGGGCGCAGAGCTGCGGGCGGGACGGCAGCGGCTTTCCCGCCTGGCTCGCCTCCTTCCGCCAGCAGGCGGTGGCGGCGGGCATTCCCGCCTCTGTCGTGGCGGCGAGCCTCGACGGCGTCTCCTACGACAGGGCCATCATTTCGCGCGACCGGGGGCAGGGCGTCTTCCAGCAGAGCTTCCTGCAGTTCGCCGGGCGCATGGTGGCCGACTACCGGCTGAAGACGGGCGCCAGCCGCATCCGGCAGCACGCCGGCCTTTTCGCCTCCATCGAGCGCCAGTACGGTGTCCCGCCGGAGCCGATCGTCGCCTTCTGGGGCCTTGAAACAGACTTCGGCGCCAACATGGGCAAGGATCCGACGCTGAAGGCGCTGGCGACGCTCGCCTACGACTGCCGGCGGCCCGAGCTGTTCCGCGCAGAGCTGATGGATGCCCTGCGCATCGTGGCGCGTGGCGACCTCAAGCCATCAGAGATGCGCGGCGCCTGGGCGGGCGAGCTCGGCCAGATGCAGTTCATGCCGTCGCTCTACTACAAGTACGGCGTTGACGCGGATGGCGACGGGCGCGTCGACCTGCTGCGCTCGACAGCGGACGCGCTCGCCTCGGCGGCCAATTTCATGAAGAGCCTGGGCTGGCGGCGCGGCGAGCCGTGGCTGGTCGAGGTTAAGGTGCCGGCGGACCTGCCCTGGCACGAAGCGGACCTCGAGATCCGCCACCCTGTTTCGCAATGGCTGCGCTGGGGCGTGACACCGCGTACGGGAACGTTGCCGCCCGGCAACGCCTCACTGCTGCTGCCGATGGGCCGCAACGGGCCGGCTTTCCTCGCCTATGACAATTTTCGCGTCTTCCTGCGGTGGAACCAGTCCTTCGTCTATGCGACGACGGCCGCCTATTTCGCTGCGCGGCTCGCCGGCGCCCCTCCGGTCTCGCGCGGCAGCGGGCAGGTAGCGACCCTTGGCGCCAGGGACATTGCGCGGCTGCAGCGCCTGCTGGCGCAGCGCGGCTACGACCCCGGGCCGGTGGACGGCAAGCTTGGCGCAGCGACCCGCGCGGCGGTGAAGAAGGCCCAGATGGAGTTTGGCCTGCCGGCTGATTCCTTCCCCACCGCCGAACTCATCGCCCGCCTCGGCGGAAACTGACCGTCAGCGGATCAGCGGCAGGTGTAGCCGACGAAGCACTGGTCCTTGTCCCTGGTCGGCACATATTCGGGCACGGGGAAGTCGCCCGGCGAGCAGTTGGACACGTAGGCGGTGTAGAGGTGCGGGCCACGGGAAATCACGGCGCGCCCCTTCTGCTGCACCAGCTCCTGCAGCTCCGCGCAGCTATGTGCCCGGGAGGGGATGGGCGTCTGCTGCGCGAGGGCGGGGGCGGCGGCTGCGGCAAGAAGGACCGAGGCGAACAGCACGTTCCGAAAGATCATTGCGCGATCTCCTTGGAATTTGAAAGATCGGCGCCCCCGCGTGGAGATAGGGTGTCACTTCGCCAACGTCATCAGCGCAGCCATGCTCGTGCTGCATGACGCAATGCGCAAATTGAACTTTGCCGCAGGGACGGTTGCGCTGGACGCTACTTGGCGAGGCAGGTGTAGCCCACGACGCATTGGGGGGTGTCGCGGGCGGGAACATAGCCAGGGCTGGGGATGTCGCGCGGCGCGCAGTTGTTGACGTAGGTGGCGTAGATGTGGGGCGCGGTCGAGATCAGGACGCGCCCCTGCCGCTGCACCAGGGCCTGCAGCTGGGCGCACGTCAGGCTGCGTGACGGAATGGGGCCCTGCTGGGCGAGGGCGGGCAAGCCCGTGGCCGCCAAGAACGCGGAGGCGGCGAGCAGGTGACGCAGCGACATGGGGCAACTCCGTGGGGCATGTTACGCATGCGAAAAGGATGGCTCCCGCTGCGCTCCACGTCACCCCGCGGCCCGGCGCCCGACGCCTCGCCGGCCCCGATGCGGCCCCTCGCTCACGCAGATGTGACGGCGCGCCGACGAAGCCGCGGGCCGGCCGGTCCGTGCCGCATTCTGTGGGTCGCGGCCAGCCTCGTTCTCTATGATGCATCTCTCGCAGGGACCGGCGCATGGTATCGGCGCGTCCGGTTGCGCGAGAAACGGGGCAAAAGGCACACCATGGTCAGGACGTTGCAGGGCGCGCGGAATGGGGAGGCGACCGCCGAAGGCCACTTCCCCGGCTTTTCGGAAGGCGTGCGCACCTGGGCGCGCATCGCTGCGCTCAGTTTCGGCGGGCCGGCGGGGCAGATCGCGGTGATGCATCGCATCCTCGTGGAGGAGAAGCGATGGATCGGCGAGCGGCGTTTCCTGCACGCGCTCAACTTCTGCATGCTTCTGCCGGGGCCCGAGGCGCAGCAGCTTGCGGTCTATATCGGATGGCTGATGCATCGCACGGCCGGCGGCCTCGTGGCGGGCACGCTCTTTGTGCTGCCAGGGCTTGTCTCCATCATGGCGCTCAGCGTGGTCTATGCGCTCTACGGCAAGGTTGCGGTCGTGCAGGGCCTGTTCCTCGGCCTCAAGGCGGCCGTGCTCGCCATCGTCTTCGATGCGGTGCTGCGCATCGGGCGGCGCGCCCTGCGCAACGCCGCGATGGTCGCGCTGGCGGCGGCGTCCTTCATCGCCATCTTCGCCTTTGCCATGCCCTTCCCGCTCATCATCGCGGCGGCAGCCCTTCTCGGTTATCTCGGCCGCCGTGCGGGACTGGTGGCCTTCGCGAACGGCGGGCTCGGGGCCGGAGCGCCCCTGGAGAATGATGACGCCGGAACGGCGCTGGGCGAGGCCATCCCCGTCCACGCCCGCGCCGGCGGCATGCGGGCGCTGACCGTGGCGGCGGTCCTGCTCGTGCTGTGGCTTGGGCCCGTGGCGGCGCTGCTCGCCCTCCTCGGGCCGGGCAATGTCTTTGCCGACATCGCGCTGTTCTTCAGCCAGATGGCCCTGGTGACCTTCGGAGGGGCCTATGCCGTCCTTGCCTATGTGGCGCAGGAGGCGGTCGGCACCTACGGCTGGCTGGCGCCCGGCGAGATGCTGGACGGGCTCGGCATGGCCGAGACGACGCCGGGCCCGCTGATCATGGTCACGCAGTTCGTCGGCTTCATGGGGGCCTTCCGGGATCCGAGCGGCCTGCCGCCGCTCGCCGCCGGCATCCTCGGCGGGTTATTGACCACCTGGGTCACCTTCACGCCCTGCTTCCTGTGGATCTTCCTCGGCGCGCCCCATGTGGAGCGCCTGCGCGAGAACCGGGCGCTCGCGGCTGCGCTGTCCGCCATCACGGCCGCGGTGGTGGGCGTCATCCTCAACCTCGCCGTCTGGTTCGCGCTGCACGTCGTCTTCGGCGAGGTCCGCACTGTCGAGGGGCTGGGCATGAGGCTCGCCGTGCCGGAGCCCGGGAGCATCCGGCCGGTGGCGGCGGCGCTGTCGGCTTTTGCATTGCTCGCCGTCTTCCGCCTCCGGTGTGGCATGATGACGGTGCTCGCCCTCAGCGCCGCGGCCGGCATCGCGCTGCAGCTCGCCGGCCTCGGGGCCTAGGTCAGCCGCGCAGGGGCTTCAGCGCCTCGGCCCACCGCTTCAGCTCGACGAGGAGCGCCTCGGCGCTCTCGATGTGCAGCTTGTTGGGCTCGAAGACGCCGTCCTTGAGGTGCTGGTTCACCATCGGGATGGTGACGGCCTCGACGATGGGCACGAGGCGCAGGGCGGACATGGTGAGCTTCGTCATCTGCACCGCCCTGAGGCCGCCCGAGACGCCGCCGTAGCTGACGAAGGAACAGGGCTTGTAGCCCCATTCCGAATAGACGTAGTTGAGTGCATTGAGGAGCGCGGGCGTGGGGCCGTAGTTGTATTCGGGCGTGACGAAGACGAAGGCGTCGGCCGCCGCCACGCTCTCGCTCCAACGCCTCGTGTGCGCATGCTCGTACTTGCCGAGGCGCGGGTGGTTCGGCTCATCGTAGACCGGCAGGTCGAAGTCGGCCAGATCGACGAGATGGGTGTCGAACAGGCCCTGTTTCACAGCGAACTCGTGGAACCACCTGGCGACGGAGGGGCCGACGCGACCGGGGCGAGTGCTGGCGATGATGACGTTGAGACGCAGCATGAAGTCTCCCTTGGGTTGGAGGGGCCGACCGCCATGACGGCTGCGGACAGCATTGACCGCCCCCGAGGCGGCAACAAGGCGCAGGGCGGAAGGGCCGCCATGTGCGCGAAGCACAGCGACCGAGGCAGCGGCCTCAGCCCTTGCGACGTCGCCCGCCCTTCTTGACCTTGGCCGTGCCGGCCCAGTCGTCGTCGAGGCGCGGGGCAGGGCCAGCGGCGCGCGGCAGCACCTCGCGGCCGGGCCCCATCTCGTCGAGCGTCGGCTTGCGCGCGCGTGAGCCGCCCTGCGCCGGCGGCAGGTTGGCCTTGGCACCGTACTTGCGCTCGCCCGCGTAGCTGCCGGCCTTGTCGACGATCTCCTCCTGCCGTGCCAGCGGATCGTCAGCGATGGCGAGCTCTGTCGCCTGGAGGCGCTTCAGCTCGTCGCGCAGGCGCGCGGCCTCCTCGAACTCGAGGTTGGCGGCCGCCTCGCGCATGCGCTTCTCGAGGTCGGCCATGACGGCCTTGAGGTTGTGGCCGACGGCGGCCTTCTCGGCGAGGCCGGTGTCGACGCGCACGTGGTCGCGCTCGTAGACGGAGTCGAGGATGTCGGCGATGTTCTTCTTCACCGACTGCGGCGTGATGCCGTGCTCGGCGTTGTAGGCGAGCTGCTTCTCGCGGCGCCGGTTGGTCTCGGCGATAGCCCGCTCCAGACTGCCCGTCATCGTATCAGCATAGCAGATGACGCGGCCGTCGACGTTGCGCGCAGCGCGGCCGATGGTCTGGATGAGCGACGTCTCCGAGCGCAGGAAACCCTCCTTGTCGGCGTCGAGAATGGCGACGAGGGCGCATTCGGGAATGTCGAGGCCCTCGCGCAGCAGGTTGATGCCGACGAGCACGTCGAAGGCGCCGAGGCGCAGGTCGCGGATGATCTCGATGCGCTCCAGCGTGTCGATGTCGGAGTGCATGTAGCGCACGCGCACGCCGTTCTCGTGCAGGTATTCCGTCAGGTCCTCGGCCATGCGCTTGGTGAGCACGGTGACGAGCGAGCGATAGCCCTGCGCCGCCACGGCCTTCACCTCGCCGAGGAGATCGTCCACCTGGGTGCGCGCCGGGCGGATCTCGACCGGCGGATCGACGAGGCCCGTCGGGCGGATGACCTGCTCGACGAAGACGCCGCCGGTGCGCTCCATCTCCCAGCTGCCCGGCGTCGCCGAGACATAGATCGACTGCGGCCGCATGGCGTCCCATTCCTCGAAGCGCAGCGGCCGGTTGTCCATGCACGAGGGCAAGCGGAAGCCGTATTCGGCGAGGGTCGCCTTGCGGCGGAAGTCGCCGCGGTACATGGCGCCGATCTGCGGTATCGTGACGTGGCTCTCGTCGACAAAGATGAGGGCGTTGTCGGGCAGGTACTCGAACAGCGTCGGCGGCGGCTCGCCGGGCTTGCGGCCCGTCAGATAGCGCGAATAGTTCTCGATGCCGGGGCAGGAGCCGGTCGCCTCCATCATCTCCAGGTCGAAGGTGGTGCGCTGCTCCAGCCTCTGGGCCTCGAGCAGGCGGCCCATGCGCGTCAACTCGTCGACACGCGATTTGAGCTCCTCCTTGATGCCCTTGATGGACTGGATGAGCGTGGGACGCGGCGTCACGTAGTGTGAATTGGCGTAGACCTTGACGAAGGAGAGGTCGGCCGTCTTTTCGCCCGTGAGCGGATCGAACTCGACAATCGACTCCACCTCGTCTCCGAAGAGGCTGATGCGCCAGGCCCGGTCCTCGTAGTGCGCCGGGAAGAGTTCGATGACGTCGCCGCGTACGCGGAAGGTGCCGCGCGTAAAATCGAGCTGGGTGCGCTTGTAGTGCAGCGCGACGAGGTCGGCGATGAGCTGGCGCTGCTCGATGGTCTCGCCCACCTTCACCGAGAAGGTCATGGCGGTATAGGTCTCAACAGAGCCGATACCGTAGATGCACGAGACCGAGGCGACGATGATGACGTCATCGCGTTCGAGCAGGGCGCGCGTCGCCGCATGGCGCATGCGGTCGATCTGCTCGTTGATCGACGATTCCTTCTCGATATAGGTGTCCGAGCGCGGGACGTAGGCCTCCGGCTGGTAATAGTCGTAGTAGGAGACGAAGTATTCGACGGCGTTGTCCGGGAAGAAGGCCTTGAACTCGCCGTAGAGCTGGGCAGCCAGGGTCTTGTTGTGGGCGAGGATCAGCGCCGGGCGCTGAGTCTCCTCGATGACCTTGGCCATGGTGAAGGTCTTGCCCGAGCCGGTGACGCCGAGCAGCACCTGGTCGCGCTCGCCCGCCTGGACACCGGCCACCAGTTCCTTGATCGCCTGCGGCTGGTCGCCGGCCGGCTCGAAGTCGGACTTCATGCGGAAGCGGATGCCGCCTTCGGACTTCTCCGGCCGTGGCGGCCGGTGCGGCGTCCACAGCTTGCCGTCCTTGAACAGCGGATTGCCGCCCTCCAGCAGTTTCGACAGCGCCGCGACGGTGGCCGAGACGCCGCTCGCCGCAGCCTCCCCCTCCGTTGCCGCGGGCGCCTGTGACCGCTTGCTGCGACGGCGCGACCGCTCCTCGGCCTCGGCCTCGGGCTCGAAGCGCGCCTGCGGCGCCTCGCCGAAGCCAGCGGCGGCGCCGCCCGGCCCGGCAGTGCCCTTGTTGAGGGCCGGGTTGAGCAGATCCGCGAGGAACGGGTCGAGCGATTTCAGCTCCGGCCTGGCGGCCTTGGAGCGGGGGGAAGACGACTTGCGGGCCATGAGAACGAATATGGTACGAGTCTGCGCGCGACGGAAGGGGTCTTGCGCCGCCGGGTGATGCGCGGTTGCCCCCGCGGCCGGACCGGTGCACAACGGCGCCGCCACGGGGCCGGGAGAGCGACAACTGATGCATTGCAATATCTGCGGCGGGACCGTTTTCGAGGACATGCCCAAGCGCCCTCTGGCGCGCTGCACCACCTGCCGCTCGCTGGAGCGCACGCGGGTCGCTGCTCTCAAGATCACGCAGCTGGTGCGGCCACGGCCGGGTGCGCACGTGCTGCACTTCGCGCCGGAGCAGGGGCTGTCCCGGCTCCTGCGCGACATCGCCGGCGACAATTATCGCGCCGTCGACATTGATCCGCCGCGCTATGCCCATCTCGGCATCGCCGTCGAGCCGTTCGACCTGTGCCGCGATGTGTTCACCTTGCCGCGCGGCCGCTACGATCTCATCGTCCTCAACCACGTGCTCGAGCACATCGAGTGCAACTACTCCGTCGTTCTCATCCGGCTCGCCCAGGCGCTGAGCGACGAGGGCGCCATGCTGTTCAGCGTGCCGATCGTCGGCGACGACTTCACCGACGCCATCGTCGATGCGAGCGACGAGGAGAAGGCGGCGCGCTTCGGCGCCTTTCGCCACTATCGCCACTTCGGTCGCAAGTTCATCGCCGAGACGCTGGGCATGATCTTCGACATGCCATCCGACTACGACCTGACGCGGGACTTTCCGCCAGAGGTGCTGCGCGAGGCCAATATTCCCGAGCATCACTGGCGCGATTTCACCGGTTCCAGCATCTTCGTGGTGCGGCGACGCGACCTGCGTGTGTGAGGCCGCGGCCGTTCACGCGCAAGGCGCAACGCCATGCGTGGTCGCAGCCCCGGCATGCATTGCGCGCCGTTGACTGGACGCGGCCGCAAGTGCATGCCGAAGACGGGGCTGGCAAGGCCAACAGTTTATCCGAAAGCGCCGCAGCGATGGCCGACGGTTTCCTTCCCGTGTTCTCGATTGAAGCCATCGGCGCCGTCGCGGCCGTGCTCACCACGCTGTGCTGGATTCCGCAGGCGGCGCGGGTCATCCGCACGCGCGAGACGCGGGCCATCTCTCTGACCACCCAGGTTGCGTTGACCTGCGGGGTCGTGCTGTGGCTCGTGTACGGAATTTTCATCGGCAGCTGGCCGCTGATCGGCTCCAACGCCATCACGCTCGTCCTGCTCAGCGTCATCCTGACGATGAAGCTGCGCTACGGGTGACGGCACGCCGCCCGGACGTTAAGGTTTCGTTCATCACGACAGGGGACGGTTTCAGCCGTTCCGCTCCGCCCGGAAGGGCGTCTGCCGCTCCTCGAGAGGGGGCCAGTGTCGTGCTGCCAACGAGACGACGGACATGACACGTAGAACCGGAAGCTGCGGACAAGGCCGCCTTGCGCGCATCCGTGCGTTGCGCGTGCGGGGCCGGCTGTCGGTCCTTGCGTTCGTCGTCGCCTTCTGTCCGTCGACCCTCGCGGGTGTGCCTTCCGTCGCGCCGCTGCCGCCGCCGCGGCCCGCGCCCGGCGGCGATGCGGTGCCGCTCGGGGAATGGCAGGCCTTGGACCAATCCCTGTCGTTCAACGCCGACATGTGGACCGACGGGCCGCGGGAGCCGGTCTGGGCCGAGTTGTCCGTGGTCGCCGCGCAGATGCTCCGGCGCAGCAGCAAGCGCGCGATCGCGCCCATCCTGACGCTGGCGCCGGTCGCGCGAGGGCATACGGAGGGCGAGGCGCGCCTCGTGGGGCCGCTCGCCGCCCCGCGGGAGAAGGCCTTTGGCCTGCGGCTCAAGGCCGGAGAGCGTGTCTCGATCTCCACCGAGTTCGCCAGCGGCGAGGGATCGTGGCAACCGGTCGACACCCGCCTCGCCTGGCGCGTCGCCCGCCATCTGCCGGCGGACGAGGGCTGGGTCTGGGCCGCCGGTGTGGGCGGGGGCCTGCCCGTCGGTCGCGCACCCTATTCGCAGACAGTCGATCTGACGCTCGGCCGCCGCTTCCGCGAGGGCGCGTGGTCCCTGATGCCGGGCCTCTCCGTCAGCACGGCCTACACGAGCTATGGGGGTGATCGCTGGCAGGCCACGCTGACGCCGGAGGTCAAGGCCAGGGTGGACATGCTGCGGTCGGCCGACGAGCGGCTCAGGCTCTATCTGGAATCCTCCGTCGGCTACGCGGTGCCGGTCGGCGCGGATGCGGCCGGCCTGTCGGCGGCGACGCGGCTCAACCTCATCTTCCGGCCGGGAGGCTGAGGCCCGGCGAATGCCCTTGCGCCCGGGGCAGGGATGGCGCATGAGGGCGCGCTCCAACCATATCCGGTCCGTTCATGCCCGCCCTTTCCATTCCTCAGGTTTCCATTCCCCACGTTGCGCCGGTTGCACTTCTCGTCCTGTCGAACGTCTTCATGACATTCGCCTGGTACGGGCACCTGAAGTTCAAGACCTCGCCCCTGTGGGTCGCGGTCTGCGCGAGCTGGGCCATCGCCTTCGTCGAATACTGGTTTGCCGTGCCGGCCAACCGCATCGGCCACCAGGTCTATTCGGCGGCCGAGCTCAAGACGATGCAGGAGGTCATCACCCTCGTCGTCTTCGCCGCCTTCTCGGTGCTCTATCTCAGGGAGGCGCTGACGCTGAACCACCTTGTCGGTTTCGCGCTCATCGCCGCCGGCGCCTTCTTCATCTTTCGCGGGCCGCTTGGCTGATCAGCTCGCCGGGCGCAGCCTGAGCACGCGGCCCTCGGGCGAGTCGGTGAGAAGGTAGAGCAGGCCGTCCGGCCCCTGCCGCACGTCGCGGATGCGCTCGCCGAGGTCGCGCAGCATCCGCTCCTCGCCCACGATGCGGTCGCCCCGCAGCTCGAGGCGCACCAGCATCCGGCCTGCGAGCGCGCCGACGAACAGGCTGCCGCGCCATTGCGGGAAGGCGTCGGCCGTGTAGAAGGCCATGCCCGAGGGCGCGATGGAGGGGTCCCAGTAATACAGCGGCTGCTCCATACCCTCGCGGGCCGTGCCTTCGCCGATTCTGGCCCCCGAATAATCGACACCGTGGGTGATGACTGGCCAGCCATAGTTGCGGCCCTTGCGGGTGATGTTGACCTCGTCGCCGCCGCGGGCGCCGTGCTCCACCGTCCAGAGCTCTCCGGTGTCGGGTTTGATGGCCGCGGCCTGCGGGTTGCGGTGGCCATAGGACCAGATCTCCGGCCGGGCATCCTGCCGGCCGACGAACGGATTGTCGGCGGGGACCGAGCCGTCCGGCCTGATCCGCACCACCTTGCCCAGATGGGTCGTGAGATCCTGCGCCTTATCGCGCAGGTTGAAGCGTTCGCCGAGCGTCACGAACAGTGTGCCGTCCGGTGCGAAGGCGAGGCGGGAGCCGTAGTGGTTGCCGCCGGAATGGGACGGCACCTGCCGGAAGATGACCGTCACGTCGCGGAGTGCGCTCGCGTCCTCGCTGAGGCGGGCGCGCGCAACGGCCGTGCCCGCGCCGTCCGGACGCGGCTCGGCATAGGTGATGTAGAGCGTGCGGTTGTCGGCGAAGGCCGGATCGAGCGCGATGTCGAGGAGGCCGCCCTGGCCTCTGGCGGCAACGTCCGGCACGCCGGCGAGCGGGTTCGACACCGCTCCGTCCGCCGAGATCCTGCGGAGGTTGCCCGAGCGCTCGGTGACGAGCATGGCGCCGTCCGGCAGGAAGGCGAGACCCCATGGATGGTCGAGGCCCGAGGCTACCGTCTCGACGACCATCTCGCCCGCGAGTGTTCTCGTGCGCAGCAGCTCGGTGCTCTGCTGGGCTGTCGCGCCGAGGGCCGGCAGGAGAAGCAGCATTGCCGCCAGGAGCCGGGCGCACGGGCCGATGGGCATGTCTCGCCTCCGTGATCGCGGGCCCTTCGGGCCCTGCAAAGCCTGACGTCAGGCTAAGAACCGGTCACGGACGGTCAATGGCTGCAAGGTCACGTTGCTGCGAGAGGCCACAGCAACGTGCCGGGTTGCAGGCGTCAGGAAACGGGATGCACGATGATGGCCGGCTCGCGGGCGATGGTCTCGCTTGTGCCGATGCTGGTGCCGATCGCGACGGCCGCCGTGCCGAGAGCCAGGACGACCAGAAGAGCGAGCGAAAACTTGAACTGGCGCTCCGCCTCGACGCGCGCGACGGAAGCAGCCACGGCGCGGGGGCGGCGGATGTCCGAGAGGCGGATCGGATCGTTGGCGTTCATGGTTCCTTACTCCGTGCCCACGGTTCGTGGACGGTGTGATCGTGCCGCTCATGCGCCCGCGGCGCCGTGCGTTGGCGCACATGTGCCGAGCAGGTCAGTCTTTCCCGGCAGGCGGGCGTCTTGCCTGTCCAATGCTGTCCCGGCCGCATTTGTTCCAGCCGCCGTGGCCGCGGCGACGCATTCGGTTACGTTATCGGCGGTATGAGCACGTTTGGCTTGCTCTCGGCGGCCCGCGGCACTACACGAACGGCGCCCCGCGCGCGCGGGTCCGACACCAGTCAATCCGGAGACGTTTCATGGCCTTCCTCGCCGACGCTTTGTCCCGCATCAAGCCGTCCGCGACCATCACGCTCACGCAGAAGGCGAGGGATCTCAAAGCCGAAGGGCGGGACGTGATCTCGCTGTCCGTCGGCGAGCCGGATTTCGACACGCCCGAGAACATCAAGCGGGCGGCCATCGCCGCCATCGAGCGCGGCGAGACCAAGTACACGCCCGTTCCCGGCATTCCGCAGCTGCGCGAGGCCATCGTGGCCAAGTTCAAGCGCGAGAACGGCCTCAACTACAAGCCGTCGCAGACCATCGTCAGCACGGGCGGCAAGCACGTCATCTACAACGCCCTTGTCGCGACACTGAACCCCGGCGACGAGGTGGTGATTCCCGCCCCGTACTGGGTGAGCTATCCGGAGATGGTCGTCATCAACGGTGGCAAGCCGGTGTTCGCCCAGACGAAGCTGGAGCACAACTTCAAGCTCCAGCCCGAGGAGCTTGAGCGGGTCATCACCAAGAAGACGAAGTGGGTCATCCTCAACTCGCCGTCGAACCCCTCCGGCGCGGCCTACACCTTCGACGAGATGAAGGCTCTGACGGACGTGCTCCTGCGCCATCCGCACGTGTGGGTGCTGACGGACGACATGTACGAGCACCTCGTCTATGGCGACTTCACCTTCGTCACCCCGGCGCAGGTGGAGCCGGCGCTCTACGAGCGCACGCTGACCATGAACGGCGTGTCGAAGGCTTATGCCATGACCGGCTGGCGTATCGGCTACGCGGCCGGCCCGGAGCAGCTCATCAAGGCCATGGAACTCGTCCAGGGCCAGCAGACCTCGGGCGCCTGCTCGATCGCCCAGTGGGCCGCCGTCGAGGCCCTCACCGGACCGCAGGATCATCTGCCTCGCTTCCGCAAGGCCTTCGAGGAGCGGCGGGACCTCGTGGTCTCCATGCTCAACCAGGCCAAGGGCCTCTCCTGCCGCACGCCGGAGGGAGCCTTCTACGTCTATCCCTCCTGCGCCGAGCTGATCGGCAAGACCGCGCCGTCGGGCAAGAAGATCGAGACCGACGAGGACTTCGTCATGGAGCTGCTGGCAACGGAGGGTGTGGCGGCCGTGCACGGCTCGTCCTTCGGACTCGGCCCGAACATCCGCATCAGCTACGCAACCTCGAACGAGAAGCTGATCGACGCCTGCGAGCGCATCCAGCGCTTCTGCGCCAGCCTGCGCTGAGCCTTGCCGTTTCGGTGCAACGCGACGGGGCCTTCGGGCCCCGTTGTTATTTGCGCCGCCTGCACGGGTGCGCGCACACGGATGGGAACCGCCGACCGGGGCGGCGCGTTGTCATCCATTCTGACCTCGCAATGGGAGCATCCCCGTGAACAAGCGACACACAGCAGCCCTGAGCCTGGCCGCAATAGTGACCCTCGGCGTGGCGGCAATCGGCGTGCAGGATGCGCTTGCACAGTCGCGCCCCGTGCGGGCGGCGCCAAAGACAGAGGTCGGGCGTCTGGTCTGCAACGTCTCCGGCGGCGTCGGCTTCATCGTCACGTCCCGGCGCGCCCTGAGCTGCCGCTTCACGGACAACCGCGGCCGGGTGGAGCGCTATGCGGGCACGATCCGCAAGTTCGGCCTCGACATCGGTGCGACGACGCGCGGCGTACTCGTCTGGGCCGTGGCTTCCTCGACGAGCCGGATCGGCCGCGGCGCCCTGCAGGGTGAATACGCCGGCGCAAGCGGCGAGGCGACGCTGGGTGCGGGCGTGGGCGCCAATATCCTCGTGGGCGGCTCCAACCGCTCCATCAGCCTGCAGCCTCTTTCCGTGCAGGGACAGACCGGCCTCAATCTCGCGCTGGGCGTGGCAGACCTGCGGCTCGAGAGCGTGCGCTGAGGCAGCCCGTCGCAAGCCCTGCATGAACCGGGTTTTCCTTATTTACGGCAGCGAGCCGTCCCCGTATTGGTGTGCCAACGCATCAGCGCCGCTGGCGCATCAAAACGGGGGATGCTCATGTCAGGGAATGGATCTCGGCTGTCGGCGCGCTGGCGTCTGGCATCGATGGGGCGCAAGGCCGCCGCGGCGGCGTTCGTCCTCGTGGGCCTTGCAGGCTCCGTGCTGCCGGCCGCCGCGCAGGAGAAGGTGACGGTCGGCGTGCTGCGCTTTGTCTCCTCGGGCGGGCTCTTCCTCGCCGTGGAGAAGGGCTACTTCAAGAACGAGGGGCTCGATGTCGAGCTGAAGTTCTTCGAGGCCGCGCAGCCCATCGCCCTCGCCGTCGTCTCCGGCGACACCGAGTTCGGCGTCACCGCCTTCACGGCCGGCTTCTACAATCTCGCCGGCAAGGGCGCGCTCAAGATCATCGCCGCCCAGGCCCGCGAGAAGAAGGGCTATGAGGGCAACCTGGTGCTCGCCTCCAACGCCGCCTACGAGAAGGGCCTGACGAGCCTGGACAAGCTGGCCGGCAAGTCCGTCGGCATCACGCAGGTCGGCTCGTCCTTCCACTACCAGCTTGGCCAGATTGCCACCGCCAACGGCTTCGACCTCAAGGCGGTTGAGCTCAAGCCGCTGCAGTCGCTGCCCAACATGGTGGCGAGCATCAAGAGCGGGCAGGTCGACGCCATCATCATCGCGCCGCATCTCGCCAAGCCGCTCGTCGCCTCCGGCGAGGCCAAGCTCATCGGCCGCGTTTCCGACGTCACCGAGTACCAGTTCGGCGGCCTGTTCACGAGCACCAAGATGATTTCGGACAAGCGCGCCACGGTCGAGAAGTTCGTCCGCGCCTACCAGAAGGGGGCGGAGGACTATGCCAAGGCATTCCTCACCAAGGATGCCTCGGGCAACATCGTCTACACGGCCGACAGCGACGCGGCGGCGGCGCTCGTCGCTAAGCACGTCTACCCGTCCGAGGAGCCGGCCCAGGCGGCAGCCAAGGTCAAGGCCTCGGCCTTCTTCGTGGACGAGAAGGCCCGGCTCGATGTTGCGGACATCCTCACCCAGGTGCAGTGGCTGAAGGCCGAGGGCCTTGTCGACGCGTCGGTGGATGCCAAGTCGATCCTCGACCTCTCCTTCATCGAGGGCCATACCAACGTCAACTGACACGGCCCGCGAGACGCGACTTACTTGCTGCGGCGGCACTCCCGCCGCAGCAATCGTTTGAAAGTCCTGACCATGCAGCTCATCGCCGACCACATCGCCCACGCATACGGCCCCTTGCCGGTGCTGGACGACATCTCCTTCGCCGTCGGACCGGGCGAGGTTGTCGCCATCGTCGGGCCGTCGGGGTGCGGAAAGTCGACGCTGTTGCGCATCCTGGGCGGGCTCGAGAAGCCGCAGGCGGGGCGGGCGCTCGTCGCCGGCGCGCCGCCGTCGGCCTCGCTCAACCCGCTCACCTTCGTGTTCCAGGACTTCGCCTTGCTGCCGTGGCGCACGGTGGAGGGCAACGTGCGGCTGGTGCTCGAAGGGCACGGCCTGACGCAGGCCGCGATGGATGAGACGGTCCGCGACGTTCTTTCCCGCACGCGGCTCACCGATTTCGCCAGAACCTACCCCAAGCAGCTCTCCGGCGGCATGCGCCAGCGCGTGGGGATAGCCCGCGCGCTGGCGGTGCGGCCGGCGCTGCTGTTGATGGACGAGCCCCTGTCCGCCCTCGATGCGCAGACGCGCGAGCTCTTGATGGACGACCTCGTGGAACTCGTCTCGGGCGACAGCGCCGAGGCGCTCGGCATGGTCTATGTCACGCACAATCTCGACGAGGCGGTGCGTCTCGCCGACCGCATCCTCGTGCTGTCGCGTCGTCCGGGGCGGGTGCGCGAGACAGTGACGATCACGGCAGACCGCCGGGCCCGGCGCTCCGACGACCCTGGCCTGGTGCGCCGCGCGCGCGAACTGTGGGAGCTGATCCGGGCCGATGCCGCCGAGGCGGACCGGGAACTGGCCGATGTGGAGACGATCGATGGCTGACGTGGTTCATGACCTGCAAGCGTCACCCGCCGCCGCCAGCCGCCCTGTGGTCTTCCGCGGCGGCCTTTTCGTGCCTCGCACACATCGCCTGATCGGCTTTGCCGCCCTTGTCGCGCTCATCCTGCTTTGGCAGGCTGCCTCGAGCCTCGGCTGGGTGAGCCCCGTGCTCGCACCGAGCCCCGGCGAGGTGATTGACGCCCTCTGGCGCATGGCGCTGAGCGGCGAGCTCGCCACCCATCTGTCGGCCTCGCTCCTGCGCCTTGCCGGCGGCTTCGCCATCGGTGTCACGGCGGGCATTGCCTTCGGCATGGCCATCGGCCTGTCCAGCCTCGTGCGCTCACCGGGTGCGACCCTGGTCGCCGCGCTCTTCCCCATCCCGAAGATCGCGCTTCTGCCGCTCTTCATCCTGTGGTTCGGCATCGGCGAGAGCTCGAAGGTCGCGACCATCGCCTTCGGCACCTTCTTCCCCACGGTGATCGCCACCTATGGCGCCGTGGACAACGTCGACCGCTCGCTCGTACGGATGGGCCGCAGCTTCGGGCTGAGCTCCTTCGCCATCATTTCCAAGATCATCCTGCCGGGCGCCCTGCCGGGCATCCTGTCGGGCCTGCGCATCGCCTCCTCCATCGGCATCGTGCTGCTCATCGCCGCTGAGATGATCGGCGCCAACGAGGGGGTCGGCGCCATGGTGCTGGCGGCCGGCAACCTCATGCAGTCGGACCGTCTGCTCGCCGGGGTGGTCGTTCTCTCGCTGCTCGGCCTCGCCGTGTCGGGCCTTATCGGAGCGATCGAAAAGCGTTTGCTGGCCTGGCGTTGAGGGGCCTTGCCGCTGCTGCTGCGGGTACTGCTGGACCACGGCGCTTGATTCGCAGGCTCTACGGCGTGACCATCGCTCGATGGCCCGCAGCGGCCGCCAAGCGAGGGAGAGGCGCCATGGATGCCAGCGGCAGAGAACGAGCGGGGCCTCGGTGCATCGCCATCGTCGGCCCCTACCAGAGTGGCAAGACCAGCCTCTTGGAGGCCTGTCTCGCGCGCATGGGAGCGATCGACCGGCAGGGGAAGGTCGCGGACCGCAACACGGTCGGGGATGCCTCGCCCGAGGCGCGGGCGCAGGGCATGAGCACCGAGCCGAACGTTGCGAGCGGTGAGTTCCTCGGCGATCGCTTCACCTTCGTCGACTGCCCCGGCTCGGTGGAATTTCTGCACGACATGCGCACTGTGCTGCCGGCCTGCGATGCGGCCGTCGTTGTCTGCGAGGCTGACGACCGCAAGGTGCCGGCGCTTGAGCTCGTCATGCGCGAGCTCGAGGAGGCGGACGTGCCGCGCTTCCTGTTCCTCAACAAGATCGACGCGGCGAGCCGGCGCGTGCGGGAGACGCTGGCGAGCCTGCAGCGCGCCTCGCGCACGCCGCTCCTGCTGCGCCAGATCCCCATCTGGAAGGACGGCATTGCCATCGGCTTCATCGACCTGGCGCTGGAGCGCGCCTTCGTCTACCGCGAATATGCGGCGAGTGAGGTGATCGACCTGCCGTTCAGCGAGATCAGCCGCGAGAAGGAGGCGCGCTTCTCGATGCTCGAGCGGCTCGCTGACTATGACGACCAGCTGATGGAGGACCTGGTCGAGGAGATCGAGCCGCCGCGCGATCGGGTGTTCGACGACCTGTCGCGCGAGCTGCGCGACATGCATGTGGTGCCGGTGCTGATCGGCTCGGCCGAGCGGGGCAATGGCGTCACGCGCCTTCTCAAGGCGCTGCGCCACGAGGCGCCACGGCTTGCGGAGACGCGGGCGCGCCTCGGCGTGCCGGCGGATGGGCCGCCTCTCGCATTCGCGATGAAGACGAACCACACCGGCCAGGGCGGCAAGCTGACGCTGGCGCGCGTGCTGCGCGGCTCCATGTCCGAAGGCGACACCGTCGTTTCCTCGCGCGGGGGCGACGCGCGCATCGCGGGCATCGTGGATCTCAAAGGCCAGAGCCAGAACCGGCGCGCAACGGCCGGGGAGGGCGAGACCGTCGCCTTCGCGCGGCTCGATAACGTCGCGACCTCCGATGCCTTCGCTGTCGGCAAGGACAGGCCGAGCGTCATCGTCTCTGTCGCACCACCCGATCCCGTCTTCTCGCTCGCGCTCGCCGTGCGCGACCGCAAGGACGATGTGCGGCTGACGGCGGCGCTGGCCAAGATTGCCGAGGAGGATCCCTCGCTCGCCCTCGAGCAGCGTCCCGATCTCGGCGAGCTGCGCCTGTGCGGCCAGGGCGAGATGCATCTGCGCGTTGCCGTTGCGCGGCTCGCGTCACGCTTCGGCGTCACGGTGGACGTGCGCAAGCCGCAGATCGCCTATCGCGAAACCATCCGCCATGCGGCCCAGGCCCGCGGCCGCCACAAGAAGCAGTCGGGCGGCCACGGCCAGTTCGGCGACGTGGTGCTGCGGGTGGAGCCTCTGCCGCGCGGCTCGGGCATCGTCTTCACCGACACCATCACCGGCGGCGTCGTGCCCAAGCAGTACATTCCCTCGGTGGAGATCGGCGTGCGCGAGGCGGCGGAGCGCGGGCCGCTCGGCTTTCCCGTCGTGGACGTGAAGGTGACGCTGACGGACGGCTCCTACCACTCGGTCGATTCTTCGGACATGGCCTTCCGTGCCGCGGCGAAACTCGCCATGGCCGAGATGCTGCCGCAGGCCAAGCCGGTGCTGCTGGAGCCGATGCTGGCAGTGGAGATCGCCGTGCCGACGGAGGCAATGTCCAAGGCGACGGCAATCATCTCGGCGCGGCGGGGGCAGATCCTCGGCTACGACAGCCGGCCAGGCTGGCTCGGCTGGGATCTGGTGAATGCCCTGATCCCGGAGGCGGAGATGGACGACCTCATCGTCGAGCTGCGTTCGGCGACCGCGGGCGTCGGCAGCTTCTCGGCCCGTTTCGACCATCTCGCGGAACTGAGCGGCAAGCCGGCTGACCAGGTCGTCACAGCCCGCGCAGCGGCCGCGAGTGCCTGAGGGGCCCTCGCGCCGCCGTCTCCCGCCCTCGTCGCCGGCGCGAATGGGCGGGAGATGATTCTCCCCGTTTTGCGCCGTTCCCGTGCCGCCCCGCTTGCGAAGCGCGGCCGGGAAGGACGCTGCATGCGCTTTCATGTGGTCAATCGGGCGGCGAAACCCGCTTCTATCGACAGTTTTTCCCTGCTGAATGACAATGCACCCAGAGCCGGCAGAACCGGCCGGAAGAGCGAGGGGAGGCAGTTCATCATGGTGGGGGCGAGCGAGGCGCGGCACGGGACCGACGAGCAGCTGATGGCGAAGCGGCCGTGGTTGCGGTCCTACCCGCCGACGGTTGCGGCCGAGATCGACACCAGCCAGCTCGGCACGCTCGCCGATCTCTTCTATGATGCGACGCGCGACTTTGCCGAGCGGCCTGCCTTCGAGAGCTTCGGCAAGCAGGTTTCCTACGCCGACCTGCACAGTGCTGCCGAAGCCGTGGCCTCCTGGCTGCAGGCGCGGGGCATCAACAAGAGTGATCGCGTCGCCCTCATGATGCCGAACGTGCTCGCTTATCCGGCGGCCCTGTTCGGCGTCCTCATCGCCGGCTGCACGGTGGTCAACGTCAATCCGCTCTACACGTCGCGGGAACTCGCCCATCAGGTGAACGACGCCGGCGCGCGCGTACTCGTCGTCCTGGAGAACTTCGCCCACACGGTGGCCGAGGCGCTGCCGCAGATGAAGCTTGACCATGTGGTTATCGCCACGCCCGGCGACCTGATGGGCCTCAAGGGCACCATCGTCAATCTCGTGTCGCGGCACGTGAAGAAGGCAGTGAAGCCTTACAACATTCCCGGCGCCGTGCGCTTCAGCGCCGTTCTTGCCGAGGGGCGGCGGCGGGCGCCCGACCCGGTGGCCCTCACGCTGCAGGATGTCGCCTTCCTGCAGTACACGGGCGGGACGACCGGTATCGCCAAGGGGGCCGTGCTCACCCACGGCAACATCGCCGCCAACGTCGCGCAGATGAAGGCGTGGCTGGAGGGCTGGGTGAAGACGGACGGGAGCCGCCACGTCATGGTGACGGCGCTGCCGCTCTACCACATCTTCTCCCTCACCGTGTGCTGCATGATGATGATGCGCATCGGCGCCTGTGGCCTGCTCATCGCCAATCCGCGCGACATTCCCGGTTTTGTGAAGACGCTGAAGTCGCGCCCTTTCACCATGATCAGCGGCGTCAACACGCTCTACAACGCGCTCGCAAACCATGAGGGCATCCGCGAGGTCGACTTCTCGCGCGTGCAGCTGTGCGTGGCGGGCGGCATGGCCACCCAGGCGGCCGTCGCCAGACGGTGGAAGGACATCACCGGCAAGCCGATCATCGAGGGTTACGGCCTCTCCGAGACGTCGCCTGTCGTCTGCGCCAACCGACTCGACATCGAGGAGTTCACCGGCACCATCGGCTATCCTCTGCCGTCGACGGATGTCGCCATCCGCAGCGCCGACAACACCGACGTGCCCTTCGGCGAGGTGGGGGAGCTGTGCGTGCGCGGGCCGCAGGTCATGGCGGGCTACTGGCAGCGCCCGGACGAGACCGCGAGGGCGATGACGGCGGACGGTTATTTCCGCACCGGCGACCTCGCCGTGGAGACGGAGGAGGGTGCCTTCCGCATTGTCGACCGCATGAAGGACATGGTGCTCGTCTCCGGGTTCAACGTCTATCCCAACGAAGTCGAGGACGTGCTGGTTCGCCATCCGAAGGTGCTCGAGGTGGCGGTTGTCGGGCAGCCGGACGAGCATTCGGGTGAGGCGGTGGTGGCCTATGTCGTGAAGCGGGACCTGAGCCTGACGGAGGACGAGCTGCGCGCCTTCGCGCGCGAGAACCTCACGTCCTACAAGGTGCCGCGGCGCATCGTGTTCCGGGACACGCTGCCCAAGACCAATGTGGGCAAGGTGCTGCGCCGGGCGCTGCGGGAAGGGGCCGGGCAGGACGGCGCCGCCTGAAGGTCGCTCCCGAAGGCGTGAGTTGTCGCCGGCCGCGGGCGGTTCTACCCCTTTGCAGGGCGGGCGGACCTGCCACGGGAGCGCACCCATGCTGATCAGGACACCACCCGGCTGGCTCCTGCCGGAAGCCGCAGCGACACCCGAAGCCGTCTTCTTCGACCGTCGCGCCTTCCTGGCAGGCGTCGCAGGACTCGCTATCGAGGGCGCCTTCCGCCCCGCGCGGGCACAGGATGCGCCCGCCGGGCCGTATCCGGCGCCGCGCAACGAGCGGCTCGTGCTCGACCGGGGCGTGACGCCGGAGGAGATCAGCACCGCCTACAACAATTTCTACGAGTTCGGATCCCACAAGCGCGTGGCAGCCGGGGCCGCGGCGCTGGCGACCGATCCGTGGACCATCAGGGTCGACGGGCTCGTCGAGCGGCCCTTCGAGATCGGCGTCGAGGAGCTCCTGCGGACCATGCCGCTGGAGGAGCGGCTCTATCGGCACCGCTGCGTCGAGGCCTGGGCCATGGCCGTGCCGTGGACGGGGTTCGCGCTTTCCGCCCTCGTCGAGCGCGCGCGGCCGCTTGGTTCGGCGAAATATGTCGTGATGCAGAGCTTCCACAACCCGAAGGTCGCCCCGGGCCAGCGGCAGACGTGGTATCCGTGGCCCTATACCGAGGGACTGACCATGGCCGAGGCGACGAATGAGCTCGCCTTTCTCGTCACCGGCGCCTACGGCAAGCCGTTGCCGAAGGTCATGGGCGCGCCCTTGAGGCTGGCGGTGCCGTGGAAATACGGCTTCAAGTCCATCAAGTCGATCAACCGCATCTCCTTCTCCGAAACCCGGCCGACGAGCTTCTGGCAGGCGCTGCAACCCTCCGAATACGGGTTCTGGGCGAATGTGAACCCGGCGGTGCCGCATCCGCGCTGGAGCCAGGCGGCGGAGGAGATGATCGGCACAGGCGAGATGTTCCGCACGCAGATCTACAACGGCTATGGCGAGTTCGTTGCCCACCTTTACAGCGGCCTCGAGGGGGAACCGCTGTTCATTTAGCCAGGTCGGCCCCGGGCCTGCGCCTGAGAGATGTCTGCCCGCCATCGGGCAGGGCGCGGCGAAAAAAAGGCCGGGTTCCTCAAGGAACCCGGCCTGAAGTCATGTCCGACCGAAGTCGGAACACTTCCAGAGGGGAACGGCCGAAATGGGCTCTACGCCGGGAGGAGGTGCGGAGCCCATCGCCTTCAGCCGCGGGGGATATGGGGCCTCGCCCGTTTTTTCGCAATGCAAAACTCGGCATGACAGCCATGCATTCTGCGTTGACATCGTCCACAGGCGCGACGGACGAAGCACACGTTGCAAATGCCAAGAAAAAAAGGCCGGGTTCTCGAAGAACCCGGCCTAAAGTCATGTCCGATCTACATCGGAACACTTCCAGAGGGGAACGGCCGAAATGGGCTCTACGCCGGGAGGAGGTGCGGAGCCCATCGCCTTCAGCCACGACTGATATCGGCCTTTTTCTGCCTTTTTGCAATGCAACATGCGGCATGTCTGCTATGCAGGTGCCGCATGTTTGGGCAGGCTGTGCGTCACAATTCTGCTTCAAACGCTTGAGTATATCAGAGGTCCACTAGGGCTCAGTAGGTCCAGCGCTGGGCCTTGCTGATCAGGAAGTCGCGGAAGACCTGCACCCGCGCGACGTTTTTCATCTCTTCCGGATAGACGAGATAGCTCTCCAGCGAGGGCATTTCGACGTCGGTGAGGATCTGCACCAGACCAAGCCCGGGCTCGACGATGTAATCGGGCAGCACAGCGATGCCCGCCCCGCGCTCGACTGCCTTCTTCAGCGCCGTGATATTGTTGACAACGAGATGATAGGGGCGCGGATCCTTTGGATCGCGACCCGCCGTGGCCAGCCAATGCACCGCCAGCAGGTAGTGCGGCATAGAGCCGCCAAACGACAGGATGCGGTGGTTGTCCAGGTCCACCAGCTTCTCCGGCTGGCCGAAGCGCTTGAGATATTCGGTGGATGCATAGACGTGAAAATGCACCGTGAACAGGCGGCGCTGGATGAGGTCGCCCTGTACCGGCTGGCGCAGGCGGATGGCGACGTCGGCCTGGCGCATGGACAGGTCGAGTTCCTCGTCGGAGAGGATGAGCTCCACACGCACGTCAGGGTAATGGTCCAGGAACTCGCCGATCCGCGGCGTCAGCCAGTTGGTGCCGAGGCCGAGCGTCGTCGTCACGCGCAGGGTGCCTGAGGGGCGCTCGCGCGATTCGGCGAGACGGGCGCGCGTCGCATCGAGTCGCATGGTCATGTCGCGCGCGGCGCGGAAGAGCAGCTCGCCCTGCTCGGTCAGTATGAGCCCGCGGGCGTGGCGGTGAAATAACGGGGCTTTCAGCTCTCGCTCGAGCGCGCTGACCTGTCGGCTGACTGCCGACTGGCTCAGCCCGAGGTCATCGCCGGCGCGCGTGAAGCTGCCCGCCTCAGCGACAGTGTAAAAAATCCTGATCTTGTCCCAATCCACGGCCGCCCCCGCTGGCCTTTCCTGCCTGTTGTGCTGGCAGCGCCCGCAGGTTGCTGCCAGCCGATTCTCCGCTAACTATTCGGCCGCCTCGCGCGTGGCCTCGCGCGAGGCGAGCCAGCGCTCGGCATCGAGCGCGGCCATGCAACCGAAGCCGGCTGCCGTGACCGCCTGCCGGTAGATCTCGTCGGTGACGTCGCCGGCGGCGAAGACACCCTCGATATTGGTGCGCGTCGTGCCAGGCTCCGTCCGGATGTAGCCACTCGGCGTGAGGTCGAGCTGGCCGACGAAGAGGTCGCTCGCCGGCTTGTGGCCGATGGCTATGAAGACGCCGTCCGTCCGGTGCTCGCTCACGGCGCCGGTCTTGACGTTCCTGAGGCGCACGTGCGTCACCGAGGGAGGCGTTCCCTCGCCGCAGATTTCCTCGAGCGTCGTGTCCCATATGATTTCGACCCTGGGATGCCGGAACAGGCGATCCTGAAGGATGCGTTCGGCGCGCAGCTCGTCCCGTCGGTGGATCAGCGTGACCTTGGCGGCGATGTTGGCGAGGTAGAGCGCCTCCTCCACCGCCGTGTTGCCACCGCCGACGACGATGACCTGCTTGCCGCGGAAGAAGAAGCCGTCGCACGTGGCGCAGGCCGAGACGCCGAAGCCCTGGAAGGCTTGCTCGGAGGGCAGGCCGAGCCATTTCGCCTGGGCGCCCGTGGCGATGATCAGCGCGTCGCAGCTGTAGGTGTCGCCGCTGTCGCCGGTCAGGCGGAAGGGCCGCTGCGACAGGTCGACGGCGCCGATGTAATCGTTGACGATGCGCGTGCCGACATGCTCGGCTTGCAGGCGCATCTGCTCCATCAGCCAGGGCCCCTGGATGGCTTCGGCGAAGCCCGGGTAATTCTCGACCTCCGTCGTGATGGTGAGCTGGCCACCCTGCTGAAGACCGGTGACCAGAACCGGCTCCAGCATGGCACGGGCCGCATAGATGGCCGCGGCGTAGCCTGCCGGGCCGGAGCCCAGGATGAGGACCTTAGCATGCGTGTGCGTCATGGCGGACCGATCGACTGCTCGCCCTTTCAGGCGTCTGCGACAGAAGCGTCGCGGGGTGAGGAGAGGAAACGCCTGCGGTGGGCCTCGTAAGCCCGGGCGACAGCCTCTGCAATGCTCGGTGTTGAATCTAAGGGTTGGTATGCGCTTCCTTCAAGTCTCCCCCGAAAGACGTGCACAATTCCTGCGTGCCTGAGACCTTCAAGCAACGCTTTGAGGCGCGGGTGCCCGCCGCTCGGCTCGAAGACGAGGACCGGGCGGCCTGTGACGGCCGCCTCGCCGGCCATGTTGGTCGAATCAGCGGTGACGACCACTGCGTCCGCGAGGGCCAGCATGGCGACATAGGGATTCTCGCTGCTGCCGTCCCACAGATACACGCGCTCCTCCTGCGCAAGCTCGGCAAGCGCCGCGCGCAGCGCCGGGGGGGTGCGACGCGAGGCCGTGATCATCAGCGAGACGCCGCTTGCCCTCAGCGCCTTCAGGCGGTCGACGAAGCCGGTGATATCCGCCGAGGTGAAGGTGTGGTGCCGGCTGTCGCCGCCGACGAGCACCGCCGCGCGCGGCGGCGGCAGGGCGGCGAGGGCAGCAGGCGGGGCGGCCCGCGCGGCGGCGATGCGCGCGGCCGAGATCCGGTGTGGCGGGGTCAGCGTCGCCATCACATTCTCGCCGCGCAGCCGGTCGTGCTCGCCGACCCAGATGAAGTCGGCGGCGGAGGTGCCGGTCCGGGGATCCTTCAGGATGACGGTGAAGGTACGCCCGCCGGAGGCGCGCTTGACCTGGCGCACATAGGGAACGGCGCGGCGGCCCGAGGCGATGAGGAGATCGGGAAAGGGCGGCGCGATGGGGCTCGCCCGCCGGCCGGGTGCCTCGCGCGGGTCAATGGGCCCCCACGGCATCAGCCACACCCACGGGGCGCGCGGGGCCACGCGGCGCAGCTCGGGCTCGACACCGAGGGCGGCCGCAAGGCCGAGGCACTGAGTCTCGTCGCCCGCCTTGCCGTCGGTGAGGATCCAGGCGCTATCGGCGTGCAACATTGTCGGACTCTCTTGCGAACTCGTCGCCCGAATCATACTAAATCAGGCAGTCACCGTGCCCGTGCCTCGTCGCATGACGCAATCGTCCGGGACCTGCGAGAAGGATAATCGCGCTTGCGCGTGGAACTCGACGCGACGGACTGGAAGATCCTGAAGGAGCTCCAGGCAGACGGCCGTATCACCAACGTGGAGCTGGCGCGGCGCGCCGGCCTCTCCGCGCCCCCCTGCCTCAGGCGTGTGCGGGCACTCGAGGAGGCCGGCATCATCCGGGGCTACCGGGCGATTCTCGATCAGCGGCTGCTCGGCTTCGACGTCACCTGCTTCGCTATGGTCAATCTCGCAAGCCAGGCCGAGGCCGACCTTGACGCCTTTGCCGCGCGCGTCCGCCAGATGCCGCTGGTACGCGAATGCTGGACCCTGTCCGGCGAGACGGATTTTCTCCTCAAGTGCGTGGCGCCGGACCTGCGCGCCTTCCAGTCGTTCGTGCTGGAGCTGACGGCCACGCCGAACGTGCGCAACGTGCGCACGGCGCTGACGCTCGACCTCGTCAAGGACGAGCCTATCGTCCCGGTGCTCGAGGGGTAGGGGGCGGGCTAGCGGAACGCCCGTTCCCGAGCCCGACATCAGATGGCGGCTGTCCGCCGCCCTGCCCCGGAGAATCTCCTCCGGCTACCGCCCGACGATCTGGCGCTTGACCCAGTCGGCGTAGAGCTGGGCGATGGTGGCCGCGCGCCGCTGCTCGTTGTCGGCGAGATACCAGGGGCCGGAATAGCTGGAGGGCAGGGCGAAGAGGATCGGGTAGCGGGCCTGGATGTCGCCCCTGCGGGAGACGATGAGCGCCTCGCCGTCGAGATAGTCGCTGTCCGAGCCGCCCTCGGCGTAGTCTATCCCTCCGATGCGGATGGAGCTGCTACCCGCCCAGGCCGAGAGGGTGAGGCTCTTGAGGCGGACCACAAGGCGCGGAGCGGTGCGGTCGCGCGGGGCGAGCCGGTCGGCGAAGGCGCTCGCGAGCGCATCCGACAGCCGGTCGCCGACGAGCGTGGCGAAGGGGCCCTGGCCCTGGGCGACCAGCGCCGAGACGTCGACCGAGATGGAAGAGAGGCGCAGGTTCGCGGCCTCGTCCGCCGGCAGCGGTGACGTTTGCGGCGTGACACAGGCGCCGAGCGCCAGTGTGCCGGCGAGCGCGGCCAGGCCGAGGAGGTAACGACGCGACACCGCTGCCATCAGAAAAACTCCGGAAGGCGGATCAGCCGAAGGTGACGTTGATGATCTCGTACGACTTTCCGCCGCCCGGAGTCACCACCTCGACGCTGTCGCCGACGGACTTGCCGATGAGGGCGCGGGCGATGGGCGAGGTGATGGAGACCCGGCCGGAATGGACGTCGGCCTCGGGCTCCCCGACGATCTGGTAGACCTTCTCCTCCTCCGTGTCCTCGTCGACGAGGGTCACGGTGGCGCCGAACTTCACCGTCTTGCCGTTGAGCTTGCTGAGATCGATCACGTCGGCGCGGGACAGGATGCTCTCCAGCTCCTGGATTCGGCCCTCGTTGAGGCTCTGCGCTTCCTTGGCGGCGTGGTACTCCGCGTTCTCCGACAGATCGCCGAGCGCACGCGCCTCTGCGATCGCCTGGATGATGCGCGGACGCTCCTCCTGCTGGCGGCGCCTGAGCTCCGCTTCAAGGGCCGCATAGCCAGAGGGGGTCATCGGGATCTTTTCCATCGCGTACGTTCTCTCACAACAAAGACACCGCCCGGGGCCGGAGTCCGGACCCCGTGACGCGTGATGAAACTCGACGTGTTGCGGCCTGCGTCTCCTAGGCGCTCTTCGAGCTGGTCGGCCAATACTCCTGCAACGCTCGCACCTTGAGGTCGCCGGCGAGATAGGCCTTGATGCCCTCGGCAGCGGCGGCCGCACCTGCAAGAGTGGTGTAATAGGGGACCTTATGCAAGAGGGCCGCGCGGCGCAGTTCGCGCGAGTCGTGCAGCGCCTGGGCCCCTTCCGTCGTGTTGAAAACGAGGTGGATCGAGCCGTTCTTGATGGCATCGACCACGTTAGGCCGCCCCTCGAGTACCTTGTTGATGCGCTCGGCTGCCACGCCGTTTTCGGCGAGGAAGCGCTGGGTGCCGCTCGTGGCTACCACCGAGAAGCCAAGCTCGGCCAGGGTCCTCACCACCGGCAGGATGCGCTCCTTGTCCGCATCGCGCACGGAGACGAAGACCGTGCCCTCCTTGGGCACCTTGGTGCCGCCGCCGAGCTGGCTCTTGGCGAAGGCCACGCCGAAGGAGCTGTCGAGGCCGATGACCTCGCCGGTGGAGCGCATCTCCGGGCCGAGCACGACGTCCACGCCCGGGAAGCGTGCGAAGGGGAACACCGCCTCCTTCACGCCGATATGCGACAGCTGCTTCGGCTTCAGGCCAAAGTCGGCCAGCTTCTCGCCGGCCATGATGCGGGCCGCGATCTTGGCGATGGGCTCACCGATGACCTTGGCAACGAAGGGGACCGTACGCGAGGCGCGCGGGTTGACCTCGAGCACGTAGATGTCGCCGTCCTTGATGGCGTACTGGACGTTCATGAGGCCGCCGACGTCGAGCGCGAGCGCGAGCGCCTTCGTCTGGCGTTCGAGTTCCGCAATCGTTTCCGCCGACAGAGAGCGCGGCGGCAGCGAGCAGGCAGAATCGCCGGAGTGAATGCCCGCCTCCTCGATGTGCTCCATGATGCCGGCGATGAACACGTCCTTGCCGTCGGCGAGGCAGTCGACATCCACCTCGATGGCGTCGGAGAGGTAGCGGTCGAAGAGCAGCGGGTTCTTGCCGAGCAGGGTGTTGATCTGGCCCGTCTTGTCATTGGGGTAGCGGGCCTTGATGTCGTGCGGCACCAGCGCCGGCAGCGTGCCGAGCAGGTAGTCGCCGAACGTGTCCTCGTCTCGGATGATGGCCATCGCCCGCCCGCCGAGCACGTAGGACGGGCGCACGACGAGCGGCAGGCCCACCTCGGCGGCCACAAGCCGGGCCTGCTCGACAGAATAGGCGATGCCGTTCTTCGGCTGCTTGAGGCCGAGCCGGTCGAGCAGCCGCTTGAAGCGGTCGCGGTCCTCGGCGAGGTCGATGGCGTCGGGCGAGGTGCCGAGGATCGGCACCTTGTTCTCCTCCAGCGCGCGGGCGAGCTTCAGGGGCGTCTGCCCGCCGAACTGCACGATGACACCGTGCAGCGTGCCGTTCTGCTGCTCGGTCTCGATGATCTCGAGCACGTCCTCCGCCGTCAGCGGCTCGAAATAGAGCCGGTCGGAGGTGTCGTAGTCGGTCGAGACCGTCTCCGGGTTGCAGTTGACCATGATGGTCTCGTAGCCCGCCTCGTTGAGGGCGAAGCACGCGTGGCAGCAGCAGTAGTCGAACTCGATGCCCTGGCCGATGCGGTTCGGCCCGCCGCCGAGGATGATGACCTTCTTCGCGTCCGAGGGCCGGGCCTCGTCCGCCGGGGCACCGGCGAAGGGCGCGGCGTAGGTCGAGTACATGTAGGCGGTGGGCGAGGCGAACTCGGCCGCGCAGGTATCGATGCGCTTGTAGACCGGGCGCACGCCGAGCGAGCGGCGCAGCGTCTTCACCTCCTCCTCGCTCTTGCCCGCCAGCACGGCGAGGCGTGCGTCCGAGAAGCCCATGGCCTTGAGCTGGCGGAAGGCCCCGGGCGTCGTCGGCAGGCCGAACTTGCGGACCTTGGCCTCGGTCTCGACGATGCCCTGCAGCTGGGCAATGAACCACGGATCAATCTTGCACGTCTCGTGGATCTGCTGGGGATCGACGCCGAGCCGGAGTGCCTGGGCGACCTTGAGCAGACGCTCGGGCGTGGGCGTGCCGAGGGCGGCCTTGATCGCGTTCTTGTCATCGCCCTGGCCAAGGCCGGGGATTTCGATCTCGTCGAGGCCGGTGAGGCCCGTCTCAAGAGAACGCAGCGCCTTCTGCAGGCTTTCCTGGAAGGTGCGGCCGATGGCCATGGCCTCGCCGACAGACTTCATGGAGGTCGTCAGCACCGGCTCGGCGCCCGGGAATTTCTCGAAGGCGAAGCGCGGTATCTTGGTGACGACGTAGTCGATGGTGGGCTCGAAGGAGGCGGGTGTCGCCCCGCCCGTGATGTCGTTGGCGATCTCGTCGAGCGTGTAGCCGACGGCGAGCTTGGCCGCGACCTTGGCGATGGGGAAGCCCGTGGCCTTCGACGCCAGCGCTGACGAGCGCGAGACGCGCGGGTTCATCTCGATGACGATCATGCGTCCGTTGGCCGGGTTGACCGCGAACTGCACGTTCGAGCCGCCCGTCTCGACGCCGATCTCGCGCAGGACAGCGATCGAGGCGTCCCGCATGATCTGGTATTCCTTGTCGGTCAGCGTCAGGGCCGGCGCCACCGTGATGGAATCGCCCGTATGCACGCCCATCGGGTCGATGTTCTCGATGGAGCAGACGATGATGCAGTTGTCCGCCTTGTCGCGGACGACCTCCATCTCGTACTCCTTCCAGCCGAGCACGCTCTCCTCGATCAGCACCTGGTTGGTGGGCGAGGCGTCGAGGCCGCGCTCGACGATGTCGATGAACTCTTCCTTGTTGTAGGCGATGCCGCCGCCCGAGCCGCCGAGGGTGAAGGAGGGGCGGATGATGGCCGGCAGGCCGATGTCGTCGAGCGCCTTGAGCGCGTCGGCCAGGTTGTCGACGTGGTGCGACTTGGGCGTCTCGAGGCCGATGCGCGTCATCGCCTCGCGGAAGAGCTCGCGGTCCTCCGCCTTGTCGATGGCCTCGGCTGTGGCGCCGATCATCTCGACGCCGAACTTCTCGAGCACGCCCATCTTCTTCAGCGCAAGGGCGCAGTTGAGCGCCGTCTGGCCGCCCATGGTCGGCAGCAGCGCGTCCGGGCGCTCCTTCTCGATGATCTTGGCGACGATCTCGGGCGTGATTGGCTCGACATAGGTCGCGTCGGCGAGATCGGGATCGGTCATGATCGTCGCCGGGTTCGAGTTGACGAGGATGATGCGATAGCCTTCCGCCTTGAGCGCCTTGCAGGCTTGGGTGCCCGAATAGTCGAACTCGCACGCCTGTCCGATGACGATCGGCCCGGCGCCGATGATGAGGATCGAGGCGATGTCGGTGCGTTTGGGCATGCGTGTCGCTCGCGTCTTCGTCGTATCTGGGCACCCGGCGCGGCACGGCCGGGCACATAAAAAAAGGCCGCGCCGTCGGCCTTCCATGAGAGCCGGAGCGCGTCCCCGTGTGCAGCGTGGCGGGGTCCTGCTCCGTCCACGTTCCGGCCCTCTTAGACGAGAATCACCGATGTGGAAAGGGCGGTGCGCCTGCGCGGCCGGTCCGGCCCGGTCGCGCGTCCGGTCGGCCGCGGAGCAGGGCAGGCCGCGTGCCGTGTTCCCGAGCGTTGACGCGACAGGAAGGGCCGGGCCTGCCCCGGTCCGGCGCTGTGCCTCAGCCCTGCCGGGCTGCGGCCTTGTGCTTGTCCATCATCTCGACGAAACGGTCGAAGAGATAGTGGCTGTCCTGCGGGCCGGGCGAGGCTTCCGGGTGGTGCTGCACAGAGAAGGCCGGGCGGTCCTTCAGCGCGATGCCGCAGTTGGAGCCGTCGAAGAGCGAGACGTGCGTCTCCTCCACATTGTCTGGCAGGCTGTCGCGGTCGATGGCGAAGCCGTGGTTCATGGACACGATCTCCACCTTGCCGGTGGTGTAGTCTTTGACCGGGTGGTTCGCGCCGTGATGGCCCTGGTGCATCTTGACGGTCTTCGCTCCCACCGCGAGACCGAGCATCTGGTGGCCGAGGCAGATGCCGAAGGTCGGCACCTTGCGGTCGAGCAGGGCGCGGATCAGCGGCACGGCATATTCGCCGGTGGCGGCCGGGTCGCCCGGACCGTTGGAGAGGAAGACGCCGTCGGGCGAAAGGGCGAGCACCTCCTCGGCGGTCGCCGTCGCCGGCACCACCGTGACCTTGCAGCCGCGCGCCGCAAGCAGGCGCAGGATGTTGCGCTTGACGCCGTAGTCGATGGCGACGACGTGGTGCCTCGCCTCGCCCTCACGCCGGCCGTAGCCCTTGCCGAGCGTCCAGGTGGTCTCGTCCCACTCGTATCGCTGCGTGGTGCCGACGAGGGGCACGAGGTCGAGCCCGTCCATGGAGGGGACCTCGGCGGCGCGCTTCTTCAGGCGCTCGATGTCGAAGTTGCCGGTGGGATCGTGCGCGATGACGGCATTGGGCATGCCCTTCTCGCGGATGAGGGCGGTGAGCGCCCTGGTGTCGATGCCGGACAGGCCGACGATGCCGCGTGCCTTGAGCCAGGCGTCGAGGTGGCGTGTAGCGCGCCAGTTCGAGGGCTCTGTCACGTCGGCGTGGACGACGATGCCGCGCACCTCGGCCGAGCCGGCCATGTTGACCGTCTCGATATCCTCGTCGTTGACGCCGACATTGCCGATGTGGGGAAAGGTGAAGGTGATGATCTGCCCGGCGTAGGAGGGATCCGTGAGAATCTCCTCGTAGCCCGTCATCGCGGTGTTGAAACAGACCTCGCCGGTCGATTCCCCGATCGCCCCGAGGCCGAAGCCCTCGAGCACGGTGCCGTCCGCCAGGACGAGGACAGCGGTCGCGCGCGGCTCTTCCCAACCGCCCGCCATTGCGTCGTCTTGCAGCATCGCCATGATCAGTTTAAGCCCTCGGCCGACGCCATCACGTCCGGCCATGAAAAATCGGGCCGGCCGCCTGCGACCGTCCGCGCCACTGGCGGCGGAACCTAAGAAGCGCGGGCGCCGGCGTCAATGTACTTGTCGTGATGGATGTCACAACCAAGAGAGGATCGTCATGCGCGCACGCTTCACAGAGGCCATGAAGGAAGCCATGCGGGCGGGCGACAAGCCACGGCTCGCGACCGTGCGGCTCATCCAGGCCGCGCTGAAGGAGAAGGACATCGAGGCGCGCGGCGCCGGCCGGACCGAGGCGAGCGAGGAGGAGATCCTCGCCATGCTGCAGAAGATGATCAAGCAGCGCCAGGAGTCGGCCGAGATCTACGAGAAGGGCGGGCGGCCGGAGCTGGCGGAGCAGGAGAGGGCCGAGATCGCCGTCATTGCCTCCTTCCTGCCGCAGCAGATGGACGAGGCGGAGGTCGGCGCGGCCATCGACGCCGCCATTGCCGAGACGGGCGCTGCCGGCATCAAGGACATGGGCAAGGTCATCGGCGCGCTGAAGGCGAAATATGCCGGTCGCATGGATTTCGCCAAGGCGAGCGCCATGGTGAAGGCCAAGCTCGCCGGCTGACCCCGCGGTGGCCGGTTTTTTCCGGCGCCTGTGAGTTCAGTGGATAACGCGCCGAAGGCGTTGCCGAAAAGCAGCTGGCGGGCGGACCTGCCTGCGCTCCGGTGTGGACAGTCAGTTGTGCGCCGGCTGCACGCGACAAGCGCGCCGGCCACGCTAGAATGAGGCGCCGGGCGGCATTTGCAGGAGACAAGCGGGTTGCGCTTTCCGCCTTCCATCCTCGACGAGATCAGGGCGCGGCTGCCGGTGTCGGCGGTGGTGGGCAAGCGCGTGCGGCTCATCAAGGCGGGACGGGAGTGGAAGGGCCTGTCGCCCTTCAACCCGGAGAAGACCCCGTCCTTCTACGTCAACGACCAGAAGGGCTTCTATCACTGCTTCTCCTCCGGCAAGCACGGCGACATCTTCACCTTCCTGATGGAGGTAGAGGGGCTTTCCTTTCCCGAGGCGGTGGAGCGGCTCGCGGCCGAGGCAGGGGTGACGCTGCCTAAGGCCTCGCGCGAGGCGGCGGCCCAGGAGGAGAAGCGCAAGAGCCTGCACGATGTGCTGGAACTTGCCGCCGCCTTCTTCGAGGCGATGCTCGCCGGGCCCGAAGGGGCGAAGGCGCGGGACTATCTCGCCGGCCGCGGCCTCGGGCCGGAAATCCAGCGGCGCTTCCGCATCGGCTATGCGCCGGCCGACCGCTTCGCGCTGCGCGATCACCTCGCCGGCAAGGGCGTGCCGGCCGAGATGATGATCGAGGCGGGGCTGCTCGTGACGGGCGAGGACGTCGCCGTCCCCTATGATCGTTTCCGCGACCGGGTGATGTTTCCCATTGCCGACATGCGGGGGCGCGTGGTCGCCTTCGGCGGACGGGCGATGAGCGCCGACGTGCCGGCAAAATACCTCAACTCGCCCGAGACGCCGCTCTTCCACAAGGGGCGGCTGCTCTACAACCACCATCACGCCCGCAAGGCGGCGCACGAGAGGGGGACGGTCATCGCCGTCGAGGGCTACGTCGACGTCATCTCCCTCAGCGCGGCGGGCATCCATCACGCGGTCGCGCCGCTCGGCACGGCACTGACAGAGGAGCAGCTCGGCCTTTTGTGGCGCATGGCTGACGAGCCGATCCTGTGCTTCGACGGCGACAAGGCCGGACAGCGTGCCGCCTTCCGCGCCATCGACGTGGCGCTGCCCGTGCTGCAGCCCGGCAAATCGCTGCGCTTTGCACTGCTGCCCGAGGGGCAGGATCCGGATGACCTCGTGCGCAGCCGCGGGCCGGCGGCGATGGAGGCTGTGCTGGCGCAGGCGCGGCCGCTCTCCGACATGCTGTGGGCGCGGGAGCTGGAGGCCGGACCGTTCGACACGCCGGAGCGGCGTGCGGCGCTGGAGCGGCGCATCGGCGAGGTGCTCGGCCAGATCCGCGACGAGGTGCTTCGCCGGCACTATCGCGCAGAATTGATGGCGCGCCTCGGGGAGCTCGCCCCTGCCGGTGCCGTGCCGGTGGCCGCGGGCGGCCGCGGCAGGCCTTGGCGCGGGCGCGAGGGCGCCGGCGCGCGCGGCTATGGCCGCGCGGCGGGCGGCTGGCGGGGCGGCGCGGGCGCACACACGGCCGCCGTCGCCCCGATGCCGAAGGCGAGCCCGCTGCTTGCGCGCCATCCGCTGTTCGCGTCCAGCGAGCCGACCGTTTCCCCGCGTGAGGCCTTGATCCTCATGACGCTGCTCGTCCATCCGCGCCTGCTGGAGGAGCATGGCGAGACCATCGCCACGCTCGATTTTGCTGACGCCCAGGCAGAGCGCTTCAGGGCCGCGCTGGTCGATGCGGCGGCGGAGGGGATCAGCGATGGCGCCGTCATCGCCGCGCGGCTGGAGCGCGCCGGGCTTGGCCCCGTGATGGAGCGCTTCCGCCGCGCAGTGCGCCCCGGCGACGCTTGGGTACTTGAATCGGAAGCCGAATTGTCGGATGTGGAGACTGCGCTGCGTCAGGCCATCATCTTGCAAAGGCGCCGCCGCTCGCTACATAGCGAGTTGAAGGCGGCCGAACGCGCATTGGCGCAAGACGACAGCGAGGCCAACCTCGTGCTGTTGTGCGAACTGCAGGCGCAGATAACATCGCTCGACGGCGCCGAGGCCGAGGTGGAGGCGATCCGGACTCAGGCCGGCCCCCCTGCACCGGGAAGTAGCTCATGATGCGGGCCGTAGGCAAGATGCGCCGGCCACGAAACTTGTGGTCGACAGGTGAAGCCGGGAGATGGTTAACGGTTAGGCAAACGATCTTTGGCTTGATCGGCAGATGAGTGATTTGGGTGGCCCGGCACAGGCCGGCGCTGCCTTTTCGTCTGTTGTGGCCGGAGAGCCAGCCGGGAGCGATGGACCGGGGCGAGTGGAGCAGTCAAATATGGCGACGAAAACGACGGAACGGGACGAGACGCAGGAAACGGCGGAGACGCAAACCGACAGCCCGCTGCTCGACCTGACCGACGCCGCTGTCAAGCGGATGATCAAGCTCGCCAAGAAGCGCGGCTACGTCACCTATGACGAGTTGAACGAGGTTCTGCCCTCGGAGGAGTTCACGTCCGAGCAGATCGAGGACGTGCTCGCCCAGCTCAACGAGATGGGTATCAACGTCATTGAGTCCGAGGATGTGGACGACGCCAATTCCGAGGGCGGCGACGATGATGAGGAAGTCGAGGGCGGCGACCTCGTCGAGGCGACGCGCTCGGCCCTGCCGGCCAAGGTCGAGACGAAGAGTGAGCCCGCCGAGCGCACGGACGATCCGGTGCGCATGTATCTGCGCGAGATGGGCTCCGTGGAGCTTCTCTCGCGCGAGGGCGAGATCGCCATCGCCAAACGCATCGAGGCCGGCCGCGAGGCCATGATCGCTGGCCTGTGCGAAAGCCCGCTCACTTTCCAGGCCATCATCATCTGGCGCGACGAGCTGATGGAGGGCAAGGTCCTCCTGCGCGACATCATCGACCTCGAGGCGACCTACGCCGATCCGGAGGGCAAGGGTGCCCCGCGCGTTGCCGACGACGGCGAGCCGCGCGAGGACGATGGCGCGATCGGCGAGGCCGAGGGCGACATGGACGATGACGACATGGAGAACAACGTCTCCCTGTCGGCCATGGAGGCGGAGCTGAAGCCCCGCGTCCTCGAGACGTTCGACCGCATCGCCGAGAACTACAAGAAGCTGCGGCGCCTGCAGGACCAGGACATCGAGAACCGCCTGCAGAACCTCAAGCTGTCGCCGTCCCAGGAGCGCAAGTACAAGAAGCTCAAGGACGACATCATCGTCGACGTGAAGTCGCTGTCGCTCAACCAGAACCGCATCGATGCGCTGGTCGAGCAGCTCTACGACATCAACAAGCGGCTGATCAGCCTCGAGGGTCGGCTGATGCGCCTGGCCGAGAGCTACGGCATCTCGCGCGAGGAATTCCTGCGCCAGCACCAGGGCGCCGAGCTCGACCCCAAGTGGGTGCTGCGCGTCTCCAAGCTCGGCACGCGCGGCTGGCGTGAGTTCGTCGCCAACGAGAAGGATCGCATCAAGGACATCCGCCAGGAGATCCAGAACCTCGCCTCCGAGACGGGGCTCGAGATTCCCGAGTTCCGCAAGATCGTCCAGATGGTGCAGAAGGGCGAGCGTGAGGCGCGCCAGGCGAAGAAGGAGATGATCGAGGCGAACCTGCGGCTCGTCATCTCCATCGCCAAGAAGTACACGAACCGCGGCCTGCAGTTCCTGGACCTGATCCAGGAGGGCAACATCGGCCTGATGAAGGCGGTGGACAAGTTCGAGTACCGGCGCGGCTACAAGTTCTCGACCTACGCTACCTGGTGGATCCGGCAGGCCATCACGCGCTCCATCGCGGACCAGGCGCGCACCATCCGCATCCCGGTGCACATGATCGAGACGATCAACAAGATCGTCCGCACCAGCCGGCAGATGCTGCACGAGATCGGCCGCGAGCCGACGCCGGAGGAGCTGGCCGAGAAGCTCGCCATGCCACTCGAGAAGGTGCGCAAGGTGCTGAAGATCGCCAAGGAGCCGGTGTCGCTCGAGACGCCCATCGGCGACGAGGAGGACAGTCACCTCGGCGACTTCATCGAGGACAAGAACGCCGTCCTGCCCATCGACGCGGCGATCCAGTCCAACCTTCGCGAGACGACGACGCGCGTGCTCGCCTCGCTCACCCCGCGCGAGGAGCGCGTGCTGCGCATGCGCTTTGGCATCGGCATGAACACCGACCATACCCTCGAGGAGGTTGGCCAGCAGTTCTCGGTGACGCGCGAGCGCATCCGCCAGATCGAGGCCAAGGCGCTGCGCAAGCTCAAGCACCCCTCGCGCAGCCGCAAGCTGCGCAGCTTCCTCGACAACTGAGCTTCCCGGAAAGCCGGGACGACAGGGGCGGCCGACGGGCCGCCCTTTTTCTTGGCCGCGCGATCTTTCCTGGCCGCGTGGTCGCTGCTGCCTGCTGAGCCCTGAACAGAGATGGAATTCACCGGCGGCCCCTTGGCGCGGGCGCCCTCCGATCCCAATATACTGGGCCATGACCACGGAAGAGATCTCCTCCCGTCCGTCTCTTGCGGCGCCGCTTGCGGATGCGTCGGGACCGGCCGTGGGCGACGGCGCCGTGCAGGGCAAGGCGGCGGCCGTTGCCGGCGACGGCGCGCCGATCGCCGTGGCGAAGGCCGAAGCCGCCGCCCGTGCGAAGCCGCTGCATTTTGACTGCCCCCAGTGCGACAGCGCCTATGAGCTCGCCGGCCGTCTTTCCCCCGATGGCCTGAGGGCGAGCATGGCCCTGCGCGACTGGCTGCTGAGCGAGGCGCGGCAGATGCGCGATTCCGGCCCCATCGTCGCCGGCATGTGCGAGCGTATGCTCGCGGCGGGGCTGCCGATCGACCGCGTGTCGCTCACGGTCAAGACCCTGCACTCGCGCCACGCCGCCATCTCGCGCACCTGGATCAAGGGCGCGGGCGTCACACTGCAGGCGTTTCCCTATCGGGTGGAATCGCACGGTGGCTATCTGCGCAGCCCGTTCTACGCGGTGCATCAGACGCGCCGGCCGCTGCAGCTGTGGCTGCCGAATACGCCGGATGACAGTTACGGCATCGTGCCCGAGCTGAAGGAGGCCGGCTACACGCACTATCTGTGCTTCCCGGTGTTCTTCGCCAACGGCGACGCGAACGGCATCGCCTTCGCGACGAAGTCCGCCGCCGGATTTTCGCCCGAGCACCAGGCGCTGATCGAGGCGCTCATGCCGGCCATCGGCGCCGTCATGGAGATCGCCGCCGGCTACGCCACGCTCGGCCATGTGCTGCGGACCTACATCGGCGACGAACCCCACAGGAGGGTGCTGTCGGGCGACGTGCGGCGCGGGGAGGTGACGCGCATCCGCTCGGCGATCCTGTTCGCCGACATGCGCGGCTACACGCGCCTCACCTCCAGCCTTGCGCCGGAGGAGACAGTCGATCTGCTCAACGCCTATTTCGACTGCCTGGTGCCGCCCATCGAGAGCGAGGGCGGCGAGGTGCTGAAATACATGGGCGATGGTCTGCTCGCCATCTTCCGGGATCGTGGCGACGACACGGGCGCGGCCGCACAGTCGGCGCTCGACGCCGCGCAGTCGGGGCTCGCGCGCCTGGCCTTGGCCAACGATAGCGGCGCGTTCCGCATCAGGCTCGCCGCCGGCATCGCCCTGCACCACGGCGAGGCGGCCTACGGCAACGTTGGCTCCGGCGACCGGCTGGACTTCACCGTGGTCGGGCGGGACGTCAACGTGACGAGCCGCGTCGCCAAGCTCAACCGCCAGCTCGGCGAGCCGCTGCTGATGACGCGTGCGTTCGTGGAGCACCTCTGGGCCGATCCGCAGCGGCTCGGCCATTACGAGCTCGATGGCCTGAGCGACGCGGTGGAGGTCTACCGGCCCTAGAGGAGGGGGATCGGCAGCGCCCTCAGCAGGGCAGCGCAGGCGACGCCGGCCAGCATGGCGCCGACGGCGCTCCGTGTGAGCACCATCACCAGCCCCGCCGTCGCCACCGCCAGTACCGCCGTCGGCCCACCCTTGACGGCGGCAGGCACGACCAGCGCCACGATGACCGACACGGCGAGATGGCGCAGGAATGCCTCGATACGCGGCGTGATCGGCACGAAGCTCATGATGACGACGCCGCCGATGCGCGTGAGGAAAGTGACCGCCGCCATGAGGGCGATGGCGAGGAAGGCGGTCGTCCCGTCAACCATGCCTCAGCGCCCCCGTGATGCCGCCGGCGAGCGCCCCGGCGACGACATGCCAGCCAAAGGGCAGCACGGACGCGCCCACCAGCGCGACGGCCGCCGCCACCAGCCACGGCACGAGATCCGGCAGGCCGCGCCACTGGCCGACAACGGCGGCGGTGAAGAACGAGATCATCAGCACGTCGAAGCCGAAGCGGGTGAGATCGCCGAGGTTGGAGCCGAGCACCGCCCCGATGCCGGTGGCGAGGATCCACGCAACCCACATGAGCAGCCCGCTGCCCAGCACGAGCCCGGCGTCCGTCTCGCCCCGCTGCAGGGCGCGGGTGGCCTGCGCCCAGTTGGGGTCGCTCAAGACGCTGAGGACCGCATAACGCTTGGCCACCGGCAGGTGCAGCAGCCAGGGGGCGAGGGCCGCGCCGAGCAGGATGTGGCGGGCATTCACCGCAAAGACGGTGAGCGCCAGCATCAGATAGGGCATGGGCGAGGACCACAGGTCGAGCGCGGCGAACTGGGACGCGCCCGCGAAGACGAAGGCGCTCATGAGGACGGCAAGTGCCGCCGACAGGCCTTTCTCGATGGCAGCTGCGCCGAAGGCGATACCGAAGGGGATGACGAAGATGGCAACCGGCGCGATCTCGCGCGCGCCGGCGACGATGCCGCGCCAGGTCAGGGTCGCTGTTCGGGCCATCCTCGGCGCACCGTGCGCGTTCATGACAGGTCCTTCCTCATGCCGGGCACGAGAAGCGGGCATGGCCCGCGCCCGCTGTCAACCGGTTCCAGGCGCCCGGCTGCTGCGCAGCCGCTGCAAGCCGAGGCAGAGCAGACATCGCTAGCGCCCGGTTAAGGCGCTCGACGAAACATCGGGGCAGGGCGAAACCAGCACTTTACGGCTGTGTGCCATGGTCGTCCCGTGATCATCGAGGTTCCGGGATGATGTCCAAGCGCCGTCTGCTGCCACGCCGGTTCTTCGCCGACCAAGGTGGCAACATCGCCATCTGGTTCGCGCTCGCCCTGCTGCCGCTCGTCTTTGCCGTGGGGGTTGCGGTCGACTACTCACGTGCCGCCACGCTACGCACCAAGCTGCAGCGCGCGACCGACGCGACGATCGTGGCCATCGCCCCGCTCGCGGCAGAGAAATCGAAGTCGGAGCTGCTCTCGATCGCGCAGACCTATTTCGACGCGATGATGGAGCCAGACCTCGTCAAGATGGGCGGCACGACGGCCCGTATCGACGACATCTGGATCAGCAACGCGCGCACGGAGATGAAGCTCTACACCTCCGCCGCCTATCCGCCGGTGGTCATGAACATCGGGCGGCTCAACAAGGAGCCGATCCCGATCAGCGCCTATGCGCGAACCGTCATTTCCAACGACACGTTCGAGATCGCGCTCGTGATGGACAACTCGGGCTCGATGGGCGATGTCGTGGGCGGGCGCACGAAATTGGCGGCGACCAAGGACGCCGCCAAGAAGCTCGTCGACATCATGTACGCGAGCCCGGCCGTTGCCGAGCGCACGAAGATGTCCGTCGTGCCCTTCACCCTCTCGGTCAACGTCGGGAAGGACTACTACAACAAGAAGAACCCGTCCGCCTCGGCCCCGTGGCTGGACCTTGATGCCAGGTCGTCGATCCATTGGGAGAACATCAAGCTCGACACGAAGGCAGGCGCCTGGAACCCGAAATCCCGTTTCGCGCTTTTCGAGGAGCTGGCCTACGAATGGGCCGGCTGCGTCGAGACGCGGCCCGGTGAGCACGGGGTCAAGGACACGCCGGCTTCTTCGAACGACGGCAACAGCTATTTCGTGCCGCAGTTTGCGCCGGACGAGCCGGGGTGTCAGGACAGCAAGAACCACACCGTCAACAAGACGACGGTATGCAAACAGCAGAGTTTCAGCGGCTTCTCGAACAGCTATCTGGACGATAACGGAGGTGCTTGCACCGGTCCGGAGCCGACCGATGCGGCGGAGGCGCAGCGCCGGGTCTGCAAGTACCGCATCAACAAGGACACGTCGAAGCGCAGCACCAGCTCGTCCCGTGGCCCCAACTGGAACTGCGATGCCCGTCCGCTCACACGCCTGACGGGGTCGTCGCAGACGATCCGCAGCGCCATTGATCAGATGAGCGCCGGCGGCAACACCAATCTCTTCGAGGGCTTCATGTGGGGCTGGCGCACGATCTCGCCGAACACGCCGTTCGGCGACGGCCGCCCCTACGGCACCGAGAACAACCGCAAGATCATCATCCTGATGACGGATGGCGACAACGTGTGGAACTCGGCCAGCAACACGCTGAACAGGTCTGTCTATTCGCCCTTCGGCTACTACACAAACAACCGGCTGGCGAACAACGTGACCAGCTCCAGCAAGGCCACCACCGTCATGGACAGCAAGACGCTGGAGGCCTGCAATAACGCCAAGGCAAAGGGCATCATCGTCTACACGGTCGCCTTTTCCACGCGCGATGCGCCGATTAGCAAGGCGGGCCTCAACCTCCTTACCAACTGCGCCTCGATCGACCCCGCTGATTCGAGCCACCGCCTTGCCTATATCGCGGAGACGCCTGCCGAGATCATCGCGGTCTTCGAGGAGATCGCACGCAACATCGGGGCGCTGCGCATTGCCGAGTGAGGGGGCGCGCTGCGTAACATGCCGGCAGCGGCGGGCGGTATTGTCAGCGCCCGCCGCCTGTGCCATGGAAGCCCTCCGGCCGCCGCTTGCGTGCGACATCCGTGCCGCGGGCGCAGCGACCGCTCCTAAGTCCTTGATGGGCCAGTAGCTCAATGGTTAGAGCCGGCCGCTCATAACGGTCTGGTTGCAGGTTCGAGTCCTGCCTGGCCCACCATCTAAGTCTTTGAAGATAAACACTTCTCTGTTTCCGATACGGATTTCTCGCTGGTTCGTTGAACCTATCATCCCGCGCTGCGCATCCTCGTAAAGTCCAGATCCTCCGCTGCTTCGGGCGTGGGAGCTGCGCCGAACCTGCCAGCTAGGCGTGCAGCGCGTGGCCGAGGGCCTTGAGGGCCGCTTCCTGAAAGGCCTCGCCCTGCGTCGTGGGCGTGGATGGTGGCAGCCACGTCCTCCAGCCGCGCGCCCATCTCGATGGCGAGGCCGAAGGCGGCCGAGAGCTCCGAGACGCCCTGGCCGACCGCCTGGGTGCCGAGCACCAGGTTGTTGTCGGCTCGCGCGACGACGCGCACGAAGCCGTCCTCGGCAAGGCGCGTCATGGCGCGGCCGTTGGCGCTGAAGGGGAACAGGCCGATCTTGATCTCCCGGCCGCCGGCGCGTGCCTCGTCGGGCGAGAGGCCGACGGAGACGATTTCGGGATCGGTGAAGCAGACGGCGGGGATGGCGCGGACATCCCAGCTGCGCCGGTTGCCCGCCAGGATCTCGGCCACCATCGCGCCCTGCGCCATGGCGCGGTGCGCCAGCATGGGCTCGCCGGTCACGTCGCCGATGGCATAGACGCCGCGCATCGAGGTGCGGCACTGCTCGTCGATGCGCAGGAAGGGGCCGGCCATGTCGAGATCGAGTTCCTCGAGGCCCCAGCCGTCGGTGACGGGGCGGCGGCCGACCGCCACCAGAACTTTCTCCGCCGGGATGCGCTTCTCGCCGCCGGCGGTCTCGACGACGAGCGCGTTGCCCTTGCCGGACAGGCCGCGTGCCCTGGCCTGTGTCAATACGGTGACGCCGATGTCCTTCAGGCGCCTGGCGACGGGCCGCGTCAGCTCCGCGTCGTAGAGCGGCAGGATGCGGGACTCGGCCTCAACCACCGTGACGGCGGAGCCGAGCTTGGCGAAGGCCGTGCCAAGCTCGAGGCCAATGTAGCCGCCGCCGATCACGGCAAGCGTCCCCGGCAGTCTCGTCAGCGCCAGCGCCTCCGTGGACGAGATCACGGGGCCGCCGAAGGGCAGGTCCGGCAGCGGTGCGGGCTCCGAGCCGGTGGCGATGACGATCGCCTGCGCGCGGACGAGCTGCACGCCCGTCTCGGTCTCGACGGTCACGGTCTTGCCATCCCGGAAGCGCGCCCGCCCGTGCAGCGACTTCACGCGCGCCCTCTTGAGAAGGCTGGCGACGCCGTTGTTGAGGCGGCCGACGATGTGGTCCTTCCACGCGATGGTCCGGGCGAGGTCGAGTGTCGGCGCGCAGACCGAGATGCCAAGGGAGCCATGGCCGCTCGCCCAGTGCACGGCCTTCTCGAACTCCTCGGCAGCGTGGATCAGTGCCTTGGACGGGATGCAGCCGACATTCAGGCAGGTGCCGCCGAACCTCGTGCGTTCCACGATCACCGTATCGAGGCCGAGCTGGCCGGCGCGGATGGCGCAGACATAGCCGCCGGGGCCGGCCCCGATCACGAGCAGAGAGCAAACGGTCTCGTTCATCGTCTCAGCCTTCCATGAAGATCAGGGCCGGCGTCTCCAGCAGGGCCTTGATGCGCTGCACGAAGACGGCGGCATTCCAGCCATCGACGATGCGGTGATCGAACGAGGACGACAGGTTCATCACCTGGCGCGGCACGAACTCCCTGCCGTCCCACAGCGGCCGCACCGCCATCCGGTTGACGCCGACGATGGCGACCTCTGGCCGGTTGATCACCGGCGTCGAGGCTATGCCGCCAAGCGCGCCGAGGGAGGTGACGGTGATCGTCGAGCCGGTCAGCTCCTCGCGTGTTGCCGTGCCATTGCGCGCCGCCTCCGAGAGGCGGGCGACAGCGGCCGCGCAGTCCCAGATGTCCAGCGTTTCGACGTGCCGGACGACAGGCACGAGAAGGCCGGCGTCGGTCTGTGTCGCTATGCCGATGTGGACGCCGCCGAAGCGGCGCACGACGCCGGCCTCGTCGTCGTAGTGGGCGTTGATCATCGGCTGCTCGCGGATGGCCGTGACCATGGCGCGCATGAGGAAGGGCAGCAGCGTCAGGCGCGGGCGGTCTATGCGCTTGTCGGCGTTGAGCCTCGTTCTCAGCTCCTCGAGCGCGGTCACGTCCACCTCTTCCACATAGGTGATGGGCACGATGCGGGTGTGGGCCTGCTCCATCCGCTCCGCGATGCGCCGGCGCAGGCCGATGACCTTGATCTCCTCGACCGTGTCGTCCGGCGCGAGCCCCGGCCGTGGCGCTGCTCCGGGGCCCTGGCGCAGGAAGGCGTCAATATCCTCGTGCGTGATGCGGCCAGCGGGGCCCGTGCCCGACACCTGGCGCAGGTCGATGCCGGCCTCGCGGGCCCGGTGGCGAACGGCGGGCGAGGCGAGCGGCTTCTCCCCCGGCGGCCGCGGCGCTGCCCCGATGGCGGGCGCGCGCGGTGCGGGCGCGCGTTGTGGTTGTGGCTTCGGCTCGGCCGTGGCCGCCGCTGGTGCGGCCGGTGGCGGCGCCTCGTCGGCGGCGGGCCCGGTCTCGTCCTTCTCCTCCTTAGCTTCCGGTGCGGGCGCGTCAGTGTCGCCGCCGGCGGTCCTGAGCCGGACGAGCGGCGCACCGACGGCCACCTTGTCGCCCACCTCCGCGCCGATCCAGGCAACCTCGCCATCGACGGGCGAGGGGATCTCCACGGTCGCCTTGTCGGTCATCACCGCGGCGAGGACCGTATCCTCGCGCACGAGATCACCGACCTTCACGTGCCATTCGACAAGTTCCGCCTCCGCGATGCCCTCGCCGACGTCGGGCAGCTTGACGATGCGCTCGCCCATTCAGGCCTCCATGGCTCGCACCAGCGCCTCGCCGACGCGGGCGGGACCGGGGAAGTAGTCCCACTCCTGCGCGTGGGGGTAGGGCGTGTCCCAGCCGGTGACGCGGCCGACCGGCGCCTCGAGGTGGTAGAAGCAATGTTCCTGCACGAGGGCGGCGAGTTCCGCGCCGAAGCCGGAGGTCAGCGTCGCCTCGTGCACGACGACGCAGCGCCCCGTCTTGCGCACCGACTCCACGATGCAGTCGAGATCGAGCGGCAGGAGCGTTCTGAGATCGATGATCTCGGCGTCGATGCCCGTCTCCTCTGCGGCGGCCTCGGCCACGTAGACCATCGTGCCGTAGGCGAGGACGGTGACGCTGTCGCCCTTTCGGCGCACCTCGGCCTTGCCGAGCGGCACGGTGAAATGGCCGGCGTCGACCTCGCCCAGCGGGTGCCGCGACCAGGGCGTCACCGGTCGCTCGTGGTGGCCGTCGAACGGCCCGTTGTAGAGCCGCTTGGGCTCGAAGAAGATCACCGGGTCCGGATCGTCGATGGCAGCGATCAGCAGCCCCTTGGCATCACGCGGGTTCGACGGCACAACCACCTTGAGGCCGCAGACGTGCGTGAACAGCGCCTCGGGGCTCTGGCTGTGGGTCTGGCCGCCGAAGATGCCCCCGCCCGAGGGCATGCGGATGACGATGGGGCAGGTGAACTGGCCGTTGGAGCGGTAGCGGATGCGGGCCGCCTCCGAGACGATCTGGTCGTAGGCCGGGTAGACGTAGTCCGCGAACTGCACCTCCACACACGGCTTCAACCCGTAGGCCGCCATGCCGATGGCGGTGCCGACGATGCCAAGCTCGCTGATGGGCGTGTCGAAGCAGCGCGTCCTGCCGTACTTCTGCTGCAGCCCGGCCGTGCAGCGGAAGACGCCGCCGAAATAGCCGACATCCTCGCCGAACACGACAACCCGCCTGTCCCGCTCCATCGCTATGTCGATGGCCGAGCGGATGGCCTCGATCATGGTCATGCGCGGCATGGCTCAGACTCCGGCCTGATGGCGCTGGCGCCTGAGATGCGGCGGCATCTCGGCATAGACGCCCTCGAACATGTCGCGCACCGAGGGCTTGCCGCCGGAGTGCAGCGTACCGTGCTTCTCGGCCTCCTTCTGGGCCGCGATGACGCTGTCCATCACCTCCGCTTCCGCCTGCCTGTGCCGTTCCTCGCTCCAGGCGCCGCGCCGCACGAGGTGGTTCTTGAGGCGGATGACGGGATCGCCGAGCGGCCAGGCCTCGGATTCATCCTTGGGCCGATAGGCCGAGGGATCGTCGGAGGTGGAGTGGGCGCCGACCCTGTAGGTGACGTATTCGATGAGGGTGGGGCCCAGGTTGCGACGGGCCCGCTCGACCGCCCAGCGCGCCACGGCATAGACAGCGAGATAGTCGTTGCCGTCCACCCTGAGCGCCGGGATGCCGAAGCCGAGGCCGCGCGCGGCGAAGGTGCCGGAGCCGCCGCGCGCGATGCCCTGGAAGGTGGAGATCGCCCACTGGTTGTTGACGATGTTGAGCACGACCGGCGCCCGGTAGGTCGAGGCGAAGACGAGGGCGGCGTGGAAGTCGCTTTCCGCCGTCGAGCCGTCGCCGATCCACCCCGCCGCGATCCGCGTGTCGTTACTGATGGCAGAGGCCATGGCCCAGCCGACGGCCTGCACGAACTGCGTGCCGAGATTGCCGGAGATGGAGAAGAAGCCGTGCTCCTTCGAGGAATACATGATGGGCAGCTGCCGGCCCTTCAGCGGATCGGCCTCGTTGGAGAAGATCTGGTTCATCATGTCGACCATCGGGTAGCCGCCCGCGATGAGGAGGCCGGCCTGCCGATAGGTCGGGAAGTTCATGTCGCCGGGCTCCAGCGCCTTGCGGAAGGCGCAGCTCACCGCTTCCTCGCCCATGTGCTGCATGTAGAAGGACGTCTTGCCCTGCCGCTGGGCCATCAGCATGCGGGCGTCGAAGGCACGCAGCGTCATCATGTGCCGCAGCCCCTCCAGCAGCTCCTCGTCGCAGAGCAGGCCGCTCCAGGGGCCGACCGCCTCGCCCTCCCGGTTCAGGACGCGGATGATGGAGAAGGCGAGGTCGCGGATGTCGCGCGGGTCGACGTCCACCGGTGGCCGGGGCACGGAGCCGGCCCTGGGGATCGGCACGTTGGAGAAGTCCGGCGTGCCGCCGGGGCGCACCTCCGGCTCGGGGACGTGCAGGCTGAGAGGGGGAAAGTCGTCCATCGTGAAAGCCCCTGTGTTGCCGGGCTACGGGCACGCAACCGTCACGGGACGCGATCAGGACTTCTCTGGCCACGCAGCGCGTCAGGCGAAGCGAATGCAACGAGCGACGCCGGAACTGATCATCCGCCGGATCAGCTGCAAATTCCACCCTGCGAGCATCCGAAGACGCACGGGCAGCCGTCAGGCCCGATCCCCTCTGGGAGGGAAGGCGATGCCGGAGCGGCTGCAAGCGGCCTGAGCGGCGCGGGCTATTCGGCCATCTGCGTCGTCGAGCGCTCGTAGCGGGTCTCGCCGGTCGTGGCATCAATGCCGGCGAGACTGACGTCGTAGCCCCACAGGCGGCGCACGTGGCGCAGCGTGGCGTCCCGGCTCTCCTCGTCGAGCAGGATGCCGTTCTTGATGTAGTGGGCGAGCCTGAGGTGCCGGTTGCCCAGAAGATCGACGTCCACCACCTGGATGTCGGGCAGGTTGGCACCGGTCTCGTAGCTGCGTGCGAGCGCGGCGCGGATGGCTTCGTAGCCGCGCTCGTTGTGGATGGAGGCCACCTCGCAGAAGTTGTCGCCCGCCTTGTCCGACAGGACGAACAGTCGGAATTTCCGGATCAGCATCGGGCTCAGATACTGCAGGATGAAAGATTCATCCCGATGGTTGGCCCAGGCGTCGAGCAGCGTGTCGAGCCAGTTGCCGCTGCCGGCGAGATCGGGAAACCAGTCTCGATCCTCGGGTGTCGGATCCGTCGCGATGCGCTCGATGTCCTGCATCAAAGCAAAGCCCAGGGCATAGGGGTTGATGCCGGAGAAGCGCGGGTCGTCGAAGTCGGGCTGGAAGACGACATTGGTGTGGCTCTGCAGGATCTCCAGCATCGTCCCTTCATCGATCTTTCCCTGATCGTAGAGGCGATTCATGATATAGTAATGGACGAAGGTCGCGCAGCCCTCGTTCATCACCTTCGTCTGCCGTTGCGGATAGAAATACTGGGCGATGACGCGCACGATGCGCAGGATCTCCCGCTGCCATGGCTCCAGGACGAGGCTGTTCTTCTCGAGGAAATAGAGAAGGTTCTCCTCCGGCAGGTTGAGGGTCTTCTTGCGCTCCCTCACTTCGCGTTCGGCCTTCGAGATGCTTTCCCCGTCAGCGCTGCCCATCGGTGTGGGCAGGGTCCGCCACAGGTCGTTGTAGGTCTGCTCCTCGTATTCCAGCCGCTCGCGGGCGCGCTCGCGCTCCTTCTCCGTCGAGAGGCGCGGCGGGCGACGGTAGCGGAACACGCCCTGGTCCATGATGGCGTGGGCGGAATCGAGGATTTCCTCCACGGCGGCGGTGCCGTAGCGCTCCTCGCATTTCGCCACGTATTTCTTGGCGAATTCCATGTAGCCGAGGATGGCGTTGGCGTCGGTCCACTGCCTGAACAGATAGTTGTTCTTGAAGAAGTGGTTGTGGCCGAAGGCCGCGTGCGCCGTCACCAGGGCCTGGATGGCCATGGTGTTCTCCTCCATCAGGTAGCTGATGCAGGGGTTGGAGTTGATGACGAGCTCGTAGGCGAGGCCGCGCAGGCCCTTGCGGTAGAGATGCTCCTCGAAGACGAAGCGCTTGCCGAAGGACCAGTGCTGGTACATCAGCGGCATGCCGACCGAGGAATAGGCGTCGAGCATCTGCTCGGACGAGATGATCTCGATCTGGTTGGGATAGACGTTCAGCTTTAGCTCCTCGAGGGCGATGGCCTCGATGGCTTCGTAGGCGCGCGCGAGGGTGGCGAAGTTCCAGTCGGAACCGGAAAAGAGGAGCGGTGAGGCTGGCTGTTTCGTCATCCCGATCCCCGTTTACTTGCGCTGCTGTGTCGTGGGCTGGCGGGAGAAGAGCTTGCGGAAGACCGGGTAGATGTCGGCCGGCCGGGCGATCCGCGTCATCTGGAAGTTGGGCCAGGCCTCGTTCACCGTCCGGTATGCCCGCCACAGCGATGTGCCGTTGTCGGTCGCGCCAAAGATCTCCGTCTCCCGCTCGTCGATGATCTCGACATAGGCGTAGTACTGGCAAAGGTGCATCAGCCGCCCGTTGAGCAGGCCGGCGCAGCGCTCGGAATCGCCGGCGATGTTGTCGCCGTCCGACGCCTGGGCGGCATAGATGTTCCAGTCCCGCGCGGGGTAGCGTTCCTCGATGATGCGCAGCATCTCCTCGAGGGCGGTGGACACGACGGTGCCGCCGCTCTGGGTGGAATAGAAGAAGGTGTCCTCGTCCACCTCCCGCGCCTCGTCCGTGTGCCGGATGAAGACGATGTCGATGCGGTCGTAGCGGCGCTTGAGGAAGAGGTGCAGCAGGACGAAGAAGCGCTTGGCGAGGTCCTTCTCCCGCTCGCCCATGGAACTCGACACGTCCATGAGGCAGAACATCACCGCATTGGCGTTGGGCAGTGGCTGCGGCTCGAAGCGGTTGTAGCGGATGTCGACGGGGTCGACGTAGGGGATGCGCCGGCGCCGGCGCTCCAGCCGCTCCAGCTCCCCGCGCAGCTCCTCCAGCCGCTTTCCGGTGCCGGGCGAGGGAGGGGCCGCCTCGAGCGTTTCGATCTCCCGCGTGATCGCCTCGATCTCTGACCGGCGCGGCCGGTGCAGGGCGATGCGCCGGCCAAAGCTGTTGCGCATGGTGCGGCCGACGTTGATGTTGGTTGGTGCGCCGCTCGTCGCAAAGCCTGCCCGCCGCGGCTTGTAGGACACGGTCTCCTTCAGGGAGAGCTTGATCATGTCGGGCAGCTCCAGGTCCTCGAAGAAGAGGTCGAGCACCTCCTCGCGCGAGAGAACGAACTGGAACTCGTCTTCCGCAACGCCGCGGCCGGCGCGCGAGCCGGCTCCGCCAGCTCCTCCGCCGGGCTTCGCGATGCGGTCACCCGGCGTGAACTCCTTGTTTCCCGGCAGGATGTATTGCCGCTGTCCGCTGGAGCGGGAGGGCTGGAACGTAGGCTCGTCGGTGCCGCGCGCGGGCATGGGCACGCCCTGCTCGGCGTCGATATCGGCGATCCTGCCCGACCTGATGCGCTCCTTGACGACGCGCTTCAGCTCCTCGTGGGCGCGCCGCATGAAGCGCCGCCGGTTCCCGAGGCTCTTGTCCTTCGGGTTGAGGCGACGATCGATGAAGTTCGGCATTCGCTGACCTTCCCCATTGGCGCCTCATCCGGCCTTGTTGACGCGCATGTACCAGTCCACCAGCCGCCTGACCTGCCGGCGGGTGTAGCCGCGCTCGATCATGCGCTGCACGAATTCGTCGTGCTGCTTCTCGGTGGCACTGTCCTTCTTGGAGCCGAAGCTGATGACGGGCAGCAGGTCCTCCACCTGGGCGAACATGCGCTTCTCGATGACCTCGCGCAGCTTCTCGTAGCTCGTCCACGACGGGTTGCGCCCGTGGTTCCGCGCCCTGGCGCGCAGCGTGAACTTCACCACCTCGTTGCGAAAGTCCTTCGGGTTGGCGATGCCCGCCGGCTTCTCGATCTGCGACAGCTCGCTATCCAGAATCTCGCGGTTGAGAATCTGGCCCGTGTCGGGGTCCTTGAAGTCCTGGTTCTCGAGCCAGGCATCAGCATAGGCGATGTAGCGGTCGAAGAGGTTCTGGCCGTACTCGCTGTAGGATTCGAGATAGGCCTTCTGGATCTCGTGGCCGATGAACTCGGCATAGCGCGTGGCAAGCTCGGTCTTGATGAAGTCGAGATAGGCCGCCTCGGTCTCCTTCGGGAACTGCTCGCGCTTGATGGCCTGCTCGAGAATGTACATGAGGTGCACGGGGTCGGCCGCCACCTCCTTCGTGTCATAGTTGAAGGTCTCCGACAGCACCTTGAAGGCAAAGCGGGTGCTGACGCCTGTCATGCCCTCGTCGACGCCCGCCGCGTCGCGATATTCCTGGACGGGCTTGGCCTTGGGGTCGAGGTCCTTCAGGTTCTCGCCGTCGTAGACGCGCATCTTGGTGTAGAGCGGCGAGTTCTCGTGCTCCACGAGGCGTGTCGAGACGGTGAAGCGGCTCAGGATCTCCAGCACCTCCGGCGCGCAGGGCGCGTTGGCGAGCGCGCTTTCCCGCAGCAGCTTCTCGTAGATCTTCCGCTCCTCCGTCACCCTGAGGCAGTAGGGTACCTTGACGACGAGGATGCGGTCGAGAAACGCTTCGTTGTTCTTGTTGTTCTTGAACTGCTGCCATTCCGACTCGTTGGAGTGGGCGAGCACGATGCCCTGATAGGGGAAGGCGCCGAAGTTCTCCGTCCCGTTGTAGTTGCCCTCCTGGGTCGCGGTCAGCAGCGGGTGCAGCACCTTGATGGGTGCCTTGAACATCTCGACGAACTCGAGCAGGCCTTGCGTCGTGCGGTTGAGGCCACCGCTGTAGGAATAGGCGTCGGGGTCCGACTGGCTGTAGTTCTCGAGCTGGCGGATGTCGACCTTGCCGACGAGCGAGGAGACGTCCTGGTTGTTTTCGTCACCCGGCTCGGTCTTGGCAATGGCGATCTGCCGCAGGCGGGAGGGCATCAGCCTGACGACGCTGAACTTGGAGATGTCGCCGCCGACCTCGTCGAGCCGCTTCGTCGCCCAGGGCGAGATGAGGCCAGTGAGGCGCCTCCTGGCGATGCCGTACTTGTCCTCCAGCAGATCGGCCATGCGCTCGGGATGGAAGAGGCCAAGCGGAGACTCGAAGATGGGGCTGATCTGGCCATTGATGGCGAGCGTGTAGATGGGGCGCTGCTCCATCAGCTTCTTCAGGCGCTCGGCCAGGGAGGACTTGCCGCCGCCGACGGGGCCGAGCAGGTAGAGGATCTGCTTGCGTTCCTCGAGCCCCTGGGCAGCGTAGCGGAAGTAGCCCACGATCCGCTCGATCGTGTCTTCCATGCCGTAGAAGTCGGCGAAAGTCGGATAGATCTTGATGGTGCGGTTGGAGAATATCCGGCCGAGGCGTTCGTCGGCACTCGTATCGACGAGCGTCGGTTCTCCGATTGCTTCCACCATCCGCTCCTGAGCGGTGGCGTACATGCTCTTGTCATCGCGGCAGGCCAGAAGATAGTCCTGCAGACTCATCTCCTCCTGCGCCGTACTCTTGTATATCTCCGAAAACAGATCGAAGACGTCGGACTCTCTCCTTTGCATAGTGCTCTCCCGCGGCAGGCCCGGTCGATTGCGACGGGATGGCCATCGGCTCCTGCTCTCGGGGGCGAACGATCTTGCGCACCCACTGTTCCCTGGGGAACGGGCACCGGCGGGGCCCTAGCAGTCACCTTCGGGCTGTCACATCACACCTCCGGAACGATCGGTTGCCGACTCAACAGGAGAATAATATAGGGTCCGATCCCCCTTCTGGAATCGTTCCCTTACCAAATGTGATCGGAAGTCCTGTCGCCGGTCATGGGATGAACGCGGCCAAGGCGAGCGCGGCGGGGATGGTGAAGGCCGCCAGCACTGTCTGCGTGGCCGTGATTCCGGCCATCAAGGGAGCATCGCCGCCGAGTTGCCGGGCGAGGATGTAGGACGAGGAGGCGGTCGGCAGGGCCTGGAACAACAGGACGACGGTGGCGGCCGGCGCCCCGAGGCCGGCGAGCCGTGCGACGAGCAGCGTAGCCACTGGCATCACGAGGAATTTGGCCACGGAGGAGGCGGCGACGGGCTTCACCCAGGAGCGAGCCGCGCCGAAGTCGAGCGCCGCGCCGACGCACAGGAGGCCAAGCGGCATAGAGGCCGCGCCGAGGGCGCGCAGCGCAGGCCCGAGCCACTCCGGCGGGCGCAGACCGAGCCCTTGCAGAAGGATGCCGCCGAGGCAGGCGACGACGAGCGGGTTCGTGACAATCAGCCGCAGGACGCCGAGGGCTGCGACCCGCGCCGTGGCGAAACGCGCGAAGACGAGGATGCACAGCAGATTGACCGTGGGCACGAGCGCCGCGTTGCACACGGCAGCGAGCGCGATGCCCGGCGGCCCGAAGATGCCGGCCGCGAGGCTCAGCCCGATGTAGTTGTTGAAGCGGATGCTGCCCTGGAAGATCGAGGTGAAGGCCGCGCCGTCCACGCTCAGCAGGGGGCGGGCGAGAAGGACGGTGAGCGCCACCACGGCGGTGGCGACGACGAGCACGAGCGCCATGTCGCGCACGGGCAGGGCACCGAGGTCCGCCGTCGCAAGGCCGTTGAGGAAGAGCGCCGGCAGCAGGACGAAGTAGCAGAGCCTCTCGGCCTGCGGCCAGAACGCCTCGGCAATGAAGCCGGAACGGCGCAGCCCGTAGCCCAGCGCAATCATGAGGGCGATGGGGATGAGCGCGATTGCGACCGTGCCCGTCACGCGCACAGCCCCCGACAGGGATCTGTGCCGGCCGGCCGACGGGCTTCGATCGGTGCAGCGCTCGTCGTCGGCGTCATGGCTCACCCTGCGCTCGCGGAAATGGCGGTTGCACTCCTGCGGATAACGCCTGCCGGGCCGGCCGGCAATTCCCGGTGGTGCATGGGAGCGGCAACCGCGCCTCATGGCTGCGGCGGGGTTTGTGGCCCGTGGCCCGCGGGCTAGGATTGTCGGCTCATGTCGCTGCCGAAGGAGTTCGCGATGACGGATCTGTCCGCCTTCCCGATCACGAAACGCTGGCCGGCCGCCCATCCCGAGCGCCTGCAGCTCTATTCCGCGCCGACGCCGAACGGCGTGAAGGTGTCCATCATGCTGGAGGAGACCGGGCTTGCCTATGAGCCGCATTACGTCGACATCGGCGCCGACGAGACGTGGACGGCGGAGTTCCTCTCCCTCAATCCCAACGGCAAGATCCCGGCGATCATCGACCCGGACGGGCCCGGCGGGGCGCCGCTTGGACTGTTCGAATCTGGTGCCATTCTCCTTTACCTCGCCGAGAAGACGGGGCAGCTGCTGCCGCGGGATCCGGCCCGGCGCTGGGAAACTGTCCAGTGGGTCTTCTTCCAGATGGCCGCCATCGGGCCGATGTTCGGGCAGGTCGGCTACTTCCACAAGTTCGCCGGCCGCGAGATCGCCGACAAGCGGCCGCTGGAGCGCTACGTCAATGAAGCGCGGCGCCTGCTCGGCGTGCTCGAGAAGCGGCTCGACGGCCGCAGCTGGATCATGGGCGAGGAATACACCGTCGCCGACATTTCCATGCTGGGCTGGGTGCGCAACCTCATCGGCTTCTACGAGGCGGGCGATCTCGTGCGCTTCGGCGAGCTGAAGCGCGTGCCCGCCTGGCTGGAGCAGGGCCTCGCGCGCCCCGCCGTGCAGCGCGGCCTCGCGATCCCGCAGCGGCCCTGATCGTTCCCCGAGGGAACTCCCGCCCGCCTTGGCCGGTTCGTCCGTCATCGCAGGAAGGAGTTGAACGATGGCTGACGACGCGCAACGCGTATGGGATCTCGTGGAGAAGATCGGTTTCTGCATGCTCGCCACGCGCGATGGCGAGGACATCCGCTCGCGACCCATGGCCGCCTATCCCGACCGGGATGGGCGGGTGATCCATTTCCTCACCGATGCAGACAGCTGGAAGGACGAGGAGATCGAGCGCAACCCGAACGTGGGCCTCGCCTTCGCCGATACGGATGCGCAGACCTATGTCTCGCTGACGGGCATGGCGTCCGTTTCCAACGACCGTGGCAAAATCCACGAGCTGTGGTCAGCACCGGCCAAGGCCTGGTGGGACGGTCCGGACGATCCGTCGATCCGCCTCCTGACGGTGCGGCCGAAGGATGCCCAGTACTGGGACAGCCCCGGCACGGTCGTGAGCTACATCAAGATGTTGGCCGCAGCAGTGACCGATGCGAAGCCCGCGCTGGGCGACAATGCAAAGGTGCAGCTGTAGGGGCGGGCCCCTCAGGCCGCTCGCAACACGGTGCGCATAACGTCGATGAACGCGCGCAGCTTGGGCTGAATGCTGGCCCGGCGCGGAAAATAGAGGAAGAGGCCCGGGCTGCGCGGCAGGAAAGGCTGCAGCACCGGCCGCAGCCGATCCGCCTCGATCTCTTCCTCGGCCGCGATGTCAGCGACATAGGCGAGGCCGAGCCCGGCCAGGGCGAAGGAGATGAGCAGGGCACCGTCGTTGACGACGAGGCTGCCAGGGGGGTCGACCGTCAGTGTCCGGCCGTCGCGCTCGAACTCCCATCGGTAGATGGCGCCGGAGGTGGGGAAACGGTAGCGGATGGCATCGTGCTGCGTCAGGTCTTCCGGCTGCTGTGGGGTGCCGCGGGCCGCGAGATAGGCCGGGCTCGCCACCACCGACCAGACGATGTCCCGCGTCAGGCGCACCGCCACCATGTCGCGCTCCACCATCTCGCCGATGCGGATGCCCGCGTCGTAACCGTGGGCCGGCAGGTCCATCGCCGCATCCTCGACCGAGATCTCGACTGCCACCTTGGGGTGTGCACGCCGAAGCACCGGGATGACCGGCTCGATAACGAGCGGCACGGCCATTCGTGGCACGGTGAGCCGCAGCACGCCGGCTGGTTCCTCGCCCATCTCGCCCGCGGTTTCGAGGGCCTGCAGGATCTCGGCCGCGGCGGGCCGGGCGCGGATGAGCAGTGCCGCCCCCGCCTCCGTGAGGCCGACCCGCCGGGTGGTGCGCAGGAAGAGCGGCGTGCCGAGCCTGTTCTCCAGCGCCTTCACCGTCTGGCTGACTGCGGCGGGTGAGACGCCGAGTCGCGCGGCTGCGGCTGTGAAGCTGCCGGTTTCGGCAACGGCCAGGAAGGCGGCGAGGCCCGCGAAAGGGTCGGTCGATGTTCCGGGCATGCTTCCACTATAAAGCTGTGCTTAAAGGTTCACAAAGAGAGACACGATTTTTCAGAGTAATCTGCGTCATTAGCCTTCTGTCCCGCAAATGAGGGAGAGAAGCATGGACGTTCAGTCTGGAACAGGAACGGGTGGTGTGCCGCGGCGGAACATGCTCGGCGCCATGCTGGCCGCAGGAGCCTTGGCTGGCACCGGCGTCGTCGGGAGCGCCCGCGCGCAGGGGGCTGCCGGCAGGCTGGCGGGCAAGGTGGCGATTGTCACCGGTGGCACCTCCGGCATCGGCGCGGCGACGGTCGAGGCGCTCGCGGCAGAGGGCGCGAGGGTCGCCTTCAATGGCCGGCGAGAAGAGCTCGGCCGGGCGGTCGAGCAGCGTGTCCTCGAGCGGGGCGGCGAGGTCGTCTATCTAAAGTCCGACGTGCGCGCTGCAGACCAGATGGAGCAGTTTGTCGCCGATACAGTGGCGCGCTTCGGCCGGCTCGATATCGCCTTCAACAATGCCGGCATCGATCTGCCACCGGCACCGATCTCCGAAACGGAAATCGCCGGCTTCGACGACCGGATCGCCACCAACCTGCGTGGCGTCTTTCTCTCGATGAAGTTCGAGCTGCCGCATCTCGTGCGCGCGAAGGGATCCATGATCAACATGGCCTCCATCGGCGGGCGGCACGCCTTTTCGAACATCGTCGCCTACGGCGCCTCCAAGGCCGCCGTCATCCACATGTCGCGCGCCGCCGCGCAGGAGTACGGGCGCGATGTGCGCATCAACGCCATCGCGCCGGGCCCCATCGAGAGCCCGATGCTGGAGCGTGTCCGCCGCGACTGGGAGGTGACGGCCGAGGAGCTCGTCGCGCCCTATCCCATGCAGCGTGCCGGCTCGCCCGAAGAAGTGGCCGCTGTCGTGGTCTTCCTGGCGAGCGACGAGAGTTCCTACGTGAGCGGACAGGTCATCGGCATCGACGGGGGAGACTTGCCGTGATGCTTTCCTCGCACCTGCCGACCGTCAGCGCCCACCAAGGGCCCGGTAGATCCTGGTGCCGGCGCGGCCCGTCGCAGGCAGGCCGAGGCGCCGCTCCGCATCGGCGATCGCCTCGCGCGTCGCCGGGCCGATCTTTCCGTCTGCCTCGCCGATGTTGTAGCCGCGTGCGATGAGGAGCTTCTGCAGCTGCAGACGCTGGGCGCGCGACAGGCCGGGGTCGTCCGTCGGCCAGGGCGTGCGCAGCGGCGGGTAGCCGGCCAAACGGTCGGCCAGGTGGGAGATGGCGAGGGCGTAGGATTCCGCCTGATTGTAGGAATAGATGGCGTCGAAGTTGCGGAAGACGAGGAAGCCCGGGCCGTCCGGCCCAGCTGGCAGCAGGAGGCCGGCCTGGGCCTCGCCGGAGAGTGGCTTGCCGTCGGCGCGCGTGATGCCGCGCTGCGCCCAGGTGGAGAGTGGAGCCTTGTTGCGACGGCCGGTGGGGCCCTTATAGCCCGGCGGCACGCGCACCTCGAACATCCAGGATTCGCCGGTGCGCCAGCCCGCTCGCTTCAGGTAGTTGGCCGTGGAGGCGAGCGCATCGGCCACGGAACTGACGAGGTCGCGGCGCCCGTCGCCGTCGAAATCGACCGCGAGGCGCTGGTAGGTGGAGGGGATGAACTGCGTCTGGCCGAAGGCGCCGGCCCACGAGCCGTGGAGCTTGTCGAGCGAGAGGTCGCCGCGCTGGACGAGCCTGAGCGCCGCCATCAGCTCGCCCTTCCAGAAGCTGGTGCGCCGATTGCCGGCGCAGGCGAGCGTGGCGAGCGCATGCGGCAGGAAGTAGCTGCCCGTCTCCTGTCCGAAGTCGGTTTCTACCCCCCAGACGGCCGCGATGACGAAGCGGTTGACACCGAACTGCCGCTCGGCAGCGCGCAGGATGCTGTCGTAGCGGCGCATCATGGCGCGCCCCTCGGCCACCCGCTCGTCATCGACGAGGAAGGCGAGATAGTCCCAGATCGGCGTCTTGAACTCCGGCTGCACCGTGGAGAGGCGCAGCACCTTCTCGTCGGGGGCGGAAATGTCGAGCGCCCGGTCGAGAATGGCCCGGCTGACGCCCTGCCGGGCGGCCTCCTGCTTCAGCCCGGCGACGCAGGACTGGAACGAGGCGGCGGCGGGGCTGGCCAGTGTGGCGGCGAGCGCGGCCCCGAGCAGCATCGATCGCATGCGTCTTCCTCCCGTGCGTGTGCCGCTTCTTCCTGCGGGAGTCTAACCGATTCTTTTCAGGAGCCGACCTGCGTTCAGCGGTGCGCCCGCATCAGCATCATCAGGACGCCGCCGACGACGAGCGCCCAGAACGCAGCGCCGATGCCGAGAAAGGAGGTGCCCGAGGCCGCGGTGACGAAGGTCGCGACGGCGGACAGGCGCTCCTTCTCGCCGGAGAGGGCAGCGACGAGCGCACCGGCAAGGCTCGCGAGCAGGGCAAGGCCCGCCACCGCCTCGATGAGCAGCGGCGGCGAGGCGGCGATGAAGGCCGCGGCAAAGCCTGCGCCGAGGCCGAGCAGCACATAGGTGCCGCCGGCGACCGTCGCCGCGATGTAGCGCCGGCGCGGATCGGCATGGGCCTCGGGCCCGGCGCACAGGGCGGCCGTTATGGCGGCGAGGTTGACGAGGTGACCGCCGAAGAGGGCGATGATGCCGCTCGCGAGGCCGGTGGACACGAAGATGGGCTTCACGTCCGGCTGGTAGCCGTTGGTACGCAGCACGGCCAGGCCAGGGATGTTCTGCGACGCCATGGTGACGATGAAGAGCGGCAGCGCAATGCCGACCAGCGCATCGAACGTGAAGACGGGCATCACGAACAGGGGCCGCGGCCAGATATCGGCCAGCGCGCCGTCGGGGATCGACGTGGCGAATACGACGATGAGAGCGGTGACGACCACCGCCACCGGCACGGCATAGAGCCGGGCGACGCGCATGGTCACCGCCCAGGCCAGCACGATGGGCAGGGCGAGCAGAGGCATGGTGCCGACGGCGCGCACCGGTGCGAGGCACAGGTCCATCAGCACGCCAGCCAGCATGGCGCTGGCGAGCGAGACGGGAATGGCAGCGACGGCGCGGCCGAAGGTGCGCCACAGGCCGGCGACCACGACGAGCCCGGCGGCGACTGTGAAGGCGCCGGTTGCCGCGGCATAGCCGCCTTCGACCGCGCCCGTTGCGACGAGCAGCGCCGCGCCCGGCGTGGACCAGGCGATGCTGATCGGCATGCGCGAGCGCAGGGACAGGAAGGCCCCGAGGAGCCCCTTGATGACGCAGAGGGCGAGGAGGCCGGAGGCAGCCTGCGCGGGCGTTGCCCCGGCAGCGGTGAGCCCCTGCAGCACGATGGCGAAGGACGAGGCAAAGCCCACGACCGCCGCGAGAAAGCCGGCGAAGATGGGCTGGGCGGCGGGGCCGCTCGCAGGTGCGGAGGCGCCGGCGACGGAATGGGCGGGGGCGGCGCCGTCCCCGGCGGCGGTGGTGGTTTCGGAGCGCATGGCAGTGCGACGGGCTTGCCGGTTGAAATGCGGCCGGGAGTATTGCTAAATTGGATCCAATCGACAAGTAGATATTGGATGCATGCCGATGGATGATGCACGGCGCCCCGGCATGGCTGACGGAAGCGAGGCAGTGGCGGCCCTCGTGTCCGATGCCCCGCCGCGCTACCGCACCGCGACCGAGTTCGTGGAGGCGACCCTGCGCCGGGGGATCCTGAGCGGGCGGCTGCCCGGTGGCACGCCCCTTCGGCAGGAGGAGCTGGCGCGGCTCTTCAACGTGAGCCGCATGCCGGTGCGCGAGGCGCTGCGGCAGCTCGAGGCACAGGCGCTTATCGACTTCGTGCCGCACAAGGGTGCGGTCGTCACCGACATCTCGGCCGAGGATGCGGCCGACAACTATGCCATCCGCCGGGCGCTCGAGCCCGTGGCGTTCACGCTCTCCATACCGCATCTCGACGCGCAGGACTTCGCTCGCGCCGAGGAACTGATTGTGGAACTTGACTCCGAGCAGGAGCCGGGCCGCATGGGCGAGCTCAACCGGCGCTTCCATATGTCGCTCTATGCGCGTGCCGGGCGCCCGAGGCTGCTGGCGCTCACCGAGCAGCAGCTCGCCGCCGCGGACCGCTACGTGCGCTTTCACCTTGCCGCCAAGGGGCAGGAGCACATGGCCCAGGATGATCACCGCGCAATGCTGGCGGCGGCGCGCGAGCGCAACGTGGAGCGGGCCGTGGCCGTTCTCCTCGGCCATCTCGATACTGCGGCCGCCACCATCGACGCCTTCTTCCGCGAGTGGGCCGGCTGATTCGGCATTTGGCAGCGGCGTTCGCCTGCGCTAGATGGCGGGTGACGGCTCACGCGTGAAAAGCATCCGAGGATCATGGCTCCGCCCCTCCTGCAACTGACCGACATCCACCTGACCTTCGGCGGCACGCCGCTCCTGACGGGCGCCGAGCTCAGCGTCGGAGAGGGGGAGCGGCTCTGCCTCGTGGGCCGCAACGGCTCGGGCAAGTCGACGCTGCTCAAGATCGCCGCCGGTCTGGTGGAGCAGGACCGGGGCGAGCGCTTTGTCCAGCCCACGGCGACGATCCGCTATCTGCCGCAGGAGCCGGACCTGTCGGCCTTTCCCACGACACTCGCCTACGTGGAGGCGGGGCTCGCGCCGGGGGACGACGCCTATCGGGCACGCTATCTCCTCGAGCAGCTCGGCCTCACGGGCGAGGAGGCGCCGGCCAACCTCTCGGGCGGGGAGGCCCGCCGCGCTGCGCTGGCGCGCGTGCTGGCGCCCGAGCCGGACATCCTGCTTCTCGACGAGCCGACCAACCACCTCGACCTGCCAGCCATCGAATGGCTGGAGAGCGAGCTCAAGGCCATGCGCTCGGCGCTCGTGCTCATCAGCCACGACCGCCGTTTCCTCGAAAGCCTGTCGCGCGCCACCGTCTGGCTCGACCGCGGCGTCACACGCCGGCTCGATAAGGGCTTCGCCGCCTTCGAGGCCTGGCGCGACGAAATCCTGGAGCAGGAGGAGCGCGAGCGCCACAAGCTCGACCGCAAGATCGCCATGGAGCTCGACTGGCTGCGCTACGGCGTCACCGCCCGCCGCAAGCGCAACCAGCGGCGCCTCGCCGAGCTGGGCGCCATGCGCCGGGAGCGGCGCGAGCAGCGCCGGGTGCTCGGCAACGTCGACATGACGGTGAGCGAGGCAGACCTGTCGGGCACACTCGTCATTGAGGCCAGGCACATCAGCAAGTCCTACGGCGAGCGCCGCATCGTCGACGATTTCTCCATCCGCATCCTGCGGGGCGAGCGGGTCGCCATTGTCGGCGCCAACGGCGCCGGCAAGACGACGCTCGTGGAGATGCTGACGGGCCGCCTCGCGCCCGATACCGGCACGGTGCGGCTGGGGTCCAACGTTGTCATGGCGCGGCTCGACCAGACGCGCTCGGCCCTCGACCCCGAGGCGAGCCTGACGGATGTGCTGACCGACGGCGCCGGTGACACTGTCGTGGTGAACGGCCAGTCCCGCCATGTCGTCAGCTACATGAAGGACTTCCTCTTTTCGCCGGAGCAGGCGCGCACGCCGGTCAAGGTGCTCTCCGGCGGCGAGCGGGCACGGCTGCTCCTGGCCAAGGCCCTCGCCAGCCCGTCCAACCTGCTCGTGCTCGACGAGCCGACCAACGACCTCGACCTCGAAACGCTCGACCTGCTACAGGAGATGCTGGCCGATTATGCCGGCACGGTCCTCCTCGTCAGCCACGACCGCGATTTCCTCGACCGGGTGGCGACATCAGTCCTGATGGCGGAAGGGCAGGGGCGCTTCGTCGAATATGCCGGCGGCTACAGCGACATGGTGGCCCAGCGCGGCAGCGGCGTCGGCGCGCGCACGGTGGAGAAGGCCAAGGCCCAGAAGGCGCCGAAGCCCGCGGCCGAGAAGCCGGCCGCGCCGGCCCCTCGCCGGAAGCTGAGCTTCAAGGACAGGCACGCGCTCGAAACCCTGCCCGCGCGCATTGCGGAGCTCGAGAAGGCGGTGGCCGAGCTGGCGGCAAAGCTCTCCGATGAAACGTTCTACGCCCGCGATCCGGAAGGCTTCGCGCGCGTGAGCGCCAGGCTCGCCGAGGTGCAGGGCGAGCTTTCCGCCGCGGAGGAGCGCTGGCTGGAGCTCGAAATGTTGCGTGAGGAGCTGGAAGGCTAGGGCGCGCTTGTCCTCGCCGCGCTGCTCTGCATAGTGGTGCTGCCGCGCCTTGCGGCAGTGCTGGGCCCCTGCTTTGTCCGAGAACATTGCCAGACTGCGTCCGTTTCTCGTGCTCGTCGCAGTGCTCGGGCTCGCGGGCGGGTTCGTGCTCCGCTTCCTGGGCCACGGCGATGCGGCGCCCTATGTCTGGGCGGCGGCGACGGTGCCGGTTCTCGGCGCCCTCGTGGCCGAGATCGTCACCAGCCTGCGGCGCGGCGACGTCGGGCTCGACATCGTCGCGGCCCTGTCCATGTCGGGCGCGCTCGCACTGGGCGAGACGCTTGCAGGCGCCGTCGTGGCACTGATGTATGCCGGCGGCCAGTATCTCGAGTTCTATGCCGAGGGGAGGGCCCGGCGGGAGATGCGGGCGCTGCTGTCGCGCGTGCCGCGCAGCGCCCTGCGCTACGACGGGGAGGGGCGCGTTGTCGAAGTGCCGCTATCAGACGTCCGGCCCGGCGAGCGTCTCCTCATCCGCCAGGGCGATGTGCTGCCCGTGGACGGCCGGGTGATCGACGAGGCGGCGACCATTGACCAGTCCGCCATCACGGGGGAATCCGTGCCGGTGCACCTGTCGCCGGGACGCGAGGCCCTGAGCGGCACAACCAACATCGGCGCGGCCTTCGACCTGCTCGTGCTGAGGCCGGCGGCTGCCAGCACCTATGCCGGCATCGTCCGCCTCGTCGAGGAGGCGCAGAAGGCCAAGGCGCCGATGACGCGCCTCGCCGACCGCTATGCCATCGCCTTCCTCGCCGCCACCGTGCTGCTCGCCGGCGCTGCCTGGTTTCTCAGCGGCGATCCGGTGCGGGCACTCGCCGTTCTCGTCGTGGCAACGCCCTGCCCGCTCATCCTCGCCGTGCCTGTCGCGCTGGTGGCCGGGTTGTCGCAGGCGGCGCGGCACGGCGTGCTCATCAAGGGCGGAGGGGCGCTCGAGGCGCTGTCGCAGGCGCGCACGGCCGTTCTCGACAAGACGGGGACGCTGACGTTCGGCCGCGCCCGCCTTGTCGACGTGCGCGTTTTCGCCAGCACGGACGGGGAGGGCGATGCCGACGAGGCGCTGCGGCTCGCCGCCTCGCTCGACCAGGCGTCGGCCCATGTGGTTGCCGAGGCGCTGATCGAGGCCGCGGAGGAGCGCGGGCTCGCCCTGTCCGCGCCGCATGATGTCCGCGAGACCGCGGGCAGGGGACTCTCCGGCCGGGTTGAGGGCCGGATGGTCGCCGTCGGCAGCCTGTCCTATGTCGGCGAGCATCTCGGCGGGGCCCTGCCCTGGATCGAAGGCATCGATGGCCGCATGACGGCGGTCGCCGTGGCGGTGGACGGGCGCCTGCGGGCGGTGCTTCTGCTCGCCGATCTCCTCCGGCCAGATGCTGCGGCCCTGCTTGCGCGTCTTGGTGAGGAGGGGGTGTCGCGCCTTATTCTTGCTTCCGGCGACCGCAGCGACATCGTCGCCGAGGTCGCTGCCGGCCTGCCGCTGTCGGAGGCGCACGGCGATCTGACGCCCGAGGACAAGCTGGCCATCGTGCGGCAGGAGCGCCGCAAGGGTGCCGGCGCGGTAATGATGATCGGCGACGGCATCAATGACGCACCGGCCCTGGCGGAGGCGGATGTCGGCATCGCTGTCGGCGCCCGCGGGGCAAGCGCCTCGGCCGAAGCGGCCAATGTCGTGCTGCTGGTGGACGGCCTCAAGCCGGTGGCCGATGCGCTTCTCATCGCCCGGCGCTCCCGCCGCATCGCGCTGCAGAGCGTCTATGTCGGCATCGGCCTTTCGGGGCTCGGCATGCTTGCCGCCGCGGCCGGCTTCCTCGCCCCCGTGCAGGGAGCGCTGCTGCAGGAGGCGATCGACGTGGCCGCCATCATGAACGCGCTGAGAGCACTGGCGTCGGCACCGGGGGCGAGGCGGAGTGCTCCGGACAAGGTGTCGTGAACAGCTGGTGGCGACAGCCGCACCGATTGGGCGTGGCCCGCGGCGCTGCTCTGCGCTAAACGGGGGAGCCTGAATCGGCATGTCCCGCCGCCTGCCCGGAGGAAGCGATGCGTCTGGTCGAAGCCCTGGCAATCCGCCCGCTCGTCGCCATCCTGCGCGGCGTGACGCCGGAGGAAGTCGTCGCCGTCGGCCAGGTACTGGTCGATGCCGGCTTCTCCATCGTCGAGGTCCCGCTCAACTCTCCCCGTCCGCTTGAGAGCATCGCACGCCTTGCGGAGGCCTTCGGCGAGCGGGCGCTGATCGGTGCCGGAACAGTGACGACGACGGCGGAGGTGAAGGGTGTCGCCGAGGCGGGCGGACGCATCGTCGTCAGCCCCCATTTCGATGAGGCGGTGGTGACGATGGCTCTCGGGCGCGGGCTCGACGTGCTGCCAGGCTGCATGACGCCTTCGGAGATCTTCGCGGCGCGCCGGGCTGGTGCCGAGGCTGTCAAGATATTCCCGGCGGAAATCGTTGGCGTCGCAGGGGTCAAGGCGCTGCGTTCCGTCCTGCCCCGGGATCTCAGGATCATGCCCGTCGGCGGCATCTCCCCGGAGAACATGGGCGCGTTCGCGCGGGCGGGCGCCGACGGCTTCGGCATCGGCTCAGCCCTCTACAAGCCCGGCATGACCCTCGACGAGATCGCCCGCGCGGCTGAACGCTTCGTGGCCGCCGGCAACGAGGCCTTCGGCGCCGCGTAGCCCCTCCTCCCTCGTCTTTCGTCTTTTCTTGCCCTCCTGCTTCTCCGGCGCAGCGCTCGCGCGCGCACGCATACCGTCTTCTTGCGTGCGCCGTTCGACGGGGGGCCGCCGGAGCCTGCCCTCGTCCCTGCTAATCGAAACGCATTAGTTGATAGGCTTCTCCTCCTCCACGGGAGTGACATACTCGAGCGGTCAAGAAGAAGCGACAAAATGGCTGGTTGAAACCTTCGGGCTTCGGCAACCTCGGTGCCATTCGTCGACGCTGTGTAATCGAACCTGTCTCGTGACCATAGAGAAAAGTTCTGCGTTTCTATTCGACGAGGGAGAGACGATATGCCCCTGAACGACAATGACACCTATGGAGTCGACCAGAATAACGGTATAATCGATAACGACTTCAACATGAACGTCGGAACGGCGAGCCAGGTCGGCTTCTTCAACTTCGGCGGTGCCGTGCAGGGTATAAGCAGCGGCGGCAACGGGCAGTTCAACACGTCCGGAATCTCCGACACCAGTGGCATCGACGGTTGGTTCAACGGGAACGACTACTATTCCGTGGACCAGGACAATGAGCTTGTCGACAACGACAGCAACAGCAATGTCGGCACGCTCTCCCAGGCTGGTCTGTTCAACTTCGGCGGCCTGACGCAGGGAACGACGAGTGGCGGCAACGGCCAGTCGAACACGTCCCTCATTCAGGACGGCGGCATGGGGTCAGGCTGGTTCACCGGCAATGACCAGTTCCGTGTCGACCAGTACAACGGCCTGGCCGACAACGATGAGAACACGCAGGTCGGCGACATCACCCAGATGGGCGGTCTGAACTTCGCCGGCGCCAGCCAGATCATCGGGAGCGGCGGCAACACCCAGACCAACAGCACGGGCATCGGCGACGCTGCCGTTTCCTTGGGGCTGTTCACCGGCAACGACACCTACTGGACCGGCCAGTCGAACACCATGTTCGACATGGACGCCAACGCCAACGGTTCGGCCATTACGCAGATCGGCGATTTCAACTTTGCCGGTGTGACGCAGGCCATCTCGAGCGGCGGAAACGGTCAGGCCAACGTCTCCAGCATCACTGACGTCGGCCTCGGCTTCGGCGCGTTCAACGACAATGACGACTACGAGGTCAGCCAGCAAAGCCTGCTGGAAGACATCGATCAAAACATGAACGTCGGGACCATCCAGCAGGCCGGGTTCGGGAACCTTGCTGGTGTGGGACAGGGCATCGTCAGCGGCGGCAACGCGCAGGCGAATGCCTCGGGCATCGTCGACCTTGGCTCGGGCCTCGGGCTGGGGGCCGGCAACGACACCTTCCGGGTCGGCCAGCAGAACATCATGTTTGACAACGACATCAACACCAATGTCGGCGTGGTGGCGCAAATCGGCTTCGGCAACGTTGCCGGTATCGACCAGAGCATCTTGAGCGGTGGCAACGGCCAGATGAACACGTCCGCGATAAGCGACGTCGGCTTCGGCGGTTTCGGTGCCAGCAACGACACCTACACCATCAGCCAGGCCAACATGCTGGCCGACAACGACACAAATGCGAACGGGGCCAGCATTTCCCAGGCGTTCGCCTTCAACTTCGCTGACTTCGGTCAGGACATCGTGAGTGGCGGCAACGTGCAGGCCAACACGAGCACCATCGACGACGCATAACCAGACCGACCGACGGACGTGCTCGGGACGCGGACCCGGTGAAGCAGCCGGGTCCGCGTTTCCGACGCCAGCGGAGGGGACGGGACGATGCCGGTCGATCGCATTTCCGAGTTGCTGTGGAACTATCTCAGGGTCCCCCTCGAGCCGGAAGGTGAGCCGGGCTCCGTGTCCCTCGCCTATGTGCGTACCGATGCCGAGGAGCCCGAGGTGGTGCAGCTCGGGCCGGATCCTGTCTTCGCGGCGCGCATTGGTGAACTCGATGCCGCCCGCAGGCCGGACCTTCCCGTTGAGCCCGCCTTTCCGGGTGGCCTCCACCTTCTTGCCGGCACCGTTGATCTGCCCCGGACGTGGCTCGACGCCCATGTGGGGGCCGGCAGCCTCGCCGTGAATCCGGGCGTGTCCGGTGGCAACTTCGCCGATGACAGCATCGGGGCAGTGCCGGTGCCTGTCCAAGGCGCCGGCTCCCTGGTGCCCGCGAACATGGCGCACAAGGTGTCCGCGACCTATGCGCCCGTTGAGCAACCGCCGCCCGCGCCGGCCACCGACACAACCGACACCAACGATACCGCCGACGCCCAGAACGTCCGCCCCGACCTTCCCGATCTCACAGACGCTGCAGTTGAGCAGACCGTGACGAGTGGCGGGAACATCCAGGTCAACGAGGTCGTGATCGACGTGCCGGGCAGCGTCGGCAACGGCGCGGGCGGCAATGTCGTGGTGCAGGGGCTGGATTCCTTCGATGCGCTGGTCAACGGCCTGACCGGACAGGAGCTGCTGCAGGGCTTCTCCGTCGACAGCCATCTTGGCGGAGCGGTGTCGCAGACGATCGTGCGCCAGTTCAACAACCTCGTCGATCAAGACGTGAACCGGCAGTCGGCTGATCTGGCGATGACCGAGGCAGGTCCCGACAGCGTCGGCACGGTGACCCAGGAGACGACGAGCGGCGGCAACAGCCTCAGCAATGAGGCCCTTTTGGTCTCCGGCAGCGACGGCTACGACCTCATCATCGTCAGCGGCAACTACTACGAATATAACATCATCGTTCAGATCAACCTGATCATCGACCGCGACGTCAACCACGCCTACACGCACGCGGAAATCGGCGAGGGCGAGGCTTCGCAGCAGGTGGTGGCGAGCGGTGGCAACGTGCAGATCAACGATGCCGCCATCATCGACACCAACAGCGGCGGCGGCGTGCAGGTGATCGGCGGGCTCTACAGCGAACACTTCATCGCCATACAGTCGTCCATCCTGTTCGACGGCGACATGAATGCCCTTCTGGCGCTTCTCGGCCCGGAGGGGATCACAGCAGCGGCCGCCGGCCAGTTGGCCGCGAGCGGCGGCAACATCCAGATCAACATGGCGCTGTTTGGCTTCGAGGAGGGGGGAGACTCCTGCGGGGATGCGGCCGACTGGCTCGACTTCCTGGCCAATCCTTTCGCTGGCGGCGCCTATGCCACCCAGCTCGTTGATGCCGACGGCAGGCCGATCAACGTGCTCTTCGTCGATGGCGATTACTACGACGTCAACTTCATCATGCAGGTGAATATCATCGACGACAGCGACAGCAATACGCTCGATGCCGAGGCGACCGGCGCCCACAACCTGTCGGGCGACGGTTTCGGCGCCTTCGACTTCGACCAGTTCTCCGAATCCGGAAGCAACACGACCGTCAATACGGCCTACATCATCGACGACAACGGCGGTTTCGGCGCGCAGGTTGTGGCCGGCAACTACACCGAATTCAACATCATCGTGCAGCAGAACGTGCTTTTAGATGGAGACACCAATGTTGTGACACAGATTGCCGGCGCGGTGGACCAGTTTGCGCGTGATGAACTGGCCGAGGCTCTGGCCCAGTCTCCGGCGGCAGCGAGCGGCGATGCGCTGCACACTCTGACAGGCTGATCGAGCAACGCGGCAGGGCATCAGAACACAGGGCCGGGAGGCGGCAGATGCGAGATCCGACGCGTGACGAAGTGAATGCCTCCGGTGCCGCAGCCGGTGGGGTGCGGCAGCCGGTGGGTGGCCTCCAGTCGGCGGGGCGCGAGTTCCCGCGGCTGCCGCGCGCCATCTGGCCGCCGGCCTTCACGGCGGCGCGGCGGTCGGCCTCTGCGGCAGCCGGCGAGCGCGGGGGCGAGCCCGGCGCCGGGGAGCGGCGTCCGGGCGCTGCTGGCGTCGGGGCGCAGAAGTCGCCGCCGGTCGATCTCGCGGGGCGGCCGCAGACGCGGGACCAGATCCTTGCGCCGAAGCGCCGCGACGCCACCGGCGGCGGCAGGAGCACGAGCCGGCGCGCCTATCAGCCCCGGCCGGATGTCATCCGTGCCGGTCTGCGCGCCTGCTGCCGCGGCATCATGCAGGTCGGCGCTTTCTCCGTCGTCATCAATCTCCTGATGCTGACGGTGCCGCTCTACCTCTTCCAGCTCTCGGACCGCGTCCTGACGAGCCGCAGCATCGACACGCTCGTGATGCTGTCGGTCATTGCCATCGGCGCGCTGACCCTGCTCGTTGTGCTCGACGGCCTGCGCCGTTTCGTGCTGACGCGCATCGCGGTGCAGCTCGAGAGCCTGCTCGGCGCCCCGGTCATGGCCGCCGCCCTGCGCTCCGCCGATGTCGGCGCGACGCGCGACATCCAGGCCCTGCGCGACCTGCAACAGGTGCGCTCCTTCATCAACGGGCCGGTGATGCTCGTGCTGTTCGACGCACCGATGGCGCCGCTCTACTTCCTCGCCGTCTTTCTCATCCATCCCATGCTCGGCGTGCTCGCGACGCTGGCCGGCCTGGTGCTCTTCGGCATCGCCGTGCTCAACGAGCGTCTGACGGCGAAGGACTATGGCGCCGCCGGCAACTATGCCATGCGCGCCAACGTCCAGGCCGCGGCGCAGGCGCGCAACGCCCAGGTCATCGGCGCGATGGGCATGCTGGAGGAGGCGATCCTCCTGTGGGGGCGGGAGAATGCAGCTTCCATGAAGGCGCAGGTCAACGCCAACGACCGCAACATCTATCTCGCCAGCCTGTCGCGCTATGTGCGCCTCGTGACGCAGGTCGGCATCCTGGGCTGGGGCGCCTATCTCGCCGTGCAGGGCAGCGTCACCGGCGGCATGATGATCGCCGCCTCGCTCATCGCGAGCCGCGCCCTGGCGCCCATCGAGGGGGCCATCGAGGGCTGGCGCGGCTTCGTGCAGGCCAAGGCCGCCTACGGCCGCATCCGGTCGCTGCTCGACACGCCGACCAACGACACGGAGCGCATGCTGCTGCCGAAGCCCGAGGGCCGGTTGCAGGCGGACAAGATCCTCTACATCCCACCCGGCACGCGGCGCACCGTGCTCAACGGCGTCTCCTTCACGCTGGAGGCGGGGGACACGCTCGCCATCATCGGCCCTTCGGGCGGCGGCAAGTCGACCCTGGCGCGCATGCTCGTCGGCTGCATCGCGCCGACGGCCGGCAGCGTGCGCCTGGACTTCATGGACCTGCGCAACTGGGACCGGCGCCAGCTCGGCGAGAGCATCGGCTACCTGCCGCAGGACATCGAGCTCTTCCCGGGCACGATCAAGGCCAACATCGCCCGCATGCGGCAGGACGCTACCGACGAGGAAATCGCCAAGGCGGCTGTGCTCGCCGGCGTGCATGAGATGATCTCCGGCTTCCAGGACGGTTACGAGACGGAGATCGCCGTGGACGGCAGCCCGCTCTCGGGCGGGCAGAAGCAGCAGATCGCGCTGGCGCGCGCCTTCTTCGGTGATCCTCGTGTCATCGTGCTCGACGAACCCAACGCCAATCTCGACACGGCGGGCGAGCGGGCACTGGCTGCGGCGCTGGCGCGCGCCAAGCGCCAGGGCATCACGGTCGTGCTCGTCACGCAGCGGCCGGCCGTGCTGCAGAGCGTCAACAAGATCCTGATCCTGCGCGAGGGCCAGGTGGCGGCTTTCGGCGAGCGCGACCAGATCCTGCCGCGCCTCATGGCGCAGACGCAGGACGAGGCGCTCGCCGCCGCAAGGGGCGTTGCCACGCCGGCGCGGGTGTAGACGGGACTTTCGGGGGAGGGATGGATGCCCCACGCGGTCATCACCGGTGAGGAATGGTGCGAGGACGTGCCGCGAGCCACGCGCTGGCCGCTGCTGCTCGGCTCCGCGGTGCTGCTGTTCGGCGTCTTCGGCTTCGGCGTCTGGGCCAGCGTCGCACCCATCGACGGGGCGGTGGTGGCCTCCGGCACTTTCGTCGCAACCGGTCAGAACAAGATCATCCAGCATCTCGAAGGCGGCATCATCTCGAAGATCCTGGTCCGCGAGGGGGATGTGGTGGAGGCCGGGCAGCCGCTGGTGCTGCTCGACGACACCGATGCCAAGGCCAATCTGCGGCGCCTCTCCCTGCGGCACGACCGCCTGCTCGCCATCAAGGCGCGGCTCGAGGCGGAGGTGGCGGGAGCCGACGAGGTGACGTTCGGCCCCGAGCTGCTCGCGCGCACCGCGGATCCCGAGGTGGCGGCCATCGTCGAGGGGCAGAAGATCGAGTTCAAGGCGCGGCGCGAGCGCGTGATGAGCGAGGTGGCCATCCTTGAGCAGGGCATCGCGGCGCTGCGCGAGAGCATCAACGGCGGGCGGGCCCAGCTGCGTGCCGTGCAGGCGCAGCTCGGCCTCGTGGCGCAGGAGCTGGAGGCCAAGCGCGAGCTGCTCAAGAAAGGCTATGTCCGCAAGCCGGATGTGCTGGCGCTCGAGCGGGCCCGGGCGGGACTCGAGGGGCAGATCGGCCAGCTCACCGCCGGCATCAGCGACGCGCGCGAGCGCATCAGCCGCGAGGAGCAGAAGATCGCGCACGTGCGCTCGCAGCTCATCCAGTCGGCGACGGAGCAGCTGCGCAACACGCTGAGCGAGCTTGACGACGTGCGCGAGCGGATGCGCATGGCCGAAGGCGTCAGCGAGCGCGTGACCATCGCGGCGCCGGTGAAGGGCATCGTCGTCAAGCTCATGTTCCACACGCCCGGCGGCGTCGTGGCTCCCGGCAAGGACATCCTCGAACTCCTGCCGGTCAACGACGAGCTGGTCATCCAGGTGCGCGTGCGCCCGCAGGACATCGACAGCGTCCACACCGGGCAGGAGGCATTGGTGCGTCTGACGGCGCTCAACCAGCGCATCACGCCGATGATCCCGGGCAAAGTGATCTATGTTTCGGCGGATGCGTTGAGCGACGAGCAGCGCGGCCCTACCCACGGCAGTGCCTATCTGGCTCGCATCTCGCTCGACAAGAAGGCCGTGTCAGAATTGCCGAAGTTTCGACCGACGCCGGGCATGCCGGCGGAAGTCTTCATCAAGACTGGCGAGCGGACGTTCTTTGCCTATCTGCTGCGGCCACTGACCGACAGTTTCGCCAGAGCCTTCAGGGAGCGATAGGCGGCGAGTCCCCCGTGTCCGGGTTCAGGTATTGGTGAATGTATCAGGGTTTCGGATAGCGCGAAATTTTCATCAAAATTATTGCGAAAATTTTCTGTTTAATGTAATTTTAATCAAGGCTGCCACCGCTCTCCGGTTAGGTGGGGGATGTTTTTGTTCTGACGAAGTGATCGTGAGTAATACACCATAACGGGGGCGTCGATGCGTGCGAGCCAGACTTCTAGGGGTGGCCGAGAGACACCGGAGCGAAGATCTGCGCGGGCGCTGCCGGAAGGGATCGCCGCACTGCCGCAGCCGTCGGCTGCGAGCGGCATGAAGCGCGGGCGCGAGATCATCACCAGCATGGTCGATGTCTTCTGTCGTCTTTCCGGAGCGCACAGCAGCATTGCAGCACAGCTCAACGCAGCGAGCCGGACGGCGTCTCCGCTGCACGTGGCAGGACGCGAGGCAAGCGCCATCGCGAGCCATTGCCAGGCCCTGCTGCAGCCGATGGCGAGCGACGTCGGCGTTCGCGAGTCTTCGCTTTTGAACCCGTCGGCGGAGGGGCCGCTCATCGTTCATGAGCATTTTCTCGACGGGCGCCTGCTGACGGGTACCATGCGTGTCGCGCCTGATCCCAACGCCTTCGCACTGGCCTCGGTGCTCCTGCCGGTGCGGCAGGATCCCATCGTTCTCGACCAGGAGCGCCGCGCCTTCGGGACGCTTCTGCAGGGGATCGCCGATACGCTGCGGCAGGAGGTGGTGCCGTCGCGCACGCCCGGCGCCTTCATGAGCGCCGCGGTCGTCGACCGTTGCGTGCCCTGGGGCTACGTGGTGGTAGACGAGGAGGGCTACATTCTGTTTGCCAACCAGCGGGCGAGGGCGGCGATCGTCGCCGGCTGCGGCATCGAGAGCCGCGGCGGCCGCCTCAGGGCCCTGCGCTCGGTTGTCGACCGCACGCTCGCCGCCACCATCAACGAGATGGCGAAGGCTGCGCTGGAGGGCACCTCGCCGCCCTCGCGCGTCATCGCTGTTCCGAGCGCGGACGGGGAATGCCGCTTCGCGCTCAAGGTCACACCCTACGGGCGGGGCGAGGGCACGGGCATGGGCACGGCCTATGTCTTCATCATCGACCTGAAAAGCCGGCTTCGCGCCAACCACGAGGAGCTCGCCTGCCTGTTTTCCCTGTCGGACAAGGAATCGCGCTTCGCCGAGCTTTTCTGCTCCGGCCTGCGGCTCAACGAGATCGCGGCGATGATGGGTATCACGGCGAACACGGCGCGCGTGCACCTGCATAACCTGTTCAAGAAGACCGGCACCTCGAGCCAGGTCGAGCTCGCGTGGAAGCTTGCCCGCGTGCTCTGAGGCGGGAGGCCCTCAGAGGCGGGGAGCACGCACGACGGTGCGGATCGCGAAGGCCGACTGGATCCGCGCGACGCCGGGCAGGCGGGACAGGACGTCCGTGTGGATGCGCTCATAATCGGCCGCGTCCTTTGCGGAGACGCGCAGGTGATAGTCGGCCAGGCCCGTCATCAGATAGCACTCCTGCACCTCGGGGCAGCGGCGCACGGCCGCCTCGAAACGGCGCAGGTACTCCTCCGTCTGGCGCTCCAGCGATATCTGGACAATGACAACCGTTGCCTCGCTGCGCGGCCCCTCGTCGACGATGGCCGTATAGCCGCGGATCACGCCACTTTCCTCGAGATGGTGCAGGCGCCGCAGGCAGGCTGACTGGGACAATCCGACCTCGGCGGCCAGCTTGGCGTTGCTCATGCGCCCATCCTGCCGCAGGAGGCGGATGATGCGCAGATCCGTCGCGTCAAGCTCGCGCATGCAATATCCCCCCGAAATGACGTAATAATTTGCAATATGTGAGAGAGAATTCGCATAACGTTCGATATCATGCAAGGAAATTAGAGGAACGTTGCGTGTATCCTGCGCCCGCAGCGGCGCCGCCGGAGGAATGGGCGGCGGTGCAGGATGAGCGGAGGGTTGTCGTGAAGGTGCTCGTTCTCGGCAGCGGCGTGATTGGCGTCGCGAGCGCTTACTACCTCGCCAAGGCAGGCCACGAGGTCACGGTCGTCGACCGGCAGCCGGCGCCTGCGCTCGAGACGAGCTATGCGAACGCCGGTGAGGTATCACCGGGCTACTCGGCGCCGTGGGCCGGGCCCGGTGTGCCGCTGAAGGCCGTGAAGTGGCTGATGATGAAGCATGGGCCGCTCGTGGTGCGCCCGCAGCTCGATCCGGCCATGTGGATCTGGATGGCGCGCATGCTCGCGAACTGCACGAGCGCTGCCTACGCGGTCAACAAGGCGCGCATGGTACGGCTCGCGGAATACAGTCGCGACCAGCTGCGCGCCCTCAGGGCCGAGACGGGCATCACCTATGACGAGCGCAGCCGCGGCACGCTGCAGCTCTTCCGCGAGGAGGCGCAGCTCGAGGCAACCGCCAAGGATGCGGCGGTCCTCGCCGAGTCCGGCGTGCCCTACGAGGTGCTGGACGTCGAAGGCTGCATCCGTGCCGAGCCGGCGTTGGCCCGTGTGCGCGGCAAGTTCGTCGGCGGCTTCCGCCTGCCGGACGACGAGACCGGCGACTGCCACATGTTCACGCAGAAGCTGGCGGCGCTGTGCGCCGAGCTTGGCGTCGTCTTCCGCCACGGCGTCCACATCAAGGCCCTGTCGATGGAGGGGGAGCGCCTCGCCGGGGTCTCGACCGATGCAGGCTTCCTCACCGCTGATGCCTATGTCCTGTCGCTCGGCAGCTATTCGCCGCTTCTGCTGCGCCCTCTCGGCCTGTCAATCCCGGTCTATCCTGTGAAGGGCTATTCCATCACCGTGCCGATCACCGATGAGACGGCGGCGCCGGTGTCCACCGTGATGGACGAGACCTACAAGGTGGCGATCACCCGCCTTGGCGACCGCATCCGCGTGGGCGGCACGGCGGAACTTTGCGGCTACGACCTGACACTGCGCCCCTCCCGGCGCGCCACGCTCGAACACTCGGTGGGCGACCTGTTCCCGGATGGGGGAGACCTGTCGAAGGCAAGCTTCTGGTGCGGGCTGAGGCCCATGACGCCAGACGGCACTCCGGTGATCGGGCCGACGCGCCTGTCCAACCTCTATCTCAACACCGGTCACGGCACGCTGGGCTGGACGATGGCCTGCGGTTCCGGTCGTGTGATCGCGGACATCGTCGGCGGGCGAAAGCCGGAGATCGAGACGGCCGACCTCGCCATGAGCCGCTACGGCTGAGGCACGCGCCTCATCCAAACTGGCCGGAGGCCAGCGTGTCGGGCAGCTTCTCGATGATCCTGGCGAGCCCTTCCTCGTTGACCAGCCGGGCGGCCTCTCCGGGGGAGAACCAGCGGCGTTCGCGCTCGTCCATCTCCGGCCAGCGGCGCCGCTCTTTCTCCACCGTCAGCGGAAAGAGTTCGACCTCGCAATCGACGGTCGAGTTGCGCTTCAGGCGCTTGGCGTAGACGTAGGACCCGATGGGCCGGTCCGAGATGGAGCCGTTGACGCCCGCTTCCTCGAAGGCCTCGCGCGCCGCGGTGTCATGGCCTTCGAGGCCCTTCATCGGCCAGCCTTTTGGCACGATCCAGCGGCGCGTCTGGCGCGACGTGATCAGCATGATCTCGAGCTGGCCCTCCGGTGTGAAACGAACCGGGATGGCTCCAAACTGCTTGCGGCGGGACTTGCCCATGGGCTCCTGATACATCGCGTCTCGTCGTGTACCTCGCGGGTCTGCGCGGCCTCGTCCGGTCGCTCCCGTGCCAAAACGACAATCGCCGCCCCTCATGAAGGGGCGCTGCTCGATCAAGGCGGAGGAAGCAAGCGGTACCGGTTGCCGCTATGTAACCATACGCTTCGACGCGCAGGCTGTCACGCGGGTCACGGTTGTCTTGCTCGCACCTGCCGCACGTTTGCTGCGGAAGCGAAATGAGAACCGAACGAATCGAATATAACATAACCGGCTAATGATTCGAGCGGGCTTGTGGCCGCGCTGACCCCGGTTGCGAGCTTCGCGAAAGCTTCAGAAGCCGGCCGCGGTGCCGGCCGTCGAGACGACCTGCGGGGCGGGAGCAGGATCTGGCCGGTTTCCGGCGACCGCGACCGCCGCGGGCTTGCGGGCCGCGTTCAGGATTTCCTGCGCCAGGCTCGCGGCGAGGCAGGCATAGCCCTGGTCGCTCATGTGGAAGCCGTCGGCTGCCAGCATGGGGCGCAGTCCCCCCGGCGCGCGCAGAGCCCAGGTCTTCATGAGCCCGTAGCGGGAAAAGACGCAGGCCTTAAGACGCGCACCGACATCGTCGATGATGGACACGAAGCGCTCGTAGCGAGCGGGCCGCGATATGGTGGGGTAGAACTGCTGGTCGATGAGAACGAGATCAGCGCCGGTGGCGAGCACGCTCGCGACGCCGCGCTCCACCAACTGTCGGAAGGCATCCTCGTGCATATCGGTCAGGGCGTCGTTCGTTCCCACCTGCCACAGCACCAGGTCGGGCCGCACGATGGCGAGCTGCTGCTCCAGGCGGGCGAGCGTCTGGGCCGCCGTCTCGCCGCTGACGCCCGAGACATGCATGCGCACCTCGACGCCGGGCAACGCGGTTTCCACGAGCCGCTCGAACTGGAAGGGGTAGCCGGCGCTCGGCGTCGAGGCTCCGACGCCGGCGGTCGTCGAGGAGCCGATGGCGAGGATGGTGAGCGGCGCCCCCTTTGCCAGCCGCTCGGCTGTCCGCTCCAGCGTGTCGTAGAGCTTCAGCATCGGCGGATGGGTGGCACAGGGCACGGCGGTTTCGCCCGCGACTGCCCGAGAGGGCGCCGTCATACCCTCCTGCGCGTTCGACACGCCAGAGGAGACGAGCAGCCCGACGCAGGCAACGAGAGCGCACCACGGACGAACAGGCACACGACGCGCTGCTGCCGGCATCGGTCGCAAATTGTGCAAGATGATGGCCCCCCTCGGCGCGAGCGCGCCGTTCCAAACACCTTCATATCATGGCGGCGAGGTCGGCAAAAGATGCCCGGTCGGGCCGGATGTGGCCTTGCGGCTGGACGAGCGGCCGCCCAGACGCCACCTTGGAAGCGGACCCCGCAGGGGCGACGCAGCAGGGGAGACGAGGCGTGAACGTGATGAAGGCAGGCCATTTCGAACCCGTCGCGAGTGCGAGCGAAGCCGTGGACCGGCTTGCGGCGCTGCACGGGGCTGCCTGCCAGTCCCTGCGCGACGCGCTCGAACGGTATCTGAAGACGCGCAAGCCGCCGACGCCGGCAGAGCGCGCCACTTTCCGCTACCCGGAAGTGCGGGTGACCTACCGCCCCGAAGGGGTTATGCCGGTCTCGGCGCGGGCTTATGCCAAGTTCCAGGGGCCCGGCGTCTATTCGACGACCGTGACGCAGCCCGAGGCATTCCGGCCCTATCTCGTCGAGCAGCTCGGCCTCCTGATGCAGGACTTCGACGCGCGGGTGGAGGTGGGCGTCAGCGAGCTGGAGATCCCCTATCCCTATGTCGTCGATCGCGGCGACGAGCTGGCGGGGCACGGAGTGAGTGCAGTCGAGCTGGCGCGCTTCTTCCCGACGCCGATGCTCGCGGCGGTCGGCGACGAGATCGCCGACGGGCTGTGGGAGGGGGAAGAAGGTCAGCCGCGGCCGCTCGCCCTGTTCGACGCCGTGCGGGTCGACTTCTCGCTCCGGCGCCTCGTCCACTACACCGGGACGGATTGGCGCCTCATCCAGCCCTGGGTGCTGCTCACCAACTACCACCGCTATGTCGACCAGTTCGTGCGCTGGGCGCTGGCACGGCTCAAGGACGACGAGCGCTATGAGCGGCTGGTGCTGCCGGGCAATGTCGTCATTCCCCGCGGGCTGGCGGAAGACGAGGCCATCGCGCGCGTCACCGGCGTGGCCTGGCACCGCTTCCAGATGCCGGCCTATCATCTCGTGGCGCGCGACGGCCACGGCGTGACGCTGGTCAACATCGGCGTCGGGCCGGCCAATGCCAAGAACATTACGGATCATCTTGCCGTGTTGCGCCCGCACTGCTGGTTGATGATCGGTCACTGTGGCGGCCTCAGGCAGTCGCAGATGATCGGCGACTACGTTCTCGCCCACGCCTACCTCAGGCAGGACCGCATTCTCGATGAGGCCGTGCCGACGCATGTGCCGATCCCCGCGCTCGCCGAGGTGCAGGTCGCCCTGCAGGAGGCAGCGGCCATCGTCACCGGCGACAAGGGCGAGGCGCTGAAACGCCGCCTGCGCACCGGCACCGTCCTCACCAACGACGACCGCAACTGGGAGCTGCGCTGGTCGCAGGAGCGGCGCGTCATCAATCTCTCGCGGGCCATCGCGGTGGACATGGAGAGCGGCACCATCGCCGCCCAGGGCTACCGCCTGCGCGTGCCCTACGGCACGCTGCTTTGCGTGTCGGACAAGCCGCTGCACGGCGAGATCAAGCTGCCAGGCGCCGCCAACGCCTTCTACGAGCGGGCGGTGGGCGAGCATCTGCAGATCGGCCTCAAGGCGCTCGACCTCTTGCGCAGCCAGCGTGCCCAGCTTCACTCGCGCAAGCTGCGCAGCTTCGACGAGCCGCCCTTCCGTTAAGCGTCTGCAAATCCGGAATGCATCATCGGCATGGCATCGGCCGCGCAAGTTGAGGCAGGCTCGTGGCCCATCCTGCAGCGAGGTTTTCCATGCAACTGTCGATCGCCGAGATAGCGTCCGCGTTCCCCAGGTTCCGCGTGGCGGTGGTAGCGGTCGACGATCTCGCAATCACCGGCGCGCGTCCGCAGGCGCTCGATGCGCTCATTGCCGCGCGCGAGGCGGCCTGTCGGGAACGATGGGGCCATCTGGAGCTGTCGCAGGTGCCGGGCATTGCGGTCTGGCGCGAGGCCTACAAGGCCTTCGGCATCAAGAAGACGAGCTATCGCTCCTCAGTCGAGCGGCTGGTGAAGCGCGTCCTCGCCGGCGAGCGGCTGCCCGTCGTCAACAGCTTCGTCGATCTCTACAACGCCGTGTCCTTGGAACACGTCTTCTGCTGCGGGGCCGACGACCTCGACAAGGTGGCTCCGCCGCTCGCCTTCCGCTTCGCCCGGGAGGGGGACAGCTTCCGCGACATGGCCGCCGGCGGCGCGGAGGAGGATCCGCCGAAGCAGGGCGAGGTCGTCTATGCCGACACCCGCCACGTGCTCTGCCGGCGCTGGAACTGGCGGCAGGATGCGCGCACCGGCATCGATCTCGGCACCAGGCGTGCCGTGGTGACCATCCAGGCCAACGGTGTCGGTGATCTCGAGGCGGCGATCGCCGATTTCTCGGCGCTCGTCGCCGAGTATTGCGGCGGCCGCTGCCGCGTGGCCATCGCCGACCAGGCGACGCCGGTCGTCACCCTCTGAGCCGTCAGCGCTCGGCGCGCAACGCTGCGGCGAGTGTGCGCAGCGCCAATTGCGTGCGCGGGTTGCTCGCCCGGCTGAAGCACGATGGGGGAAGGCGGGAAGTCGGGCAGACCCCAGGCCAGCCCAATGTCGGGCGGCGCATGCCTGGGCGATGCGGCGGGCGAGCGGCGCGACGGCGAGCCCCGCCTCCACTGCCACGACGGCGGCGATGCCGCTGCCGACCAGGCCTATGCCGCTGCTGACCACGCACCATGTTATCTTCAATGGATCGGGCGCGGTAGCCTCGGCGCCCGCTGGAGGAGGCGAGGGCCATGCCGATCATTGAAGTGAAGTATGCCGCTGCGCAGGGGCGGCGTGTCGCACGCAGCGATATCGCGAAGGCGGCGAGCGCGCTTGCCGCCGATGTGCTGGGCAAGTCGCCGGCCGTCACCGCCGTGGTGGTGGAGGAGGTGGCGGCGCAGAACTGGTTCTGTGGGGGTCGCGCCCTCGCCGAGAGCGGCCTTGCGAGTTTCTGGCTGTCCATCCGCATCACGGAAGGCACGAACACCCGCGCCGAGATGGGCGACTTCGTCGCCGCGACCTTCTCGGCCATGGGCAGCCTGCTCGGGCCGGTGCACGAGGAGAGCTACGTGCATGTGATGGAGGCGCGCGGTTTCGCCTATGGCTATGGCGGCCGCACGCAGGACGAGCGGGAGACTGGAAGGCGCGCAGGCGCGACGGCCTGAGGTGAGGCAAGGGACGAGGCCGGCCCGGCTCGGTCCTTCGCCATCCGCTGCACACCATTTGTCGGCAGCGCGGCGTTCTTCCTTGCATCTGTCTCAGGTTCATATAAACATATGTTTATATCTGTTGGACCAGAGCGATGCGCCAGCCGCTGTCACTGCCATTCACGACGGTTCTTGCCGGGCTCAAGGCCGCGGCGGAGGAGACGCGCCTGCGCATCCTGGCACTGCTCGCGGACGGTGAGCTCAACGTTTCCGATCTCACCGACATCCTCGGCCAGTCGCAGCCGCGCATCTCGCGCCATCTGAAGCTGCTTACCGAGGCCGGGCTCGTCGAGCGCCACCGCGAGGGGGCGTGGGCTTTCTTCCGCCTCGACCACCGCAACGGGGCCGCGGCGGCGATCCGCGCGGTGCTTGAGAGCCTCGATCACGACGACCAGCAGCTCGCTGCCGACCGGGCGCGCCTTGCCGCCGTGCGCAAGGCGCGGGCCGAGAGCGCGCAGGCCTTCTTCGCGCGCCTCGCCGCGGACTGGGATCGCATCCGTTCGCTCCATGTCTCGGAGGAGGCGGTGGAGCAGGCGGTGCGGGAGACGATCGGCGACAAGCCGGTCAATGCCTTTCTCGATCTTGGCACCGGCACGGGGCGCATGCTGCAGCTCGTGGCGCCGCTCGCCCGCCGGGCGGTGGCTGTCGACGCCAACCATGCCATGCTCTCCGTCGCGCGGGCCAACATCGAGCGCGCCGGCCTCTCGGGCATCGAGCTGCGCCAGGGCGACATCTACGCCCTGCCGGTCGAGCGCAATGCCTTCGACCTCGTGCTCGTGCATCAGGTACTGCACTATCTCGACGATCCCGCGCGGGCCATCCGCGAGGCGGCGGCGGTGCTGGCGCCGGGCGGGCGCCTGCTGGTCGTCGACTTCGCGCCCCACGAGCTCGAATTCCTGCGCGCCGAGCATGCCCACCGTCGCCTCGGCTTCGCCCATGAGCAGATCGCCCAGTGGTTTGCCGAGGCGGGGCTCGAGCTCGTCTCGACGCGTGAGCTGAAGCCGCCGCGCGACGAGACCGACAAGCTCACCGTCTGCCTGTGGCTGGCGCGCGACAGGCGCGTCGTCACCGACTGGCCATTGCAAGCACCCGAGAAAGAGGTCGCCTGATGTCGCACGCCCCCTTCCGCCCCAGCCGTCGTGGCGCGTGCCCGGTGCGCGTCTCCTTCGAGTTCTTCCCGCCGAAGACCCCGGAGATGGAGGAGACGCTGTGGGCGTCGATCAAGCGGCTGGCGCCGCTCGGGCCTCACTTCGTCTCCGTTACCTACGGGGCGGGCGGCTCGACGCGCGAGCGCACGCACGCGACCGTCAAGCGCCTCGTCGAGGAGACGTCGCTCGCGCCGGCGGCGCACCTCACCTGCGTCTCGGCTACGCGGGAGGAGGTGAACGAGGTGGTGCGCGCCTATTGGGAAGCGGGCGTGCGCCATATCGTGGCCCTGCGGGGTGACCCGGCCGAAGGCATCGGCGCCGCCTTCAGGCCGCATCCCGGCGGCTACGAGGGCTCACCGGAGCTCGTCGCCGGCATCCGCGCCATCGCCGATTTCGACGTCTCGGTCTCGGCCTATCCCGAGAAGCACCCCGAGAGCGTCTCCATCGACGCCGACATCGAGCTTCTAAAGCGCAAGGTGGATGCGGGCGCCTCGCGTGCCATCACCCAGTTCTTCTTCGACAACGACGTCTATTTCCGCTACCTCGACAAGGTGCGGGCCCGCGGCATCGACATCCCCATCGTGCCGGGCATCCTGCCGGTGCAGAACTTCAAGCAGGCGGCCAACTTCGCCGCGCGCGCGGGGGCGAGCGTCCCGGCCTGGCTGGCGAACCGCTTCGACGGCCTCGACAACGACGTTGAGACGCGCCGCCTCATCGCCGCGGCTGTGGCGGCGGAGCAGGTGATCGACCTCGTCGACCGCGGCGTGACGGATCTGCACTTCTACACGATGAACCGCGCCGACCTCGTCTATGCCATCTGCCACCTGCTCGGCCTGCGGCCGACGACGGCGGAGGCCGAGCCCGTGGCCGCTGTGGCGGTGGCGTAACCCTTTCGAAGGTTCTTTTCACATGACGGACGTTTGCCCCGCCGACGGCGCCGAGGTGCGCAGAGCCCTCACCGAAGCCGCGCGCCAGCGCATTCTCGTGCTCGATGGGGCCATGGGCACAGAGCTGCAGGCCTACAAGTTCTCGGAGGAGGACTTTCGCGGCGACCGTTTCCGCAACCACGGCCGGGAGCTGCGGGGCAACAATGACCTGCTCGTTCTCACCCAGCCGGAGGCGGTGAAGGCAGTGCACCTGGCCTATTTCCGCGCCGGGGCCGATATCGTCGAGACGAACACCTTCTCCGGCACCGCCATCGCCCAGGCGGACTACGGGCTCGAGGCGATCGTCTACGAGCTCAACCTGGAAGGGGCGCGCATCGCCCGCACGGCGGCCCGCATCGCCGAGGCGGAAGACGGGCGACGCCGCTTCGTCGCCGGCGCCGTGGGGCCGACCAACCGCACGCTCTCCATCTCGCCGGACGTCAACAATCCGGGCTATCGGGCCGTGACCTTCGACGAGGTGTGCAACGCCTATGCCGAGCAGGTGCGTGGCCTCGTCGACGGTGGCGTGGATATCATCCTCATCGAGACGATCTTCGACACGCTCAACGCCAAGGCGGCGATCTTCGCGGCCAGGCGGGTCTTTGCCGAGAGGGGCGTCGACCTGCCGATGATGATCTCGGGCACGATCACGGACCTGTCGGGCCGCACGCTCTCCGGCCAGACGCCCACGGCCTTCTGGTATTCGGTGCGTCACGCCGAGCCGTTCTCCATCGGCCTCAACTGCGCGCTCGGCGCGCGCGAGATGCGCGCCCACATCCAGGAGATCGGCAAGGTCGCTGACACCTTCGTCTGCGCCTATCCCAACGCCGGCCTCCCCAACGAGTTCGGCCTCTATGACGAGAGCCCGGAGGCAATGGCAGCAATGATCGCCGAGTTTGCCGACGCCGGGCTCGTCAACCTCGTCGGCGGCTGCTGCGGCTCGACGCCGGCGCACATCAAGGCCATCGCCGAGGCGGTGGCCGGCAAGGCCCCGCGCGCCGTTCCCGAGATCGAGCCACGCATGCGCCTCGCCGGGCTCGAGCCGCTGGAGCTGACGCCCGACATTCCCTTCGTCAACGTGGGCGAGCGCACCAACGTCACCGGCTCGGCCCGCTTCCGCAAGCTGATCACGGCCGGCGACTATGCCGCGGCGCTCGACGTGGCGCGCGAGCAGGTGGCTAACGGCGCCCAGGTCATCGACATCAACATGGACGAGGGCCTGCTCGACAGCCGCAAGGCCATGGTCGAGTTTCTGAACCTCATCGCGGCCGAGCCGGACATCGCCCGTGTGCCGGTGATGATCGACTCCTCCAAGTTCGAGGTGATCGAGGCCGGGCTCAAGTGCGTGCAGGGCAAGGCCATCGTCAATTCCATCTCGCTCAAGGAGGGAGAGGAGAAGTTCCTGGCCGAGGCGCGCATCTGCCGGGACTTCGGCGCGGCGGTGGTCGTCATGGCCTTCGACGAGGCCGGCCAGGCCGACACCGAGGACCGCAAGGTCGAGATCTGCACGCGTGCCTACCGGCTGCTGACGGAGAAGGTGGGGTTCCCGCCCCAGGATATCATTTTCGATCCCAATATCTTCGCCGTGGCCACGGGCATCGAGGAGCACGACAACTACGGCGTCGACTTCATCAACGCCACGCGCCGTATCCGCCAGAGCCTGCCGCATGTGCATGTCTCCGGCGGCGTCTCGAACCTCTCCTTCTCGTTCCGCGGCAACGAGCCTGTGCGCGAGGCGATGCACGCCGTCTTCCTCTACCACGCCATCGCGGCGGGCATGGACATGGGCATCGTCAACGCCGGCCAGCTCGCCGTCTATGACGAGATCGAGCCGGAGCTGCGCGAGGCCTGCGAGGACGTGGTCCTCAACCGCCGCAAGGACGCGACCGAGCGACTGCTGGCGCTCGCCGAGAACTTCAAGGGCAAGGGCAAGCAGGCGAGGGAGCAAGACCTCGCCTGGCGCACGTGGCCGGTCGAGAAGCGACTGGAGCACGCGCTCGTCAACGGCATCGCGGACTATATCGAGGAGGATGTCGAGGAAGCGCGCCTTGCCGCGGAGCGGCCACTGAACGTGATCGAGGGGCCGCTGATGGCCGGCATGAACGTGGTCGGCGACCTCTTCGGCGCCGGCAAGATGTTCCTGCCACAGGTCGTGAAGTCCGCCCGCGTCATGAAGCAGGCCGTGGCCTATCTCATGCCCTACATGGAGAAGGAGAAGGAAGGCAGCGGCCTCGCCGACCGGCCCGCCGCGGGCAAGGTGCTGATGGCGACGGTAAAGGGCGACGTGCACGACATCGGCAAGAACATCGTCGGTGTCGTCCTGCAGTGCAACAACTACGAGGTCATCGACCTCGGCGTCATGGTGCCGGCGCAGAAGATCCTCGAGACTGCGCGCAGGGAGAAGGTCGACATCATCGGCCTGTCCGGTCTCATTACGCCGTCGCTCGACGAGATGTGCTTCGTCGCCTCGGAGATGGAGCGCGAGGGCTTCGACATTCCGCTTCTCATCGGCGGGGCGACGACGAGCCGCGTGCACACGGCGGTGAAGATCCATCCCAATTACACCCGCGGGCAGGCGGTGCATGTCAACGACGCGAGCCGTGCCGTGGGCGTCGTCTCGTCGCTTCTGTCTTCCGAACAGCGCGGCCCCTACATCGAGGCTGTACGCAGCGAGTATGCGCGGATCGCCAATGCCCACGCGCGCAGCGAGGCCGACAAGCAGCGGGTGCCGCTGGCGAAGGCCCGCGCCAATCCGGTCAGGATCGACTGGGCGTCCTATACGCCGCCCAGGCCCACTTTCCTCGGCACGCGCGTGTTCCGCTCCTACGACGTCGGGGAGCTCTTGCGCTACATCGACTGGACGCCCTTCTTCCAGACCTGGGAGATGAAGGGCCGCTTCCCGGCCATCCTCGAGGACGAGGAGCAGGGGGCGGCGGCGCGCCAGCTCTACGAGGATGCGCAGGCGATGCTGAAGCGCATCGTCGAGGAGCGGTGGTTCAACCCCAAGGCGGTGATCGGCTTCTGGCCGGCGAATGCCGTGGGCGACGACATCGTGCTCTATACGGGTGAGAGCCGGCAGGAGAAGCTCGCCACCTTCTTTACCCTGCGCCAGCAGCTGTCCCGGCGTGATGGCCGTCCCAACGTCGCGCTCGCCGATTTCGTGGCGCCCGAGGGGGTAAAGCCCGACTATGTCGGCGGTTTCGTGGTGACAGCCGGCATGGAGGAGGAGCGTATCGCGCGGCGCTTCGAGCGCGCCAACGACGACTATGCGTCGATCATGGTCAAGGCGCTCGCCGACCGCATCGCGGAGGCCTTCGCCGAGCGCATGCACGAGCGCGTGCGCAAGGAGTTCTGGGCCTATGCCCCGGACGAGGAACTCGACAACGAGGCGCTGATCCGCGAGGAATATGCCGGTATCCGGCCCGCGCCGGGCTATCCGGCTCAGCCGGACCATACGGAGAAGGCGACGCTCTTCCGCCTGCTGGAGGCAGAGCGGCGCATCGGCGTGAGGCTCACCGAGAGCTTCGCCATGTGGCCCGGCTCATCCGTCTCCGGCCTCTACATCGCCCACCCGGATTCATTCTACTTCGGCGTCGCCAAGGTGGAGCGCGACCAGGTGGAGGACTATGCCCTGCGCAAGGGCATGGAGATTGCCGAGGTGGAGCGCTGGCTCGCCCCCATCCTGAACTACGATCCGTCGGCCTACACGCGCGAGGCAGCGGAGTAGGCCGGCGCGCCATCATGCGATGGTGGTCGCTTCCGGGCGGCTGGCGATGAGGTCGCGCAAGGTGGTGATGGTCGAGGCGTCTGCGATGCCGTCGACGCGCTCGGGCCGGAAGTGACGCTGGAAGGCGGTGACAACAGCCTTCGTCGCCTCGTCATAGATGCCGGAGATGGGCACGTCGTAGCCATACATGGCGAGCATCGCCTGCAGCGCCTCGATCGGCTGGCCACGCTCGCCGGGACTGAGGAAGCGCCCGCTGCGGATCGGGGCGGGGCGCACGAAATGGCCGACGCCGGCGCGGTGGAGCTCCTCCCACGGAAAGAGTTCGCCCGGATCCTGCTTGCGCAGCGGGGCCACGTCCGAATGCCCGAGGACGCGGTCGGCCCGGATCGACCAGCGGTTGATGATGTCGCGGCAGAGTGCGACGACGGCTGCGATCTGCGCCGCAGGGTAGGGCGGCAGGCCGCCGTCGTGGCCGGGGTTGGCGATCTCGATGCCGATGGAGGCCGAGTTGATGTCGCGCTCGCCCGTCCAGCAGGCCTTGCCCGCATGCCAGGCGCGGCGCGCCTCGGGCACGAGCTGCAGCACATGGCCATTCTCGAAGACGAAATAGTGCGCCGAGACCTCGGTGGTGGGGTTGCACAGGCGCTGCAGCGCCTCGCCGGCATCGGCCATGCCGGTGTAATGCAGTACCAGCATGTCGGGCCGGCGCGGCCTGCCGTCCGCTGTCAGCCGCTCACTGTGGTTGGGGGATGCAAACACCTTGGCGGCGACGGGGCTGTCGGGAGTGGGCTGCTGGCTCATGACGCGGTCTCTGCGGGGTCTTTCTCGTTCATGCGGCGCTGGCGCACGATCTCGTCCCAGGCGGCATTGAGGGCGGCGGCACGCTCGGTGGCGATGCGCACGGCCTCCGCTGGCAGGCCGCGGGCGATCTGCCGGTCCGGGTGGCTCTCGGCGATGCGCTTGCGGTAGAGGCGGCGCAGCTCCTCGTCGCTCATGCCCCGGTCTGCCCCCAGGATGACATAGGGATCGTCGGCGCGATGCACGTGCCGCGCCTCGATGCGGCGGAAATCCTCGTCACTCAGGCCGAAGATGGCGGCGACGGTCGAGAGGTAGGCGAGCTCGTCCTCGTGCAGGGCGCCGTCGGCCGCCGCGATGAGGAAAAGGCCATCGAGGACGTCCTCAAGCAGCGCAGGCTCGTCGGCGAACAGCGTGGCGAGCTGGCGGGCATAGGCCTCGAAGCCGGCGGTGGTCGCCTTGGCAATGTTGAAGAGGCGGGAGATCTGGGCGAATTCCTCGGCCGGCGCGTCGATGATGGCATGGAAGGCGCGGATCTCGGAGCCCGTGACCACGCCGTCGGCCTTCGCCATCTTGGCCGCGAGCGCGACGAGACCGGTCGTGAACACGACCTGCCGCGGCGGCGGCCGGAAGAGGGCATTTGCGTCGTCGATCAGCAAATGCCCTGCAAGAGCGCCGATGAGGGCGCCCAGCGGCCCGCCGATGGCCAGCCCGATGCCGGCGCCGCCGAGCTTGCCCCAGCCGAATTTATCCCACATGGGTCGAGACCGTTTCCCGGGTGCTGCCTTTCATGGTGCGACGCTCGCGGCCCTCGTCGTGTCGGGCGGAGCGGCGCCGGTCCACAGCAGGACAGGGGGACAGCTAGCGGGGCGCCGGGGCCTTGGCAAGGCGGGAAGGGGAGGCGTGCGCGCGGCCAGGCACGGCCGCGCGCCCGTTGTCAGTAACACTCGCGATAGCGACGGCCGCGATAGTAATAGTACTCGCAGCGCGGGGCAGTTGCCGCTCCGACCACGGCGCCCCCGGCCGCGCCGATAGCACCGCCGACGAGCGCGCCGCCGACGTCGCCCGTCGCAGCGCCGCCGATGACCGCGCCGGCCGCGCCGCCGATCAGGGCGCCGCCGACAGCCCGATCCTGCGGTGTATTGCAGGCTGTGAGGCCGAGCGCCATCAGCCCGAGTAGGGCTCCCTGCCAGAGGTGACGCTTCATCATGTTACTCCTGTTTCGCTGGGCTGGCCGCCGTGGGCGCAGCCGAGAATGCCATTTTACGCGTCACGAGTTGCAACACAATTTCTCCTCGTCACGCAGTGGTTGCTTTGTGCACCGAAAGTTCTGCAAGTTTCCTGTTGATAATTTCTTATTATTACAAATAATAGTATACGCAATATAAATATTTAGCAATGCGGCATTCATAAAAAGTGTATGTCGTCTACTTTAACATTTAAATTCCCCGGCATTGCCCGATATATGCCTCATTCGTGAGAGAATTCCTCCGTCTATTCGATGGATATAGCATCAGTGACGGGGTGTTTATGGTAGGGCGGCTGGCGATCTGTTGCGCCGCGCTCGCGGTGTCAACTTCGGCCTGCGTTCAGGCGGATGGGGATGGTGCGGCGGGGGTCGCGGGCGACATCGTGGACGCGGTTGTCATGCCGGTTCCGCGCCCTGCGGATCTCGGCAGGCGCGTGGCGGCGGAGGAGGGGCGGGCACACGTGCGCGCGCTCATCGCTCGCCATGCGGCCGGGCGTGGCGTTCCTGTCGACCTCGCCGATGCCGTCGTCCGCCTCGAGAGCAACTACAACCCCCGGGCCCGCAACGGCGACAATCTGGGGCTGACGCAGATCAGTTACGCCACGGCGCGGGCCTACGGTTACGAGGGACCGCGCGAGGGTCTGCTGGAGCCCGAGACCAATCTGACCTTCGGAATTCGCTATCTCGCCGAGGCCTATCGCCTCGCGGGTGGGGACACCTGCGGCACCGTCCTTCGCTATCAGGCCGGCCATCGCGCCCGGTCCATGACGGAGGCTGCACGGCGCTATTGCGCAAAGGTGAGGCCCCTGTTGGCGGCTCGATCATGAGGAGAAGCCGCACGACGAGCCAGTAACGGTCGATCCCGAAACAGCGCCGAGTGAAGCATGGCCGGAGCGCCTCGCTCCGGACGGGATGTCCTTTTGTGTGTGTAAGGGTGTAAGGAGTACACGTTTTGAAGAGTTTGCGATCCGCCGCTTTTGGCATTTCTTCCCTCGTCCTCGTTTCTACAGCGCCGGCGCTTGCCGAGCAGGCGGACCAGTATGAGGTTCTGTTCCAGCGGCGGACCGATATCAGCAAGATCGAGCAGAGTGTGTCGGCACCCACGCGCGAGGCAGCCCGCAGGACCGTGAAGGCGCGCACGCGGTCGCACCAGGAGGCGCTCGCCCGGGCCGAGGCGGGCGAGGACAGGGCAGGCCCGAGAAGGGGCCGGAACGTGGTGGTCAAGCATGGCCGTGCCTTGGGCTACGTCCACGCCAGCCGCGAGCGCTACCGCGCGCTCATCGCCAGGCATGCCAAGGCGCATGGCCTGCCGTTTGCCCTCGTCGATGCGGTCGTGCGGGTCGAGAGCCGATACAATCCGCGCGCCTACAACGGTGGCGCCTACGGCCTCATGCAGATCAAGTATCAGACGGCCCGTGGCCTCGGCTACCGCGGCTCGGCAGCCGGTCTCTATGATCCGGACACCAACCTGCGTTATGCCGTGAAGTATCTCGCCCAGGCCTACCAGCTGTCGGGCGGGGACACCTGCGCCACCGTGATGCGCTATCAGAGCGGACACTACGCCAAGCGCATGAACAGCGCGAACCGTGCCTATTGCTCCAAGGTTCGTACGATCGTCGCGACCCTCGGTTCGCAGGAGTCCTGATCGATCCGGCCATGATCCGTGGCGCATGCCGCCGGTGTCCTGCGCACGGCGCTTGACCCCGGCGGGTGCCATCCCATATCCGGGTTGCGCCAGTCGGCCGGGCGGCCGCTGCACCGGCCGCGCCGGTGCAGAGGAAAGTCCGGGCTCCTAGGAAACACGGTGCCGGATAACGTCCGGCGGGGGTGACCCCAGGGACAGTGCCACAGAAAGCAAACCGCCTTTCGAAGCCTTTGGCGCAGAAGGGCAAGGGTGAAAGGGTGCGGTAAGAGCGCACCGCGTCGGCGGCAACGTCGACGGCACGGCAAACCCCACCGGGAGCAAGACCGAATAGGGACGACGGGGCGCGCAAGCGCCCGGGCCTGTTTCCAGCCTTGTCGTCCGGGTTGGTTGCTCGAGGCGGTCGGTAACGACCGTCCCAGATGAATGGCCGTCACGTCCGGGGCGACCCGGGCCATACAGAACCCGGCTTACAGGCCGGCTGGCACCTTTCTTCCCCCGCTGTCATCGCAGCAGCTGCGGAGCGCGCCGGCGCCCCGCGTCCTCGTCCGTTCCGCCCTTTCTGCCACGCGCTGCCGCGCGGGCATGGGAGCGTGCGCCCCCGCGACAGGCATCTGGCACGCCGCCGGTCGCGGGCCCGGACGGATCACCTGCCGGAAATCATTGCCCCGATTGCGAAAATTCTTTGAGCAAGCCCCCGCGAGGAGGGCTTCCGAAACGCTTCGTTAACCATGTCGCGCTGTCATCGAAGCTGCTTCGACGCTTGCGCCGGAGTGCTCGATTCCATTGACGACCATAATTTCCCATGATATCCCAAATCATCCCGTCGCTGGACGTCTGGTTCGAGCTTCGCGGGGCCTGCGCCGGGGCGGCGCCGGGCTCGCGGCCGGTCGGATTCGGCGTTGGCGGCGGGGTGGGGTGCGGCAGTTGGGCCGTGGCTCTGGTGGAAGCGAACGGTGCCGTAAGGGCAGGGGGCCATGGACCGCTTCGTGTCCAACTTCACGAACCGGGTGGACGCGAAGGGGCGCGTTTCGATCCCTGCGCCGTTCCGGGCCGTGCTGGCGCGCGACGGTTTCGAAGGTCTCTATGTGCATCCGGCGCTCGACGCGCCGGCTCTGGATGCGGGCGGCAACGCCCTGCTGGCGGAGATCGATGCCCTTCTGTCGACGCTTTCACCCTATTCGGAGGAGCGCGACCATCTCTCGACCGCACTCTTGGGCACCAGCGAGGTGCTCAAGATCGATCCGGAGGGGCGCGTGATCCTCACCGACACGCTCAGGGAGCATGCGGGGCTGACCGACGCGGTCACCTTCGTGGGCCACGGGCACAAGTTTCAGCTTTGGGAGCCGGAGCGGTTCCGTGCGCATCTCGAGGAGGCGCGCGCCAAGGTCCGGGATCTCAAGAAGTCGCTCGGCGCGGTGAGGGGGTTGGCCACGCCTCTCGCCTCGAGGCCGGGCGGCATGCCTCCCGGAGCGCGGGAATGATGACGGGCCGCGGCGACGGCTCGGCCGACGCCGCTGGCGGACCGGCCCGTCATGTTCCCGTGCTCCTGGGGGAGGTGCTGGCGCATCTTTCTCCGCGCGCCGGCGGTCTCTACATCGACGGCACTTTCGGCGCTGGCGGCTACACGCGTGCCATTCTTGCGGCGGCGCCCGACCTGCGCGTTCTCGGCATCGACCGTGATCCCGACGCCATCGCGGGCGGGCAGGGGCTTGTGGCCGAGTGCGGCGGGCGGCTGGTGCTCGCCCACGGGCGCTTCGGCAATCTCGACGTGCTGGCACAGGAGGCGGGCTTCGCGCCGGTCGACGGTGTCGTTCTCGACATTGGCGTATCCTCCATGCAGCTCGACGAGGCGGGGCGGGGCTTTTCCTTCCGTCTCGACGGGCCGCTCGACATGCGCATGGAGCAGCGCGGTCCGAGTGCGGCCGACCTCGTCAATACTGCCGACGAGCGCACCCTCGCCGACATCATCTTCCACTACGGCGAGGAACGGCGGTCGCGTGTCGTGGCGCGGGCCATCGTCGAGGCCCGGAAATCTGCCCCCATCAAGACGACGCGCCGTCTGGCCGAGATCGTCGCCGGTGTCGTCCGGGCCGATCCCCACGGCCCGCACCCGGCGACGCGGACGTTCCAGGCCCTCCGGATCGCGGTCAACGACGAACTCGGTGAGCTGGTGCGGGCGCTTGTCGCGGCCGAGCGCATCCTGAAGCCGGGCGGCAGGCTCGTGGTCGTCACCTTCCACTCGCTGGAGGACCGCATCGTCAAGCAGTTCCTGGCTCGGCGCAGCGGCCGCGCGGGCGGCGGCTCGCGGCACATCCCGGGCCTCGCGGGGGCGGAGCCGACCTTCACGCTCGTCTCGCGCGGCGCCGTCGCCCCGCAGGAGGCAGAGGTGGCGGCGAACCCGCGCGCGCGCTCGGCCAAGCTGCGCGCCGGCGAGCGGACGGGCGCGCCGCCGCAGGGCGACGACGAGGCGCTGGCGCTGCTCGCGAGCCTGCCGGAGCCGAAGCGGAGGGGCGGACGATGATCGTACGGTTCCTGCACATCGCCGCCATCGGCGCGCTCGTCGCCTCGGCCGGCTACGCCTATTCCATCAAGTACGACACCATCTACCTGTCCGAGCAGGTGGCGAAGCTCAAGGCGCAGGTGCAGCGCGAGAAGGACGCGATCGCCGTGCTGCGGGCGGAATGGCAGCTCCTCACCCGGCCTGACCGGGTGCAGGCGCTGGCCGCGACCCATCTCGACCTGCAGCCGCTCTCGGTGCGTCAGATCGTGCGGCTGCAGGATGTTCCCGAGCGCAAGCCAGAGGTCGACGCTATCGGACGCAAGCTGGAAGACCTCGGTCTTGCGGCGCCGACCGCCACACCCGGCGCCGCCGACGCCGATGCGCGCACGCCCTCGACCCCCAGCCGGTGATGGAGCCATGCACGACACGGATCCGACCGTCCTGCCGCAGACCCCCGACGAGACGCCCGCCCCGCAGACGCGGGCCGCACGCCTGCGCCGCTTTCTTTCCGGCGTCTTCAGCCTGAGGGCGGAGAAGTCTCAGGCGCGCGTCGGGGTGGTGGCCCTCGGCTTTTCGTGCCTCTTCGTCGTCATCGCCGGGCGTCTCGTCATGCTGGCGGTGACCCCCGACGATCCGGGCGACCTGCGCCGGGCCTCGGCCGAGATCTCCATCGTGCGTCCCGATATCGTTGACCGCAACGGCATCCTGCTGGCGACGGACGTCAAGACCGTGTCGGTCTATGCCGAGCCGCGCAACATCATCGACAAGGACGAAGCGACCGAGCTGCTGACGGCGGTTCTGCCGGACCTCAACGCGCGCGAGCTGCGCGAGAAGCTCGGCACCAAGCGCGGCTTCGTCTGGGTCAAACGCGAGATCACGCCGCGCCAGCAGGCGGAGGTGCATCGTCTCGGCATCCCTGGCATCGGCTTCCTCACCGAGAACAAGCGTGTCTATCCCAACGGCCCGATCGCCTCGCACGTGCTCGGCTTTGCCAACGTTGACAACGAGGGCATCGCTGGCATCGAGAAATACATCGACGGGCTCGGCCTGAGGGCGCTGGCGGGGGCGGGCTTCGCCACCCAGGCGACCGACCTCGAGCCCATCAAGCTCTCCATCGACCTGCGCGCCACGCACGCGCTGCGGGACGAGCTCATCAAGGGCATGGAGAAGTACAAGGCCAAGGCCACTGCCGGGCTCATCCTTGACGTCAAGACGGGCGAGGTCATCGCGCTCGCCTCGCTGCCGGACTTCGACCCGAACAACCCCGTCGAGGCGCTCGATCCCGAGCGGATCAACCGCATCAACGTCGGCGTGTACGAGATGGGGTCGACCTTCAAGGCCATCACCACGGCGATGGCGCTCGACTCCGGCAAGGTCAACATCAACTCCACCTTCGACGCCCGCGGCGTCATGCGGTACGGCCGCTTCACAATCCGCGACTATCACGGGCAGAACCGTATCCTCACGGTGCCGGAGATTTTCATCCACTCGTCCAACATCGGCACGGCCAAGATGGCCCTGACCGTGGGTGTGGAGGGGCACAAGGCGACGCTCAAGAAGTTCGGCCAGCTCGATCGTCTGCGCACGGAGCTGCCGGAGAGTGCGGATCCGATCATTCCCCCGCGCTGGGGCGAGCTCAACACCATCACCATCTCCTACGGCCACGGTCTCGCCGTGGCGCCGATCCAGGCCGCTGCAGGCACGGCGGCCTTGGTCAACGGCGGCTATTTCATCACGCCCACCTTTCTGAAACGCACCGAGGAGGAGGCGAAGGCCATCGCCCGCCGGGTCGTGAGCCCCAAGACGAGCGAGGCCATGCGCTACATCATGCGCCTCAATGCCGAGCGCGGCTCCGCCCGCAAGGCGGCGGTGCCCGGCTATTACGTGGGCGGCAAGACCGGCACGGCCGAGAAGGTCATCAACGGTCGCTACGACCGCACCAAGAACTTCACGACCTTCATGGCCATCGCCCCGGCGGACGACCCGAAGTATCTTTTCGTGGTGCTGTACGACGAGCCCAAGGGCCTGCCGGAAACCTACGGCTACTCCACCGCCGCCTGGAACGCGGGCGTGACCACCGGCAAGGTGATCGAGCGCGTGGCGCCGCTGCTCGGGCTTCCGCCGCGCTTTGAGAAGCCGTACCGGCCATTCCCGGCCATGGCGCAGGCCGGCGCCTGGGGTATCCAATGACGGACACCGCACACATCGACGGTTTCGCCCTCGGCGACATTCTGCCGGATGCTTTCGCCGCGACGCTGCATGCATCTGTGCGCGTGCGGGGGCTCGCCTTCGATTCCCGCAGGGTGCAGCCGGGCGACGTCTTCGTCGCGCTTGCCGGCGCGCGGGAGGACGGCCGACACTACATCGCCGATGCGATCGCGCGCGGCGCCGTCGCCGTGGTTGCGGAAGGTGGCCGGCCGGCGGACCTCCCGTCGGGGGTGGTCTTCGGCTCCGTCATCGATGCGCGCCGGGCGCTCGCGCTCGCCGCCGCTCGGGTCTTTCCCCGACAGCCCGGCACGGTTGTCGCCGTGACCGGCACGAGCGGCAAGAGCTCGGTGGCCGAGTTCACGCGGCAGCTTTTCGCCGCCTGCGGCCATCAGGCGGCGAGCCTCGGCACCATCGGCGTCGTGGCGCCTTCCGGCGCCCATTACGGCTCGCTGACGACGCCCGATCCGCTCGCCCTGCACAGGACGCTCGACAGGCTCGCCGGCGAGGGCGTGACGCACCTGGCCATGGAAGCGTCCTCGCACGGGCTCGACCAGCGGCGGCTTGATGGCGTGCGCCTTGCCGCAGCGGCCTTCACCAACCTCGGCCGCGACCACCTCGACTACCACCCCACCGTCGAGGCCTATCTCACGGCCAAGCTGCGGCTGTTCCAGCGCCTGCTGCCCGAGGGCGCGACGGCCGTCGTCAATGCCGATGCGCCGGAGGCTGCGCGGGTCGAGAGCGTTGCCGCAGCACGGGGCCTGAAGGTCGTCAGCGTCGGCCGCACGGGCCGCGACATCGCCATTGCGGAGGCCGCGCGCGAGGGCTTCTCGCAGCGGCTCAGGCTGGCGCACGGGGGCATGATGCACGAGGTGCTGCTGCCGCTCGCCGGTGACTTCCAGGCCGCGAACGCGGTTGTTGCGGCCGGGCTCGCGCTCGCTGCCGGCTGCGCCATGCAGGACATCGTGCGCGGCCTCGCCGGTCTCGCCGGCGTCAGGGGGCGCCTCGAGCGGGTGGCAGAGGTCAACGGCGCGCTCGTCGTGGTGGACTACGCACACAAGCCCGATGCGCTCGCCCATGTGCTCGATGCGCTGCGACCCTATGCCACCGGGCGGCTGGTCGTCGTCTTCGGCGCGGGGGGCGACCGCGATCCGGGCAAGCGACCGATGATGGGCGCCATCGCCAGCGAGAAGGCCGATGTCGTCATCGTCACGGACGACAATCCGCGCTCGGAGGATCCCGCCGCGATCCGCGCTGCCATCCTCGCCGCAGCGCCCGGTGCGCGCGAGATCGGCGACCGCGCGGAGGCAATCCGCACCGCTGTCCGGGAGCTCGAGCCTGGGGATGTTCTCGTCGTCGCCGGCAAAGGTCATGAAACGGGCCAGATCGTCGGCTCAACGACCATACCCTTTTCCGATCACGAGGCCGTGCTCGCGGCCGTTGCAGATGTAGAACAATGAACGACGCCCTCTGGACAGGCCTCGAAATCCTCGGTGCTCTCGGCGCACGCGCCCACGGCGGCCTGCCCGACACCATCTCCGGCGTCTCGATCGACACGCGCACGATCGCGCCGGGTGATCTGTTCTGCGCGCTCGCCGGCAAGCGTGACGGCCACGAGTTCGTGGCCGATGCGCTGGCCAAGGGCGCGGCGGCGGCGCTCGTCGACGAGGCGCATTTTGAGGCCCTGTCGCATCTGGGCCCTCTGCTTGTGGCGCCGGACGTACTCGAGGCGATGCGTGCTGCCGCGCGCGCGGCGCGGGCACGCACGAAGGCACGGATCGTCGCCGTTACCGGATCCGTCGGCAAGACGGGCACCAAGGAGGCCCTGCGCCTCGCCCTCGGCAAGCAGGGCAGGACGCACGCCGCGGTTGCCTCCTACAACAACCACTGGGGCGTGCCGCTGACGCTGATGCGCATGCCGCGCGACAGCGACTTCGGCATCTTCGAGATCGGCATGAGCGCGCCGGGCGAGATCGCCGCGCTGGTGGAGCTGGTGCGGCCGCATGCCGCCATCGTCACCACCGTCGAGCCCGTGCACCTCGAATTCTTCCCCTCGGTCGAGGCCATCGCCGACGCCAAGGGCGAGATTTTCTCCGCCATCGAGCCGGGCGGCGCGGCCATCATCAACCGCGATAATCCCCATTTCGAGCGGTTGAAGCTGCACGCGGCGGCCTCTTCTGCCGGTAGCCTCGTCTCCTTCGGCGAACATGAGGAGGCGGACGTGCGCGCCGAGCGGATCATCCTCAAGTCCGACATGACCATCGTCGAGGCTCGCGTCTTCGGCGAGGCCATCACCTACCGGCTCGGCAGCCCGGGGCGCCACGTGGCGCTCAACAGCCTCGCTGTCATGGCGGCGGTCAAGGCACTCGGCGCCGACATCGCCCTGGCCGGGCTCGGCCTCGGCGACCTTGCGCCAATCGCCGGGCGCGGCGAGCGCACGCTGATGAAGGGGCCGGGCGGCACGATCACGCTCGTCGACGAGAGCTTCAACGCCAACCCCGCCTCCATGCGCGCGGCCATCAACACGCTGTGCGAGGCGGATGTGGGGCTGCGCGGCCGCCGCATCGCCGTTCTCGCCGACATGCTGGAGCTCGGCCCTGACGGACCGGCCCTGCACCGCGCGCTCGGCGAGTTCGTGGCCGAGAGCGGCGTCAATCTCGTCTTCGCCTGCGGGCCACTGATGAAAAACCTGTGGCAGGCTCTTCCGCCGGAGATGAGGGGGCGCTATGCGCAGACCCCCGCGGAGCTCGAGCCGGAACTCTTCGGCGAGTTGCGTGGCGGAGACGTCGTGATGGTCAAGGGCTCCAAGAGCACCTACGTCTCGCGCATCGTCACCACCCTCAAGGAACGCTACCCCCGTGAAGCGGCGCATGCCGAAGCGGACATGTAAGCGGAGTAAAGAAGGGCATGTTCGTCTGGCTCGCCGAATTCAGCGACATCATCCCGGGACTCAACGTTTTCCGGTACATCACCTTCCGCACGGGCGCCGCGACGGCGACTGCGCTGTTCTTCGTCTTCATGTTCGGCCCTGCCATCATCGCCGCGCTGCGCATCAAGCAGGGCAAGGGCCAGCCGATCCGTGAGGACGGGCCCCAGTCGCACCTGCTGACCAAGAAGGGCACGCCCACCATGGGCGGGCTGATGATCCTCTCCGGGCTCGTCGTCTCGACCCTGCTGTGGGCCAATCTCGCCAATCCCTATGTGTGGATCGTGTTTCTGGTGACGCTCGGCTTCGGCGCCATCGGCTTCTACGACGACTATCTCAAGGTCACGAAGCAGTCGCACAAGGGATTCTCCGGCCGCTCGCGTCTCGCCATCGAGGCGCTGATCGCCGGCATCGCCTGCATTGCCATCGTCCTCGTCGCGCGGGCGGACCTGCCGCCGACGCGCGATCTGCTGGCCACCTCCGTCGCCATTCCCTTCTTCAAGGATCTGCTGATCGACCTCGGCTGGTTCTTCATCGCCTTCGGCGTCTTCGTCATCGTCGCCGCCGGCAATGCGGTGAACCTGACGGACGGGCTCGATGGCCTTGCCATCGTGCCCGTGATGATCGCGGCGGCGACCTTCGGCTTCATCGCCTATCTCGTCGGCAACGCCATCTTCTCCAACTACCTGCAGATTAACTTCGTGCCGGGCACGGGCGAGCTCGCTGTCATCTGTGGCGCCGTGATCGGGGCGGGCATCGGCTTCCTGTGGTTCAACGCACCCCCGGCACAGATCTTCATGGGCGACACGGGCTCGCTCGCCCTCGGCGGCCTGCTCGGCACCATCGCGGTGGCGACCAAGCACGAGATCGTGCTCGCCATCGTCGGCGGCCTTTTCGTCGTCGAGGCGCTTTCGGTCATCATCCAGGTCGCCTCCTTCAAGCTCACGGGCAAGCGCGTCTTCAAGATGGCGCCGATCCACCATCACTTCGAGCAGCTCGGCTGGACGGAACCGCAGGTGGTGATCCGCTTCTGGATCATCTCGGTGGTGCTCGCGCTCGTCGGCCTGTCGACGCTCAAGCTGAGGTGAGGCGATGATCCCCGTCACCTCCTTTGCCGGCAAGCGCGTCGCCCTCTTCGGGCTCGGCGGCTCGGGCCTCGCCACGGCCGAGGCCCTGGTGGCGGGCGGGGCCGAGGTCGTGGCCTACGATGACGGGGAAACGGCGCGCGTCGCCGCCACGGCGCGGGGCATCACCGTCGAGGACCTGCGCGGCATCGCCTGGGACGAGGTCGATGCGCTCGTGCTCTCGCCAGGCGTGCCGCTGACCCATCCCGAGCCGCACTGGACGGTGCCACTCGCCCGTGCAGCCGAGGTCGAGATCATCGGCGACGTCGAGCTGTTCTGCCGCGAGCGGGCGAAGCTGATGCCGGACGTGCCGTTCATCGCTGTCACCGGCACCAACGGCAAGTCGACGACCACCGCGCTCACCGCACACCTTCTCAAGGTCGGGGGGCTCGACGTGCAGACCGGAGGCAACATCGGCACGCCGGTGCTCGCCCTCGAGCCTTTCTCTGCCGGCCGCGCCTATGTGATCGAGTGCTCGTCCTTCCAGATTGACCTTGCGCCTTCGCTGGCGCCGAGCGTCGGCATTCTTCTCAACATCACGCCGGACCATCTCGACCGCCACGGCACGATGGCGAACTATGCCGCCATCAAGGAGCGGCTGATCTCTGCCTCCGCCCTCGCCGTGATCGGCGTGGACGACGACTTCTGCCGGGCCATTGCATGCCGGAGGGTGGCACTCGCCCGGCCGCTCCAGACCATCTCCGTCGAGCGCATTCTGGAGGAGGGCTGGTCGTGGGAGCCGCACTGCATCACCTTGCGGGCGGCGGGGCCGGATGGCTCCACCGCCGTTGAGGCGCGCATCGACCTCTCCGGCATCGGCTCGCTGCGCGGGGCGCACAACGCCCAGAATGCGGCTGCCGCTGTTGCCGCGGCGATGGCGACGGGGGTGGATCTCGGGGTCATCCGCACCGGGCTGGCGAGTTTCCCCGGTCTCGCCCACCGCATGGAGCAGGTCGGGCGGGCCGGCAAGGTGCTGTTCGTCAATGATTCCAAGGCGACCAACGCTGACGCGACCGAGAAGGCGCTCTCCGCCTTCGACGGCGGCATCCACTGGATCGTCGGCGGCAAGGCGAAGGAGGGTGGCATCGCGCCGCTCGCTCCGTTCTTCCCGCGCATCGCCAGGGCCTATCTGATCGGCGCCTCCAGCGATGAATTTGCCGCAACGCTCGAGGGCAAGGTGCCCTACGAGCAGTGCGGCACGCTGGAGGTCGCGGTGGCGCGGGCGGCGGAGGAGGCAGCTGCATCGGCGCATGCCGAGCCTGTGGTGCTGCTGTCGCCCGCCTGTGCCTCGTATGACCAGTTCCGCAACTTCGAGGTTCGCGGCGACCGGTTCCGCGACCTCGTCCTCGGCCTGCCCGGCCTCGTGCCTTTCGGGAAGGAGTGAGCGATGGTCTCGCGCGCAGAACGGACGGTGCTCGCAGACTGGTGGTGGACGGTCGACCGCTACACCCTCGGCGCGCTCGGCGTGCTCATGGTGGCCGGTCTCGTCTTTCTCATGGGCGGCGCGCCTCCCGTCGCCGAGCGGCTCGGGCTGCCCACCTTCCACTTCGTCAACCGGCAGGTGCTCTATCTGGTGCCGGCCATCCTCCTGCTCGTCGGCACGTCGCTGCTGTCGCCGCGCCAGGTGCGGCGCATGGCGCTGATCGTCTTCCTGGCCGGCATGGCGCTCATCGTGGCGGCGCTCTATGTCGGTCCGGAGGTCAAGGGCTCGCGCCGCTGGATCTCGCTGGCCGGCATCACCGTGCAGCCGTCTGAGTTCGTGAAGCCGGCATTCGTCGTCCTCGTCGCCTGGCTGTTCGCGGAGGGCGGGCGGCGCCGGGACATGCCGGGCACCATCCTGGCCGTCCTGTTGCTGCCGCTGACGATCGTGCCGCTGATCCTGCAGCCGGACATCGGCCAGACCATGCTGGTGACGGTGGTGTGGGCCACCGTTTTCTTCGCGGCGGGGCTGCACATCTTCTGGGTCGCCGGCATCGGCGGCATGGGCCTGGCCGGTCTCGTCGCCGCCTACGAGTTCATCCCCCACGTGCGCGCCCGCATCGAGCGCTTCTTCAACGACGACGTGGGCGATACCTTCCAGGTCGACATGGCCATGGAGTCCTTCGCCCAGGGAGGCTGGCTCGGCAAGGGACCCGGCGAGGGCACGGTCAAGCGCATCCTTCCCGACGCGCACACCGACTTCATCTTTGCCGCCACGGCGGAGGAGTTCGGCATTGTCGTGTGCATCGCCATCGTGCTGCTGTTTGCCTTCATCGTCATCCGCAGTCTCATTCTCGCCCGGCGCAACGATGATCCCTTCTGCCGCCTGGCGGTGACGGGCCTTGCGACGCTCTTCGGCATTCAGGCTTCGATCAACATGATGGTGAACGTGCACCTCCTGCCGGCCAAGGGCATGACGCTGCCCTTCATCTCCTACGGCGGCTCCTCGCTGTTCTCGCTCGCCATCGGCATGGGCTTCCTCATCGCTTTGACGCGCCGCAGGCCGCGGGCGGAGATCTTCGACGCCACACCGCGCTGGGGCGAGGTGCGATGAACAGGGATCGCTTCGTCCTCCTGGCCGCCGGCGGCACGGGAGGCCATCTCTTCCCGGCCGAGGCGCTGGCGGCGGCGCTCGGCCGGCATGGCATTGCGGTGGCGCTCGCAACCGACGAACGGGCGGCCGCCTATGCGCACCATTTTCCGGCCGCCGAACGGTTCGTGATCCCCTCGGCGACACCGTCGAGGCGCTCGCCCCTTGCAGCCGCGCAGTCCTTTGTGACGCTGGCGCGCGGCATCTGGCGGGCGCGGAGCCTGATGCGCGAGCGCCGGCCGGCCGTGGTCGTCGGCTTCGGCGGCTATCCCACCGTGCCGCCCGTGCTCGCCGCCACCATGGTCGGCGTGCCGAGCATCATCCACGAGCAGAACGCCGTCGTCGGCCGCGCCAACCGTTTCCTCATGAGCCGCGTCACGGCCATCGCCACGGGCTTCGTCGAGGTGAGGGGGCTGAGCGAGGTCGCGCGCGGCAAGACCACGCACACCGGCAACCCGGTACGCCCCAGCGTGCTCAAGGCCGCGGCCGTCCCCTTCCGGCCGCTCGCGCGCGGCGAGCGCCTCTCGCTTCTCGTCTTCGGCGGCAGCCAGGGCGCGCGGGTGATGAGTGATGTGGTGCCTGTCGCCATCGAGCAGCTCGACGAGATGCGGCGCGCGCGCCTGCACATTGTGCAGCAGGCCCGCCCGGAGGATCTTGAGCGGGTGCGCAGCATCTATGCGCGGCTCGGTGTTTCGTGCGAGGTGGAGCCGTTCTTCAACGACCTGCCGCGTCGTATGGCCGCGGCGCAGCTCGTCGTCTCCCGCGCCGGCGCCTCCACGGTGGCCGAGCTTTCCGTCATCGGCCGCCCATCCATACTCGTGCCGCTACCCGGCGCCCTCGACCAGGACCAGGCGGCGAATGCCGCGAGCCTCGGGGCCATCGGCGCGGCCGTGGTCATCTCCCAGACGGATTTCACGCCCGCCCGCCTCGCGGCCGAGATCGCGGCGCGCCTCGACGCCCCCGAGGCATTGACGCGGGCGGCCGAAGCGGCCAAGAGCGCAGGCATCACCGACGCAGCGGAGCGTCTTGCCGCGCTTGTCATCCGCATCGGCAAGTTCGCCCAACAAGAAGCCCCGCAAACGGAGACGACGACATGAAGCTGCCGCGCGAGCTCGGCCCCATCCACTTCATCGGCATCGGCGGCATTGGCATGTCGGGCATCGCCGAGGTGCTCCTCAACCTCGGCTACACCGTCCAGGGGTCGGATGCGAACGACAATGCCAACGTCAAACGCCTGCGCGACAAGGGGGCGTCCGTGTCGATCGGCCACGCCGCGGAGAACCTGGGCGACGCGGAGGTCGTCGTGGTCTCCACCGCGATCAAGCGGGACAATCCCGAGCTCGTCGCCGCGCGGGAGAAGCGCCTGCCGGTGGTGCGCCGGGCCGAGATGCTGGCCGAGCTGATGCGGCTGAAGACCTGCGTCGCCATTGCCGGCACGCACGGCAAGACCACGACCACATCGCTCGTCGCGACGCTGCTCGATGCCGGCGGCTTCGACCCCACCGTCATCAATGGCGGCATCATCAACGCCTACGGCACCAACGCCCGCCTCGGGGCCGGCGACTGGATGGTGGTGGAGGCCGATGAATCAGACGGCACCTTCCTCAAGCTGCCGGCGGATGTGGCGATCGTCACCAACATCGACCCCGAGCACCTCGACCACTTCAAGACCTTCGACGCCATCAAGGCGGCCTTCCGCTCCTTCGTCGAGAACCTGCCATTTTATGGCTTCGCGGTGATGTGCATCGACCACCCGACGGTGCAGGATCTCGTCGGCCAGATCGAGGACCGGCGCGTCATCACCTATGGCGAGAACCCGCAGGCGGACGTGCGGCTCATCGACGTCGATCTGAACGGCGGCAAGAGCCGGTTCAAGGTGCTGATCCGCGACCGCAAGACGGGAGTGGAGACGGTCATCCCCGATCTCCTCATGCCCATGCCTGGCCACCACAATGCGCTAAACGCGACCGCGGCCATCGCGGTGGCGCACGAGCTCGGCATGAGCCCGGATGCGATCCGCACCGCGCTTGCCGGCTTCGGCGGCGTCAAGCGGCGCTTTACCCGCACGGGGGAGTGGAACGGCGTCACCATCTTCGACGACTACGGCCACCATCCGGTGGAGATCGCGGCTGTCCTGCGGGCTGCCCGTGCCTCGACGAAGGGGCAGGTGATCGCGGTGATGCAGCCGCACCGCTACACACGGCTGAAGGCCCTCTTCAACGACTTCTGCACCTGCTTCAACGATGCGGACGCCGTGATCGTCGCGCCCGTCTATCCGGCGGGAGAGCAACCCATTCCCGGCGCGGAGCGTGACGATCTCGTCGCCGGTCTCAAGGCGCGCGGCCACCGGCAGGTGATCGCCCTCGAGGGACCGCAGGCGCTCGCCGGCATCGTGCGTCGCCTGGCGCGCCCCGGTGACTATGTGGTTTGCCTCGGCGCGGGCACGATCACCAACTGGGCCTATGCCCTGCCCGGCGAACTGGAGGCGGGGGAGGGGGCGTGACGCGGCGCTCGCGCCCCGGCCAGCATGAGGCGATGCCATGAGCTTTCCCGACATCACCGCCGAGCTTGCTGCCGCGATGCCGGGCCTGCGAGGGACGCTCGTGGCCAATGCCCCGCTTGCGCCGCTGACCTGGTTCCGCACCGGCGGGCCGGCGCAGGTGCTGTTCGCGCCGGCGGACGAGGACGACCTGGCGCTCTTCCTCGCCAACCTGCCGGAGCGTGTGCCGCTCACCGTCATCGGGCTCGGCTCCAACCTCCTCGTACGTGACGGCGGCGTGCCGGGCGTCGTCCTGCGGCTCGGCAAGGCCTTTGCCGAGGTGAGCGTGGAGGAGGGCTGCCGCGTGCGGGCCGGCGCTGGTGCGCCCGACGTAAAGGTGGCGCGCGCCGCCGCCGAGGCGGGCATCGACGGGCTCACCTTCCTGCGCGGCATCCCCGGCGCCATCGGCGGCGCCCTGCGCATGAACGGCGGCGCCTACGGCGGCGAGGTTAAGGACGTGCTGGTGGAGGCGCGGGCGCTCGATCGCAGGGGCCACCGGCACGTGCTCTCCCGCGAGGACATGAGGTTCTCCTATCGCCATTGCGGCGCACCGGAGGATCTCATCTTCGTGGAAGCGCTGTTCGAGGGCCGGCCCGGAGATCCGGCCGAGATCCTCGCGCGGATGAACGAGATCACCGAGGCGCGGGCGGCGACGCAGCCGGTCAATACACGCACCGGCGGTTCCACCTTCAAGAACCCGGATGGCGCCAAGGCCTGGCAGCTCGTCGATGCCGCCGGCTGCCGGGGGCTCCGGATCGGCCAGGCGCAGGTGTCCGAGATGCACTGCAACTTTCTCGTCAATCTCGGCGGCGCCACGGCGGCAGAGATCGAGAACCTCGGCGAGGAGGTGCGCCGGCGTGTCAAGGAACACTCCGGCGTGACGCTCGCCTGGGAGATCAAGCGGGTGGGCGTGGCCTGAGGCTTCGCCGTCCCCCGGCCCGGTTGCTCTTGCGGCGGCCGGTGCGGCACCTCGATGGACAAGGATGCGAACGATGACCAAACACGTTGCGGTGCTGATGGGCGGTTTGTCCGCCGAGCGTGAGGTCTCCCTGGCCTCGGGCAAGGCCTGTGCCGATGCGCTGGAGGCGGAAGGCTACCGCGTGACGCGCATCGACGTGGGTCGTGACATCGCCGCGGTGCTGGAGCGCGTGCGGCCGGATGTGGTGTTCAACGCGCTGCACGGCAGCCCGGGCGAGGACGGCACCATCCAGGGCATCCTGGAGACGATGCGCCTGCCCTACACCCATTCCGGCGTGCTCGCCTCGGCGCTCGCCATGGACAAGGCCAAGGCGAAGGTGGTGATGGCGGCGGCCGGAGTGCCTGTGGCACACGGCATCGTGGTACACCGGCGCGAGGCGGCCGAGCGCCACGTGCTGCCGCCGCCCTACGTGCTGAAGCCGGTCAACGAGGGCTCCTCGGTCGGCGTCATCATCGTGCGCGAGGATCGTTCGCATCCGCCCCAAGAGTTAATGCGGCCCGACTGGCCCCATTCCGACTGGCTGCTGGCCGAGGAGTATATCGCCGGGCGGGAGCTCACCTGTGCCGTGATGGGCGACAAAGCCTTGGGCGTCATTGACATTCAGCCAGCCACAGGGGGCTTCTACGACTACGACGCCAAATATGCGAAAGGCGGCTCGATCCACATCCTCCCCGCAAAAATTAAACCAAATATTTACCATCAGATCCAAGAGTTGGCGTTAACGGCGCACCAAGCACTCGGCTGTCGTGGCGTCTCCCGCGCCGACTTCCGGTACGACGACCGGCCAGACGGCACTGGCAGGATCGTCTGTCTCGAGGTCAACACGCAGCCAGGCATGACCGAGACCAGCCTGGTGCCCGAACTGGCCGCGCATGCGGGGTATTCATTCGGCGAGCTTATGCGATGGATGGTGGAGGACGCCTCCTGCGACCGGTAGGAACGAGAAGCCCGCGCGGGGCGGTCTCGGCCGCGGTGACCATGCCCGCCGGCATGCTGTTCGCCGCGCCGGAATGGCCGCGCCTGCGGCTGTTCCGTGCGTTGCGCCGGCGCGGCTATGTGCGCGTCGGCGGCCGCCGGCGGCTGCCTCGCGGTCTCGGTAGCGCGCTCACTCTCGCTCTCTTCGCCTCTGTCGGTCTCTACGGTGCCTTCGCCGGCGGGCATGTCGACCGCTTCAGGGCCGAGAACGGCACCTTGAGCGATGCCGTCGCTCGTGCCTTCGGCTTCGGTATCAAGCAGGTCGTCATCTCCGGCCTGGCGGAACTGCGGCCGGCGGAGATTCTGGAGGCCGCCGGCATCTCGCCCAATCGCTCCGTGCTGTTCATTGACCCGGCCGAGGTGCGCCGCAACCTTGAGGCCGTGCCGATGATCCGCGAGGCGTCGGTGCGCAAGCTCTATCCGAACGAGCTCGCCATCACCATCACCGAGCGCGAGCCCTTCGCGCTGTGGCAGCGTAACGGCGAGGTTTTCGTCGTCGCTGCCGACGGGACGGTCATCGACTTCCTCAACGATGCGCGCTACGCACGCCTGCCCCTCGTCGTCGGCGACCGTGCCAACGAGCGCTCGGCGGACTATCTCGAGCTGCTGGACGCCGCAGGCTCGCTGCGCGAGCGAGTCAAGGCCGGCTCGCTCATCGCCGGCCGGCGCTGGAACCTCATTCTCGACAACGGCCTCGAGGTGCGCCTGCCGGAATCGAACCCGACAGCGGCCGTCGCCCGGCTCGCCGAACTCGAGGAGAGCGAGCGCATCCTGGAGCGGGACATCCTCGTCATCGACATGCGCCAGTCTGACCGGGTCGTGATGCGTCTGGGCGCCGAGGCAGCGGCCGCGCGCGCAGAGGCGGCGAAGAAGAAGCCCGTCGCCAGCGCCAAGGAGGCGGACATATGAGCTCCTTGCGCAACGGCTTGACGCCGCGCCTCAAGCCCCTCCCGGCGCGCAAGAGCACCCTCCTGTCGGTGCTCGACGTCGGCACCAGCAAGGTCGTCTGCCTCATCGCGCAGCTCATCCCCGTGAGCGAGAGCGACGTACTGCGCCGCCGGACGCACCAGGTGCGCGTGCTCGGCATCGGCCATCAGCGTTCGCTCGGTCTCAAGGGCGGCATCGTCGTCGATCTGGAGGCGGCCGAGCAGGCGATCCGCCAGGCCGTCGATGCCGCCGAGCGGATGGCGAAGGTCGAGGTCCAGTCGGTCATCGTGAACCTCACGGGCGGGCGGCTCGCGTCGCAGAGCTTCACGGCCAACGTGGCTACCCGTGGCACGGTGACGAATGCGGACGTGCACCGCGTGCTCGATGCCGCGAGTGCGCACAGCCTGAAGCCTGGGCGCGTGGTGCTGCACGCCCTGCCGACGGCCTATGCGCTCGATGGGCAGAAGGGCGTCCTCGACCCGGTGGGCATGATCGGCGACAACCTCGGCGTCGACCTCAACGTCGTGACGAGTGATGCCTCGGCCGCGCGCAACCTGATGCTGGCGGTCGAGCGCTGCCATCTCAATGTCGAGGCCATCGTGGCGAGCCCCTATGCGGCCGGCATCGCCACGCTCGTCGACGACGAGGCCGAGATGGGTGGCCTTGTAATCGATCTCGGCGGCGGCACGACGAGCTTCGGCGCCTTCTTCGCCGGCCATCTCGTCCATGCCGACGCCGTTGCGGTCGGCGGCCACCATGTCACCATGGACATCGCGCGGGGGCTGTCGACGCACATCGCCGCGGCGGAACGGCTCAAGACGCTCTACGGCGCTGCTCTGCCTTCCGCGTCGGACGAGCGCGAGATTATTGCCGTGCCGCTCGTCGATGAGACTGAGCGGGACGTGCCGAACCATATGCCGAAGTCGCATCTGGTGCGGATCATCCGCCCGCGTGTCGAAGAGATTCTCGAGCTGGTGCGCGACCGGCTGAAGGCGGCGGGGTACGCCCCGGCCGACGGGCGGCGCGTTATCCTGACCGGCGGGGCTTCACAGCTGACGGGCCTGCCGGAAGTTGCCAGGCGCATCCTGGCCGGCCCGAAGGGCTCGGCCCAGGTGCGTATCGGCCGCCCTCTCGGCATCAAGGGGTTGCCCGAGGCCGCGAAGGGCCCCGCCTTTGCGGCGGCGGTCGGTCTGCTGGTGTATCCGCAGATCGCCCACATCGAGCATTTCGAGCCCAAGGCTGCTCGTACCATGCTCGCGACAGGCACGGATGGTTATCTGTCCCGCATGGGACGTTGGTTCAGGGAGAGCTTCTAAGACTAGAGCGGCGCGGCGGCCGCAACAGTCTGGAACCGGAGTAAGAGGGGCGCGCAGCCGGGCGCCGTTTGAGAAGAAGAGGCCACGACCATGGCGATCAATCTGCAAGCCCCGGATATCCGGGAACTTAAGCCCCACATCACGGTGTTCGGCGTCGGCGGCGCCGGCGGCAATGCCGTGAACAACATGATCGAGTCGGGGCTGATGGGCGTCGAGTTCGTCTGCGCCAACACCGACGCCCAGGCGCTCTCGAGCTCCCGTGCCCAGCGCATCGTGCAGATGGGCCTGCAGGTGACGGAAGGTCTCGGCGCCGGGTCGCAGCCCGAGGTCGGCCGCGCGGCTGCCGAGGAGGTGATCGACGAGATCCGCGACCAGCTGTCTGGCGCGCACATGGTGTTTATCACTGCCGGCATGGGCGGCGGCACCGGCACGGGCGCCGCCCCGGTCATCGCCCGCGCCGCGCGCGACATGGGCATCCTGACTGTCGGCGTCGTGACCAAGCCCTTCCACTTCGAGGGCCAGCGCCGCATGCGGGTGGCTGAAGCCGGCATCGCCGAGCTGCAGCAGGCGGTCGACACCCTCATCGTCATCCCGAATCAGAACCTCTTCCGCGTCGCCAACGAGAAGACCACCTTCGCCGATGCGTTCGCCATGGCGGACCAGGTGCTCTACTCCGGTGTCGCCTGCATCACCGATCTGATGGTGAAGGAAGGCCTCATCAACCTCGACTTCGCCGACGTGCGCGCCATCATGCGCGGCATGGGCAAGGCGATGATGGGGACGGGCGAAGCCTCGGGCGAAGGGCGCGCCATCACGGCGGCGGAGGCTGCCATCGCCAACCCGCTCCTTGACGACGTGTCGATGAAGGGTGCGCGCGGCCTGCTGATCTCCATCACGGGCGGCCCGGACCTGACGCTCTACGAGGTGGACGAAGCCGCCACGCGCATCCGCGAGGAGGTCGATGCCGAGGCTAACATCATCCTCGGCGCCACCTTCGACGAGAGCCTCGAGGGCACGATCCGCGTCTCCGTCGTCGCCACCGGCATCGACCACGAGATGGTTCACAACGCGCAGGACCTGTCGCTCACCGAGCAGCGCATCGCCGAAGTCGCCGAGCGCCTGCGCTCGGAGGCCCGCCAGCGCGCCGCCCATGCGGCCGCCGCGCCGCGTCCGGTGGTCGTGGAGACGGCGCCGCGCGTCGCCGCCGCGCCCGTCGCGCCCGAGCCTGCGCCGGCTGCCGAGCCGGTCGTTGCCCCGGCTGCGGTCGAGCCGGTCGCCGCTCCCCAGGCTCCGGCTGTCGAGTTCGTCCAGCCGGTTGCCGAGCCGGCGCCGGCTCCGGTCGCGGCTCCGGTCGCTGCGGCCGCGCCCCGCGCCGAGCAGGTGCGCAGCGACGTCATGATCGCCCCGGCCGCTGCGCCGCGTGCGGCAATGGCGGCGGCGGCCGTGGCCCCGGCCCCGGTCATGCAGGAGGAGCCGGAGCCGGTGATGCAGGACCATTTCATCCCGCCGCAGCCCGAGCGGGCCGTGGTGCGCCCCACGCGCATGCCGCGCGTCGATGAGCTGCCGCTGCCGGTGCAGAACCAGATCCGCGCCGCGCGTCAGGAGCATCAGGAGCAGGGCGGTGACCACAAGCGCATGTCGCTGCTGCAGCGGCTTGCCTCGGTCGGTCTCGGCCGCCGTGACGACCACCACCACCAGCCCGCCCAGGCGCCGGCGCCGCAGCCGGTGCGCCAGCAGGCGCCGCAGCCCGCGCCCTCGCCGGTGCACGCCGAATATGCCAAGCGCCCGCAGGCGCAGGGCTATCGGCCGGCCCAGGGCGCGCTCGATCCGCACGGCCGGGCGCCGGCGCAGAACCGGACGATCGACGACGACCAGCTCGAGATTCCGGCCTTCCTGCGCCGCCAGGCCAACTGAGCACCTTTTCCACGCCATGACGCGAACCCCGGGAGCAGTCGCTTCCGGGGTTTCATTCGTTAATGTTTTTCAAACATTTAGCGGTATGGTGGCGACCTGACGATAAGTGTAACAGACAGTAAGAAAGCGTGATTTGGCCGCTCGGGGCGGCACGTCTATGGTCCACGCAACTCGCACGGGATTCGTGACGGCGATGTAACGGATCGCGTGCCTCGCACGAGCCCCAGGCTCGTGTCTGTCTTGAGCAGATCTGCCCGCAGAGGGCGACAGGACCGAGAGAATGAAAGCCAGCAGCCAGACGACGCTCCGCGATACCGTGACCCTGGCGGGCAACGGCGTTCATTCCGGCAAACCGGTCCGGCTCACCATCCATCCGGCCGAGGTCAACCACGGCATCGTCTTTCTGCGGACCGGGCTCGCCAACGGGCGCGAGCGTCTCATCGAGGCGCGCCATGTCGCCGTGAGCGCGACGGAGCTCTGCACCCGCATCGGCGAGAGCGAGTCCGGCGCGGTGGCCACCATCGAGCATCTGATGTCCGCGCTCGCCGGCCTCGGGATCGACAATGTGCTGATCGAGGTCGACGGTCCTGAGGTTCCGATCCTCGACGGCAGCGCTGCCCTTTTCGTGGAAGCCTTTGATCGTGTCGGCATCGTCTCGCAGCCCGCGCCGCGCCGCTACGTGAAGGTGCTGCGCCCGGTGCGCGTTCAGCAGGGCAGGGCCTTCGCCGAGCTCACGCCGCGCGACAAGGGTTTCCGTCTCGATGTCGAAATCGACTTTGACACGCCGGTGATCGGCCGCCAGCGCAAGATCGTCGACCTGTCGGCTGCGGTCTATCGCCGCGAGATCGCCAGCGCCCGCACCTTCGGCTTTATGCGCGACGTGGAGCGGCTGTGGAAGGCGGGCTTCGCGCTCGGCGCCTCGCTCGAGAACACCGTGGCGATCGGCGAGGACCGCATCCTCAACGAGGAGGGGCTGCGCCACCCTGACGAGTTCGTGCGCCACAAGCTGCTGGACGCGATCGGCGACCTCGCGCTCTCCGGCCTGCCGCTGATTGGCAGCTATCGCTCCTATTGCGGTGGGCACCGCCTGAACTTCATGGTACTCGACGCGCTCTTCGCGGACCGCGCGAATTACGCGATCGTCGAGAGCGAGCCGCGCCGCGAGCCGCGCCATGCGGAGATCGCCTCGGGCATCGCAGTTCCGGCATACGCGCCTGATATTCACTGACGCCCCGGCCATCCGTTTCGCCGCGCCATCGAAACGCCGTTTTCGGCCGCGCAGGTGTCCGGCGTCGAAATCGGCTCACAAAACTTTTCCAGACCTTGGCGGAACCGGTGGCTTTGGGTTAAACAGCCCAACCGTCCGACGACGGCGAGCCGTGGCCTTGGGGCCGCAGTGGAGGAAGGTGAGGTAATGCGCTCTGCATTTTCGTCCAAGACCGCCCGGACCGGCGCGCGGCTGCCGATCGGCAGGCTGCTCGCATGCGCGGCGCTGGGCCTCTCTCTGACGGCGTGCGACACGCTATCCTCGCTCAATCCCTTCGGGAAGGACGACGAGTACAAGCCCGAGCTTGTTCCGGACGTGCCGGCGGCGAACCTCTACAACGAAGGCCTCGCGCTGCTGGCCAAGAACGACTATCCGGAAGCGTCGAAGAAATTCGACCAGATCGACAAGACCTACCCGCGCAGCGAGTGGGCGCGCAAGGCGCTGATCATGAAGACCTACGCCTCCTACGAGGGCGGGGAGTTCAGCGAATCGATCAACGACGCCCGGCGCTATCTGACGCTCTATCCCAATGGCGAGGATGCTGCCTATGCGCAGTATCTGCTCGCCATGTCCTACTACCGCGAAGTGCCGGACGTGACGCGCGACCAGGAGCGCACCGAGAAGGCGCTCGCCGCCTTCCAGGAGCTCGTCGAGCGTTATCCGCGCTCCGAGTACGCCGAGGACGCCAGGTTCAAGCTGCAGGTGTTGCGGGACCAGCTCGCCGGCAAGGAGATGGAGATCGGCCGCTTCTACCTGGAGCGGCGCAACTACACCGGCGCCATCAACCGTTTCCGCGACGTCGTCAGCAAGTACCAGACGACGCGGCACGTGGAGGAGGCGCTGGAGCGCCTGACGGAGGCCTATCTCGCCCTCGGCGTCGTCAGCGAGGCGCAGACGGCGGCCGCCGTGCTCGGCCACAACTTCCCGGACAGTCCCTGGTACAAGGACGCCTACAAGCTGCTGCAGAGCGGCGGCCACGAGCCGCGCGAGGACACCGGCTCGTGGATCAGCCGGGCGTTCCGCGGCTTCTCGCGGACCGTGGGGCTCGGCGGCTGATCGCGGCGCGGGCGGCATGCTCGTCCAGCTCGCCATCCGCGACATTGTCCTGATCGATCGGCTCGATCTTGCCTTCGATCGGGGCCTCAGCGTCCTCACCGGTGAAACCGGCGCCGGCAAGTCCATCCTGCTCGACGCCTTCGCGCTCGCCTTGGGCGGGCGCGGCGACGGCAGTCTTGTGCGCCACGGTGAGGCGCAGGGGCAGGTGACGGCCGTCTTCGAGGTGCCGCCGGAGCATCCCGCCTGGCAGACGGCTCGCAGCCTCGATATCGCCGACGATGGCGCCCTGATCCTGCGCCGCATCCAGCATGCCGACGGGCGCACACGCGCCTTCGTCAATGACCAGCCGGTTTCCGTGCAGGCGCTGAAGTCGATCGGCTCCGCACTCGTGGAGATCCACGGCCAGCACGACGACCGGGCGCTTATCGATGCGGCCACGCACCGCCACATCCTCGATGTCTTCGGCGAGCTGCAGCAGGAGGCTGCGGCGACGGAGGCGGCCTATGCGCGCCTGCGCGAGGCGCGGGCGGCGCTCGTGCGCCATCGCGCCCGTGTCGAGACCGCGCGCAGGGAAGCGGATTTCCTGCGCCACGCTGCCGAGGAGCTGGAAGGGCTCAGCCCGCAAGCCGGCGAGGAGGAGGCGCTCGCCGAGCGTCGCCAGCTCATGATGCAGGCAGAGAAGGTGGCGAGTGACCTCAAGGAGGCGTTCGACGCTGTGGCCGGCAATGCCTCGCCCGTGCCCGTCCTCTCGGCGGCGGTGCGGCGGCTCGAGCGGCGGGCCCAGCAGGCGCCGAGCCTGGTCGAGCCCAGTGTCGCGGCCCTCGATGCCGCGCTCGTCGCGCTCGACGAGGCGCGATCTGTGCTCGAGGAGGCGCTGCGCGCCGCCGCCTTCGACCCGCGCGAGCTGGAGCAGGTGGAGGAGAGGCTGTTCGCCCTGCGGGCCGCGGCGCGCAAGTATGATGTGCCGGTGGACGAGCTCGCGCCGCTGCGCGAGCGCTTCCTTGCCGATCTCGCCGCCATCGACGCGGGCGAGGAGGAGCTGGGCCGCCTCGCCACGGCGGTGGAGGAGGCGAGCGCCGCCTACCGCGAGGCGGCGGCGCGTCTCAGCGCCGGCCGTGCCGAGGCTGCGGCCCGCCTCGAGGCCGCTGTCAACGCCGAGCTGCCGCCGCTCAAGCTGGAGCGGGCCCGCTTCATCGCGCGCGTCGAGAGCGACGACAGTGTCGAGGCCGCAGAAGGCTTCGACCGTGTGGAGTTCTGGGTGCAGACCAACCCCGGCACGCGGCCTGGGCCGCTGATGAAGGTTGCTTCCGGTGGTGAGCTGTCGCGCTTCATGCTGGCGCTCAAGGTGGTGCTGGCGGACAAGGGCTCGGCACCGACGCTGATCTTCGACGAGATTGACTCGGGTGTGGGCGGCGCGGTGGCCGATGCCATCGGCCAGCGCCTGAAGCGTCTTGCCGCGCGGGTGCAGGTCATCGCCGTCACCCACGCGCCGCAGGTCGCCGCCCGCGCTGCCAACCATCTCCTCATCGCCAAGGAGGCGGCAAGCGCCGACAAGGTGGCGACGCGCGTGACGCCTCTTGCCGAGCGTATGCGCCAGGAGGAGATCGCACGCATGCTGGCCGGCGCGACCATCACGGACGAGGCGCGCGCCGCCGCCGCGCGGCTGCTGGAGGCGGAAGGCTGAGCGCACGGGGGTGGGTGAAGACGCCCGACTTTGTCATATAGTCTGCGCTCCCCGAATCCATGAGCGCGACGCCATGTCCGAACGATCCTCGTCCACCACAGCGGGTGCTCCCCTGCGCAACGTCGCCGTCGAGGTGCTGACGCCGCGGGAAGCGAAGCGTGAGCACGCGGCGCTGGCCGCCGAGATCGCGGAGCACGACCGCCGCTATTACGGCGAGGATGCACCGATCATCTCCGATGCGGAGTATGATGCCCTGCGCCGCCGCTACGAGGCGCTGGAGGCGCGTTTTCCTGAGCTCGTCACCGAGGACAGCCTGACGAAGAAGGTCGGCACGCGGCCGAGCGAGAAGTTCGCCAAGGTGCGCCACCGCGTGCCCATGCTGTCGCTCTCCAACGTCTTCACCGACGAGGACGTGGCGGAGTTTGTGCAGCGCATCCGCCGCTTCCTCGGTCTTGCTGCCGAGGCGCCGCTCGTCATCACGGCAGAGCCGAAGATTGACGGCCTGTCTATCAGCCTGCGCTACGAGAAGGGGCGCCTCGTGACGGCTGCCACGCGCGGCGACGGGGAGGAGGGGGAGGACGTGACCGCCAATGCCCGCGTGGTCGACGCCATCCCGAAGGAGATCGACGCGCCGGACATGCCCGAGGTGTTCGAGGTGCGCGGTGAGGTCTACATGCGCCATGCGGACTTCGCGGCGATCAACCAGCGCCAGGCGGAGGCGGGCAAGCCGCTCTTCGCCAATCCGCGCAACGCTGCGGCTGGCTCGCTGCGCCAGCTCGATCCCGCCGTCACCGCACAGCGGCCGCTCGCCTTCTTCGCTTATGCCTGGGGCGACGTGTCGGCCCTGCCGGCCGACACGCAGATGGGGGTCGTCGAGGCGATGGGGCGCTGGGGTTTTCCCGTCAACCCGCTGATGAAGCGCTGCCAGAGCGTCGAGGAGTTGCTCGCGCACTACCACGCCATCGAGGCTGACCGGGCGAACCTCGGCTATGACATTGACGGCGTCGTCTACAAGGTGGACAGCCTGGCTCTGCAGGAACGCCTCGGCTTCGTCTCCCGCTCGCCGCGCTGGGCCACGGCCCACAAGTTCCCCGCCGAACGGGCGATGACGGAATTGCTCGACATCGAGATCCAGGTGGGGCGGACGGGGGCGCTGACCCCGGTGGCGAAGCTGAAGCCCGTCACGGTGGGCGGCGTCGTCGTCTCCAACGCAACGTTGCACAACGAGGACTACATCCGCGGCATCGGCGGCGACGGCCAGCCAATCCGCGGCGGCGTCGACATCCGTATCGGCGACACGGTGGAGATCCAGCGCGCGGGCGACGTCATTCCCCAGGTGCTCGGCGTCGTTCTGGACAAGCGTCCGCCGGACAGCGAGCCCTACCGTTTCCCCACCACCTGCCCGGCCTGCGGCAGCCATGCGGTGCGCGAGGTCAACCCGCGCACGGGGCGCGAGGACGCGGTACGGCGCTGCACGGGCGGGCTCACCTGCCCGGCGCAGGCCATGGAGCGGCTGAAGCATTTCGTCTCGCGCAACGCCTTCGACATCGACGGGCTGGGCGACAAGCAGGTTGAGCTCTTCTTCCGCGAGGGGCTCGTGCATGGTCCGCAGGACATCTTCACCCTGGCGGAGCGTGATGCGACGAGCCTGAAGAAGCTGAAGGACCGCGAGGGCTTCGGCGAGACGAGCGTGCGCAACCTCTTCGCTGCCATCGAGGCGCGCCGGCAGGTGCCACTCAACCGCTTCATCTTCGCCCTCGGCATCCGCCACGTGGGCGAGACGACGGCGAAGCTCCTCGCTCGCCACTACGGCACGTTCGAGGCGCTGCGCACGGCCATGATCGCGGCGCGCGACCGCACGTCCGAGGCCTGGGCGGAGCTCACCGCCATCGACGGCATCGGCGAGGTGGTGGCCGAGGCGCTGGTGCAGTTCTTCGCCGAGCCGCACAACGAGACGACGCTCGACGAACTCCTGAAGCAGGTGACGCCGCTGGAGATGGAGCGCCCGACGATGGTCGACAGCCCCGTCGCCGGCAAGACCGTGGTCTTCACCGGCACGCTGGTGCGCATGTCGCGTGACGAGGCAAAGGCCATGGCCGAGCGTTACGGCGCCAAGGTGGCGGGCTCCGTGTCGAAGAAGACGGATCTGGTGGTGGCCGGGCCCGGCGCCGGCTCCAAACTGGCCAAGGCGCAGGAGCTCGGCATCGAGGTGATCGACGAGGATGCGTGGTTCAAGCTCGTGGGAGCGTGAGCCGACCGCCCTTTCCTCCGGCGGCGGCAGGGTCTAAGACACACGCTTCTCTCGATCGGAAAGTGTCCCATGCTCGAAGGCCTGCCGCCGCACAAGCCCACCTGTTCCATGCGCCTTGTAACGGACGAGAAGTCCGCCCAGGCCATGGTCGAGTTGCTCGGGGAGTTCTTCGACCCTGCCGAGACGGCGGTCGCCGCCTTCGAGGCGCCGGACGGGCGCTGGCATCTGGAGGTCTATTTCTCGGACCGACCGGATGAGGCGGCGCTGCTCGGCCTGCTGCGCCCCGTGGTGGGCGACGTCGTCGATGCCGCGGTGTTCGCGCCGATCGAGATGAAGGACTGGGTGAAGGCGAGCCTGGAGGGCCTGAAGCCGGTGCGAGCCGGGCGTTTTCTCGTCCACGGCAGCCACGACCGGCATGTGGTGCGGGCGAACGACATCGCCATCGAGATCGACGCGGCGCTGGCCTTCGGCACCGGCCATCACGGCACGACGCTGGGCTGCCTTCTCGAACTCGTGAAGGAACTGAAGCGGAGCCGCCCGCGCCATGTCCTTGATGTCGGAACGGGCACCGGCATTCTCGCCATTGCCGCGGCGCGCGCGCTGCACAGGCCCGTCGTGGCGGGGGATATCGATCCGGTGGCCGTCGCGGTCGCGCGCGCCAACGCGAGACTGAACGGCGCCCGCGACCACGTGCGGCTCTACGCAGCGCCGGGCGTGCGGCATCGTCTTGCCGCCCGCCCCGGCTACTACGATCTCGTCTTTGCGAACATCCTGGCCCGGCCGCTCAGGCTGCTGGCGCCTTCGCTCTGCAACGTGCTCGCCCCGAAGGGCATCCTGGTGCTCTCCGGGCTGCTGATCCGCGATGTGCCGGGTGTGATCAGCGCCTACGCCGCACAGGGGCTGGCGCTTGTCAGGCGTGCCGAGCGCGAAGGCTGGGCGACGCTGGTTCTGCGGCGGGGAGGGGCAGCCCCCCGCCGGATTTCGTGAATGCCGCTTGTCAGTAGTCGATGGCCGGGTAGCGGCGGCGCATCTGCCGGCGCATGGCCTGCGCCTCAGCGACGGCTTCGGCCATCGTGACCGTAAAACGGCCGATAGCCCTGAGAATGGTCACGATGAACATGGCGGGTACCTTTCCGTATGAGACGAGCCGGTCGTGCGCTCACCCGTTCAGCGGGCGAAGGGCAGCGTACCGGAATTGCCGAGGCTGACCTTGTCGAGACCCGCGTCCCGGAGGGACAGCGGACCATAGATCGCCTCAAGGCGGCGGATTTCACGGTCTGCGGCGCGCATACGCGCCTCCATGACAGCGTTGAGGATGCGCTTGAAGACACCCGTCTTCCTGGGCGTTACATAGGCGATATCGGTGCTAACGTAGGCCATGGGTCCATCTCCGAACGTTGGAGGACAGCCCGGAACGCTTCCTCTCGTCGTTATGATCGCAATATAGGAAATGCTGCAGGTGCGAAAAAGATAGGTCAGCGCATATGACCTATGCGTGTTGCGCGACCCTATTCACCGATTGCCGGACGGTCCGGCATGGGGTGCATGCCAATTGTGCGACCATGCCTGCGCATTAGGCAATCTCGCCAGAAAATCCGGTTGCGCATGAAACATTTGCATGAAGGGGTCGGGAGTTGATGAGCCAGAGCCGCTTCCAGGTTTTCGACAACATACGCGACCCGGCGGCCTGCGCACCGCGTCTTGCTGCGCTGCGAAATGAATTGCGCCGCCGTGGCCTGGACGGCTTCATCGTGCCGCGGGCCGACGAACACCAGGGCGAGTATGTGCCGCCCCATGCCGAGCGGCTCGCATGGCTCACCGGCTTCGGCGGCTCGGCAGGCACGGCCGTGGTGCTGCTGGACAAGGCGGCGATCTTCGTCGACGGGCGCTACACGCTGCAGGTGCGCGAGCAGGTCGACACTGCCCTCTTCACGCCGGTTGCCAGCAACGACACGCCGCCTTCGGCCTGGATCGGCGAGAACCTGACGGCAGGGGCGAAGCTTGGCTACGACCCGTGGCTGCACACGCCCGCGGCGGTGGACAGACTCGCCAGGGCGGCGGAGGAGGCGGGCGGCACGCTCGTGCCCGTGGCCGACAATCCCGTCGATGCTGTCTGGAGCGACCGCCCTGCGCCGCCGCGCGCGCCGGCACGGCCCTATCCGCTCGCCTTCGCCGGGGTCTCCGCCGCCGACAAGCTGACCCAGCTGCGCGAGAAGCTCGCGAAGGCGCGCAGTGATCTCCTTGTCGTCAGCGATCCGCACAATCTCGCCTGGCTCTTCAACCTGCGGGGGGCGGACCTCACCCATACGCCGCTGGCGCTAGGCTATGCCCTCGTGCCGCGCGAGGGCAGGGCGACGATCTTCATGGATGAGGTGAAGATCGGCGCGGACCTGCGCGAAGCGCTGGAGCCGCTCGCCGACATCGCCGGGCCGGAGGCCTTCCCCGCCGCGGTGGCCGCCGCGGCGGCCGGCGGCCGGCGCGTGCGGCTCGATGCGGCGACGGCGGCGGCCGCCCTGCGCGAGATCGTGACCGCGGCGGGCGGCACGGCCGACGTCGGCGACGACCCCGTCAGCCTCATGAAGGCGGTCAAGAACGAGGCGGAGAAGGCAGGCGCCCGCGCCGCGCAGCGCCGTGACGCCGTAGCGGTGGCCCGCTTTCTCGCCTGGTTTGCCCGCGAGGCGCCTGGCGGCCGCCTTACCGAGATCGACGCTGCGGTCGCGCTGGAGAACTTCCGCGCCGAGACGAATGCGCTCGTCGACATTTCCTTCGACACCATCGCCGGCGCCGGGCCGAACGCCGCCCTGCCGCACTACCACGTCACGACGGCGAGCAACCGGCGCATTGGCGAGGGCATCTTCCTCGTCGACTCCGGCGCGCAGTACGAGGACGGCACGACGGACATCACGCGCACGATCGCTGTCGGCACGCCCACGGCGGAGATGCGGGACCGCTTTACGCGCGTGCTCAAGGGGCACATTGCCATTGCCACCGCCGTCTTCCCCCGCGGCACCAGCGGCGCGCAGCTCGACAGCTTCGCCCGCCGGCCGTTGTGGGAGGCGGGGCTCGACTTCGACCATGGCACGGGGCACGGCGTCGGTGCCTTCCTCTCGGTACACGAGGGGCCGCATCGCATCTCCAAGCTGGGCACGACGCCGCTGGAGCCTGGTGTCATCCTTTCCAACGAGCCGGGCTACTACAAGGAAGGGGAGTACGGCATCCGCATCGAGAATCTCGTTCTCGTCGAGGAGCGCGACATCCCCGGCGCAGACCGGCCCATGCTCGGCTTCGAGACGCTGACACTGGCGCCGATCGACCTTGCGCTGGTGGAGCCGTCGCTGCTGACGCAGGAGGAGCGCGCCTGGCTCGATGCATACCACGCCCGCGTGCGCGAGGAGCTGATGCCGGCGCTGGAGGGAGCCGACCGGGTCTGGCTGGAGCAGGCGACGCGGCCCGTCGGGCAGTAAGTCGATAGAGCCGGATGCCGGCCTAGCCGGCCAGCATCCGCAGCAGGACCACGCTCGCGACGCCGACGGCCATGGTGGCGAGGAGCGGCAGGCGCGTCGCGACCGCGGCCGCCGCGAAGGCGGCGAGCGTCTCCGGCCAGCCGGTGGCGAGCGCGGTCGGCGCGATGACGGACACCAGCACCGCCGGCGGGATGGCGTCGAAGGCGGCCTTGGCGCGGCCGGAGAGGGCAAGCCGCCCGACGAGGAAGATGCCCGCGATGCGCGTGAGGTAGGTAACGGCCGCCATGGCCAGGATGGCGGCGAGCGTCGTCGGGTCGATGCTCATGCGGCCTCCGCGGCGTTGGTACCGGCGGGGGCGGCGACATAGGCGGCGGCGATGCCCGACAGCGCGCCGGCCGCCACGTGCCATGGCGGGCCGAAGGCGAGATAGATGGCGGCCGAGGCGGCCGCGCTCGCGCCGATGGCGGCGGCACTGACGCGGCCATTCCAGAAGCCGGCGACGAGGCCGATGAAGAGCGCCGTGAAGGCGAAATCGGCACCGATGCGCGAGGGATCGCCGAGGAACGAGCCGAGGATGGCCCCCGCCACCGTCGAGCCGACCCAGGACAGGGGCAAGAGCCCGGCGACGGCGAACCAGTAGGCGGGAGTGAGCGGCTGCTCCTTCGCCCGGCGCTCGGCGAGCGCCCAGGATTCGTCGGTGAGGAAGTAGAAGCCCGCGAGCTTCTGGCCGAGGGAGAAGCTGCGCATCTTGGGCGCCAGCGAGGCGCCCATCAGGATGTGACGGGCGTTGATGAGCAGTGTCGAGAAGACGAGCGTTGCGACAGGGACCGGCCAGGTCCACAGCTCGAGCGCGGCGAACTGGGCTCCGCCGGCGAAGACGAGAACGGACATGAGGCAGGCCTCGGCCGGGCTCAGCCCCTTGCCGGCGCACAGGGCGCCGAACAGGAGGCCGATGGGTGCGGCCGCCACCATCACCGGCATGATGTCGCGCACGCCGGCCGCGCGTTCGCGCGGCATGTCGAGCGGCGCGGAGGGCGCCAGGGGCTTGTTCATCGGGCAAAGGCCATTCGGTAGGCGCCGGGCGTGACGCCGCGGCGTGCCTTGAAGGCGCGGGTGAGATGGCTCTGGTCGGCGAAGCCGGTCGCCTGCGCCACCTCGGCGGGCGACAGGCCGGTGCGCAGCAGCGCCTCTGCGGCGTTGATGCGGCGGTTGACGAGGAAGGCGTGCGGCGTCATCCCCGTCTCGCGCGCGAAGGCGCGGATGAGATGGTGGCGCGACAGGCCGGCTTCCGCCGCCAGTTCCTCCAGGGTGAGGGGCTCGGCGAATCGCTCGGCAAGGAGCGTCCTGACGCGCGCGACGGGGCCGTGTTCCCGCCCGGGCTCGTGCGCAGGCAGGCGGGCGTGGCGCACGACGGCAAGGGACAGGAAGCGATAGAGGAGCTCGGCGCCCTTGAGCGCGTCGTCCCCCTCCTGCAGCGCAAGGTGCGCCTCCACGAAGAGGGAGAAGCCGGCCGGGTCCCGCACCACCGGCTCCGGGAAGTAGGGCGTGCCGAGGTTGGAGCGACCGCTCACCTCCACAGCGATGGTGCTCAGCGTCTCGATCGACGGGTAGCTCATGCGGTAGGCGTAGCCGCCGTCATAGGGGGCGCCGTCATGCACCTCGTGCGGGTTCATGAAGACCAGCTCGCCCGGCCCCGCATAGCCGCGGCCCCTGCGGCTCGAGAAGGTCTCGCAACCGGCGAGGACGGCGCCGACGGCATAGGTCTCGTGCGCGTGGGGGGCGTAGCGGTGCGAGCGGAACGTGGCGGTCAGGCATTCGAGGCCGCCGAAGGGCGCGGCTGCGAAGAAGCGCGCCCGCTCGTCCCGTGCGAGAGGCGTTGCCGCGACAGCCTGTTCCTGAGTCACCGTGTCCATACCGGCATCATACGCGAAAGCGTCCGCGGCCGGTCTTGAACAAAAGTGATGCGAACGATCTCAATCCCTGAAGAGGCGCTCGCCCTGCTCGTCGATGATCTGCCGGCCCTTGGTGAGCGCGAAGTTCTCCGCATCGCTGCGGCTGGCGTGGGTCTCCGCGCGCACGAAGCGGTACTGCTTCGTCTCGCCGTCGATATCCTTCTCGATGATGCCGGCGGTCTGGAACTGGTTGCCGGCGGGATAGGGGGCCGGGCGGATGCGGAAACCCTTGTATTCCACGGCTTCGCCCGCCGGCGCATCCTCGGCCGGGGCCTGGCGCCCGCCACCGAAGAGCCCACCCAGAAGTCCCTTCAAGAAGCTCATGGCTGATGTCCCCTTCAGCTGCCGCGTTCGACGAAACTGTCGAGCACCATTTTGCGGCCGGCCTTGTCGAAATCGACCGTGAGCTTGTTGCCGTCCACAGCCGCGACGGTGCCGGGCCCGAACTTGAGATGGAACACACGGTCGCCCGCGCTGAAGGACGAGGTCGTTCCGGTGGACTTGGCGACGAGTTCGCCCTCGATCATCAGCGGACCGCCGCGCCGGGCACCGGAGACGCGGCCCGCGGCGAAGTTGCCCGCGCCGCGCCCGCTGGCCCAGCCGGCGCTGTTGGCCTGCGCACGCTGCCAGCCGGGCGTCGCATAGGACGAGCGGAAGGGCTCGGCCATGTCGAAGCGGCTCTGGCCGTAGCTGCCATAGGTGTAGGCGACGGGCGCCTCTGTGATCTCGACGTTCTCCTCCGGCAGCTCGTCGATGAAACGGCTCGGAATGGTGGAGCTCCACAGGCCGTGGATGCGGCGGTTGGAGGCGAAGTAGAGCTTGGCTCGCCGCCGGGCCCGTGTGAGGCCGACATGGGCGAGACGCCGCTCCTCCTCGAGGCCGGCGCGGCCGTTCTCGTCGAGGGCGCGCTGGTTGGGAAACAGCCCTTCCTCCCAGCCGGGCAGGAAGACGGTGTCGAACTCGAGCCCCTTGGCAGCGTGCAGTGTCATGATACTGACGCGGTCATCGGTGTCGTTCTCGACCGCGTCCATGACGAGTGAGACATGCTCGAGGAAGCTCGGCAGGTCCGGGAATTCCTCGAGCGAGCGGATGAGTTCCTTGAGGTTCTCCAGCCGCCCGGCCGCCTCCGCCGAGCGGTCCTTCTGCCACATCTCGGTATAGCCGGACTCCTCCAGCACCATCTCGGCCAGCTCGGTGTGGGGCATGGTCTCCAGGCTCTGCGACCAGCGCGCGAAGCTGGCGAGGAGATCGCGCAGCGTCTTGCGCGCCTTCGGCTTCAGCTCCTCCGTCTCGACGATGAAGCGCGCCGCCTCCATGAGCGGGATGCGCGCTGCCCGCGCGTGGGCGTGCAGCACCTGGAGCGTTGCGTCGCCGAGACCGCGCTTGGGCGTGTTGAAGATGCGCTCGAAGGCGAGATCGTCCGCCGGCTGCACCACGCAGCGCAGATAGGCGAGGGCGTCGCGGATCTCCAGCCGCTCGTAGAAGCGCGGGCCGCCGATGACGCGATAGGGCAGGCCGAGCTGGACGAAACGGTCCTCGATCTCGCGCATCTGGGCCGAGATGCGCACCAGCACGGCCATCTCGGAGAGCGGGTGCCCCTTCCGGTGCAGCGCCTCGATCTCCTCGCCGATGAGGCGGGCCTCCTCCTCCGAGTCCCAGGCGCCGGTGATGGTCACCTTCTCGCCGGGCACGTCCTCGGTGCGCAGAGTCTTGCCGAGACGGCCCTCGTTGTGGGCGATGAGGTGGGACGCCGCGGCGAGGATGTGGCCGGTGGACCGATAGTTGCGCTCGAGCCGGACGACGGTGGCGCCGGGGAAGTCGTGCTCGAAGCGCAGGATGTTGTCCACCTCCGCGCCACGCCAGCCGTAGATGGACTGGTCGTCATCGCCGACGCAACAGAGGTTGCGGTGCGCCTGGGCGACGAGGCGCAGCCACAGGTACTGGGCGACGTTGGTGTCCTGGTACTCGTCGACGAGAATGTAGCGGAATCGCTGCTGGTAGTCGGCGAGGACGTCCGGGTGTTCCTGGAAGAGACGGATCGATTCCAGCAGCAGGTCACCGAAGTCGGCGGCGTTGAGGATCTTCAGCCGCTCCTGGTAGAGCGCATAGAGCTCCGCCCCGCGGCCATGGGCGAAGGCGGCGGCCTCGCCGTGTGGCACCTTCTGGGGCGTCAGGGCGCGGTTTTTCCAGCCGTCGATGAGGCCGGCGAGCTGGCGCGCCGGCCAGCGCTTGTCATCAATGCCTTCTGCCTGAAGCACCTGCTTCAGCAGGCGGATCTGGTCGTCGACGTCGAGGATGGTGAAGTCGGACCTGAGCCCCACAAGCTCGGCATGGCGGCGCAGGATCTTCGTGCCGATGGCGTGGAAGGTGCCGAGCCAGGGCATGCCTTCCGCCGCCGGGCCGACGAGATGGGCGACGCGCTCCTTCATCTCGCGCGCGGCCTTGTTGGTGAAGGTCACAGCGAGGATGCCGGACGGGCGCGCGAGCCCCGTGGCGATGAGATGGGCGATGCGCGTCGTCAGGACGCGCGTCTTACCCGTTCCGGCACCCGCGAGTACGAGGACGGGGCCCTCCGTTGCCTCGACGGCCCGGCGCTGTTCGTCGTTGAGGCCGGCCAGATAGGGGGCCGGTGCCGCAGCCGCACGCGCACGCGCGGCGAGGGAGCCGGGACGGGGCGTGTGGGCGAGATCGTCGGGGCCTGACGCAGGGCCCTGTGTGGGTACGCGAGTCATCGGTCGGACCATGGACCAAAAGGCGAACGGCGTCGAGTGTCAGGACGCTCGCCGGCCTAGGAGGGGCGGCATGCAGCCCCTATATAGGGGACATGACGGGAGGAATGGACAGGATGCCCCGCACGATGGTCTTGCATGTGCCGGCCCTTGGCGCCCTCGCAGCACTGGCAGCTGCGCTGGCCGGCCCGCTGCCGGCCTATGGCCAGGAAGGGGCGCTCAATCGTGTCGAGCGACAGTACCGCCAGTCCGACAGGGCCATCTCGCGCGAGCTGCAACGCTCGCAGGACCGGCTGCAGCAGCAGTTCGAGTTCAACCAGCTGCGCCAGCAGCAGCAGCTCGACCGCTTCCAGCAGCCGTTGAGAACCTTCGACTGCCCGCGCTGCTGAGTGTTGTCAGTGGCGCGTGCCGGCGGCGAGCTGTGGTTCAGGCTCGTCCTCGCCACGGCGAGGCATGGCGATGGCCTTGCCGGCATCCTGCGGATGCGGAAGGCGGGCATGCGCCGCGCGCATGACGGCGAGGTTCGCCAGGATGTCGGGCGGGAAGGGCGCCACCTTGCGCGTGGTCATGTCGACATGCAGCGACAAGTTTTCGCACGAGGCCGCGAGCCAGCCCTCGGCGGCGTGGTGCAGTTCCATGAAATAGTGGATGCGCTTGTCGTCGAAGGCAAGGAGCTGCAGCGTTACGCGAACCGGGTCGTTCTCGCGCAACTCGCGCCGGTAGCGGATGTGGCTCTCCACCACGAAGAAGGAGGCCTTGCGCTCCTCCACATAGTCGGGGCCGAGACCGACGAGGCCAAAGGCCTCGTCCACCGCCCGGTCGAAGAAGACGTTGTAGTAGGCGGCGTTCAGGTGGCCGTTGTAGTCGATCCAGTGCGCCTCCGCCCGCATGATCGAGGAGACGAAGGGGGCAAAGAACAGGGCCGGTGCTTCTGCCGGGTTACGCAAGGAACCTCTCCGGATCGTGCTGGCCGGGGCCGCAACTCGCCCCTGCGCCAAGTTTAAGCATTCCAGTCTGAATGCAAACCTAATGAAACGCGTCGCCTTGCGACGAATGCGCACTTGTGCGCCGCGCGCGGGCATAGAAGATGCGCTCCACCTTCTGATCAACAGCCCGAGGATTCGCGCATGACCACCGCCGCAGAACGGCCGGCAAGGCCCGACGGGACGACCGTGGCGGCCGTCGTTGCCGCTCTCACCCAGCGTTTCGGCAATCGCCTCGTCACGAGCAAGGCCGTGCGCGAGCAGCATGGCCACACCCTCACCTGGATTCCGAACCAGCCGCCGGATGCGGTGGTCTTCCCGGAGAGCAGTGAGGAAGTGGCGGAGATCGTGCGCATCTGTGCCGCCCATCGCATGCCCGTCATCCCCTTCGGCACGGGCACCTCGCTCGAGGGTCACGTCAACGCGCCCTACGGTGGCGTGTCGATCGACATGAGCCGTATGAAGCGCATCATCGCCGTCCACGCCGAAGACCTCGACTGTACGGTGGAGGCGGGCGTCACGCGCAAGGAACTCAACGAGCACCTGCGCGACCAGGGGCTGTTCTTTCCCATCGATCCGGGGGCGGATGCCTCCCTCGGCGGCATGGCGGCGACGCGGGCCTCCGGCACCAACGCCGTCCGCTACGGCACGATGAAGGACAACGTGCTGGCGCTGAAGGTGGTCACGCCGGCGGGCGAGATCGTGAAGACGTCGACCCGCGCCCGCAAGACCTCGGCGGGGTACGACCTCACGCGGCTCTTCGTGGGGTCGGAGGGAACGCTCGGCGTCATTACCGAGCTGACGCTGCGGCTCGCCGGCATTCCCGAGGCGATGTCGGCCGGGGTCTGCCCGTTCCCCTCCGTGAAGGCGGCCTGCGACGCCGTCATCGCCACCATCCAGATGGGGCTGCCGGTGGCGCGCATCGAGCTTCTCGACGAGGTGATGATCCGCGGCGTCAACCTGCACGCCAAGCTCGGCCTGCCGGAGACGCCGATGCTGTTCGTGGAGTTCCACGGCACGGAGGCGAGCGTGAAGGAACAGGCGGAGCGCTTCGGCGAGATCGCGGCGGAGTTCGGGGGCGGGGACTTCCAGTGGGCGACCCAGCCGGAGGACCGCTCCCGCCTGTGGCAGGCGCGGCATGATGCGTACTGGGCGGCGCTGGCCCTGCGGCCCGGCGCCCGCTCCGTCGCCACGGATGTTTGCGTGCCGATCTCGCGCCTCGCCGAATGCGTGGACGAAACCAAGCGGGACATCGAGGCGAGCGGCCTCATCGCGCCGATCGCCGGCCACGTGGGCGACGGCAACTTCCACTGCCAGCCTCTCCTCGACCTCGACAACAGGGAGGAGGTGGAGCGGGTGAAGGGCTTCATCGACAGGCTCGTGCGCCGCGCCATCTCCATGGGCGGAACCTGCACCGGCGAGCACGGCGTGGGCCAGAAGAAGATCGCCTATCTTCTCGACGAGCACGGTGCACCGGCAATCTCGCTGATGCACACCCTCAAGGCCGCCCTCGACCCGCTCAAGATCATGAATCCGGGCAAGCTGCTGCCGCCGCTTCCTTGAGAATGGCGGGCGGAGACGCGAGCGGTGTCTCCGCCCATGCGCCGGACGATCGCGAATGGAGGGCTCCGCGTTCGGCAATGTTCACGGGCCGTCCGGTTGGGCCAAGGCGGCGTGCATTCCCGTCGGCCTCCTTCGAGCAAGACCGTTTCAGATGCCGCGGGTTCCTGGAAGCAGCAGGCTCTCGGCGTCGCCGGATCCCCGGGCCGCGTTCACCGCGTTGTCGCACCCTGTGCCTCGAGGACATGAGGCGGCATCTTACGCCGGCCATCACCCGCGGCCAGATCAAGTTCTCCGCGACGGCGGCCTGCCCCGCGCCTTTGCACCTGGGCCTGTCTGAACGCGCAAAGCCGTCGTGGGGAGGGAGGCGGCCCAGCGGTGGCTGCCGGAAGGCGCTCACCGAGTTGCTGGGGAGCGCACCGTCCATTGAGCTTGTCAAGCTGTCGTGCCAGAGATGAAGGGCCGAGCCACGGTTGGCGACGCAGGGCTCGCCACAGCCGTGCCGTCAATTCCGTTAGAGTGAGGTGAAATCTCGATCAGCCGAGCCGAACGAGCGTGCGCGACTTCCTGACGGTCATTGCCATCCTCATCATCCTCGTGTTGAGCGCGGCTCTCGCGGTGCCCTATTTCATCGACTGGGAGGCGCGCCGCGGCCAGGTGGAGAGCGTGCTCGGCGAGGCGCTGGGCCTTCCTGTGCATACGGGCGGGGCCATCGAGCTGCGCCTGTTGCCGACGCCGGAGATCATGCTGAGCGACGTGAGTCTGGGCGAGAGCGGCGGGGCACGCCTCACTGCCCGGAGCGTCTCGGTCGAGGTCGCGCCCATGCCGCTCGTCAAGGGCGAGGTGCGCGTGATCGAGGCCGCGCTGGATGCGCCCGTGCTCACGGTGCGGGTCGGCGAGGACGGGGCGCTCGCCGTACCGCGCCCGCGTTCCATTTCCGCGGCCAACGTGGAGATCGCCATCGAACGTCTTGGCATCTCGCGCGGCGAGATCCGCGTGGAGGATGCGGCCGGCAGCGAGATCGCGCGCATCGGCGGCATCGAGGCCGAGGTCGTGGCGGCGAGTCTCGCCGGGCCCTGGCGCATCGAGGGCGAAGCGCAGGGCGTGCCGCTGCGCATCGCGACCGGGGTGCGCGAGGCCGGCGGCGACATGCGGCTCAAGGCCGTTCTCGGCCATGCGGGAGAAAGCCATCTCGACATCGACGGCGCGTTGAAACTCACCAACGAACCCGGCCGAGGGTTGCTGCCCCGTCTCGCGGCCGCGGTGCGCTACACCGAGCCGTTACCCGGCGCAGGCCCTGAGCCGCGCCAGCTGGCCCTTGCCGGCACCGTCGAGGGCGATGTCCGCAGCCTTACGGTGCGCGATCTCGGGCTCGACCTGACGCACGGGGAAGGCGGCAAGGATCTTGCGCTGACGGGCACGGCGACACTGACGCTCGCCGGCCGCCCGTCCTTGCAGGCGAGTCTTGGCGGCCGGCGCGTCGACCTCGACGGGCTGCGCGAGCGGGTAGGCGAGGCCGCCTTCGGGCTGCGGGCATCGGCCTTGCTTGACCGGCTGCCGATGGGCCTCGACCTCTCGCTCGAGACCCTGGTCGTGGAGGGGGAGGAGTTCGGCCCGCTGACGGCCGCGCTGCACCGGGATGGGGACGTGCTCGCCCTGTCCCGCTTCGACCTCGGCCTGCCGGGAGAGACGCGCATCGCAGGGCGAGGCGAGGGGCTCGTTCCCTCCGGTGAGCGCCGGGACGATCTCGCCGGGACCGGCTCGGTCTCGCTCAACATCGGCCAGCCGCTCGTGCTGGCGCGCGCCCTGGTCCGCATGGGCGTGCCGCAATCCTTCGCCGAGGCCCTGGCGGGTCTGCCTGGGCTCGCCGCAAGTGCGGAGCTGGCCCTCGATCACGGCAGCATCGCCGCGCGCAACATCACCGTGAAGGCGGGCGAATCCGAGGTCGGTGGCGCGATCCGCTTCCTGCCCGCCGACGGCAACGGCGGGCGCCCGCGCTACGAGGCGGAGGTGAACGCCCGCGGCGTCGACATCACGGATCTGCCGCGCCTCGACGGGCTGCTGGCGCTCGCCTCCGGCGCCGACATCGGCCTGTCGCTCGATGCGCGCGACCTCCGCATCGGCCAGGCCGGTGGTGACGCGCTCGGCCGGCTCAGCGCGCTGGTGGAGGCCGGGTCGCAGGGCATCGTCGTCGAATATCTCAACGCCTCGGGCTTCGGCGGGGCGCAGATCGAGGCGCAGGGGCGCATCGATGCCGCGGGCGGACGCCTTGGGGCGACCATCGACGCCGAGCACCCGCAGCCGCTCGCGCAGCTTGCGGCGCGCTTCCTGCCGGCGCGCGCCGGGGCGGCGCTGACCCGCGCTGTCGCCGATGGCGGTGCGCTCCATCTCACGCTCGAGGCAGGGCGCGTGGATGCCGGGGCGCCGCTCTTTGTCAAGGCGAGCGGCAAGATTGGTCAGACCGCCGTCGAGATGGGCCTGTCACTGCCGCCTGCCGCCGGCGTGGGGGCGGAGCTCGACGTCAGCCTGACGGCTGGCGACGGAGCGCAGCTGCTCGGCCAGCTCGGCTTCGACGTTCTGCCGCTGCCGGATGGCGAGGGGGGACGGCTGTCGCTGCGGGCTCGCGGGCCCTCGCTCGACGACATGGCCGGACGTTTCTCGCTGGCAGCGGCCGGCGCCAGCCTGAGCGGCGAGGGAACCTTCAGCTTTTCCGAGGCGCGGCCGCTCTTCGCGGGCCGGGTGACGATGACGGCGGGCGACCTCGGCCGCCTCGCGGAGGTGATGACGAGGCCGCTGCCAGGCGGTGGGGCGCTGCCCCTCGAGCTTCAGGCGGATGCGACGTTCGGCAGCCATGGGCTGTCGTTGGTCAATCTCTCCGCGACGGCCGGCGGTATGCCGCTGCAGGGCCGCCTGACCTTCGGGGAGGACGGGCGCGTTGAGGGCGCCATCCGCTTCGAGCGGCTGGCGCTCGCCGATGTGGCCGCGCTCGCCCTCGGGCCTCTGCCGATCGCGCCGGAAGGGCGGGCCTGGTCCGGTGAGCGTTTTGCCGCCGCCGCTCCTCCCGTCGATGGCGTCCTGACGCTGTCCGTTGATAGCCTGAGCCTTTCGCCCCGGCTTGCCCTGAGCGACGCGGCGCTGCGGCTGTCGTTGCAGCCGGCTGGCCTCGCCATCGACGAGCTCGCCGGTGAACTCTCCGGTGGCCGGATCGAGGGCAACCTCTCGATCCGCCGCGAAGGGTCACTCGCCGTGCTCTCGGCGCGCGGCAGGTTCACAGCCATCCCCCTGTCGAGCCTTGCCGGAGGCGCCCTCACCGGCACGCTGAGCGGCGACTTCGAGGTTGGCACGGCGGGCGAGAGCCCGGCGCAGCTGATGGCCAACCTCGCCGGCGGCGCAACCGTGTCGGTGGCGAACACGTCGCTGCCGGGGCTCGATCCTTCCGCCCTCGCGCGCATGGTTTCGCAGGCGCTCGCCGCCGAGACGCTGCGGCCGGACCTGCCGGCGGTGACGGCCGCTCTCGCGGCGGAACTGGACAAGGGGGCATGGCCGGTGCCGCAGATTGCCGGTCCGGCCAGCCTTGCAGGCGGCATCCTGCGCTTCGGTCCGCTGACGCTGCCGGCGCAGCCGGGTACGGCGGAAGGATCGCTCTCCGGCACGCTCGATCTGCGCAGCCTCGCCATCGACCTCAGGGCGACGGTCGTCACCGCGACATCGCCGAAGGGCTGGTCCGGCCCGCCGCCGCAGGCCACGGTCATCTGGTCAGGTCCGCTCGACGCGCCGGCGCGCAGCCTCGACGCGGGCGGTCTCGCCAACGGTCTCGCCGCCATCGGCATTGTGCGCGAGCTGGAGCGCATCGAGGCGATGGAGGCGGATGCACGCGAGCGCGCTTTCCATAATCGGCGCCTCCGGGCGGAGCGGGAGCAGCGCGCCCGTGAGGCGGAGCGTCGCGCGGCCGAGGAAGCGCGGCGGCGCGAGGAGGAGGCGAGGCGGCAGCAGGAGCTGCAACGCCAGGAGGATCGCAGGCGGCTCGAGGAGCTGCTGCGTGAGGACAGCGGGCAGCAGGGGCCGTTGCCGGCGCCGGCCGACACGCCGTCCCGGCTGCTGCCGCAGTCGCAGGAGGGGCTCGCTCCGAGGCCGCTTCAGCTCCCAGCCATCCACCACCTGCCGGAGCTTGTGCCCAATGGTGCGCAGCGGCCGTCGATGTCGCCGACGGGTGGCGGACAGGACTCCGGAGCGGCGAGGCCCTCGTCCCGCCCGCCCGCAGGCCCGCCTCTCGACATCCGGCCGACGATCCGCTGACGTTCAGCCGCGCGGGGCCGAGCGCACGTAGGCGAGCACGGCGACCCGGATGGCCGAGGACAGGTTCTGCTCGCCGCGCGTTTCGTCGATCGCCGCCACGGCCCTGGCGATGGAGATGCCGCGCGCCGCGGCCATCTCCTTGAGCGCCTCCCAGAAGGGCTCCTCCAGCGACACGCTCGTCCTGTGGCCGGCGATGACCAGCGATCGCTTGACGATGCCGGCGCGGCCGGGTGGCGTCATGCTTCCTCGCCGGGCGTCTCGCGGCGATGGCCCTCATGGATGCGGGCGGCCCGCTCCAGCTCGCGCTCCATCTTGAGACGCTCGGCCTTCGGCCGGCCGAAGCGGGCGCGGTTGGCCTCGGCCTCGGCCTCCTTGAGCTTGCGGGCCCTGGCCTTGCGGGCCATGCGCAGGTTCACGATGTCGGCCATACGGTTCTCCTCAGCGCGGGCCGAGCATGCCAGCCGGATCGACCCAGCGGTCGAAGTCCTCGGCGCTGACGAGGCCGGAGGCGATGGCTTCCTCCCGCAGCGTCGTGCCGTTGTGGTGGGCTGCCTTGGCGATCTTCGCTGCATTGTCGTAGCCGATGTGCGGCGCGAGCGCCGTGACCAGCATCAGCGAGCGGCTCATCAGCTCGCCGATGCGTGCCTCGTTGGCCTTGATGCCGGCGACGCAGTTGTCGGCGAAGCTCCTCGCCGCATCGCCCAGAAGGCGGATGGACTGCAGCAGCGCGTGGGCGATGACCGGCTTGAAGACGTTGAGCTCGAAGTGCCCCTGGCTCGCGGCGAAGGTGACGGTGGTGTTGTTGCCGAGCACCTGGGCGCAGACCATGGTCATCGCCTCGGCCTGGGTGGGGTTGACCTTGCCGGGCATGATGGAGGAACCGGGCTCGTTCTCGGGCAGCGACAGCTCGCCAAGGCCCGAGCGCGGGCCCGAGCCGAGCAGGCGGATGTCGTTGGCGATCTTGAACAGGGCTGTCGCTGTGCTGGCCAGGGCGCCGTGCGCGAAGACGGCGGCCTCATGGCCGGCGAGGGCGGCGAACTTGTTGGGCGCCGAGGTGAAGGCGAGCCCCGTCCGCTCGGCGACGCGCGCCGCGAAACGGGTGGCGAACTCACGATGGGCATTGAGGCCGGTGCCGACGGCCGTGCCTCCCTGGGCGAGCGCGAGAAGGCCCGGCAGGGCCGCACGGATCTGGTCCGTGGCGAGCGCGATCTGCGCCGCATAGCCGGAGAATTCCTGGCCGAGGGTAACGGGCGTCGCATCCTGAAGGTGGGTCCGGCCGATCTTGATGATTCCGGCGAACTCCCGGGCCTTGGCGTCGATGGCCGCGCCGAGGTGGCCGAGGGCGGGCAGCAGGTGGCGCTCGATCTCGGTGGCGGCGGCGATGTGGATGGCCGTCGGGAAGGTGTCGTTGGACGACTGGCCGAGATTGACGTGATCGTTGGGGTGGACGGGGCTCTTGCCGCCGCGCCCCGCGCCGAGGATCTCGTTGGCCCGGCCCGCGATCACCTCGTTGACGTTCATGTTCGTCTGGGTGCCGGAGCCGGTCTGCCAGACGACGAGGGGGAACTCCCCGTCGTGTTTGCCCGCGAGGATCTCGTCGGCGGCGGTGATGATGGCCTCGGCGAGGCGCGGCTCGAGCAGGCCGAGCTCCCTGTTGACCTCGGCAGCGACACGCTTGATGAGGGCGAGCGCGCGGATGAGTGGTACCGGCATGCGCTCGCCGCCGATGCGGAAGTTCTGGCGTGAGCGCTGGGTCTGGGCACCCCAGTACCGGTCCGCGGGCACGTCAATGGGGCCGAAGCTGTCCTGCTCCTGCCGGACGTTTCCGCTCTCGGCCTCGGTCGTCGTTCCGGATGCATCGGACATGGCAGTCCCTTTCATCTCGAGAGCCAACCGGCACAGGCCGAGTCGCCGCGAACCGACGAGAGCGGGCGGCGGGAAAGTCCTGTGTCAGGTCTTCTTGCGGAAGGCGTCGAGGCTGACCACCTGGGCGCCCTTGCTGTCCGCACGGTTGTCGGGCCGGCGCTCCTCGGCAGACGGGGCAGAGGCCGCAACCGGCTCCTTTGCAGCGGGCTCCTCCCCAGCCGGAGCCTCCATCCTGGTCGCCGGGGCCGCCGCCTCGGCAGGCTCGTGATGGGTCTCGTGCGCCTCGGCAGCAGAGGAGGCGCCCGTGGCGGCTTCCGCCTCGCCAGCCTCGCCATCCTGGCCGAACTTGAGACCGAACTGGACGGACGGGTCGTAGAAGCCGACCACCGCATCGAAGGGGATCAGCAGCTTCTCGGGCACGCCCTGGAAGGACAGGCCGACTTCGAAGGCCTGCTCCGTCACGGAGAGATCCCAGAACTGGTGCTGGAGCACGATCGTCATCTCGTGCGGGTAGCGTTCCCGCTGGCGGCTCGACAGACGCACGCCCGGATGGTCGGTGCGGAAGGAGATATAGAAATAGTGATCGCCGGGCAGGCCGTCGCGCTCGGCATCGGCCAGCAGTTTGCGCACGACGCCCCTGAGCGCCTCCTGGACGAGCAGGTCGTAGCGGATGAGATCCTTCGCCATGTGTTCTGGAGCGATGCCTTCTAGCCGGCGATTGACGAGAAAGTGGAGGCTTCTGTTGCCAGGTGCCTCCGAACCCCGCCTGCCGGGGCTAACCGGCAGGACTTTGGATCGGTTGCCTAAGCTGCATTACGCAGCCGCGGCGACCGGAGCATAGTTGTCGTTGGCAACTATAAGTTCGGCCCGATAACGGCGGAACCATGCCGGGCGAAAGCGCATCCTTTACACCCTCGTCGATCCTATTTCGCCCCCGCCGAAACGCGAGGCCCGCCCGCGTTTTGGTGGAGGCGCCGGGTACCGCCCCCGGGTCCGATGGGTTTATTGCGATGGCCATTTATCGCCATAGCCGCCTTGCGGCGGCACCCAGAATATAGGGGCCTTCTCCGCCCGATGGAAGGCCTCGTCCGCCATTCTCGCGCAGTTGCCGACAGGCACCGAAGGGGCGGGCGATGCGCCGCTGCAGCGGCCATTTTTCTGCGCCCGCCGGAGCAGGAATGCGTCTGAAGGATACCAAGATGCGGACGTTAAATATATGTATCAGCGTGTATATTTATAGATAAAATATGCTTATGTGCGTTAGTGCATATTGACATGTAGTGTACATGAAGGATTATCTGGGTTCCGTCCGGTTTTCCGTGTGTATATTAAAATAATGATAACCTTGTGTTTACATGCGGGCCGGAGCGTTGTCGTGGCGGCCACCTCGGATGATGTCCCGGGGCGTGGTGTAGCAGGATAGCGTCGGTCACCAGTGTTTTTCCGGTAGGGTCGGGTTGTTCAAGCTCAACCTGATGGAAAGTC